>NZ_BAAAON010000001.1:942594-1112452 GCF_039530425.1 Arthrobacter parietis | reverse complement strand
CGACCACCTGCGCATCCCCATCCCCGACGAAGCACTCGAAGCCGACCTCTACAACGCGCCCTACTACCACCCCGGACCCGACTCCCCCGAAATCAAATACCTCCTGGACGGGCGCCGTGCCCTGGGCGGATTTGTTCCTGAACGCCGTACCGAGGCGGCGGCACTGGAGCTGCCGGGGGACAAGGCGTACGAGGTTGCGAACCGTGGCTCGGGGAAGCAGCAGGCCGCCACAACGATGGCTTTCGTCCGCCTCCTGAAAGATCTCATGCGGGAGAAAGGGCTGGGGTCCCGGATTGTCCCCATTGTTCCGGATGAGTCCAGAACCTTCGGCATGGACGCCTTTTTCCCGACAGCGAAGATCTACAACCCGGACGGCCAGAACTACCTCTCCGTTGACCGGGAGTTGGTTCTCGCGTACAAGGAATCGATTCAAGGCCAGATCCTGCATCCGGGGATCAATGAGGCCGGTGCGGTGGCTGCCTTCACGGCTGCGGGTACCGCCTATGCAACCCACGGTGAGCCGCTGATTCCGATCTACGTGTTCTACTCAATGTTCGGATTCCAGCGCACGGGAGATTCCTTCTGGGCAGCAGGAGACCAGATGACCCGCGGGTTCATCATCGGCGCCACCGCAGGCCGCACCACCCTCACCGGCGAAGGCCTCCAACACGCCGACGGACACTCACCCATCCTTGCCTCCACCAACCCCGCCGTCATCACCTACGACCCGGCCTACGGGTATGAACTCGGCATCATCATGCGTGCAGGACTGGAGCGCTTGTACGGCGCGAATTCCGACGATCGAAACGTCATGTACTACCTGACCGTCTACAACGAGCCGATCATCCAGCCGCCGCTTCCCGCCGGGTTGGATGCCGACGCCGTGGTGCGCGGCGTGTACAGGCTGAAGCCCGGCAACGACGACGGCGGCCGGCCGAAGGCGCAGATCCTCGCCTCCGGCGTGGCCGTCCCGTGGGCGCTCGAGGCGCAGGAACTCCTGGCAGACCACTGGGGTGTTTCGGCCGATGTGTGGTCGGTGACTTCGTGGACGGAGCTGCGGCGTGACGCACTCGCCGCCGAGGAGGAGGCCTTCCTCAACCCCGATGCAGAGGCCCGCGTTCCCTTCGTCACCCAGCAGCTTGGGGACGCACCCGGACCGATCGTGGCCGTCACCGACTACATGAAGGCTGTTCCGGATCAAATCCGCCAGTTCCTGCCGCAGGACTTCGCCACACTCGGAGCGGACGGGTTCGGCTTTTCCGACACACGCGCCGCAGCCAGGCGGTACTTCAAGATCGACCCAGCCTCCGTCGTCGTACGCACTCTTCAGCTCCTCGCGAAGCGGGGAGAAATTGACGCGGACGCACCACGCCAAGCGATGGAGAAGTACGCACTCCTCACCCTCCCCTGACGTTTTTGTCGCCTAGTTGCGGCCTAGAAACACTTTTACCTGCAACTAGGCGACAAAAACTTCTGCAACTCAACGGGTGGATTACATGGAACGTCATCTTCGTGCGGCGTGATACTCCTGTGCCTACACTGGCCGTGGTCATGAGTGCCAGCACCAAGCCCCGGCTTGCTGGCCAGCAACCCTCCAGCTGCGGTGGGGTGCTCCGGGTGAAGACCTGGCCGCCCGGCACCAGCCGGACGGCAAGCGCGGCCCGCGGTGCTCCCACCATGCCGGGCCCATGCCAAAGGAGCCTTGAATGTCCAACCAATGGTCTTTCGAAACCCGCCAGATCCACGCCGGCCAGGAACCCGACAGCGCCACGGGAGCCCGCGCCCTGCCGATCTACCAGACCACGTCGTTCGTCTTTCCCAGTGCCGAAAGCGCCGCCAACCGGTTTGCCCTTGCCGAACTGGCTCCCATCTACACGCGGATCGGCAACCCCACGCAGGATGCTGTTGAGCAGCGGATCGCCAGCCTTGAAGGCGGGCTGGGCGCGCTGCTGCTCAGCTCAGGTCAGGCGGCGGAGACCTTCGCGATCCTGAATGTCGCGGAGGCCGGCGATCACGTCGTCGCCAGTCCGAGCCTGTACGGCGGAACCTACAACCTGCTGGCCCATACGCTGAAGAAGTTCGGCATTTCGGTCACCTTCGTGGCGGATCCGGACAATCTGGACCAGTGGCGGGACGCTGTGCAGCCCAACACCAAGCTGTTCTTCGCGGAGGTCGTCTCCAACCCGCGGCAGGACGTACTCGACATTGAGGGCGTGTCCCGGACCGCTCACGACGCCGGTGTGCCGCTGATCGTGGACAACACCCTTGCCACCCCTTACCTCATCCGGCCCCTGGAGTGGGGCGCGGACATCGTTGTCCACTCGGCCACCAAATACCTGGGCGGCCACGGTACGGCGATCGCCGGCGTGATCGTTGACTCGGGAAAGTTTGATTTCGGCAAGGATCCCAACCGTTTCCCGGGCTTCAATACGCCGGACCCGACATACAACGGTCTGGTGTACGCACGGGATCTGGGTGCGGATGGTGCCCTCGGGGCCAACCTGTCCTACATCCTCAAGGCCCGGGTCCAGTTGCTGCGGGACCTCGGCTCGGCGGTATCCCCGTTCAACGCGTTCCTGATCGCCCAGGGCCTGGAAACCCTGAGCCTGCGGATGGAGCGGCATGTCTCCAACGCGGTCGACGTGGCTCAGTGGCTGGAAGCGCGTGAGGATGTCGAGTCGGTCGCCTATGCCGGGCTGCCCTCGAGCCCCTGGTATGAGCGCGGCCGCACGTACGGGCCGAAGGGGATCGGCGCCATTGTGTCCTTCAACCTGGCCGGCGGCGCCGAGGCCGGCAAGCGCTTCGTGGATGCCCTGGAACTGCATTCGCATGTGGCGAACCTCGGCGACGTCCGTTCGCTGGTGATCCACCCGGCGTCGACCACGCATAGCCAGCTATCGCCTGAGCAGCAGGCCATTGCCGGTGTCACACCCGGCCTGGTGCGGCTCTCAGTGGGTATTGAACACATTGATGACATTCTGGCGGACCTTGAATCCGGTTTCAGGGCAGCCAAGGAATTCCTGGACGCCTAGAGTTCGGGAAGCTTTCAGGAGCGCGCCCAGGCGAGCAGCTTGTCCAACGGCCACGTCGTAATGATGCGGTCCGCCGGCACGCCGTTCGCCTCGGCGCGCTCCGCCCCGTACTGGAGGAAATCCAGCTGACCGGGGGCGTGCGCGTCGCTGTCGATGCTGAAGAGACATCCGGCTTCGAGTGCCAGCTGGATCAGGTCATCCGGCGGATCCTGCCGCTCGGGACGTGAATTGATCTCCACCGCTACGTTGTTCTCGGCACAGGCGGTGAACACCTTCCGGGCGTCGAACTCGGACTGTGGACGCTGGCCGCGGGAACCCTGGACAAGACGGCCCGTGCAGTGGCCAAGGACGTTGGTATGGGGATCGCGAATGCCGCCCAGCATGCGTGCGGTCATGGTGCGGCGGTCGGAGCGCAGCTTGGAGTGGACACTGGCGACAACGATGTCCAGCTCATCGAGCATCTCCGGCGACTGATCCAGTGTTCCGTCTTCAAGGATGTCCACCTCGATGCCCTTCAAAAGGCGGAAGCCGTTGCCGCCGTCGTCGTTGTTGATCTGGTCCACGATCTGGAGTTGCTCCGTGAGGCGCTCCGCGCTCAGGCCGTTCGCGATCTTCAGGGTGGGGGAGTGGTCCGTGAGCACCAGGTATTCATGATTGAGCGCACGCGCGGCGTCGACCATGAGCGGGATGGGACTCCCGCCGTCGGACCAGTCGCTGTGACTGTGCAGGTCACCGCGGAGGAGGGCCCTCAGCTCCGAGCCGCCGCTGGCCAGGGCTTCTTTCGAGCGCTCGCGGAGGTCGGCGAGATAGGCCGGCACTTCACCGTTGAGCGCTTGGGTGATGACCTCATGGGAGCGCGCTCCGATGCCCTTCATTCGCTTGAGCCGGCCGTCGCGGGCGCGTTGTGCGAGTTCGTCGGGCTCCAGCTCGGCAATGGCCGCTGCGGCCTTGCGGAACGCCTGAACCTTGAAACTCGGAGCCAGTTCCCGTTCCAGCCAGAAGGCGATCTCATTCAATGCGGCGGTGGCATCCATAGGCCCATCTTCCACCATTTACGCGGTGGTGGCCTGGTGCAGGGAAGCAGCTCTATCATGTGATCCAGGTAACGCTTGACAGCTACCATGTGATCAGGGCTACAATGAAATCGGAATAAAAATTCCACCATATAGAAACTGAACCAGAGCCACACGGTTCCTGGACTGTCGCCGGAAACATCGAGTCAAATCGAATTCGTTCGAGGGTAAGGGTGTTCAGCGCTGGCGATAGCGCTTCATAGAAAGCTGACACCCATGCCTCTTGCAACCCTCAATACCTGTACCCCCGAAGTGGCCGCTGCCCAACTCACGCCATGCGTTGACATCCCGCGCTGGGTTGAGGCCATCGTGGACGCGCGGCCCTTCTCCTCGGAAGCCGACCTGATTGCGTTCGCCGAAAAGGCAGCCTATCCCTGGACGGAAGCCGAGATCGACGGCGCCCTGGCGCATCACCCGCGCATCGGCGACCGGGCGCAGGGGAATACCACTGAAGCCACCATGTCGCGTGGTGAGCAGGCCGGCGTCAGCACCGCCGTCGAAACCCAGACCGCGCTCCAGGCAGGCAACCGTGCCTACGAGGAGAAGTTCGGGAGGGTTTTCCTCATCCGGGCCGCCGGTCGAAGCGCCGAGGACATCCTCGCCGCTCTCGATGAGCGGCTGCAGAATACGCCCGCGCAGGAGCTGGAAATCATCGCCCAGCAACTGCGTGAAATCGCCATCCTTCGACTCAAGGGGGTCCTCGCAGCATGAGCCGCAGCCACATAACCACCCACGTGCTCGACACCGGTACGGGACGTCCCGCCGCCGGCGTCGCTGCCGCACTGCACCGGCTGGGTGCGGATGGTTGGGAGGACATCGGGGAGGGAAACACCGACGACGACGGCCGCATCACCTCCCTGGGCCCTGAAGCGCTGGAGGCGGGCACTTACCGGATTGACTTCCAGACCGGCACCTACTTCGCGGCGACCGGCACGGAAACATTCTTCCCCTCCGTCTCACTGATCTTTGAACTTACCGACCCAGCGCAGCACTATCACGTGCCGCTCCTGATTAGTCCCTTCGCCTATTCCACCTACCGAGGAAGCTGACAATGACGACACCGACCATCGAAACAAATGCCAACACCAACGAGAACACCGCAGGTAACAGCGGCCGCATCGTCCTGGGCCGGAACCAGTACGGCAAGGCCGAATGCAGGCTCGTGAAGATCACCCGCGACACTGCGCGGCACCAGATCGAGGACCTGAACGTCACCTCGCAGCTGCACGGCGACTTCGAAACCGCCCACACCGAGGGAGACAACTCACACGTTGTTGCCACTGACACGCAGAAGAACACGGTGTACGCGTTCTCCCGCGAAGGTATCGGCTCTCCTGAGCAGTTCCTCCTGCGCCTCGGCAAGCACTTCACCGAAAGCTTCGACTGGGTTTCCGGCGGACGCTGGGAGGCGGAGCAGTACTTCTGGGACCGCATCAGCGACCACGATCACGCGTTCTCGCGCAACAAGTCGGAGACCCGCACGGCTGTGCTGCTCATTGAGAACGGCACGCGGCACATCGTCGCCGGCATCGAGGATCTCACCGTCTTGAAGTCGACCGGTTCTGAGTTCCACGGGTTCCCGCGGGATCAGTACACCACCCTCCAGGAAACCACCGACCGCATCCTTGCGACCGATGTGACCGCCCGTTGGCGCTACGCAGCGGACACCACGGACATCGACTTCAACGCGGTGTACGCCAGCGTTCGCAAGATCTTCCTCGATGCTTTCGCCCAGACCCACTCGCTCGCTCTGCAGCAGACCATGTTCCAGATGGGCAAGCAGGCGCTGGAGGCGCATCCGGAAATCGAGGAGATCAAGCTCTCCCTGCCGAACAAGCACCACTTCCTCGTGGATCTCGAGCCGTTCGGCGTCGACAACCCGGGCGAGGTCTTCTTCGCGGCCGACCGGCCGTACGGACTGATCGAGGCGACCGTAGAACGCGAGCGCGCCGAAGGATCAACCAACGAAGCAGCAATCTGGGCAAACATCCCCGGCTTCTGTTGAGAAAACGGTTGGGAACGGGCGCCTGCGCGGCAGGAACGCCGTCCTAACCGTGAACGGCCGGACACCTGCACGTGCCCGGCCGTTCAACCAACCACTCATGTGAGACAAGGAAGTCATACTCATGAAAGCAGTCAGCTCTATGAAACATCAGGCCAAACCCCAGCGCCCCGAGGATGAACGGCTGCCCCTCGGACGATCATTCGCCTACGGGTTCCAGCACGTCCTCACCATGTACGGCGGAATCATCGCCGTTCCGCTCATCGTCGGAACTGCCGCCGGCGTATCCCAGGACGACATCGCCGTCCTGATTGCCTCCTGCCTCTTCGTGGGCGGCGCAGCAACGATCCTGCAGAGCTACGGTGTGAAGTTCTTCGGCTCGCAGCTCCCGTTGGTGCAGGGCGTCTCCTTTGCCGGCGTTGCCACCATGACTGCGATCATCAGCGGCGGTGGAGGACTACAGACCATTTTCGGCGCAGTCCTCGTGGCCTCCGTGATCGGTCTGGTCCTTGCGCCGTTCTTCGCGAAGATCATCCGGTTCTTCCCGCCGGTGGTGACTGGCGTCATCATCACCACCATCGGCCTGACCCTCATGCCTGTCGCTGCCAACTGGGCAATGGGCGGAAACCGGACCGCTGACAACTACGGCAGCCTCACGAACATCGGGCTGGCCGCCGGAACGCTGGCTCTGGTTCTCCTCATGAGCAAGCTGGGCAGCGCGGCAATCTCCCGCCTGTCGATCCTGCTCGCCATTGTGGCAGGAACCATCATCGCGGCGCTCCTAGGTCTCGCTGACTTCTCCAACGTCGCTGAGGGCGCCATCTTCGCCTTCCCACAGCCGTTCGCCTTCGGCTGGCCTGTCTTTGATATCGCTGCGATCATTTCGATGACCATTGTGATCCTTGTCTGCATGACCGAAACCACGGCAGACATCCTCGCCGTCGGTGAAATCGCCCGGACCAAGGTCGACTCACGCCGTATCGCCGACGGCCTCCGCGCCGACATGCTCTCCAGCGCCATCGCCCCGATCTTCAACTCCTTCCCGCAGACTGCCTTCGCACAGAACGTGGGCCTGGTGGCAATCACTGGCATCCGCAGCCGCTACGTAGTGGCCGCAGGCGGTCTCATCATGGTTATCCTTGGGCTCCTGCCCATCCTGGGACGCCTGGTTGCCGCGGTTCCGACGCCGGTACTCGGCGGAGCTGGAATCGTTCTCTTCGGCACCGTGGCAGCGAGCGGCATCCGCACGCTGGCAAAGGTCGACTATGAGGGCAACATGAACCTCGTGATCGTTGCAGTGGCGCTCGCCTTCGGCACGATTCCCGTCGTTTCGCCCACCTTCTACGATGCCTTCCCCACCTGGTTCGGTATCATCTTCCACTCGGGAATCAGCTCGGCGGCCATCATGGCGGTGCTGATGAACCTGCTCTTCAACCACCTCAAGACCGGAAACAGCAAGAATTCCTCCGTCTTTGTTGCCAGCCCACCCCGCATGGTGCGGCAGGACGAACTCACCGCCCTCCAGGACGGCGACAGCTTCCAGGGCGGCAAGCTCGTGGCAGCTGACGGCACCGAGATCCCCGTGGTGACCGCGGCGCAGTACCACGTGGTCAAGGAAAAACTCGATAACGGCGAGATCAGCTGCGTCGAGGACATTCGCAAAATCTGCGACGAGACCCCCGGCCACCTGCACTAAATTCGAGCCCTGCCTGCCTTCGCGAGAGTCAGGGCAGGCAGGGACGAGAACCTGGATCAGCAGACAGGACCACTGAGCTGACGGCACACCCCGCCGTCATGCCGGTGGTCCTGTGCCGTTTCGTCCCCCTCGAACGTGATCCCCTGACAATCACGGAACGGAAATCCGATTATGCAACGCATCTGGTTACGCGACCCGCTCGCCATCTTTACCGCCAACGATTCCGACGCCGGCGGCGGGCTCGTGATCGAAGGCGCCACCATTATGGAACTGGTCCCGACGGGAGCAATGCCGGCCGAACGGTACGACTCCGTCTTCGACGCCCGGAGCCACGTGGTACTGCCCGGGCTCATCAATACGCACCACCACTTCTACCAGACGCTCACGCGCGCGTGGGCACCCGTGGTCAATGTGCCGCTTTTTCCCTGGCTGGTGAACCTGTACCCGGTATGGGCGAAGCTCACGCCTCGCGATCTAGAACTGGCGACGACGGCGGCGCTCGCTGAGCTCCTCCTCTCCGGGTGCACCACGGCAGCTGACCACCATTACCTGTTCCCGGGCGGCATGGAGGAATCCATCGACGTGCAGGTGTCCGTGGTGCGCAGGCTCGGCATGCGCGCCACACTGACGCGCGGTTCCATGACATTGGGGGGGGACGACGGCGGCCTGCCGCCCCAGCAGACCGTGCAGGACCCGGAAGTGATACTCGCCGACAGTGAGAGGCTCATCGAGCAGTACCACGAACGCGGTGCAGGCGCCCGGATCCAGATTGCGCTGGCGCCGTGTTCACCATTCTCGGTCACGACGGAGATCATGAAGGCCAGCGCGGCCCTGGCCGACCTCCATGACGTCCGGCTGCACACCCATCTCGCTGAGACGCTCGACGAAGAGGACTTCTGCCGGGAGCGGTTCGGCATGAGGACGGTCGAGTACCTCGACAGCGTCGGCTGGTTGGGGCCGAGAACCTGGCTGGCCCACGGCATCCACTTCGACGACGGCGAGATTGCCCAGCTCGGAGCCGCGGGGGTCGGCGTGGCGCATTGCCCCACATCGAATATGCGCCTGGCCTCAGGGATCTGCCGGGCCATCGAACTGGAGGAGGCCGGCGTAGCGGTGGGCCTTGGTGTGGATGGGTCCGCCTCCAACGATGCTTCCAATCTGATCCTCGAAGCGCGCCAGGCTCTCTATATCCAACGGCTGCGGTACGGCGCCGAGCGTGCCACCCCTTCCCGTGCTCTGGGGTGGGCAACGCGCGGATCGGCCGCCGCGTTGGGACGGAGCGACATCGGGGAACTGGCTGTGAGCAAACAGGCTGACCTTGCGATGTTCCGGCTGGATGACCTTCGATTCTCGGGCAGCCACGACCCTCTGTCGGCGCTGCTGCTCTGCGGTGCTGACCGCGCCGACCGGGTGATGATCGGTGGTCAATGGCGGGTGGAGGACGGCGCCGTTGTCGGGCTGGATCTCGAATCGCTGATCGCTGAGCACTCGGCAGCAGCAAGGCGGCTGGTTGGCTGAAAGCTGCAGCACCCCTGATCCTGGCAGGCGCATGCAGTGCATGCAGAGGATGCACTTTTCCGGAAGACCTTCCGCCTGCCAGGGCGGTTCCGGTGCTTGCGACTCGCCGTTCAATCGCTCTATCATCTGTTTCTCATCTGCGCTTCCTAGGCTGGGACAAGACGTTTCCCGCCTATCGGAAGGCCGTGTGGACACGCAGCCCAGAATTGATGACGCTTCACACGCGCAGCGCCGTGCACTGATCGTCAGCACATCCCGTGACCGCGGTGCGCTCGCGGCCGCTCGTTCGCTGCGCGCAGCCGGTTGGACCGTGGGGGTGGGCACGCCTGAGGGAAGGGGGATGCTCTGCTCCTCACGCGCCGTCGCCGTCTGTCACACAGTTCCTCGTCCCCGAGGCGACGGTAAGGCCTTCATCAACGGAGTAGCGGCCGCGGTGAAGGCCGGCGGGTATGACGTGGTTTTCGGCGGCGGCGACGACTGGATGGCTGCGCTCGCAACCTACCGGCACCAGATCCCGACGACGGTGGCACACCCTTCCCCGGACGCGGTCGAGCGGGCGCTGGACAAGGTCCTGCTCGCGGAGAGCGCCGGCCGGGTGGGAATGGCGGCGCCCCGCACAGTGCCTGCCACGCCGGAGGCGATCGCTGACTGGGAGGGTCCCGTTGTGGTGAAGTCGCGTGCGCACTGGTCTCCGGGGCAGACGAGGCCGCACCGCATCGAGGCGCGGTTGTTCGACAGCATGACCGCCGCCAAGGAACGCGTCAACCACATGGAGGAACTCGGCGCTGAGCCGCTCCTCCAGGAGCCCATACGAGGACAACTCGGTGCGCTCATCGGCTTTTTCCGCGACGGCCGCCTTGAAGGAAGGGTCCAGCAGGAAACGCCGCGGCTCTGGCCCACACCCAACGGAGCGTCAGCTCGTGCACGGACAGTCGCAGTCGACGCGGTGCTGGCGCAACAGGTTGACGCGCTGCTTACGGAGATCGGCTGGTGGGGACTGGTGGAGTTACAGTTCTTGACAGACGACGACGGCGTTTCCCACCTGATCGACTTCAACGGCCGGTTCTTCGGGTCCATCGCTCTCACCAATGCAGCCCGCCCCGGCCTGGCCGACGCATGGGGCAGGCTGGCTCTGGGCGAGACGGTGCCGCATCTTGCGGACGCGCCCGCCGGCTTTAGGTACGCGTGGACTGCGGGAGATTTACGCCGCGCGCGCATCGAGCGGCGGGGCGGGCTTGCCGCGGACCTCATCGACACCGTCCGTTGGGCAAGCCGTGCACAGCACAGTGTGTGGGACGTGAAGGATCCGGGCCCCACCCTGAACCTGATTTTTGCGCGGTTCACGCGGGACAAACCGGTGACGCTTCGCCCGTCCGCCGCATAAGCAACAGCGTCTAGTAAGCAACAGCGTCGAAGGCAGCACCCCCGCTCAGCGGCGTCGTGCCGCCCGCAGCATGTCGAGGGGCACCCGGCCCTCCGGAGCACGCAGCACAACCAGCCCGAGCGCGTAGGTGCCGCACACCCCAAACACCACGACGACGGACGTCATCAGCGCCGGACCGGCAACGAGGCTCGCCAGGACAACCCCGACAGCACCGGCAACAGCCGCCAACAGGGCAGCGCGGAGAAGGAGGACGAAAGCCTCGCGCAGGTTCACGCCGTCGTGCCTGCTTCTGAGAAGCCACGCATTCGCAACGGCGGCGAGGACCAGTGAGGCGCTGGTGGCCAGCGCAATGCCTGCGACTCCCATCACCGGTGCCAGCAGAATGTCACCCACAACGTTGACCACCATGGCCAGCACGGAGATCACTACGGGAGCCCTGGCGTCGCCCAGGGCGTACGCGGTACTCACTACTACCTGGCGGATGCCCAGGGCCAGGAGTGCCGGCGCGTACCAGAGCACTGCGGTGGCGGTGGCCTCGATGTCCTCCGGGGAAAAGGCGCCACGGCCGAAGGCCACTTCCACGAGCGGCTCCGCAGCGACCGCCAGGACAACGCAGAGTGGAACCAGGATGGTCACAGTCACTGAGAGGCCGCGGTTCACGAGCCGCCTGAGCTCTGTAAGGTCGCGCACCGAAGCGCTGATCGCCGGATACAGCGGCACGAGCAGGGAGGCGATCAGCAGCTGTTCGGGGAGGTTTACTAGCCGCCAACCGTAGGACAGCGCAGTGATAGCGCCCTCCTCAAGCGTGGAACCCACCGCCCGGTCCACCAGTGTGTTCACATTCCCGACGGCGCTGCCGACCAGCATTGCCGGGACCAGTACGGCGATCTCCCGGAAGCCTGGATCCTTCAGCTGCAGGCGGGGGCGCACCCGTGTGCCGAGGCTGCGCAGCGGGGGCAGTTGCAGCAGGAGCCGTGCGCCGGAGCCCACAACGAATCCCACGGCGAGAGCCGCAATGCCGTAGCGGGGGCCGAAGAGCCCGGCCGCCGCGATCATGATCAGGTTGAACGGGACGCCCTGGAGGGATGCCCAGGCGAAGCGTCCGTGCGATTGAGCCAGCGCGGCCAGCAGATCGGTACCCGCCACGAGCACCGTTGCCACCAGCACGATGCGCGTGAGCGTGGCAGCTGCGGCTGTGGTCTCGGCGTCGAATCCGGGTGCGAGCAGCGAGGCCACAGGACCGGCGAAGATCGCCATGACCACGCCGCCAATTCCAAGGACAACCATGGTGAGTGTGAAAGCAACGTCGAACCCGGTGTGCCCCTTGCATCCGTTGTCCTCTGCGGCCGCTTCGCGGGAGACCGCCGGTGTAGCTGAACGGGCCATTGCGTAGGCAACGAGCCCCAGCACGATGTTCATCAGGCCCTGCGCTACGAGGTAGGCGTCCAGCTCGGCGCCTGCGCCGAAAACTGCTGCGATGACGACGTCCCGAAGGAATCCGAGAAGCGTGGACACCGCGGTGAGACCGGTGACAAGCACGGCGACCCTGGAGATCGACTTACCTCCGGGTCTGGCCACGGGATCCCACGCTATCCTGTCTGCGCGGTGAAGCGCTGCATCCACGCCCGTTCCGTGCACGATTGGCGGGATACGAAACCGCTGTGTGCAGGTTTGCTGGCCAACGCCCCCTATCTTCGGCGTGTCTTGGAGGACACGCCGTACCAGCGCTCCAAACCTGCATGGAATGGTATGTGGCCGGCGATGCTTCCGCAGCAGCTTTGCGGCGAGGGGGTCAGGTGGCGCCCTGCTCGGCATGCCGGGCCGCCGTTTCGATCCGTTCCCAGTGCTCCGACCACTCCTCGGCGCTGCGCTGCGGCATGTTCGGATCATCCGGGCCGCGGCCGGTGGCGCCGTCGAGCTGTTCACGAAGGATGTCAGCGTGCCCGAGGTGCTGGGCCGTCTCAACGCACATGTGCACGAGCATCTGCTGCAAGGTCACCTGCCGGCGCTCAGGTGCCCACCATGGGACCTCCCCGACGGCGTCGAGCGGCAGTGCCTCGATGGTGGCGTCAGTGTGCGCCGCGGAGAAGTGGTGCAGCTCAATGATCTCCTCCGGGGTCTCCTCAGCGGTGAGCCACAGATCGGCTTCCGGGGTGGCGTCGTCGTCGAACCACGGCAGCTCCCGGCCGCTGGGCCGGTTGAAAACCTCACCGAAGTAACCCAGCTGCACGCTGGCGACATGCTTCACGAGGCCCAGCAGGTTGGTGCCCGTGGGGGTCAGCGGCCGGCGCGCGTCATAGTCGCCGAGGCCGTCCACTTTCGCGAGCAGGTCAGCGCGGCGCAGGCGCAGGTAGCGGTGCAGAACCTCTTTGTCATTCATGGGTGGCACTCTACTGGCTGCACCTAGCTTGCGAGGTTGAGGTCATCCGAGATCGCCTGCGCCGCGGAGCGCAGCAGTGGAATGGCCTTGTCAGCGAACCCTTCGTCCACGCGGGAGATTGGTCCTGAGACGGAGATGGCCGTAGGGGTGGGAGCGTTGGGCACGGCCATCGCGAAACAGCGAACCCCCAGTTCCTGCTCCTGCTCATCAATGGAGTAGCCGCGCTCGCGGATGTTGTCGAGTTCGGAGAGGAGCTGGTCCACGGACTTGATGCTCTTCTCCGTGGGCGTGGGCATGCCAGCCCTGGTCACGATGTTGCGCACGGTCTCATTGTCGAGCTGGGCCAGGATGGCCTTCCCGACGCCGGTGTCATGGGTATGCGCCCGGCGCCCCACTTCGGTGAACATGCGCATGGAGTGCGACGACGGCACCTGAGCAATGTAAACGACCATGTCGGAGTCGAGCACCGCCATGTTCGAGGTCTCGCCCAACCGGTCCACGAGCATTTTCAGCTGGGGACGCGCCAGCGCGCCGAGCTGCTTGTTGGCGCCCTCACCGAGACGAATCAGGCGGGGGCCGAGGGCGTAGCGTCGGTTGGGCAGCTGCCGGGCGTAGCCCTTCATCACCAGGGTGCGCAGGAGCCGGTGGATCGTGGGCAGGGGGAGATCCGTAGAGGAGGAGAGCTCGCTCAGCGTGACCTCACCGCCGGCGTCGGTAATCAACTCCAGCAGTTCGAACACGCGCTCCACCGACTGGACGCCGCCACCTGCAGCCTTCTCGGCCATTTGGCTCTCCTAGCTAGAAACTATCCGCACAGCGGAATAACTTCTCCAAAGATACCCTACTTCCGCAGAGTGGAAACTGGCGTTGGGGCCGCGGGCTGTGTGCCCTCAGCGCAGAAACTGCTCGCAGGCGCAGCCCCGCCGGTTCGAAGCGGCAGTCCTGCACCTCCGGGCCGTTTCTATGCTCCGGCCCCAAGGCGCCCCGCTTGCAATTCCACTTAGTAGATAATAATATCCACAATACGAAATAACTTATCTGGAGGATCATCAATGGCGAGTCCTAGCCCCGGTTACTCAATCACCCTGCGCGTTCAGGCGCCGTCGAGCTTCACAGCTACTGCTGAGCTGGCCGCCGCTGTCGGCTCCGCCGGTGCATCGATCACTGCGCTCGATGTCACTGAGTCGCACCATGACAGCATCGTGGTGGACGTCAGCTGCAACACCACCGACGCTGCTCACGGCGAGCGCGTCCGTGACGCCCTCAACGCCCTCGACGGCGTGAACGTGAAGAAGCTGAGCGACCGCACCTTCCTGATGCACCTCGGCGGGAAGCTGGAAGTTGTCCCCAAGGTTCCCCTGCGCAACCGTGACGATCTCTCCCGCGCCTACACCCCCGGCGTCGCACGCGTCTGCATGGCAATTGCAGAAAACCCCGACGACGCCCGCCGCCTCACCGTCAAGCGCAACACCGTCGCTGTGGTGACGGACGGCTCAGCGGTGCTCGGGCTGGGCAATATCGGCCCCGCCGCCGCACTGCCCGTCATGGAGGGCAAGGCCGCACTCTTCAAGCAGTTCGCCAACGTGGATGCCTGGCCGGTCTGCCTCGATACCCAGGACACCGAAGAAATCATCAGCATCGTCAAGGCACTCGCGCCCGTGTATGGCGGAGTGAACCTCGAGGACATCGCTGCTCCCCGGTGCTTCGAGATTGAGAACCGGCTGCGCGAGGAGCTGGATATTCCCGTCTTCCACGATGACCAGCACGGCACCGCCATTGTGACGCTGGCCGCGCTGACCAACGCCCTCCGCGTTGTGGACAAGAAGATCGAGAACGTGCGGATTGTCGTTTCCGGCGTCGGCGCCGCCGGTTCGGCCATCATCCAGCTGCTGCAGGCCCAGGGTGCGAAGAACATCGTGGCGTGTGACCGCAAGGGCGCCATCCACAGCGGGCAGAACCACACCGACGAGCACCGCCGCTGGATTGCCGAGAACACCAACCAGAATGCTTTCTCCGGGACGCTGCATGAAGCACTGAACGGCGCGGACGTCTTCATCGGTGTCAGTGCTCCGAACCTCCTCGGTGAGGAGCAGGTGAAGTCCATGGCTGACAAGGCGATCGTCTTTGCCATGGCCAACCCTGACCCGGAAATCGACCCCATCGTCGCTGCCCGGCACGCCGCGGTAGTGGCCACCGGCCGCAGCGATTTCCCGAACCAGATCAACAACGTGCTCGCCTTCCCGGGCTTCTTCCGTGGGCTGCTCGACGCAGGGGCGTCCGACATCACGCCGCAGATGCTGGTTGCCGCAGCGGATGCAATCGCCGCTCGGGTGGACGATGATGAACTCAATGCCAGTTTCATCATCCCGAGCGTGTTCGATCCGCACGTGGCAGGTGATGTGGCAGCAGCGGTTGCCGCAGCGGCGCACGCCGCTCATCAGGGTTCAGCCGCAGAATCAGCAGAGTAGGAGCAGGACATGTCGATTGAAGTCACAGATACGACGCCGGCACCCGGCGCGGAGGCCATCCTCACCACAGAGGCGCTCCAGTTCATCGAGAAGCTGCACCAGCAGTTCCGTGACACACGGAACGAGCGCCTGGCCGCGCGCGGCAAGCGCCGCGAGGACGTGGCCCAGAGCGGCCGCCTCGATTTCCTTCCCGAAACGGCCGAGATCCGCGCAGGCGACTGGACCGTCGCCGAAGCGCCTGCCCAGCTTCAGGACCGCCGCGTCGAAATGACCGGCCCGGCGTCGCCCGCCAAGATGGCCATCAACGCTTTGAACTCCGGCGCCAAAGTCTGGCTCGCCGACCTCGAGGACGCCAGTACCCCCACCTGGCACAACGTCATCGACTCACAGCTCAACCTCCACGGTGCCGCCCGTGGCACACTCAGCTACACCTCACCGGAGGGCAAGGAGTACGCGCTGCGCACGGACGCACCGCTGGCTGTCGTTGTTGCCCGTCCCCGTGGCTGGCACCTGCCCGAGAAGAACATCACCATTGACGGCGAGCCGGCCATCGGCGCCCTGGTGGACTTCGGTCTGCATTTCTTCCACAACGCCAAGCACCTGCTGGAGAACGGCAGCGGCCCGTACTATTACCTGCCCAAACTGGAGAGCCATCTCGAGGCCCGGCTGTGGAACGACGTTTTCGTGTTCGCGCAGGACTACGTGGGAGTTCCGCAGGGCTCTATCCGTGCCACCGTGCTCATTGAAACCATCCCTGCCGCCTTCGAGATGGACGAGATCCTCTACGAGCTTCGCGACCACGCCTCGGGCCTGAACGCCGGCCGCTGGGACTACCTGTTCAGCATCATCAAGTACTTCCGTGACGGCGGGGAGTCCTTCATCCTCCCGGACCGTGCGTCCGTGGTGATGACGGCACCGTTCATGCGGGCGTACACCGAGCTGCTTGTCAAGACCTGCCATCGCCGGGGCGCTTTTGCCATGGGCGGTATGGCGGCGTTCATTCCCAACCGCCGCGAACCTGAGATCACCGCCCAGGCCATCGATAAGGTCCGCGCGGACAAGACCCGCGAAGCCAACGACGGATTCGACGGCTCCTGGGTTGCGCACCCTGACCTCGTGCCCGTGTGTCGCGAAGTGTTCGACGCCGTTCTGGGGGATAAGCCGAATCAGATCGACCGGCAGCGGCCTGAGGTTGAGGTGACCGCCGAGCAGCTGCTCGACGTCGAATCCGCTGACGGCGATGTCACCGAGGTGGGATTGCGTGCCAACCTCTATGTCGCCGTCGCGTACGTGGCGGTGTGGCTGTCGGGTAATGGAGCTGTTGCCATTCACAACCTCATGGAGGATGCCGCGACGGCTGAGATCTCGCGCTCGCAGGTCTGGCAGCAGATCCGGAACAAGGTGGTGCTCGCGGACAGCGGCAACACGGTCACGCCGGAACTGGTGAACTCGATCCTCGCAGAGGAAACCGAACGGCTGCGCGGCGAAGTCGGCGAGGAAGCCTTCGCGAAGTTCTACGAGCCGGCCAGCCGCCTCATCGCGGACATCTGCGTCTCAGACGAGTACACGGACTTCCTGACTCTTCCCGCCTACGAGCTGGTGAGCTGAGTGGAGTTCGCTCTCGGTTTCGACGACTACGCCGCGATCGATTCGAAGCTCGCGGATACCGACCAGCTTCTGCGCTTCAGCTATCCCGGCGACAACGGTTCGCGCCAGCCGGTTCACACGGTGTACGTACCGGCGGACCGGTACCAGCCCTCGCTTCCCGGTGACTGGGGCAGGGAGGCGGCTGCCGCCGTCGAGCGCTCCGGTGGAATGAATGCGCTCTGCGCTGCTCTGGGCGTAAGCGACGACGTCGGCACGCTGGTGAGCGCGAAGCTCACCGCTGAGCCAATCGAGGACCTGCGCCTGGACTTCGAGGATGGTTACGGCAACCGGCCCGACGACGAGGAGGACGCCGACGCTTCCCGCGCGGCAATCGCGGTGGCCCGGGCGGTGCGCGACGGGATTGCGCCGCCGTTCATCGGCATCCGGTTCAAGTGCTTCGAGGAGCCCACCCGCCGACGCGCGCTGCGCACGCTGGATCTCTTCGTGGGCGGCCTGCTGGCTGAGGGTCCGCTGCCAGAGGGGCTGGTGCTCACGCTGCCCAAGGTCTCCACGGTGGCGCAGGTTGAGGCGATGGTCTTCGCCTGCCAGCGGCTTGAAGCGGTGCACGGACTCGCGCCGGGCAGGCTGCGTTTCGAGGTGCAGATGGAAACGCCGCAGCTGATCCTGGCCGCGGATGGCACCGTACCCGTGGCGCAGCTGCTGCACCGGGCCGAGGGCCGTGTCTCTGCACTGCACTACGGGACGTATGACTACAGCGATTCGCTGCAGATCGCGGCGGAATACCAGTCCATGGAGCACCCCGCTGCGGACTACGCCAAGCAGGTCATGCAGGTGGCGGTTGCAGGCACCGGCGTTCGGCTGTCTGACGGGTCAACGAACATCCTGCCCGTCGGCAGTGATGCCGAGGTATCCGCGGCGTGGGCGCTGCATGCCCGGCTGGTTCGGCGCTCGCTGGAGCGCGGCTACTACCAGGGCTGGGACCTCCATCCCGCCCAGCTGCCGAGCCGGTTCATTGCTACGTATGCGTTCTACCGCGAGGGCCTGCCGGCAGCGGCGCAGCGCCTTCGTAACTACGTGCATCAGATCGAAAGCGCAATCCTCGACGAGCCCGCAACGGCCCGTGCGCTGGCACGCTTTGTCCACCGCGGAGTGCTTTGCGGCGCCGTGACGGAGGCTGAAGTGAACGAGATGGCCGGCATCTCCCTTCCTGACCTGGACGCGCTCGCACACCCGCGGAAACTTCCTGAAAAAGCTGAAAACATCTAAGGATTGAACGTTGAGCAATTACTACGCACCTGAAACCGTCCTGCCTCCGCAGACAGATCTGCTGACCGGACGCGCAGTCGTCACCGAGGCCTATACGGTGATTCCGCGCGGAGTCCTCCGCGACATTGTGGTGAGCGAACTCCCTGAATGGACCGGTACCCGCACCTGGGTCCTGAACCGGCCGGTAGCAGGCGGAGCGACGACCTTCGCGCAGTACCTGCTCGAGGTCTCGCAGGGAGGCGGCTCTACCAATCCCGAGCCCGAAGCCGGGGTTGAGTCCTTCGTGTTCCTCCTAGAGGGCGCTTTGACCATCAAGCTCGAGGGTGAACTCCACGACCTCACCCCGGGCGGCTTCGCCTTCATCCCGCCGGGCGCTGAATGGGAAGTGTCCAACTCCGCGCCGGAGCTCGCCAAGTTCCAGTGGATCCGCAAGGCATACCAGCCGCTGGCCGGGCACACGCCGAAGGCCCGCGTTGGCAACGAGAAGGACATCGAGCCCGGCGCCATGCCCGGCACCGACAACAAGTGGCGCACCACCCGCATGCTGCCCACCGATGACATGGCGTATGACATGCACATCAATGTGGTCACCTTCGAGCCGGGTGCCGTCATCCCCTTCGCTGAAACCCACGTCATGGAGCACGGGCTCTATGTGTTGGAAGGCAAGGCCGTCTACCGGCTGAACCAGGACTGGGTGGAGGTCCAGGAGGGCGACTACATGTCCTTGCGCGCATTCTGCCCGCAAGCCTGCTACGCCGGCGGGCCGTCCAACTTCCGCTACCTGCTGTACAAGGACGTGAACCGTCAGATCAAGCTGACCTAAGCGGCTCAGGCTTATGGAGGGCCTGTCAACAAGTGTTGACGGGCCTCCTCGACGTCAACTAATGTTGACGTCGTGGAGGTGGAGCGAATGAAAACACTGGTGGCATCAATGGATGGGAAAGGTCCCGCCGACGCACTGCGTGCTGTCGCGGAGCTGCAGAAGGAAGTCTCACGGACGGAAGCGTCCCTGGTTCGTGCGGGGCGGCAGGCCGGCCTGTCCTGGGAAGCTATCGCGCTCTGTCTCGGCGTCAGCAAGCAGGCAGTGCACCGCAAGTACGGCAAGCGCTAACGCCTTCCCAGTTGGTCGCGCAGCTCGCGAACATCGGCTCCCTGCCCGAAAGCGCCAGACACCACCGCACCGCCCATCAGCGCTAGCCCAGCAAGGGCGGGGTAGGGAACCCGCCGGGTTCCTTGCCCCACTTCGGGAATTCTATGGGTTCGCGGTGGCAGCCTCCTCCGCAACATCGCCCAACCTTTTGCGGACCGCAGTTGGGGCTGACGTATGGGCCGTTATCGGCATCGCTCGAATTCCTAATCAGGGAGTGCAGACTTACCCTGTTTGGACGGGAGTTGATGGCCAGATTCGACCAGCGCAGCAACGACCCGTATGCCGAATACTGGTTCGCCGAGGGCCTTCTAAATCTGGTCGGAACTAAATCGGTCGGACCGCGGTAAGGCGGAAAGGGAACGGCGGGATCCAGTAGCACTCGCCATTGATCCGGGGAAGCTTGGTGCTCCGCCGTTCTCGCACCCAGTGCGGTAGCAGTGTGGGTAGCAGAGTCGAGGTCTTCTACAGTGACATCCAAGTACATCTGCTGATGTTATGGTCCTTCCGGCCAGGACGGGGCAGCGTAGTTATCGACGCGCATTAGCTGGTGCGGGGTCGACGCTAAGATCCGTACTGCACAGCAGTGCCGCGGTATTGACTATCGCGCCGATCGCGCTACAAACCGTCGTTGGAGGTTGCGTTCCATGAGTGGGCATAGATTTCGTGGTGAGTACTTCGCTTCTGCTGGGAGATCCTAAGACTCGAACGGCTGTTCGGCCTCATTGGAGCGTCCCGCCGTGGACCGACTGTGCCGCGCCGAGGAGGAAGATCAGCTCGCTCAAGATGTTGATCCCGAAGTCATGGTCGATCAGCTATGGGGTGCCTGCTATCACCGGCTCTTGATTCCGGATGAATCGCTGACCGGGGTTTTCGCAGATGCATTGACAAGGAACATTCTGCGCAGCGTCACGCCGAGGGAACGCCCGGCGCCCGGCACCCGGTGCCGTTGACGCCGAGACGTGACGCCGGGTGGCTGCCCAAAAAGTTGTCCAGCGTTTCCGCACCGGGGTTTTTGGCACGGTGGAAGGGCCCGGCGGGAATAGGACCATGCTATGGGCAGGCTATCGCTGCCTCGTTCGCGCCGATGGAGCTTGCGGACGGGGTTCCGCGCGCTGGTGTCCTTTGTGTAGGAAATGGGCTCTGGTTTGGTTCTGATCCCGACGCAACGGCCCTTCATCGACCTGCGGGCTGGAAGGGGCTCTCCTAGATAAGCCTGAGGCCGGCACTGGCCAAGGCGCCGAACGCGATCCCCCACAGGACGATGGAAATGCTCTGCCACAGAATGACTTTCTGTTTAGACGCGCCAGCGGTGACCATGAGCATCGAGGTGATCTGGCTGGGCAGGATTGCCTGACCAAGCAGGCTCACTCCGGCCACCCCATATTGGTCGAATCGGCGCATGAACTTCTCATGTCTTGGTGACGGCTTTGTGCGTTTTTTGGACCACCAGGAGTAAATATTGTGCCCAAAGGAGACCAGGAGAAACATGCTGATAAAGTTCCCCAGGACCGCAGCGCCCAGCGCGACCACGAACGGGAGCCCAGCAACAAGCCCCAACACCGTCCCAAAGTAGGACTCAACAAAGGGTAAGGCCCCGGCCAGGAATATTATCGTCCATTGAAGCAAAGGCGGCACACCGATGGTGGCATCCTGCAGTCCGTCGATCAGCTCTTGCACTTGGTCCCCTTCACTCAGCTTCTTGGTCCTCTTCATGAAATATTTTAGAAGTGCTAAAGTCAACTTATGAATCGTGACTACGAGGAGGCACAGGTGTCTTCAAATGAGCAGCCAGTCAGCCTGCAGGAACGTCAGCTCTACTCTGTTCAGCGCTCTCAATACCGCCTCACGAGGTGGTTCGGCGTATGGATGTGCGTCGTGGGTTTTGTCCTCATTCCCTCCGGTTTCGTGCTTCCGTGGCCGCTCGAACTGAGACTTCTCGTCATCGGCGTAACGATGGTTGTCCTATGGGCGGCTTCTTTGTTTTTCCGCGCACGCAAGGTTATTCCTAATTCCTGGCATGTAGGGCTGGCCATCGTGTTGTGGGTCTTGCTGTCGATAGCTCTCGATGTGCTGGTTCCGGCGAACTCCTCTCTTGCCGTTGCGGTTTCCGCTGCCGTCGCAGCGACGCTGCCCTTCTACGTGATCGGTTCCTACTTCCTTATTCGCCGGCCGGCAGGTAACCATGACACATACACGGCATGAGATAGATCCGGTTATCCATTCGCCGGTGCGTTTCTCCATAGTGGCGTTCCTCATCGGGCTTGATGAGTGTGAGTTCAGTGCGCTTCGTGATGCCATCGAGCTCAGCGACTCGAGCCTGTCCCAGCACCTGACGGTTCTGGAAACTGCGGGTCATATCGAAATTTCGAAGCGGAAGGTCGGCCGCCGTTCGCGCACATATATTCGTTGCACCGATGGTGGCCAGGGAGCCTTTCGGAAGAACCTGCAGGCGCTGGCTACCATCGCGTCGAGTAACGCGGAATCCCTGTCGGCGCAGAGTTAGGTATGGGTGCGCTTGAAGGCAGCGACGAACATGGCCGTTGTGAACTCGTCGTAGGGCGAGCGAGACCAGTCGCCGTAGAGGCCGGATAATTCGAGTCCGTTCTCCTGCACGATGCTTGAGATGATGTGTGGGTCGATGAGGTGAACCTGTTCGAGGAAGTTCCGGTCACCGCCGCCGTCGCTCCATGTGTGGTCCAGTGTTACCGACAGCCGATTATCGTCCAGTTTCCCTAGTGAGTGCAGCTGGGCGGCAGCATGCGGATATTCGGCTCTGGCTTCGAAGGAGGGGACCTGATCGAATACCCGGAGCAGCGGTGGAGGGTTGTAGGACTCGATGACTAGGTGTCCTTCGTCGGCCACGTTCGCGCAGGCCCGGATCAGGGCTGCCCGCTGCTGGTCCAGGGTGGGTAGGCAAGCGATGCTGCCTAGCACCGAATAGACCAGCTCAAATTTTTCCTCCCCTAGGGGTTCCCATGTGGCCATGTCACCGAGGTGTACCTCGACCGCGGACGTGTCAAACTCCGTCAGTTTTTCCTGCAGGACATCCAGCATGCCTTGTGAGGCGTCAACTCCGACTATGGGATGGCCTTTGGCGGCAAGGCGCAGGGCTACCCGCCCTGTGCCGATTCCGAGTTCCAGCGCTTTTGCCGAGTGCTCGGGCATTAGAGCGCCCAGGAAGTCCGCTGTGGAGCGCGCCATGTCTTCCTGGTGGAAAATCTGGTCGTACACGTTGGCGTAGTGCCCGTCGTAACTCATGCGTAGCTCCGCTCGAACGGTAAGGAGGGCTGTGGCGGGATCATGCGGCGATCCGTAGCGTTTGGTGTTCGCGCTGCACAGCTCGGCTGCTTTCGCGCGAAACGAACAGGACGCTCGGGCGGATGGTTTCGTCGTACCCGCCGGAGCCGACTATGCAGAATTGGTAGCGGTCGAAGCGTTCTATTTCGCTGGCGGATTCAGCCTTACTGAGAACGTAATCTTCGAGCACCCTGTAGGCGCTCAATTTGTGGATGGATTCTCCATCTACGTAAGGGAAGGCCCGCAACAGATCGGCCATGACGTCGAACATCCCTTTCTCTGTTCGATGTTCGGGGTGCCAGATCAGTTGTAGGGGTCGTCGTTGGCCGACTTGGTGGACGTCCACCCATCCAGAGAGCTCCTCGTCGTTCACGCCACGGCAGAAGAGGTGGTAGTCGGATCGTGCCGGTGTCGGCGCGAAGAACCTCCAGCTGGGCACGAGCGAGAAGAAATCGTGCGATTTCATCCTTGAGAACGCGTCGTTGGGGAACTGGGCCAGAAGGGTCGTGACAATATGCCCGCCCAAAGCGGCTGCTAGGACGTGCCGTACCGGTATGTTCATGCTGCTGTCTCCTCGTTCGTCGTTTGCGGTATCGCGGTGATGAACTCGTGAATGTGCTGAGCACATTTCAGGGAGTGTGCCCGGTTGCTGAGCATGGATTCGTGCGTGACGTCATCGACAACGACATGGCGCTGACCGGCGAGTTCCTGGTGGAGCCGGTCAAGGACACTGTCCGAGGTGATGGTCCGGCCAGCGGATATGACCAGGCTGGAATCGATCGTTGCGACTTCCGACGCGTCGTCGGGCATTTCTCCCAGCACAGCGTTCCACTCCATTTGGCCGCCGTACCAGAGAGCAGGGTCCGCGTACTGATCAAACGCTTCCTTCTTGACCTGGTCGGGAAGGGTTCGTACCCAGTCCGGGTGTACGAGAAATTCGCCGAGCCGCGCCGTGATCAGCGAACGAAAGAGTACAAGGTGGTCGGTGAAAGTTTGCTTGCTGCCCGCCTGAAGGGCCGAGGCGCGGAACTGATTGGGATGGGTGGGGTCCAACGCCACCGTCCCCACAACGGATTCGGGTGCTCTCAAACCAGCGCGCCTGATGAGTTCAGCGCCGAAAGAATGGCCGATAAGGATCAACGGGCGACCCTCCCGGCGACTCCGGACGTGCTCGATAACATCGACCAGCTCATCGACCGCATGATCAATCTGGTAGTGGCCCTGGGCTGTGCCCGCATCGGGAAGATATGCGGCACGGATGTAGGTTGCGCTGGATACGCCGCGGCTGTGGAGATCTTGCTGGATCCAGTGGAACTGTTCGGGCAGGCCAAGCAACCCGTTTTCGAAGACCACAACCGGACCGGTCCCGGTGTCAGCAGTCAGCTCAAGCGGCAAAACATTCCCGTGACGGGTTGCTACTTGCTCCCTCTTGGCCAGAACGTCCCGCAAGCGGCTCCGACGCCGCCCGTAACCTACCCATCCCATGGTGAGCGCCGCCGCCATTCCGGCGGTACAGTAAGCAGCCAGGGTGCGCAACGCCTCCCGCCGCGGGCTGCCTTCAATGGTATACCGCAGGGCGGGATGAAGGGATCCGAACGCGAAAGCAAACCGCCACAATCCCATGGCCGGACCGTTCACGATATGGAACAGCATGCCCGTAGCTGAGAAGGCCCGCGACAGGGGAGTGGGCAGGAAGTATATCGCCGGGAATGCGCACTCCCACACGAGGACTCCGTAATTGGCGGCCTTGGAGATCAGCGGGTGGCTTTCAAGTAGCTTCCAGAGCCCCTCATGGCCGTACGTCTTAGTTCGCACAATGTCCTTGACCGCGCTCCCGTCGCGCCAGGGCCTGCCACACATCTTGGCCCACCCGGCCACCGCGTAGGACATGGTGCACTGGATGGATTGGAACCACAGAATCACATCGCGGGATGCGTCATCGCTGACCAGGCGCGCAATCGCGTTCGTGCCCTGGGTGACGGTCGTGGCCTGGTCCGCGCCATCGGCCCCGTATCGGTCGATCGGAGAAAGCAACCCCGAAATGAGCGTGGAAACAACACTGGCCGCGGCCCGCGAACCGTTGTTGGTTGCGGTCGGCCAAGATGGCCCGGCTAGGAGGAACAGGTTCGCGCTGGCGCGCACCACGTGCAGGATGGTGTTCACTGTGGGTTGCGCAAGAGGATTCAGGACGGATACCAACCGTGGTGCCCGGACCGATTCGCTCTCTCGGCTGATCTGCCACGCGCCGATATTTTTTCGCTTCGTTGCACGGTTATACAAGACCTCACAGCTGGAGGCCAGAGCCGGTATGGCACCGATCCGCTCTGAAAGTGTTAAGACGCTGTTGTGAGCCGGGCTCACCACAAAATTGGGTATGGTCACGTTTCCCCCATGGGTGACATTGATATTCGCTCGATGCAATGATGGAACGTGAGCGGCCCAAGCGTTGACCAGGACCGCTCACGTCGTGAGTGCTTCCTAGAAGCTGGCCGAATTATCCCGTGCGGCCGCGTTCGTAGGCCTCCACCAGGAGGCAAATGACGCCGTAACCGGCAAAGACCGCGGCCGGGCATCCAAGAACCGGGTCCGTGCTGGCCTGCTCGGGCAAGATGCGGCTTTGCCCTCCGGTCCTCTGATCACCGATTCTCTGCAAGGACTGCGCAAGTACGCTTCCTGCTGTCAGTGAATCCCGCTTGTGGCCCCCCATGGAATGACGCATTCCGCTGCCTTTCATCCGTACCACCGTCCAATCTCCTCCGCGGCGGCGACCAGAGTCATTCCGCCCCAGAACGCCAGCCCGGGCGTTGCCATCTTCGGACTTGCTTCATCGACATAGATCTTCGAATGAACACCTGGGCTGAGGCGTTCGGGCGCCAGCTCCCCAAGGTAGCTCACGATCGTTCCTGACATATTCCCCCCTTGTTTGAACCCTGAACGGGTTGAGACCGACTCAGTCTCCGGTCAGACGGCTGATCAGGTCGCAAGCGACCATGCCGAGCGCGAATAGGGCCGGGTATCCAAGTTTCGGTTCGACCACATCCATTTGGATGCGCGAAGCTCCGGTCGGACGCGGAATCCCTGCTAGCTCGGTACCTAAGGCAGCATTCATTTACCTATCTCCTCTCAAAAATTGGATCCATAGGCCGATTGCCTATGCCCATTCAATTCGAACCGCGCCCCACCGGCCCGTCAATGGGTACCTCGCTGAAATGATTTAGTGGTTATAAAATCGTTACATCATGGGGGATCGCGGGACGGTTTCTGCCGCTCTAGTCTGGAAGCATGCTCACCACTTCACCGGAGATCCTCGTCTACGATGCCGACTGCGGATTTTGTAAACGTTCAGCGTCCGCGATCGCCCACCCCGGCATCGTCGAAACCAAACCATGGCAAAGTATCCGCGACCTTTCTGCGCTCGGCCTTCCTACCGAAACCAGCTGCTCAGCCGCCTACTGGATTCCCCCTCAAGGGCAGGTTCGGCGTGCAGAAGCGGCGATCTCGGCCGCGCTCGTCGCCCGAGGTGGGCTGTCCAGGATCCTCGGCGCTGTCATTGGCGTGAAACCGCTGCAACCGTTGGCCGCGTCCATCTACCGACTGATCGCGCGGCACAGACACTCCCTTCCTGGCGGTACAAACGCCTGCCGCCTGCCATGAAAACTGCCACGATCAGGAGTACGACAAGAGCCCTGGCATCGAAAGTCGTGTCGGTGCTGGGCGCCCTCAGCTGGCTTTGACGATGGGCAGTTCAGACTACTCGGTGGCGTAGCGGGGGATTGTTGTTTGCGACTTATGGTCCAGTCCGGTGGTTTGAGCAGGCCTGCGGTCCCTAAGTCGATGCTGGTAGGGCCGTACTTGTCTTTGATTTCGCCCATGAGGTTTCCGATTTCTCGGCGTTCGTGGACGGTGACGAATTCTCGAACAGGTTGCTGCCGGGTTCGATGGGAACTTCGGTCCCGGCATCGATGAGGTCAGCGCCTGTGTGTCGTTGAGGCCGTTGAAAAGGCTGATTCCCCGGAGCTCGTTGACGTCCATCAGATTGTCCCCAGATACCGGTGCACCAAATAGACGGACATTGCGCCCTCGCCGACCGCTGACGCCACCCGCTTCATTGAGTCGAGCTGCACATCTCCGGCCGCGAAGACGCCGGGGACACTTGTCTCGAGCGCGAACGGCGCCCGCGTCAGCGGCCAGCGCTGGGGATGACCGGCGTTGAGCAGGTCATGCCCAGTGACCACGAAGCCTCTGCTGTCGCGAACGACGTCGTCGCCAAGCCAGCTCGTGCGCGGTGAGGCACCAATGAAGATGAAAAGCCAGCTTGAAGCGACCTCCTCAGTCAGCCCGGTGTCCCTGTCCGTGATCTCCAGGAATTTCAGGTGTCCGTCCCCGCGAACGGCCCTCACCTCGCTTCGGTAGCGGACCTCAATGGTGGGCGAGGAGGTGATGCGCTGAATGAGGTAGGAGGACATCGTTGCCTCAAGAGTGCCGGATCGGACCACGAGCACTACCCGTTTTGCGAAGCGGGCCAGGTTCAACGCTGCCTGTCCGGCGGAGTTCGCGGCACCGACTACGTTGACATCGTCGCCCTCGCACTGGCCGGCTTCGCTCGCGTTCGCGCCGTAGTAGACGCCTCGTCCGCTGAGCGTCTCCAGGCCTTCAGCTTCAAGCCGACGGTAGGACACTCCGGTCGCGATGATGAGCGCCCGTGCCTCGATATCCCTGGAGCCGAACAGCACGGCGCGTACCTGGCCCCGGGATTCGAAACCCACCACGTCGTTAGCGAGCACCACTTCCGCTCCGAACCGGGACACTTGCGCCATGGCACGCTGGGTGAGGTCGGAGCTGCTCAACCCCTTCGGGAAACCGAGGTAGTTCGACTTCCAGTGCTTCAGCGCCCGACGACGCCCGCAGGATTCTGAACTCGGCCCATACCTGCTGCGGAGGTCCCGGGCGACCGCCGCGGAAACCTGCGGAACGTCGTCGACCGTCAGGATGCTCGGCTTCGTCATGACCGACGGTCCCTGGTACCAGCCATGTGGCATGACCCATCTGCTCAGGAGACCTAACGTGAAGCCTATCCAGAGCAGTTCCGCGAGTCCATGACTCTGTCCGTCTTGTTTGCAGGTCCCCTTACGGGATCATGCCGGCTGATAGACGGGATAGTCCGTATAGCCCTCGGCGCCGCTGGTGTAGAAGGTAGCCATGTTCGGCTCATTCTCCGGCAGACCCTCCTTCCAGCGGTACACCAGATCCGGATTGGCAATGGCCGCACGGCCGACGACGACGGCGTCAGCCAGGTCATTCTCGACCAGTGAGATGGCCTCATCCCGGGTAGTCATGACGCTGAAGCCGGTGTTCAGGAGGAATGGACCGTCAAACTGCTCACGCAGTTCCCGGACCAATTCACCGGCAGGCTCGTTATGAAGGACGCTGAGGTACGCCAGTCCCAGCGGTGAGATGGCCTGGGTCAGGGCGGAGTAGGTCCGGCGGAGATCCTCGCGGTCCAGCTCTGTTGCGCCCTGGACATTGTGCTCGGGTGAAACGCGGATGCCCACCTTCTCGGCTCCGACTGCCTTAGCGACGGCTTTGACCACCTCAACGACGAACCGCGCGCGGTTCTCCGGTGAGCCGCCGTACTGGTCCTCGCGCTGGTTTGCCGCGGGAGACAGGAATTCGTGCAACAGGTAACCATTGGCGCCGTGGAGTTCAACGCCGTCGAACCCTGCCCTGATCGCATTCAGTGAGCCCTGAACAAACTCCTCAATAACTCCGGGAAGCTCGTCTTCCGTAAGCGCGTGGGGGACCGGATAGGGCTGCTTTCCCTTGTAGGTGCGGGTCATGCCGTCGATCGCGATGGCGCTCGGTCCAACGACCGTGCGGCCTCCGTTGGTGTCCTCGTGTGTAACCCGCCCGGCATGCATGACCTGGGCAAAGATGCGACCGCCCTCGGCATGGACGGCATCAGTGACCTTGGTCCAGCCTTCGATCTGCTCGTCCGTCACGAGCCCTGGCTGACCTGGGAAGCCTTGGCCGGCGTGGCTCGGATAAGTTCCCTCGCTGACAATCAAGCCGAGCGACGCGCGCTGGCGATAATGCTCGACGACGATAGGTCCCGGAATGCCGTCCTGGCCGGAACGGCAGCGGGTGAGCGGAGCCATTACCAAGCGGTTGGGCAGTTTCAGTTCGCCTACGGTGATCGGGGAGAACAGCATGGGGGAGTCCTTTCGCGGAAGCTTTCACTGTGAAAGCGCAGTTGCCCCGGCAACTATTCCGAATGGGACGTGGATCACATGCTGTCCGTGGTCACCGCAGAACGACCGTGCGGTTGCCGAGCAGCACGATCCTTCCCTCACAGTGCCAGCGCACCGCATTGCGCAGCGCGGCGCATTCGGCGTCGCGGCCCACGGCAACCAGGTCCTCCGGCCCGTAGGTGTGGTCCACCTCGATAACCTGCTGGGAAATGATCGGGCCCTCGTCCAGTTCCGCATTGACGTAGTGGGCGGTGGCCCCGACGGTCTTTACGCCCCGCTCGTAGGCCTGGTGGTACGGCTTGGCGCCCTTGAAACTCGGCAGGAAGGAGTGGTGAATGTTGATGACCCTGCCCGCCATCCTGTTGGAGAGCTCATCGCTGAGGACCTGCATGTAGCGGGCAAGGACCACCAGCTCGACATCGAACTGGTCGACGATGTCCAGGAGCCTTGCCTCGGCCTCCGGCTTGGTGTCCTTTGTGACGGGCACATGGAAGAACGGAATTCCATGCCATTCGACCAGTCCTTCCTGGTCACGGTGGTTGGAGACGACGGCGACAATCTCTACCGGGAGCTCGCCCGTGCGGGTGCGGTAGAGCAGGTCATTGAGGCAGTGGCCCATCTTTGACACCATGACCAGGACACGGCGTTTGCGGCCCTGCGGCTCAAGCTGCCAGTTCAGCTGCCACTGTTCGGCCACCGGCGCGAAATCGCGGTGCAGGTCCTCCGTGGTGAAGGGGGCCGTGGCGACTGCGTCAGTTTGGGATCCAGAGGACCCGAAGGAGAAGTGGACGCGCATGAAGAAGTGCCGCTGCGCTTTGTCCCCGTACTGCTTGATGTCGAGGATGTCGCAGCCGTGCTCGAACAGGAATCCCGAAATGGCGTGGACGATGCCGGGGGACTCGACGCAATCGACCGTGAGGACATGCTCTTCCTGGGACGGCGGGGTTTCAGTTAGCACGGGATGCTCCTTTGATGTCTGACCCATGGTCAGTGCCGGAGGGCGTCGGATCAAGGCTGTTGAAGCTGTAGAGATGGATACCGGCGAGCCTCGCGGACTGGCTTTTCAGCTCGGCTATCAGGCTCTCCGGCGCATAATGGTCACCGACCAGCAGCTTGCGGGCCAGCGGCCCTTTGCGGCTGAGGAACTTCAGGGAGCTCCCGACGCCGATCTGCGCCGCCAGCGACACCAGGCGGGTTCGCGGAACCGCTCCTGCCACGCCGGCCCAGACGGGCAGCTGCACTCCTACCCGGCGCAGCAGTGCGACATAGTCAAGGATCCGCGGAGCTGAGAAGCACATCTGCGTGACTACGTGGGACGCAAGGTGCTGCTTGGCCAGCAGGGCATCCACGCCCGCCCCCGGATCGAGGAAGGGGTGGCCCTCAGGATAACCCGCGATTCCCGCCCGGATCAGGCCGCTTGAATACTGCTCGATGTCTTCCAGCAGTGGCAGCGCCGAGTCATACGGGCCGGCAGGATGTTTCCGGTCCCCGCCGATGACAAACACTTCCCCGATACCGGCGTCGCTGCAGTTCCGCAGGATCCCGGTGAGCTCCGCCCTGCTCTGAACGCTTCGCGCGGCGAGGTGCGGGATCGCCGTGTACCCGAGACCAGCCAGCTGCGTCGCGGTGCGAACCGTCCGTCCAACGCCGTGATGCGGAAGACAGGTCACGGTGATCGGGGTACTCGGGGCCACCGCAGCGGCAACCCGCTCAACAATTCCCTCGGAAGGGATTATTTCAATTCTGGTGGGGAACATCATTGGTCCTCTCAGTGCATCAGGATCCGGCTGGAACTCAGCCGTGTGCAGCCAGCAGGGTGCTGGCTTCCTGGCGGGTACTGCCGGAGCTTTCAATGTGCGCGAGTTCGGCGGGGATCTCCCACCCCTTCTTGCGCATCGCGGTGGCCCAGAGCCGGCCGGCGCGGTACGAAGAGCGCACCAACGGCCCGCTCATGACCCCGAGGAAGCCGATCTCGTCCGCTTCCTGCTGGATGTCGACGAACTCCTGGGGCTTGACCCAGCGGTCCACCGGCAGGTGGCGTTCGCTCGGACGCAGGTACTGCGTGATGGTGATCAGGTCGCAGCCGGCCTGGTGCAGGTCGGAGAGCGCCTGCGAAATTTCCTCCCGGGTTTCGCCCATGCCCAGAATGAGGTTGGATTTGGTGACCATGCCGAGATCCCGACCCTGCGTGAGCACGTCGAGAGAGCGCTCATAACGGAACGCCGGCCGGATCCGCTTGAAGATGCGCGGCACGGTCTCGACGTTGTGGGCAAAGACCTCGGGCTTGGAATCGCAGATCGCCTGGATGTTTTCCGGCTTGCCGGAGAAGTCCGGAATCAGGAGCTCGACGCCGGTGCCCGGGTTGAGTTCGTGGATCTTGCGGACGGTCTCCGCGTAGAGCCACACGCCCTCATCCTCGAGGTCGTCACGGGCCACGCCGGTCACAGTGGCGTAGCGCAGCTGCATGGCCTTGACCGAGCGAGCCACCTTGGTGGGCTCGAACCGGTCCACCGGGGAGGGCTTGCCCGTGTCGATCTGGCAGAAGTCGCAGCGCCGGGTGCACTCGGAACCGCCGATGAGGAACGTCGCTTCCTTGTCCTCCCAGCACTCGAAGATGTTGGGGCAGCCGGCCTCCTCGCACACGGTGTGGAGGCCTTCCTTCTTCACGAGGTTCTTGAGCTGGACGTACTCCGGACCCATCTGGACTTTTGCCTTGATCCAGTCCGGCTTGCGTTCCACCGGTACTGCAGAGTTGCGCTGTTCTACGCGGAGCAGCTTGCGGCCTTCTGGTGCCAGAGTCATGGGTTCTCTTCCTTCGACTTCCGATTCAGCATTCGACGACGTTCACGGCAAGGCCGCCGAGTGCCGTTTCCTTGTATTTGGAGCTCATGTCCTTGCCGGTTTCCCGCATGGTCACGATGACTTCATCCAGAGATACCCGGTGCGAGCCATCTCCCCAAAGAGCCATCTTGGCAGCATTGATTGCCTTCGCGGCAGCAATCGCGTTGCGCTCGATGCACGGCACCTGAACCAGTCCTCCGATGGGATCGCACGTCAGGCCGAGGTTGTGTTCCATGGCGATTTCCGCCGCGTTCTCAACGTGGGAAGGAGAGCCGCCCATCACCTCAGCGAGGCCGGCCGCTGCCATGGACGACGCCGAACCAACCTCGCCCTGGCAGCCCACCTCCGCTCCCGAAATGGAAGCCTGCTCCTTGTACAGCACGCCGATGGCGGCGGCTGTCAGCAGGAACTTGATGACGACGTCGTCCCGGTCCTCCTGCGTTGCGTTCTCCATACCGGGCGCGAAGTGGAGCGCGTAGTAGAGCACGGCGGGAATGATGCCGGCGGCTCCGTTGGTGGGCGCGGTGACCACCCTGCCGCCTGACGCGTTCTCCTCGTTGACGGCGAGGGCAACGAGGTTGACCCACTCCTGCCAGTACTTCGGATCCCGGTCCTTGTCCTCCTTGAGCAGCCGCTCATGCCAATCCGGAGCACGACGGCGGACCTTCAGACCGCCGGGAAGCAAGCCTTCTCGCTTGATCGCGGAGTTCTTGCACTCCTCCATCACCTGCCAGATCTGCAGCAGGCCGTCGCGGATTTCCTCCTCGGAGTGCGTTGTCTTCTCGTTGAGGAGCATGATGTCGCTGATCCCCAGGCCGGTGTTGCGGCAGTGCTCCAGCAGTTCAGCCGCAGTGCGGAAGGGGTAGGGCAGTTGTTCCTTCGACTCCTCGAGCTGTTCCGCAGCGGCATCTTCCTCGCCTTCCCGCACGATGAAGCCGCCGCCCACCGAAAAGAACGTTGCCTCGTGGAGTACCTCGCCGTCGTCGTTTTTCACCTGGAAGGTCATGCCGTTGGTGTGGCGGGGCAGCACGGTCAGCGGACGCAGCACCATGTCTTTCACGCCGTAGGGCAGGGAAGTGCCGCCGGCCAACTGCAGCATGCCGGTGTCGGCGATGGCAGCCAGCCGTTCCTCCACCTCGTCCGGCAGGATCAGCTCGGGGTGGAAGCCTTCGAGCCCGAGGAGGACGGCGGTCATGGTGCCGTGTCCGCGGCCCGTTGCTGCGAGGGACCCGTAGAGGTCCACCCGCAGTGACGCCGCCTCCGCCAGCCTGCCGGAGGCCTTGAGCTCCTCCGCGAAAACGGCGGCAGCCCTCATGGGGCCGACGGTGTGCGAGCTTGAGGGCCCGATCCCGATGGAAAAGAGGTCAAAGACTCCAACAGCCATTGGTCATTCCTTACTGCTTGGAAGGTCAGAACTTTTGTCCAGATATGGAGACCTAAACGTCTCCGAACTCTCGTTACCTGGACAAAAGTTCAGAGGTCAGGCGAGGTCGGCAACGTCGGGGTAGAGGGGGTGCGCGGCGGCGAGTGCTTCCACACGGGAGCGCAGGCCGGAGAGATCAGCGCCGGCGTCGGCAATCAAGGCCTCGGCAATGATGTCCGCGACCTCCGCGAAGGCTTCCTCGCCGAAGCCGCGGGTAGCCAGTGCGGGCGTGCCGATGCGCAGACCGGAGGTCACCATCGGCGGACGCGGATCAAACGGCACCGCGTTGCGGTTCACGGTGATATCGATTTCCGCCAGGCGGTCCTCGGCCTGCTGGCCGTTGAGCTCGCAGTTGCGCAGGTCGACCAGGACGAGGTGCACATCGGTTCCGCCGGAGATGACGCTGATCCCCTTCGCGGTGACGTCGGGCTGGACCAGTCGTTCGGCCAGGATCCGGGCGCCGGCAAGGACGCGCTCCTGGCGCTCCTTGAATTCCGGCGAGGCGGCGATCTTGAAGGCAACCGCCTTGCCCGCGATGACATGCTCCAGGGGCCCGCCCTGCTGGCCCGGGAAAACGGCAGAGTTGATCTTCTTGGCGATGTCGGCGTTGTTGCTCAGGATGATTCCGCCGCGCGGACCGGCGAGGGTCTTGTGCGTGGTGGAGGTGGTGACGTGTGCGTGCGGCACGGGGGAGGGGTGCAGCCCGGCGGCGACGAGGCCGGCGAAGTGCGCCATATCCACCATGAGGTAGGCCCCCACCGAGTCGGCGATCCGCCGGAACTCGGCGAAGTCCAACTGGCGGGCGTACGCGGACCAGCCGGCAACGATGAGCTGCGGCTTGTGTTCCTGTGCAAGGCGCTCCACCTCGGCCATGTCGATCCGGTGGTCATCTTCGCGGACCTGGTACGGAATGACGTTGTACAGCTTGCCCGAGAAGTTGATGCGCATGCCGTGTGTCAGGTGACCGCCGTGGGCCAGGTTCAGGCCCATGATGGTGTCGCCCGGCTTGATCAGCGCGTGCATCACCGAGGCGTTGGCCTGGGCGCCGGAGTGCGGCTGCACGTTGGCGTACTCAGCGCCGAACAGGGCCTTCAGGCGGTCGATCGCCAGCTGCTCGATGACGTCCACATGTTCGCAGCCGCCGTAATAACGCTTGCCGGGATAGCCCTCGGCGTACTTGTTGGTCAGGACGGAACCCTGTGCCTGCATCACGGCAGCGGCGGTGTGGTTCTCCGATGCGATCATTTCCAGACCGGTGCGCTGGCGGTTCAGTTCGTCGTCGATCTTCGCTGCGATCTCCGGGTCAAGGTCGGACAGCTGGGCGTTCAGCGACGGCGCCGCAACCTGCTCGAAAGCGATCGTGGCCTCGCTTGTGCCTGCCGGGCTCACAGCTCGCCGCCGTTGGCTGCTGCGTACTCTTCAGCTGACATCAGCGGGCCCTCTTCGGTCACGCTCACCTTGAACAGCCAGCCGTTGCCGTACGGATCGCTGTTGATCAGCTCCGGATTGTCGACGACGTCGGCATTGGTTTCGGTGACCTCGCCGCTGACCGGCGCGTAGAGGTCTGACACGGACTTGGTGGATTCCACCTCGCCGCACGTCTCGCCGGCTGTGACGGTGTCCCCGACCTCGGGAAGGTCCACGTACACGATGTCGCCGAGGGCGTCAGTGGCCACGGCGGTGATGCCGATCGAGACCGGTCCGGAGCCGTCGCCGGCGATCCATTCGTGCTCGGCGGAGTATTTCAGGTCGGCAATAACCTTGCTCATCTTGTTCTTCCTTTACAACGAGAAATCTATGGGTAAGAGAACTCCGGCAGAGCCGGCGTTTTCGAAAGCGTGCGTTAAGCGAAGCAGCACGCGTGAAAATGCCGACTCTAACGGAGGTGCCGCAGGGCTACTTTTCGCGCTTATAGAACGGCAGCGCGACGACTTCGAACGGCTCTGCTTTGCCGCGGAGGTCGATATCCAGCGCCGTGCCCGGTTCAGCGTGCTCGACGTCGACGTACGCCATGGCGATCGGGTAGCCCAGGGTGGGGGAGGGCTGGCCGGAGGTCACTTCGCCCACCACGTTGCCGTCTTTCAGGACGGGATAGTGGCTGCGGCCTGCGCGGCGTCCGAGGCCCTTGAGGCCTACGAGCTTGCGGCCGGTGGTGGAACCGGCGCCGGCGGCCTTGAGTTCGGCCAGCGCGGTCTTGCCGATGAAGTCGGATTCCTTGGCCAGCGAGACGACCGGGCCAAGACCTGCGGCGTAGGGGTTGCCCTCGCGGGAGAGTTCGTTTCCGTACAGCGGCATGCCTGCCTCAAGGCGCAGGGAGTCGCGGGATGCGAGTCCGGCGGGGATGAGGCCTTGCCCGGTCCCGGTCTCCAGCAGAGCCTCCCACAGAGCCGCGGCATCCTCGTTCGGTACGTAGATTTCGAAGCCGTCCTCGCCGGTGTACCCGGTGCGGGCCAGCAGCAACTGCTTACCCTGAATCTCAACCTCGACCGCCGCGTAGTACTTGAGTTCGGTGACGAGTGAATGCTGTTCGGCGGGCACCAGCGTGAGCAGGATTTCCTCGGCTTTGGGTCCCTGGACAGCGATCAGTGACGTCTGGGCAGAGACGTCGTCGATGGTCACATCGAAGTTGGCGGCCCTTTCAAGCAATTCCGCGGCGACCACGGGCGCGTTGCCGGCGTTCGGCACCACCAGGTACTTCTCCTCCCCTCGGCGGTAGGAAATCAGGTCGTCGATGATGCCGCCGTCTTCCTGGCAGATCAGCGAGTACTTGGCTTTTCCGACTGCCACTGCTGAGAGCTTCCCGGCCAGTGCGTAGTCAAGGAAGGCCGCGGCGTCCGGGCCGGTGACCCAGACTTCTCCCATGTGGGAGAGGTCAAACAGCCCGGCCGCTTTGCGCACTGCGTGGTGCTCGGCGAGTTCGGAGCTGTACTTCAGGGGCATCTGCCAGCCGCCGAAGTCGGTGAATGAGGCGCCGGCCAGCTTGTGCTGGTCGTAGAGTGCTGTGTACTTCTCAGTCATCGCGGAATCCTTAGTCTTCGAAAGCGGTGAGGGGAGGGCAGGAGCAGACCAGGTTACGGTCTCCCGCGGCGCCGTCGATGCGGCCAACCGGCGGGAAGTACTTGTCCTGCCGGAGGGATGGGACGGGGAAGGCGCCCTGCTCGCGCGGGTAACGGCGCTCCCACTCTGAGGTGACGACGGCGGCAGCCGTGTGCGGTGCGTTGCGCAGCGGCGATTCCTCGATAGTGAAATCTCCGGCGGCGACCTGCTCCATTTCCTTGCGGATGGTCACCATTGCTTCGATGAAGCGGTCGATTTCCGCGAGGTCCTCGGACTCGGTCGGTTCCACCATCAGCGTGCCCGCCACGGGGAAGGACAGCGTGGGGGCATGGAACCCGAAGTCGATGAGGCGCTTGGCAACGTCCTCGGCCGTGACCCCCGTGCGCGCTGTGAGCTCGCGAAGGTCCAGGATGCACTCGTGCGCCACAAGGCCGCTCTCGCCGGTGTAGAGGACCGGGAAGTGTTCGGTCAACCGGGCGGCAATGTAGTTCGCTGCCAGGAGGGCGGACTTGGTGGCTTCGGTGAGGCCCTGGCCGCCCATCAGCTTCACATACGCCCAGGAGATTGGCAGGACGCCCGCGGAACCGAAGCGGGATGCGGAAATCGCAACACCGTGCCCTGCCTCATGGGCGGACTTGTTCGCGTCGCCCGGCATGAACGGTGCCAGGTGTGCCTTTGCAGCCACCGGCCCGACGCCGGGACCGCCGCCGCCGTGCGGGATGCAGAAGGTCTTGTGCAAATTCAGGTGAGAGACGTCCCCGCCGAACTTGCCCGGCTGGGCAAGGCCAACGAGCGCGTTCAGGTTTGCGCCGTCGACGTAGACCTGGCCGCCGGCCTCGTGCACCGCATCGCAGACTTCACGGACGTCGGCGTCGAACACTCCATGGGTGGACGGGTAGGTAATCATGATCGCCGAGAGGGCATCCCGGTGGGCTTCGATCTTCGCCCGGAGGTCCCCGTGGTCGATGGTGCCGTCCGAAGCCGTGGCCACCACAACGACCTTCATACCCGCGAGAACGGCGGAAGCAGCGTTCGTGCCGTGTGCGGACGCAGGAATCAGGCAGACGTTGCGCTGTCCCTCGCCGCGGGAAGCGTGGTAACCGCGGATAGCAAGCAACCCGGCGAGCTCACCCTGTGACCCGGCGTTGGGCTGGATCGAGACCTGATCGTACCCGGTGATCTCAGCGAGGTCGGCTTCGAGTCCGTCGATCAGCTCGCGCCAGCCTTCGGTCTGGGAATCCGGGGCAAAGGGGTGGATGGAAGCGAACTCTGGCCAGGAGATGGCCTCCATTTCAGCGGTGGCGTTCAACTTCATCGTGCAGGAGCCCAGCGGGATCATGGTGCGGTCCAGCGCGAGGTCGCGGTCCGAAAGCCTGCGGATGTAGCGCAGCAGCTGGGTCTCCGAGCGGTGCGTGTTGAAGACCGGGTGCTGAAGGTATTCCGAGGTGCGCACCGCGGCGGCGGGCAGCTCGAAGCCCGCGGCTTCCCTTACCTGACCGGCACCGAAGGCGGCGGACACGGCGGAGAGGATTTCCGGCGTCGTCGTTTCATCGACCGAGATGCCGACGGTGTCGGCGTTGACGAGGCGCAGGTTGATGCCGCGGGATTCGGCAGCGGAGACTACCTTGGCGGCGTCGCGCGGTACGCGGACGGTGAGGGTGTCGAAGAAGGAGTCGCTCGTCAGTTCCCAGCCGGCGGCCTTCAGGGTGGTGGCGAGCGCACGGGTGTTGCTGTGGACGTTCTGCGCAATGGCTTTCAGTCCGTCCGGGCCGTGGTAGACGGCGTAGAAGGAAGACACGATGGCCAGCAGTGCCTGCGCGGTGCAGATGTTCGACGTGGCCTTTTCGCGGCGGATGTGCTGCTCGCGGGTCTGGAGGGCCAGGCGGTAGGCGGTAGCACCGGCGTTGTCCTTCGAGACGCCGACGATGCGGCCTGGGAGGGTGCGTTCCATGCCGTCGCGCACGGCCATGTACGCGGCGTGCGGTCCGCCGAAGAACAGTGGAACACCGAGGCGCTGGGTGGAACCGACGGCGACATCCGCTCCCTGCTCACCCGGAGGGGTGATGAGCGTCAGTGCGAGGAGGTCAGCGGCGACCGTGACCAGCGCACCGCGCTCCTTCGCTTCTGCGATGACGGAGGTCTGGTCCCAGACACGGCCGGAGACGCCCGGCTGCTGGAGGACGACGCCGTTGATGTCGCCTTCCGGGAGTCCCTGCGAGAGGTCAGCGACCTCAACCTCGAATCCGAGCGCCTCTGCGCGGCCGAGGACGATCGCAATGGTCTGGGGCAGGCAGTCCGCGTCGAGGACCGTTTTGCCGTCCTTGACGGCCTTGTTCTTGTTGGCCCGGCGCATGAGCAGCACGGCTTCGGCCACCGCGGTGGCTTCATCGAGAAGGGAAGCGTTGGCCACCGGCAGGGCAGTGAGATCCTGCACCATGGTCTGGAAGTTGAGCAGCGCCTCGAGCCGGCCCTGCGAGATCTCGGGCTGATAAGGCGTGTAGGCCGTGTACCAGGCGGGCGCCTCGAGGATATTGCGGCGGATCACTGCCGGCGTGACGGTGTCGTAGTAGCCCTGACCGATCATCTGGACGGCGGTCTTGTTCCTGCCGGCAAGCCTTCGCAGTTCGGCCAGCACCTGGACTTCGCTGAGCGCGTTGTCCAGCCCGAGCGGGCTTTCCTGACGAATGGAGTCGGGAACGGCACTGCCAACGAGGCCGTCGACGGTGTCATAGCCGACAGCCTTGAGCATCGTGTCGATGTGGTACTGGCGGCGCGCACCGATGTGGCGGTCTGCGAACGTGGGGACGAATGACTGGACTGTCATATGAGGAACTCCATAACTCAGGTGGCGCAAAACACCACGATGACTTGGGTTCCTCCCCGCTCTGTATTGGACCTGAGAGTTTCCGTTTTTCCTGATGTTCTCAGGATCCACTTGCACCGTCGGTGAGCCCGGTTTCCCGGACTGCTTTCCAGAGTTGCCTCGCCGCGGCGGTACGTGGGCCTGAGAGATTCCTGGGGAGGATTTGCTCCTACGGCGCCTGCTGAACGTACCGGCAGGACTCTCCCGCCGCGGATCGAAAGCGTGCGTCACTGACAGGTGACGCGATTCACAGACTACCGGTTGGTTGAGTCTTCACGCAACTCCTGTACGACTGGGTCCGTCTAGTTCAGTGACTTCTCTACGTCAGCCAGTTCTGTACGCTCCCAGAGGGCAGTCTCGTATCGATGGCCAGCGGCACTAGCGCTCGATGCCGCATCCACTGCCTCCCTGAACTTCAACAACCGAAGTCGCCGCTCTTCCTCGGCAGCAGGACTTGTTGTGCTCAAAACTTTGCTCCTTTCTATCGCATGGTGGAAACGAAGTTCCGCTCGGTGGGTGTACGCTAGGTCACACCGAAACTACGTAACGAACAGTTTGACACGCTTCAGGCAGTTCGGTTGGCGCGTCGGTCCGGTTAGTACGGGAGCGTGAATGATGGACGGAATCAAGGTAACCGTCAATGGCAAAGTCCGGGACTGCAGCGGAACAAACCCCCACATTCGATTACTCGACTGGTTGCGGGATGAAGGGCTTACGGGCTCGAAGGAAGGCTGCGCTGAAGGGGAATGCGGTGCCTGCGCCGTCCTCGTAGCCCGCCCGGACGGATCCGATCGCAGCCGATGGACCTCGGTCAATGCGTGTCTCCCGCCGGCACTGGCCTTCGACGGCCAGGAAATCGTCACCGCTGAGGGTCTCGGGAACGTCTCTGATGCGTGCACGCCGGAGGACCTCCACCCCGTGCAGCGCGAGATGGCGGAGCGCGGCGGCTCGCAGTGTGGCTACTGCACCCCGGGATTTGTCTGCTCGATGGCTGCTGAATATTACCGACCGGAGCGCTCGCCCGCGCAGGAAGACAAGGAAACGGGAACCGCCGTCGTCGGTGAAGAGCACGCAACTGACCACGAATGCGGCCCCAACGGGTTTGACCTCCATGCGCTCAGCGGGAACCTGTGCCGCTGCACCGGCTACCGGCCGATCCGCGACGCTGCTTACGCGCTCGAAACACCTTCGGGCTCGGATCCGCTGCTCGAACGGCAGAACCGGCCCGCCCCCGCGCCGCAGCACACCCGTGTCAGCGGTGAATCGGAGTTTATCCGTCCGCAGTCGCTCGATGAGGTCCACCAGACATTGCGCGAGAACTCGGACGTGAAGCTGGTTGCGGGAGCGACCGACCTCGGCGTTGAGGTTAATCTGCGGCATTCCCGCCCGCCGCTGGTCCTCGCGATTGATCGGCTGGAGGAACTCCGGGCGCTGACGTTCGACGCCGATTCCATCGAGATCGGCGCCGCGCTGACACTCTCTGAAGTCGAGCGGGCACTCGACGGCCGCGTCCCGCTGTTGGGTTACCTTTTCCCGCAGTTCGCCTCCCGGCTGATCCGTAACGCCGCGACCTTCGGTGGGAACCTCTCCACGGGTTCGCCCATCGGCGACTCCGCGCCGGTTTTCCTGGCGCTCGACGCAAGAATTGTCCTCTCCTCCACAGACGGAGAGCGCGAAGTTCCGTTGTCCGAGTACTACACCGGCTACCGCCAGAGTGTTCGTCAGCCGCACGAAATGCTCCGCGCTATTCGCATCCCGTTGCCGCTCGCCGAAAGCACCGCGTTTTACAAGATCGCGAAGCGGCGCTTCGACGACATCTCAAGTGTGTCCGTGGCCATCGCACTGCAACTCAGCGGCGGCGTCGTAACCTCCGTGCGCATCGGACTCGGCGGTGTGGCAGCGACGCCAATCCGCGCTCTCGCGACGGAAGAGGCGCTCGTCGGTCAACCCTGGACGTCGGACACGGTGGCCGCCGCCGCCGTCGTCATGGCGGGTGAAGGAACGCCGATCGATGACATGCGGGCCAGCTCGCTGTACCGCTCGGCGATGCTGAGACAGGCGCTGCTGAGATTCCATGCTGAGAACGCTGAAGATCTGGAGGTGGCCAAGTGAAGTCGCTGTCGGATCGCCCAGTAAACCCCGTGGTCGGTGTCCCCGTATCCCACGAAAGCGCCGCAGCCCACGTCACCGGTACGGCTCTGTATACGGATGACCTGGTTGTCCGCAGCTCGAACGCGCTGCATGCCTGGCCGGTTCAGTCGGCGCATGCTCACGCCCGCATAGCTGGCCTGCGCACCGAGCCCGCGCTGGAGGTTCCGGGCGTCGTCAGGGTACTAACGGCGACGGACGTTCCAGGCGTGAACGACGCCGGGATCAAGCATGACGAACCGCTCTTCCCCAGCGAAGTGATGTTCTACGGCCACGCCGTGTGCTGGGTGCTGGGGGAGTCGCTAGAAGCCGCGCGCCTCGGCGCGGAGGCGGTGGAGGTCGATTACGAGCCGTTGCCGTCGTTGATCACTGTTGAGGAAGCCATCGCGGCCGAGAGCTTCCAGGGGAACCGCCCGACGGTTGCTCGCGGCGAGCCGGACAAGGCGCTCGAGGATGCAGCGCACCGGTTCAGTGGCGAGTTCCAGTTCAGCGGGCAGGAGCACTTCTACCTGGAAACGCACGCATCGTTCGCCTACATCGACGAGTCCGGGCAGGTGTTCATCCAGTGCAGCACCCAGCACCCCTCCGAGACGCAGGAAATCGTGGCGCACGTGCTGAACCTATCCAGTCACGACGTCACAGTGCAGTGCCTCCGCATGGGCGGCGGATTCGGCGGCAAGGAGATGCAGCCGCACGGCTTCGCGGCCATCGCGGCGCTCGGCGCCACGCTTACCGGCAGGCCCGTCCGGCTGCGGCTGAACCGCACCCAGGACATCACCATGTCCGGCAAGCGCCACCCCTTCCACGCCACGTGGGAGGCAGGGTTCGACGACGACGGTCGCCTCCAGGCGCTGAAAGCCACCCTCACGAGCGACGGCGGTTGGAGCCTCGACCTCTCCGAACCTGTGCTGCAGCGGGCGTTGTGCCACATCGACAATGCCTACTACATCCCGAACATCGAGGTGAACGGTCGGATCGCGAAAACCAATAAGACGTCGCAGACGGCGTTCCGAGGCTTCGGCGGTCCGCAGGGGATGCTCGTGATCGAGGATCTACTTGGCCGGTGCGCGCCGTTGCTGGGGCTGGATCCGAGTGAGCTTCGTCATCGTAATTTCTATGAGCCCGGGCAGAGCACGCCGTACGGGCAGCCGGTGCGGCACGCCGAACGCCTTCAGGCGATCTGGCAGTCGCTTTCGGACCGTGCGGACGTTGCCCGGCGCCGCGAGGAGATCGCGAAGTTCAACGCCTCGCACCCGAATGTGAAGCGGGCGCTCGGTATGACCCCGGTCAAGTTCGGCATCTCCTTCAACCTGACCGCGTTCAACCAGGCCGGCGCGCTGGTGCACGTGTATAAGGACGGGTCGGTGCTCATCAACCACGGCGGCACGGAGATGGGCCAGGGCCTGCATACCAAGATGCGGCAGGTTGCGGCGACTGCGCTGGGGGTGCCGCTGTCCTCCGTCCGGCTCGCGCCGACGCGGACGGACAAGGTGCCCAATACGTCGGCGACGGCGGCCAGCTCCGGAGCGGACCTCAACGGCGGCGCGATCAAGAACGCTTGCGAGCAGATCAGCGAACGGCTGGCGGAAGTGGCCGCGCGGAAGCTGAACATCCACCCCGACGATGTCCGGTTCGATGACGGAAAGGTCACCGGCATCGGCTTCCATGATTCGGCGATGACCTTCGCGGAGTTGGCACGTGACGCGTACTTCCAGCGAGTTTCCCTGTGGGCGGCCGGGTATTACCGGACGGAAGGACTGCACTGGGACAGCGCCCGCATGCAGGGCGAACCGTTCAAGTACTTCAGTTACGGCGCGGCGCTCGCCGAGGTGGAAGTGGATCGCTTCACGGGTGCTTACCGCCAGTTGCGCACAGACATAGTGCACGACGTCGGCGACAGCCTCTCTCCGATGATCGACGTTGGGCAGATTGAGGGCGGTTTTGTGCAGGGCGCGGGCTGGCTGACGCTCGAGGATCTGCGCTGGGATGCATCCGACGGCGCCAACCGCGGCCGGATCACCACGCCGTCCGCCAGCACCTACAAGTTGCCGAGTTTCTCCGAGATGCCCGAGGAGTTCAACGTGCACCTGTTCGAGCGGGCGACCGAGAGCGGTGTGGTCTATGGCTCGAAGGCCGTCGGTGAACCGCCGCTGATGTTGGCATTCAGCGTGCGGGAGGCTCTTCGGGAGGCGGTCGCCGCCTTCGGGCCCGGTGATGTCGAAGTGGAGCTCGCAAGCCCGGCCACCCCGGAAGCGGTGTTCTGGGCGATCGAGCGGGTGTCCGCGCCGTCGTCGTCCTCTTCTTCCTCGGGTTCCGGTGACCTTGTCACGTCCACGAGTTCAGCGCAGTGACATGGACTGGCTGGAGGCTTTGCAACGCCTGAGGTCAACGGGACAGCCAGGTGTGCTGGCGACCGTGTCCGAAGTGCGTGGGCATTCGCCCCGGGAAGCCGGGGCGAAGATGCTAGTGGGGTCGTCGTCGAGTTGGGGGACCATCGGCGGTGGGAACCTTGAGGCGACCGTGATCGATCGGGCGCGGGAGATGATGGCGGGCGGCGTTTCAGCTGCCGAGAACGTCGAGTTTTCGCTCAGCGAGCACGCGGTGACGCAGCACGGGAGGCAGTGCTGCGGCGGGAAGGTTCGGGTGCTGCTGGAGCCGTTCCTGTCGTTGCCCACGGTGGCGGTGTTCGGCGTCGGGCATGTGGGGTATGAGCTCGGGAGGGTGCTTTCGCGGCTGCCGATGAACCTGTACCTGGTGGACAGCCGCGCCGAGCAGTTGCTGCCGGAGCGGCTGGCGGATGTGACCTCGGGTGTGGCGACCGTGCACCCGGTGCATACGCCGGTGCCGGACTCGTTCCTGGGGGAGCTTCCCGCCGGTGCGCACGCGTTCATCATGAGCCACGATCACTCCGAGGACTTCCTGCTGTGCGATGCTGCGTTGCGGCGAGGTGACCTGGGGAGCGTTGGGCTGATCGGTTCGAAGGCGAAGTGGTCGCGGTTCCGGCAGAAGCTGGCGGCGGAGGGGTACGCCGAGGCGGAGATCGGGCGGATCCAGTGTCCGATCGGGCTGCCGGACGTCACTGGGAAAGCACCGGCGGTCATCGCCGTGAGCGCGGCGGCGGATCTGCTGCGGCGGCTGTCTCTCCCTGCAACGATCCAGACAACACTGATGAAAAGAAATGATTCGCATGACTAAGTTTTCAGCGTAGCTCCGGCATCCCGAGGTTGGCCCGGTCCAGCGTGGTCTTGAGGGTTCATCGTTTGCTGGATTTGCAGCGCGAACCAAAGTTGAGCCAAAGATGAGGTCTCAGCCATATCGAGACCGGTTAGTTCACCGATCCTGCGGATCCGGTAGATGATCGTTTGCCTGTGTGTGAACAGGGCAGCGGCAGTCTTCTGCCATGACCGCTGTTGATCCAGATAGGTTTCCAAAGTCTTGAGCAAGTCCGCGTCTTTTCCTTGCTCATACTCCAAAACCGGTCCGAGCAACCGTTGAACCAATGCTTGTCCCTCTTCCATGTTGGTCAAGCCAAGCCAGGATGGACCGCTTGCGTAGCGGACCAGCGACTGGCCTGATGCGCCGGCCGTTCCCAGCGCCCACAGCGATTCCTGCAGAGCACGCTGCAGCTGGGACGCGGTCGCGGGCCGGCTAATACCGATTGTGACTTGGTCTGGCAGTACATGCCATAGCAATTCATCGCCGCAGTCTGGCGGGAGCACAATATGCAGGGTATCGAACTGGCGGAGCGAAAGGTGCGCAATCCCGTGACGCCAGAACCCCACGTGGGTGGCAGTCAAGTGGGCTTCTTCAAGTCCGGAAACAGAGACCAGGACGAACTCCCCACTAGAAAAATCAAGCCTCGCGAGACGGCTCTCCAAGTCGGACAGAGCGTAACGGTCCTCGAAAGCCTGGCTCAGGAATTCGGCTCCCAGCCGCCGCTGGTCTTCCAAAGCGAGCATGGTGCGCGAAAGCTCCAACCCCAGTACGGACGCGGCATGCAATAGCACGACGGCGTCCGGGTGCTGGTCTTCCTGCGGCAGGACAATCAACAAAGCGTTCTCGTGTGTTGGCACGTCAGTCAGTAGCACGTGACGATCCTCGACACGATGCCATTGAAACTTTCTCCCCGCACCGGGAGTCATATTGATCAACGGTTCAAGTCGCGCGGCAAGCTCGGCTGGCAACAATTCCCCGCCTGGATGCCACGGATGAAAACAGCGGCGGTCGATTACGTAGATTAGGGAGCCCAATTGTGCCGCGACGCCTTGCACCAGGGCGTGCCATTGGTGAGCGAGTGGTCCAGCGAGCCGCAGAAGATCGTAGATCCTTGCTGTCTGGCGGAGCTTACGCGATTCCTCCAGTAGGGAGGATTCAGCGACCGATCGTGCAATGGAGATGAAGGGCAAGGGGTAGGGCACGTTGATGACCGGAAGAGGCAGGCGGTCGCACGCTTCCAGAAAGGCAGCGGTCAACTCCGGCGCATGCATTTTTTCCCCGATGGCCAGGGCGCTCGCGCCGGCTGTTACCAAGGCTTCCGCCAGTCCGACCTGACCCGCGGCATCCGGCGGGATGGAGAGTCCGTTAGTCATGATGATTTCACCGCCGGTGACCCATTCCCACAATCGGGGTAGGTCGGAGGTGTGCGCCCACGTAATCCGTTGGTGCAATCCTTCCGAACCGGCGATAAGGGTCAGTCCCAAGTGTGGTTCGGCTAGAAGTTCGGCGACAGTCATCGACATCTTGGTGCTCCCAGTCTGGACTGAACGGAGTCATCGACGCCGCTCATACATATGTCTAAACTCTCTCGCACTTTGTAGTCAATCAGCGGATGGTTGGTATGGCGCCGATCACAAACAATAGAGGTATCAGGATCGAGCTCAAAGATGAGCACTCACGAGAGAGGGCGGCCATGACTGCAACTAGCAATCTCATTGATGATGCCCCGCTTACTAGATTTCATAAGAAGCTGACGTTCTTTGCGTCCGGTGGTCCGTTCATCGATGGGTACGCTCTGTCGATCATTGGGATCGCATTTATCACCATGACGCCGAGCCTGCAGCTCACGACAGCAGAAATAGGGTTGATCGGGGCTGCGAGTCTCATCGGGATCTTCTTCGGCGGTGCCATCTTCGGATGGTTAACCGACAAAATCGGGCGCCACAAGATGTATATCGCAGACCTCATCGCGCTTGCCCTGTTCTCGTTGCTGAATGGTCTTGCGACTGAGGTGTGGCAGGTCGTTCTCTGCCGGTTCCTTCTCGGCATGGCGATTGGTGCTGATTACCCGATCGCGACCTCACTCTTGGCGGAGTTCCTCCCCCGCAAGGTGCGCGGTCGTTTGCTCGGCGCCACCTTCGTCGTCTGGGCCGTTGGTGCGGCCGCTGCTTTCGCCGTCGGATACCTGCTGCGGGATATAGGTCCTGACGCCTGGCGTTGGATGGTGGCAAGCCCAGCAATTTTCGCGGTCGTGACGCTGCTGTGCCGGCTGGGTACTCCGGAGTCTCCTCGCTGGCTGCTCTCTCGCGGTCGTCAGGACGAGGCACGAGCTGTCATCAAGAAGGTTTATGGGGAGCAGTATGACCTCAGCGACATCTCATCCGACGTCGAGGGAGAATCAAAGCAGGGCCGCTTCACGGACATCTTCAAGGGTGAACTCCTGAAGCGCACGCTCTTCGTCTCGATCTTCTGGACGGCGCAGGTGATACCGCTCTTTGCCGTATATACCTTCGCGCCGGACTTGCTGGCTTCCTTCGGTTTGACGGGGGACGCGAACCTTTATGGCGGATCCTTCCTGATCTCCATGTTGTTCGTAATCGGCGGGATACCAGGACTGTGGTTGGTAGAAAAGATCGGACGACGCAAACTGCTGCTGTGGTCCTTCGGGGTCATTGTTGTAGCGCTGGGTATTCCAGCGTTCATTCCGAACGTTCAAGCCGCTCCGCTGTTCATCGCACTTGCCATCTTCGCGCTCGCCTCCGGTGCGTCAAGCTTCCTCGAGGTCGTGTACCCGAACGAGCTGTTCCCAACAGAGATAAGGGCGACCGCGGTTGGTTTCGGTACAGCAATAAGCAGGGTCGGTTCAGCCGCCAGCACATACCTCATGCCCGTTGCCATCATCAGCTTCGGGGCTGCTGGATCGCTGCTCATCGGGGCACTGGTTTCCTTGGTGGGACTTCTGGCTACATTCCTGCTGGCGCCCGAAACTGCCAACAAATCCCTCCACGAACTCACTGGAAAAAAAGCGCCGGGCATGATGCCGGCGGAATTAGCTAAAGAAGGATCACCGCTATGACTATCAGTAACCCTATCGGCCCCGTCGATGCGACAAAGGTTCCTCGCTACGCAGGCCTCGGCACATTTGCCCGGCTTCCCCAAATTGATCGGGTGCAGGACTATGACATCGCCATCGTGGGAGTTCCTTTCGACGGCGGAACGTCATTCCGGCCAGGCGCCCGCTTTGCTCCGGCAGCTGTCCGTGAAGCATCCCGGCTGCTGCGTCCTGGTTACCATGTGGAGCTGGACGTCGAACCAGTGAACGAGAGTCAGGTTGTTGACGCGGGGGACATCGCCTGCACGCCGTATGACATCACCCGCGCCGTGCAGGAAATCGAAGAGCAAGCCTTTCCGCTTATGGGACGGGACCGGAGGCTCATCTCGATCGGGGGGGATCACACCATCGCACTACCGATGCTGAGGGCGGTCAATAAGGTACACGGACCGGTAGCCCTGCTGCATTTCGATGCGCACTTGGACACCTGGGATACGTACTTTGATCAGCCGGTCACACACGGCACCATGTTCCGCCGGGCATTTGAGGAAGGGCTGTTGGTGGAGGACCGGTCAATACATGTAGGAATCCGGGGCCCCGTCTACGATCGCAACGATTTCCTTCGCGACCACGAGTTTGGTTTCCAGATCCTGCGCTGCTCCGATCTAGATGTCATCGGGGTTCCTGGTGCAATCCAGCGCGTCAAGGAACGGTTAGGGGGCACGCCGGTCTACGTCTCCATCGACATTGACGTCCTCGATCCCGCGTTCGCGCCGGGAACTGGCACACCCGAGATGGGCGGTCTGCACTCCCGCGAGCTGCTCGCGCTGCTCCGGGGCCTCAATGGAATCAACATCGTCGGCGCCGACGTGGTGGAGGTTGCACCCGCCTACGACCACGCCGATGTCACCAGCCTCGCTGCCGCAACCGTGGTCTTCGACCTTCTGGCGCTCATGGTCAACCGCGATAAAGGCGCTACTTTCGATGAGGAAGAGTTGTTACTGACGGTTGATCACTGAGAATAATGAGTCGGGACGAAAGCACCTAAAGGTGCGTTCCTCCCGACTCATTGTTAATCCCGCACACCTCGACGTCTCACGCCGTGATGGACAGCTCAAGCCCACAGCGTCGCCGTCGTCGATCCCTTCATCCTCTATGACGAAGTCTTAATCGGCACAATGTATCCACCGTTCTTCGAGAACGTGGCAGTGGTCCAGGTGGTGCCGCCGATCGTCACCGCTACCGGAATCATTCTCCAGCCGTAGCTCACGATCTTTGATACCGCCCGGAGCTCAGCGCACTGCTCCTCCGGCACCGTTACGAAGTGGAACGGTGCCGCCGGGCCCCGCCAGTACCAGATCTCGCCCTGAAAGGTCAGCTTCACGGGTGAGCATACTGCCGAGGGGACGGTCACCCGCCCATCCATATCGTGATTGGGCCGCGAGCGAAGTAGACGAGGAACCCGGCTGCCACCACCCAGAGGAGCGGATGGATCTTGCGGCCTTTCCGGAGGAGGCCCGGATGATGACCCAGCTGATGAAGCCGGCACCGATGCCGTTGGCAATCGAGTGGGTCAGCGGCATGGTGACGAAGGTGAGGAACGCGGGCAGCGCGATGGAGAAGTTCCGGAAGTCGGTCTCGCGGATCTGCGCCACCATCATGGCGCCGACGACGAGGGCTTCCGCTGCTACCTCCGGGGGTACCACTGCCGTCAGTTTGCACATCGAGTCGGCAGAAATAACTAGGCCGTCCCGGCGGGGACAAACTGCACCCGCGGAAGCTGCTCGAACACGGGCTTCGCGAACCAGTAACCCTGGAACAAGCGGATGCCGGCGGCAGCCAGGCACCTGAACTCCGCCTCGGTCTCGACGCCTTCTGCGAGAACAGTTATGCCGAGCTCCCGAGCCATAGCCAGGATGCCGGTCACTACGGCTTGGCGGGACGGACTGTTGTCAATGCCTCGAACGAGTTTCATATCGATCTTGATGAGGTCAGGTTGGAATTCAACCAGTAGGCCCAGCCCGGCGTGGCCGGCACCGAAATCGTCGATGGCCGTGGTGAAACCGTGCTTGCGGTATTCAGTGACGATGTTGGTGAGGTGAGCGGTGTCCGTCACCTCCTCGTTTTCCGTGAATTCGAACATGATCGACGACGTCGGGAAGCTGTATCGCTCTGCTGCCCGGAGGGTCGCCCGGAGGCATGCGGCGGGTTCGTAGACTGCATTCGGCATGAAGTTGATCGAGAGTTTCAGGTCTTCGCCTGCAGGAAACAGCCGCGATGCGAGTTCTATCGCCTTGACCCGGCAATCCTGGTCAAAGCGATACTTCTGCTCCGCGGAAACTTTGGACAGGACCTCAAAGGCGCCCTCGCCCGATACCCCTCTGACGAGGGCCTCATATCCCCACACGCGATGCTCAACCGCGTCATAGATGGGTTGGAAAGCCATGCTGAAGTCAAGGTCGAGTTTCGATGATGTCGCGCAGCCGTTACATGCCATGCGGAATGGCCCCCTCACTGGTCCCGTCCACAATAAGACACCTAGAGGGACATGGCACTCAACTGACGCGCCGCCGGATGAGTCGGTGGCGGCTCCGGCTAACGGGCCTTGTATACGCTGGATCGTCGATGTTCGATGCGATGAACATACAGAATGTGCTCTTTGACGTCGAGGGTGAACAGCACGCGGTAATCCCCCCGGCGTGCGGTGCGCATACCTAGGAGTTCATTCGTGAGGGGCTTGCTCAGCCGGTGAGGATTATCGGCCAGGACTCCGGTGACGAATTCGACGATTGCGGTGGCAGCCTTTTCCGGCAGCTGACGAAACCCCTTCAATGTGGGACTGGTGACTTTAATCTTCCATCGGTCAGGACCGTTCGACCGTGCTTTACTCACCGGGCGGCAGCCCAAACTCACGCCGCAGTTCATCGCCGCTCACCGTGTTGCCTTCCGCGATGTCACGTTTAGCCTGCTCGAGGTCTTCTCTTATGCGAGGCTGCGAGAGCCAGAAGATGGTTTCCTGAAGGGACTCCAGATCATCAGCGGACATCAGAACGGCAGATGGACGCCCGTGCCTAGTGATGTGGATGATTTCGTGCGTCCTGTCCGCCTCGTCGACCAAGGACGAGAGTTTGTCTTTCGCTTCGCTCAGCGGCACCGTTCTCATCCCCTTATTCTAGCCTGAAGTCTGGCTAGATTAGGAGGATGAAGCAGCCGTGCGCTTAGCCCACTCCTCGCAGAGGATAACCTGCTCCTGCTCGCTGAGCGTGTCATAGGAGCGCGCGCCTGCAGTAAGACGGTTGGGCTGGCTGCTTCTCGTCATATGGGAAGGGTAGCGCCGCGCCCGACTGATCTAATACCCGCCCATCGCCCTTCCGTCGTGCACGGCCCCAGCGGTCAAGCACCTATCGACAGCACAACCGTCACCGTGTCGCCGTCGTCAATCCGTTCGTCTTTCCTCACGAAGTCCTTGATCGGCACAATGTAGCCGCCGTTCTTGGGAAACAGGGACGTGGTCCAGGTCGTCTTACCGATCGTCACAGACGCCGGGATCATCCCCCAGCCGTAGGTGACGATCTTCGACACCGCCCGGATCTCCACGCACTGAAGGTCCGGCACCGTCACAAAGTGATACGGTGCCGGACCTCTCCAGTACCAGATCTCGCCCTCGAAGGTCAGCTCCACGGGGTCAGCCTAGACCCGATTTACACGAGGGGAAGGTCTATCCGCCCATCCAGATCGTGATCGGGCCTCGCGCAAAGTAGACGAGGAACCCGGCTGCCACCACCCAGAGGAGCGGATGGATCTTGCGGGCCTTCCCGGAGGGCGCCCGGATGATGACCCAGCTGATGAAGCCGGCGCCGATGCCGTTGGCGATCGAGTAGGTCAGCGGCATGGTCACGATGGTGAGGAACGCGGGCAGCGCGATGGAGAAGTTCCGGAAGTCGATCTCGCGGATCTGCGCCACCATCATGGCACCGACGACGACGAGAGCTGCCGCCGCTACCTCCAGCGGCACCACTGCCGTCAGAGGAGTGAAGAACATGGCGGCCAGGAAGAGAGCTCCCGTCACCACTGAGGCAAGGCCGGTCCGTGCACCTTCACCGATGCCGGAAGCGGAGTCGATGAACACGGTATTGGAAGAGGCCGACGTCGCGCCGCCGGCAACCGCACCCACGCCCTCGATCACCAGCGCGGACTTCAGGCGAGGGAAGTTGCCGCGCTTGTCAGTCAGACCCGCCTGTTTGGCAAGCCCGGTCATGGTGCCCATCGCGTCGAAGAAGTTCGTGAACACGAGCGTGAACACCAGCATGGTCGCAGCCAGGATACCGATGCGGTCGAACGCACCGAAGAGGTCGAACGCTCCCACGAGGCTGAAGTCCGGCAGCGAGACGATGTTCGAGGGGATGACGGGAGCATTGAGGTGCCACCCTGCAGGGTTGTCCGGTCCGCCCGCACCCAAACGCAGCGACATTTCGACGATGATTGCGATGACCGTGGTGACGATGATGCCGATGAGCAGCCCGCCCTGGACCTTCCGGGCGATCAGGATGCCCATGGTGACCAGGCCGATGATGAAGACGAGCGTCGGCACGGTGGTGATGGAGCCGCCGTCGCCCATTTGTACCGGCGGGCCGCCGGCCGTACGGGTGACGAAGCCGGAGTCCACAAAGCCGATGAAGGCGATAAACAAGCCGATTCCTACGGTGATTGCAGCCTTGAGCTGGCGCGGTACGGCGTTGAAGATAGCGGTTCGGGCTCCGGTCACCGCGAGCAGGACGATCAGCAGGCCGTTGATGACTACGAGACCCATGGCTTCGGGCCAGGTGACGTCGCCTACCACCGAGACGGCGAGGAAAGAGTTGATTCCCAGCCCGGCGGCGATGCCGAAGGGTAGATTCGCGACCACACCGAAGAGGATGGTCATGACGCCGGCGGTCAACCCGGTGACGGCGGCAATCTGGGTGGCTTGAAGCCAGCCGCCTTCGACGTCGAGTGCCGCGGCGTCGGGGCTGAAGCCGCCGAGAATCAGCGGGTTCAGAAAGACGATGTACGCCATGGTGAAGAAGGTGACAAAGCCGCCGCGGACCTCGCGGCTGTTTGTCGAACCGCGTTCGGTGATCTTGAAGAACTTGTCGAGCGGGCTAAGCGTCCCGGGTTGTACGGGCCGGCGTACTGAACGGGAACCTCGGGGCTCAGGGTGGCCGCCGGTCTCGGTGAGGATTGCCATGGCGTGCTCCTTAGTAATCCACGCGGGCAACGAGGTTGCTCCACGCTTCGAAGGGTGCCAGAGCAGTTACTTCCGCCGAGGGCGTGAGTTCGTAGTGGCGCACCGGCATGATCCGGTCCTCCACAGGGGTGGCGAAGAAGTCGTAGAAGACGGCGTCGTCAAACCCGGCCTGCGCGGCGTCGTTCCGGTCTGCAGCGAAGACGACGGCGTCCACCCGGGCCCACAGCGCGGCCGAAAGGCAGAGCGGGCACGGCTCGCAGCTTGTGTAGAGGGTGCTGCCGGATAGGTCGAAGGTTTCTAGCGCTGTGCAGGCGTTGCGGATAGCCATCACTTCCGCGTGCGCCGTTGGATCGTTGGTGGCGGTAACCCGGTTGGCTCCTTCGAAGGCCCGACCGTCGAGCGTCACGATGAGCGCACCGAACGGGCCGCCGGAGTTGTGGACGTTATCAGTGGCCAGGGAAATTGCCCTGGAGAGGAACTGCTCTTCTTTGGTGGTGGTAGTCACGGTGATTCTCCCGAACGTGGGGCAGCAATCACTCGAGTCCACGGGCGCCAACGATTCAGCGGTGTTCTGCGACCAGACTGCTGCGGGGTATGGGGATTTGCAGGTCCACCTGGTAGATAGCTCCGATTGGAGCCCGCCGTTGGCTTCGTTGTACGACGTTAGCAGTCAAATGTGACTTGGGCCATAGTTTCGATGAAACTTTCTTTTCATCCAGCGGAATTAATCTCCCAATGCTGGGTCACATTCCGACACGACATGCCGCAGGGCGCCCGGGCTCCCCGGTTCGGGAGCAATCGGCTGTCAAAATTTTCTCGGAAGTACAGCAAATTTGAGAGGTCCACACATGAGTGCCCAAGACAACACAGCAGCCCGCCTGAAGGCCATCGTCCAGGTCCTGGCGGAAGAGCCCGGCACCCCGGTGAAGGGTAGCGATGTGCTGGCAGCCGCGGTTGCCCGGATGCCGCTCAGCGCGTGGGAAAGCGAAGTCCTCAGCGGCGGCGTTGCACGCGGCGTGAAGCGTCTGTCCGCAGCGACAGCCACGCTGGTCAAGGAAGGCCTGATCCTGAAGGGCCGCACCGGATGGACCATCACCGAAGAGGGCTCCCGCTATGCAGCCGCGCCGGGCGCCGTGGCGCTCGCCGGTAACTTCGGCCACCGACTGGGTGCCGAGGACTGGGCACCCGCAGCCGACCAGGTGCAGATGGCGTACAGCCCCGTATCCCAGAGCTGGGAACTCACCGCACAACTGCCCGCCGGTACTTACGAGTACAAGGTCGCCATTGACCGCTCCTGGGAAGAGAACTACGGCGCGTTCGGCGTCAGCAACGGTGCAAACCACGTACTGCAGCACGACGGCGGTGTGGTCACCTTCCGCTACGACCACCGCTCAAAGGACGTGGAAGTGACCGTCCTGGACGGCGCGCTGGTCTAGCTCTCCTCAGGCTCTAGCTTTCCTCGTCGCCGGGCTCGCGGGCCGGGTTCTCCCGGCCCATTTCGTCCCAGTGGCCCGAGTTATCGGCGGCGTCTTCCGGCTTGTCTCCGGGTTGGTCGCCGCCGACGAAGGCCGCAGGAACAGCACCGGCTGCGTGTGTTCCCTGTTCTTCGCGGATGTTTTCAGCGTCTCCTGCGCGTGGATCAGGTTCCAGGACCGCCTCGCGGCGGTCGTCGTCGTGCGCTTGGGTACCGTCAGTGGTGTTGTCCGTCATGAGGGCGATCCTTCCACCCTTGCGGTGGGCGCGCTAGCGTAGCCGTACTCCGGCACACGGATGCTTGAGTATCCTCCTACACACCGGAAAGAGAGCTGTCATGTCTGTGCTGCCCACGGCCGAATTGCATCTGCACATCGAAGGAACGCTCGAGCCGGAGTTGATCTTCGCACTTGCCGGGCGCAACGGTATTGAGCTGCCCTATGCGGACGTTGAGGAGTTGCGCCGGCAGTACCAGTTTGCGGATCTGCAGTCCTTCCTCAACCTGTACTACGACAACATGGCTGTCCTGCAGACGGAGCAGGACTTCGCGGACATGACGCGGGCGTACCTCGCCCGCGCTCAGGCAGCGGGCGTTCGGCACGCCGAAATCATGATGGATCCGCAGGCGCACCTGTCCCGCGGCATTTCGCTGGCCACCTGCGTCAACGGTGTCGCGTCGGCGCTTGCGGGCAGCGAGGAAGAGCTCGGCATCAGTACTGAACTCATCGCTGCGTTCCTTCGTGATGAGCCCGCCGAGGAAGCGCTCGCCGTGCTCGAACAGTTGCTGGCGATGGAGGCTCCGATCATCGGGATCGGGCTGGATTCCGCGGAGGTGGGGCATCCTCCGCGCGACTTCGTTGCCCTCTATGAGCGTGCACATGAGGCGGGGCTGAAGTGCATCGCGCACGCGGGAGAGGAAGGACCGCCGGAGTACATCCGGGAGGCGCTCGATCTGTTGAAGGTGGCGCGGATCGATCACGGCATCCGGTGCATGGAGGACGAGGAACTGGTGCAGAGGCTTGCCGCCGAGCAGACACCGCTGACGGTCTGCCCGCTGTCGAACGTGCGCCTGCGCGCTGTCGATACCCTCGCCGATCACCCGCTGCCCCGCATGCTTGAGCGGGGGCTGAACGTCTCGGTGAACTCGGATGATCCCGCCTACTTCGGCGGATATGTGGACGACAACTTCATCCAGCTGCAGTCAGTCTTCAGTTTCGACGACGACCAGCTCGCGCAGCTTGCCGCGAATTCCGTGCGGTCCGCGTTCATCACAGACGCGCGGCGCAGGGAGCTTCTTGCCGAGATAGAGGCGTGGCGGGCTGAGCGGCCTTAGCCTGTTTGCATGACGCTCAGGCCAGAACGTCCTTGGTGCTGAACCGGCCGTAAGCCAGGGCGCCGAACACCACCACATAACCGGCCTGAAGCAGGGCGTTCGCGGCGAACGAGTCCCACACAATCGGATCCCGCAGCAGGTCCGCGAAGCCCAGCCAGTACTGCGTCAGCAGCCACGGGTGAATCCACTCGAGCTGCGGAAGCTGCCCCATCACCTGGCTGACGACGGACGCCACGACGGTCGCGGCCATCGCGCCCACCGGAACGTCGGTGAGCGTGGACATGAAGAGCCCGACGGCGCACAGTCCGAGCAGCGACAGCGTCACGTAGAGGCACACCAGCGCAATGCGCAGCAGCGCTTCCGGCACACCGATGCTGGTGCCGGAGAGCAGGGTCACCGGCCCAATCGGAAACAGCAGCGCTCCCATGAGGGTGCCGACTATCGCTACCGTGAAGGTCGCAGCCAGACAGAAGACGACGGCGCCCACATACTTCACTGCCAACAGCCGCCCCCGCGCCACGGGAGACATGAGCAGGTACCGCAGGGTGCCCGTGCTTGCTTCACCCGCGACGGTGTCACCGGCAACCACTCCGACGGTCAGCGGCAGGAACAGAGGGATCGCAACGATGGTCGCGACAACGGCGACAAAGAGTCCATTCTGGCTCACCTGATCGAGGAATGCGGGCCCGCGCCCGGGTGAGGGACCGGAGGACAACCTCACGGCAACGGCGATGAGCACCGGTATCGCGGCAAGGGCCGCCAGCAGTGCCCAGGTGCGGCGGCGACGGAAAAGGACAGACAGCTCAGACGCCAGGAAGCGGCCTCCGGCACTCTTGCGAGGCGCTGAAACAGCAGTACTACTGGACAACGTCGAATCCCTCCCCGGTGAGCGCTACGAACAGATCCTCGAGCCCGGCCTGGTCCACGCTGAACCCGTTCACCCGCACGTCCGCCTCGACCAGCGCCCGCACTACCCGATCCGGTGCCAGCCCTGCCGGAAGCAGCGCGGTGACGCTGTGCGCGCCGGAGGTGGCGCCGTCGTCGTCCGGGGTTGTCCCCAGCCGGTGAAGCACAGCGTGCGTCTGCGGCACATCAGGGGTGATCACGCGGATGCGCGGTTCACCGGAACGGCGCAGCTCATCGAGGCTGCCCTGGGCCACGAGCGAGCCGGCGCTGAGCACCGCGGCGTGGGAGCAAATCTGCTCGACCTCCGTCAGCAGGTGGCTGGACACGAAAACGGTAGTGCCTTCCTCGGTGAGGGAGCGCACGAGGTGCCGGACTTCGCGGGTGCCCTGCGGGTCAAGGCCGTTGGTGGGCTCGTCCAGGACGATCAGGTCGCGTTGCGTGAGGAGCGCGTTGGCGATGCCGAGACGTTGCTTCATCCCGAGCGAGTAGCGGCCCACCTTTTTGCCTGCGGCCTGCGAAAGCCCCACCCGTTCGAGTGCGGTCTCAACACGTTGCCGGCGTGTGGAGGGGGAGACGTAGCGGTCAGCGGCGTCGAGGCGGAGGAGGTTCGCGGTACCGGAGAGGAAGGGGTAGAAACCCGGGCCCTCCACGAGCGCGCCGACCCGGGGGAGTACCTCCTGCAGCGCTCGCGGGATGTCTTGCCCGAGTACCCGGACCTCCCCGGACGTTGCTGACGCGAGGCCGAGCAGGATGCGGATAGTGGTGGTCTTTCCGGAACCGTTGGGGCCGAGGAAACCGAACACTGATCCGCGCGGCACCGCGAGATCGATGCCGTTGACCACGTCCCGGCCGCCCAACCGCTTGGTCAGGCCTGCTGTCTCGATGACGAGGTCGGCGGCCCCGCTCACTGTCCGGAAGCTACTGCCTGCAGGCGTTCAACGGTGACGGAGCCGGCGAGGATGCGGCCGTCGTCAGTGATGAGGACGTTCACCAGCGCGGTGGACAGGAGCTGACCGCCGTCGACTGCTGTGCTGAGCTGCATCAGTTCCGCTGGAATCTCCTGCTGACCGGCAGGAACAACGACGACGGCGTCCCATCCTTCGCCTACCACTGTCGGCTTTTCTGCAGCTTCCTTGTCAGCGTGCTCGCGCTGGTGCTCGGCTTTGTGATCGCCTGGATCCACCTCGGTGACCGTTGCGCCTTCCGGCGGGGTGAAGGCGAACAGTTCTGCTGACGGTTCCTCGTAGCTGATTTCGGTGAACGTGGAGCTGTACGCCGGGTCGGTGGAGCCGGCGGCAGCGACGGTGACCCCGAGGGCAAGGCCGGTTTCGCCGTCGACTGCGATGCTGACCGAACCCACGAGGGTCTCGGTGGAGCGCGGAGTCAGCACGAGATCGTAGACGGCACGCCCGGCGACCATGCGGTCCGAGCCGACGGTGACCTCGGTGGACGGGTCGATCTTCTCGAGGAAGTGGGCGGCGACGTCGTTCGGGGCGGACGTGGCGCCGTCGGGCTTTTCATGGTCATCAAGCGTCGCGTGAATGGCCTCGTTCTCATCCGAGTCGTAGTACCAGAGGTCATCTCCGTTGCGGACGACGTTGCGTTCTTCAAGCGGATCGAGCACCTGAAGGCGGGCCTGATCAGGACCATTGACGAAAACCTGGGCGGTGTGGGATCCGGTGATGAGCCCCATGGCGGCGCTGGCCGGGGAGGGTTCGCCGCCGTCGTCGTTAGTTGTTCCGCCTGTTGTCCCGCCGCCAGGACTCATCGCGCCGAGAGCGGAGAGGTCCGGAAGGCCGAGGTTTGAGCTTTGTTCCACGGTGCCGGAGAAGGCGTCAGCGTCTTTCTCCTGAACCAGCGCGAGGACTTCGGCGGCGGTCTTGTCAGGAAGATCAACCGCCGCGTTGGCACTGAAGGGGGCCACGAGCGCTGCGGCGCCCACCGCCCCGGCGGCAACGACTGCCGGCGTCCACTGACGCCATGATTTTCGCCCTGTACGAGTCATTGCGAACTTCCTCGTTCTGGTGGTGGTTTTAGGATGCGGTCCTGCGCGCCACGCTACACCCGTAACCTGAGAATTGCGTTGGAGTTTCCGCCCTTCTCCACCCGGAAGTTTTGTGCAGGTCCGGTGGGTCGAGGGCGTCGTGAAGTCGCCATAAATGCGCAAAAGTTCCGGGTTCAGCTAGCGTGAACAACCATGGACAACGAGACGCAAGGACGCGTCGACGCGACCGCCCGCCCCAACCCGCATTCAGTGACGCTGCGGTTCCTGGCCGCACCGACGGACCTCGGGCACAGCGGCTCCGTGGACGCAGGCACTGTGCTGGAGTGGGTGGACAAAGCGGCCTATGCTGCGGCCGTCGGCTGGGCCAAGAGCTACTGCGTGACGGCGTACGTGGGGAACATCCACTTCGCGGACCCGGTGAACATCGGTGACATGGTCGAGGTCGAAGCAACAGTCGTCTACACCGGGAGGTCCTCGCTGCACATCCGGACCGTCGTCTCCTCGGGTGAGGTCAAGGGCGGCGCGGCAACGATGCGCAGCCAGTGCCTCGTGATTTTTGTTGCCGTGGGACCGGACGGCAAGCCTGTACCAGTGCCACAGTTCGTGCCCGTAACAGCTGCGGAAACAGAGCTTCGTGACCAGGCGGTTGCCCGGATAGAAGTACGGGATTCGATCGTCGCCGCCATGAGCGGGCAGCAATATACCGGCGCCGGAACCGCCGAGCGCGTCACGCTGCGCTTCCTTGCGGCGCCGACGGACGTGAACTGGGGCGGCAAGGTTCACGGCGGAACCGTCATGGACTGGATCGACGAAGCGGCCTACGTCTGCGCCACGCGCTACTGCGGCCAGGACACGGTGGCGGTCTTCTCCGGCGGCGTGCGATTCTACCGGCCGCTGTTGATCGGAGACCTGGTCGAGGTGGAAGCACGCCTCGTGTACACGGGAAACAAGGGCATGCACATTGCGGTGCACGTCCGCTCCGGCAAGCCCACGGGACGGGACATGCAGCTGACCACCTACTGCCTCACGGTAATGGTGGCCCGGGATGAGACGGGCACCGCCGTCCCCGTTCCGCAATGGATTCCGGTCTCGGACGAGGACAAGCGACTCGCTGCGCACGCCCGTGAACTGCTCGAAATCCGGGGCCGGGCGCCGGGGAGCAGCCTTCCGAGCCACCTGTCCGGATAGCGCTGCCGATCGGGCAGGCATCAACCATTCGGTTGATCGGCACATCAACCGACGGACAAGCCGCGAATCAACCGGCCTCCCGATGTAAGCACACCCGAACTGGCCGAGAGTTGAAGAGGCAACAAATGCCGAAACTGCAACTCGAAACCAGATCGGAAGAAGTGATACGGGATGTATCTAGCTCTGCGGGATATCCGCTTTGCCAAGGGCAGGTTCGCCCTGATGGGATCGGTGGTGGCGCTGATCTGCCTGTTGCTGGTAATGCTCTCCGGTCTCACGGCGGGGCTGGCCAACCAGTCGACGTCGGGCATTGAGCAGCTGAACGCTACGACCATCGCGTTCGGCGCCCCGTCCGGTAACGAACCCAAGGCTTCCTACACCGAATCACAGGTCACCTCTGAGCAGGTGAACGCATGGGTGCAGGCTGATGGAGTGAGCCATGCAGAACCGCTTGGCATCACGCAGACCCGGCTGGAGTCCGGCGGGACCGCCAACGTGGCAGTTTTCGCTGCCGATCCCGAGGGAGAGCTCGCGCCCGCGGGCTTGGAGCGCGGCGAGGCAGTCATCAGCGCACAGGTTGCCGAAGATCTCGATATTGCCGTCGGCGACACGGCAGCCATCAGCGGCACTGAGCTGACCGTCACCGGGATCATCGAAGACCAGTGGTACAGCCATACTCCCGTGGTCTGGACCACTCTTGCGGACTGGCAGGACCTTGCCCACGTGTCGGATCCGGACGTCGTCGGCACTGTGATCACAGCAAATTACGACGACGATGCTTCCCAGGCGACTCCGCTCGCGGCGATTGACGCCGCCGCAGACACGGTCAGTATGACAAAGACAGGCAGCTTCTCCGCACTGGGTGCGTTCTCCTCGGAGAATGGCTCGCTGACGATGATGCAAGGGTTCCTCTATGGGATCTCCGCGCTCGTGATCGTTGCTTTCCTCACGGTGTGGACGGTCCAGCGGACCAGGGACATCGCCGTGCTCAAGGCGCTCGGCGGCTCTAACGGCTATGTGCTGAAGGACGCCATGACGCAAGCCGCCCTCGTGCTGCTCGCGGGTGCAGCGCTCGGCGGTGGGCTCGGCGTCATCGGTGGACTATTTGCCGCGCAGGCCGCGCCCTTCCTCACCACCGCAGCCACAACGGTATTGCCCATCACCGGCGTCATCGTGCTCGGACTGGCCGGATCCGCGCTGGCCGTGCGCCGGGTGACCAAGGTCGACCCGCTGATTGCGCTCGGCGGGAACTAATCAGCCGGCACCGGCTCGTACCACTCATCAGTTCAGTGAAGGACATGCCATGAACACCACTCCCAGCCCAGCCCTCACCATGCAGGGCGTCACCCTTGAATACCCAGACGGCGAGAACGGAACGCTCAAAGCGCTCGACAGCGTGAACCTGACCGCCGAGGCAGGCACCGTCACATCGCTGGTCGGTCCATCCGGCTCAGGAAAGTCCAGCCTCCTGGCCGTGGCGGCAACTTTGATCCGGCCGACCAGCGGGTTGATCACCATCGACGGGACTGACGTTACGGCCCTGGATGACAAGGCTCGAACCACGCTGCGCCGCGAAAACATCGGCATCATCTTCCAGCAACCGAACCTGCTTCCCTCGCTGACCGCCGTCGAACAGTTGGTGATCGGAGAGCACCTCCGTGGAAACGCCGGCAAACGCGCTACCTCCCGCGCCATGGAGATGCTCGACGTCGTTGGCCTCTCCGATTCCGGCGGACGGCGCCCCCACCAGCTCTCCGGAGGGCAACGCCAGCGGGTCAACATAGCCCGCGCCCTGATGGGCCAGCCGACAGTGCTGCTCGTCGATGAACCTACCGCAGCGCTGGACAATGAGCGCTCGGAGTCCATCGTGCGGCTGCTGTGCCGCATCACGCGTGAATTCAATGTGGCCACTGTCATGGTCACTCACGACACCGAGTTCGTGCCCCTCACCGACGCCGTTGCCAGCATGCGTGACGGCCGCCTCACCGATTCCCGTCTCATCGCGGCCTAAGTTCGACAACCTCATCTCAGCCACTACTTACAGGAGAAAGAAGCACCATGGACACCATCCTGAACATCCTCCACGTCGCTACGGCCGTTTTCATCATTGGTCCGATGGCCATACTCCCGATGACCGCTCTGCGCACCATCCGCACTGGGGCGGCCAGCCAGGTGACGACGCTCGCGAAATCGACTGCGCTCTTCACCTACCTGTCTCTAGCCGTGGCCTTTTTCGGCTTCGGGGTGCTGGGAATGGCGGACCCGCAGTACGACCTCTCCGTCACCACCCCGTGGGTGATGGCGTCACTGATCCTCTACGTCATCGCCTTCGCGCTGAATCTTGTCCTCGTTGTTCCCGGTCTGCGGAAAGCAGCTCACACCATGAGCGTGAACGGTGGTCGCGGCGCCACCTACCCGGCGGTTGCCGCCGGATCAGGTACGGTCGCGCTCCTGCTCCTTGCCACTGTTGTCCTCATGGTGTGGAAGCCCTGACCGATAGCGGTCAGCCGATAGGGTTGAGCGATGCGTCACTATACGGCGGAAAGCTATGTTCGGATGCCGTGGAAAAATGGCGCCGGCTTCACTACTGAGGTGGCGCGCTCCGGCCCGGTGGAAGGGTACGACTGGCGGCTCTCCATAGCCGACATCGCCACCGACGGGCCGTTCTCCTCCTTTCCGGATTATTGGCGAGTCATCACGGTGCTTGAAGGTGCCGGGATGCACCTGACGGTGGATGGTCAGCCAAGTGAAGCGCTGGGTCCCTTCGAAGCCTTCACGTTCGACGGCGCCGGCAGGACTGAATGCGCGCTGGTTGGTGGCCCTATTCGCGACTTCAACCTGATTTACCGGAAGTGCCGCATAGACTCCCGGCTCACCTGGGTCGAATTGTCGAATGCGCAGCACCTGGTCACGGACGCGCCGACGATCCTCATCTTCGCTGCGGCGGGACAGGCGGCACTTAGATGCTCCCAGGGAAGTGGACTTCTACTCGGCGAGCAGGAACTCGCAAGAATCGAGAACGGCACCGGCGCGATGCTCTCCCTCGATATCGAGGGAGAGCGCGGCGGTCACGCTGCTGTCATCGAGCTATGGACCCGGGAGGGCGAAGGCGGGAGTCTGCCGGAGGGTTAGTAGCTCACCGTGGGTCCATCGCCGTCGGCAGCGGGTACAAACTGTGCAGCTAGGGCCTCAGATCCCCTTGCCAGCAGGGCAACGTCAGCGCCGACCAGGATAAAACCGGCGCCGGCGTCCATGTAGTGTCGAGCGGTGTCGGGATTGAAGGCGTTCACACCGGCAGGCTTGCCGGCCTTCTTCGCCGCATCAAGACAGCGTTCGACGGCGGCGCGCACCTTCGGATGCTCCTGCTGGCCGAGCAGCCCCATGGAAGCGGCGAGGTCGGCGGGACCCATGAAGATCGCGTCGACGCCCTCCACCGCCAGGATGTCCTCCACAGCTTCAACAGCTGCTGCGGACTCGATTTGAACCGCCACGCTGACCGTTTCCCCGGCCCGGGCAAGGTAATCGGGAACGCGGTTCCAACGGGCCGCCCGCGCCAGTGCCGAGCCAACGCCGCGCACACCCTCCGGCGGGTACCGGGTGGCAGCCACAGCGGCCTCGGCCTCGGCCGCCGAATGAACCATCGGGATGAGTAGGTTTTGCACGCCGAGGTCCAGGTATTGCTTGATCAGGACAGTGTCATTCACGGGTGGCCGCACCATGGTGTGCACCGGGTAGCCGTGGATGGCCTGGAGCTGGGCGAGGATTGTCTCCAGGCTGTTCGGGCTGTGCTCGGCGTCAATCAGGATCCAGTCGAGGCCCGCTCCCGCGCACAGCTCGGCGATCAGCGGGCTACCGGAACAAACCCACATGCCGGCGAGCGGACGCTCGGCCGTAGCCATCACGTCGCGGAAAGTGGTGGTTAGTGGAAGTGGCATGTCACAGCTCCAAGTGGCCCGTAGTCGGCGTGCACGGTATCGCCCTTATGAACCCAGAGCGGACGGGTGAAGGAGCCGGCGAGAATGATGTCTCCGGCTAACAGACTGTCTCCGTGGGCGGCGATCTTGTTCGCCAGCCAGTGGACGCCCGCGGCAGGATGGTCCAGAACGCCGGCTGCTACGCCGGTTTCCTCCACCGTCTGGTTCTTATAGAGGATGGCGGAAACCCAGCGAAGGTCGACGGCGTCGGGTTTCACCGGACGGCCGCCCACCACCATCGCGCCCATCGCGGCGTTGTCGGAGATGGTGTCCACGATGGTCCGGCCCTCCATCTCTATCCGGGAGTCCAGGATCTCGAGGGCCGGAACCACATAGTCCGTTGCATTGAGCACGTCGAAAATGGTGCAGCCGGGGCCCTTCAGCCCGTCCTTCAGCACGAACGCGAGTTCCACCTCAACACGTGGATGGGTGTACTTGTCCCACTCCACCGAGCACCCGGTCTCCAGCACCATGTCATCGAAGATGGCGCCGTAGTCGGGCTCTGTGATCCCGGTAGCGGCCTGCATCGCTTTGGACGTGAGACCGATCTTGCGGCCTACGAGTTTGCGCCCGGCTTCCTCGTTGCGGCGCCGCCACAATTGCTGGACAGCGTAGGAATCCTCCACCGTCATGTCCGGGTAGCGTGCGGTCAGCAGGGGAACCGGGGTGCGGCTGCGGCCGGCTTCCACCAGTTCGTCGGCGATGGCCTCGATTGTTGCGTGATCCAGCATGATTACAGCTGCGCCCCGAGCTTGAACCCCTGCGGCTGGCTGTCCGCGCCGTCGTCGTCCTGCTTCCGGGTGTAGGAGAAGCCGTCGGCGCCAACGGTGACCGCCATCTCGCTCTTCTCCTCACGCTCAACCACTGGCTGGGGGTTACCGTCAAGGTCCAGGACCAGGGAGGCTTCCGTATACCAGGACGGCACAACCGGATTGCCCCACCAGTCGCGGCGCTGGTTGTCATGCACGTCCCAGGTGATGGTGGGATTGTCGGGATCCCCGGTGTAGTAGTCCTGGGTGTAGATCTCGATGCGGTGGCCGTCCGGGTCCAGGATGTACAGGTAAAACGCGTTGGACACGCCGTGCCGGCCGGGGCCGCGCTCAATCCGGTCACTGATGCGCAGCGCGCCCATCTTGTCGCAGATCTGGATGATGTTGTGCTTCTCGTGGGTCGCGAAGGCAACGTGATGCATGCGTGGTCCGTTGCCGCCTGTCAGCGCCGTGTCATGGACGGTCTGCTTGCGGTGCATCCACGCGGCGTAGGTGACACCGTCGGAATCCTTAATGTCCTCGGAGACGCGGAAGCCGAGGTCCTCGAGGTACTTGCGGCCGCGGGGCACGTCCGGGGTCACCTGGTTAAAGTGGTCCAGACGGACAAGCTCACCTGCGGAGTAGAGATCATAACGCTGGGTCAGGCGCTCCACGTGCTCCACATCGTAGAAGAACTCGTAGGGGAAGCCCAGCGGATCCTCGACTCGGACGGAATCACCGATGCCCTTGGTGAAGCCTTCCTTGCGGCGTTCGGTGCGGCAACCCAACTCCTTGTAGTACGTTTCCGCAGCGTCCACCTCAGCGGGGGACTTCACGCGGTAGGCGAAGGCGGCCACGGCGGCAATCGGTCCCTTGCGCAGCACGAGGTTGTGGTGAATGAACTCTTCGAGGGGTCGCAGGTAGATGGTGTTGTCGTCTTCCTCGGTGACGTGCAGGCCGAGGACGTCAACGTAGAACTCGCGCGACCTGGCCAGGTCGGTGACCACGATCTCCATGTAGGCACAGCGGACAATGTCCGGAGCCGGGGCGGCGGGCGTGGGAACGAAGTTGGTCATGATGTTCTCTCTTCTTCGAGCAGTGCAGGAAAGTTACTAGCCCTCGTTGGCGGCGGAGTCTTCGACGCTGCCGAACTTCGGGGTGTGGACGGCGCCAAGGGTGATGTGTACGGCTTGCTGGTCGGTGTAGAAATCGATGGAGCGGTAGCCGCCCTCATGGCCCAGGCCGGAGGCTTTCACCCCGCCGAACGGCGTGCGGAGGTCACGGACATTATGGCTGTTGAGCCAGACCATGCCGGCCTCCACGTTCTGGGCGAAGTTGTGCGCGCGGGTGAGGTTCTGGGTCCAGATATAGGCGGCCAGACCGTACTTCGTGTTGTTCGCGAGGACCAGCGCTTCGTCGTCGTTCTCGAAGGGGGTGATTGCTACAACCGGGCCGAAGATTTCCTCCTGAAAGATCCGTGCTTCAGGCGCGACGTCGGCAAAGACAGTCGGAGCGATGTAGTTCCCTTCGGGCAGATTTTCCGGACGACCGCCGCCGGCAAGGAGCCGGCCCTCGGATTTGCCGATCTCCACGTAGGAGGCCACCTTCTCGTAGTGGTCGGGGTGGACCAACGCGCCGACCTGCGTCTTCGGGTCATGCGGATCTCCGACGACGATGGTCTTCGCGCGCGCCGCGTACCTCTCGCAGAAATCGTCGTAGATGGCGCGTTCCACGAGGATGCGGGATCCGGCGGTGCAGCGCTCGCCGTTGAGGGAGAAGACGCCGAAGAGCGCGGAGTCAATGGCGGCGTCGAGGTCCGCGTCGGCGAAAACCACGCACGGTGACTTTCCGCCGAGCTCCATCGACAGGCCCTTAAGGTTGGCCGAGGCATTGCGGAAGATCGTTTGCCCGGTGGTGGTCTCGCCGGTGAAGGAAATCAGCGGAACATCTGGGTGCTTGACCAGGGCGTCGCCCGCTTCCTCGCCGAGCCCATTGACCAGGTTGAAGACCCCGTCGGGGAGCCCCGCGTCCTTGAAGATCTGCGCCCAGAGGGAGGCGGAAAGGGGCGTGAACTCAGCCGGCTTGAGTACCACGGTGTTGCCGGTCGCCAGCGCGGGGGCCAGCTTCCAGGATTCGAGCATGAACGGTGTATTCCACGGGGTGATCAGGCCAGCAACGCCGATGGGTTTCCGGTTGACGTAGTTGATCTGGGATCCGGGAACCTTCATGGCGTCGTCGAACTGGGCCACGATGAGGTCGGCGAAGAAGCGGAAGTTCTCGGCTGCCCGCAGCGCCTGGCCCTTGGCCTGGGTGATCGGAAGGCCGGTATCGAAGGTCTCGAGCTCGGCGAGGCGGGCTTCCTGCGCTTCCACGGCGTCAGCGATTTTGTTCAGGACGCGGGCCCGTTCGCGGGGCTTCATCTTCGGCCAGGGACCGTTGAGGAACGCATCACGTGCGGCGGAAACCGCGAGGTCGATGTCTTCCTTCTGGCCCGCCGCTGCGGTCGCGTAGTTTTTGTTGGATACCGGGTCCAGGACATCGAAGGTCTTGCCACTGAGTGAGTCGACGAAGTTGCCGTTGATGTAGTGCTGGATGTGCGTGGGCAGGTCCTTCGGCACGTAATGGGTCTCAGAAACGGTGGACGTCATTGTTCTCTTCCTGACTGCTGGAATCTACTGGGTGGTGGCGGGCGCTTGCGCGAGGTAAGCGTCGAGAGTGGCAGAGCGGTGTCTTCGCGCCGCGCGTTCAATGGTGTCGGCGTCGGCATCCGATTCGATGAGTTGGAGCAGGTCTTCGTGTTCGCTGACCGATTCGCGTGCGCGTCCGGGGACAAACCGGAACGTTGAGGACCGCAGCGTTGCGAGTCGATTCCAGCCCCGATGAACCAGATCAAGGATGTGCGGGTTGGGGCAGTGCTCAAACAGAACGCTGTGAAAGTCCTGGTTGAGCCTTGTGAAGCGCACGGGGTCGAAGTGATCAAGGCAGTCGTGCATTTCCTTGTTGACGGCCCGCGCCCGCGCGACCGCCGCGGAGTCAATCAGCGGCGCGGACAGCGCGGTGGCCGCCCCCTCCACAATGCTGAGCGTCTGCATTGTATAGAGGTACTCCGTAGGGTCGATCCCGGAGACTGTGGCGCCGACGTTGCGCTCGAACTTCACAAGCCCTTCGGCTTCCAGCCGCCGAATCGCTTCCCGCACCGGCACCACGCTGAAGCCGAGGTCCTCGGCGATCTTCGCCAATACGAGCCGGTATCCAGGGGAGAAGGTCCCCTCGACGATGCGAGCCTTGATTGAAATGTATGCCTGCTCGGATTTGCTGCCGGGCTTGATGTCACCGGCGGTCTGTACAACGACGGATGGCCCGAAGGCGATATCAACCACCTGATGCTCCTTCCGAAGCTGAGGCCGCCCACTCCTGGTATTTCGCTTTCCACTCCGGGTTCATCGGAAAAAGCCCGTCAACGCCGTTGCCCTGCTTGACCATCTCGAAGATGAAAGTCTCTTCCTTTTCCTGCTGGATGCAGTCCTCGACGAGGTCTTCGGCCAGGGCCGGTGGGATTACGATGATGCCGTCGGAATCAGCCACGATGATGTCTCCGGGCTGCACGGTGGCTCCGCCGCATGCAATGGTGATGTCCGTGTCCCACGGAATGTGCCGGCGGCCTAAGACCGCGGGGTGGGGATTGGCGAAGTAGGTTGGCATATCAAGATCAGCGACGGCCGAGAAGTCCCGGACGCCGCCGTCCGTGATGATGGCTGCCGCACCGCGTACCTGGGCGCGCAGGGCCAGGACGTCACCCACTGTTCCCGTGCCCTTCTCGCCGCGTGCCTCCATAACGATGATCTCGCCGCCGTTCACTGAATCGATGGCGCGCTTCTGCGCATTGAAGCCGCCCCCATGGGTTTTGAAGAGGTCTTCACGATTGGGCACAAAACGCAGAGTGCGGGCCAGGCCCACAACCCGGCGGTCCGGGCGCGTGGTCTGCAGACCGTCGATGCTGACGTTGTTCAGACCGCGCTTGCGCAGCTGGGACGACAGGGTAGCGGTGGCAACGCTTTCGAGTTTTTTCCTGAGTTCCGGCGACAGTGCCTGCCTGCTCGGTTCCAAACCGGCGGCCTCGCGTGATCCGTACGCCTCTTCACGCTGGGCGTCATCCGCCTTGGGCTGCGCGCCGAAGTCCGCGAACGGCGCGGTTCCCTCCACCACTCGGGTGGTGAGCTTGCCGCTGCTGTAGCTGCCGGCGGTGACCTCGATCTCGACGACGTCACCGGGCTGGGCGACTGACGCTCCGGCGGGCGTGCCGGTGAGGATTATGTCGCCCTCCTCCAAAGTGAGGAGCTGCGAGAGGTCCGCAACGAGCTGGGCAAACGGGAAGAGGAGGTCCTCGGTGGTGTCATCCTGCACCAGGTCACCGTTGTGCCAGGTGCGCACCCGCATTGCGGCGGGATCGACCTCACCCGCGGGGATGAGCTGCGGCCCGACGGGGGTGAATCCGTCACCGCCCTTGGAACGGAGATTGGAGCCTTTGTCTGCGTAGCGGAGATCATAGACGCCCAGGTCATTGCTTGCGGTGATCCACTCCACGTGGCTCCAGGCGTCCTCCAAGCCGACCCGGCGTGCCGGCTTGCCGATGATGAGGGCGATTTCCCCTTCATAACCGAGCAGTTCGCAGCCGGCCGGGCGTTCGACCGAACCGGGCGCTTCGGAGGATCCCACCGCGAGCGACGACGGCGGCTTGAGGAAGTAGGAGGGCTTCTGGGGGGTGCGCCCACGCTGCGCGGCGCGGCTCGGGTAGTTGATGTGGACGGCGATGACCTTGCGGGTGCGGGCAAGGAGCTGGGTGCTTGCTTCGGTGGTCTGTGACTCCGTTGTCATGCCGCGTACTCCTCATTAGATCCAGGCAATGTTTCGATGTACGAAATCGTATACGATAACTCTGTCTTGTGAAGTGCGGCACGTCAACCCCCGTTCACGTGTTCGGAACGGTTGTGCTGTGCATCATGTTCGTCGTACAGTTTTGGCACCGTCATTCGATTATAGAAATAGCTGTTCAGATAGTGAACACGGTGACGGGCATCCCCAAAAGTTTCACAAAGAAGTGAGTGAGGACAGCGCGTGCACTTCCATCATCATGGCTACGTCTCCGGTGATCCACGTGTCCAGGCGGCAGCCGGCGTCGGCGTAGATCGGCCCGAGGAGTTGCCGGAGGAGGTCGATGTCCTGATTGTCGGCAGCGGTCCGGCCGGCATGCTTGCCGCTGCGCAGTTGTCACAGTTCGCGAATATCACCACGCGTTTGGTGGAGCGCCGCCCAGGGAGGCTCGCAATTGGGCAGGCGGACGGTATCCAGGCCCGTAGCGTTGAGACTTTCCAGGCCTTTGGGTTCGCCGAGCGCATCATCGCCGAGGCGTACCGGATCACCGAGATGGCGTTCTGGAAGCCGGATCCGGCGGATCCTTCACGCATCATCCGAACGGCTCGCCCGCTCGATGACCCGACGGGCATCAGCGAGTTTCCACACCTCATCGTCAACCAGGCGCGGGTGCTGGACTACTTTGCTGAGTTCATGGCAAACGCACCTACCCGCATGACCCCGGACTATGGACTCGATTTCCAAAGCCTTGAGGTCGATGAAGGCGGAGAGTACCCCGTGACCGTCACCCTGCTTCACACCGCCGGGCCCCGCGAAGGGCAGGAGCGCACGGTCCGCGCCAAGTACGTGATCGGGGCGGACGGAGCACGCAGCAAAGTCCGCCAGGCGATTGGGTGCACGCTCGCCGGTGATGCGGCGAACCACGCATGGGGCGTCATGGATGTCCTCGCCGTCACCGACTTCCCGGACATCCGGCTCAAGTGCGCCATCCAATCCGGTACGGGCGGAAGCATCCTGCTCATTCCGCGCGAAGGGGGCCATCTGTTCCGCATGTACGTGGACCTCGGTGAGGTGGACGCGCACACCAAGGGTGACATCCGCAGCACCACCATCGAGGAGGTCATCGAGAAGGCCAACGCAATTCTGCACCCTTACACGCTCGATGTCCGCAACGTCGCCTGGAACAGTGTTTACGAGGTTGGCCACCGACTCACGGACAGGTTCGACGACGTCCTTCCGGAGGACATTGGAACCCGCACCCCGCGCGTCTTCATCACCGGAGACGCCTGCCACACACACAGCGCCAAAGCCGGCCAGGGCATGAACGTCTCCATGCAGGACGGCTTCAACATCGCCTGGAAGCTCGGCCATGTGCTGGAAGGCCGGAGCAAGGAAAGTCTGCTGTCCACCTACTCGGCGGAACGCCAGGTGGTTGCGAAGAACCTCATCGACTTCGACAAGCAGTGGTCCTCGCTCATGGCGAAGAAGCCCGAAGAGTTCGAGGACCCCACCGAACTCGAGAACTTCTACGTCCGAACCATGGAGTTCCCCGCCGGATTCATGACGGAGTACTCGCCGTCGATGATCGTTGCCGAGGCAATACATCAGGAACTGGCAACCGGCTTCCCCGTGGGCAAGCGCTTCAAATCTGCACCGGTAGTCCGGGTGTGCGACACCAACCCGCTTCACCTCGGCCACCATGCAACGGCTGACGGTCGTTGGCGGATCTACGTCTTCGCGGACGAGCCACTGCCGGGCAATCCATCGAAGGTAACCAACTTCGCCGAGTGGCTGACGAACTCACCGGAGTCACCGCTCGCTGCAACGCCCGAGGGAGCCGACCTCGACGCGTGGTTCGACGTCAAGGTGATCTATCAGCAGGACCACCAGAGCATCGACATCAACGCCGTGCCAGCGGTCTTCAAGCCGGAAGTCGGGCCGTTCAAGCTGAACTACCTGGAGAAGGTTTTCGGCACCGACCAGGCGGAGGACATCTTCGAGTTGCGCGGGCTGGACCGTGGCGGCGTCGTCGTCGTTGTCCGCCCGGACCAGTACGTGGCCAATGTGTTGCCTCTGACGGCGACGGCGGAGCTGGGCGAGTTCTTTGCGGGAATGCGGGCGGGCGTGCCGCGCTGAATGTTGTCGCTACTGCTGCAACCTACTGAGTAGATATTCGTGCATGTAGGGAAACTCGAAGTCGACGAAGGCTGAATCGTTTCCAGGTCGACGTTATTGCCTTCCTTATACCGCGTGGTCTGAATGTAAATTTTGAGGTACCCACGCTTTGTCTACCTGCGCGCGCACTGTCCCGTTGATCACGCGTTCCAGCTTAAGGTGAGTCGGGGGCCTGCGCGGCACCTGTTGGTTCGAGCATGCGGGCCGAGCGCTCGTCGTCGAACTATTCCCTCACTGATGCCAGCCGATATACACTACGCGCGGGGGAAGCAACCGGGCGTCCCACTGCCCGGAGTTCCCGGGGGTCTCACTCCGAGGAAGCCAATGAGCCGTCCCCGTCTTGTCCGTGCTACGGCCACCGTTGTCGCGGCACTGATCGCCAGCCAACTTCTCAGTCTCCCGGCTAACGCTGATTTCCTGCCGGCCGTCCCGCACCGGACCCTAGAGTCGGAAGCCCTCACCTCGCCGACACTGGTGCTCGAATCGAACGCCGGGCACGTAGTGAATTCCACGCTTACCATACAGCCGGGCGACTGGAGCCCCCTCCCTGCCGACCTCGCCTACTCATGGACACGCGACGGCCGCATCATAGACGGCGCCGCCAGCGCCAGCTACACGCTGACCGATGAGGACTTGCACAGATTTATTCAGGGCTTCGCCACGGGCAGAGACGAGAGCGGCACCTTGCTTGCCCGCGCGACTGAGCAGATTGGCCCGATAAGACCCGCTCAAATGCTCACCCACCGGGGCCCCGTAATCACCGGCATCCCGCAGGTAGGTTCCACTCTCGCGGAGGTTGGACCGGAATGGGGGCCGGCACCGGTTACACGAGCTCACCAATGGCTGCGGAACGGGGTGGAGATTCCGGGAGCGACGGAATCTACCTACATTCCGGTGGAAGCAGATATCGGCGCGAACATCAGTGTCCGAGTGACGGGATCGAAGCCCGGATATGTCACCGCGGTTCAGCAATCAAGCAGCACGGGCCAAGTGCAACCGGAAGGCTTTTCGGTAACGGTCCCGACGATCCTGGGCACTGCCAAGGTTGATCAAACACTGACCGTCGTACCAGGGATATGGTCCCCTGCACCGGAAACGTTCACTTATCAGTGGAACCGCAATGGCGTCCCGATCGCCGGCGCCACCGCAGAGAAATTTACGACGACGGCTGCCGACTACATGAAGTACCTCACCGTCACGGTGACTGCGACCAAAGAAGGTCTCCCGCCGACCTCGCTGACATCCGCTCACACAGGCATTCATCGCGGGGAATTTATCTCGCCCGTTCCCACCATCGCGGGAGCCCCTCGCGCCGGCAGTACCCTCTCGGCTATCACTGGCGACTGGACGCCGGGAGCGACTCTCTCGATCCAATGGCAGCGTAACGGGGCCGACATCACCGGGGCGATCAGCGCTGACTACACCTTGCAGCGCGTTGACATCGGAGCCGCGATATCCGTGAGAGTAACCGCCACCAAGGCGGCATACTTTCCATACTCGACATCTTCCAAGCCCACACCTTTCATTACCGGCACCCTGAAGGAGTTTTCCGGCGACGGCCATTCAGACGTGCTCGCGCGTGACTCCGCGGGAAGGCTGTGGCTGTATGCCGGAAACCCACTGGGTGGATGGAAGCCCCGGAAGCAGGTGGGTTCCGGCTGGAACGTTCTCACCAGCATCGTTGCACCCGGCGATTTCAATGGGGATGGCTTTGCGGACGTGCTCGGCCGGGATGTCAAAGGCGGCCTGCACGTATATCCCGGAAACGGTGCAGGCGGTTGGGAGCCGCCCGCCGCTGTCGGCTCCGGTTGGAATGCGATGACCAGCATCATTGCACCAGGAGACTTCGATGGTGACGGCAACGCTGACGTGCTGGCGCGTGATCGGCAGGGCGCTCTCTATCTCTATCCCAGTGACGGCTGGCACTGGTGGCTTCCGCGGGTGCAGGTTGGTACCGGGTGGAACGCTATGACTGCGATCCTCGGGCCGGGCGATTTCAGCGGTGATGGCAACGTGGACATCCTCGCACGCGACGCCAGTGGATACCTTTGGCTCTACCCGGGCAACGGAGCCGGTGGGTGGAAGACTCGTGTGAAGGCCGGTTCAGGGTGGAACGGATTCACCAGCATCCTAGTCCCCGGTGACTTCGACGGAGACGGGCATGTCGACGTGATGGCGCGCAGCTCCGACGGAGCGCTCTGGCTGTATCCAGGTAACGGAGCCGGCGGCTGGAAGGCCCGTTCCAAGGTCGGTTCCGGATGGAACATTTTCAGTACAATCCTCTGACCGGACCACGTCCACCCACCTGAATCGTCACCGCCACGGATCGATGATCGTCATCCCCGCGGGCTTGGCCCGATCGAACCCGGGCAACAGGAAAGCGGCCTCCGCGAGTCCAACGGTGCGTTCAATCAACAGGTCCGGCCGCAGCGAACCTTCCTCGATGAGCGCCATCATTCCCGGATAGTCGGCGGCGGCCATGCCATGGCTGCCCAGCAGATCAAGCTCCCACGCAATCACCCGTGCCATCGGAACGCGGGGATTGCCGCCAACTGGAGGCAGCAGCCCGATCTGCACATGCCGGCCCCTGCGCCGAAGACTCAGAATGGCGTCAGCGCAGGTCTGCTCACTGCCCACCGCATCAATGGCGACGTGGCTTCCGCCGTCGGTCAGTTCAGCAACAGCGGACGGGATGTCACCGCCGTCGGCCGTGAGAACGTGCTCCGCGCCGAGGGCGGACGCCACGGCAAGGGCCTCGGCGTGACGGTCAACGGCGATCACACGTGCGCCTACCGCGCGTGCGATCATCACCGCGCTCAAACCCACACCGCCCGCACCTACAACGGTCACCCACTCGCCGGGTCTAACCTGCGCGCGGCTGACCAGCGCGCGGTACGCGGTAGCGAACCGGCAACCCAGGCTGGCCGCCGTCGTGAAATCTATCCCTTCGGGAATGGCCACCAGATTGGTATCGGCAGCATACAGGCCGACGTACTCGGCGAAAGATCCCCAGTGTGTGAAGCCCGGCTGCTGCTGGTTGGGGCACACCTGGGCATTTCCGGTCAGACACCATTCGCACCGGCCGCAGCCGCACACAAAGGGGACCGTCACACGGTCACCGGCCTTCCACCGGACGACGTCGGCGCCTACCTCGGTGACGATGCCGGCAAGCTCATGGCCGGGAACGTGGGGAAACGCTATGTCCTCGTGGCCCGCCCAAGCATGCCAATCACTGCGGCACAAACCTGTTGCCATCACTTTGACCACGACGCCGCCCGGAGTGACCGCTGGAGCCGGTACCTCCCGAACATCGGGCCGGCCCTGAACCTGGTCGAAAACTACTGCGCGCATCCTCGGAGTCTAAGCGTGGAATCGCCCTTACTTGTCCGCAGAGCGGTCAGGCGGAACAGGCGGGTAGTACGGGAAGGTCGGGTAGGCGTATCCGGCGCCCCAATACGGCACGTATCCGTAGTACCCGTACACGTCCTCGTAGTAGGAGGCCTCGTCGACGAGCTCAGGATCATAACCTGGAGCTCCGGCGACCAGTTCGCGGGACTGGTCAATCGTGACCTCATCGGCAATACGCGTGATCGCCTCGACCGGGATGAACGACTTCTCCTTGCCGATCCCGAGGAATCCACCTGAGGCGACCACCAGGAAGCGAACCTTTTTCTCGGCGTCGTCAATCAGCAGTGCATCGATCTGCCCCAGATCTTCGCCGTCCTTGTCCTTGACGTTGAGTCCGCGGATGTCTTCCTCGGCGGTCACCGTCTGATCGCTGTCGCTTAGCTTGATCAGTTTGGCGGGGTTGTTCGTAGCCATGTGCCTCTCCTACTCTCGGTTTCCTCTATGGATTCGGTGAGTCGGAACCCGACCGGGGCTGTCAGCCCCACTTCCCACCGAATCACGGGCCGGAGGATCAGGCAAGGGCGCGGTCAGATGTATGGCACGTCTACGCACCACGGAGAATCCCGGAGTAGTCCAGCGAGGGGCGAAGCTTCGCTACTGGATAGCTACGTAACGTCCAGCAATCTCGCTCAGCGCCCTAGATGACGCCGCAGCTCCTGATGGATTTCGTTCCGCTCGTTGATGACAATCACAAGTATGAGTAGCTCGCCGCCGTCTACGCGGTAGCAGATCCTGTAGTTGCCTACTCTGATACGGAATATGCCGGAGTAGCCCTTGAGTTGTTCGCATCCGGGCGGATGAGGTGATTCCGCCAGGCTTTGAATCGCTTCTTCAATATTCTGCGCATCGGACGGCTGTTGTCTCACTAACTTGGACAAGAATTTGTCTGCTGAACGAAGGAGCGCAATGGAGTAAGTCACTATGCGGGGTTAGCGCCACTGCGGCGGATGAAGGGCACTCGCTCGTCCTTCCCGGAGTCAAGGTTTGCGAGGGCAATTTCAACGCTCCTCGCGTCGATAAGATCCTCCAGTTGTTCGAGCAACTCGGCAGATGCTGCCGGCACCACGGCTGCGGCGCGATGCCCGTGTTTGGTGAGGTAGGTGGTCTCGCCGCCGAATTCTGCACGAGCGGTCACGGCGCTGAGTGCAGCCCGGCCCTGACTTACCGTCATGTCTGTGGTCATGTACAAATTGTACATCGCCACGCTGAAACGAGATGGCCCAGGACTAGCCGGAGCTAACGACGACGACGGCCGAGCACGAACCCGCCGACGCCCGCCGCCAGCGCCACTCCGGTGCCGAGCAACACCCCTCCCATCGTGGGACTGAGCAACAGCGGCCCATTGCTCAGGACGCCGTTCGAGGTGATGTGGAATTCCTGGCCCTGCCCTCCGACAAAACCGAAGTCCTGCGTGGGAGCCGGCTGGGAACCGATCACCAGAAACACGCCAAGAACCACCAGCAGCGCTCCCACAGACAACACCGCGATCGCTTTCCGCCAACCGGAATCAGTCCGCATCCGGAGCCTCCCTCGCGAGCCGGCCGCCGTAGGCGCCGGCGCTGATCATCAGGCCGCCCAGCACCAGCAGGCCAGCGGCGGTGGTGAGCAGATCGGAGGAGGAGGCGCCGTCGTCGTACGCGATCACGAGCTCCGAACCGTACGCGATGCTCGCTTCAGACTGAGCGGTGGGAAGCGGGAGAGCGGCTGGCGGCCGGCCAAACAGCAGCGACACTCCGGCCAGTATCAGGAGCGCGGCGACCCCCAGCAGCGAGATCAGCAGCGGCCTCATGTGCCGCGCCGTCCCCGCAGGTAACCGAGGGCTCCGGCGCACAGGATGAGACCCGCTCCGGCGAGGGACGCTCCGAAGATTTCACCCGCAGTCGGGCCGGGTGCTACGACGGCGTTGTTTGCCAACGGTGCATAGGCGAACCAGCCGAACGTCGCAGGCGGCGCGGTGGCCCCGGCAACAAGAACGAGCACAAGCCCGACGACGGCGATGCCAAAACCGGCTGCAATCAGCCGGTTGGCGCGGATCCAGTTCATTTCCCCCCTCGGCGCCCCTCCACAAGGAGCGGACTGTTCCGAACAATAACGGGTGGGAGAGCGGATGACTACAACTGATCCGATAACAGTTTTGCCATCCGATAGCGGAAGGCCGCTATCGGATGGCAAAAAAGCTAACGGGAGGCGCGAACGGTATCGCGCGAAGGTGAAACTAGACCGCGAACCCGCCCACGAGCGTCCACGCCACAAGGGTGAGTAGGAAGCCGGCAACGCCGAGGATGGTCGTCAGCACGGTCCAGGTCCGAAGGCCATCCGCCACGGAGAGGCCCAGGAAGCGGGTAACAATCCAGAAGCCGGAGTCATTCACATGGCTCAAACCGAACGCTCCGAAACCAATCGCGATCAGGATGAGCGCCGTCTGCACGGGGGAGTAGCCGCCGGCCGCGACGGCCGCGCTGAGAAGTCCCGCCGTCGTGATGATGGCGACGGTTGCCGAACCCTGCGACGCACGCAGAACTGCGGCCAGGATGAACGCCATGATAATGATGGGCAGACCAACGGCAGCGAGACCCTCAGCCAGCGCCGTGCCGATCCCGGAAACGGTCAGCACCTTGCCGAAGACGCCGCCGGCGCCGGTCACGAGGATGACGATCGCGGTGGGAGCCAGCGCTGAATCCATGACCTCGCCGGTGTGCTGGGAGGACCAGCCGCGGCGGATGCCCAGGAAGTAGTAGGTCAGGCCAAGAGCCGTCAGCAGCGCGATCAGCGGTGAGCCGATGAAGCCGGCGAGGTCGCGGCCGAAGGTATCTTCGGGCAGGAGGATGGCGCCGACCGTCCCGACCATGATCATCAGGATGGGAAGCACGATCAGGGAGATGATCATCGCGGGGCTCGGCGCGGTGCGGACCTGCGTGGCAACTCCACCCGTACTGCCGGCGGCTGTGTCGCGCTCGACGTCGGACTCACCGGTACCGAAAAGCCTGAACTGGGCGGCGGTTGCGGGAAGCATCTCGTACTCGCGGCGGTTCAGTCTCTGCGCAACGAAGTAGCCCAGTACGCCGACCGGGATGCAGAGCAGCAGGCCCAGCACAGTGGTCCACCCGATATCCGCGCCGAGGATCCCGGCTCCTCCCACAACACCGGGGTGCGGCGGAACAACCACGTGGATGGCGAGCATGATGGCGCCCACCGGCAGGCCGAACTTGACCGGGTTCACGCCGGCCGCCTTGGCGAAACCGTAGATAATCGGCACGAGGATGATGAAGCCGACATCGAAGAACACGGGAATGGCCAGCAGGAACGCCGCGGAGGTCAACGCTGCAACCACGCGGCGCGGGCCGAGCACCGAGGTGAACTTGCCTGCAAGCGCTTGGGCGCCGCCGGAGATTTCGATCATCTTGCCGAGCATGGCACCGAGGCCCACGAGGATCGCGACGTTGCCGAGCGTTCCACCCATACCTTCAGTGACGGTGCTGACGATGTCGCCGAGCGGAATGCCCGCGACCAGCGCCACCAGCACGCTCACCACCAGCAGCGCGAGGAACGCGGGAATCTTGAACTTGATAACTCCCACGAGCAGCAGGGCAACGCCCGCTACTGCAATGGCGAGGAGAGCGAGAGGGCTCATAAGGGGGTGTCTCCTATGACATGGGGCGCCTCACGGTGAGGCTGCTGATAAGAACGACGACGGCGGGAGCCGCCTGGAAGCGCGAACGGTGCGGTTCCGAATGGTGCAGTGAGCGACGACGTCAGGCGCTGCGCCTCGTGGGCGCAACAACTCGGATGACGGCGGAATCATCCGCAGCGGCGAGGCCCTGGGCCTGACCGAGAAGGTAGAGCTGTTCAGCCGCGGCCGCGACCGGCGTCGCCAGCCCGGCGCCCCGCGTGGCTTTGCCGACAATCCCCATGTCCTTGACGAAGATGTCGAGCCGGCTCAGTACTTCGGCGCCGTCCTCGCTGTAGGCCTCGAGGATCCGCGGGCCGCGGTTGGAGAGCATGAAGGATCCGGCGGCTCCAGCCTCGAGGGCGGCCAAGGTTTTCTGCTGGTCGAGGCCAAGGGCGTCGGCCAGTGCCATCGCCTCAGCGGCAGCGGCAATGTGAACGCCGCACAGCAGCTGGTTCACCGTCTTCAGGGCCTGGCCGTCGCCCGGCTTGTCGCCGACGATGCTCAGCGTTGACGCCAGCAGCTCCAAGACCGGGCGGGCCGCTTCCACAGCCGAAGGGTCGGCGCCCACGACGATGAGCAGGTCCCCCTCCCCGGCCCGCTTCGGTCCGCCGGACAGCGGCGCGTCAACGAGGGCAACGCCGAATTCCGCGAGACGCGAGACAGTGCCGGAGATCGCCTCGGTGCCGACGGTGCTGGTAAGGATGACGACGGCGCCCGGCTTCAGCGCTGCGGCGACACCGTTTTCGCCGAACAGGACCTCGGTGAGCTGCTCGCCGTTACGGACGGCCAGCAGGAGGGCGTCGGCGCCGTGCGTCGCGTCCCGCCCGGAAGCGAAGGTGCGCACACCGGCGTCGTTCGCCAGCTTGAGCCGCTCCTCGGCGATGTCGAAGCCGTGCACGGTCAGCTGTGTTGCGAGTCGGGTTGCCATCGGCAGCCCCATCGCGCCGAGGCCGAGGACGGTGACCTGGTAATCAGTGGTGCTCATCTGTATCTCCATTGGTACGTGCTGGGTTGAACTGCGCAGTGAGAAAGCTGTCAGAAGGTGGCGCTGAGGGTGCGCGTCACGTCTGCAAGGGAGCGGTCGTCGCCGACGTTCCCGGCAAAGACGATGTAGGGGATGCCCTTGGCGGGGCCGTCAACGGGCGCCCAGAGGCTGACGATTCCGGGCAGCATGGGACCGCGCACAATCGCGTGGCGGATCTCGAGGCCGTGGGCTGCAACATCGGATGAGGTAATGCCGCCCTTTGCAATGACGAAGCGGGGAGGGAACGCCTTCAGCGTCCGGTTGACGACGTCGACGACGGCGGCAGAAACGGTGCGCGCGATGCGCAGGCTCTCGGCCGGATCATCGGCGCGCACCAGGAGGCGGCTGGTGTGCATAATGACGTCCGCGCCGTTGAGGGCGGTGCTGACGGTGTCCACGACCTCGTCGAGGTAGCGGTCCGCGTCCGCGGTGAACAGGCGCTCGACATCGATCTCCACAATGCGGGCTGCGCTGTGTTCAGTGGTCAGCACGTTCAACTGCCGTGTAGTCACGCCCACGTGGGAGCCGACAACAATAAGGCCGCCCGCAGTGCTCGGGCTGGTACCGGCGAACGCCTCATCGCTGGTGAGCGGCTCGCGGACATCCTGCCCGATGCGGGCACGCATGAACGGCGGGCCCACCCGGTACAGGAGGCGCTTGCCGCGCCGCTCAGCTTCGGCGAGGCCGAGCGAGAGCGCGCGGAGATCGTTCTCGGTGACGATGTCCGCAACGATCGGAGTGGAGCCGGTAGCGCCGTCGAGCGCGTCTGCGATGGCTGTCGCCGAGAGCTCCGGATTGCTGGTTTCGCTGCCCGCGCGAATGATGTTCAGGTCGAGAACGATCACGTCACCGGCGGAGAACCGCCCGCCGGACTTCTCCTCCACATACTTCGGCAGCGCGGAGTTCGCGAAACCGAAGGTGGCATCCTTCGCAAATTCGGTCTCGGCGACCGGAATGAGTTCGTCATCGCTTCCGCGCGTGTAGTGCACTCCGCCGATGGTGATGCGGCCGGCGTCGGGAAAGGCGGGGATGATGACGACGCCGTCGGTAGCTTCACCGGACATCTCGGCCACGGTGGCGGCAATAACGTCCGGCTCCAGCGGGTAGTGCCCTCGTAGGGTGGAGTCGCTGCGGCTGACGAAACTCACGCGAAGGTCGGATCCTAGCCGGGTAGCGGCGTCGAGCGCGTTGCGGACCACTTCGTCATTGCGGGCGGCGGCTTCCGCGGGATCAAGGCTTCGGGTGTTGGTCAGCACGTACACCGCAGGCTTTCCCTCGCCGAACGCCCAGGTGAAATCCTCGGTCTCCCAGCGGGTGAGGACCGGCAGATCCGAGACCGACTGCGTGCCGGTGGGGTCGTCGTCGAGCACTACAAAGATGCGGTTCTCAAGCGTTTGCGCCACCGCGTTGGCGGATACGGCGAGCTCGGCCGGGTAACCGGCGAGGAGGTTCGTCTCAGTAGTCACTGTGCACTCCGTTGTGTATAGCTAGCCTTTATTCTAAATGTAAGATGTCAGACATCTTGCATATCCATTAGTGTGACACAGGCCATGCAGACGCGCAAGTACACTGGGCTGGTTACTGGAAGAGGGGGAGCATGGCACGCAAATCGCTGGTCGATGAAGTTGCTGATGAACTGCTCGACCGCATTGTTGCCGGTGAATTCCCGCCTGGATCAGGTGTCCCCGGCGAACTGGAACTGAGCGCGCGGCACGAGGTCAGCCGCATGACCGTCCGGGAAGCGATGAAGACCCTCGTGGCACGTCGCATCCTCCGGGTGGAGCGTGGGCGGGGGACGTTCGTGAACCCGCTGAACCAGTGGTCGTCCCTTGAAGCTGTGCTGCGTGCCGCGTCGGAGGGCCAGGAGGATGCTGCGGTGGCCGTCCAGCTGATCGAGTTGCGACGCATGCTCGAAACCGGCGCCGCCGAACTCGCCGCGAGCCGCATCACCGCCGAGGAACTCACCGAGATGGACGGGCAGCTGGCGCAGATGCGCGCCGCCCATGAAGAGAACGACGTCGACCGCTTCGTCGCTGCCGATCTCGCCTTCCATGATCTGATCCTGCATGCGTCCGGAAACGTGTTTGTTGCGGTGCTGTTTGAGCCGCTGACCCGGATCCTTGCCTCCCGGCGCGCGCAGACCTCGAAGGTGGTCCAGATTCAGATCAACGCCATTGCCGAGCACGCCAACATCATGGACGCCATGCGCTCGCATGACACCGAACGCGCCCGGCTGGCGATGGACCGGCACATGGAGCAGACGCTCAATGATCTGTTGGCGTACGTCCTCGAGCCCTGACGTTGTTGCCCGGCGCGCGGAATGCGCTTACCGTCGAAACCATGCCCGCCCTGAAGATCTCCCACGTTGGCTGGGACGCTCCCGAAACCCGCCCGCGGATGGCCAACGACGTCGACGCCCGCCCCGGCTTAGCGCTCACCAACCGCAGCATTCTCCGGAACGGTGAACCGTGGATTCCCGTCACCGGCGAGATGCATTACAGCCGCCAGCCGCGCGAACGCTGGGCCGATGCGCTGCGGCTGATGAAGGCGGGCGGCATCAACGTCGTCGCCACCTACATCTTCTGGATTCATCACCAGCCGGAGGAACACGGCACTCCAAGCTTCGAGGGCAACCTCGACCTCGCGGCGTTCGTGCAGCTGTGTGAGGAGATTGGCCTCGAGGTCATCCTTCGCCTCGGCCCGTGGTGCCATGGCGAGGTCCGCAACGGCGGTCATCCGGACTGGGTGGTCAACGCGGACTACACCGAACGCACCAACGATCCCCGCTACCTCGACGCCGTCAGAACCTGGTTCGGGCAGATTGGCCGTGAGGTGGCCGGTCTCTGCGGCAGCGATGGCCCGGTGATCGGCATCCAACTTGAGAACGAGATCTACGACCAGCCGGACCACATCCTCGCCCTCAAGGACCTTGCCCGGGAGAGCGGGCTCTTCGCGCCGCTGTGGACGGCAACGGCGTGGGGCAGTGCGGACATCCCGGTGGGCGAGGTGTTCCCGCTCTACGGCGGCTACTCGGACGGCTTCTGGGTGGACACGAACCAGGGCTGGGACGAGAGCTTCCAGGCCCACTTCACCTTTTCCCACCAGTGGGATGATCCCGGAATCGGCAAGGACCTCGCGGGTGAGAGCTGGACCGGCGTCGTCGGCGCCAAGCATCCCGACTTCCCGGCCGCCACCTGCGAACTCGGCGGCGGAATGGCGAAGGCCTACCACCGGCGTCCGGCGCCTACCGCACGGGATATTGCCGCCGTCGCGCTCTGCAAGCTCGGCAGCGGGTCCACCTGGCAGGGCTATTACATGTACGTGGGCGGCACCAACCCGCGCAAGGGCTTGCAGGAGTCCCACGCAACCGGCTACCCGAACGACCTCCCGGAGCTGAATTACGACTTCGGCGCACCCATCGGCGCCCACCTCCAAATTCGGGACAGCTTCCACCGGTTGCGGAACCAGCACTCCTTCCTTGAGGCTTTCGGCTCCCGCCTCGCGGCGATGAATGCCACCATCCCGGAAAACGACGACGACGGCGGCCTGCGCTGGTCACTGCGCAGCGACGGTGCGAGCGGATTTGTATTTATCAACAACCACCGGCCGCATGAGCCGCTGCCCGCCCGGACCGGCGTGCAGTTCGAGATCGGATTGGATGACCAGAGTGTCCTGTTCCCGCACCGGCCGGTCGATCTCCCAGCCGGGGAGTTCCTGTCCTGGCCGGTCCAGCTGGAGGTGGCAGGCGTCGTCGTCCGGTGGGCCACGCTCAACGTCCTGACGGTGCTTGAAGCCGCAGGGGAGCCGCCGGTTCTGGTCCTCACCGCGAACGACGGCGTCGATGCCCACCTGGCCGTGCCGGCCGCGTACGCGGTTGAGGGCCACCCCAGTGTGCCGGTGGGCGGGGAGCGGGTACTCGAAGACCTTCGCCCGGGTTTCTTCACCCTGACCAGTGAGAGGGGTGGGCGGTTGCGCGTGCTGGTTCTTTCGGCGTCCCAGGCGCTGGAAGCGTGGACGCCCACTGTCAGCGGCCGTCGTCGTCTGGTGCTTTCGTCTGCCCCTGTGGTGGAGCGGGATGGCGGACTTGCGGTGTATGCGCACCAACCCGGCACCGTGGCCGTATTCCCTCCCACGGGAGAAGCGGACGACGACGGTTTCTCGCGCGACCCGTTCACCGTATCGTCCGAGGCGCACGAAGTGACGATCACGCGGACAGCTCCCGCATCCGCACCGCCGGCACGGCCCGTAACCGTACCGGGGCGCGCCTCCGCGCCGTCCCCCGATGACTTCGCTGCGCATGCCGCCCGCTACACCATCAGCGTTAGCGGCCAGGCGAAGGCAGGGGAGCGCTCCCTGCTGCGCCTTGAGCTGGTGGGTGACACGGCGTCGTCGTTGTTTGAAGGCCGCGAGGAAGACGTCTTCTGGGACGGTTCGGTGTGGGACATCGACATCACGCCGGCTCAGGACACCGACCGGCGGGTGGTCGAGGTGGCGGTGTTTCCGCTCGCAGCGGATACTCCCGTGTGGCTGCCGGCGGACGCTGACCGGATCAGGGCATCGCTCGTGGAGCCGGCGGCGCAGATCACGGGTGCATGTGTCCTTACCTTCGAAGCAACGCAGCTATCCGGTTTCGCTTAGCTTCTGCTTTTGAAGTGCGCGATATCGAACACAGGCGTCCAGTCATGAAATTGAACTCGGGTGCCGCGATTTTCGAGGCTGCAGGTCAAGAAGTGAGCCGGTACACCGAGACGTGGCTTCGGGATTCCGCGGTAAATGGGCTGCGGTCCCAGTCCGCCCACCTGGACTCGAGTTCGAAGCCGGCCAGCCTCGCCATGAGATCGAGTTCGCTGGGCCAGATGTAGCGGTGTGGCGTGCGCCCGATCTGCGCGTTCCGGCCATCAGCGAGCTCCGGGCCGAAGGTTACGTGGTGGGAGATCACATGCTGCGTGAGTACGTTATAGGTATCAATGAGGAGATACCCCGGCTGGCTCACCTCGACTGTCCCACTGTGTCCGGGCGCCAGTGAACGCAGCTGCGGCACCCAAAGTTCAACAACGAAGCATCCGCCGGGTGCCAGGTGGCGAGCAGCGTTGCGGAAGCATCCCACCTGCTCGTCCTGCGTCAAGAGGTTCGCGATGGTGTTGAACACGAGAAACACGAGAGAAAAGTTTCTGCCAGCCGACGCTACGGTCATGTCGCCCTGAACCACCGGTATCCGGTCCTCGCCAACCTTTTCCCGTAGCCGCGAAATCATTGCGTGTGACAACTCGATGCCGCTGACCTGAACGCCGGCCTCCGAAAGGGGAATGGCGACCCGGCCCGTTCCCACGGCGAACTCCACGGCGGGGCCGCTGTGGGCGAGCTCGGACAGAACCTCCACTGTCGGAGCCAGAACATCACCCGAGAACATTCCCTCCCCGGGGGTGTCGTACTTGCTAGCGGCCTCGTCGTCCCAGAGCTGCTGCTGGTTGATCATCCCGCCACTATTCCACGGTCGCTGTAGCAACGCAGGCGTGGACGCTGAGACGTCTGATAGAGCGCTCTATTGACATGTGACCCAGGTCATCTGTAGATTGACTGAACCGCCGATGGAGCGCTCCATCAAACTTTCGCACCATTCTCCACGCAGGCTAATCGCGTCCGTTTCCAGAAGGCCAGCCAGTGGAATCCAGCACGCCCTTTCCCCATCGAAGCACGCACACAAAGGAGTGACCGTGAGCCTTTCACGACGCACCAAAATGATCACCGCCCTCACCGGCACTATGACCCTGGCATTCGTTGCCACGGGCTGCGGCAGCAGCAGCGATGAACCGGCCAGCGCCGAGAACCCCATCGAGTTGTCCATCACCACCTTCGGCAACTTCGGCTATGACGATCTGTATGCCGAATACGAAGAAGCCAACCCCGGCGTAACCATCGAGGCCAACAACATCGACGGCAGCGCCAACGCCCGCGTCGATGCGTTCACCAAACTCGCAGCCGGATCGGGTCTGAGCGACGTCGTCGCCGTCGAGGAGGGCTGGCTCGGCCAGATCATGGAGGTGTCTGACCAGTTCGTGGACCTCAATGAGCACGGTGCCCAGGACATCAAGGAGAATTGGGTGGACTGGAAGTTCGAGCAGGGCACCGATCCCAACGGCCGCGTCATCGGCTACGGCACCGACATCGGGCCACAGGCACTGTGCTTCAACCAGGACCTCTTCGAGGCAGCAGGTTTCCCCACGGACCGCGAAGAAGTTGCTGAACTCTTCGGCGGCGACGACGCCACCTGGGAGACCTACTTCGACCTGGGCCGGCAGTACAACGAGGCCACCGGCAAAGCCTGGTATGACCAGTCTGCGTTCGTGTGGAACTCCATGGTGAACCAGATGGAGGAGGGCTACTACACGGCCGATGGCGCGCTGAATGTCGAGGGTAACGAGGCCATGCGCGCCAAGTTCGATCTCCTTGCAGCCGGCACAGCCGACGGGCTGTCCGCCAACCAGAAGCAGTTCGACTGGGGCAAGGGTAAAGCTTTCGTTGATGGCTCCTTCGCCGTCCATGTGTGCCCCGCGTGGATGCTCGGCACCATTCAGGAGCAGCTTGAATCCGCAGGCGGTGGACCCGAGAGCGGTTGGGACGTAGCTGACGTCTTCCCGGGCGGCGCTTCCAACTGGGGTGGAGCTTTCCTCTCCGTTCCTGAAAGCTCGGAACACCCGGCAGAGGCAGCCAAGCTGGCAGCATGGCTGACCGCCCCGGAGCAGCAGGTCAAGCAGTCCGCCGCGGCGAACAACTTCCCCAGCACCATCGAGGCACAGCAGCAGATTGTGGAAGACGCCGTACCCAATGAGCTTTTCAATGACGCTCCCTACGGTGCCATCTTCGCCTCGCGGGCCGAGGGCGTCGTCGCGCAGTTCAAGGGTCCGAAGGACTCGGTGATTCAGGAGAACGTCTTCGCGCCGGCACTGAAGATCCTCGATACAGGCTCCGGTACGGCTGACGAAGCCTGGAACGAAGCCGTCAAGCTCCTCAACGAGCTCGTCGTCAACAACTAGCACACCGGCCGTGGGGCCTCCGGAGTACCGGAGGCCTCCTCATGGACTGGAATCGTCATGACCACGACACTGAATCGACCGGCAGCCGGGACTCCCGCTGCCAGCAAGACCGCACCGACCTTCCGCCAGCGCCTGAATGTTTTCGATGTGAAGGCGTCGCCGTACCTCTATATAGCCCCGTTCTTTCTCCTGTTCGGGCTCGTGGGGCTGTTCCCCCTCGGCTACACCTTTGTTGTCTCCCTCTTCGACTGGCATCTGTTGAAGGGTCAGGGCGAGTTTGTGGGACTGCAGAACTTCGTCGAGGTACTGCAGGACAGGTTCTTCTGGAACTCACTGTTCAACACCGTGAGCATCTTCCTGCTCTCCACCATCCCGCAACTGGTGGTCGCAACCGCCATTGCGGCCGTCCTGGACCAGAATCTGCGGGCCAAGACGTTCTGGCGCATGAGCATCCTGCTCCCCTACATCGTTACTCCGGTAGCGGTTGCCATGATCTTCGCGAACATGTTCGGCGAGCAGTACGGGCTCATCAACAACATTCTGGCCAGCATGGGCATTGACCGGATCATGTGGATGAACGAGACCCTGCCCAGCCACATCGCCATTGCCACCATGGTGAACTGGCGCTGGACCGGCTACAACGCCCTGATTCTCCTCGCAGCCATGCAGGCCGTGCCGCGGGACATCTATGAATCCGCCGCCATTGACGGCGCCGGGCCGTTCCGCCGCTTCTTCAGCATCACCCTGCCGAGCATCCGCCCCACCATGATCTTCGTGGTCATCACCGCAACCATCGGTGGTCTGCAGATCTTCACCGAACCCAAGCTCTACGATCCCAGGAGCGCCGGTGGAACTGCACGTCAGTTCCAGACCACCGTCCTCTACCTGTGGGAAATGGCGTTCCAGCGCCAGAATTTCGGCAAGGCTGCGACCATCGCGTGGCTCCTGTTCCTCATCATCGTCCTGTTCGGCATCGTGAACTGGCTGATCTCGCGCCGCATTGCAACCACGGGAGACGAACGCGGCTCTCGCCGCGGGGCACTCAGCCGGCGCAGGAAGAAGTCCTCGGCTCCCGCCGTCGTACTCCCTGCCGTCGGAACGCAGCCGCCGGCACCGTCGGGGGAATCAGCGGCTGGAAACCCAGCCAGCACAGACGACGCGACCACAAGGAGTGGAAAATGACCGTCATCGACAGGACGCAGACCACCGATCGCAAGAAAGGTACGCGCCCGCCGGCTCTGCGGAGAAAGCTGCTCGGCAATGGGTACCGTCCCGGGTTCCTGACCTACGGGTTGCTGTTTGCCTTCTTCCTCGCCTCGGCGTACCCGCTGTGGTGGTCCGTCATCATCGGCAGCCGGTCCAATTCGGCACTCGCCGGAACCTGGCCGCCGCTCCTGCCCGGCGGCAACTTCTGGAGCAACGCCGGCGAAGTCTTGGACACCATCCCGTTCTGGCTGGCGCTGGGCAACAGCGTCCTGATCTCGGGAATCATCACCGTTTCGGTGGTGTCCTTCTCGACCCTTGCCGGCTACTCCTTCGCAAAGCTTCGCTTCAAGGGGCGCAACGGTCTGATGGTCGCGGTGATCGCCACCATGGCGATCCCCACCCAGTTGGGCATCATCCCTCTGTTCATGATGATGCGGACCCTGGGCTGGACCGGCGAGATCGGCGCCGTCGTCATCCCCACGCTGGTGACGGCGTTCGGTGTGTTCTTCATGCGTCAGTACCTGGTGGACGTCATTCCCGATGAGCTGATCGAATCCGCGCGCATGGACGGGGCATCCATGATCTCCACGTTCTGGCACGTGGCGCTTCCCGCCGCGCGGCCGGCCATGGCGATTCTTGGGCTCTTCACCTTCATGACCGCCTGGACGGATTTCCTCTGGCCATTGCTGGTGCTCGACGCCGGCAACCCCACCCTGCAGACGGCGCTGAGCCAACTGCAGGCCGCCCGGTACGTCGATTACTCGATCGTGCTTACCGGTGCGGTTCTCGCGACACTTCCCCTGCTGGTGCTCTTCGTCATCGCAGGCCGACAACTCATTTCAGGAATCATGCAAGGAGCAGTGAAAGGCTAATGCCACTCGACGCAACCCGCCCCCTACCCATCAGCGGTGAACCCGTGTCAGGAAGCGCGACCAGAACCTGGCCGGAGGGGTTCCTCTGGGGATCAGCCACCGCAGCAGCGCAGGTTGAAGGAGCAAGCCATCAGGGCGGTAAGGAAGATTCCGTCTGGGACGCCTTCGCACGTGTACCCGGGGCTATTGCCCACGGCGACACCCTGAAGGACGCGGTCCAGCACTATGACCGCATGCCCGAAGACGTCCGCATCATGAAGGAGCTCGGGCTGGGCTCCTATCGGTTCTCCACCAGCTGGGCGCGCGTCCGGCCGGGGGACCGTGGGCCAAACCCGGAAGGCCTGGACTTCTACTCCCGGTTGGTGGATGAACTGCTCGACGCCGGGATCCTCCCCTGGCTGACCCTCTACCACTGGGACCTGCCGCAGGCACTCGAGGAGAAGGGCGGCTGGGCCAACCGGGACACCGCGTACCGCTTTGTGGACTACGCGAATGACGTCTATTCGGCGCTGGGCGACCGGGTGCAGCACTGGACGACCTTCAACGAACCCTTCTGCTCCTCCCTGCTTGGATACGCTGCCGGAGTGCATGCGCCGGGCCGGCAGGAACCGAGTGCTGCCGTTGCCGCTATTCACCACCAGCACCTCGCGCACGGCCTCGCTGTCAACACCCTGCGCTCTCGGGGGGCCGAGCAGATCGGCATCACGCTGAACCTGAGCAACTCGATCCCGAAGGACCCAACGGACCCCATTGACCTCGATGCCGCGCGCCGGTTCGATTCCCTGCAGAACCGGATCTTCCTCGACCCGATCCTGCGCGGGGAGTACCCCGAAGACACCCTCGCGGACCTCGAGCAGTTCGGCATCCGGGACGTCATCCAGTTCGGTGACCTGGAAATCATCGGAACGCCGATCGACTTCCTCGGCGTCAACCACTACCACGACGACCTCATCAGCGGTCACCCGACCGGGGGCGGCGACGGCCACTCCGGCGGCACCACCCGCAAGACGTCCTCATGCTGGATCGGCTCTGAGGACATCGCCTTCCCCAGCCGCGGCCTGCCGCGCACGGCGATGAACTGGGAAGTGAACCCGGACGGGCTCCGGAAACTGCTGGTCCGCCTCGGCGAGGAGTACCCCACCCTCCCACCGCTGTACGTGACGGAGAACGGTGCAGCCTACGACGACGCCGTCAGCAGCGACGGCGCGGTGCATGATACCGAGCGAACCGCGTTCGTACTCGACCACATTGCCGCCGTCGGTGAGGCAATCGATGCCGGCGCGGACGTCCGCGGCTACTTCGTCTGGTCCCTGCTCGACAACTTCGAATGGTCGTGGGGCTATGGCAAGCGCTTCGGGATTGTCCGGGTGGATTACAACTCCTTTGAACGGACCGTCAAGGACAGCGGCCACGCCTACCGGCAGCTGATCAGCTCCGCGAGGGCCAATGGGGAGGTGGAACAGTCGAGGGTGCAGGGGCTCACGCCGTCAGGAGCCTGAGCCAACCTAGACTGGACCCACAGGTTCCAGCACCATGCACGGAGATGATTGTGAAGACAGACGCAAGCCGGTCGCGGCCCGCGCCGACCCTCGAAATGGTGGCCGCGCTGGCCGGCGTCTCACGATCAACGGTGTCCCGGGTGGTCAACGATGCACCGAACGTTGACCCGGACATTGTGAAGTCCGTCCAGAGCGCCATCTCCACACTGAACTACATTCCCAACCGCGCTGCCCGTTCGCTTGCGAGCAGGCGCACCAACTCGGTTGCAGTGGTGGTTCCGGAGTCCACCTCGAAAGTGTTTGCCGACCCGTTCTTCGCCACCCTGGTGGAAAGCATCGCGCAAACGCTGGTGGAGACGAAGTACACGCTGAACCTGATCGTCTCGTCTGAAGCAAGGCCTGAAAAGACCAGAAGCTACCTGCTTGGCGGCAACGTCGACGGCGCGCTGGTGGTCTCCCACCACAGCGGGGACCACTCCTGGACGAGAATCAGCGATTCGCTCCCCGTGGTCTTCGCGGGACGTCCTTTCCGGGGTGAGGGTGACAGCTACTACGTCGAGGTGAACAACCAGGCCGCTGCGGCACGCGCCGCACAACACCTGGTTGACGCCGGACGCACCTCCATCGCCACCATCGCCGGTCCGCAGGACATGTACCCGGGGATCGACCGGCTGCGCGGCTGGGAGACTGCCCTGCGATCAGCTCGGCTGGACACCTCGCTGGTGGAAGTCGGCGACTTCACGCAGGCTTCCGGCAGGGAGGCGATGCGGCGGCTCCTGGACCGCGGGCAACGGATCGACGGCCTCTTTGCGGCCAACGACCAGATGGCGGCTGGTGCCTGCTCGGTGCTCACCGACCGGAACATCCGCATCCCGGCGGATATCGCCGTCGTCGGCTTCGATGATGACTCCTTTGCCACCTCCGTAACGCCCGCCCTGACTACCATTCACCACCCCATCGTCGAAATGGGACACCGGATGGCCGAGATCCTCCTCGCACTGATCGAGGGGGAGCCGGCGGACCGCGTGAACCTGCTGCCCACCTCGCTGGTGGTCAGGGACTCCGCCTAACCTTCCAAGGAAACCCATGCGCCAACACATCCTGCCCGTTCCGCCCTGCGCTGAGCCCGGAGCTGACCCGCTGAAAGCCACCGGGAAGAACCTGCGCTGGGGCGTCGTGGCCCCGGGCACCATAGCCCGACGGGTTACTGCAGACCTGGCGCTACTGGAAGACTCAGTGCTGCACGCGGTGAGCTCCCGCAGTGAAGCGAATGCTGCCGGCTTCGCCGCCGACTTCGGCTTCGCAACCAGCTACTCCGACACGAAGGGCGTGAGCGGTTATCAGCAGTTGTTCAATGACCCGGATGTGGACGTGGTCTACGTTGCCACGCCGCATAGCCAGCACCGCGAGGTGGCGGAAGCGGCCCTGGCCGCGGGCAAGCACGTCCTGTGCGAGAAGCCTTTCACCGTCAACGCTGCGGAAGCCCGGGCGCTCGCCGACGTCGCAGCGGCCAAGGGCGTCTTCCTGATGGAAGCGGTCTGGACGCGCTTCCTGCCGAGCATCAACCGGGCGTGGGACATCATTGCCTCGGGGGAGCTGGGAGAGGTCCAGTGGGTCCAGGCGGACCTGGGTTTCGTGTCCGGTTACGACCGGAACTCCCGCCTCTGGGATCCGGCTGCCGGCGGCGGCGCGCTGTTGGATCTTGCGGTCTACCCGCTGACGTGGGCGCTCGGAGCGCTGGGGGTTCCTACCGGCGTCGCGGCCCAGGCAACCCTCACTGACGACGGCGTGGACATGCGGAACGCCCTGACGCTTTCCTACGCGAACGGGGCAGTCGCCCAACTGCTCACATCGATTGTTGCCGCCTGCCCCGGCACCGCTACAGTGAGCGGAAACGCCGGATGGCTGACGGCCTCCACCCCACAGTGCAACCCTTCGAGCCTCACCATCACGACGGCGGACGGACGCTCCCGCGTCGAATCCTTCGGCCAGGTGGGAAGCAACTATGTGTACCAGCTTCGCGAAGTCACCCGCTGTATCCAGGACGGACTCACCGAAAGCCCCACCATGCCGTGGGCTGACTCGGTCGCCACGATGCAACTTCTCGACGACGTCCGCGGGCAGATCGGCATGCGGTACGGAAGCGATCAGGTCACGGTGTAGCGGGCGGTCATCTGGAGCGCAAGGGAACGGCCCTCCAGATGAGCGTGGGCGACCGGCGAGTCCGCTTTTGACGATCGGCGATGCAGTCACCAGATGGATGTGCGCGCTCGGTGCCGGCCGGTCCTACTGATCCGGCAGCAAGCGTCTCGCAACCTGCTCCACAGTCGCGGCTACCGGCGTGTCGCTATACCGTTGCTGGCTCAAGGGGAACTTCCTCAGATTCCGCTCTCGTATTCGTGGTCTAATTCTTATCCCACGATGAAGTGGTGGTCGGGCAACTCATCGCAAATGGTGCGGGGGACAGCTCACCGTGGGTGAGACGCCGGCAAACTGGTATAGATCCTGTCGGGTGGGAGGTTGGGCGCCTGCTCGGGAGACAGTGATCGCAGCTGCAGTCGCCGCAAGCGAACCTAGTGCTTCCAGCTCCGCCAGATCCCTAGGAAGGCGCTTCGTCGTGGCCACTAGATTCAGAACCGCGGCCATATATGAGTCACCTGCCCCGATTGTATCGACCACGTCTATCGAGTCTGCTGGCATCCGGCAGCGGTTTGCTTTGGTTGCGAGGTTCGCCCCGGCTGCTCCCCTGGTGATGATGATGAGTCCCGGTCCCCGTGTGAGGAGTTTTTCGATTACGCCGTCTATAGCGATCTGGGGATACAACCATTCCGCGTCCTCGTCGCTGAGCTTCACCACATCAACATTCTCGACCATCATCTCGAACATTCCGACCGAGACGGGATGTGGGGGCAGCAGTTGAGGGCGTATGTTCGGATCGAAGCTCAGGAGCGCACCATCCTTACTTGCCTGTTGGAATATCCGACGGACACTTGCCGCACCAGGTTCCAGGAATGCCGCAATGGATCCGGTGTGTATGACGTCGAAGGCAGCGTCCAGGGGCCGCGCTGGGAGCGTCCATTCCACATCGAAGTGGTACTTTGCCGCCCGATCGTTCTGGAGAACTGCGGTGGCTGAGGAAGTCCGGGCGGCGTGGAGTGATGATGGCAGTAACTTAACGCCCTGGCTCTCGAGATAACGCCAGATGGTGAGACCCATGGCATCCTCGGCCAGCCCGGTGAGAAGTGAGACGTCGGACCCAAGTCGCGCCAATCCGACGGCCACGTTGGCCGGTGAGCCACCAGGGTGTCGGTCTAGTCCTTCTTCCCTGCTCACGATGTCCATGAGGGCTTCGCCGACCACCAGGATCCGGGACTGGGGCATCACGCTACTCATCTTTCCGTGAGAGTTGGCGGACGAGGACCGGTGCGGTGCTGTCTACTGTAACTTTTTGGTCGGCTTGAAGGCCTGATCCCAATGCGAATGTCCCACGCGAGGTGAATAGCTCTAGGATGGGCCCGTCGATGATCATTGTGACTCGACCGTGGGTGTGGTCGATGTGTTGTTCATCGCCCCCGGTTGCGATGTAGAGGGTGCCAGCTTTTCCGGTGACCGTGACCTGCTGCACGTCTTCTTGAATAAGCTGCAGACTTGCCTTTTCTGTGCCGTCCCAGGTGAGGATGTAGGCGTTGTCGGCGGCAAGGTGGAATTCGCTTCCCTGATCCGATGAACCCTCATAGGCGGCGAGGTCTGGGTGCGGTTCGCTGATGAGGGTGTTGCCGATCAGTCGCAACCTGTGGGGGATGCTTAGGGCGCTGGCGCGGCCGGCGGTTTCGTCAAGGTAACCGCGGATCCAGAAAATGAGCCCGGGCGCTCCGTCTTTGTCTCGGAAGAATGAGGGGGCATAGTAGCCAGAGCCGTAGGTGAGTTGTCCCCAGCTTTCGGCCTTGAATTTCCCGTCTTCGTATGTGCCGATGCCGTAGGCGACGTAGTGCAGTACGTCGTCTTCCCACACGGATGTCACTAGCACTGAACGGCCGTCGATTTCGAATATCTGTGGGCACTCCCATAAGGTTCCGGTCCAGACCTGTGAGGTTTCGGAGCCCGATCGTTGTGCTGCGAGCCCGTCGTAGTCCCATTTGTTGAGATCGGTCGCGGAGAAGGAGGTGGCGGCGGCGGTGCCACCGCGTAGACCGGTTCCGACCAGCATCCGCCACTTCTCTCCGTCACGGAAGACAAAGGGGTCGCGGAATGCGATGGTGTCGAGTTCGGCTGGCACATCAACGACGAAGTCGCCTTTTATCCAGGTGTTCCAGGTGTCGTCGGTGGGGAACGCTTGGCGTACCCGACCGATCCCGAAATCAGGGACCGAGACTGAGGTGTAGAACATGGTTGCGTCCCCGGTTTCGGGGTGGACGGCTATGGATCCTGACCAGATGCCGTCGTCCCCCTCCCCGGGGGCGATAGCAACTCCTTCTTCCGTCCAGCTCATCAGGTCGGTGGATGTTGCATGGCCCCAATGGCAGTTGGGCCCCCACACGGTCGAGCCGGGTACGTATTGGTAGAAGAGGTGGTAGCGGCCGTCCTTATAGGTGAGCGCGAGGGGGTCGTTGATCCACCCCTGGTGCGGAGTGAAGTGGAACTCGGGTCGCAGTGGAAGTTTGGACACGTTGGTCGTGCCTTTCGAGAGGTTCATGGGTTGTCTTGTGCTGGCAGAAGGTAACGGTCAGCTGTTCTTGCTGTTGATGGAGGCGCGAATCCGTTGGGCATGATCGCGGTTTCCTGCCTCCCAAATGTCCACTTCTTCCGACCGTGCCTCGCGGAGGGCATCCCGGGCAGCGGTGAACTTCTCCATCCTCTCGGCGGTGTCCCTCCGTGCCTTCTGCTGGTCCTCGCTGAGGTCCGGCAGCGGTGTCTCGATGACCCGATCGACGGGCCGGAGCGGCAGCCGCTCCTCGACCCCGGGGATGGTCAGATCGGGTGACGGGAGGCTTTGGTACCAGTAGGCGGTCGAAGACCAGTCGTCGGAGAGGTGGTTGGCGTGGCCGTGTTCGAAGGTCACTTTGATGCGTTTTTTGAATCGGATCGGGTCGGTGAGGTGGAAACGGTAGCTGTGGTGGAAACCTGGCACATCTTCTTCGTGGACGATCGTTCCGTTCATGGCGTACGCGTTGCGCTGCATGCCCCAGGCGTGTCCGAAATAGTCCTCCATGCCGGTGCCGTGCAGGCTGGGTGGCCAAGTATCGTCGTCGATGAAGATCATGTCGTCGCCCTCGCCCCACCATGAGCCTTGGAAGTGGCGCACGGCGAGGTTGCAGCCTACGTAATGGCCCTCGCCCTCAGTTTCCAGGACGACGTAGTTGTCTTTGCCATCAAGGTTGGGAATGGTGACCTCGATGCTGTTGGTCTGCAGGTCAGGACCCCACCCTTTGTTGGGGAGCTGCCGGCGCCAGTGGCTATGGAAGTAGGCAGTTTCCTCGGAGAGGGGCTGGGTGTACAGCTCGTAGTCGATGTAGAAGTACTGCAGGTACGGAACGTCATTCTGGTTTTCCACGACGACGCGGGCGCGCTTGTTGAAGGGCATAGCGAAGTAGCTGTTGAAAGCTGCGCTTCCGCCGAAAGTGTGCAGTTCGGCTTCTTTCGCCGACACCGACAAGGGCAGCGAATCGTAAGATCCGGAGAGGGAGTTCATCAGCCCGAAGAAGTCCCCCAGAGGGGCGATAACGCTTGGGGTTTCCTGATCGTCCCAGTAGATCTTCAGTACGATCTTTCGATAGTAATCGGGGTCTACGACTTCCCAGCTCACGCCGAGTGCGTTGTGGATCTCGAGCATGGGGACGCCGACTGCCGCCGGATCGATTTGGCCCGGCCCGGGCTGGAGCCGGCATGACTGGGTCATCCAGATATGGGTAATGCATCCGGGACCTTCGATGTCGGCGAGCACCCGTTCCTGGCCGGGCATGACGATCCAGTTGTCCCGGTTCCGCCCGGTTTGGTCCCAACTTGAAGAGCGGGCCGAGCGTGCGTCCTTGATCCTGACCAAGTCGGCGAGCGGCCCCTGGGAAGGACCGGCGGTTCCCGTCGTGGGCATGGGGGTCATCCTTTAACTCCTGATTGTGTGAGGCTCGCGATGATCCACCGCTGAGCAATGATGAAAACGATGAGCGCTGGCAGGATTGCGATCACGGTGGCGGCCATGACCAGTGAGAGGTTCCCGGCACCGTAGGGTCCTAGCAGCAGCACGAGTGCCAGGGGGAGGGTGGCGGTCGATGTGTCGTTGAGGAAAATCGACGGGGCGAAGTATGCGTTCCAGCTCCCCAAGAAGGTGATGATGCCCAGTGTGCTGATGCCGTTTTTCGCCAAGGGCAGGGCGATCAGACGGTAGACCGTCCACGCGTTCGCTCCGTCCAGCCGGGCAGCTTCGAGCATTTCTTCCGGGAGGGAGAGGAAGAACTGGCGCATGAGGAAGACGCCGAGCGCTCCGGTGATGCCAGGCAGGATAAGGCTCAGGGGATTATTGATCAGACCCCATTCGCTCATCATGAGGAACAGCGGGATGATCGTCACCTGCGGGGGCACCATAAGGGAGGCCAGCAGCAGGATGAAGATGATGTTCCGGCCAGGGAACCGCAGCCTGGCGAAGGCAAATCCTGCCATGGGCGCCGTGATGATCATCCCAATGCTGACTGCTATAGCGATCACTGCGCTGTTGAACATGTTGCGCAGGATCGGCACCGGACCGTTGACTGCATCCGGGTAGTTCTCCCACTGGAATTCGTTGGGGAACCAGAGAGGAGGCAAGTCGTATGCGTTGCCGGGGGAGCGCAGCGACGTTGTGAACATCCATAGAAATGGGGCGATCATGGCTATCGCGCCCAACGTGAGCAAGACGAGCGAGATGGCTTTGCCGATCGACGGGCGACGGCGCCCGCGACGGTAGTTCCGCCGGGCCGCAGTTCCCAGTTTGCCCGTGCCCGCACTGTTTAGATCTTTGTCGTGGGGTGGTGCTGGGAGTGGTCCGCCGAGAGTGGAAACGGTTTGGTTACTCATAGTGCACCCAGGACTTTCTTACGCGGAACTGAATGAGCGTGACGAGCAGGATCAGCATGAAGAGTGAGGTGGCGATCGCTGAGGCGTATCCCATGTCGAAGTCGTTGAAGGCTTTTTCGGTGAGGTACATGACGACGCTGCGGCTTGAGTCGCCTGGTCCTCCACGGGTCAGCACAATGATGGATTCGAAGATCTGGAAGGCACCTATGGTGGTCGTGGTGACGTTGAAGAAGGTCGCTTGGCTGATCATCGGAAAGGTGATGCTCTTGAACCGACGCCAGGGCCCGGCGCCGTCAACTTCTGCCGCCTCAATCATTTCCTTTGGAACTTCCTGGAGGGCCGCGACATAGATCAGCATTGCGAATCCGATATTGCGCCAGGTATCGACGATGATGACGGAGAGTTTTGAAACCTCCGGGCTGTTGAGCCAATCGATCTCTGGAAGGCCGCTGCTGGTCAGGTAGTAGTTGATAACGCCGGTATCCTTCTGGAAAAGCGCCTGCCAGATAATGGACACGTAGACCAACGCGACAAGGTACGGGAAGAAGTACGCCGACCGGAAGATCGTGTTGAGCCACTGCGGCATGTTCTGGTTGATCAGAACCGCCGCCGCCAGCGCGATCGTATTGATGAGGACTACGGCGGCACCGACATAGATAAAGGTGTTTCCGTAGCTTTGTAGCAAGCGCGAATCCGTGAACATTCGGACATAGTTGTCGATTCCAACGAACTCCGGCGGCCTGAGAATGTTGTATTTTGTGAAGCTCAACGCCAACGCCGCGACGAGAGGGCCGAGGATGAAGAGGAGGAAACCGACGACGGAGGGGCCGATAAAGGCGTAACCGGTGAGGGCTTCCCGGCGGCGCCCGCCGGAGAGCCGACCCCAAAGCCTTGCGGCCGGCCTCTCCGACGGGTTAGAGCGAATCTCAGTGCTACTCACGATCAAGCGCTTCCTGTACTTCATCGTTGGCTTCGGAGAGTTCCTTTTGGGGGTCTCCGCCGGCGAGGATCTCGTCCATTGCCCTCATGAACGCCGGTTCCAGGGTGTTGTAAACCCGGGGCGCGGCCACCGGCTCGGCGTAGGTGATGGAGTCGTAGTAGAGCTCGGCATGTTCGGGGTAGGCCAGGAAGCTTTCGGACTGGGCCGCGTCCTTGTTAGCTGGAATGGCGGCGCCGGCGGCTGCCCATTCCTGCTGCGTCTTGATGTCGGTCAGCATTTTGATGTACTCCCAGGCGAGGTCCTTGTTGTCGGACTGCTCGGAGACAGCAAACCCGCCGCCGCCGAACACCGTGGATTTCTCGCTGTTCTGTGGCCAGGGCAGGATGTCGTAGTCGGAGAACCCTGCGTCTTCAAAAGGACCGACGACCCAATGGCCGGCACCGGTCATAGCCACTTTGCCCGCAGGAAAGAGCTGGTACGGGTCTGCTCCCTTTGGTTGCGGTGCTACACCTTCTTCGGTGACCAGATCTCGGATCCAGGTGGCGGATTCGACGGTGGCTGGGTCGTCCAGGGTTGGGGTTTCCCCGTCTTCGCTCATCTGGGAGGCGGAGTTCGAGTAGAGCCAGGGTGTGAGTCCGAAGTTGAAGTACGGAAGGCCGAAACCATAAACCTTGTCTTCGCCTTCACCGGTGGTGAGCTTCCTGGAAATTTCGAGGAATTCGTTCCAGGTCCAGTCCTCGGAGGGACGTTCGATGCCCGCTTCTTCGAACAGTTTGGTGTTGTAGTAGATCAGCATCGAGTTCCAGGTGTTCGGCATGAGGTAGGTGCTGCCGTCTTCGGTGAACCCCTCGACCAGTGCCGGGTCGAAGCTGGCGATAAGCTTTTCCCCCTCAGGGTCGTTCTGGATGTAGCCGTCCAGCGGGGCGAAGAGCTCGTTGTGGAGGCCCAGATCCACACCCTCAGTGGCGATGTTGATGACGTCTGGCGCGTTTCCAGCAGCGACCGAAGAGACTAGTTTGTTGACATATTCGGTCCAGGTTGTGATGGGGGTGAAGTCATTGTTGACCGTGACGTTGGGGTACTGCTCGTTGAACCGCTCAGATACATCGTCGTAAATAGCCTCATCGCCGGGATCCCCCCAATTGGAGATGGTGATTTCGGCTGTGATGTCCGATGCCGGTGCCTCATATGGTCCCTCGGCTGCGGGGACTTCCTGATCGTTTGAACCTCCACATGCGGTGAGGAGGCTGAGTGAAAGTACAGCAGCCAGGCTCAGGCCGAGGCGCGAAGTGATGGGGGACATGGTGGTGCTCCTTTGCATCTGTGGTTTAGAAGTTCGAGGGCGTCATACGGACGGTGGTGCCGCTCGAACTTCGGTACTCAATCGTGGGAGATAGCCGTGTGGTTGTGGGGGCCAGGCGTACGGGGGAGGAGCCTCGCGCCTTGTCTGCTAGCCGGTGGGCCAGCAATTCGGCCGCTGCTACACCAACTTCGAAAGCTGGTTGCCTGACGGTAGTCAGTTGCGGTGTGAAGAGGTCCGAGTAAGCGAAGCCGTCAAAAGTTGCGAAGGCGATGTCGGTGGGTAGCTGCAGATTCCGGTTCTGCACTATTTTGAGCGCCCGTGCCGCCAGCACAGTGCTGCAGGCGATCAAGGCCGTCGGTCTAGGACCGGCATCCAGTGCCTGCTCCAACTGACCGTCAATGACGTCGAAGGCCGGCACATCAGCGATGATTGTCTGCGCGGACGCGTCAAGATTCAGCTGGGCCATCGCTTCGACAAAGGCATCGCGTCTCTCACGCAGGGTGGGAACCCTGCAATCGCCCGCGACGAAGACGAACCGTTGGTGCCCTTGATCGACAAGATGCTTCACCAGCTCGATAGTGGGGAGTCGGTTCTCGACTCCTACCTGGTCGACCCGCATCCCGCAGAGACGGTCCATAAGGACCAGTGGCGTACCCTCGCCTTGGATGCCGTCAACAACATCCTGGCGCGACCCTGCAGCCCGCGCCAGAATCAGGCCGTCAACGCGCCGTTCCAGGAGAGCTTCTACGGCCTGCGCTTCCCGGTCGGGATCCTCAGCGGAATTGGCCAACAGTAGTGTGAGTCCGAGTCTGGCGACTGCATGCTCAACCCCATGCACCATCTCCGCGAAGGCCGGCTCGCCCGCATCCGAGACAATCAGGCCCACGCTGTCCGTCTGCGACCGGCGCATAGCTCTCGCCACGGCGTCTTGGCGATAGGAAGTCGCCTCGATAGCCTTCAACACCTTCTCGCGCGTCTCCGGTTCAACGTGGCGAGTCCCGTTCAAGACGTGGGAAACCGTCGAAATAGACACACCCGCCAGACTGGCAACCATCGCCATTGTGGTCATAGAGGCTCCTCAGAAAATCGTTTGCGCGAACGATTCGATAGTAGGGTGTGAACTTCAACACATGCAAGAGCAAAAGGGGAAAACTTTGAGAAGACCTCAAACGGAAAAGTGGTCCCACCTGCCAGTCTGGCTTCGACGACTGACCTTCTCGTATACGTCAGGCCCTCGCGCATCCGAGGAAGCCGAAACCCCCCAGAAATCCGCCTACTCTGCTTCAATCTACCCACATCTCTGGTAGCGCGTTCGCTCCTGAAGTGTCCGCGGTTCTCTAGTCCTTGCGTCCTACGAAGCCACTATGACCCCAACCCTTGACAACATGGTGCAGCTCACACTTAGATGCTCGAAGTTACGCAATCGTTTTTCTCGGCGACTGATCTACTGTCCACGAGTAGTGAGACAGAAACACAGGGCCCTCGGAAAAAGCGGCAACTCGACTATCAGTGCTCGAGGCACTTGGAGGAGCTGCGGGCCTTCTCGCATGCACCTTGGTGCAGCCACCGCAGGCACTCGCCCGTTCTGTGGAGATGGAAGCCCGTGCTCAGCCTGCGGCGAACCCCACTGCTGACACTGGCGCGAGCATTGTCGGCGTCCTGTAATCAGGAACGCCCGGCAACTTCGGCACTGACGAACCGAACCCCACCCGCACACACGAGATAAGACAGACATGGCCCAAACTGTTTATGACGTGACCACTTGGACCGGCGCCAGCGTGTCCCCGTATACCGATATCGGGAAGGTGATGAACGAATCGTCGCCGACATTAAGGCCACTCAGACAAGCCAGACCACCCGTCCGGGCGCGGTGATATACAGTCCACCCGGGCACTTCGATCTCAGAACCCGCGTGTTGATCGACATCAGCTACCTGCAAATAAAAGGCTCCGGGCACGGGTTCCTATCAGAAGCGATCCGCGATGAGAGCGACTCATCCCAGTGGGTGGAAACACTGCCAGGCGGCAGCCACATTCGTGTAATGAACACGGACGGGCACGGCGAAGCCTTCCTTATCGCTCGTTCCGGCAGTCCCGCAACTGTCGGGCGCCTCAACTCAGTTGAGTTTCGGGACTTTTGCATCGACGGAGTCGAAAGCTCTAAGCCGTACATTCCGGGAAACGGGAAGACCGGCATCCGCGCTCAAACCGACAATGACGCATTCCGGATCGAAGGATTGGGGTTCGTCTACCTCACGCACGCCATCATCCTCCGCGGCGCGGACGCCCCATACATAACCAACAACTTCATAGCCGAATGCGGTAGTTGCATCGAACTCCTTGGCGCTTGGCAGGTAATGCGCGTTACGAACAACTTCCTGATTAGTGCGTGGGCGGGTTCCGCGGTCTTCGCTGAGAACGCGGAGGGACTCCCCATCTCGGGCAACTCGATCCTTTGGTATGGCTCCGTGCGCTTAGTCAACAGCAAACGCTGCTCCGTCACTGCGAATAAGTTCGTCAGTTCCTGGCCGGGGATGGTGATTTTTGAACCTGGAAGCGAGGAGAACCTGATCTCAAGCAATCAGTTCTTGCGCACAGACACCGAAAGCTCTATCGACAACGGAAAGGACGACTACTTCGGCATGGTGCACCTCAACGGGAGTAACAACACCGTGAGCGCGAACCACTTCTCGTATCGGGTGGCTACGCAGTTCATTCGGCCATTATCTCGCGTCGAATAACATCGTGAGCAACGTGCCCTCCCGTATCGTTTTCGAGTACCACCTTTGACGAGCATGATGGTCGGCACCGCGCCTGCGGCCAACGGCGTCTTCCTGATGGAAGCAGTCTGGACGCGCTTCCTGCCGAGCATCAACCGGGCGTGGGACATCATTGCCTCCGGGGAGCTGGGAGAGGTGCAGTGGGTCCAGGCGGACCTGGGTTTCGTGTCAGCTTACGACCGGAACTCCCGCCTCTGGGATCCGGCTGCCGGCGGCGGCGCGCTGTTGGATCTTGCGGTCTACCCGCTGACGTGGGCGCTCGGAGCGCTGGGGGTTCCTACCGGCGTCGCGGCCCAGGCAACCCTCACTGACGACGGCGTGGACATGCGGAACGCCCTGACGCTTTCCTACGCGAACGGGGCAGTCGCCCAACTGCTCACATCGATTGTTGCCGCCTGCCCCGGCACCGCTACAGTGAGCGGAAACGCCGGATGGCTGACGGCCTCCACCCCACAGTGCAACCCTTCGAGCCTCACCATCACGACGGCGGACGGACGCTCCCGCGTCGAATCCTTCGGCCAGGTGGGAAGCAACTATGTGTACCAGCTTCGCGAAGTCACCCGGTGCATCCAGGACGGGCTGACCGAAAGCCCCACCATGCCGTGGGCTGACTCGATTGCCACGATGGAGCTTCTCGACGCTGTTCGCGGGCAGATCGGCATGCGGTACGGAAGTGATCAGGTCACGGTGTAGCGCGGGCGATCCGCTGGAGCGGAACGGAGCGGCCCTCCAGAGCGACCCGCGCGCGAGCTAAGGCCTCCGCCTCCGCCTCGGCTGCTTCCAGGGCCAGGAGGCCCGCCCCCACGATCGGGGGCGCGGTCACCAGTTGCAGGTGGGCGTTGGGTGCCTGTTCCTCCAGACCTGACCCGATTCTGGTGAGGAGCCGGCTGTCATTTGCAGCGAGCACCCCTCCGCCCAGAACAACGGGCACCGGTGCGTTGAGCAGATCGAGACGCCGAAGCGCAGTGACCACCAGGACAACGATCTCATCGGCTTGGCGGTCAACCACTGATGCGGCGACGGGATCGCCGGCCGTTGAGGCTGTGAACAAAACGGGTGTGAGGTCAGCAACCGAACGTGCGGGGATGCGCCCGAGGTGGATGGCCTCGATAACTTCGCGCACGGAGCCCAGGTTGTAGGCAGCCGGAACCAGCTCGTCCAGGGACGTCCGTGGCCCTCTGCCGTCTTCTGACCTCGCCGCGTGCCAGAGTGCAGCTGCGCCGAGGTCCCCTCCGCCGCCCCAGTCTCCGGACAGCGCACCAAGCGCGGGAAACCGCGCCGTCCGGCCGTCAGTACTTACTCCCACTGCGTTGATTCCGGTCCCACAGACAACCGCCACCGCGTCGGGGGAGTCGGTCCCGGCCCTGAGGAGAGCAAACAGGTCATTGTCGACGACCGCGCGTCTCCCATCGGCTCCTCCTGCCCAGGCCGAGGAGAATTCCTCGATCTCGACCGGAAGGTCCATACCGGCAAGGTAGACGCTTGTCTGCAGCAGCGGCCGGTCCCCAATAACTTCGAGCGCCTCGGCAGCAAGCGCCCGGACCACCGCGACAGATGCGTCGAGACCCACCGTCTGGGGATTCGCGCCACCGCCACGCGCGTGAAAGACCACCTCGCCCTCGAGTGAAAGAACTGCGAGGTCTGTCTTGGAACCGCCGCCGTCAACCGCGATGACAACAGGGCAGCCGGGCTGGTTCAACGGGCCCACGCCAGGTGGTCACGGTTGGCGGCAAGCAGCGCATCGGTGAGCTTCTCCGCCTTATCGAACTGGCCAACCAGCGGATGGGCGAGCATCGCCCGAAGCACGCGCTCACGCCCACCGTGCAGCGCAGCGTCGAGGGCCAGCCGTTCGTAGGACGCCACGTGGCTGATCAACCCGGCTATCTCCTCCGGGATCGTACCGATCGGAGGCACAGTCAGCCCGCCGGGCCGAATGACCGCGGGGACCTCGATCACGTGATCGTCAGGCAGGAACGGCAGCGTGCCGTCATTGCGGACATTGACAACCTGGACATCGCCCCGCCCGGAGATCAGTGACGACATGAGGTCAACCGCTGCTTCGGAATAGAAGGCGCCGCCCCTCAGGGACAGTTCCTCCGGTTTGATGTCCAGCGCCGGGTCCGCGTACTTTTTGAGCAGCGCATCCTCCACCTCCATGACAGCCTGCGCCCGGGATGGCTGGCTCAGCTGACCCCGGAGCACCTCGTCGTGGGCGTAGAAGTACCGCAGGTAGTAGGACGGCACAGCCTGTTGCAGCGACAGCAATGCGGGCGGCAACTGCACCTCCCGGGCCACTTCCTCGAGATGTTCTCCAAGGATTCGGGGGAGGACGTTCACGGAGCCGCCGTCCGTCTTCAGGTTGACGCCCAGTTCCCAGGTGAGGTGATTGAGGCCCACGTGATTCAGGGAAATACTGCTGTAGTCAGCGCCGAGGAGCGCTGCAAACCTGCGCTGGAAACCGATGGCCACGTTGCACAGCCCCACCGCCCGGTGGCCGGCCTGCAGGAGGGCCCGCGTCACGATCCCGACCGGATTCGTGAAATCAATGATCCACGCGTTCGGTTTCGCCTTCTCCCGGATGATTTCAGCGATGTGCAGCACCACCGGTACGGTCCGTAACGCCTTGGCGAACCCTCCGGGACCGGTGGTTTCCTGCCCCACGCAGCAGGCTTCGTGGGGGAAGGTCTCGTCGCCATGGCGTGCGGCCTGCCCGCCGACGCGCAACTGCAGGAGAACGACGTCGGCATCGCTGACCCCCGCTTCGACGCTGGAAGTGGTCCGGATCTGTCCGGGATGTCCGGCTCTCGAGAAGATGCGGCGGGAAAGGCCTGACACCAGTTCAAGCCTCGACGCGTCGGGATCAACCAGCCAGAGCTCCTCAATGGGCAGCATCTCCCTGAGGCGGGCAAAGCCGTCCACCAGTTCCGGCGTGTAGGTCGACCCGCCGCCGACAACAGCAACCTTCATGGTCAGCCCTTTCCTATAGCGCGAACCCCTGGCCCAATCCTTACATTCCGTTCAGCGGGGAAGCGGCGCGATGTCTTTCGGCGCGGGGTCGGTTGCCAGGCGGGCGTGGGTCTCCACGTCATAGCGGTCGACGCCGTAACGCAGTTTTGCGCGCTCAACGCCCTCCGCCTGGAATCCGGCGCGCGTTGCCACCCGGCACGAGGCGGGATTATTGACCCGGTGCCCCAACTCCAGCCGGAAGAGGCTTTCTGAAAAGGCCCATTCCGACGCCGCCACCAGACCTCGGGTGATCAGTCCGCGGCCGCGGAACTCCGCGCTCAACCAGTAGGAGACCCAGGCCGTGCCGTGATTGAACTCCATCGAAGAAATGCCAATATCGCCGACCGCAACGCCGTCGACCGCCACAGCGAAATGCCGCGCTGACGCGCTTTCGGTTGCCAACTGGTTTTCGATGTATTGCCTGCACGCGTCGTGGGTCGCCAGGTCCTGCTGACCAAACTGAATGAGCAGGTCCTCGCTGCCGGACACGGCGTCGTGGAGGGCGCCGGCGTCGTCGGGCATCCAGCGTCGAAGGACTGCACCCTCACTACCTTCCACGCCTGGTACTCCTTGAATGGTTTGTCCGGCCGGTGGCAGCGTCTCCGCAAACCCATCGGCACCTCTTCACAAAAATAGCAAGCGTGCTTATTATCGTAGGTGCACGTTTCCCTTCAGACGGAGGAGCCCGCCATGTCCACCGAAGGCGATGAACCGTTCACGGCCAATGATGCCGACCGGCTTGAGCAACAGCAAGCCGTCGGTGACGATTCCACTGATGACGTCGCTGAGCAGCCGCATGAAGCGGGGGCCCGCGAAGCGAACGAGGCCGACGTCGTCGAACAGGCACAGTCGGTATCCGGCGAGGATGACTATCCACGCGGCCCCGTAGGGGAAGAATTCGACTGACACCACCCCTCGGCCCGCCCGGTCCGGAGAAATGCTACCCGCCGGTAGCACATGACGGTATGATGAAGTCCTCAACTGCCCGGGCTATCGCCGAGGGGCACTTTCTCTGTACCGGCTGTCATCCTGTGATCGCCCCGGTCCAAGCACGCTAAGGATGATGGTTTCGTGGAGGCATTTCCCGGAGCGCACCGGCCTCTCTATGAGGTGAAAGCCAACCTGTTCAAAGGCATGGCGCATCCCGTGCGGGTGCGGGTTCTGGAGATTCTTTCTGCCTCGCCGGACGTCTCGGTGACGGACCTCATTTCCGATATGGGTGTCGAAGCGTCCCGCCTTTCCCAGCACCTATCCGTGCTGCGGACGCACCACCTCGTCGTGTCCGAGCGGCGCGGCAGCCAGGTCTTCTACAGCCTGGCGTATCCGCGAGTTGCCGATCTGCTGGCAACAGCGAAGATGCTGTTGGGCGAGGTTCTGGAGTCCACGCAGCAGCAACTGCGCACCGCGGAGTGGGCTGCGCCGGAACCCGTTGAAGCCGGGGAAGCCGAGTCCGCTCCCAGGCGGTAGCGCAACTAAGCCGTAGCGCGGCGCCGCGCATGCCGCACCCGCAGCGTCCGTGCGGAAGGGTCGGAGCAATCCTGGATATGTCCCATGGCGGCATGCTCACGGACGGCGGTTATGGCTGTTACCACGTCACCTTTGTGTCCGTACCCGGCTGAGGTTACGAGAATGCCGCCTCGCTCATCCATGAGGCGAAAGCGGTACAGCTTGTCGGCGTCCCTGAAAATTTCGAAGTTACCGGCCACGATTTCCTCCTCCGGCGCAGAGGCGCATCAGCGCGCCTGATGACTTTAGGATTTCATTAATTCGTAATATAAGAAAGTCCTGTGACGCCGGAGGACACACTCCTCCGACCTTTTCCCAAGGTTTGCGGCTCTAGCGGCTGGTCCAGCCCTGCCGCGACAGCCAGTTTCCGCACAGCGCCGTCCACTGATCAGGGCCCGATTCACCGCCGGCCAATCCCAGCCCGTGTGAGCCGTGAGGGAAGACGTGGACCTCGGCCGGCACGCAGTGCTCGATCAGCGCACGTGCATAGGCGAAGGTATTCTCCACGGGCACCGCGGCGTCGTCGGCCGTATGCCAGAGGAACGCCGGAGGCGTTGCGTCGGTAACGTTCAACTCCGGTGACATTTTTCGCAGCAGATCCGACGACGGCGAGCGGCCCAGCAGGTTGTCGATGCTTCCCTGATGCACAGCATCGGTAAAAGACACCACCGGGTAGCAGAGGATCGACAGGTCGGGGACGGCGGAGGGGACGTCAAGCGCTGGAGTCTTCGCGGACGTAGCTGTCGAGAGCGTGGCGGCAAGGTGTCCACCGGCTGAGAACCCCAGCACTCCTACCCGCCCGCCGTCCACGGCGATACCGTGATCCCCTCCCCGAATCCAGAGCATCGCTTCCTTGGCGTCGATCAGCGGCGCAGGATGTTGATGAGGTGCAACCCGGTATCGAAGGACGAATGCGTGGATGCCGAGCCCTGCGAGCCATTCGGCAACGGGCTCCCCCTCATGGTCAGATGTCTTGCCGTAGCCGCCTCCCGGAAGCACGAGGACCGCAGGTCTGCGAACGTCGGCTCCATCCACGGCTGGGATTACTGTCAGGTTTGCGGGAGAGGGGCTCGGCATAGGTTCACCGTACCCAGTGGGGATACGGGCTCAGCCACTCCGCGCAATAAATGACGCCGCCGCGGGAGCCAGCGATGCACCAATCTCCAAAGGGCTGCGCTTGGTGCCCTTGACCGCGAAGGAGTGATCGGCGTCGGGCACGTACTGCAGCGTTGCCCGGTCGCCGAGCTTCGCGACCACCGGATTCAAGAGCTCCTTCCGCGCGAACGCGTCGTTGCTTCCCTGCAGGAAGAGTATCGGCATGTGAATGTGGACCAGGTGTTCGTCGCGGACCTTCTCCGGCTTTCCCGGCGGGTGCAACGGGTAACCGAGAAAGATCAGTCCGGCGGCGTCCATCCCCTCCGCTGCTGCCATGGACGCCATTCGGCCGCCGAAGGACTTCCCACACGCCCACACCGGTCCCTCCCGCGTGCGCTCCTGCGCATGCGCCATCACTTCCCGCCAGGCAGCGATCGCCTTCGGAGGGCGGTCCGGGAATCGCCGACCCTGCTCCATGTAGGGAAAATTGAAGCGCAAGGTGGCAAAGCCGGCGTCGTTCATAGCATTGCTGAAGCCGAGGAGGAAAGGGTGGTCCATGCCCGCACCGGCACCGTGGGCGATGATCACGGTTGCCGTCGGAGTGTCCGGCTGTTCGTAGGTGCAGGAGAAGTCAGCATCGTCAACGCGCAGGGTGAAGTGCTCGGAGGAGGGCATCTGCCCATCATGCCGTAGGTCCTCCTGTGCAGGTGCCGATCAACGCATACTGAAGCCATGGGAACTCCGATAACCCGGGACCAGTTGCTGCAGCTTCGGCTCGCGCACCACTTCCCCGTGAGCGACGGCCGACCATCATCAGGATTGCCCGGCCCGGCCGGCGTGGTCGACAGGATGCTCGCAGTCCAGGCGCAGGACTTCGGCCAGGCGCTCTGGGCGGTTGGCTCGCGAGTCAATGGTTCCACTCGTCAACGAGTCCTCGCTGCCCTCGATAGTGCAGAGGTGGTGCGGTCAGCGCCGGTACGGGGCACGCTCCACTTTGTGCGGCCGGCTGACCTCCGCTGGATGCTCGGGCTGACGGCGGAGCGGATGATCAAGTCTGCGTCGCGGCGTCTGGCGGAACTCGACCTTGACCAGCGCACACTCCACCGGGCCCGGGATGTAGCCAGTGAGGCGCTCGCGGGCGGTATGGCGCTTAGTCGGGACGAGTTTCTGGATACCCTCGACAGGTCAGGGCTCTCCACCAGCGGGCAACGGGGTTACCACATCATCTGGTATCTGGCACAGACGCAACTGGTCTGCTGGGGACCAGCGGACCGGTCCCAGCAGGCGCTGGTGCTGCTTGATGATTGGGCTCCTGATGACAGCCCGCGGCCGGATCGGGAAGAGGCTCTGCGGTGGTTCGCCCTCCGGTACTTCACCGGGCACGGCCCGGCACGTCTGCAGGACTTCACCTGGTGGTCAAAGCTCACTCTCGCTGACGCGAAAGTTGGCCTGGCTCAGGCGCGCAGCGAGCTGGTGGAGTACGTCTACGATGGCGCGAGCTACTGGGCGCTGCCGGGCGTAACCGAGCCGGACCCGATGGCCGGAGGCGGGCTCCTGCTGGCTGGGTATGACGAGTACATCCTTGGCTACCAGGACCGCGCACCATCACTTCCGCCCGAGTACGCCTCCCGCATCCGGCTGGCCAAGAACGGTGTGTTCAAGCCGGCACTTCTGCAGGACGGCCGCGCCGTAGGAACCTGGCGGAGAAATCCGCGGGAGAACATGGCGGACATTGCTCCGTTTGCCGAGTCCGCAATCAGCGGCACCGAGGCGTTCGACGGCGCCATCACTGCTTATGAGCATTTTCTTGCCGATGAGCCGCACGCCAGAAAGCCGCGAGAACTCAACCGGACCCGAGGTTAGTCACCCGGACCAGTCTCCAGCCCTCCCAGCGCGGATCCCGGCAGACGTCGAAGACAAGGATGGGTGACGCCGGCCCCGTTTGTGCCCGGAACCGCCAGTACTGCTGTGTCATGATGCTGCCCTGGCCCATGATTCCCGAAGGGCCCGGCTCCCACCAGTTTCGGGAGCTTGTCCAGTGCATCGGGTCACCCAGAACCTGCCAGATGCCCGCCCTCCAACGAAGCGCGAGCGGCTCCCCGCGGGACGTGAAGCGGACGTCTGCCTCCTCATTGAGCGACCGCGACCCGGGCTGAACCTCGTCTACATGCTGCGCCGTCATTACCCTTCACCTTCTTCAGTGCCGGGTTTAAAAGTAGAACATATTTTCGATTAAGTCACCCCGGTTAAAAGAACATGTCCGGACCAGGCAGGCCAGCAGCCTGTCCAGTCCGGACGTGTTCCCGATGAAGGGGTTAGTTCTCCTGCTCGCGCCGGTTCAACTCCAGGTTGACCTCCTCAAGACGCGCCTCGGTTTCCGGCTCCGGGAGGCCTTCTGCATACTCAGCCTCGAGCTCGCGGTGAATTCTGCTGTTGAGTACCTCGACCTCGACATCATCCAGCACGGTCAAGTCTTCTGGGAATGGGTCTTCGGGGGAAATCTTGTGGTTGGTTTCCATGGGTCACTTTCGCGCTCATTACGGTTCTCTGTCGAAGTGTAACCATGCTGTTGAGCGTTGCGCGAGATCGTATGACCGAACGCGCTGTTCACACGCACACCGGTACCTTCAGGACCGCACCGCAGTCAGCAGGTCCTTCTCCTCCACCAGCGGCACAGACAGCGATTTGTAACCGTGCTCCCCGAACAGGACCGTGATCACATCGTTCTCGTATCCCATCACGACGCCCTCGCCCCACTCGCCATGCCGCACGGTGCTCTGCAGCGGGAAGAGGTGCTTCTCGCCGTCGTCGTCAGTGTGCTCCGCCGACCGTCCGGAATCGCAGTTGTCGCACGCACCGCACAGGCCCTCGTGCTCCTCGCCGAAGTATCCGAGCAGGAACTTCCGCCTGCAACCGCGGTACTCCGCGTACTGCCGCGCCATTTCCACACGTGAACGGTCCACTTCCTGCCGCCGCTTCTGATGCTCGACGACATCGGCAATGACCTGCCCGGCATCCGTTGCCACCGCGCGGTACTTCCCGGAACGCTCACGAAGCGCTCCCACCTCAACCAGCTGGTTCAGGAGCCCGGAGAGCTTGCGCTGGGTCAGCCCGGTCGCTTCCCGGATTCCGGCGGCATCGAGTGCCCTTTCCGCTGCGCGCAAAGCGGCGAACAGCTGACGAAGGCCGTCCTCCTGCACATTCTTCGCAGCAAAGAACCGGCGGATCCCAAGATCCTCAGGGCGGTAGTGAAGCACGACGGCGGCCGGCTCACCGTCCCGCCCGGCACGCCCCGCCTCCTGGTAGTAGCTGTCGAGGGAATCGGGAATGTCCGCGTGCACCACGAACCGCACGTCCGGCTTGTCGATGCCCATCCCGAATGCCGTTGTTGCCACCATGACGTCCAGCTCACCGGCGTGGAAGGCTTCATGCAGCGCGGTCCGCTCGGACTTCTTCCGCCCGGAGTGGTAGGCGTCAGCGCGCACTCCCGCACCCCGCAACTCCTGTGCGTACTGCTCCGTCTGCTTCCGGGTGGCGGCATAGAGCAGGCCCTGCCCCTCAAGGGAGGCCGCCTGCTCCAATACTGCGCGCTGCTTGTCGCGGTCGGACTCGTGCTGCTGCACGCTGAGGTGGAGGTTTGGCCGGTCGAAGCCCTCAGCGATCACGACGGCGTCCGTCAACTTCAGCCGCTCCTGAATCTCCTGCCGCATCGGGGGAGAGGCGGTGGCCGTCAGCGCGATGACCGGCCGTTTAAGACGCTCCACCAGCGAGCCGAGCTGGAGATAGTCGGGCCGGAAATCATGCCCCCACGCGGAGACGCAGTGCGCCTCGTCGATCACCAGGAAGGACACGTCCAGCGCCGTCAGCCGGGCCGCTGTTTCCTCGCGCGCCAACTGCTCCGGCGCCAGGAACAGGAACTTGGCGCGGCGCTCCTCGTCCGGATCTTCTGCGGCTGCCCATGCCTCATCGATCTCGCTGTCCGTCGCGGTGGAGTTCAGGACATAGGCGCGGATTTCGCCGAGTGTCTCATTGATGGCCTCCGCCTGGTCACGCTGGAGGGCGATCAACGGCGAAACAACGACGGCGACACCCGGCGCTGCCATTGCAGCCACCTGATAGATGGCGGACTTTCCGTAACCGGTGGGAAGGACGCAGAGGAGGTTCCGGCCGCCGTCGGCTGCCTCCAGCGCCTTGCGCTGTCCGGGAAGGAGCGAGTCCCAGCCAAAGTGCTCCCGCGCGGTGGCTTCGAATTTTCTGCTCATTCGGCGGCCGCTGTAATGAGGGCAAGCAGCACTGAGTAGATCACCATACCCGCAAGGAACCAGGGAAAACTCGAGCCGCGGTTTGACGGCAGTTCCTCTTTGAAGACGTTCAAGAGCACAGAGCCTCCCAGCAGGGCGGTCAGAATGGCGACGACAACCGTGCTGGTCGGCGCAAACAGGGCTGACAGCAGCCAGCCGAGAAGGAGCGCGCCCGCCAGAACCACCCGGCCGCTGGCAGCAAAGCGGTGCGGATAGTTCTCCTCGAGGTGCCGGTCCGTGAGCACAAAGTGCAGGCCCATGGCGATGGCGAACAGGATTGCGAAGAGGTACCCCGTTTCAACGCGCAGCGCCATCGTGTACGTGATCAGCGCGTTGTAGAACGCGAACGCTCCGAGGTGCAGCCAGTAGACGCCGGCGGAATCCGGCCGTTTGCTGGTCCGCCGCGAGGTTGCCAGCCGGTCCAGCCCGTAGAACACGGTGAAGCCGGTAAGCGCAACGACGAAGATCCCCAGGTCAAACAGCGGCGTGACCTCGATGGTGTCCTCGAGCAGCTCGCCGATCGCCTCGTTACCCTCCGCGATTTCCGGGAGCAGGTGAAGGAAGACGTACGCAACGGCGAGTCCTCCCGCGAAGGAACCGGTCACGCTCTCCGGAACCAACGGCAGCTTCCGGATGCGCGGGGCGGCGAGGTGCAGTGCCGCCAGTACGAGTGCGATGACCAGCGAAGCGATCAGGGCCGCGGTGAAGGTCATGACTATCCAGCTTCCGCCTGGAGCTTACGGTTGCTGCGTTTGGTCACCACCGCACTGATGAAATACAGCACGACGCCGACACCCACCAGAATCGCCGCCCGCAGCCAGATCTCCGCTGACTGCTGGGTGAGAAGAAGGACGCACGAGGCAACGCCGAGGTAGGGAATCACCGTCGGAATGCGGAAGTGTTTGTGCTCGACCCGGTCCCGGCGGAGTACCAGTACCGCGATGTTCGTGCTGATGAAGACGAACAGGAGCAGCAGCACCACCGTCTCGGCCAGCGAGGCGAGGTCGCCGGTGAGGGTCAGGACCATGGCAACCGCCGTCGTCGCAATAATTGCTACCCACGGCGTGCGCCGGTTGGGCAGAACCTTGCCGAGCACCGGAGGAAGGAGACCTTCCTCGGCCATGCCGAAAGTCAACCGGCTCGCCATGATCATGGTCAGCAGCGCACCGTTTGCAACGGCGACGAGGGCGATCAGGCTGAACAGCCACGGCGGGATCCCGAAGCCGGTGGCGGTGACCACGTCGAGCAGGGGTGCGGTGGAGCCGGCCAGGTCGTCGGCGGGTAGCGCGGCAGCGGATACCAGCCCGATTAGCAGGTAGACGGCGCCCGCCGTCGCGAGGGCGCCGAACAGGGCTTTCGGGTAGACGCGTGCCGGGTTCTGCACTTCCTCGGCGACATTAGCGGAGACCTCGAAGCCCACGAACGAGTAGTAGGCGATGAGGGACGCTCCCAGGACGGCAACGGCAGGGTTGGCGTTGGTCGGGAATTGGGAAATCTGCTCGGGGTTGCCGCCGCCCTGGCCGAGGAATACGGCAACCAGGACGATCACGAGCACCAACCCGGACACTTCGATGACGGTCATGACCACGTTGGAGCGCACGGATTCCTTGATACCGCGCGCGTTCAACAGTGCCAGCAGCGCGAGGAACACCACTGCCGCCCATCCGGGTGGAACGGCGATGAAGGCGGAGAGGTAATCACCCGTGAATGCGAGGGTGAGCCCGGCCGCGCTGGTCACGCCTGCGGCGAGCATGCAGAATCCCACGACGAAGGAGATGAAGGGGGTTTTGTACGCCCGCTGCGCGAAGACTGCAGCTCCGCCCGCCTTGGGGTACTTGGTGACCAGCTCCGCGTAGGACCCGGCGGTGAGGAGGGCCAGCGCGAGTGCAACGATCAGCGGCACCCAGATCGCTCCGCCGACCTCGGCAGCGATGACACCCACCAGTGCATAGATGCCGGCACCGAGCACGTCGCCGAGGATGAACAGGTAGAGCAGCTTGCCGGAGATGCCCTGGCGAAGTTTCGATGGAGCTGTTTCTGTGGTCATTCTCTCCCCCTCCTCAGATTGGTTCGGAGCCTGCGGGAGGCAGGTCCGGGTTCAGCGGTTCCATTCTTGGATCCTCATCGGTCCACACCTGCAGGACGGCCCAGGTGACGGCTGCGATCGGAACGGACAGCACGGCACCGATGATGCCGGCGAGGATGGTTCCTGCTGTCAGCGCGAGCAGAATCACCAGTGCATGGAGTCGCAGTGACTTCCCCATCACGATGGGCTGCAGGAGATCGCCTTCCAACTGGTTGACCGCGACGACGACGCCGACCACGATGAGCGCGACAATCGGCCCGTTGGCCACCAGCGCAACGAGGGCAGCCAGCACGCCGGCGAGGGTAGCCCCCACCAGCGGGATGAACGCACCGATGAACACGATCATGGCCAGCGGCAGGGCCAGCGGTACGCCGAGGATGAGCAGCGCGATGCCGATGGCCACCGCGTCAACGAGCGCGACGATTGCCGTTCCGCGGACGTAGCTGCCGAGTACCTCCAGGGTGCGGGCGCCTGAACGGCGCAATTTCTGCTCGCGCTCGCCCTTGAAGGGTCGGAGGAAAAACTCCCAGATCTTCTTGCCGTCCTTCAGGAAAAAGAAGAGGATCACGGCCATCAGGGTGGCGCCGGTGAGGAATTCAGCCACCACGGAAACACCGGAGATGGCGCCTGAGCGGAACTGGGCGCTGGTGGCGAAATCGATGATCGCGGTGCGCGCCTGGTCGAGCTGTTCCGGCGAAATAGGGAAGGGTCCGCTGGTCAGGAAGGCCTGCAGTTCGTCCAGGCCTTCGGTGGCCGCGGCAATCAGCTCATCGGCCTGGCTGCGGACCGAGAAAACGATGATGGTGATGACGCCGGAGATGGCGATCAGCAGGGCAAGGAAGGCGATGGCCGTGGCGAGTGCGCCGGGCACTCCGCGCCGGCGCAGCAGATTGACGAACGGCCCGATGGCGGCTGCGAGGATCAGCGCAATGATGACCGGAATCACGAGCAGCCGGATTTGGAGCAGCCCGTAGATGGCCACCACCGCAAGGGTCAGAATCAGCAGAATCTGCGCTGACCGGGAGGCGGTCCGGCCGAGACCGTCCGTCCAGGGGCTTGATCTGGTGCTGTGCAAGCGGGAGCCGGCCATAGGTTTCCCCTTCCCCGGAAGTATTCGATGTGCTGCGGGCAACTAAATGCTAAGCATACTGTGTAATTTCTGGAGGGACGTCAGCGCGGTGCTGCGGCAGCGGTAGGTCCGCACGTCCGCAGCAGGTGAAGCGGGGTCAGTACTCGATGCGGTTGGCCAGCTCGGCCCAGGCGCGGAAGGGGTTGGCGCCGGAGGAGTCCGGAAGGACAAGCTGCCGGACCTGCATGGACCGTTCCTCCACAGGTTGAGTGAAGAAATCGTGGAAGCGGGCGTCGTCGAAGCCGGCCCTTGCAGCATCGTGCCGGTCTGCCGCGTACACAATTCCGTCAACGCGGGCCCAGAGCGCGGCGGACAGGCACAGGGGGCACGGTTCGCAGCTCGTGTAGAGCACGCACCCGCTCAAATCAAAGGTTCCGAGCGATGAACAGGCGTTGCGGATGGCCATCACTTCGGCATGGGCAGTGGGGTCATTATTCGCGGTCACGCGGTTGGTTCCGTCAAACGGACGCCCATCACCGGTGACGATGACAGCTCCAAAGGGACCGCCGCCGTCGTGCACATTCCGGATTGCAAGATCGATGGCGCGGGCAATGAACTGTTCCTCTCCGATGCTCATTCCCGAACCCTACACCCGGCCATTGACCTTGACGCATCGTCAACCTATACGGTGAGGGAAAGGCGCACGGAGGAGCATATGGACAGGTCGATTCAGGACGTCGCGCGGCTGGTCGGGACCACCAGCCGCACCCTGCGGCATTACGACCGGCTGGGCCTGCTGCCGCCGTCCAGGGTGGGCAGCAACGGCTACCGCTATTACGACGACGGCGCCCTGGTCCGGCTGCAGCGGATCCTCCTGCTGCGCGACCTCGGGCTGGGGCTTCCTGCGATCGCGGAGGTACTGGACAGGGAAGCGGAGCCTGCCCATGCGCTGCACAAGCACCTGGAGCTACTGAGGCAGGAACAGGAGCGGCTGGCGCGGCAGATCGCGTCGGTCTCGCTGACCATTAAACAACTGGAAGGAGGTGGACAACTGATGGCTGAGAACATGTTCAACGGCTTCGACCACACGCAGTACAAGGACGAGGTGGAGCAGCGGTGGGGCAAGGAGGCCTATGCCTCGGGGGACCGCTGGTGGACCGGCATGAGTGATGCTGAGCGAGCCGGTTGGAAGGCCCGGTCGGCGCAGCTCGGCGCTGACTGGACATCCGCTGCGGAGCAGGGTGTCGCGGCTGACAGCGCTGAGGCGCAGGAGTTGGCGCGGCGGCACTATGAGTGGCTTGCCGGCGTGCCCGGCCCGCCGTCGTCGGGCAGCGGGTCCTCGGGCAACGGGCCCTCGAAGGAGTACGTCACCGGACTCGGTGACATGTACGTCGCCGATGACCGCTTCGGCGCGAACTACGGCGGCCGGAAGGGCGCGGAGTTGGTGCGCGACGCGCTGAAGATCTTCGCCGGCCGCCACCTCTAGCGGCAGAGACGACGACGGCGGCACCCATCGTGGCGCCGTCGTCGTCCGTTGTTCCTTTGTCGGTGTGAATCCGTAAGGTGCAGATATGACGATTTCCGCTGCTGCTGACCGCGCCTGGTCGGATGAGGCCATCCGGCGCATCGAGGCCGAGGGCAACCGGTCCGCTGACACCCACCTGCTTGCACTGCCTCTGCCGGAGAGCTGGGGGATTGACGTCTACCTCAAGGACGAGTCGACGCACCGGACGGGAAGCCTGAAGCACCGCCTTGCCCGGTCGCTCTTCCTTTTCGGACTCGTGAACGGCTGGATCCGGGAGGGCGCCACCATTGTTGAGGCGTCCAGTGGATCCACTGCAGTTTCCGAGGCGTACTTTGCGCAGCTGCTCGGGCTGCCGTTTGTTGCGGTGATGACCCGTTCCACCAGTCCCGAGAAGATTGCGCTGATCGAGCAGTATGGAGGAACGTGCTCCTTTGTTGACGGGGCCTCGGAAGTGTATGCGGCAGCCGAGCGCATTGCGGCGGAGACCGGCGGCCATTACATGGACCAGTTCACCTACGCGGAACGTGCCACGGACTGGCGCGGCAACAACAACATCGCCGAATCGATTTTCCGGCAGATGGAACACGAGAGGTTCCCTGTCCCCGAGTGGGTAGTGGTCGGCGCAGGAACCGGTGGAACCAGCGCCACCATCGGCAGGTACCTCCGCTACAACCGCTACCCCACGCGGCTTGCCGTGGTGGACCCGGAAAACTCGGCTTTCTATCCCACCTGGGCGGAAGGGGTCGCCGCTGTCGGGAAGCCGTCGAGGATCGAGGGGATCGGCCGTCCAAGGCCGGAGCCGAGCTTCATTCCCTCCGTGATTGACGCGATGATCCAGGTCCCCGATGCCGCCTCGGTAGCCGCTTCGCGGCACCTGCGCGCCTGGACGGGTATCTCGGCCGGTCCGTCCACCGGGACCAACCTGTGGGGAGTGTGGAAGCTCGTCGCCGAACTGAAGGCAGCGGGTCAGCAGGGGAGTATCGTTTCCCTTCTCTGCGACTCGGGTGAGCGTTATGCGTGTTCTTATAACGACGACGCCTGGTTGGCGACGCGCGGACTGGATCCGGAGCCTGCGCTCGGGCTGCTGGAGGATTTTTTCGAAACCGGGGAGTGGCCGGTTGCCACGATGAGGAGTGTCAGGTGAACCAGCTGTTGAGGGTCCAGAACTTCGGTGTGTCCAGCGACGGCTTCGGAGCCGGTGAGAACCAGAGCCTGGCCGCACCGTGGCCCGTGGCAGAACGAGGACTGGCAGGGCTGGTGGGGTAACGAACCGCCCTTTCATACTCCAGTGTTCGTGATGACCCACCATGAGCGGCCATCCTTCGCCCTTTCCGACACCACGTTCCATTTCACCGGCGCTGATCCGGCAACGGTGCTGGCCGAAGCGCGCAAGGCAGCCAACGGCAAGGACGTCAGGCTGGGCGGCGGCGCGACCACCATCCGGGAGTTTCTCGACGCTGATCTCGTAGATACGTTGCATGTAGCTGTCTCGCCGGTTGAACTCGGCGGCGGGTCGCGCTTGTGGGAATCGCCCGATGACCTGCTGGACCGCTTCCATGTCGACGTCGTTCCCAGCGCCAGCGGCGTAACCCATCACCTGTTCTGGCGGCGCTGAACCCTGGCCCGTGGACGTCCGCCCATCGAACGTCACCCGCGGTTGTACCCTGAAATACCAGGGAAATACAGGAGCGTGGCATGTCAACGGATAAAAACTCCCGGGCGCGGGAGGCCGCTGACACCGCAGAAGAGGTGTCGGACCATGCAGTGCTCGACGCCGTCGCGCGTTTCGGGTTCGCGGTTCTCGCCGTCGTCCATATCCTCATCGGCATCATTGCCTTGCAGATCGCGTCCGGGGGAAGCGGCGAGGCTGAGCCGACCGGTGCGCTGGAACAGTTGGCTGGTGGAACGTCCGGCCCGTGGGTCATGTGGGCCTGCGCGATCGGGTGCCTCGGACTCGCCGCCTGGCAATTGAGCGAAGCGACCCTGCGCGCCCGCCACCTGCCCACCGGGGAACGGGTCTCCAAGACAATATCTTCCGGATCACTGAGCATTATCTACGGCAGCATGGCCTTCACCTTCGCCCGGTTCGCCTTCGGCGGCGAAGTCGATTCGAGCGAATCCACTCGCGATTTCACCGCCGCGATGATGGGCTCGCCCTTCGGAGTCTTCGTGATCCTTGCCGTAGGCGGCACCGTCTTCGGCATTGGTGTCTACTTTGTCTTCAAGGGGCTCGCGCGCAAGTTCCGGCCTGAGCTCCGGCACTTCGAAGACACGCACCGCGGGGCCCTCATCGAGGTGCTGGGCGTCATCGGGCACGTTGCGAAAGGGATTGCCCTCATCCTGGTGGGCATCCTGTTCGGCGCCGCCGTGATCACCCATGACCCCAGCCGGTCCACCGGACTCGATGGAAGCCTGAAAGCGCTGACGGACCATCCCTTCGGCGATGCGCTGCTGGTCCTCATTGCCGTGGGTCTTATCTGCTACGGCATTTTTGCGCTGGTGCGGGCGAAGTTCGGGCGGATGTAACCCCCACCCGTTTCTGAAACTTTTGCGCAGGTCCGGCGACTTCGAAGGGGTAGGAAGCCACCGGATCTGCACGAAAGTTGCCGGGGTTGGACGCCTGGACGAGGTAACTCTGTTCGCTAGCGCAACTTCCAGTTAGGGTTGGCGGATGGGGAAATCCGGGGGACACACACTTGCCCGATTAGTCACTGCGGCAGCGTGGGGCGGGGCAGCGCTCATTCTTAGCTCGTGTTCGGCTATATCCGCCGCGGTGGGCGAGGAATCGAAAGACACTACCGAGGTTGTGGCGAGTGCACCCGAGGCGTCCACGGCGCCGTTGGATCTCGGACTTGATCCCGCGGACGTCATCCAGGAAGGCGCGGGTGATTCCACCACGCTGGGAACCATCGGTTGGCCGGACACCGAGCTTCCCGTGGGCGAGTACCTCGTCCACGCCCAGTGCCGCGGAACGGACCGGCTGACCTTCTCCTACACCACTCAATCTCGCAGCGAGGGCATGACCGGCTTCGCGTGCGGCGGGCCCACCTGGTTCAACGTGTCTGTGCCGGAGCCCGGCTACTTCATCACCTTCAGCGGGGACCCGGCCGCTGCCGCCGGCGTGGAGTACATCTTCGCTGTGGCTGAACAACCGAAGTAGGCCGAGTCGCCACGGATAGAGTGGCGTTGTGGATACCGACACTCTCCTGAATGCCCTGCTGGTTCTCGTCTTCGTGCTGATAGGCGGCGTTTTCGCAGGCACCGAGATGGCAATCGTCAATCTTCGCGAGGGCCAGATCAAGCGCATCGAGGAGTCCGGGCCCAGCGGCATGAGGACAGCCAAACTGGTTCGCAACCCGAATCTTTTTCTCTCCGCTGTGCAGATCGGCGTCACGCTTGCAGGATTTTTCTCGTCGGCCTACGGCGCCTCGACTCTTGCCCCCGATCTCGCGCCGCTGCTCATCAACATCGGCATACCGGACGGCACTGCCGACACGGTTGCCCTGATTCTGATGACCCTGGTCATCGCCTACCTGTCCCTCGTCCTGGGTGAGCTCGCTCCCAAACGACTGGCCATGCAGCGCGCCGTCGGCTTCACGAGGGTCCTGGCGCCTCCGCTCAACATGTTCGCGCGAGTGATGCGCCCCGTGATCTGGCTGCTCTCGGTGTCCACCAACTTCGTCGTAAAGCTCGTCGGCGGGGATCCGAATGCCACCACCGAGGAGTACACCGCCGCGGAACTGCGGCAGCTGGTTCAGGAGACCCCGGATCTGCGGAGGGAACACCGTCAGATTCTCTCTGACGCTTTCAGCGTCGGAGAACGCCTGATTGACGAGGTGAAGCGACCGCGCACTGACGTTGAATTCCTCGCTGAGACCATGCCGTTAAGTGAAGCTGCTGCGGCAATCCGTGACCTTCCCTACACGCGATACCCGGTGTACCGGGAGTCCATCGACGACGTCGTTGGTTTCATTCATATCCGCGACCTCCTCAGCCACGAAGGATCGGGCGGTGATGCCATAGCGTCGATTACCCGGCCGATCCTCGCTGTGCCGGGTTCGAACCGAATTCTGCCCACACTCAGCCAAATGCGTGGAGGAGGGCACCACATAGCCCTCGTCGTCGATGAATACGGAGGCACTGACGGTATTGCCACACTTGAGGACCTCCTCGAGGAACTCGTCGGTGAAATCTATGACGAGTATGACGACGAGAAGGTTGACGCATCCGCGCGGCACACGCTCAGCGACGGTGGCAGCGTCGTGCTGGACGGCGGTCTGATCATCGAAGAGGCTTCCGAGGAGATCGGCGTGGACCTTCCCGACGACGGCCAATATGAGACGCTTGCCGGCCTGGTTCTTGACCGGCTTGGCAGAATGCCGAAGACCGGCGATAGCGTAGAAATCGAGGGACTGCGTTTCGAAGCTGCGGAGATGGCGAGCCATCGGATCGAACGTGTCCGTGTCACCCGTAGTGAAGCGCCCGACGGGTCCAACGGTCCATCAGAGGGCTCCTAGGGAACGCCAACCGCTGTGCGGACATTGCGCCGCACGGGCACGGTGAGGACTGCAAGGCTCGCAATCACGAGTCCGACGCCGATCCATCCTGCCGCCGGCAGCCTTTCACCCACAATGACGACGGCGAGCATCGCCGCCACGACCGGTTCCGCCAAGGACAGCGTGGTCGCCGTGCTTGCCATGACCCGCGCGAGGCCGAGCCCGAAGAAGACGTAGCCCAGGAACATGGGCACCAGCGCCATGTAGGCGCCGACGGCAAAGTTGTGCCAGGACTCAAGCAGCGGCGCGCCGGTGAGGAAAAGCACCGGCATCAACAACACACCGCCCGCCCCGAAGATCGCACCCATTGCAACCCCGGAACGCACGCCCCGCTGCATAGTCCGGTGTGCCGCCCACGAGTACAGCGCGTACGTGACCCCGGCGAGCAGCCCCAGCAAAATCCCGGCAGTGGTGTTGCCTGCACCCGTGTCCTGCGCCGGCTCCACGAAGGTAAGCAGCACTACTCCCACCAGCCCGACGCCGGCACCCACCGCCCAGCGCCGCGTCAACCGGTGCCCGTCAATGACGCGTTCGATGACCGCCGACGCGATGGGCGCCGAGCCGATTGAAATGACGGTACCCACGGCAACACCGGCCAATCGCATGGAGCTGTAGAAGGCGAGGGGGTACACAGCTACGGCGACTCCGCCGAGCGCGATGGTGGGCCACCGCCGTCGTAATTCGTGGCGGGCGCGGACCAGCCCCGGTCCGGCGAGGGCTGCCTGAAGCAGGCCGCCGACCCCCATTGCCGCCGCGCCGATAGCGAGCGGGCCGACGCCTGGCGCGAAGCTGGCAACGGTGCCGGTGGTTCCCCACAGCACCGCCGCGATCAGGACAAACACGGCGCCGATGCCGGCACCCGGATGGTGGGTCACTGCTGCTCGCTCGGCGTCATGCGGATAAGCCTATCCACGCAAACATTCCCGGCGTGTCTTCCCGCAGAAGGGGTCTCAAGCCGCCGTCGGGCCCTATTCTCAATTCGTTCGCACGGTATCTCTCGGGGGAATCATGAAAAGCAAGGCACTGGTGGCGCTGTCCTTCTGCGCCATCTTCGGCGTTACAGGCTGCTACTCGCTGGATACGGGCGTGGTTGAGCGCGATGAATCCGGTCAGGTGACGGCGCCGGCGGAGTTTGACGCCATGAACATCGGCGTGGGCGACTGCGCAAACTACCCAAAGGAACAGGAAAAGGCCTCCGAGGAGGAAAGCTACAGCTTCTCCGAGATCACGGTGCTGCCGTGCAGCAGCGAGCACGACCTGGAAGCGTACGCCACAACCGATCTTCCCGACGGTGATTTTCCCGGCGACTCCGAGATCGTCGCTCTGGCAGAAGAGTTCTGTTACAACGAATTCCCCGGGTTCATAGGAACGGAGTACGAGGAGTCGTCGCTCTATTTCGAATCCTTCACGCCGACAAAGGCCAGTTGGGCGTTCGACGGTGACCGCGAGATCCTGTGCCTCGTCAGCGGCGATGAAGGCGAGCTGCTCACCGGAAGCATGAAGGGTTCCGGGCGATAACGTCTTAGCACGCAAACGCGCCGGTGATTGTCAGGATCGTGGGGACGTCCCCACGATCCTGCCGGTTACCGGCACTTTTGCGGTAGCGATGCGCAGGGTTCAGCGCCGGTCGGCGTCCCAGATCCCCAGGCGCCCGCACATTCCGAAGGCCCGCGGCTCAGGCCTCGGCACGGCACGGACGACGGCGGCATCACCCAGGTGCGAAGCGTCCCCTTCCGCAAGGGCTGCCAGCTGGGACCGGGTCGTCTCGACGTCGGCAAGCACCGTGTCCGTCCACAGCTTCGTCCACTCCTCCACACGAGGCTGCACCAGCGCGGACGCGGCGGCGTAGAACGCGTCGAGCGGTCCGCGGTCGCCTTCCTCCAGCGCTGAAAGCAACTCCGCATAGCCCTCGATCGCCAGATCACGACGACGGCGGGCCGCCTCGCCGCGCTCCGCCTCGGTGCCCTCGGGCAACGTGACCGCTGACCGGTACCTTTCGGCGTGGGAAACGATCTCGAGCGGAAACGTCAGCACAGCGTCGCCGGCCTCCGGCAGCCCTGAGTTCTGCATGACCGTGAGGATGCGGAGGTCCCCTGTATTGATGAGCCGGTGCACCGTCCCCGGGCTAAACCACAGCACCGATCCGGCACTCAGCGGATCCCGCGCATAGCCCTCGGAGGAGAGCGTGTGCACCTCACCTGATCCCCCGATCACCACGTATCCCTCGTTCGACACGGTGTGCAGGTGCGGCGTCCCGCCGTGGTGGCCGTCGTCGGTCTCCCACTCGTACACCCGCAGGTCGCTCATGCCGACCGATCCCGGGAAGAGAGGGAGCCGCGGCGATCCGCTCACAGGGAGGCGCCCTTCGCGATCCGCTCGATGTCGTCGCGCTCGCAGATCCGGTCCACGAAGACGTACCGGTGCTGCAGCCGCAGGGACTCGCTGGGCGCCAGCGTAATTTCCTCGTCGAAGGCGGGGGAGGGCGCCAGCGCAGCAAACGGCTCGCTGCGCACGAACCACTTCAAGGGAACCGACGACGACGACGTCCCGGCCAGCGCCACGATGGTGGCACCGCCGTCGAGCTCGTCATTCTGCCCGGCGAGGGCAATCCAGGGCGCAGAGGTGCCCATCATCGCTTCACCCTCAGCACCATCGGGACCGATGATCGAGCAACCGGTCCAGCTGCGCGGGCCGCGCCAGAAGAACCCGGTGTACCCGGCGTTGGCGCGGCCATGGGTGGTGGGGCTGCCGAACTCGAGGGAGCGGTCCGATACATTGGTCAGTTCCGTGGTGAAGTCCAACTGCCAGGACTGCTCCTGCACATCGACGCTGGAGAAGACGGTCTCGCGCTGCTCCGAGAGCCAACGCTCACCGGCAGAGTTGCGCCATGTCAGGGCTTCGCCGACCGATACACGGTCCGGTGCGGTGACCAGCGCGGGGAACCCCTCGTGTTCGATCGAACCGAGGTTGTCCCGCCACTGGTAGTCCGTCTCCGGAGAGAACGTTGGTCCGCCCCAGAAGTTCTGCCCCGAAACATGGGACCAGGTCATCTGCAGGCCCTTGTGCCAGCGGTGATCCCAGGGCCGGAAGCCGGTGAGCGGCGCACCGCTCAGGGTACGCAGCGGATGCAGGTACGGCTTCGGTGCTTCCGAGCGCGTGGCGGGCGGGATGAACACGTACGTCGCCAGGTCAACGGCGCCGCAGGAAATCACCAGCTCGCTGTTGGATGGACGGCGTAGCTGCAGTTCAGGCATCGAGTGTCTCCTTCAATGTGGCGGAAGCACCGTTCATCGACCAGTAGAACGGATTCTCCCGGGTCAGCTCGTTGCGCTGCACCCGTCGGCCAGTGATCGCTGACTGGTACAGGCCCGCAATCAGTTCAAGCACCCGCCGTCCGTCGTGACCGGAAGCCGCGGGGCGCTCACCGCGCTCGAGGGAGGACACGAGTTCCTCCAACTGCACAGCGTGTGAGCTGGCGAAGTTTTGCGTCGGCGCCCAGGTGCTCACTGTGTCCGTATCAACGTGCGGAGCCGGCGTCCATTTCCAGTGCGAATTGTCGTACCCGTAGAGGTGCTCCACCTCCACGGTGGCATCGGCGAAGTCGAACCGCAGGTAGCTGGTCTCCCGCGGCGACAGCACGCTGTTCACCACCGATACGATCGCTCCGCTTTCGAACGTGACGTGTGCAAAGGAGACGTCCTCGGTCTCAACATCACGGCGCAGGGTCGCCATGGTCGCGCTGATTTCGGTCCAGTCGCCCAGCAGGGACAGCAGCAGGTCCATCTGGTGGATGCCGTGGCCCATGGCGGGTCCACCGCCCTCGGTCTCCCACTTACCCCGCCATGCGACGTCGTAATAGGCGGTATCCCGGTACCAGAGCGTGTGGCAGACGCCCACCAAAGGAGCCCCGAGATCACCTGCGGCGATCTGCGACCGCAGCCTTCGCGCTGCTGAGCCGAAGCGGTGCTGAAAGACGTAGGACGCATACGGGCCCGCGGCGCCTTCGTGCTCGAGGATTGCGTCATACTCGGCCAGGGAAAGGGTCGGCGGCTTTTCGCACCAGACTGAGGCTCCGGCGTCGAGCGAGCGGATGACCGCGTCAGTGTGCGATCCGGGCGGCGTGCACACCAGCACGAGATCCGGCTGCACCTCCTCCAGCATCGCGGCCACGGAGGTGAAGGAGGAAGGCGCGCCCCACTCTGCTGCAACTTCCCGCGCCCGGTCGCCGTCCATGTCGACGATGGCTGCGATCTCCACCCGATCGCCGAGGACGCGCAGCCCGGGAAGGTGCTGCCCCTGCGCGATGCCTCCTGCTCCAACGACGGCGGTGCGGATGGGTCTGGTGCGAACTGCCACTGTGAATCCTTTGCTAGGTCAGTGCTGTTTCGGTTTGTCGGGAAGGTTCATAACGCGTGGTCTGGGCTGTGCTCCGGACGGCGGTACGGATGTCGTCCAGCGTGGCTCCCGTCCCGAGAGCTCCCGCGCCCAGTGCGCCGTCGGCACGCGCTTGAACCAGCACGTTGCCAAGGGCCGTGGCCTCCACCGGCCCGGCAAGAACGGGAAGCCCCGTGACGTCCGCGGTGAGCTGGCACAGCAGCCGGTTCTGCGAACCGCCGCCGACAATGTGCACGACGTCGATCGGCTTACCGCTCAGTTGTGCCGCCTGCTCGAGCGTGCGTGCATACACCTGCGCGAGGCTGTCCAAAATGCAGCGAACGACGGCGGCAGGAGACTCAAGCGCTTCGCCCGCCGCGCTGCGGATGCGGTGTGGCATCTTCTCCGGCGCGATGAAGTCGTCGGAATCGGCGTCGATTCGTGGACCGCCGGCGGGCAGCTCGGCAGCCTCAGCGAGAACTTGCTCGAGGGTCACGGATCGCCCCCACTCACGCAGGCACTCCTGGAGCAGCCACAGTCCGCCGCAGTTGCGCAGGTACCGGATGGTGCCGTCAACGCCGCGTTCATTCGTGAAGTTGGCGGCACGGCCGGCTTCGGTGAGGATCGGCTCCGACAGCTCCACCCCCACCAGCGACCAGGTGCCCGAGGAGATGTAGGCAAAGTTGTCTACTCCCGCGGGCACTGCGGCCACGGCGGATGCTGTGTCGTGGGAGCCCACGGCGATGACCGTGGTGGCGGAATCCAGCCCTGTCCGTTCGGTGATGGAGGGCAGCAGGGTGCCCAGCGTTTCCCCCGGTTCCATCAGCGTCGGGAAGATTCTCCGCGGAATGTCGAGGGCATCGAGAAGGTGGCTTGAGAAGTTGCCGGTCGAGGCGTCCAGAAGCCCGGTGGTCGAGGCGTTCGTGATCTCGGTCCGGCGCTTCCCGGTCAGCCAGAAGCCGAGCAGGTCCGGGATCAACAGCGCCTGGACGTTCTCAAGGGAGGGTTCGGCCGCCAGCTGGTAGACAGTGTTGAACGGGAGGAACTGCAGGCCGGTGGTTTCATACAGCCGGTCGAACGGAACCTTTCCGTGCACCCGATCGAGAACCCCAGTCGTGCGCGAGTCACGGTAACTGTGCGGCTGGGAGGCGAGAGCGCCGTCGTCGTTCACCAGGCCGTAGTCCACGGCCCAGGTGTCGACGCCGATGCTCACCACCCGTTCGCCCTTTGCGTCTGTGAGTTCGCGGGCGAGGGTGAGGCCGTGCAGCACCTCCACGAAGAGGGCGTCGATGTCCCAGCGGAGGGCGCCGTCGGTTTCCTGCACGCCGTTCGGGAAACGATGGATGACCTCAAGTGACGGGCCGTCGGTGCCCATCCGGCCGAGGATAACCCGGCCGGATGAGGCACCGATATCGACGGCTGCGTAGACCGACTTCATGCTGAGCCGATTACCGGAGGAAGGCGGCGGCTACGCCGGCATCGACCGGAACGTGCAGCCCGGTGGTGTGGGACAGTTCGGCGGAGGTGAGGACCGCGGCGGCGTTCGCCACGTTCTCGGGCAGCACCTCGCGCTTGAGGAGGGTCCGCTGGGCGTAGTACTCGCCGAGCTTTTCTTCGTCCACACCGTAGACGGCGGCGCGTTTGGCTCCCCAGCCACCGGCGAAGATACCGGAGCCGCGGACCACGCCGTCGGGGTTGATGCCGTTGACGCGGACACCGTACTCGCCGAGTTCAGCGGCCAGCAGACGCACCTGATGGGCCTGGTCGGCTTTGGTCGCTGAATACGCGATGTTGTTCGGCCCGGCGAAGACAGAGTTTTTGGAGGAAATGTAGATGATGTCCCCGCCCATCTCCTGGTCGATGAGCACCTTGGCGGCGGCCTTCGAGACCAGGAACGATCCCTTGGCCATCACGTTGTGCTGCAGGTCCCAGTCTTTCTCGGAGGTCTCCAGCAGCGGCTTGGAGATCGAAAGCCCGGCGTTGTTGACCACAAGGTCCAGTCCGCCGAAGGCCAGGACTGCGGCGTTGATTGCTTCCTGGACCTGCTCGGGATTGGTGACGTCGGCCTGTATGCCGATCGCGACGTCCGGCCCGCCGAGTTCCTCGGCGACCTTCTCGGCGTTTTCGAGGTTCAGGTCGGCGATGACCACGCACGCGCCCTCCGCTGCGAGGCGGGTGGCGATGGCCTTGCCGATGCCCGAGGCGGCGCCGGAGACCAGTGCGATGCGGGTGGCGTGGGACTTCGGCTTGGGCATCCGGGCGAGCTTGGCCTCTTCCAGCGCCCAGTACTCGATGCGGAACTTCTCGGACTCATCGATCGGGGCGTAGGTGGAAATGGCCTCCGCGCCGCGCATCACGTTGATAGCGTTGATGTAGAACTCACCGGCCACGCGGGCCGTCTGCTTGTTCGCACCGTAGGAGAACATTCCGACGCCGGGAATCAGGACGATGGCCGGGTCGGCTCCGCGCATGGCCGGTGAATCGGCGTCGGCGTGGCGCTCGTAGTACCCCTGGTAGTCCGCGCGGTACTCCTGGTGAAGTTCCTTCAGGCGTTTCACGGACTCCTCGACGGAGGCATCCGCGGGCAGGTCCAGCACCAGCGGTTTGACCTTGGTGCGCAGGAAGTGGTCCGGGCAGGAGGTGCCCAGCGCCGCCAGTCGGGGATGTTCAGCTGCGCTCAAAAAGTCCAGAACGGCGTCGTCGTCGGTGAAGTGCCCCACCTGCGCGCGGTCGGTGGAGGCCAGGCCACGGATCACCGGGGCGATGGCGGCGGCCTTCGCGCGGCGCGCCTCAGGCGAGAGCGCGGCGTAGCCGTCGAGGGGCTCACCGAACGCCTTTGGGTTTCCGTTCTCGGTAATGTAGCGCTCGGCGGTTTCGATCATCCACAGTGAATTGTTCTCGGCCTCGTCGGAGGTTTCGCCCCACGCGGTGATGCCGTGCCCGCCAAGGATGGTGCCTACGGCCTGCGGGTTTTCGGCCTTGATCGCGGCTATGTCCAGGCCGAGCTGGAAGCCCGGACGCCGCCAGGGCACCCACACCACCTTGTCGCCGAAGATCTTCTCGGTGAGTGCTTCGCCGTCGACCGCCGTGGCGATCGCGATGCCTGAGTCCGGGTGCAGGTGGTCAACGTGTGCGGCGTCGACGAGGCCGTGCATGGCGGTATCGATGGAAGGTGCCGCGCCGCCCTTGCCGTGCAGGGTGTAATCGAACGCCGCGACCATCTCGTCCTCGCGGTCAAGGCCAGGGTAGACGTTGGTCAGGGCACGGAGACGGTCGAGGCGGAGTACGGCCAGACCCTGTTCCTTAAGGGTCCCGAGGTCACCGCCGGAGCCCTTCACCCAGAGCAGCTCGACGTTCTCGCCGGTAACCGGGTCGGTATCGCTGCCCTTGGCGGAGGTGTTGCCGCCGGCGTAGTTCGTGTTGCGTTTGTCCGCACCGAGCCGGTTGGAGCGGTTGATGAGGTCCTGAACGGTTTGGTTAGTCATGGTTACGCGCCCCATCCTGCCTGCTGTCCGCCCTCACGGTCAGCGTTGATGATTTCCTGGTAGCCGCTGGCCGCGTAGGCAGCCATGGGGTCCGCGGGAAGTCCGCGGGATTCACGCCACTGGGCGAGTGCCGGACGGACGTCGGTGTAGAAGGCGTCCATGAACAGGGCGTGCGCGCCGAGGACGTCGCCTGCTTCCTGCGCCTTGGTCAACGACTCCCGGTCAACGAGCAGCGCACGGGCCGTCATCTCCTGCACATTGAGGACAGAGCGGATCTGGCCGGGGATCTTCTCTTCGAGGTTGTGGCACTGGTCCAGCATCAGCGCCACGTTGGCAGCCGGGTCGAGGGCGCCGCCGCGAGCCACCTCGTACATGATGCGGAACAGCTGGAACGGATCCGCTGCCCCCACGATCAGGTCATCATCCGCGTAGAAGCGCGAGTTGAAGTCGAAGGATCCGAGCTTTCCGAGGCGGATCAGCTGCGCCACGATGAACTCGATGTTGGTGCCGGGAGCGTGGTGGCCCGTGTCGAGGCAGACCATGGCCTTTTCACCGAGGGCCAGGGTGTGGGCGTAGGAAGTTCCCCAGTCAGGGACGTCGGTGTGGTAGAACGCCGGTTCGAAGAACTTGTACTCGAGAACCATGCGCTGGTCATCACCGAGGCGCTCGTAAACCTTTTGCAGGGAATCATGCAGCCAGTCCTGGCGTGAGCGCATGTCGCCCTGGCCGGGGTAGTTGGTGCCGTCAGCCAGCCAGATCTTCAGGTCCTGTGAACCGGTGACGTTCATGACGTCGATGCACTCGTACATGTGGTCGAGGGCCTTGTTGCGAACGGCGGCGTCGCTGTGGGTCAGGGACCCGAACTTGTAGATGTCATCCTGGAACGTGTTGCTGTTGATGGTGCCCAGCGTGATGCCGAGGCCCTGCGCGAAGTCAGAAAGCGCGCCGTAATTTTCCACCTTGTCCCAGGGAATGTGCAAGGCAACGGAGGGCGCAAGGCCGGTCAGCTCGTTAACCTTGGCGGCGTCGGCGATCTTCTCCTGCACAGTGCGCGGAGTGCCGGGAGTCTGAAATACCTTGAAGCGGGTTCCGGAATTGCCGTAAGCCCAGGACGGCACCTCAATAGCGAGGTTCTCCAGGGTTGGCGTTATGCGGCTCAGGTCAACCATTACTTCTCTCCATTTACAGCTGCCGGCTGCAAGCCCGCGCGCATCGTCGTTGTTTTGCACTGACTTTTCACTAGGCCTGAAGGAGGCGGCGGTGACGGTCAGGAGATGAATCAGATATTGAATCGATTCATTAGTACGTTTCAAAGGTATCCTTGGCGATAAGTGGTGTCAAGCATTCTCGTGAAGAGTGCAGATTTTCGTCCACCGCTTGTCTACAGCCCGTCACTTCCAGGAATCGAGGGTCTGCCCGGATGGTCAGTATCAAAGACGTTGCCGACCAGGCGCAGGTTGCCGTGGGCACAGTATCGAACGTGCTCAACAACCCGGACCGCGTAGCTGAAAAGACCCGTGAGCGGGTGCTCAGCGTCATCTCGGAACTGGGCTTCGTGCGCAATGATGCCGCTCGCCAGCTCCGTGCCGGGCTCAGCCGCACCATTGGGCTCATCGTCCTCGACGTCAGTAATCCGTTCTTCTCTTCGCTGGCGCGCGCCGCCGAAGACCGGGCGGCGGAGTCGGACAGCACCGTGCTGCTGGGGGACAGTGGGCATGACGCCGGCCGCGAAAGCCGCTATCTCGATGTGTTCGAGCAGCAGCGGGTCAAGGGTGTCCTGATTTCCCCGGTAGGTAACGTCGATTCCCGGCTCGAGCAGCTGCGGGCGCACGGCGTGCCGGTGGTTTTGGTGGACCGGGTGGACCCGCAGCGCCGGGTCAGTTCAGTGTCAGTGGATGATGTCGCCGGCGGTTACATGGCGGTGAAGCACATGCTCTCGCGCGGGCGGCGGCGCATCGCGTTCATCGGAGCGTCCACCGACATCCAACAGGTGGCGGACCGTCTGGCCGGAGCGCAGCAGGCTGTGGAGGAGTACCCGGATGCCGAGCTCGAGGTGGTGGAAGCCGCCGCAATGACCGTGCTGGCGGGGCGCGCGGCCGGTGAACTCCTTGCGGAGCGCGGCAGGGAAGGCCTGCCGGACGGCATTTTTTGCGCCAACGATCTACTGGCCATCGGCGTGATGCAGGCTGTGCTGCTCATCCGCGGGTTGCGGATTCCGGAGGACCTCGCGCTGATCGGCTACGACGACATCGACTTCGCCCAGTCTGCGGTTGTTCCGCTGTCCACAGTGCGGCGGCCAACGGAGCTGATGGGGCGCACCGCCGTCGAACTGTTGCTTGAAGCGATTGACCGGACCTCACCCGAAAGCCGGCAGGTCATCTTCCAGCCCGAGCTGGTCAGCCGCGGAAGCACGCTCTAGCCCTTCCTCCTTCGTGAACTTTTGTGCAGCTCCGGCGAGTCCGACGCCGGTTTGAGTCACCGTAGGTGCGCAAAAGTTGCGGGCAGGCGAGCTCCTTGGCAAGTCGCAGTGGTAGCATCCATGAAACGATTCATACCCGCTCGACGAGGAGAACTATGGAACGCGTCTGCTTCCAGTTGCAGGTGAAGCCCGACCGCCTTGAGGAGTACAAGGAGCGCCATGCCGCCGTCTGGCCGGACATGCTCCGCGCCCTCAAGGACACCGGCTGGAACAACTACTCGCTCTTCCTCCGGCCGGATGGCCTCCTGATCGGGTACGTCGAGTCGGATGACCTCGCCGCAGCCCAGCGCGCTATGGCCGAGACCGACGTCAATGCCCGATGGCAGGCCGAGATGGGCGAGTTCTTCGTGGAGCTCGACGGCCGGCCGGACGAAGGATTTGTGCGGATCGAGGAGGTCTTTCACCTCGAGGACCAGCTCGACGCCCACGCCGAATGATCATCAGCCCGCAAAGTAGCCGGAAAATGGCAGGTTCGCCGGGAAGACCCCACGAACGTGCCACGCACCGGCGATCCTGACTCGAAAGGTCCCTCCAATGACCCGTACCCTCCGCGCCGCCATCCTCGGCACCGGCGCCGTGGCGCACCTCCATGCCGAGGCGCTTGCCGCGATCGACGGCGTCACCGCGGTTGCCTCAGCCGACCCCAGCGAGGAGCGGGTCCGTGACTTCAACGCCCGGCACGGAATCGCAGCCGGGTACGGCACCCTGGAGGAGCTGTTGGCCAAGGAGGCTGTCGACGTCGTGCATATTTGCACTCCGCCGGCGGGACATGCGGAACAGACAAAAGCAGCGTTCGACGCCGGTGCTCACGTCATCGCCGAAAAGCCGCCTGCGCTCTCCCTCGCAGAGGTGGACGCCATGCAGTCGGACGCGGTGGCCGCGAACCGGAAGCTCGCCGTCGTCTTCCAGCAGCGAACCGGCACGGCCGCCGCTCATATCCGGAACCTGCTGCGGTCGGGTGAACTCGGGAGGCCGCTAACCGCCGTCTGCCATACACAGTGGTACCGCGGTCCCGAGTACTTCGACGTGCCGTGGCGCGGAACGTGGGAGACCGAGGGTGGCGGCACCACGCTGAGCCACGGCATTCACCAGATCGACTTGCTCGCCTACCTGCTCGGCGAGTGGAGCTCGGTGTCCGGCCAGCTGTTCCGGCTTGACCGGGAGTTGGAGACCGAGGACACCTCGTGCGGCGTCGTCGTCTTCGAGAATGGCGCCATCGCGTCGGTTCTGAGCACTGTGCTCGCGCCGCGGGAGTCGAGCCTGATCCGCATCGACACGGAGCACGCCACCATCGAGCTCGAGCACCTCTATGGCCACAACCACGCGAGCTGGAAGCTGACGCCGGCCCGCCACATCAGTGCGGAACGGGCGGCGTCGTGGGCGCTGCCGTCGAATGAGGTGCCGAGCGGGCACGATGCGCTCTTGTCCGAGGTCTACGAATCACTTCTTGCCGGGGCCGATGTCCCGCCGGTCGCCGCTGATCCTGCACGTGCTATCGAGATTGTTGCTGCCCTCTACGCATCGGCCGGGCGGGGTGCTCCCGTAACCCGCGGGGAACTCGCTGCGCCAGACTTTCGCGGGAGCATGCGCGCTCCCGTAACGGATCTGCGTCCCGGTCGGTGAGCGCACCGCTGCTCGCCGATCCGCTCGGCGGGCCGACTGATCCGTCGGTCATCCGCAACGAGCAGACCGGACAGTGGTGGATGTTTTACACCCAGCGGCGCCCCGCCGATTCGGGCGCGGGCGTCGAGTGGGTGCACGGCAGCCGGATTGGCACGGCCGTATCCGACGACGGCGCGCGCTGGCTCTACCGCGGTGTGGTCGACGGTCTCGACCCGGCTGGGGAGCCCGGCCCGAACACCCACTGGGCGCCCGAGGTCGCGTGGGACGGAACCCGCTACCACATGTACCTCACGTGGATCAGGGGCGTGCCTTCCACCTGGGCCGGCCATGAGCGGCGCATTGTGCATCTGGTCAGCGACGACCTCGAGCACTGGAAGCACCGGGGCTTCCTTGAGCTGAGTTCGAACTACGTGATCGATGCGGCCATCGCCCGGACCGCCGACGGTCTCCTGCGCCTCTGGTACAAGGAAGAGGCGGAAGCATCCACTACCTACGCCGCTGTCAGTCCCGACTGGGACAACTGGTCCGTCGAAGGGCAGGTCATCGGTGGTGCGCCCCATGAGGGCCCGAACGTCTTCGAGCTGGGCGGGTTCTTCTGGATGATCGTGGACGAGTGGCGCGGCCAGCGCGTCTACCGTTCGGATGATGGTCTTTCCTGGTTGGTGCAGGGCTTGATCCTCGATTCGCCCGGCGTGCATCCGGAGGATAGGCAGGTAGGCAGGCATGCCGACGTCGTTGTTTGCGGTGTTGAAGCCGTTGCGTTCTATTTCACCCACCCGGAATGGGACGGAAGCAACGACGTCGAACTGCAGGCTGGCGCGCTGCGCCGGTCGGAGGTGCATCGGGCGCGGCTGTGGGTTGCGGCCGGCGTGCTGCTGTGTGACCGTGATGCGCCGGTAATTGCGTTGGGCCGACGCATGCCGGAAAGAAATATGCGGGACAAATAGCGCCAGAGGGTAGCTTTCCGGCGTAACAGGCGATTTACTGGCATTAAGTTGTTCGAATCAACAATCTCCGTTTATGGTGAGGTGGGTGTTGAACCGGCAGCTGATCCTGGTGCCCGTCCCCAGTGTTTCGGCGACTTAGGGCACAGCCACAACAAAGGAGCGCAATGAAGCGATACACCAGTAAGGCAGCCCTCGGAATACTTGGAGCGGCACTCGTTGTGCCGGCCCTGACGACGGCTCCGGCGCAAGCCGAGTCCGCGCCGGTCCAGACCGAGGTGACTGAGGACTACGACGTCCTCGTTGTCGGCAAAACCACGGGCTTTCGTCACAGCAGCATCGATGAGGCGACTACGGCGATTATCGCCCTCGGCGACGCGAACGGTTTCAGCGTCGACGTCTGGGATCCGCCAACCTCGCCGAGAAACCAGGGGCAGCCTGACCGCACGCTGCCAAGCACACCGTTCACCAGCGCATCGGACCTTGCAAAGTACGAGACCATCGTCTTCGTTTCCACCGTCGATGGCACCAACAGCCTCAACCCTGCGACACCGACGCTGCTCGACGAGGGTGAACTGGAGGCGTTCCAGGGTTACATCCGCTCCGGCGGTGGCTTTGCCGGCGTCCATGCGGCAACGGATTCCATGCACACCGTTCCCTGGTACAGCGAACTCACCGGCGGGGGTGCGCGGTTTGTCAGCCATCCTGCCCAGCAAACAGCCGTTCAGGTAGTGGAAGACGGCACTCATCCTTCGACCGAGCACCTGTCAGGAACCTGGACGCGCTTCGACGAGTGGTACAACTTCAACCAGAGCCCACGCGATGCCGTCCGCGTTCTCACGAACCTCGACGAAACCACGTACAACCCGGGCGGTAACGCCATGGGTTCCGACCACCCGCTGTCCTGGTGCCATAACTTTGAGTCCGCCCGCTCCTGGTACACCGGTGGCGGTCACACTGAGGCATCGTACGTTGACCCGGTCTTCCTCGAGCACCTGCTGGGCGGCATTGCGTGGTCAGCCGGAGCGGTGAACGGCGGCGGTGACTGTGTCACCTGGAATGAGGTCGAAACAACGACGGCGGACCTGCTCGCTGAAGGAGCTATTTCATCGAAGGCGGCAACCCAGATTGGAAAGCAGCTGGATAAGGCGCGGGCACTCGCCGAGGCCGGTTCGCATGACGATGCTGCGGAGAAGCTCAACGCGGCTGCCGCCCAGGTTCGGGCGCACGTCAACCGTGGCTCAGACGCCCACAGCTTGCTGCTCGGCAAGGTGCAGGACCTGCAGGTTTGGCAGAGCGAGTTGAAGTAACCCCGGCCTCCGCCGCGCTGGCCGCTGCGTAACGCGCCAGTTCGGCGGCATCGCCGATTATCCTCACGCAGCATGGCCGGAACTGGTTGCGCAGCATAGCCGCGCAACCAGTTCTGGCCGCACGTCGCTCATTCAACGTCGGAAGGTCATCGATCCTCGTGAGAAATTCACTCCGTCGCTCCCGCAAGGCGCGGGTCCTTACCGTCGCCGCCGCGGCCTCGGTCCTGATAGCCGTTATCGTTGTGCTCACCGTTGCACTTGCCGCAGGAGGTGCCGGTCCTTCTGAAGCCGGTCCTTCTGAAGCCGCTTCGCCCGAAGCCGGTTCCATCGAAGCGATAGCTGAACAGTTGGCCGCGGGGCAGGAGCGCGAAAGGGCTGAGCTCAATGCCGATCTGGCCGAAGCAGCCGAAGAAGCGCAGGGGCGGATGGCGCAGGTGCTGCAGGAACTCGCTGCCGCTGTACCGGTGCAGGAGGGCGAGGGTCCGGCCCCAGCCAGTGTCAGTGACGTGGACCGGTGGAACCACGAGCTGGTCCTTGCCGTGTCTGCATTGGAAACCGTCGACGAAGGAACATCTGAACAGACGGTTGCGCGGGAGGCCTTCATCGGCGCCGCGCAGTTGCTCCTGTCGACGGCGGCTCACTATGAGCAGTTGCTGATAGCGCCCGCGGAGGAGCGGGTAGCGCTCACCGTCACGGTGGCTGAGCAACATGACGCGGCCGTGCGCCTATGGCAAGCCGGGGCAGCGCAGCTCGATACCCTCGCCGTAGAGTCAGGCGGCTCGCACGTACACCTTTTCCTGGCTCCGGATGGTGACCCCGACGCGGTCCCGGCGGAATTCCGGGAGCCCGAAGAGCCAGAGGAGTAGCCGCCTAACCACGCGGAGCTAATCCGCTCGTAAGCACACGGATGCGGGACGCAGGTCCGGTCGAATTTCGAGCCGTCAGCGGATTCAAACCAGATTGCCGCCCGGCGAACGGGAACCCCAGCACATCGACCTTGGAAAAACCTTGACCGGTCGCGAACCTTCACCTAGCGTTGAGAAAGCGCTTTCCGTTGAAAGGATTCAAAGATGAACCCGCGCCTTCGCGTCATCCCCGTACCCGCAACGCTCGCACTCAGTGCAGCCCTGATCGCCGGAGGTGGCGGCGTTCCAGCCGCTGCAGCTCCGGCCCCCGATGCCCAGGTAGGCATCCAGCTCGAACACCTCGACCGCGGCCTCGTTGCGGCAGCAACCTCCGAGGGAACCTTTCTCAGCTGGCGTCTTCTCGCCACGGAGGTCACCGGTGCCAATGGAACCGGCCAGACCGGCGCGGACTTCGCCGTCTACCGCAACGGCGAGAAGATCGCCACGGTCACCGACAGCACCAACTACCTTGACCCCGACGCGACGGAAGGGGCCACCTATCAGGTTGCCGCCGTCGTCGGCGGTGTGGAACTGCAGCGCAGTGAAGAAGTGGACCCCTGGGCACAGGGCTACACCGATATCCCGTTGCAGAAGCCGGCCGACGGCGTAACCCCCGCCGGTGAAAGCTACACCTACTCCGCGAATGACATGAGCCTTGGCGACGCGGACGGCGACGGCGACTACGAGTACGTAGTCAAGTGGGATCCCTCGAATTCGAAGGATGTCTCGCAGGTCGGGTACACCGGCAACACCTACATCGACACGTACACCATGGACGGAACGCTGCTCCATCGCATCGACCTCGGTGTCAACATCCGCTCCGGCGCCCATTACACGCAGTTCATGGTCTACGACTTCGACGGCGATGGCCGCACCGAGATGATGATGAAGACGGCGCCGGGCACCTCAGTCACGCAGTACACGGACGGTGTAGCCGGCGAGCCTGAGTACATCACGATGCCGGCCGATGACATCGCCGCCGGTTACAGCAACACCGACGATTACCGGAAGAGCGCGGCCGACTACTACGAGCACGTCGTGGACATGTTCGCCACCTGGCACGAGCACCCCGAGGTGGTCGCGGGCAACTGGCCCGCCACACTCGAGGAAGCGTTCGGCATCGAACAGCGCTACGAGTACCCGCTCTCCGACGCCGATGCGCGCGCCATGGCGGACTACTTCATGGATGTCTACGCGCCCAGCCGCAGCGGCAGGAACAACCTCCGCGCCTTCGAGGGCTTCATCCTCAGCGGCCCTGAATACCTGACCGTGTTCGACGGCGCCACTGGAGACGAGCTTCAGACAGTGGACTACGAGCCGGGCCGGCACGACGACGGTCTCATGTGGGGCGATTACGCTATGTCCCGCATCGAGCCGGGCAACCGTGTGGACCGCTTCCTCGCGGGCGTCGCCTACCTGGATGGCCAACGCCCGTCAGCCATTTTCGCCCGCGGCTACTACACCCGCTCCACCATCGCCGCCTACAACTGGGACGGCACGAACCTTTCCAAGGTCTGGAACGTGGACAGCGGCTGGACGCCGATGACAAACCCGTTCAATGACGGCCCGCACGGCCGCCTCGGCACCGACCCCGAGTTCGGTTCCATCACCACGCAGGGCTTCCACTCGCTCAGCGCCGCGGATGTGGACGGCGACGGCAAGCAGGAGATCGTCTACGGCTCAGCAACAATCGACGACGACGGCTCCCTCCTCTACAGCTCGTTCGACACCATGCCGGAAGGCAGTGCAACGCCGGGTGCCGAGGCCGGCCTCGGTCACGGAGACGCGATGCACGTGACGGACATCGACCCGAACCGCCCCGGTCAGGAGATCTGGACGGTCCATGAGGGCGGACGGTTCGCCCCGTACGGTTCCGCCATGCGTGACGCCGCAACGGGCGAAGTGCTGTTCGGTGCGTACTCCGGCAAAGACACCGGCCGCGGCATGATCGGTGACGTGCGTTCCGATGTCGATGGCATTGAGGTCTGGGCGAGTATGCCGGGTGGCAGTGATGGCTCGGGTCTGCTGAGCTCCGACGGCGAGCAGCTGGAAGCCCGCACCCCTGGCACCAACATGAGCATCAAGTGGGCCGCCGACATGACCACCCAGATTGTGAACCGTTCCGGCAACGGATCACCCACCGTCGACGACTGGACCCGCGGCACCCTGCTGAGCGCTGAAGGCACCCAGACCAACAACGGCACCAAGGGCAACCCCGCCCTGGTCACGGATGCCTTCGGAGACTGGCGCGAGGAACTGTTCGTCCGCACGGCCGACAGCTCCGCGATCCGTGTGTTCCTGAGCACCGAGGTCACCGACCACAAGCTCACCACCCTCATGCATGACCCGCAGTACCGCGCGGAGGTGGCCCGCCAGAACACGGCCTACAACCAGCCGTCCTACACGAGCTACTACTTCGCGTCGGACATGAACTTCGCCGAGGTGCCGGTCCCCGATGCGTGGACTCCGGGTCTCATCGGGTACCTGCAGGCCACGCTTGAGTCGTTCATCGAGAGCGGGGATGTTGCGGGACCGGTCGCGAAGCAGCTCCAGGCTTCGCTGGCCCAGGCGCAGGAGAGTGTCGAGCAGGGCAACACGGCCAACGTCGGGAAGGCAATGGATCGCTTCGAGAAGTTTCTGAACCAGGGCAAGAAGCCCGACGTCGTTTCAGATTCGGCTCGCGCCGTCCTTGAGAACGGGGTGCAGACGGTGCTTGGAATGGTGAGGTAAGCCAGGGCCAGGTTCCCGGAACTTTCGGGCAGATAAGGCGGGTTCAGCGCAGCTGAACCCGCCTTATCTGCGCAACACTTCCGTTTTCCAACGGTATTGCTCTGTGCTACGAAGCCGAGCCGTGGACGCTTGGTAGCCAGTCTCCCGTCGCTATTTCAATTGAGCGCGGGAGTGTCCTTCGGAATGACCCCGTTCGCATAGAGATCCTCGGCGATATTCTGCAGCGCGCGCAAAGCCACGCGTTGCGTGAGCGGGCCGTAGGAGATGCGAGCCACGCCCAGTGACTCGTACTCGGCGGCGGACAGCGCCCCCGGCAGGCCGATGACGCTGAGCTTGCGCTCTCCGAGACCGGCGACGAGGCGGTCGGTGGACTCCCGGTCCAGGACCCCGGGTACGAACACGAGGCTCGCGCCGGCGTCGAGGAAGGCTCTGCCGCGCTCGATCGCATCGTCGATGCTGTCGGAAAGGGGGCGATCACCGCCGCGCACGATCGCATCTGTGCGGGCATTCAGCTGGAAGGCCACACCCTCCTGCTCCGCAACCCGCACGATGGCCTCTACGTTGGCGACCGCCTCGGCCAGCGGAACCAGTCGGTCCTCGACGTTCGCGCCGACGACGCCGACTCCGATCGCTTGGCGGACGGACTCGCCTGGGTCTCCGAAACCGGCGTCCAGATCGGCGGTCACCGGCAGGTCGGTCGCTTGCACGATCCGAGCCAAGGCAGACAGCGCAAGATCGAAAGGAATGGTGCCATCCGAGAATCCGTGACTTGCCGCGATCGAGTGCCCGGCGGTAGCTATTGCGCGGGTTTCGGGCAGGTCAGCAACGGCTCGGGCGCTAATTGCGTCCCAAACGTTGACGACACGGAGAATTTCGGGGGCTTCGTGCAGGGCCTTCAGTGAACTGGCCTTCTCAGCGGTTGTCATGATGGTGACTCTACTTGAGCGGCGGCGCCCCGCACCGTCGACGTATGGGTGGAGTGAGCCGGCCTGGGGATAGTGAGTCCGTGTCTCTGCGTCAGCATTTGACGCGGTCGGGCTGGATCAGGGAAGTTGTAGTTCCTTCAGCTGCCTACGAGAGGTGATGTCCAGCTTCCGGAAGATGTTGCGCAGGTGAGCTTCGATCGTGCGTGGACTGAGGAATAACTGCGCGCCGACTTCCCGGGAGGTTGCGCCGGTGCTTACCAGCCGCGAGATGTGCAACTCGTGGGCGGTGAGCGCGTCGGCCGGATGCGAGGTTCGTTTGCGCGGATGCTCCCCGGTTGCCCGCAGCTCGTTCGCGGCACGTGCTGCAAAAGCACCCGCTCCCATGTCCGACAGCAGTTGGTGGGCGGTGCGGAGTTGTTCACGGGCGTTGTGCCGGCGGCCATCGCGACGCAGCCACTCGCCGTAGACGAGGTGTGCGCGGGCAGCGTCGGTCGCTATTCGGCAGCCCTGAAGCCGTTCGATCGCCTCGCGGTAGTGCTCTTCGGCAGCGGGTCCGGTGGTAATCAAGGCCCGTGAACGCGCCTCCAGTCCGAGCGCCCACGATGTACCGCAGGCACGAGTTCGCGAACTCAACCGTTCGAGGGCGAGTGCGGCTCCTTGGGAGTCGCCGGCGCGGACGGACGCCTCAACGAGCTCGGGCAGGCCGACCGTGCTGAGCGAGAGTTCCACTGAGTCGCACGCCCTTCCAGCTGCCTGCTTCGCGGCCGAGTAGTTGCCGAGGCCGTTGTGAAGCACGGCCGTCGCGTAATGGGCCAGCGCAACCTCAGTGCCCTCCTCCGGGTAGCTGGCATCCCGAAATGTGAGGTCGTTTAGTTCGGTTGCTGCGGCGCGGTCACCACGCCAGGCGGCCAGGATGGCCTGGGCGTGGCGCAGGTGTACGCCACCGGTCGACTCCGTGATCGCCGTCGCCTCGGCAGCCAGCTCGCCGGCCCGGGCGAGCTGGCCGCTGATGATCAGGACGTTGGCCTGGAAGCTCAGAGCGGCTGGGAGCCCGGCGAGAGCACCGGCGGCTCGGCCCAAACGGACGTTGCAGTCGGCCAGTGCGTGGGCAAGATCGTCGTCGAGGATCCCCACAGCTACTCGCCCGGCCAGCCAAAGCCACGGTCGGCTTTGATAGTGCAGCACGCCTTCGACGCGAGCACAATCAAGCAACGTTTCAAGTGCGAGCCTCAGGCTGGGCACTCCTGCTGCGTATCCCCGGGCCACGGTAGTCGCGAGCCCTTCCAAGAGCAGGTCCACGGGTCGCGGCGAAACCCCGATGGCGGAAGCGGCAAGCGCTACCTCGGCAATACCGGCCCCAGCCGAGCCGCCATTGATGATCGCCGCATCCAGAGCGTGCAGGTAAGTTTCACGGGCCAGCGCTGCGTCGAACGGGGCAAACCTATCTGCGGCATCCAGCAGCATCGTTGGTGCCTCTTCGTCTCGCGTCAGGTGGAATGCGATCTGGGCGCGTAGCAACTTCAGGCGAGCGTCCTGAAGTGCGTCCAACGGCCCATCCGCAGCTATCGACAGCAGCTTAAGGGCGTCCTCGGATGCACCGGCCCCGTGCTTGGCGTGTGCGGCTTCCAGTGCCCGTCTCACTCGCTGGGCCGGATCCGGAGTCAGCTCGGCCGCTTGCTGCAGGAACGCTGCCCCGGCAGCCAATCCGCCGCGGGCCCGTGCCCGGTCCGCGGAGCGCTCCAGCTCCGCGGCAACTTCCTCGTCGGCGCCCAGCACCGCTTGCGCTCGGTGCCAGGCGCGCCGATCAGGGTCCAGATGCGGGTCCGTTGCGACGGCCAATGCATGGTGTGCCCGGCGGCGATCGGGTGGTGTCGCGGCTTTATAGATAGCCGACCGCACCAGTGGGTGACGGAACCTCACTCGCGTGTCGATCTGGAGCAACTCGGCAGCCTCGGCCTCCGCCGCCACCTCGCGGGCGATCTCCAGCTTCGCGACCGCGCGCCACAGCAGCGCCGCATCGCCGGTCGGCTCTGCCGCGGCCACCAGCAGCAGCAGCTGGGTTTCGGCGGGAAGGCTGCCTGAGCGGCTCCTGAAGCTGTTCTCGATGCGGCGCGGGATGCTCAATACTCCCGGCAGTTCGAAGCCGCCGGCCAACTGCGCCGCCTGCGCTCCCTGTGGAAGCTCAAGCAGGGCCAGAGGATTACCGCGGGCTTCTGCGATGATTCTGTCACTCACCTCGTCATCCAGCGGGGCGCGGAACGCGGCGGCAAGTAACGTCCGGGCGTCGCCTTCATCCAGCCCCTTCAAGTGCAGTTCCGGTAACCCGGCGCACGGGTCAACCACCTCCCCGATGTCACTGTCACTGGAGTCGCGCACCGAGAAAACCAGCAGTACTCGCTCGGCCGCTACCCGCCGCGCCACAAAGGTCAGTACCTGGGCGGACGCCGAGTCCAGCCACTGCGCATCGTCGATGAGGCACAGTAGAGGACTCTCGTCGGCTATCTCGGCCAGGAGACTGAGAACGGCCAGACCGACCAGGAACCGGTCAGGCGCGGCACCTTCGCGGAGCCCGAAGGCCACGCTCAAGGCGGCCTGCTGCGGGTCGGGCAGTGCGCCCGCGCGGTCCAGCAGGGGCGTGCAGAGCTGGTGCAAGGCCGCGAATGCGAACTGCGACTCGGACTCCACTCCGACTGACGTCTCTACCCGGAAGCCTAGTGGGGCTGCTGCTTTACGTGCGTGCTCCAGCAGCGCTGTTTTCCCGATTCCCGCTTCGCCACGCACTACAACCGAGCCGCTGCGTCCGGCCTGCGCACGGGTCAGCAACAGTTCTATAGCCTCGCGCTCTGCGCGCCGACCCAAGAGTTGCGCCACATTCGCTCCCGCCTGGGTCCGTCGTCGAAATGCTAGGTGTACTAGGCAATTGTCACCGATGCGAAGGAGGACTGCCAAGCAGTCAACTCGCTGCGGGCGAATGGTCCTCGACTGGCTGGCTCCTCCTTGTTGCACCGTCGTTGAAACGTTGCGCCGTCGTTGAAACAACACCGTGGCTATGGATGCCCGTGTAGGTGGCTTTCACCGACGCGTACTGACTTGTTCGAATGCGAGCCTGATCATGCGGCACGGACGGCATCTTGCTGACGAGCCCAAACTGACAACCGGACGACGGGCCACCGAAGGGAAAGAACCATGGGATTCATCACCGTTGGGGAAGAGAACAGTACGCCGATAGAGCTGTATTACGAGGATCACGGAACAGGTCAGCCGGTGCTTCTCATCCACGGGTATCCGCTGAACGGACACAGCTGGGAACGCCAAACCCGAGAGTTGCTGGCCAACGGGTACCGTGTCATCACCTATGACCGTCGAGGGTTCGGGCGGTCCTCGAAGGCCGGCTCAGGCTACGACTACGACACGTTCGCCGCGGACCTGAACACAATCCTGGAAACTCTCGACCTTCGGGACGTTACTCTCGTCGGGTTTTCCATGGGCACCGGTGAGCTTGCCCGCTACGTTGCCCGTTACGGACACGAACGGCTGGAAAAACTGGCATTCCTCGCTTCATTGGAGCCGTTCCTCCTCGCTCGCGAGGACAATCCCGAGGGCCTTCCTCGAGAAGTCTTCGACGGAATCGAAGCCCGGGCTAAGGGCGACCGGTACGCCTGGTACTCATCGTTTTTTGCTGACTTCTACAACCTCGACGAAACCCTCGGTAGCCGTATCAGTCAAGAGGCCGTAGACGGAAGCTGGAACGTCGCTATCTCCAGTGCACCTGTGGCGGCCCACGCCGTAGTGTCCTCATGGATCGAAGACTTCCGCGCGGACGTCGATGCTATCCGCGCCAGCGGCAAGCCGGCACTGATCCTGCACGGCACGGCCGACGGAATTCTCCCTATCGACGCCACAGCCCGCCGCTTCCGCCCGCTCCTGCCCGATGCGCAGTACATCGAAATCGAAGGCGCTCCGCACGGGTTGCTCTGGACGCATGCAGCCGAGGTCAACAGGGCGCTTCTCACGTTCCTCAAGACCGAACAAGAAACGGCGGGCTCGGCAACCGGTCAGGAAAGAAAGAACCCCCGCGGATCGCGACAAGCGTCGCCCGCATTAGCAAGGAGCCTTGGATGAATCCCATCGAGGAACTCGTCAATAACTTCCGAGAATTCGTGGCCCAGGTGCCCGAACTAATTCAGCCGCTGATAGTGATGCTGGCTGGCGCCGTCCCCTTTATCGAGGGCGAGGGCGCGTCCATCATCGGCATCGTCGGTGGCGTCAATCCCGTTGTTGCGGCAGTAGCCGCGGCTGCTGGAAACTTCATCTGCGTGCTCCTCGTGGTGCTTCTTACATCACAGGCACGCACCGCCGTCGTAAACCGCCGTTCGGATCGGGTTGGCGCGACCATGGGGGCAACCGCCGTCTCAGGCTCTGCGGGTGGCGTCGCCGCGGTTGCCGACAATCAGGCACCAGCCAAGCCCAGCTCCAAGGGCCGGAAGCGCTTTGAAAGGTGGCTTGTCCGCTTCGGCGTGCCCGGCGCGAGCCTCCTCGGGCCGCTCGCCATCCCGACGCAGTTCACTTCGGCGATCCTGGTGGCCAGCGGCACTCCGCGCGGATGGGTTCTGCTGTGGCAGGCGATTGCGATCGCGCTGTGGACCACCATCGCCACGGTCTCGGTCCTGCTTGCGCTCCAAGTCGTCACGATGGCCTGATCCCATGGGGGAAATCCGTCTCGGGCTGGCGGTCGCTAGCGCAGTGTGGCAAATAACGAGACGATGCAGTAGGAAGCAGCAGGAGAAGGCAGCATGAAAACCACGACGATCCAACGGGTAGAGAATGCGGCGATTGCGTCGTCGATCATGATCGCGGTCATCGCTTACAGTCAGCCTTGGTGGCTGCTTTTCGCCGCGTTTCTCCTGTTCGACCTGTCAGCCCTCGGCTATTTGCGCAGCTCCCGGGCTGGTGCAGCCACCTACAATCTGATGCACAACTACACTGGTCCGGCACTCGTGCTGTCGCTTTACTTCGCCCTTCTGCTCGGCGGTCGTCAGGCGACCTGGCTTGCGCTCCTCGCTGCATGCTGGGCTTTTCACGTCGCGGTTGATCGGGCCCTCGGCTACGGACTCAAGCTGGAGGACTTCACGCACACGCACCTCGGGCGGATCGGTCGGAAGCCGATTGCTGCCGACCGCCCACCTGTTCCGATGACCAGCCGGGAAAAGAGCCAGATCAATGACTGAGACTGACAGCACCGGGCCCGCCGCGACGGCGGACGCTAATCAAGCCGATCCCCCGTCCTTCGACGGACTGCGCGCCCTCTTCATCAACGCGACCCTCAAGCGCTCGCCGGACCCGAGCCACACAGACGGACTGATACGCCGTAGCAGCGGCATTATGCGTGCCCGCGGGGTCGAGGTGGACGAGATTCGGGCGGTTGATCATGACATCGCCACCGGAGTGTGGCCTGATATGACCGAGCACGGCTCGCAGACTGATGCCTGGCCTGCGATTTTCGAGCGGGTGCTGGCTGCGGACATTCTGGTCCTGGCTGGTCCTATCTGGCTGGGTGACAACAGTTCGGTGATGAAGCGCGTAATCGAACGGCTTTACGCCTGCTCGAGCATCCTCAATGCGCATGGTCAGTACGCCTACTACGGCCGCGTGGGCGGCTCTTTGATCACCGGCAACGAGGACGGCGTCAAACACTGCGCAATGAATGTGCTCTACAGCCTGCAGCACCTCGGCTACACCATCCCGCCGCAGGCGGACGCCGGCTGGATCGGAGCAGTCGGCCCGGGCCCCTCCTACCTCGACCCGGGTTCAGGCGGACCGGAAAACGACTTCACCAACCGCAACACCACTTTCATGACCTACAACCTGCTGCACCTCGCCGCGATGTTGCGTGCTGCAGGTGGCGTTCCGGCGTATGGGAACCGGCGCAGCGAATGGGACGCCGGCTGCGCACCGGATCAGCAGAACCCAGAGCACCGCTAACCGAAACGGTAAGGAACAAGCATGACCGCAAAACAGATGTCCGACGCTGATGTGTGGCCCTCATTGCGGGTGGCGGATTGGACAGCGACGCGCGATACCCTGCACATGTGGACCCAGATTGTGGGCAAGATCCGGCTGGTGAACGCGCCCCTGCTCAACCACTGGTGGCAGGTCACGCTCTATGCCAGCGCTAGAGGGCTAACCACATCAAGGATTCCGTACCGAGCAGAGGCCTTCGATATGGAGTTCGATTTCATCGACCACCGGCTCGTCATCCGCAGCAGTAATGGTTCGAGCAAATTTGTGTCACTGGAGCCGAAACCGGTCGCGGATTTCTACGCCCAGACCATGCAAGCCCTTGCTGATTTGGGGATTGAGGCGGAGATTCAGTCGCGGCCAAACGAGGTTGAGCCGGCGATTCCGTTCGCCGAAGACTATGAACACGCCTCTTATGACGCCGAAGCAGCGCACTTGTTTTGGCGGCAGTTGCTCCAAGCCGACCGGGTTCTGGGCGAGTTTCGGTCGCACTTTGTCGGGAAGGTCAGCCCGGTCCACTTCTTTTGGGGAGCGATGGATCTTGCCTGCACCAGGTTTTCGGGGCGTGCGGCCCCGCCGCATCCGGGCGGTGCCCCGAACTGCGGCGATTGGGTGATGGTGGAGGGATACTCCCGGGAGCTAAGCAGTTGCGGGTTCTGGCCCGGTGGCGGGGACGAGGGAGCGTTCTACTCCTATGCCTATCCAGAACCGGAGGGATTCTCTGCCTATCCAGTCATGCCGCCGGGTGCTTTCTACAGCTCCGAGTACCGCCAGTTCCTGTTGCCGTACGAAGTTGTGCGCAGCGCTGAGGATGCGGACCGCATGGTGAGCGAATTCCTTCACTCCACCTACCAGGCTGCCGCCGATGGTGCCGGCTGGGACCGCGAGGCCTTGGAGGACCATCCTGACCGGTGGCGTGATGAGCAGTCTCGCCGCCGCTGACCGGAAGTTTTGCGCAGATAAGGCGGGTTCAGCGCAGCTGGATCCGCCTTATCTGCACAAAACTTCAGACGTCGTTGCGCGTGAACGCGGCTGCCCGGACCACGTCGTCGCTCTCCAAACCCGCACCCAGCGCGCCGCCCACGGTCGCCAGGGCTGCGGTGAGCAGGCTCAGCTGCGCGTACTCCGCCAGTCCCACAGACTCACCGACGACGGCGGCGAACACTCCCGCGTCGACCAGCAGCACCGCTGCCAGGAATGAGAGCACGAACAGCGCCCCGAAGAAGGTCACCACACCGATCACTACGGTCGCCGTCGTCGCCAGATTGAACAGGGTGACCTGCTCCCGCTCGACCCTCCGGCGTGGACGCTCCCATAGGTCCGCGCCGATCATCAGGGTGAGCGTGACGGCACCGACCGCGAGCACGGTCAGCAGGATCAGACGAAGCGGACCGTAGGCGGTGGCCAGCAGCCAGAGGTCGCTCGTCGCGAGGGTCACCACGCCGGCGGCCGCCGCAGCCGTCAGCGCGCGGGACAGGGTAACCGCAAGCCGCCACGGCCGGTTCGCGAGAATGAGGCCGAGCAGCACCCGCGCATTCCCAGCAACCACCCGGCCGGTGAACTGGAGTGGGTTTTCGTCGGCGTGGTCGGGTAGGTCGTCAGCCATTTCGCGGGCGCGGCGGGCGCGGTCTTCCGGTTCGTCGTCGTCGTCCCAGCCGGCCAGTGGGCCCACCAGCCGGGCCACCGCCGTCGTCATGCTTTCCCTGCGGCCCACCGCACGGAGCGCCGGCAGCGCCACGAGCCCCACCCGGTGGACGGGGCTGATTTGGGTGAGCACCGGCTTCCGTCCGCTGCGCAGCGCCAGATCACTGACGACGACGGCGAGATCCCAGTCTTCGTCCAGCAGCCGGTCGCGCGCGGTTTCCAGCAGTTCCGACGGCGCGCGTCCGTCGAGGGTTTCGACCATCATTGACACGCGCCACCCAACGCCCGGGTATGACTCGCGGAGCAGGCGGGGCAGCGCATCAGTCAGATCCTGAAGCGAAGCCGGGTCAAGCGAGGGGGGAATGACGACGCCGAGCGTCAGCTCAGGAACATCGCCGGGCTGCGGCGGGGGAGTATCAGGCACCGCTCAATGATCCACGTTTCGGAAGTTTCGTGCAGCTTTGGCGAGTTGGAGCGCATCCGAATCCGCCGTAGCTGCGCAAAACTTCCCAGGGGGTCAGGCCGAGGCGAACACCTCGCGCTGAAACCGGATGTGCTCAGCGGCCTGGACCGCGCCGCCGTTCTCATGCCCGTTGTAGGGGAAGACGTTCATGGATTTCGGCCCGGCGTAGGAGTTGTAGGCGGCGTAGACGCAGGACGGCGGACAGACGTCGTCGAGCAGTCCTACCGAGAAGAGCGCCGGCATGGTGGCGCGGGCGGCGAAGTTGACGCCGTCGAAGTAACCCAGAGTGTTGAAGACTTCCTCCTCGCGCCCGCGCTGGATGCCGAGATAGCGCACCAGCTCGCTGTACGGAGCGGTGTTCACGATCTCCGTTGCACGCCGGACGTGGGAAAGGAACGGCACGTCCACGATCGCGCCCAGCGGTGCATGCTCCAGGAAGGTGGGGGATAGGGCGGCGGAGGCCAATGCAATCGCCCCGCCCTGGCTCCCGCCGGAGATTAGCACTCGCGAAGGATCAACGAACGGGTGCGCCTGCGCCGCTTCGACCGCGCGCACCGCATCGGTGAACAGCCGCCGGTAATAATAGGTCTCAGGTGAGTCAATACCCAGCGTCAGGTGCCCCCCGAAGTGAGGCCCGCCCACACCGGGGTCGGGAGTGTCTCCACTGCGGTGACCGGCGCCCTGTCCGCGAAGATCCATAACAAAATGCGCGACGCCGGTGCTTGGGATGGCAGTCCACTCACCGAGCAGACTCCTGCCGCCGCCATAACCGATATAAGTGACGACGGTGGGCAGCGGACCGGAGGCCGAGCGCGGCCGGAGCATCCATCCCTTGATGGCGTGCCCGCCGTAGCCGGCAAAGGTGACATCCTCAGTGACCAGTTCTGAATAACCGGCGTCAACCTCGTCGAAACGGGCATCGAGTGAGAAGGCCGCCGTCTCCGCGAGGGTCTTCTCCCAGAACGCGTCAAAGTCTGCGGGTTCAGTGCGATCCGGTGCGTACTGCTCGAGCTCGCGGAGGGGGAGGTCAAACTGCGGCATCTGAAGAATTCCTTCGCTCATTGTGTCTCGGAAGTATCACAGCTCACATTATTCTAGGAGTAGGCCTTGCGCATTGAGACGATTCAATTTACTCTCGATGGAGAGCGCTTTCCCGTGATGTACACCACTGTACCAGCGGCCCAAAGAGCTTCACCTCAAATCTGAGCCGTTCCCAGGAGGACAAAGATGTTCAATAAACTTTCACGACGCGCCGGGTCCGGCGTAGCGCTCACCATGGCAGCAGCTTTCATGCTGACCGCGTGCGGCGGCAACGGCGGCGGCGAGGCCGGCGGCACCCCCGATCCGAACGAGGAAGTCACCCTCAACTTCACCTGGTGGGGCAATGAGGACCGCGCCGAGCGTTACAACGAGGCCATCGCTCTGTTCGAGGAGCAGAACCCGAACATTGACGTTAACGGAACCTTCATGGACTTCCCCGCCTACTGGGAGAAGCGCCAGACCGAAGCAGCGGGCGGCGGCCTGCCGGACGTCATGCAGTTCGACTACAGCTACCTGCGCCAGTACGGACAGAACGGGCTGCTGATGGATCTCACCGAGTACGTCGGCAACGGGCTGACCACCGACACCATCGACGAAACCCTCCTGGCAACCGGCAAGCTTGAGGACCAGACCCTCGCTGTGCCCACCGGCTACAACGCCTGGTCGCTCTTCGAGAACCCTGCGCTGATCGAGCAGGCCGGCGTCGAGGGCTACGAAGGCGGCACCTCGTGGGAAGACTACGAGGCGTACATGGCCAGCGTGAGCGAAGCCGGCGACGAAATCTGGGGCGGTACCGACTACACCGGCCGCATCCAGAACTTCGAGCTGCAGCTCCGGCAGGAAGGTCGCGAACTTTTCACTGAGGACGGCCAACTGAACTTCACCCAGGAGGAACTCGCTGAGTTCTGGGCCAGCGCATCCGATCTGCGCGAAAGCGATGCAGTGATCCCCGGCCGCAAGCTGGAGGAAGTGGCCCCGAAGTCCGGTTTCGGCGCAAATCTGACCGCCAGCGAGATGACCTGGTCCAACTTCATGGGTGGCTACCTTGGCGACACCGGTGCTGAGGACTTGACCATCCTCGCACCGCCCACCAGCGATCCTTCCGTGAAGGACCTCTACCAGAAGCCCTCCATGCTGCACGCGGTTGGCGCTCAGACCGAGCACCCTGAAGCTGCAGTGGCTCTCGTTGACTTCCTGATCAACAGCCCCGAGGTCGGCGAGATCTTCGGCGCTTCCCTGGGCGTTCCGGCTTCGGAAACCGCTCTCGAAGGTGCCGCGCTCGAAGGCCCCGAGCTTGAGGTCAAGGAGTACCTGGATTCAGTGTCTGACCGCATCGGCGAGCCGCCTGCAGCTCCGATCGTGGGTTACGGCGCACTGGAGAACACCTTCCTGACACTCGGTACCTCGATCGGACTGGACGCCATCACTCCTGAAGAGGCCGCCCAGCAGTTCTTCGACGAGGCTGCCGTTACGCTCGGCAGCTGAACACCGACCTTAGCTATCACCGCTATTAGGAGCAGGCTATGACCACGGGATCGGCGCACGCGCCAACACACACCCGCACTACCGCCGAACCCGGCACCCGTCCGGCGGGCAACCGCCGGACGGGTGGGCAGCCCCGACGCAAAGGCAACAGGGAGAACGTGGCGGGGTACCTTTTCCTCTCCCCATGGTTGCTTGGGCTTTTCGCGCTTACTCTGGGCCCGATGCTGTACTCGCTGTACCTCGCATTCACGGACTACAACCTCTTCACAGCCCCCGAGTGGACCGGCCTGGGCAACTTCGAACGGATGGCCGGCGACACCGTCTTCTGGGGCTCGGTCCAGATCACCATGATCTACGTCCTTGTCGGCACACCCATCAAGCTGGCCGCCGCACTCGGTGTGGCTATGCTGCTGAACTACAAGACCAAGGGCACCGCGTTCTTCCGCTCGGCGTTCTATGCACCGAGCCTCATTGGCGCATCGGTCAGCATCGCCATCGTGTGGCGGGCAATGTTCTCCGCGGACGGCCCGGTGGACAGCGGCCTGAGCCTCTTCGGCATCAACCTCGGCGGCTGGGTGGGTGTCCCGGCCCTGATCATGCCGATGATGATCCTCCTCGCGGTCTGGCAGTTCGGAGCCCCGATGGTCATCTTCCTGGCGGGCCTGAAGCAGATACCCACCGAGCTGTATGAAGCGGCGTCAGTGGACGGCGCGAAGGCATGGCGCAAGTTCCTCAGCGTCACCCTACCGATGCTCTCTCCGGTGATCTTCTTCAACCTGCTGCTCGAAATGATCGGCGCATTCCAGATCTTCGCGTCCGCCTACATCATCGGTTCAGGAACCGGCGGACCTGCCGGCGCCACCAACTTCTATACCGTTTACCTCTACACCCGCGCCTTCACGAACAATCAGATGGGCTATGCCTCGGCAATGGCCTGGGTACTCCTGATCGCCGTAGGCATCCTCGCGTTTATCCTTTTCCGCACCTCCAAGAGCTGGGTGCACTACGGAGGTGACACAAAGTGACCACGATCGAAACCAATCCGACCGCACTTCCACCGGTCGAGGCAAACCGGAAGCGACGCCAGCCCCGGCGGAGGACCGCAGCAACGGTGGCCTGGATCATCGGCATCGTGCTGCTGACCGCCGTCGTGCTCTATCCGCTCCTGTGGATGATCTCGGCTTCGTTCAAACCGAGCGCCGAGTTCGGTGCGAACAACAGCTTCCTGCCCCAGAACCCTACCTTCGATAACTTCTTCAAGGTCATGGAGGGCGTTGCCGGTATTCCCACCTGGAAGTTCTTCTGGAACTCCACCATCCTCGGCATCGGCGCGGTGATCGGCACCGTCATCTCCTCATCCATGGCCGCCTACGCGTTCGCCCGCCTGGACTTCAAGGGCCGCCCGCTGTTCTTCACCATGATGATCGGCACCCTCCTGCTCCCGTTCCACGTGCTGATCATTCCCCAGTACATGATCTTCCGTAACCTCGGGATGATTGACACGTTCTTCCCCCTCCTGGTCGGCAAGTTCCTGGCCACTGAAGCGTTCTTCGTGTTCCTTATGGTCCAGTTCATCCGTAACCTGCCCAAGGAACTCGACGAGGCAGCGCGCATTGACGGCTGCGGCCACTGGCGCATCTTCTGGTCCATCACCATTCCGCTAATCAAGCCGGCGCTGATCACCTCCTCGATCTTCGCGTTCATCTGGAGCTGGAATGATTTCCTCGGCCCGCTGCTGTACCTGAATTCGCCGGACAACTACCCGCTGCCGCTGGCACTGCGGGTGTTCAATGACCAAACCAGTGGTTCCGACTACGGCGCCACGGTGGCGATCGCGGTGCTGGCACTGCTGCCGGTCATGCTGTTCTTCGTGATCTTCCAGCGGTTCCTCGTCGACGGCGTTGCCACCCAGGGCCTGAAGGGATGACACCCCGCAGCGTCCGCAAACGGCGTGAACGACCCCAACCAGACGGCACCCAGCTCAAGTGGCCGGGTGCCGAGGGGAAGTTTGCACTGTTCGCGGAAGTGCTGTGGATAGGGATCCTTACGGTCGCCGGCGGCCTGCTGCTGGTCACGCTGCCGGCGGCGATCGCAGCCTCCAGCCGGCACCTCCACCGCTATCTACTGGCCGAGCGTTCCACGCTCGGCCAGTGGTGGTCGGACTTCCTGTCTGCTCTCCGCACTGGTTGGGTAGTCGGATTGACGACGACGGCGCTCGCCCTGGTCCTGCTCTTCAACCTCCTGCTCGCCGGCACCCAGGTGCTGCCCGGCTGGCAGGCGGTATTCGTCGTCGGGCTCCTGGCACTGGCCGCTTTCGCGCTGACGCTGCTGCAGTCGGCGGTCCGCTGGACGCCCGAGAAGGGCTGGCGGCAGGCAGTGCGGGACGGTGTGCAGGCTTTCGGCTCGGACCCGGGCGCGATTGTCCCGCTGCTCGTCGCACTGACGCTGACCGTCATCGTGACCTGGCAGTTGCCGCCGCTGATTGTGCCCGGGATGGGCTGCCTTGTTTTTGCTGTGCTCGTTGTGAAGGAACGCGAGCGCAAGCGCTAGATCCTCAACACTCCCGAAAGGAACACCGTGCACTACGGCGGCGATTACAACCCCGAGCAGTGGCCTGAGTCAGTCTGGCCGGAAGATGTCGAGCGGATGCGTGAGGCCGGGGTCACCATGGTGAGCCTCGGGATCTTCGCGTGGTCGCGGATTCAGCCTGCGGAGGACGTCTACGACTTCGAGTGGCTTGACCGGGTCATCAATCTGCTGCATGAGGGTGGGATTGCCGTTGACCTTGCTACTGCGACGGCGTCGCCCCCACCGTGGATGACCGTTGCCTATCCGGACATCCTTGCCGCAGACGAGAACGGCGCACCGTACTGGCACGGAAGCCGGCAGCACTACGCGCCGTCGTCGCCGTCGTACCGTCGTCTTGCCTCGGCCCTGGTGCAGCGCCTCGCCGAGCGGTACGTGGACCACCCGGCGGTGGTGCTGTGGCACGTCAACAACGAGTACGGCTGCCACCTCAACCTGGACTACTCCGACTCCGCGCGCGATGCCTTCCGCGTCTGGCTCGAGCGGAAGTACGGCACGCTCGATGAGTTGAACGCTGCCTGGGGCACCTGGTTCTGGGCGCAGCACTACGAGACCTTCGACCACATCTTCCCGCCGCGCAAAGCCCCCTACAGCCACAACCCCGGTCAGTTGCTCGATTTCCGCCGGTTCACCTCGGACATGCTGCTCGAGTGCTACACGATGGAGCGGGACATCATCCGCGCCGCCGGAGCAACGCAACCCGTCACCACGAACTTCATGGGTGCCTTCAAGCCCGCCAACTACTGGGAGTGGGCGGCGGAGATGGACGTCATCTCCGACGACTGCTATCCGGACCCGAACGAGCCCGAGAGCTTCCGTGCAGGTGCCTTCCAACGGGACCTGATCCGCTCCTTCAAACCGGACACCCCATGGCTGCTCATGGAGCAGTCCACGAATGCGCTGAACTGGCGGCCCACCAACGCACCCAAGGCGCCCGGGCAGATGCAGGCGTTGTCCATGCAGAGCGTCGGCCGCGGCGCGGACGGCATCCTGTTCTTCCAGTGGCGGCAGTCCCGTGCGGGCGCCGAGAAGTTCCACTCAGCGATGCTGCCGCACGCCGGCACGTCCACCCGCACCTGGCGCGAGGTCGTCCAGTTGGGCGAGGAGCTTGCGTCCCTGCCCGCGCTACCCGCCGGCTCGAAGGATGCCCGCGTGGCCATCGTCTTCGGCTGGGAGAACTGGTGGGCCATCGAGAACCCGGACCACCCGGTTGTCCTCGATTACGTGGAGTGCGTTCAGCGCTGGTACAACGCCATCCATCGTCAGCACGTGCAGATCGACTTCGTGCAGCCGACGTCGGAGCTTGGGCAGTACGCCGTCGTCGTTGCACCACAGCTGTACCTGCTGACAACCGACGGCGCCGCGAATCTCACGAGCTTCGTTGAGGGTGGCGGGCACCTGCTGGTCACCGCGTTCAGCGACGTCGTCGACGAGCACGACCGTTTCCGCGAGGGCGGGTTCCTCACCCAATTGGGCGCGTTGCTCGGTGTCACGCTGGAGGAATTCGGCGCGCTGGTGCCGCCTTCCGCTGCCGGACCGGGTCAGCGCACTGCCCCTGTCACTTTGAGTTCTGACGCCTTCGACGGCCTGTACCTCGCGGAGGAGATTGCCGCCGTCGACGCGGAGGTGCTCGCATCTTTCAGCGGCGGGCGCACCGAGGGTCTGCCGGCCTTCACTGGTCGCAAGGCCGGCGCTGGCCGCGCCTACTACCTCGCAACAGTGCCCGACGACGACGGCGCTCGCCTGGTGAGTGCGCACGTGTTCGCAGGTGCCGGCGTCGTTCCTGTGCTTGAAGGGCTGCCGGAGCTGGTGGAAGCAGCGCAGCGCGGCGACGTGGTGACGCTGATTAACCACGGTACTGACGCCGTCGCAATCGAGGTGTCCGGTGTGGACCTGCTCACGGGGGAGGCCGTGGACAAGGTGCATCTGGAGTCGTTCGGGTACGCGCTGGTGCGCCGGGGGTAGGTCATCCGCCCGCGGGCCTGGTCGCTTTCCCGTCCAACCACAGCTCAGCCGATTCGTCCCGATGCGTGCCGTCGGAACCGACGTGCTTTTCGCTGATCTGCGGACCTTTCTTGATGACGTGGACCAGCGCCATGGCATGCCCGCGGCCCAGGCCGTAGTCCGCGTTCAGCCAGTCCACTATTTCCCCCGCTTTGACGGCAGGGCTATCAAAACCGCGCTCCTTCGCCTGCTCAACCAGCTCACGTGGAGTTCTGCCGGTCTTGTCTTCAATAGCGTCGAGGTAAGCCTGGAACGACATGCGGTTTCCTTACTGGCTTTTGTAGGCCGGGTTGTCGGGACTGAACTTCCTGAGCCTAAGGCAAAGTCCCTTGCGCTGTGGCGGGCTAGCCGCGATGCGGGAGCACTACCCGGGAGCACCTAACCTAGTGAGGACGCACACGAAGGAGTGGACTTAAACCATGACGACCGCCAGTACCCAGGACCAGCCGACCGGCGATACCCCGATGCTTCCCGACGAGGGCCACGTTTCGGCAGCTGTGGCCGACGCGGTGGCGGAGCGGGCCGGTCACCTGTTTGGGCTCATGGGCAATGGCAACGCACATCTGATCAGCCGGCTCACGAGGCGCGGCTTCCCGTTCACCTCCGCCCGGCATGAATCCGCAACCGTTGCCATGGCGGATGCGTATCACCGGGCAACGGGTGGGGTGGCTGCGGCGACCACCACGTACGGCGCCGGCTTCACGAATACCTATACGACCCTGGCCGAGGCACGTATCGCCCGCATCCCGCTCGTTTTGGTGGTCGGGGACGCACCGGCGGCCGCCCCGCGGAACTTCGACATCGACCAGACGAAAGCTGCCGAAGCGGCTGGGGTGACCACCCTCGTTGCCCGCCCCGGCAACGCCGCCGAGATCACTCACCGCGCCTTCGACCTCGCCCTGCAGACGGTGCAGCCCGTCATCGTCGCCATCCCGTATGACCTCGCCACTGCGCCGCTCACCGACCCCGAGCCGCTCGAACCGCTGCCCGCCAAGGCTGTGTGGCCGCCGGAAGAGTCGGACCTTGAGCGCGTGACCGAACTGCTAGCCTCGGCGAAGCGTCCGGTGGTAATCGCCGGCCGCGGGGTTGTCCTCGCGGACGCCGCGGCGCCGCTCAAGGAGATCGGTGACCGCCTGGGCGCCCTCTTCATGACCTCCGTCATGGCGATCAACGCCTTCGATAGCGAGTGGGACCTGGGGGTCGCCGGAGGCTTCACCCGCCGCCACCGCCTCGAAGTGGCGCGCCGGGCCGACGTCGTGCTGGTGGTCGGGGCCAGCATGAACATTTTCCAGACCCGGTATGGAACCCTGTTTCCGGAGGGAACCCGGATCATCCGCGTGGACAACGAGCCCGACGAAAATCACCCCATCGTTGTCGATTACATCCGCTCCGATATCCGCCCGTTCGTTGAGGGCCTTCTGGAGCAGGTGGAGCCGGCAGCCACGTCCACCTGGCGCCAGCAAATCCCCGAGGTTGCCGGTGAGGATTTCCGGTCCTCCCATCCCATCGAAGATCCCGTCGAGTTCGGTCCCGACGGACGCCTCAACCCGCGGGCCGTCGTCGCGGCGCTCGAGGACATCCTCCCGGCAGAGCGCTCCGTGGTCATGGACGGCGGGCACTTCATCGGCTGGGCGCCCATGTACCTGTCCGTGCCCGATCCGCACGCCATGATCCTGGTCGGCACCGCCTTCCAATCCATCGGCATGGGCTTCGGATCCGCAGCCGGCGTGTCGGTGGCACGGCCGGACCGCACCACCGTCCTGGTCAGCGGCGACGGCGGCGGCCTTATGGGCCTGGCCGACTTCGAGACCTTCCTCCGCGCCACCCGTCGGGGCGTACTGATTGTGCTCAACGACTCCGCGTACGGCGCCGAACTCCACCAATATGCCGCCAAGGGCCTGCACAACCAGGCGATGCTCATCGATGAAGTGGACTTCGCCGCCGTCGGGCGCGCCCTCGGTGCCAAGGGTGCCAAGGCGCACGCCCTCGCCGACCTCACCGAACTGAAGACCTGGCTGGCGAGCGACGACGACGGCGTGTTCGTCCTCGATGTCGCCATCTCCCAGCAGGTGGTTGCTGAGTTCATGGCGGAGTCGGTGGCGATCAAGAAGTAAGCCGCGTCCGGCTACTGCCCTGCGCAGTCGCGTAAGGCGGAAGCTTCATAGTCAGGCACCGGCCGGGCTTGTGCCTCCTCCAGTGTTTCCGCTATGCCGTTCTCCTCGATATCCTCGATCAGCCAGTCCATCTCGCTAATTTCCCGCCGCTGGGCCTCGCTGATCTCGACGGCGAGCTGGCACACCCGCACGTCGGCCAGTTCGGCGCGTTCGGACCGGGTGATGGCCAGCGAGTGGTGCGGGATCATGGCGCTCATGTAGTCCTGATCATCCACGGTGGTCTGGCTGCGGTCGAGGAAAGCGCCGCCGCCCAGCAGCAGGAGGCTGACCACCACCACGGCCACGTTCGCCTTTGTGTTCTTGTACATGTTCAGCATCCAGCCGAGCATGATCAACCCCATCGTGCCGCCCATGGCGAGTGTCATGAACACGCGACTCTCGCTGAAACGGATATGGCTCCATTCCCAGGAGCCGATGAACATGACAAAGTACATCACCACCATGGCGGTCAGGATCATAGCGCCGAACCGCAGGTACATGTTTCGCATCTGGTGGGATTTCCGCTCGTCCTGCCCCTGTTCGTTGGACTGCTTCTTCTCCGTGCTCGACATTGGACTCCTCCTTCAGCATCGGAGCCGGCGCCGCCGGGTACGGCTGCTCTTACCGGCTGTAATTCAACAGTAGGCTGATGAATCGATGCTCGCACCTGCGTGCCCGCCGTCCGAGGCGATCAAGGAACGACGACGGCGCTCACCTCTCCCTGTGCCACGGTCACCTCATAAGTGGTCGACGAACCGTCGGGGGAGGGCACCTCAACCCTGGAGCGATGCCCCTCCTCGACTGCAAAGGCGCTGAACTCGACATTGGCTGCCCAGTCATAGTCCGGCCGGTTGGAAACGGTGCCCAGGGGCAGGATGGTTCCTGGCCGAACGAACACGGGAGCTTCCATGACCGAGAAGGAGCGGCTGTGCCAGCGGGGGCCCTCGAGGGTGTCACCCGACTCGAGATGGATCCACGTTCCTTCCGGGAGGTAGAACGAGTGCTCGCCGCCGGCCTCCAGCACCGGCGCAACCAGCAGGCTACTGCCGAGCATGTACTGCCGGTCGAGGTGGGCACACCCCTGGTCCGCAGGGAACTCCAGGAACATGGGCCGCATCACCGGGGTTCCGGAGGAATACGCTTCCTCGGCTGCGCCTGCCAGATACGGCATCAGATGCATCTTCAGTTCGGTGAAGTGCCGCAGCACATCCACCGACTCCTCATCCACGAGCCACGGCACCCGGTAGGAGTTGGATCCGTGCAGGCGGGAGTGTGATGAGAGCAGCCCGAACGCGATCCACCGCTTGAACATCTCCGGCTCCGGCGTGCCCTCAAACCCCCCGATGTCGTGGCTCCAGAACGCGAAGCCCGAGGACGCCAGAGACAAGCCGCCGCGCAGGGATTCGGACATTGCGGCGAAAGTGGATTCGCAGTCCCCGCCCCAGTGCACGGGCAGCTTCTGACCGCCGGTGGTCGCGGACCTGGCAAACAGGACCGCTTCACCGACCCCCAGCTCCTTCTCGAGCAGCTGGAACACCGCTTCGTTGTACAACTGGGTGTAGTAGTTATGCATCCGCTGCGGGTTCGAGCCGTCATGCCAGGTGACGTCGGTGGGGATGCGTTCGCCGAAGTCGGTCTTGAAGGAGTCCACTCCCTGCCCCAGCAGGGTGCGCAGCTTGTCCTGGTACCAGAGGACGGCGTCGGGATTGGTGAAGTCAACCAGCGCCATCCCGGCCTGCCAGAGATCCCACTGCCACACGGAACCGTCAGCCCGCTGCACCAGGTAGCCGAGCTCGCGGCCCTCCCGGAATAGGTGGGAGCGCTGTGCAATATAGGGGTTGATCCACACGCACACCTTGAGCCCGCGCTCGTGCAGGCGCCGCAGCATTCCCTCCGGGTCGGGGAAGGTGGCCGGATCCCAGACGAAGTCGCTCCAGTGGAAAGCCCGCATCCAGTGGCAGTCGAAGTGGAATACGGAGAGCGGCAGGTTGCGCTCCGCCATGCCGTCGATGAAGGACATGACGGTGTCCTCGTCATAATCCGTGGTGAAGGACGTGGACAGCCACAGACCGTAGGACCACGCAGGAATCCGCGCGGGCCTGCCGGTCAGCTCCGTGTACCGGCGCAGGATCTCCTTCGGTGACGGCCCGTAGATCACGAAGTACTGAAGCTTCTGGCCCTCCACGCTGAACTGCGCACGGGAGACCACCTCCGAGCCAATCTCGAATGAAACCCGCTCAGGATGATTCACGAACACCCCGTACCCGGAGTTGGTCAGGAAGAACGGCACGTTCTTGTAGGCGAGGTCACTGGAGGTTCCGCCGTCCTCGTTCCAGACGTCCACCGACTGGCCGTTCTTGACGAACGCGCCGAAGCGCTCGCCGAGCCCGTACACATTGGTGCCCACACCGAGGGTGAGCTGCTCGTGCACAAAGGAGCGGCCGGCGTCGTCGGTAATGAAACCGACGCTCCGCGGCACCGAACTGGTGAGCAGCTTTCCGTCGCCGGTGAAGTCAACCGTCCAGTCGCCGCTCAGGCTGACGGACGCGGTGAGCGCACCGGAGGTCAGGGTGGCGTGGGTGTCCCCGACGGACACGTCGACGGCGGGGTGCGCGTCCTGCAGTTCGAACCGCGGATTGGGGTCAAGGGCGCCCTGGAAGTGCTCGATCGTCACGCCGATGACGCCCTCAAGCGGCGACGAAAAGGACACCGTCAGCTGCGGGCAGTTCAGCGCATCGCCGCGGGCATTGATCCGCTGCGTTGGAGCGTAGATCTCGAGTCCGGAATCGGTGGCCACGGCGTCCGAAATGTCCCGCGGATGCAGGGCGGTGAGGCCCTTGCGGTACATCCAGTATCCGTCAGTGAATTTCATGCTGTTCCTTTATGTGGTGCGTTCAAAGTGAGTGTGCAGTTGTCGAAACGCTTCTCTTTCGCAGCCGGTTGAATCGTTGCGAATGGGAATCGAAGTGTGTCGAAGCTAGGATGGAAGCCGTGGCCACCATGAATGATGTCGCCCGGGAAGCCGGGGTATCGCTGAGCACTGTTTCCTACGTACTGAGTGGAAAGCGAACCATCTCCGAAGAGACCCGGCTGGCTGTCCAGAGTGCTATCCGGAAGCTCGACTACAGTCCGCATTCCGGTGCCCGGGCGCTCGCCTCCAACCGCTCCAACGTGCTGGGACTGATGGCACCGCTTCGCGCGGACGTGAACGTCAGCGTGATCATGCAGTTCGTGGCAGCCGTGGTCACCACGGCGCGCACCTACAACCAGGACGTCCTTCTCCTGACCCAGGACGACGCCGGCGGACTGGAAAGAGTCACATCCCAGTCCATGGTGGACGGACTCTTGATGATGGACATCGAAGCGCGCGATCCCCGCATCCCCCTGCTCGCCAAACTGCGCAAGCCGGCAGTGCTGATCGGCCTCCCGGATGATCCGCAGGGGCTCAGCTGCGTCGACTTCGATTTCGCGGGCGCCTCCCGGACTGCTGTGCGGCACCTCGTGGACCTGAATCACCGCAGTATCGGTTTCATTGGATCCCCACAGGCTTCGCTTGAGCGCCATGCCACCTACGCGGACCGCGCACGGAAGGGTTTCACCGAGGCGTGTGAGGCCGCGGGCGTTGGTTCCGTGTTGCGTGCCTGTGAGGCTTCCATGGCGGCCCTCACCGAGGCGCTCACTGCAGTGCTCGACGACGACGGCGCCGCCACCGCAGTCACTGCCCTCGTGGTGCATAACGAGGGACTGCTGCCGCTGCTGCATGAGGCCCTGGCCGGGCGCGGCCTGCACATTCCCGAGGACATATCGGTAGTGGTGATCGCACCGGAGGACGTGGCGCTTGCCGCCGCCAGGCCATGGACTGCCGTCTCCATTCCGGCGCACGACATCGGCCGCGCGGCCGTTGAAATGGTCATGGACCGGCTCAACTCGGACAAGCCGGTTGAGGTGCGGCTGATCGTTCCGACGCTGGTCCAGCGGGAGACGTCGAGCGCGCGCTGACCTGCACGACGCCGTCATCCCTTCACCGCGCCGATCATGACGCCCTTGGTGAAGTGCTTCTGCACAAACGGGTAGACCATGAGGATCGGCACCATGGCGATCACGATGACCGCCATCTGCAGGGCGAGCGATGGCGCCACGCCCTGGCCGACGTCGATCTGCCCCGGCACGGACACACCTTGCAGCACGTAGGAGCGCAGGACCACCTGTAGTGGGTTCTTGGAGCTGTCATTGATGTAGAGCACCGCGTTGAAGAAGGCGTTCCAGTAGCCGACGCCGTAGAACAGCGCGATCACGGCAGTCACCGCCTTGGACATGGGCAGCACGATCTGGGCGAGGATGCGCCACTCGCTGGCCCCGTCGATGCGCGCGCTGTCGAGGATGCCGCGGTCAATCCCCATGAAGAATCCGCGCAGGATGATGATGTTGAAGACGGACACCGCACTCGGCAGGATCAGTGCCCAGTAGGAGTCGATGAGGCCGAGGCCGGAAACCAGCAGGTAGGACGGGATCATTCCGGCGCTGAAGAACATCGTGATCAGCAGGGCGAACAGGATCGGCGTATGAGCAAAGGAGCCCGGCCGTGAGAGACCGTAGGCGCACAGGATCGACACCACCATGCTGAGCAGGGTTCCGGTGACGGTGATGCAGACACTCACCAGCACGGCGCGGGTCACCACGCCGCCGTTCAGGATCTGGCGGTACGCGTCGAGTGAGAATTCACCCGGGATGAGGACGAGGCCGCCCGCCTGGGTGATGGTGCCCTGCGAGGAGATGCTCGTGAGCAGGATGGTGTAGAGCGGGCCGAGGACTGCGAGCACCACGAGGGTCAGGATCACTACCTTTCCCGCCTTGGTCGCAATTCCCGGTTCTTCTTCCCACGCGGGCCGCGAAGGACCGCTACGGCGGGGCCGGGCTGGCTTGATGATCGTTGTCATGACTTGGAATACACCCCGTTTTCACCGAAGAGATGGGCCACCTTGTTGGCGGCGAGAATGAGCCCGAGTGAGATGACGCCCTTGATGAGCCCGGCGGCAGCTGCGTAGCTCCAGTCACCGTTCTGGATGCCGGTGTAGTAGACGAAGGTGTCCAGCACCTCCGCAGCCTCGGCGCCAACGGCGTCGCGCTGCAGGATCATCTGCTCGAACCCGACTGTCAGTGCATCGCCGAGGCGCAAGATGAGCAGCAGGACGATGACGGATCGCAGTCCCGGAAGCGTCACGTGCCACATGCGGCGCCAGCGGTTGGCGCCGTCAACAGCCGCCGCCTCGTACTGCTCAGGATCGATCGCGGCCAGGGCGGCCAGGAAGACGATGATTCCCCACCCCGCGTCCTTCCAGACCGCCTGGGAAGTGATGAGGAACAGGAAGGTGTCCGGATTGGTCATGATGTCCATGCCGCTCCAGCCGTTGGCCCGGAGCATCTGACTCAGGAGCCCCGCGCCGCCCAGCAACTGCTGGAAGACGGACACCACGAGCACCCATGAGAAGAAGTGCGGGAGGTAGACGATCGCCTGAATGGTGGCACGCATGGCCGGCCGAAGCAGGGAGTTGAGCAGCAGTGCCAGCGCAATCGGGACGGGAAAGAAGAACACGAGCTGGAAGCCCGTGATGACCAGCGTGTTGCGGACTGCGTTCCAGAAGTTCGGATCGCCGAACACCCGCGCGAAGTTCTCCAGGCCCACCCAGGGGCTGGCCGGGATGCCGATAAACGGCGAGTAGCTCTGGAACGCAACCACATTGCCGAGCAAGGGCACGTAGGCAAACACAACCAGAAGGACGACGACGGGAAGCGCCATCAGCACCAGCGAGCGGTCGCGCCGGAACCGGGCTTTCAGACCCTGCTTGCGCCGGACAGGCGGCGGGGCGGGCAAGGTCGGAACGTCGTCGTCGTGCTTGTCTGCCGCCCGGTTGCCGCGGCGGATGAAATCGGTGGTGGTCATGGCCGGTGCTATGCGGTCAGGAAGCCGGCGTAGAACTCGCGGAGTTTTTCGCCGCCGTTCTGCTTCCAGGTGGCAATCTCCGAATCGAGATCCTTGAGGCTCTTGCGGCCGCGGGCGATGTCCTTGGCGAGGTCGTCGAACGGTGCGCCGAGGGATCCGTACTGCGGCGGCTCCTGGATCTGCATGCCGAAGAAGACGTCTTCCTGGACGAAGGGGGCCTGGCGGGCTTCCCACTCGGTCTTGGCCTCGACGAAGCCGGGATACTGGACCTGCGAGTTGACGGTGGGCGGGCTGACGAGGAACTGGTACGTGCTCGTGACTTCCGCGCGTCCGAGGTCAGTCATCTGCGGGATGTTCTGGGCGTCGCGCTTGAAGTGCTTGCCCTCGACGCCGCTCGTGATGAGGAGGTTCTCTTCCGTTCCGAAGGGTGCGGCCATGAAGTTCGCGAGTGCCAGGAGTTCTTCAATCCTGGCGGTGTCCTCGGTCTTTTTGATGAAACTGAAGATTCCGGCCGGTTGGCCGCTGAATAGGGTGGGATCACCGCCGTCGGGCGCAAAGAAGTCCATCGGCTGCATGTTGAAGTCCGGGTTGGTGGGCAGTACGCGGCCGAGTGCCTCGTGCCAGCCGCCGACGCCGTCGACCGTCATCAGCGTGGCACCGGACTCGAAGCGCGGCTTTGCCTGCTGGGCGTTGCCCGCAACAGCGTCCGGGTGGACAGCGCCGGACTTGAAGAGCTTGATGATCCACTCGAGGGCGGCCCGGTATTCCTCGGTCTCGAACTTGTTCACCAGCGTGCCGTCCACGAGCTTCCACTTTGGGACGACCCCGTGCATGATCTGCGCGCCGTTCCAGACGTCCTCGGAACCCCAGCGGTTCTTCGACGGGTCAGTGATTTCCTTGGCGATGGTGATGTATTCATCTGCGGTCTTCGGCTGTTCGAGTCCCATCTCCTCGAACAGGTCCGTGCGGTAGAAGAACGCGTCATTGACCAGCGGCGTGGGCATGGGCAGCCCGTAGAGTCCGCCCTCGAAGCAGCTGTACTTCCACGCGGCCGTCGGAATGTTGGCCAGGTTGGGGTACTTCTCCACCTTGTCGCCCGCGAGGTAGGGGGAAAGGTCCGTGAACAGACCCTTGGCCGCCTGTCCAAACCGCGGCGGGATGTTCCAGGAGGGGATGACCACCCAGTCGGGAACGTCGCGCGGGGAGGCGAGGACGGTCTGGATTTTATCGCCGTAGGTATTGCCGTCATTGGCCTGGAACTCGACGGTGGCGCCAAGGCGCTCATTCACCGCCTGGTAGTACGCGTTGTCCGGCAGGCCGCGGGGAATGGCCCACCACGCGGGCGACATGGCCGTGTAGGTGCCGCCGCTTCCGGGAGGCTTCGGGACGGACTTCACCAGTTCGGTGGGGATGGTAGTGAATCCCGGCGTGGACCCGTTGACACCCGGGATGTCCGGCTGGACCAGGTTCATCGGAATGTACTTGGGCACCAGCTTGGCGACGGCTTCCGCCAACCCGCCCGCGGTCGTTGCCTGCGGAGCTGAAGCACCGGTGCTGCATGCGGTCAACAGTGCCGGGGAGGCGGCGAAGAAGGCAGCTCCGCCCAGCAGGCCGAGGAAAGACCGGCGACCGAGGGGCTTGCGGGTGATTGTGCCGTTCGCGGCGTCCGAGATGTTTGGCATGGTGCACTCCTTCGTGTCCAGGCGCGCCGATAGGGGCGCTTGCATGGTTGCAATCAGAATTGGCGGCGCGTCGTCCGGGTCGATTAGTCGAAGCGCTTCGATTGATCCAACCGTAGGGCATCTTTTGTCTCGAGACAAGAGGAAATCGTGTTGCGTATCACAGCGCGTAATGTCAGCATGGTGGTCGAACAGCGCTGTGCAAGCGCTTAAACAATTCTCCCAAGGATCGGAACTTTTTCGTGACCGAAACCCGTATGGCCATCCGTACCGCGCAGAGCATCCTCGCAACGCTCGCCCGGGCCGAGAAGATTGCTCTACTCCATCAGCACTCGCCGGCACTTCCCGACGCCGGTCTGGCCTACTTCCATACCGGCGCGGAGGCGGCGCACGGGGTTGCCTGGCTCGGTGACGCGACGGTCTTTCCGCAGACCGTCGGTCTCGCGGCCAGCTGGGACGAGGACCTGCTGCGGCGGGTGGGGCGGGCTGTCGGCGTCGAGATGCGCGCAAAAAAGGCCGCCGATCCCACCGTGAGCCTGAACGTCTGGGCGCCCGTGGTCAATCCGCTCCGGCACCCGCTGTGGGGGCGGAATGAGGAGGGATTTTCGGAGGATTCCGGGCTCACTGCTTCGCTGGCCACCGCTTACTGTGAAGGCCTGAAGGGTGATTCCGCCGAGCAGTGGCTGACCGTACCAACGCTGAAGCACTTCCTCGGGTACAACAATGAGCGTGACCGCAACGTCACCTCAAGCCAACTGCCGCCGCGCGTCCTCCACGAGTATGAGCTGCCTGCCTACCGGCTGCCCATCGAATCGGGGGCTGCGGGCGCCGTCATGCTTTCCTACAACCTGGTGAACGGGCGGCCTGCGCATGTGTCCGACCTGGTGACCGAGCATCTGCGCACGTGGCGGAACGGGGAAACGCTCGCGGTGGTGACGGACGCCGGCGCGCCGTCCTCCCTGTTCACAGCGGAGAAGTATTTCGACGACGGCGCCTCTGCCTATGCGGCTGCCCTGTGTGCCGGCGTTGACAGTTTCACGGACGACGGCGACGACTCCGCGCCGTCCATTGCCTATCTTGAGGAGGCGCTGGATCGCGGGCTCATCTCTGTTGCGGATATCGACGCGGCGGTCCTTCGCTTGCTCACGCTGCGTGAACGCACGGGTGAGTTCGAGCCCGACGGCGGCGTGTATGGATCCATTCCTGCTGAGGCGCTGCTGACCTCCGAGCACGCTGCGCTGGCGCGGGAAGCCGCTCGCAAGTCCGTAGTGGTTCTCCGCAACGCCGCTTCCTCCGTTGGAATCTCAGCTGATGCCGGTCCTGTCCTTCCCCTGCGGGACGAGCCGGGCGCCATCGCCGTCATCGGATCGCTGGGGGCCCACGTGCTGAGCGACTGGTACAGCGGAACTCTTGTGCATCCCGTGAGTATCGCGGCGGGCATTAAGGAGCGGTACGGCAGCGTGATCGCGGAGGAAGGGCTGGACCTCGTTGCGCTTCGCAGCACCCGCACCAACCGGTATGTGGGAGTGCCGGATGGCTCTGCGGCGCTGACAGCTTTGGCGGGGTCACCGGGTTCTGCGGAATCACTGGTGCTCAATGACTGGGGGAATGGCGAGTACACGCTGCGGTCCTCGGTGAACGGACGCTTTGTCTCGGGTGAGAGCGGGTACCTCCGTGCCACCTCGGAGCGGGTTGGTGGCTGGGTGGTTCAGGAGACGTTCGCGCTGCACCGCTCAGTTGAGGGCTCGGTCGCCCTGCGGCACATTGCCTCCGGAAAGTGGGTCCGGGCGGAGGAAGGAACAGGCAGCGCCGTGCTCGTGACGGGATCCGAGCAGGACGCGGACCGCTTCGCCCTGCGCACCATCCGGTCCGGAGCTGAAGCGGCACGCAAGGCAGCGGCGTCCGCGGATGTCGCCGTCGTCGTCGTCGGTAATGATCCGCACCTGGGCGGGCGGGAGACAATCGACCGCACCACGCTGGACCTGCCGCAGAGTGAGCAGGAGCTGATCCGGGTGGTGCGGGAGGCGAATCCGCGGACGGTGCTGGTGATCGTCTCGTCCTACCCCTACGCGCTCGGGGAGCTGGCGGAGGTGCCGTCAATAGTGTGGTCCTCGCACGGAGGGCAGGAGCTTGGGCGCGGAGTGGCGGACGTGCTCAGCGGTGACCATGAACCATCCGGGCGGCTGCCCCAGACGTGGTGGGCGCGGGATGCGGACCTCGCTGACATCCTCGACTACGACATCATCGGGTCCCGGTCCACCTACCACTACAGCACTGCTGAACCGCTCTACCCGCTGGGTCACGGGCTGGGTTACGCCGCTGTGGAGTACGAGTCGGCATCGTATGGTGACGGTGCGCTCGCGGTGTCCGTGCGGAACGCCGGTGGGCGGGATGTTCATGAACTGGTGCAGGTGTATGGCACCTCGGATCTGCCGGGCTACCCCAGGCGGCGGCTTGTTGCGCACGCGAGGGTGTCGCTGAAGCCAGGGGAACGGACGGTGGTTTCGATTCCGGTGGCCGAGGAGAAACTTGCAGTCTTCAGCCCGGCTGCGGGGCGAATGCTGGTGGAGCCGGGAACGTATGACCTGCTGATTGGACGTTCCGCGGTGGACCTGCCGTTGGCGGTTGCCCTCGAGGTGTCCGGCTCGGGTAGTCCGGCGCGGACGCGGGGCTCCTGGATCCGGGCTGAACTCTTCGACGAATCCGTGAACGCCCTGCTGGTGCCGGAGACGCCCCTGCAGGGGACTGCCGTGACCGTCGCCGACCCCGCCCTGCTGCGTGCTTTGCTGACTTACCGCGGGTGGGGCGGGGCTGCGCCGGCGTCGGTCTCGGTGCGCATTGCCCGGAGTGCCGGTGGGTTGCTGCGGATTGTGGTTCCCGGGCCTGCGGATACGTGGCGGGAATGGGGTAGGGCGTCCGTTGCGGCTGGGTACGCCGGGGACGTGGAGATTCCTCTTGCCGGGGGTTGTGATGCCATGCCGGCGGTGGTCCGGCTGGTTATTGAAGGAGGCGTCACCGTGAGCGAGCTTCTGGTTCCTGCCGCCTGATCCAGCTCCGGTTGCTGGCTACTTTTCCTCGGGCGCTGCCGGTCCCTCGCGTTCCTCGTTTCGTTCCTCGTTGGCGTCTCCGTTGCGTTCAGCGGCTCGCCGCCGCAGGAAGCGCCGCGCCGGTCCGGCCCAGGACAGGAGGAGGAGAATCGTGAAGAGGTGGTTGACCAGACCGCCGAGCACCTGAAACGGAATGATCTGCACGAGCGCGGTGACAACCAGCACACCGAGCAGGACGTTCTTGATGATCTTGAGTGCCTGCGGGCTCAAGGGTCGCGGCCATTCGATCATTGCCGTAAGTTCGTCATGCCTGTGCGCGCGTTGCATCGGTCCCCTCTCCTCCCTTAAGGCTATCGCGCCGGCGTGCGGCCCGCTGCCCGTGCCGCCCGCTGGCTGCCCGCAGAAACTGCCCGGAGGTGCAGGGCTGCCGCTTGGAATCGGCAGCCCTGCACCTCAGGGCAGTTTCTGTGTCCGAATCCTCGGCGACTTATCCACATACCCCAGGTACTCGGCCCGCGAGGCCCAACGGCGTTCCATCCTGAGGAGATGAAATCGACTGACTGGCTCACCCGCGGGGACGCTCTCTGGCTCACGGAGACGCTCCTGGACAAGGGGCTGACCACGCGGAACATCCAGGCTCTGGTGAAGTCGGGCCAGCTCGTGCGGCTTCGGAGGGGCTGCTACATGTCAGCCCGAGCCTGGAAGAAGCTGACGCCCAATGCCAGCGCTCTCCGACTGGTTCACGCCCACAAGCACGCCACGGTTGCAACGGCTTCAGGCTCCGGAACGTACAGCCACGCTACTGCTGCCCGGGCCCATGGGCTCCACCTGTGGGAGGTGGACTCAGTCATACACCTGACACAGCCGTCGAACATCTCAGCCACAAGTCATGCGCCGGACGTCCGTAACCATCAAGCGCGGCTGGAGCACTTCGAGGTGACGCGCTGTGCCAAGCTGCGGGTCACGTCCCTGGAGCGGACGGTAGTGGATTGTGCCCGAATACTCCCGTTCAAGCAGGCGCTGATTATCGCTGAGCATGCGCTTCACCTCGGCGCAGATCCGGAATTGATCTGGAAGACCATCGACCGTTTGGCCGGCTACAAAGGCGTCGCCCGGGCCAGGAGGGTAATGACGCAAGCCAGTGTGCTGTCGGAGTCCCCCGGCGAAACGCTCACCTGGTACTTCCTGAGGAAGATGCGCCTGCCAATGCCGGTTCAGCAATTCACCGTCCACACGAACAACGGGGCGCATCGATTGGATTTCGCCTGGGAGGGCATCAAGCTCGCGCTGGAGTTTGACGGTCGAACGAAGTACTTCGACTATGCACCGACGGACGAGGTGCTCTTTCAGGAACGGCGCCGGGAGAAGGCGCTCATGGAGCAAGGGTGGACGTTCATCCGCATCGAGTGGAAGGACCTCTTCGACGAGGCTCGCCTTAAGGAAAGGGTGCTAAGCGCGATCCGCCGAGCAG
>NZ_BAAAON010000001.1:806375-942485 GCF_039530425.1 Arthrobacter parietis | reverse complement strand
GTGCAGGGCTGCCGATTCCAAGCGGCAGCCCTGCACCTCCGGGCAGTTTCTGTCCCGGGTCCGGTTGACTCACATCACATCTAACCCCTACCATTTCATTAGACAGAAAGTTCCTTCCACATTACGGAAGAACGATCAGGCCGAAAGAACGCAAAGGGATCGACGATGACCTACACCGTGAACTGCTCCATCCTCCTCACCGAACTGCCGCTGCTGGAGCGGCCGGCTGCTGCGAAGAAGGCCGGCTTTGACGCCGTCGAGTTCTGGTGGCCGTTCGAAACCTCCACGCCGTCCGAGGCTGATCTGCAAGCCTTCGAGAGCGCGATCACCGATGCAGGCGTTCAGCTCACCGGCCTCAACTTCAACGCCGGCAATATGCCCGGCGGCGATCGCGGCTTGGTCTCCTGGCCGGAGCGGCAGGATGACTTCCGCGCGAACGTGCCGGTCGTCGTCGGGATCGGTGAGCGGCTGGGCTGCATGGCTTTCAACGCGCTGTACGGCAACCGGATCGATGGCGTGAGCGCCGAGGAACAGGACGCGGTCGCCGTCGACAATCTGGCTTTCGCGGCTGACGCCGTTGCTGCAATTGGCGGCGTTGTTCTTGTGGAGCCGGTCAGCGGTGCCGAGAAGTACCCGCTGCTCACGGCACAGGACGCGCTGAACGTGATCGCGAAGACCGGCAAGAGCAACATCAAGCTCCTCGCCGACTTCTACCACCTGGCGGTCAACGGCGATGACGTTGCGCAGGTCATCGCGAACCACGCCAAGGACTTCGGCCACATCCAGATTGCCGACGCCCCCGGCCGCGGAGCTCCCGGAAGTGGCAACCTCCCGCTCGGAGAGTGGATCTCCCGCAGCCGCGAACTCGGGTACGAAGGCTACATCGGGCTCGAGTACAAGGAACCGGCGGACACCGCCTTCAACTGGGCCATCCGCGAACACGCCTCCCGCTAATCCCCACCCGCTCCCTAACCTCGCAAGCTCGGCCAGGGAACCTAAGCGGGCGTGGGTCCAGCACAACACTCAAGGACAAACAGAATGAGCAAAGTAACAGTCATCGGACTCGGCATCATGGGCCTGCCCATGGCCATCAACCTCGTCAAGGCCGGCCACACCGTCACCGGCTTTAACCGCAGCTCCGACAAGATGGACAAGCTTGTCTCTGAGGGCGGTTCAGCGGCAGCCAGCATCGCTGACGCCGTCAAGGATGCCGACGTCGTCATCACCATGGTTCCGGATTCACCGGATGTCGAGGGCGTGGTGAGCGGGGACGACGGCGTTTTCGCCAACGCGAAAAAGGGCGCCCTCTGGATCGATGCCAGCAGCATTCGCCCGGATGTCGCGGTTGAGCTTTCCAGGCAGGCGCGCGACGCCGGTCTCAAGCCGCTGGACGCGCCGGTTTCCGGCGGCGAGCAGGGCGCCATCGATGCCGTCCTCTCGATTATGGTCGGCGGAGAGAAGGAAGACTTCGACGCCGCACAGGACGTTTTGACCGCCGTAGGCAAGACCATCGTGCATGTGGGTCCGTCCGGCTCCGGCCAGACCGTGAAAGCCGCCAATCAGCTCATCGTCGCCGTCAACATCGGCGTCCTGTCTGAAGCGATCGTCTTCCTCGAGGCCTACGGCGTAGATACCGACGCCGCCCTCAAGGTCCTTGGCGGCGGCCTCGCCGGCTCCAAGGTGCTCGACCAGAAGGGCCAGAAGATGCTGGACCGCAACTTCGACCCCGGCTTCCGGCTAGCGCTCCACCACAAGGATCTCGGCATTGTCACCTCAGCCGCCCGCGAAGCCGGCGTTGCCACCCCACTGGGTGCCGTCGTCGCGCAGTTGGTTGCCTCGCTCGTCAACACGGGCGACGGCGGCCTCGACCACTCCGGCCTCTTCAAGCTGATCAACCAGCTGTCCGGCAAATAAACCCCAAACTTTCGTGCAGATCAGGCGAGCCGACGACGTCGGAAGTCACCTTAGCTGCGCAAAACTTCCCGAAGTAGGAGCACACCATGCCTAAAATGCGCGCTGTCGACGCAGCCGTTGCGATCCTGGAGAAGGAGGGCGCCACCACGGCGTTCGGCCTGCCCGGAGCAGCAATCAACCCCTTCTATTCCGCGATGCGCGCCCACGGCGGCATCCACCACGTCCTCGCCCGCCACGTTGAGGGCGCCTCGCACATGGCGGAGGGTTTCACCCGTGCCAAGCCGGGCAACATCGGCATCTGCATCGGCACCTCCGGTCCCGCGGGAACCGACATGATCACCGGGCTCTACTCCGCCATGGCAGACTCCATCCCCATCCTCTGCATCACCGGCCAGGCACCTGTGGCCAAGCTGCACAAGGAAGATTTCCAGGCCGTGGATATCGCATCCATCGCCGGACCGGTCACCAAGATGGCCGTGACCGTCATGGAAGCGGGCCAGGTTCCCGGCACCTTCCAGAAGGCGTTCCACGAAATGCGGACCGGCCGCCCGGGCCCCGTGCTGATCGATCTGCCGATCGACGTCCAGCAGACAATGATCGAGTTCGATCCTGACACCTACGAGCCGCTCCAGGTCCACAAGCCGGCAGCCACGCGCAAGCAGTTGGAGAAGGCCCTGGACATGCTGACGGCGGCTGAGAAGCCTCTGATCGTGGCCGGCGGCGGCATCATCAACGCCAACGCCTCCGAGCAGTTGGTGGAGCTCGCCGAACTGCTGAACATCCCCGTCATCCCGACCCTCATGGGCTGGGGCACCATCCCCGACGACCACGAGCTGATGGCAGGCATGGTCGGCCTGCAGACCTCGCACCGCTACGGCAATGCGACCATGCTGGAGTCGGACTTCGTGATCGGCATCGGCAACCGGTGGGCCAACCGCCACACCGGCGCCCTGGACGTCTACACCAAGGGCCGCACGTTCGTGCACATCGACATCGAGCCCACGCAGATCGGCCGCGTCTTCGCGCCGGACTTCGGCATCGTGTCCGACGCCGGTGCCGCCCTCAGCGGTCTGGTCGAGGTTGCCCGCGAACGCAAGGAGCAGCAGGGCCTGCCGGACTGGAACGCCTGGGTGAAAGACTGCGCGCAGCGGAAGTCCATGCTGCAGCGCAAGACCAACTTCACCAACGTTCCGGTCAAGCCGCAGCGTGTGTACCAGGAGATGAACAGCGCCTTCGGCCGGGACACCCGTTACGTTTCGACCATCGGGCTTTCCCAGATCGCCGGCGCGCAGTTCCTGCACGTCTACGAGGCGCGCAACTGGATCAACTGCGGCCAGGCGGGCCCGCTGGGGTGGACCCTTCCCGCAGCGCTGGGCGTGGCCCAGGCAAGTCCGGGGGAGACCGTCGTCGCGCTTTCCGGCGATTACGACTTCCAGTTCATGATCGAAGAGCTGGCCGTCGGCGCCCAGTTCCAGCTGCCGTACATCCACGTAGTTGTGAACAACTCCTACCTCGGCCTCATCCGCCAGGCGCAGCGCGGGTTCGAGATGGACTACCACGTGTCCCTCGCCTTCGAGAACGTGAATGCACCCGAGCTTGACGGCTACGGCGTGGACCACATCAAGGTCGCTGAGGGCCTCGGCTGCAAGGCGATCCGCGTCCGTGAGGCTGATGATCTGCAGGCTGCTTTCGAGAAGGCCCGCGCCCTCATGCAGGAGTACCGCGTGCCGGTGGTCGTGGAGGTCATCCTCGAACGCGTCACCAACATCTCGATGGGCGCCGCGGGAATCGACGCAATCAACGAGTTCGAGGACCTTGCCGAATCCTCCGACGACGCCCCCACCGCCATCTCCCTGCTCGTCTAGAGGACTGGTTCAATAGCGTCATGCGAATCGTCATTGCACCGGACAAGTTCAAGGGCTCGCTCACGGCTCCCGAGGTGGCAGAACGGCTACGTGCCGGGCTGCTGACAGCGGACCCGGCGCTCACAGTGGACACTGTCCCAGTGGCCGACGGCGGTGAGGGCACACTCGATGCCGCCCTCGCCGCCGGGTTCGACCGCCATACGGTTCCAGTCTCCGGACCGACGGGCGAACCAATCGAAGCTCCGATTGCCATTCGCGGTTCCACGGCGGTGATCGAGATGGCGCTCGCGTCCGGCCTTGCCGTTCTCCCCGGGGGAGTGCTGCGGGCCCGCGAAGCGACCAGTCTCGGCACCGGTGAACTGATCCGCTACGCGCTTGACTCCGGCTGCACCAGCATTGTGCTGGGCGTCGGCGGCAGCGCGAACACAGACGGCGGCGCCGGGATGCTTACCGGCCTCGGCGCCGCTTTGCTCGATGGCGCCGGCGCCGCGCTCCCCGCTGGAGGCGCGGCGTTGGCTGACCTGGCCTGGATTGATGTGTCCAACCTGGATCCGCGGCTCGCCACTGTGGTGTTCACCCTGGCGTCCGACGTCGACAATCCCCTCCTGGGCCCCAACGGTGCTGCAGCCGTATTCGGCCCCCAAAAGGGAGCAACGCCCGACGACGTCGCTCACCTGGGCGGTGCCCTGGCCCGCTTCGTTGAGGTGCTGGAGAAGGAACTGGGTCCGCGTGCCGCCGCACTGGCTGCGGCGCCCGGTGCCGGCGCCGCAGGTGGTGTCGGTTACGCAGCCCTCGCTGTACTGAACGCCGAGCGCAGACCGGGTATCGACGTCGTACTGGAGCTCACCGGACTCGCTGAAAAGCTGGACGGTGCGGATCTGGTGATCACCGGCGAGGGGAGCCTGGATGAGCAAAGCCTCGGCGGGAAGACCCCGCTGGGAGTGGCCATGGCGGCCGGGGATATCCCGGTGATTGCCGTGTGCGGGCGCACAACGTTGACTCATGAACAGGTCACAGCGGCAGGGTTCAAGAGCGTGTACGCGCTAACCGACCTGGAGCCCGACGTCGGCACATGCATCGCCAACGCCGGGGTATTGCTTGAGCAGGTAGGGCAAAATATTGCCGCCTCCATTGGCGTGGGGGCCGGAAACGGAGGAAAGCCATGAGCAGCGAAACATACGACCTCGTTATCCGCGGTGAGCGGATCCTGACCACAGCGGGGATCGCGCCGCGGGAAATCGGCGTTCGGGACGGCGTTATTGTGGCAATGGAGCCACTGGGCAACGGTCTCGACGGCGCCACGGTGGTGGAACTCGCTCCCGATGAGACGCTGATCCCCGGTCTGGTTGACTCGCACGTGCACGTGAACGAACCCGGCCGGACAGAGTGGGAGGGCTTTGCGTCCGCCACGAAGGCTGCTGCGGCGGGCGGCGTGACCACCATCATCGACATGCCGTTGAACAGCATCCCGCCCACGGTCACCGTGGACGCGCTCGAGCAGAAGCGGGCCGTGGCGGAAACCCAGTCCTTCGTCGACGTGGGCTTCTGGGGCGGCGCCATTCCCGGCAACACGGCGGACCTCCGTCCACTCCATGACGAGGGCGTCTTCGGGTTCAAGTGCTTCCTGCTCCACTCCGGTGTGGACGAGTTTCCACATCTCGAGGCCGATGAGATGGAAACGGACATGGCGGAGTTGAAGACCTTCGACTCCCTCATGATCGTTCACGCCGAAGACTCCCGCTCCATTGACCGTGCACCGTCCGCGGAGGGGGACCAGTACTCGAAGTTCCTCGCCTCCCGCCCACGCGGTGCCGAGAACGTGGCTATCGCCGAGGTCATCGAACGTGCCCGCTGGACGGGTGCTCGTGCGCACATCCTGCACCTGTCGTCGTCGGACGCGCTGCCCATGATTGCAACGGCCAAGCGCGACGGCGTGCACCTCACGGTTGAGACGTGCCCCCACTACCTGACGCTATTGTCGGAGGAGATTCCGAACGGGGCCACGGCATTCAAGTGCTGCCCGCCGATCCGTGAAGCGTCCAACCGGGAGCTGCTGTGGCAGGGGCTCATTGACGGGACGATCGACTGCATCGTGTCCGACCATTCGCCGTCCACCCTGGACCTCAAGGATCTCGAGAACGGCGACTTCGGCGTAGCTTGGGGCGGCGTTTCCTCGCTGCAGCTGGGTCTCTCGCTGATCTGGTCGGAGGCGCGGAAGCGGGGCATTCCGCTTGAGCGGGTTGTGGAGTGGATGTCGGCCCGTCCGGCCAAGCTGGCCCGCCTGCAGCGCAAGGGTCAGCTCGCGCTGGGCTACGACGCGGACTTCTCCGTTTTCGCAGCGGATGACACCTTCGTGGTGGACGTGAACAAACTCCATCACAAGAACCCCATCTCGCCCTACGCGGGCAAGGCCTTGTCCGGGATCGTCCGCACTACCTACCTCCGCGGTGAGGCACTGGATCTCGAGAAGCCGACGGGTCGGCTGCTCCGCCGAGGAGCGGCCTGATCCGACACAGGACATGCATCGAGTGGGCGCGCAGAACCACCTCTCGTGCGAGCGCAGGTAGTTAGCGCCTCCTCGATGCGACAGACTCCGGAAGGGTGCTAGCACGTCCGTCCGGGAACGCAGAAGGCCCTCCCCCTTTCGCCGCGGGAGGGCCTTTTGCATTGCTGGACTACCTCTTGCCGTGCTGGACTACACGGAGTCAGGCGACGTTCAGCTGCTCCCGCAGACGCGCCACATGGCCCTTCGCGTCAACGCCGTACTCCGCGTGCTGCACTGTGCCGTCCGGACCCACAACAACAGTGGACCTGATGATGCCGACGACGGTCTCACCCTTGAACTGCTTCTCGCCGTATGCGCCCCAGGCCTTGGCGACTTCATGGTGCACGTCCGAGAGCAGGGGAAACGCGAGCCCATGGTTGCTGGTGAACGAGGCGAGCTCCTCCGGGCCATCCGGCGAGATGCCCACGACGCTGAAGCCCGCGCCCTGCAGCGACGCGAGGTTGTCCCGGAAATCGCAGGCCTCGGTGGTGCAGCCCGGTGTCTCCGCCTTGGGGTAGAAGTACACGACAACGCTGCGGTCGCGGAACTCGGCGAGGCTGACCGACTGCCCGTCAGCGTCAGGAAGGGTGAACGAGGGGGCCGGATCTCCGACCATAAGCTGATTACTCATGCGCTACTCTTTCGTCTGGTGATATTTCATTACTGTATTGTGAAAAGCTTAGTTTCCGCAGGTGTAGCGGTCAAAAGACTCTTTTGGTCGTAGTGTTCACCATTCCATCCGGCCGGACGGTGGATTACGACGACGCCGGTTGCGTAAGGTTCTAGGTATGGCCCCCCTTCGTAATAGCCGCGCTGCTGCGCTTCCCGCCAAGCTGTCCCGTTCCTGGCTGCTCGCCTCGGCGGCATCGGAACAAAACTTCGCGCCGGCGCTCGCCTCCGAGGCCGATTCGGTGGTCTTCGATATTGAGGACGCCGTGCCCGCGGAGTCCAAGCCGGAGGCGCGTGAGCGGGTGGTTGAGGCCCTCTCTACCGGCATGACGGCCTGGGTTCGGGTCAACGGTATTGAAACCGATTACTGGGCCGATGACCTTGCGGCGCTGTCCAAGGCGCCTGGTTTGCGCGGCGTCATGCTTGCCATGACGGAGAAGCCGGAACAGGTCACGCACACTGCTATGCGGCTCCAGGCAGGCACTCCGGTGCTCGCGTTGGTGGAATCGGCGCTGGGCATCGAGAATGCTACGGCCATTGCCAGCGCTCCCGGCACCTTCCGCCTGGCCTTCGGAGTGGGTGATTTCCGCCGTGACACCGGCGCCTCGGATGACCCGATGGCCCTGGCCTACGCCCGCGCCAAGCTGGTGGTCGCCTCCCGCGTGGGTCAACTCCCCGGCCCGATCGACGGACCGACGGTTGGCGCCCTCGGCGATGATCTGTTGGAGGCCTGCAAGGTCACCGCATCGATGGGCATGACCGGAAAGCTCTGCCTGCGCCCCGACGCCGCGGACACCATCAACCACGGCCTTTCTCCCAGCGAGTCCGAGATCCAGTGGGCCCACGAACTTCTTGACGCCCACGCTTCCGGCGCCGTCGTTGGGGATGGCTCCTACCTGCCACGGCTTGCCCGCGCCCAGAAAATCTCCTCCTTGGCGGACTCCTACGGACTCTGGAACGCCTGACCTTCTCCAGCACAAACAACGACGGTGACCGCTCACCGAAGGGTGAGGGTCGCCGTCGTCGTCATGGCGGTGTGAAATCAGCGCCGGCGGTACCGGTTGACCATGGGGCAATCGAAGGGATCGCGCGCCGCGAGTCCCACCCGGTTGAGGTAGGAGACAACCGCACCGTAGGACGCCGCCACACCAACCTCGGTGTAGGGGACCTTGAGGCGTTCGCAGTGCTCGCGCACAATCACCGCTGCCTTGCGCAGGTGTGGGCGCGGCATGTCGGGGAAGAGGTGGTGCTCGATCTGGAAGTTCAGGCCGCCGAACGCGTTGTTGATGAAGTTGCCGCCGCGGATGTTGCGTGAGGTGAGGACCTGCTTCTGGAAGAAGTCCAGCTTGCTGTCTTTCGGGATGACCGGCATGCCCTTGTGGTTCGGCGCGAATGAGGCGCCCATGTAGATGCCGAAGACCGCCATTTGCACGCCGATGAACGCGAACGCCATGCCGACGGGCAGGAACCAGAACAGCACGCCGAGGTAAAGGCCGAAGCGCGTCGCGAGGAGCGCAAGCTCAACCCAGCGGCCCTGGACTGCGCCCGGGCGGAACAGGGTGGCGATCGAGCGCGCGTGAAGGTTCAGGCCTTCGAAGGTGAGGAGGGGGAAGAACAGGTAACCTTGGCGGCGGGTGATCCAGGCCTGGATCCCCTTGGCCTTGGCGGCGTCTTCCTCCAGGAACGAGATGGTGTCTACCTCGATGTCCGGATCTTTGCCCACCACGTTGGGATCATTGTGGTGGCGGGAGTGCTTGTTCATCCACCACTGGTAGCTGATTCCGACGACGCCGGCGGCGAGGATGCGACCGGACCAGTCGTTGGCGCCGCGCGAGGCGAAGATCTGGCGGTGGGACGCCTCATGCGCCAGGAACGCGATCTGCGTCATGACGACCCCCAGTGCACCAGCGATCAGCAGCTGGAACCAGGTGTCACCGAGCAGTGCGAAACCGGTCCAGGCCGCCCCTAGGGCAAGGCCGAGAAGCACCATGATCGAGATGTAGAAGCCGCGCTTGCGGGTCAGCAGGCCTTCCTTGCGCACTTGCTTGAGCAGCGTGGCGTAGGAGGCAACGACGTCGTTCGGTTTGGCAACACGGACGGAGCGCGCGGGCGAAGTGATGGTCATAAAAATCCCTGAGGTCGAGAATCGACTTCCCAGCCGTGAAAGGGTCCCCATTTCCCCGAAGATCCTCCAATGCTACAGGCGCTGCCTGATGGTGCGCTGGAAATATGCAGTCTGCTGACTATTCAACGTCACGACCGCGGACGCTAAAACGCCGGCCTGCTGCCTCGCCGACCGTCACTAACGGTAGGCGTGCAGCAGGCCGGCGAACGGCTGACCCGGAAAGGGGAAGCGGTTACTCGATGACCGGGATGGACTGCGCCTTCAATGCGTCGATGGTCTGCTGTTCACCGCGCTGCAGCGCCTCCGTGAGGGTGGACTCGCCGCCGATAGCAGCGCCGAAGCCGTCAGAGACGTCCGTGTAGGTCTGCGTCATGGTGGGGCCCCAGGTGAATTCCGGGTCGACGTTCTTGGAAGCTTCAGCGAAGACGTCATAGACAGCCTGTCCGCCAAAGAATTCGGACTCACCAGCGAAGGCTTCGAGGCCCGCTCCCGCCGTCGCAGCCGGGTACAGTCCGCCGAGCTCGTTCGCCAGCGCCAGCGCTTCAGGATCGGTGTTCAGCCACAGTGCAAACTGCGAGGCCTCGTACGGGTGATCCGATCCCTTCAGGACTGCGGTGGACGAGCCGCCCCAGTTGCCTGCAGCACTCTGGCCGGCGTCCCACTGCGGCATGGGCGCAACAGCCCACTTACCCGCGGTATCCGGTGCACCGCTCTGCAGCGTCGAGGTACCCCAGACTGCGGAGACCCAAGTCCACTGGTCGCCTTCGTTGAAGGACGCGTTCCACTCGTCGGAGAAGGAGGGGAGGGTGGACACGAGGTCATCCTCGAGCAGCCCCTGCCAGTACTCGGCCACCTGCGTTGACTCTTCGCCGGTCAGGTTGACCTCCCAGCCGTCGTCCTCGCTGCTGAACCACTCGCCGCCCGCCTGCCAGACGAGGCCGGCGAACCAGTTCACATCCGAACGCGGGAAGTTGGTGATGTACGCGCCTTCCTCACGGATCTGCTCGGCGGCGGTTGCATACTCCTCCCAGGTGGTCGGAACTTCAATGCCGGCCTGCTCGAAGAGGTCCGCGCGGTAGAAGAGGGCCATCGGTCCGCTGTCCTGCGGGATGGCGTAGACCGCGTCTTCCTCACCGAAGGTCACCTGGTTCCAGGTCCAGTCGATGAACTGGTCCCCGGCATTACCGACGCCCTCACACGCGGCGATGTTCTCGAGCCCGTTCTGGACACGGAAGTTCGGGAGGGCGTCATACTCGATCTGGCCGAGGTCCGGCGCGTTGCCCGCCTGCAGCTGGTTGAAGAAGTTCTGGTACGTGCCGGAGTTGCCGTTGGGGCCGGTCTGAACCTCGACCTGGATGTCCGGGTTCTCCTCGTTCCACAGCTTCACCACCTCGTCCATGCCTGGAACCCACGTGGTGAAGGTCAGTTCCACGGGCTCGCTCGAGGGCTCGCACGCTGCTGCTTCGGGAGCGCCGGAGCTGTCGCCTCCACCGGCGCAGCCCGCGAGGGTCAGAGCGGAGACCATGACGACGGCGGCGGTGGTCTTTCCGTGATGCATACGCATTCTGTTTTTCCTTTGTGTATGGACGGTGCCGGCGACGGGTGTCTCCGGCAGTTTCTTGCGGTCTTGGTTACTTGACGCTTCCGGCACCGAGTCCGCTGCTCCAGAAGCGCTGCAGACCGAGGAAGGCGATGATGAGGGGCAGGATGGAAACGAGCGCACCGATGATCACAAACGTGCGCAGCTCCGGGATCTGGCTGATCTGGCTGTTCCACGCGTACAGGCCCAGTGTCACCGGGAAGAGAGCCTGGTCGCGGAGCATGATCAGCGGGAGGAAGAAGTTGTTCCAGATGGTGACGAACTGGAAGAGGAAGATCGTGACCAGCGCCGGCGCCATGAGGCGGCTGGAGACGGTGAAGAAGGTGCGCACCTCACCGGAGCCGTCCAGCCGGGCAGCCTCGAGGAGTTCCCCGGGGACCGAGGCCGCGGCGTAGATCCGCGCAAGGTAGACGCCGAATGGGCTGACGAGGCTGGGCAGGAAGACCGCCCAGTAGGTGTTGGTGAGGTTCACTTCGCTGAAGATCAGGAATAGCGGCAGCGCCAGCGCGGTGGCCGGTACCAGTACTCCGCTGAGGACCACGTTGAAGATGGCTTCCCGGCCCTTGAACTCGTACTTGGACAACGCGTAACCGCACATCGCCGCAATGATGGTGCCGAGGAATGCGCCGACTCCCGCATACAGGGCGCTGTTCAGCAGCCACTTGACGAAGAGTCCGTTTTCATACGCGAACAGGCCGGTGATGTTGGTGAAGAACGTGGCAACGGAGTCTGGGGTGAACCACAGCGCGGACGTCCCGGTGATGTCCCCGCCCGATTTCGTCGAGGTGACCAGCAGCCACCAGATCGGGGTCAGGAAGTACAGCGTGAAGACGCCCATGATGAGCATGGCTGCACTGCGGGACATGATGCTCTGCCGCGGACCCCGGGAGCGGGACTTTTCCGGGGCTGACAGGGGAACGGCTGCCGTGCTCATTGGGATACCTTCCGCTGGGTTGCCTTCAGGAAGACGAAGGAGAGGATGAAGGTGGCGATCGCGAGGACAACCGAGAACGCAGCGGCGAGGTTGTAGTTGGGGATCGACGCCGTGGTGTAGACCGCGAGGTTCGGTGTGTAGGTGCTGCTGATCGCCGAGCTGAAGCTGCGCAGGGTCTGGGGTTCGGCGAGGAGTTGGAGGGTGCCGATGATGGAGAACACCCCGGTGAGGATGATCGCGGGAGTCACCAGCGGGATCTTGATCCGCCAGGCGATCTGCGCGTTGGAGGCGCCGTCAAGCCGTGCCGCCTCGTAGATTTCCGTGGGAATAGCGAGCAGCGACGCGTAGATGATGAGCATGTTATAGCCCACGTACACCCAGGTGACGATGTTCGCGATGGACCACAAGACCAGGGACCCGTCGAGGAAGTTGATTTCCGAGGTGACCGCGCTGAACGGTGAGAGTGAGGGCGAGTAGAGGAATCCCCACATGATGGCCGCAATGACGCCCGGCACCGCGTAGGGAGCGAAGAAAGCCAGCCGGAAGAACTTCTTTCCCTTGAGGAGCGGCGAATCGAGCAGTAGTGCAAACAGCAGCGCCATGCCCAACATGATCGGCACCTGTACGACGCCGAAGAGCAGCACCCTGCCGACCGAGGCCCAGAACGCCTGGTCCTGGAAGACGAGCGCGTACTGGCTGAATCCGCCGAAGACCTGCTGCGGCGCCCCGAACGTGCCCTCACGTTCCACCACCAGGAGCGACTGGATGATCGCGAAGATGATCGGTGCCGCGTAGAAGAGGATGAAGAGCACGGCGAACGGCGCCACGAAGACGGCAACCGCTTTGCGCGTGCTGCGCCGCTTGTTGGAAATGTGCCGGGAATTTTTGACGGTGCCCGGCGGGTTGGTGCCCGGCGGGTTCTGGGCCTGGTCCAGGGTAGCCATCAGGAGGCCTCCTTGCCTGTTGATACGGTGCTGCCTGTTGAGTGGGTGCTGCCTGTTGAGTGGGTGCGTACAACGCGGACGGTGCCCGCCGGAACAACGACGACGTCGGCAACTTCCGTGCCGAGCACCAGTTCAGTTCCGGTGACCCGGTGCTTGTAGTCGTGCGTGGTGTGGTTGATGACGAAGAGATAGTGTGCGTCCCCGGACACCCGCTCGACAGTTTCGACGCCGCGCGTCCCCGAGGCAGGAATCCCGGCGGAGCGGGCGGCGTCGCTGAGAACTTCCAGCAGGGTTTCCTTGCCGAGCGAGGTGCCCAGGTACCAGGCGTGGCCGTTTCCGAAGGAATTGCGGGTGACGGCAGCGGTCCCGGCGAGGTGACCCTCGGTGATGGTAAGAACGGCTTCAGCGCCTGTGGTGCGGAGGGCTTCGCTCCACAGTGCCGCCGTCGTGCCGTTTGAAAGCTGCAGTTGCTGGCCGGCGGTCAGCGGGTGGAACTCCTCGACGCTGATGCCGAGCAGGTCACGGAAGGCACCGGGGTAACCGCCCGGGCGCACCCTCTCGTTTTCATCCACGATGCCGCTGAAGAAGGAGACGACGGCGGTGCCGCCGCCGCGGACGTAGTCGGTGAGCCGGCCGGCGTCGTCGTCTGTGACTAGGTAGAGGGCAGGGACAAGCACCAGGTCATAACCGGTGAAGTCGCCGTCCGGCGGCAGGAAATCAGCGGTGATGCCGGCATCCCACAGCGCGCCGTAGAGTGCGTGCACCTGATCGAGGTAGCGGAGGTCGGCGGAAGGGTGGGAGTCCGAATCGCAGGCCCACCAGGCCTCCCAGCTGAAGATCACGGCTGCCCGCGCCGTGACAGTGCTGCCTGCGACTTCACGTAACCGGCCCAGCGTCTCGCCCAGTTCGGTGACCTCGCGCCAGATCTTCGAGTCCGTGCCCGCGTGGGGGAGCATGGCCGAGTGAAACTTCTCGCTGCCCTGCAGGGAGGCGCGCCACTGGAAGAAACACAAGCCATCCGCACCGCGGGCGAGGTGGGACAGGGAGTTACGCAGTAGCTCGCCGGGCGCCTTGGCAATATTCCGGGGCTGCCAGTTGACTGCGCTGGTGGCGTGTTCCATCAGGATCCAGGGCCGGTTCCGGGCCAGACCGCGGGTGAGGTCGGCGGCGAGGGCAATCTCCTGTACGGGGTCCTCGAGCCGGTGGTCCGGGTAGTGGTCATTGGCGATGACGTCCATCTCCGGCGCCCACTGCCAGTAGTTCTGGGTGCGGATGTGCGCGGTGACCATGAAGTTGGTGGTGACCGGCAGCGTGCTGTGTGCGCGGAGGGTATCTGCCTCGGCCCGGTAGTACGCGAGGAGCTCGTCGGAGCTGAAGCGGCGGAAGTCCAGGACCTGCGTGGGGTTGGGTGTGGCGTGCGGGGTGCGCGGTGGGAGGATTTGTTCCCAGGCCGAGTACCGCTGGCTCCAGAACGCCGTACCCCACGCAGTGTTCAGGGCGTCCAGTGTGAGGTAACGGTCCTGCAGCCAGCGCCGGAAGGATGCGGCGGACGTGTCGCAGTAGCACAGCGCATTGTGGCAGCCGAGCTCATTCGATACGTGCCAGAGGCGCACTGCAGGGTGCGCGCCGTACCTCCGGGCAACTGCTTCAACCAGCGTGAGTGCAGAGGACCGGAAGACGGCGGAGCTGGGGCACCAGGCCTGGCGCCCGCCGGGCCAGCGCGTGGCGCCGTCAACCGTCACGGGAAGGATCCCGGGGTGCGCCGTGGTGAGCCATGGCGGCGGGGAAGCGGTTCCTGTTCCCAGGTTGACGCCGATGCCGTTCTCATGGAGGAGGTCCATGATGGCGTCCAGCCGGTCGAAATGGAAAGTTTCGGCGTCGGGCTGGAGTTCCGCCCAGCCGAAGATGTTGACGGCCACCAGGTTGACCCCGGCCTCGCGCATCAGCCGCACGTCTTCGGTCCACGTGGCCTCGTCCCACTGTTCCGGGTTGTAGTCGCAGCCGAACACCAGGCCACCGTTGGGCGCTAGCTGAGTGATCGGCGAGGTGGAGGTCGGCACGTGAGGTCCTTGACTATTCGCTGTTGCTTCTGTGAACGTTCCCAGAAAGCGCGAAGCGCGATGTTCTGCGCAATCTGGGAACGTTCACAGAGTAGTCTGCGTCACACCCACGTGTCAACGTTTTTATTCGGATCCACCGCTTCGACAGCTCCGTTACAGTATCGGTATGGACTCCACTCGCGTGCGCCGCCGGCGGGCAACAATCAATGATGTTGCCTCCGCGGCGGGCCTGTCCCGGGGGACGGTCTCGCGTGTGGTCAACGGGGAGAAGTACGTCTCACCCGAGGCGAAGATGGCCGTGGAGTCGGCTATCGCGCAGGTCGGTTACGTGCGGAACTCGGCGGCCCGGAACCTCGTGCGGCAGGAGTCCCGGGCTATCGGCCTCATCATCCACGAGCCGCACTCCCTGTTGTTCGAGGATCCCAACATCGGATCGATCCTCCTCGGCGCCAACTCGGTGCTTTCGGCCGCGGACTACCAGCTGGTCTCCCTGATCATCGACACGGCACGGGACAGCCAGCGGGTGGCGGACTACCTGCGCGGTGGGCTTGTGGACGGCGCCGTCATCATCTCTGCGCGAACCTCCGATCCCATTGCGACGGCGGTGCGGAACCTGAAGATTCCGGCTGCCTTTGTCGGCCATCCGCCGGGTACGCCGGACATTCCATATGTGGGGATCGATAACGTGGCAGCCGCCCGGACGATTGTGCGGCGGTTGTTGGACACCGGCAGGACGCGGGTGGGCATGATTGCGTGTGCGCTGGACCGCGATTCCGGCCAGGACCGGCTTGAGGGTTTCCGGACAGCGCTGGGGCCGGCATTCGACCCGGATCTTGTTCTTGAGTTTCCGCTCTACACCTATGCTGCCGGCGCTGACGGCATGGCCGAACTCCTGCGCAGGCGCCCGGATATCGACGGCGTTTTTGCCGCCTCTGACGCGGTGGCCGCAGGTGCCATGGCCACCCTGCAGGAGCAGGGCAGGCGGGTGCCGGACGACGTCGGGATAGTTGGCTTTGATGACAGCACTTGGGCACTGCGCTGCAAGCCCCAACTGTCCACGGTCAAGCAGCCGGCGGACCTGCTGGGGCGCGCGGCCGCAGAGCTTGTCCTCGCCCAGATCGAGGGCAACGAGGCTGAGGTGCGGATGCTCAACACCTCTGTGGTGTGGCGGGAGTCCGCCTGAGGGGCACCCGCACCTACCTCAGTGGCCGCCGCCAAGCTTGCCTGCCATGCGCTCGCGCATCAGCACGCTGGCATCGTTGAGGCCGATGATGTCGACCTCCTTGCCGTGGTGATGGTATTTCTCCGTGATGGCGTCAAGGACGGCAATTGTTGACGCGTCCCAGAGGTGGGAAGCGTGCATGTCGATGATGACCTTCCGCGGATCGTGTGCGTACCCGAACTGCATGTACAGGTCGTTGGAGGAGGCGAAGAACAGCTCCCCGTCCACTACGTAAGTTGCGACTTCCTCGCCGTTCAGTTCCAGGACCGTTCGCTCCACAGTGACGAAGTGGGCCACCCGGCGCGCAAAGAGCACCATCGCGGTCAGCACGCCGACGCCGACGCCGATCGCGAGATTGTGGGTGGCAACGGTTGCAACCACGGTCACCACCATGACCAGCGTCTCGCTCTTCGGCATCATTTTCAGGGTGGACGGCTTGATGCTGTGCCAGTCGAAGGTTGCGATCGACACGAAGATCATGACGGCCACCAGCGCCGCCATGGGAATGATCGCCACAATGTCGCCCAGGGCCACCACCAGGATGAGTAGGAAGACTCCTGCGAGGAAGGTGGAAATCCGGGTGCGCGCACCGGATGCCTTCACGTTGATCATGGTCTGGCCGATCATCGCGCAGCCGCCCATGCCGCCGAAGAAGCCCGTGACCATATTGGCTGCGCCCTGGCCCCAGCTTTCCCGCGTCTTACTCGAGCGGGTGTCGGTGATGTCATCCACCAGCTTCGCGGTCATCAGTGATTCCAGGAGCCCCACGAGAGCCAAGGCCAGTGCGTACGGGAAAATGATCCGCAGTGTATCGAGGTTCAGCGGAATGTTGGGAATGAAGAGGGACGGCAGGCTGTCGGGAAGCTCACCCTTGTCGCCAACGGTTGGTACGACGACGGCCGCCAACACTGTGATGAGAGTCAAGACAACAATGGCCACCAGAGGAGCGGGAACGGCAGTAGTGAATCGGGGCAGCCCGAATACAATGAGCAGGCCGAGGGCGGCCAGCGGGTACACGAGCCACGGAACACCGAGAAGCTCCGGCACCTGGGACATGAAGATCAGGATGGCAAGAGCATTGACGAAGCCCACCATGACCTGTCGCGGGATGAACCGCATCAGTTTTGCGACGCCCAGCACGGCCAGCAACACCTGGATCAAGCCGCCGAGGATGACCGCGGCAATGAAGTAGTCCACGCCATGGCTTGCCACCAACGGAGCGATGACCAGCGCCACTGCGCCGGTTGCCGCCGAAATCATCGCCGGTCGACCGCCCAGGAAGGCAATTGTCACGGCCATCGTGAAGGATGCGAACAACCCAAGCCGCGGGTCAACGCCAGCGATGATTGAGAAGGCAATAGCCTCGGGTATCAGCGCCATGGCGACAACCAGCCCGGCCAGGACCTCCGTCTTCAGGAGTCGCGGCGACTTCAGGGTCAGCAGGACTGACTGCCGCTGTTCGGGCGTCAGGGTGGGCTTCGAGCCGAGTGTTGTGGCCACGTGGGCTCCGTTTCACAGGTCGGGAAGGCGCGCCGGCCTTCATGCAGGTTTGACTTCATGCAGGTTTGAAGTGCGCAGCGCTGCACAGGGAAAGTTCCGACCGGGGCGATGGGAGGCCGGGCCTGACCTCAACTCTACTGTGGACTATTCGGCAGTACGGCGGAACGGGACTGCCGCCGCCCACCAGTACAGGGAGGGTGGTTGAAGGGCAAGCCCGTGCGTCGTACGTTCCGTTGAGTCAGGCTAGTCCGTTAAAGAGCACAATCCGGGCCCTGCGAGGGAAGACTTCCCTCTGATGGGCCCGGATTGAACTCGTGTTGCTGGTGAACTACCGGCGGACGCTGCGGTTGCGGCGGCCCGAAAGTGACTCAGCGACGCCGATCAGCAGAACCGCGGCGATCACCGCAAGGATGAAGCCGAGAATGTTCAGCTCAAAGATTCCACCGGTGTGGAAAAAGCTCGCTATCAAACCGCCGATGACGGAGCCGGCAAGTCCCAGCAGCAGGGTCGCGAGCAGTCCCAGGTTCTGCTTACCCGGTTTGATGAGCCGAGCGAGTGCCCCGATAATCAACCCGGCAATGATGAAACCAATCATGATGCCTCCTATAGGTGAGTGTTTCCTCCGAGAACCCTAAGCCTGCTTTCTAGTGAGGGCAACTCGCTGCTTCCCTTGACCGTCGTCGCCCAATCGCAGAGAAACTGCCCGGAGGTGCAGGGTCGCCGGTTCGAACCGGCGACCCTGCACCCGAGGGCAGTTTCTGTGCGAGGCGGAACGCCCTACCGCTAACGGGCGGCCGGTCCCGTGCTTCCGCGGCGCCTGAGCTCAGGCTGGAACGTGGTGTGCGAGGGCTCATCTCCGCCGTCCCCCAGGAGCCGGCGCATCTCGTGCCACGCCTGCTCGCCGATGTCATTGATCGGCACCGCCGCAGTGGTGAGCGGGGGCGTGGTGTAGTTCGCGAACGGGATGTCATCGAACCCGGTGATCGAGATCTCCCCGGGGACGTCGATTCCGCGTTCATGCAGGCCGCTCAAGAGCCCCATGGCAACGAGGTCATTGAAGGCCAGTACGCCGGTAGCGCCGGTTCCGAGGACGTTGTCCACCGAGGTGTGCCCGGCCTCGAAGTTCGACCCTCCGGAGAGGACCGTCAGCTGAATCTCCGGGTTGTCCTCACGGAACTTCTCCAGCCCCTGCAGGCGTGCCTGGTTGGACGCGCTCCGCTCAGGCCCTTCCAGGAACGCAAGAGTGGTATGGCCGAGCTCCACGAGGTGCGCGGCCAGATCCTGCACGCCCTGCCCGTAGTCGACCACGAGGCTGGGAGTCTCAGTATCCGCCGTCGAGCGGTTGACCAGAACCAGCGGGCGCAGCGACGGAAGGAGCGCCTCCAGTTCTGCCTCGTGCATGCGTGGTGCACAGAGTACGACACCGTCACACCGCCGTCGTGCTTCGCCTGCCAGAATCGATTCCTCGCTGGACACTTCGGAGGAGTCCGCGATCAGCACGCGGTAGCCATCCTGGGCGGCGGCGCGGCTTACTCCGCGGAGCATCCCCTGGAAGGTGGGGTTGGCCAGATCCGGCACGACGACGCCGATGGTGTCGGTCTTGCCCAGCGCCAGGCTCCGCCCCACCGCGTTGGGCTGGTAGTTCAGTTCCGCGGCGGCGCTCCGGACCCGGGCCGCTATGTCCGGGTCCACGGAGAAGTTGCCGTTCATGACGCGCGAGACCGAGGCCAGCGAGACTCCTGCACGCTGCGCGACGTCCGTGATGCCTACCCTGCGGTTGGCTGTTTTCCTGGCCATAGGTTCCTCATCCGGGCTGGAGATCGGCGTACCGGCAACGAATGGTTGACGGGTACGCCGGTGTGTTGATAGAAAGCATATAACCTAATTCAGAAAACGTTTTCTTACATTTTTCGCGGACAGTTACTTCTCACAGTCACGGTGTCGCATCTTCCGCTGATGCAGGTACCCGAAGGAGCCCCATGAGCACCGCCCCCCATACGCTTCCTGCCGAGCAGCAGGCCAATTCGACGTCGGAGCAACGCAAACGCACCCGTCTGGTGCTCGTGGGTACCGGCTCGCGGGCGGAAATGTATGTACGCGCTGCGCTCGGCGATCATGCGTCCTCAGCCGAGCTCGTGGCAATCAGCGACACCAACCCCGGACGGGTGGAGTATTACCTCGATCTCGCCGAGGAACTCTCGGCGGAGACAGACGTCGCGCAGTTCCGCCCGGAGGAGCTGACGCAGTTCATCCGGAACAACGGCATCGACCGCGTCATCGTGACCACACCTGACTACACGCATGCCGATTACATCGTCGAGGCGCTGGAAGCGGGAGCGGATGTCGTCGTCGAAAAGCCGCTCACCATCAATGCCGAGGGCTGCCGCCGGATCTGCGAGGCGATCGAGCGTACCGGCCGCGGCGTCGTCGTGACCTTCAACTACCGGTATTCGCCGCGCAACAGCGCGCTGAAGGAAATTATTCAGAGCGGCGCAATCGGCACCGTGACGTCCATCGACTTCAGCTGGATGCTGGACACCGTCCACGGCGCTGACTACTTCCGACGCTGGCACCGGCAGAAGGAGAACTCCGGCGGGTTGCTGATCCACAAGGCGTCCCATCACTTCGACCTCGTGAACTGGTGGATCGACGACGTCCCTGAGCGCGTTTTCGCCAGCGGTGGGCTGCGCTTCTACGGGGACAGCAACGCTGTTGGGCGCGGGCTGACGGACCGGCCCGAGCGCGGAACCTCAGACTCGGCCGCGGGGGATCCGTTCGCCCTCGACCTGCGCGAGGACGAGAAGCTGAACAACCTCTACTACGCCAACGAACACCACGACGGCTATCAGCGTGACCAGGACGTCTTCGCCCCCGGAATCACCATTGAGGACAACCTTGCCCTGGTGGTGGACTACGCCTCCGGAGCGACCCTCAGCTACTCGCTGAATGCGCACAGCCCCTGGGAGGGTTACCGGGTTGCCGTGAACGGAACGCTGGGCCGCGTTGAACTCGAGGTCGTGGAGCGGGCCGCAGTTTCCGGCAGCACGGATCAGAAGAACGTCGTCGATCCCAGTGCCACACCGGTGCAGGAAGACGACGCCGTCCGGATCAACGGCGAACGCCTCATCCTGCAGCGCCACTGGGAACCCGCCGTCGAAGTGCCGATTGTGAACGGAGAGGGCGGCCACGGCGGCGGTGATGCGCTGCTGCTCATGGACCTCTTCGAGGGCCCCGGCGAGGACCCGCTGGGCAGACCGTCAGGCTATCTGGACGGTCTGCGCGCCGTCGCTGTCGGTATTGCGGGCAACGCCTCACTCGAATCCTCGCTGCCCGTACGCATCAGCGAACTCGGCCTCGGAGCGGACCTCACCGCGAACCGTGCCGCCGACCGCGCGTCCAAGGCCGCGGTGCGCCGTGGCTGAGCGGGCACAGACTACCGTCCTGGTCACGGGAGGCTCCGGCAGGCTGGGCCGAAGTGTGGTGGCCGGCCTCGCTGAGGCAGGGTACGACGTCGTCTCCGTGGACCGCGCGCCGGTTCCCGACGGCGTGTTCCCCACTCAGATCCGCCAGGAAGCGGCTGACCTGTTGGCTCCCGGCGTTGCGCGTAGCGTGCTGGAAAACCACCGGCCCGACGCCGTGATCCACCTTGCCGCGATCGCCGTGCCCTTCAGCGCGCCGGAAGACGTGATCCTGCAGACCAACAGCCAACTCGCCTTCCAGGTGATGGACGCAGCGACCACCCTGGGCGTCGGCAGGATCATCACCGCGTCAAGCCCCACGGTCCTTGGCTACGGCGCACCCGCCGGTTGGATGCCGGAGGCCTTCCCGCTGAATGAGCAGACAACACCGAAGCCCTGGAACGCGTACGCGCTCTCCAAGCTGCTCGCCGAGCAAACCATGCGCATGTTCGCGGCCGCGCAGGGCGAGCGGATCCGGTACGCCGCATTCCGGCCCTGCTACGTTATCTCGCCGGAGGAATGGGCCGGTGCGCCGACGCAGCAGGGGAACACCGTCGTCGAACGCCTGGATGATCCCGCGCTGTCCGCGCCGGCCATTTTCAACTACGTGGACGCACGGGATGTTGCGGATTTCCTTGATGTGCTGCTGCAGTCCATGGATAGAATCCCGAACGCTGAGACCTTCTTCGTGGGCGCAGCCGATGCACTGGCGCGCGAGCCGCTGTCCGAGCTCATCCCGCGCTACCTCCCCGCGGTGGGTGCGCTCGCCGGGAACCTGCACGGAACCAGCCCGGCCTTCTCGATCGACAAGGCGCGCAAGCTGCTCGGCTGGGAGCCGAAACGTAGCTGGCGTACGGAACTCGTTCCATCGGAGCTCGCTACACCGGAGCTCGCAGCCGCAAGCCAGGAAGCACGGTGAGTCATGCAGTTCAAAGAGGCCATTCCTGCCGCCGGCCGTGAGCTCGTGGGCGCATGAACGTCAAGATCACCGGCCTGTCCTCGCGCGTGGTCACAGCGCCGCTTCGGCGTGCCTGGGGAGCGGACGTGCCGGAAAACCACTTCATCGCGACGACGGTGACCACTGACGACGGCGGTGTGGGACACGGCTTTTCGTGGACGCCCACCATCGGGCCGCAGGCAGTGCTCGCGTTGCTCGAACATGACATCGCACCCTTTGTGGAGGGCCTTCCTGCCCGTGCGGAGGAGGTGTGGGACTCACTCTGGGTCCGGCTCCATGAGGCAGGCGGGGGAGGGCTGACCACCATCGCGATGGCCGGCGTCGACCTTGCGCTGTGGGATCTGGCAGGGAAGCAGGCCGGGTGTTCCGTACCTGACCTGCTGGGCCGCCGTCGGGAAACCGTACCGGTGTATGGATCGGGAGTGAACCTGCACTACACGCTTGAGGAGCTCGTTGAGCAGTCCCAGCGGTGGGTCACGGAAGGCCGGCAGGCGGTCAAGGTGAAGGTGGGTAAGCCGGACCTGCGCGAGGATGCGGAACGGATCGCCGCAGTCCGCGAGGTCATCGGCCCCGACCGCGCACTGATGATCGACGCGAACCAGCGGTGGGACCTGCCCACAACCCTGCGGGCGCTTGAACGGCTGGCGGAGTACGGCCTGCACTGGCTCGAAGAACCGATCCGCGCAGACGACCTCTCTGCCTACCGGCGGCTGCGGCGCTCCTCGCCGGTGCCTATCGCACTGGGTGAAAACGTGCACACCATCTACCGGTTCCGGGACTTTATCGAAGCGGACGCCGTCGACATCATCCAACCCAACATCATCCGCGTCGGTGGAATCACTCCGTTCCGGCGGATCGTCGAGCTTGCCCGGGCCAACAGCATCGCAGTGGCTCCGCACCTGCTTCCGGAGCTTTCCGGGCAGCTTGCCTCCACTCTCGCAGCGACGGCCTGGGTGGAATCGGTCGACGGCGCCACCATGACTGAGCTGGGTGTCCTCGCCGGTCCGTCGCCGGTCAGCATCACGGAATCCGGGCTTACGGTGACCGGCCAGCCGGGGCTGGGCCTGGAGATCGTACCTAACTCACGGGGCTTTGTGGAGTGCGCGGCCGGCTGACGCGAGGAGCAGATCCACGAGTGTTATCAGCTCCTCCAGTGCCGCTGCCGGGTCCTCGTCCGGGAGGCTTCCCCGCCGCGGGGGCTCACCCTTCTCGATACCAGCGACGACGTCGACGGCCAGCTTCCAGCGAAGTGCAACCGCGGCGTCGAACCCCAGGCGGATGTTCTTGAACGTGACAGTGGGTGCTTCTGCCCTGAGGGCTGTGGAGTAGGTGTCCAGAGCCTCTTCAACCAGCGGCATCACCACGCTCGCGAGGGCATCGCCACGGCGGACCGAGGAGAAAAGCAACGAAGCCAGGTCTGCTCCCACGGGGCCGGGACCGATCGATTCCCAGTCGATCAGAACGGTCCGGCCGCGCGAGTGGAAGACGTTCGCGCCTCCAGCGTCGTGGTGGCAAAGGGTATGCGGAAGCGATTCCAGAATCCCGCGGTAACGGGCTTGGTTGAGGACCAGCTGCTCGGCGGCAGCCAGCCGGTCACCGAGATGGGCGGCTGCGCGTGGGTCCCGGCGACGCAGTGTGGCCAGGCCCTGCTCAATGGCCTCAGGCTGGCTATGGCGGTCAATCCACCCAGAGAAGTACCAGGGTTCTGGGAGCCGGCGCCCGGCCCACAGCCCACCCATACCGCCCAGATCATGCGCTGCGGCGAGGACAGTCTCCGCGTCCAGCGGCCTTGCACCCTCATGGCGGATTTCCTCAAGCCAGAGGGTCATCCCTCCCTCCGCATCACGCAATTTCCCGTGCATCCGTGGTGTGCCGATGCCGGGAGCTATTCCGGCCAGCACTCCGGAGGCGTATGCGTTGACCTCACGCCGTCCGTTGTCAAGAAGGTACGCGGAGGCCAGGGCCGGCCCCGCGGTGCGCTTCTCGATCATGGACCATGCAACGCGTTCACCCCCAACGAGCGCGTGTCCCTGGATTCGGCTCACCGTCCGGTGGGCGAGGAAGGCGTCGTAATCCAGCGGGATCCGCTCGACGTCAGCCAGAGCAGTAACGGGGCCACCCACGGCGTCGGTAACGGCTGCTTTCAGCTCGTAGAGCGCGTCGTTCACGGTCACACACTAGCGTCCGGTCCGGGGAATAAGCCCGAGGATGTATGCATTTGCATGTACAACGTCGACCGCCGGGGCCGACCGGAACCTTCCGGAGGATCACCATGACAGCTCACACCACGGGCCTGCACCACGTCACCGCCATTGCGGGTGACCCGCAGGCCAACATTGACTTCTATATCCGCGGACTCGGACTTCGGCTCGTGAAGAAGACGGTCAACTTCGATGACCCGTCCACCTATCACCTCTACTACGGCGACGACGCCGGCCGACCGGGCTCGCTGATGACCTTTTTTCCGTGGGGCCAGGTGGCGCCCGGGCGGATCGGTTCCGGGCAATCCACCACCACCGCCTTCTCGGTACCTGAGGGAAGCCTCGGCTGGTGGCAGAACCACTTCCGCCACCTCGGCGTGGAGTCCTCCATCTCGCGGACGTCCGCGGATGAGGAAAGGCTTTCGTTGCGTGATCCCGACGGGCTCCAGCTTGACCTCGTGGCCTCCTCGACCTCCGATCCACGCAACCCCTGGGACTCGTCCTTTGTCCCCGCCGAGCACGCCGTCCGCGGACAGCACTCATCCGTGCTGACGGTTACGGACCCCGAGCACACCCTGCGCGTCCTCACCGAAGACCTCGGGCTGCGAATCTCCGACGAGGCTCCCGGACGCACCCGTCTGCAAGCAGGCGTCGGCGGCCCAGGCAACATTGTCGACGTTCTTGCCGATCCTGCCGGGCCCTACGGACTCGTGGCGGGCGGAACCGTGCACCACATCGCCTTCCGGGTTCCGGATAAAGCCACGCAGGAGCTGTGGCGGCAGGATCTCGTTGAGCGTGGGTTCGCCGTGACAGCGATTCTCGACCGTCAGTACTTCACCTCGATCTATTTCCGGGAGCCTGGCGGAGTGCTTTTCGAAATTGCAACGGACACTCCGGGCTTCAACGTCGATGAGCCGCTCCTGGAACTCGGGCGCTCACTGAAGCTGCCGCCGTGGCTCGAGCCCTCGCGCGAGGACATCGAAGCCTCGGTGGCGCGTATCGAGGTTCCGGAAGACAACAACACGCTTGCCGAAGGCGAGGCCAGTGACGCGGCTACGGTCCCGTCCGGGCAGCCCGGAGGCGTCGCCTGATGACCACACCGCAGCTCACCGACTGGCCGCACCTCTACCGCGAGGGTGATTCCGGGCGCCCACTCCTCCTGATGCTGCACGGCACCGGCTCACACGAAGAGGACATTGCGGCCCTCGCGGCGCAGCTGGATCCGGCCGCAGCGGTGCTTGCGCCACGCGGCAGGGTGCAGGAGAACGGCATGCTGCGCTGGTTCGCCCGGCGCGCGGAGGGAGTGTTCGACGTCGACGACGTCATCCTCCGTGCCGGTGAACTGGCCGGTTTCATCGCTGAGGCACGGGAACACTATGACGTCGGCAACCGGGAGATCATCGCCGTCGGCTTTTCCAATGGTGCCAACATCGCGCTGGCCACCGCGATGCTGCACCCGGAAGCGCTGAACCGCGTAGTTGCGTTCTCGGGCATGTACCCGTTCGGTGAGCGGAGCACGGAGGTTTCCCTCTCCGGCAGCCGGTTCATCGTGCTGAACGGGCGGTCAGACCCGATGGCGCCGCTGAGCAGCGTTACCACGCTGATGTCCGAGCTGGAACGGCAGGGCGCCGATGTCGAACAGGTTCTTCGGGAGGGCGGTCACGGTATCGATCGCGCAGACCTGGAAGCGGCGGTTGACTGGCTGGGCCGCCGCTGACCTCCAGGAACTGCATCGAATATCAGTTCCCTAGATCTCGAGGGTCATTGGCCGCTGCAGGCCGTTCACCTCGACCGTCGGCCAGCGCTCGTCGACGCTGAGCACCCGGATCCCTTCGGCAGTGAGCAGCACGGTGTCTTCGATCTTCACTCCGGGGCCGGACGGGTTCCAGGTGAACGCCTGATTGGGCACCACCTTGTCATCCGTCGACGCCGTAACCCGCGGATCCCTGCCCGCATAGCCGGCGGGGCCGCCCTGATGGTGCAGCCGCCACTGATCCGGCCCGAAGCCGTGAGCGGCATAGGAACTGTGGATGACCTCGAAGATTCCGTCCAACCGCGCACCCGGCACGGTTGCCGCGAAAATGTCAGCCTCCACGGCAGCAATGCGTGCTTCGGCGTCGCGCTCGGCGGCCGTTGACCCGTCAAACCGGACCCAACGCGTGACGTTCGCAACCATTCCCCGACGCCGCGCGCACACGACCGCCATCGCCCGCCGACCCAATGGCGACGACGTCGGCAGCGGGTGCCGGAAAGCCGACCGCTCACGGCCGTTGCAGAGCAGGACCAGTGGCTCAGCGCCCATGGCGATGACCCGCGCGCCCAGCTCAGCGGCGATGCCCCGTTCCGGTGTATGCGGCCTGGCAGCGGAGAGCACATCAGTCAGCGCACCCGCGACCTCCCTGTTCAATTCTGTGTACTGCTCCACTTCCACGGGAAGCAGCGACTGCCTCGCGTCGCGCAGCTCCCGCCGCACGCTCGCCTCATCCAGCGGCCGCGACGAGGACAGCCGGCTCATCACCTCGTGCATGGATCCGTGCCAGGGAACAGGATGAACGACGACGTCGGCCGGCAGCTCCTCGCGGATCAGCCTGTCCGCTTCGTTATTGAACGTGACCAGGTGGTCCCGTTCGCGGTCAACGAGCAGCATGGCGATGGGATCCCCCGCGAGGCTGATGTGCAGACGGCTCCCGCCCAGGTACCACGTCATCGCCGTGTTGCTGGTCAACAGCAGGGACTCGTGGCCGGTACGGTCAAGAATCTCAAGAACCCGGTTGCGCTTGATGGCGCGCTCGTCGCCGGAGTCGTCGACACGCGCGGCAGTTGGCGCGGCAGTTGGAGCAGGGAGCGTCTCAAGGCCGGGGGCTGAGGTGGTGGTCATGGGTGCCTTTCTTCGGCCGCGAGGGTGCTCACGGCGTCAGGAGTCAGAGCGCCGTCGGCAATGAGGATGGTGACGGAGCGGGCCAGGGGAGCCTCGCGCGTGGTGGTGACCGGCCGGTCCCAGGCGAGGGCAAGCCCCACCCCGGGGTAACCCTCGGCCCTCACGAACCAGGGGTCGATGGCGTTGTCGTTGGGCAGGAAAAGGAGCGTCGCCGGCCGGCCCTCGAAGGTGCCCTGCCAGCACAGCCAATCCGACACTGTGCCGTGAACACCCGCCTCGCCAGAGGCGTCCGCCGTCGTAATAGTGGTGTTTTCGCTGGTGGGGAGGCGCCAGAAAAAGCCGCCGTAGCCGCCGCCGGACCGCCCATTCGAGCCCGGGCTCCCAAGGGCCACCGGGTTCTCGCCGGCGGGTGTCAGCGAGAAGTCGATCGTGAGCGCCCAGACGGCGTCGTTCACCGTACGCCAGCTGATGCGGCGGGCTTCGTGCAGCAGGGCGCCGCCGTCGGGGCGGCTCCAGCGCAGCGTCTCCTCGAGGGAACTGCGGTGCTGCGCCAGCCCCGTGCGGGTGATCCGGCCGTGGTCCGGGCGCCACACGTAGCCCTGCGCCTCGCGACGGTAGGTTCGGCCGCCCCAGAGGTTGACGCCGTCGACGTCCTGCACGGCAACGCCGGCTCCCAGGTGCCACACATGGTCTGCGGGGAAGTGGTCGGTGACGGTTACGCCGCGACGCGTTGTGACGGGATGCAGGTAGGGGCGCGGCGAAAGAAAGGGAGAGACGGCGGTGCCGTCCCGGTAGGACCCGACCTCGCGGCCGTCCAGCACAAGCGGTAAGGACGACGGCGACACGGACGACGACGACGGCCGCGCCCAGCCCGGGCCCAGTTCACCGATAGTCGCCTGGGCGAGACACGCCCGCTGCAGGAGTTCCTCGATGCCGTGCAACACGGGATGGGCTTCGTCGCCGTCGCCGATCCAGGTGACGTACGAGGGATCAATGGGTTGCGGCGGTGGGGCCAGCCGGACGGCGTCGAGCACCCGCATGAACGCGCCGGAGCAGGCGAGCGGGCTGAGCAGGGGAGTGCCGGACGCCCGGTGTTCGAGCAGATTCTCCAGCAGGTTGGCGCGCCCAAAGTGCTCAATGACGGTGCCGTCCGCCGTGGTGACGGCCAGTTCGTCCTCCGTGTAATACAGCACGGCGGTTCCCTGCGTGCCGTGGAGCGTGACGCTGGGTCGCGTCTGCTCCGCGGCACACAGGGTGAGTGCGAGCATGACCACCGTCCCGGACGCCGTCCGAACCCGGATGGTGGACGTGTCATCGCACTCGATGTCGTGGGCCCGGTACAGGTCCGTCTCGACGGTAGCCACGTCGGACGACTTCCGTGCACCGGCCACACGAAGGGCGGTCGCAACCGCATGGGCAAGCGGATTGGTGGCCACGCCGTCGACCACGTCCACTCCGTCCAGCGTCCGCTTCCCCGCCCAGCGGGAACGTCCAAAGTAACCCCGGGTCCGCACCCACGTACCCAGCGCACTGACGCCCCGAACCGAACCCAGCGTTCCCGATGCCACGAGATCGTCGAGCCGGTCAAGCGCCGCCGAACCCAGGCTTTGAAACCCGGTCTGCACGGCAACGCCTGCTGTGTCGGCAGCGGCGAGGAGCGAGTCGTATTGCTCCATCGACGCCACCGGAGGCTTCTCGACGTAGACATCCGCGCCCGCCTCGATCGCCGCATGGGCGAGCGGCGCGTGCGCCTGGATGGGGGTGGCAATAACGACGACGTCGGGCGCCACCCCTGCGGCGAGAAGGTCCTCCAGATTGTTGAACACACCGACCCCGGCACCCAGCGTCCCGTCCTCGGGCGGACGGGGGTCCGCCACGGCAACCAGCCGAGCGGCGCCGTCGTCCTCCAACCTGCGAAGGTTGTCGAGGTGCCGGGCACCGAAGCCATGAACGCCCACCAGGGCCACGCGTGCAACGCGGGCGGGGCCGTCAGCGACGGGGTTTCCTGTTCTGTGCCGGGAAGGCGTCAGACGGGATGCGGGGTCAAGCATGATCAATGTTCCGTTCCGGGACAATCAGCCTGCGCTGATCATCCCTTCGATTTCGGCGGTCAGTTTCTCCGTTGCCTCAACCGGAGTCAGGTTGTCGAAGAGGACCTCGGAGACGTAACGCTTGACCGCGTCCTGGACGCCACCGGCACCAACCGGGGAGGGCAGCGGTGCCGCAGCCATGTCGGGGCTGATCTCCTCGAGGAAGTCGACCACCGTCTGATCGGTTTCGTTCAGCTCGGGGGCGATGGCGGCGGCCATGTCCGGGTTTGCGGGTACCCCGCGGTCAACGAGCATCTTCTTCGCAGCCTCAGGGTTGTTCGCAAGGTAGTTCACGAACTCGGCGGCAGCTTCCTGGTCATCGGACTGGCTGGAGACGGACCAGTACATCGAGGCCTTGTAGTACATGCCGTTCTCAGCGGCGTTACCTGACTCCGACGGCGGACGAAGCATGGTCACTTCGCTGCCGCTGGCGGACTCCACAGCCGACAGCTGGTTCGACCAGTACCAACCCATTGCCGCGCGGTTGGTGGCGAAACCGCCGGCTTCGAAGGATCCCGACAGCTCCTCGGTATAGCGGGCGGCACTCGGGCCCCCGCCGTCGCGCACCTCCAGGAGGTGTTCGAACCAGGCGGTCAGAGTTTCCGGCGAGTAGCCCACCGTGCCGGGTTCATCCTCGTTGTAGAGGTTTTCACCCGGCTGGCGGAGCCAGATCCGCAGGTCGACGTCCTGGGCGCCATACTCGGTGCCGACGATGTCCCCGCCCAGCTTCTCAGTCAGCTCAGCTGAGATGCGGTAGTAGTCGTCCCACGTCCACGTGGTGTCATCCGGGAGTTCCATGCCTGCCTGCGCGAACAGGTCCTGGTTTGCCATGATCACGTAGGCGTTCTGACCGGTGGTCAGCCCGTACAGGCCGTCCTCATAACGTCCAAGGTTGAGGGCGGCGTCGTCGAACTTCGACGTATCAAGGCCCTCCAGTGTGCTGAGGTCCGCAAGCGCTCCCCGTCCGGCATACTCCTGCAGGTACTTTTCATCCATCGTGATGACATCCGGCGCATCCCGGCCGGCCGTCGTCGTCGCGAGCTTGTCCCAGTAGCCGCCGAAGTCGGAGTACTCACCCTCGATGGTGATGCCCTCGTTCTCGGCCTCGAACATGTCGATGATCTCCTGGTTCGCCACGTGGCGTGGATCCGAGCCCCACCAGGAGAAGCGGAGATTCCCGTCACCTGCTGCGGCGCTGTCACCGCCGCCGCCGTTGCCGCAGGCGCCCAGTGACACCGTGAGCACAACCGCGGCAGCCGCAGCTGTGAGAGTTCGCGTCGAGCGAGAGAAGTTCTTCATTGAATCTCTTCCTGTCTTATCGGGTGAATAGCAGTTCGGTCCGATGCTGCGTGGTCAGCCTGCGCTGATCATGCCTTCGATTTCAGCGGTCAACTGCTCGGTTGCTTCCTCGGGGGTGAGGTTGTCGAACAGGACCTCACCGACGTAGCGGACGATGGTCTCCTGGACGGTTCCTGCGCCAATGGGGGAGGGCTTCGGCGAGTCGGAAACCTCGGGCTCGATCTCCTCGAGGAAGGAGACAACCGTCTGCTGGGACTCATCGAGCTTCGGTTCAATCGCTGCAGCCATGTCCGGGTTGGCGGGAACACCGCGGTCCACGAGCATCTTCTCGGCGGCCGCGGGATCATTGGCCAGGAAGTTCACGAAGTCCGCTGCGGCTGCCTGGTCATCGGACTGGCTGGAGACGGACCAGTACATGGAGGCCTTGTAGTACATGCCGTTGTCCTCGGCGTTGCCGGACGGCGAGGGCACCCGGAGAATGCGGATGTCGTCACCGGTGGCGGCACGCAGGGCGCCGAGCTGGTTGGACCAGTACCAGCCCATGGCGGTCTTCTTGGTCGGGAAGTTCTCGGCCTCGAAGGTGCCGGCAGCAGCCTCGGTGAACTGCGCGGCGCTGACGCCGCCACCGGTGTCGCGGACGTGGAGCAGATGTTCGAACCAGGAGAGCAGGCTCTCCTGCGAGTAGCCCACGGTGCCCGGCTCATCCTCGCTGTAGAGCTTCTCGCCGTTCTGGCGCAGCCAGATGCGCAGGTCACCGTCGAGTGCGCCGTAGTCGGTTCCCGCAACCTCGCCCAGGTTCTCGCTGATCGTGGCCGAGAGTTCGTAGTAGTCATCCCAGGTCCAGGTGCTGTCATCCGGAATTTCGACGCCGGCTTCAGCGAAGAGGTCCGCGTTGACCATCACGGAGTAGGCGTTCTGGCCGGTGCTCAGCCCGTATACGCCGTCTTCGTAACGCCCAAGGTCCAGTGCGGCCTCAGGGAACTTGGACAGGTCGAGGTTTTCGAGTTCGGTAAGGTCAGTCAGGGCGCCGCGGCCGGCGTATTCCATGATGTATTTCTCGTCCATCGTGATGACATCCGGCGCATCCCGGCCGGCCGTCGTCGTCGCCAGTTTGTCCCAGTAGCCGGAGAAGTCTGAGAATTCACCGGCTACGGTGACGCCCTCGTTGTTCGATTCGTAGATATCGATGATTTCCTGCGTGGCTTCGTGGCGTGGGTCCGAGCCCCACCAGGAGAAGCGGAGGTTGCCGTCGCCGGCGGATTCACTTCCGCCGTTTCCGCAGGCGCCCATCGATAGTCCGAGGACCGCGGCGAGGGAGGCTGCGGTAAGGGTGCGGGCAGGACGCGAGAACTTCTTCATTGAATCTCTTTCCAATCTTTCGAGTTGTTGTCTTGTGACCGGAGCGGTCTATTTGATGCCTGTGGTGGCGATGCCCTTGACCAGGTACTTCTGGCCGAACAGGAACACCAGGAAGACGGGCAGGAGGGAGACGATGGACATGGCGAACATCGAGCCCCAGGAGGAGGTGGCGGTGCTGTCCACGAAGGAGCGCAGGGCAACGGGCACCGTGTACATCTCGGGGTCGGTCAGGTAAATCAGCTGGCTGAAGAAGTCGTTCCACGTCCAGATGAAGGTGAAGATCGTGGTTGTTGCCAGTGCCGGCATCATCAGCGGAAGGATGATGCGGGTGAAGATCCGCACATGGCCGCAGCCGTCAATCCGCGCCGCTTCGTCCAGTTCTTTCGGCAGCCCGCGGATGAACTGCACCATGAGGAACACGAAGAACGCGTCCGTGGCAAGCAGCTTGGGCAGCACCAGCGGAATGAAGGTGTTCACCCAGCCCAGCTCCGAGAAGATGATGTACTGCGGCACGATGATCACGTGAATGGGCAGCATGATCGTCATGAGCATGATGGCGAATAGCAGGTTACGACGGCGGAATTTCAGCCGGGCGAAGGCGTAGGCGGCCATTGAGCAGGACACCAGGTTCCCGATGATCGAGCCGACCACCACGATCATCGAATTGATCATGTAGTGCCCGAACGGTGATTGAAGGGCGTTCCAGCCTTCCGTGTAGTTGCTGATCTCGAAGGTGGTGAGCCAGAGGCCGGCCTCCCGGAAGATCTCGTCATTCGGCCGGAGCGAGCTCACCAGCATCCACAGCAGCGGGTAGAGCATGATGATGCCGAAAGCGATGAGCACAATGTGCTTCAGCAACCGGCTCCCGGTGCTTCCGCTCAGTTCCTCGTCGTTTCGCTTCTTCCGGCGGACCGGCGGTGCCGCTTTTGTCGGCGTTCGGGTGGCCGCAGGGGCTGTGTTGGTCTGGGGCGCGATATTAGTCGTCATAGAACACCCACCATTTCGAGGCGATGAAGTTGATGAAGGTGAAGGCCGCAATGATGAGCAGCAGCAGCCACGCCATGGCCGAGGCGTACCCCATATTGAAGTTGCCGAAGCCCTGTTGGTAGAGGTACAGCGTGAAGAACATCGTTGAGTCCGCGGGGCCGCCGGTGCCGCCGGAAACGACGAACGCCTGGGTGAACGACTGGAAAGCACCGATGATCTGGAGCACCAGGTTGAAGAAGATGATTGGGGTCAGCAGCGGGGCCGTGATGGTGGTGAACTGGCGCACCTTCGATGCGCCGTCCATTGCCGCTGCCTCGTAGTACATGGTGGGGATCTGGCGGAGACCGGCCAGGAAGATCACCATCGGTGCGCCAAACGTCCAGACGTTGAGCACCATCAGCGTGCCCAGCGCAGTGGAGGGATCAGCGATCCACCCCATGCCCTCGATACCGACCAGTGCCAGAAGCTGGTTGATGAGCCCGGAGGTTCCGAAGATCTGCCGCCACAGCACTGCGATGGCAACGGAGCCACCGAGCAGGGACGGCAGGTAGTAGACCGAGCGGTAAAAACTCAGGCCCCGCATGCCGCGGTCCAGGATCAGAGCAAGCGCCAGTGCTGCAATGAGCTGGAGGGGAACGGAGACAAAGACGTAGAGGAAGGTCACTCCCAGGGAGTTCTGGAGCCGGGTGTCCTCGAACATCCGAAGGTAGTTGTCCAGTCCGGTCCATTCCGGTGGCTGGAGGAGGTTGTAGTCGGTGAAGGAAAGGTACAGCGACGCCGCCATGGGGCCGATTGTGATGAGGGCCAGGCCCACCAGCCAGGGAGCGAGGAACAGGTAGGAAACCAGCTCCTCCTTCCTCTCGGCAGCTGTCAGCTTCCGCTTCTTTCCTCGCGGCTCTTTCTTCAGCCGGGACATCTCACTCAGAGCTGACATCACCGCTCCTTTCCGCGATCTGGCGGGCGCATTCCGGCGCCGCCGCGAACGCGTCGTTCGGAAGCTTCATGGGAACCTTCTGTCGGGTTGTAGGGCTCTTGCTGGCAATCCGAGAAAACGCTTTCTCAGGACTGCAAACGACCCTAGTGTGTGATGCACCACACGTCAAGGAAAACGTTTTCCAGTAGGGCTCACGCCGTCACACGCCATCGCAATTGCCGGCCGGACCTTATGAAAGGGAGGGAATGATCAGTTGCTGAGGGAATCAGCCAGAAACGTCAGGGCGTCCTGAAGCATGTCAACAGTGACCACATGGCCGGCGTCGTACCAGGATCCGGTATAGCGACCCGGCGCATCGTGCGCGAGGGCACCCAACACCGCGTCGGCGTCGTGCATGCCCTGGGGTGTGAAAAGTGGATCCTCACCGGCGTACTGGACGAGGTAGCGGCACGCGGTGTTGACGGCCGTGAGCTCCGGCCAGTCGAACAACCGCGACAGCCCCGGAGTGGCGAGCAGCCACGAGTGAGCGTCCAGGTGGGAAGGAGCGAGGCCCTCGAAGGTGGTCATCATGCAGCAGACGACGGCGGCACACACCTGAGGCGCAAGGGCCGACAGCACCAGCGCCCGGCCTCCGCCACCCGAGAAACCGCCGACGCCGACACGTTCCTTCTCGACGCAAGGCAGGGTGCGCAGGACATCCAGCGCAACCAGATCTTCGAAGGCCACCATTCCGGCGTAGCTGGTGCCGAGCAGGCCTGCGGTCTTCGCGATTGTGTGTTCGTGGAGGGCCGCAGCGGCGTTGTACTCCATTGATGGCGTTGGCTGCACGCCTTCCTGATGCCAGAGCGCCCGCCGTGCGTCGAGCCCCTCAGCTACGCGTTCCGGTGGCGGATTGAGCAGGAACCGCCGGCTGCCCCAGCTGAAGGAATCGTGAACGAGCACGGCGAAGCCTGCGCGAGCCAGGTCGTTGGCGACGGCGTGGCCTGAGTAGAGGTTCCGCTGAAGCGCGTCCACGTCGGCGCTGGTCTCAGCGCCGGCGTCGATCAAGCGCTCTGCACCCAGCCACTTGTTGCCGGCATGACAGTGCAACCACAGAACGCCGGGAAGGGGGCCCTTCGTTCCTGCAGGCGTCAGCAAGTAGCCCTTCGTGAGGGGACCGTACGGCAACTGCCACTCCAGTTCCTGCAGCTCGACGCCGTCGAACACTTGAGCGCGGCGCACCGTGACGGGCGGTGCGGGGATGGGTGCGGGTACGCCGAGGGCTTGGGCAAGACTGGCGCTCGCGGTGTTGTGTCCCTCGTGTCTACCGAGTTGCCGCAGAGCTGCGGGCCAGTCCTCGAAGCCGGCGATCGGGCTCGGGGTTGGCGTCATCGACGGTCCGCGGAGCATGAGGTGGGCCGGGCCACGAACCCGGCGGCCGGGTCTCCCAGGACCATCATTGACCATCTGCCGAGAATGAGCCGGGCCAGTCCTCGAGGCGAATTCGCCTGATCCGGCGCACCTCGCCGAGAGTTCCCCATTCGTCCCGGCCGAGGCGGGACAACGGTTCGAGTAGATCCACACGGGGGTGATCGCCGTCGAGCACCTGTTCGGAGACGGCTGCGTGGACCACCTCACCCAGGATCAGGGTGCAGTTCCCCACGGGAATGAGACTGTGCAGACGGCACTCCAGCGCAACGGGAGATTCGTATACGCGCGGTGTGCTGATCAGGGTGCTCGCCTCGCGTTGCAAGCCAGCGGCGTCGAACTCGCTCACCTCCGGCTCGAACGCGGTGCCCGTTGCGTTGACGCGCTCGAACAGGTTCTCCGGCGTGAAGTTCACGGTGAATTCGCCGCTTGCACGGATGTTTCGCAGGCTGTCCTTCTCGCCGACAGACGTGAACTGGATGATCGGGGGGTCTGTTGACGCGACGGTGAAGAAGGAATGCGGTGCGAGGTTATCGACACCGTTCGCCGACCGCGACGCCACCCATGCTATGGGCCGCGGCACAACCGTCGCTGTCAAGAGTTTGTAGAACGCGGCGGCTGAGTGCTGGTCGCGATAGAAGTCCCTGCGCATGTACCGAGCCTAAGGTGCGGCGGTGCAGCATCCCACTGGATTGCGGGTTTCACTGGGAATGTCCAGACACTCCCAGTGAAACCCGTTCTTGAGGGGGACGCTTGGCATCAAGCACGCGAGGGAAGGCTTGCAAGCAGTTCATCAAGGCGCTCATAGCCCTCGGTCATGCCGCCTTCCATGCCGGACTGCGCCATGCCGTCCCGGGCCTCCTGGGAGGGATAAACGGAATGGCCGACGAGCTTGCAACGCCCGCCGCCCAGGTCCTCAAAGGTCAGGAACTCAATGCTGACGACGTCGGGGTAGCCGAGAAACTCGAAGGTCTGGATAGCGAACTCGTTGTCCCGCACGGTGTGGAACACGCCGCTGAAGTCATAGCGCTCACCGTCCGGGCTGACATGGGTGTAGCGGTAGCTACCGCCGGTGCGGAAATCATAGTGGTCGATCTCCGCCTTCATTCCGCGAGGCCCGAGCCAGTTCGCGATCATCGCGGGATCCCGGTGCGCTTCGAAGACGGCTTCGACCGGGAAATCGAACTCCCGCTCGACGTCAATGTAGGGAACGCCTTCCGGCACGGAAAGCTTCAGTGGATTGCTCATGGTTGGTCCTTGGGTGAATGGCCATCTCTGGCCTGAGATCCGAGTAGATCATCGAGTGCGCGGAACTGGCTCTCACGGGTAAGCCTGTATTGGTCAATCCACGCGGTGAGCGACTCCAGCCGTGCGGGGTTCAGGTGCACGGGGCGACGCTGGGCATCACGCGAGCGGGTTACCAGTTCAGCCTGTTCAAGGACCTGAATGTGCCTGGAGATTGCCTGCTTGGTGATGTTGAACGGTGCAGCCAACTCGTTGACGGTTGCCGGGCCCCGGCTGAGATGAGCGATGATGCTGCGGCGCGCCGGGTCTGCCAGAGCCATGAAGGCCCGATCCAGACGATCAGCGTCCACGTCCATGGTCAACTATTTCCTTTATCAACAAATTGGTTGAATACAACGGTAGACCTGCCGCGTCACAGAGTCAAGGATCGTTCCCGGCACCGGGGCGGACGCAGGGGCCTTACCTCGTGAGCAGTGTCTCAAGATCCAGTGGTGCTGACCCGGTGAGTTCCTGCACCGCCGTCGTCGTCCGTTCCAGCTGGCCGGAGGCAATCGCCGTGTAAGTGCTGACCCACGCGTCCAGCTGCCAGTCCGGCACACCATAAGAGGCGCGCGAGGCATAGGCTTCCTCCACCGTCTCCTCCTCGTAGCGGGTTGCCCGGCCGGTCACCCGCGTGATGATTGCGGCAACCTCGCTGAGCGAGAGGGCTTCGGGGCCGGTGAGATCCCAGGTCCGCCCTACGTGCGCCTGCGGATTTCCAAGCACGACGACGGCGGCACGCGCGACGTCTGTCCGTGCCACTGCTGCCACCCGGCCGTCGCCGGCAGGTCCGCGCAGTACGCCTTCGTTCCCAGCGAAGAGGGGCAGTACATCGAGGTAGAAGTTGTCGCGAAGGAATGTGTAGGCCATCCCGGAGTTGCGGATGTGCTCCTCCGTTGCCCAGTGGTCCCGGCCCAGCGTGAAGGTTGCGTCCGGCGCGGCGGCAAGGAAGGAGGTGTAGACGATGTGCTGAATACCGGCTTCGGCGGCGGCATCGATGAAGGTACGGTGCTGATCCACGCGGTCCTGGGCTTCGGCGCCGGACACCATGAACAGCACCTCACTCCCGCGCAGCGCCTCAACCGCGGCCTCCCGCTCGGCGTAGCTGGCCTGGGCAAGCTTCGCTCCCGGCAGATCGGGCGCCCGCGCCGGGTCCCGAACAATGAGTTTCTGTTCATATCCTGCGCTGGACAGGAGGCGGGCTACTTCGCCGCCGACGTGTCCGGTTGAGCCGGTAACTGCGAGTCGTGGAGTCATGTTGGGTGAAGCGCGTGATCAAGCTCCAATATTCCGAATTCATCAAGACTTTCCCGCGGCGAAAGATGGACGACGAAGGGACGTCGTCCGTAATCCCTACCGTGGAGCGGTGTCCAGACTCTATGTCGCAATCGGTGATTCCTTCACGGAGGGAGTGGGGGACTGGGACTCCCGCTATCCCAACGGCGTCCGTGGCTGGGCGGACCGTGTTGCCAAACAGTTGAGCAAAAAGGACTCGAGCTGGCGCTACGCCAATCTTGCGATCAGGAGCAAGCGGCTTCGACAGATCGTCGACGAACAGCTGCAGCCTGCACTCGACCTCCACCCCACCGTTGTCAGTGTGTACGCCGGCGGAAACGACATCCTCGAACTGCGCGCGAGCATCACCCCGCTCATGGAGACCTACGAGGAAATGGTGTCGCGTATTGCGGCGGCTGGTGCCCGCCCGCTCCTCTTCACGGGCTTTGACGTGCGGCTCCACCCGGTCCTCGAACCGATGCGACGCCGGAACTGGATCTACAACGACCACGTCCGCCGGATCGCCGAGACGTACGGCGCACTCCTTGTGGATTACTGGTGCTTCGATGAGTATCACGACCCGCGTTTCTGGGACATCGACCGGCTCCACATGTCACCGGCAGGCCACAGGAACATGGCCGCCCACGTACTGCGCGAGCTCGGCATCGACCACACGCTCACGTCCAAGCCCCTGCGTCCCCGGCAGCGGCTGACCATGACCGAGCTGCTCCGCCGGGAATCAGTGTGGTGGGGCGAGTGGGTGATCCCGATGTTCGGACGGCGCCTGCGCAACGTGACCCTCGGAGATGACCTTGAACCGCGTTGGCCGGTGCCCATCCGCCCCGCAGACGGGTTGAAGCGGCTGGCAGCTGAACATGCCGCACGCCGTGCGTGCAGGGACTAGCACGACGTGCTTTGGCCTCTTTTCCGTACACTGGATTGATCATGACTTTCATCAACAAGTACCGCACCCCGATTGTCTGGCTCGTCGTTATCGCCATGGTGGCCTCCATCGGAGCCGGCTTCTTCGTCACCATTTTCTAGAGCTACTTTCGCTGCACTCACCACAGGCGGCCGGCACCCGGAACCTGAATCCGCAGCCACCGGTATCCGTAGGCGGGAAGTTCCACCGTGAGCGTCTCGCCCGGCTGGATTTCCGCGCGGGTGTCCTCGAGCAGGTCCGTGAGGATGCCGCCACCGCTCGGCACATCGCCGTCGTTCAGTTTCACCGATACTTCGGCGGGCTCGGCCGCAAAGTTGTGGAAGATGAACAGGGAGTTCTCCTCCCAATCACAACGGTGGGCCAGCACAGCGGGGTTGGGGGTGTCGATCAGCGAAAAGGTTCCCCAGCCCAGCTCAGGGCATTCCCGGTAGCGGCGGATCAGGATGCCCATGAAGCTGAGCAGGGAAGACGGATCTCGCCTTGCGGCCACCACGTTGACTTGGCCGGGCCCAAAATCGCCTTCCACGAGAGGTGCCACCAGCTTGTCCGGCGGCGCGGAGGAGAAGCCTGCGCTGTCCTCATCTGTCCATTGCATCGGGGTGCGTACTGCCAGCCGGCCCTCGGCTGCCAGGTTCTCGCCCATCCCGATCTCCTCGCCGTAGAAGAGCACCGGCGTCCCGGGTAGGGAGAACAGCAGCGAATACACCATGCGGATACGCTGCGGATCCCCGCCCAGCATGGGAGGGAGCCGCCGCTTGAGGCCGCGGCCGTACACCTGCATGTTCTTCTCAGGTCCGAAGGCGTCGAAAACTTCCTGCCGTTCGGAGTCCAGCAGTTTGTCCAGGGTCAGCTCGTCGTGGTTCCGGACAAATGTGGCCCACTGGCTGTCGGGATCGATCGAGGGCCGGTCCGCGAGAGTACGTGCCAGCGCGCGCGCATCGCCCCGGGCCAAGGACAGGTACATCTGCTGCATGGTCACGAAGTCGAACTGCATGTTGAGCTCATCAGCGGCATCCCCGAAGAACTCAACCTGCTGCTCATAGGGCAGATTGACCTCACCGAGAAGCACCGCGTCACCGGTGCGCCGGGAGAGGAACCGGCGGAGGTTGCGCAGGTAGTCGTGCGGATCCCCGGCCTGATGATCAATGCCCTTCGTCTCGAGGAAGAACGGCACAGCGTCCACGCGGAATCCCGAAAGGCCGAGTTCCAGCCAGAAGCCCATTGCCTTGGCGATCTCGTCGCGGACGATGGGATTCGAAACATTGAGGTCCGGCTGGTGCGAATAGAAGCGGTGCAGATACCACTCACCCGTCTTCCGGTCCTTGCTCCAGATGGAGTTCTCCTTGTCCGGAAACACCACCTCGCTGGAGGTATCCGGCGGCGGGTCTGATCGCCAGACATAGAAGTCGCGGTAGGGGTTGTCCTTCGAGGATCGGGCCTGTGTGAACCAGGGATGCTGGTCTGAGGTGTGATTGACCACCAGATCCGCAATGACGCGCATCCCGCGGTCCTTGGCAGTACGGATGAACTCCACCAGATCGCCGAGGGAGCCCAGCCGCCCATCTACGCCGTAGAAGTCCACGATGTCGTACCCATCATCACGCTGCGGCGAAGGATAGAACGGCATCAGCCAGATGCACGTAATGCCGAGTTCGGCGAGATAATCCAACCGCTGGGCAGCCCCGGCGAAGTCACCCACGCCGTCGCCGTCGGAATCACAGAACGTCTCGATGTCGAGGCAATAGATGACGGCGTTCTTCCACCAGAGGTCCGAGGTGTCCGTGACGCGCATCAGCGGACCTCCGGCAGGACATGCTCGGCAAAGGCCTCAATAAACGGCTTCTGCTCCGTCCCCACGTAGTGCAGGTACAGCTCATCGAAGCCGAGGTCTGCGAACTCCCGCAATCGTTGGGCATGGACCGCGAGATCTGCTGAGATTTGTACGGTGCTTCGAAGCTGCTCCTCGGTGACTTCCCGGGTTGCCTCCTCGAAGTCGGACGGGCGGGCGAGATCCCACGTAGTGGGTGGGGTCAGGGAGTTTGATCCCCATTGGACGCGCGCCACCTCGAGAGCTTCATCCTCGGTAGGTGCCCAGGAGAGGTGTACCTGAAGGATGAGTTTGCCCTGGCCGCCGTTGCTCCGGTAAGCAGTGATCATTTCCGTCAGCTTCTCGTGCGGCTGGTTCACGGTCACCAGTCCGTCAGCCCAACCGGCGCTCCGCGCCGCGGTTTCGACACTCACGGCCGGGGCTATCAAGGGTGGTTTGACCTCCGGCGCATCCCAGAGCCGCGCCTGTTCTGCGGTGACCAGGCCGCGGTGGGTAACCTCCTCGCCGTCGTGCATTCGGCGGATGATGTCTATGCACTCCTCCAGGCGCTGCTGTCGGATCTCTTTGGCGGGCCAGGAATCGCCCGTGATGTGTTCGTTCAGATTCTCCCCGCTGCCCAGCGCTGCCCAGAAACGGCCGGGAAACATGCTCGCCAGCGTGCCGCTTGCCTGCGCGATTATGGCGGGGTGGTAGCGCTGGCCGGGGGCAGTGACGACGCCGAAGCGCAGGTTGGTGGTGGCAAGCGCGGCTCCCAGCCATGACCAGGCAAAACCTGAGTGACCCTGGACCGCGGACCACGGCTCAAAGTGGTCGGAGCACATAGCGGCGTCGAAACCAGCCTGCGCAGCGAACTGCACATCGGCGAGGAGCTGTGCGGGGGCTATCTGTTCGTGTGAGGCGTGAAATCCGATGAGGGGCATGCGCGGACCTTTCCATTGGCGGCTCTTGAACGGGTGAACCGGTCCGTCCTAGTGTGATCAGTAGGCTTAGCAATATGTGTCGAGCCTAGCTGTACTGCAGAGAGCCCCTCAAGGGTGCTGCCCAAACTTCCATATGTACCAGGAGGAAAGCATGAGCGATCAGTACACCTTCCAGAACCCTGTGACCCGGTTTCCCGAGATCTCTCCGCCCAAGCAGGACCAGCCGGAGCCTGGGCTCGACCAGCAGCTTGAACCACAAAGCGACCGCGGGGAGGAGTCGTACCGCGGCACCGGCCGTTTGGAAGGCAGGAAGGCGTTGATCACGGGAGCGGATTCCGGGATCGGCGCCGCCGTGGCTATCGCCTTCGCTCGGGAAGGCGCCGACGTCGCACTCTCCTACCTCCCGGAGGAAGAGGCGGACGCCGACGAGATTGTGCGCCTGATTGAAGAGTGCGGCCGCACGGCGGTAAAGCTGCCCGGCGACATCAAGGACGGCGAGTTCTGCAAGGAACTGGTGACAAGCGCGGTGGAGGGCCTGGGCGGCCTCGACATCCTCGTCAACAACGCGGGCAAGCAGATCGCGGTGGAGCGGCTTGAGGACATCGACGACGAGCAGCTTGACCACACGTTCAAGACGAACATCTACTCGTTCTTCCGCATCACTCGGGAAGCGCTGAAGCACCTGCCGGCCGGGTCGAGCATCATCAACACCACGTCGATCCAGGCCTACAACCCGTCGCCCACCCTCCTCGACTACGCCAGCACCAAAGCTGCAATCAACAACTTCACCAAGGGCCTCGCCCAGCAATTGGCGCCGCGCGGCATCCGCGTGAACGCCGTCGCGCCCGGTCCTTTCTGGACACCGCTGCAGGTCTCGGATGGGCAGCCGAAGGATGCTCTGCCCGAGTTCGGAAAGTCCACCCCGCTGGGACGTGCCGGCCAGCCCACCGAGCTCGCGCCCGCGTATGTCTTCCTTGCGTCGCCCGAGTCGAGTTACGTGCTTGGCGAAACCCTGAACGTCAACGGTGGGAGCCCGACGCCGTAACCCGGCTTGTGCGCGCCGCTGTGGGGCCGCTCTGCAGCATCGGAGAAGAGAGCATCCGGAGTGATTCCCGGGCGGGGCCGTCTCAGTCGGGGAAACGGGACGGCCCCGCTCGGGGGGGCTCTGGCAATGCCAGTGCCGGCAGGAGGAGAAGGTGGTCTCGCCCTCCTCTGTCCTGCGCCTTCACTATGGCGAACGCACCTTGGGAAATTCTTGGAACGCCTTCGCAGCGAAAATAAGTGTGCTTATTACTTCCCTTCCGTCGGGGGCTCGGGTTAGCGTCGAAAAACGAGGTTCCGCGGTCTCCAGCCCGGACAGATGAGTTGGCCGAACAGATCCGGAGCCACAATCACGGAGGTATCCCCGTGTTCTTTCACAAGCAGGAACTACAGTTCAAATCCACACCCGACAAGCCAGACGCCGTGTACGCGAGGAAGCTGCAGGAGGTTCTCGGCGGGCAATACGGCGAGATCACCGTCGCAATGCAGTACAGCTTCCAGGCGTGGAACAGCCACATCCCGGGCAAGTACCGCGACTTGCTGTTCGGGATCGGATCGGAAGAATTCGGCCACGTCGAGATGCTGGCGACCATGATCGCCCAGCTGCTGGAAAAGGCGCCTCTGGGTATCACCGACGACGCCGTCCAGTCCGATCCTGCGATTGCCGCCGTCGTCGGTGGTACTGACATGCAACAGGCGATTGTCGCCGGCGCGGGCGCGCGGCCGGTGGATAGCATGGGCAACCCCTGGTCCGGCAGCTACATCACCGCGAGCGGCAATCTGCTGGCCGACTTCACGGCCAACGCCAATGCCGAGATGCAGGGCCGCCTGCAGGTTGCCCGGCTCTACCACATGACCGATGATCACGGCATCCGGGACATGCTCTCCTTCCTCCTCGCGCGTGACACCATGCACCAGAACCAGTGGATCGCGGCGGCTCGTGAGTTGCAGGAAGAAGGCTCGGAGAACCTTCCTGTGCCGAGTAATTTCCCCCTCAAGAAAGAACACCGAGACGTTTCCTACCAGTACTGGAACCTCTCCGATGGGAAAGCGGCCGCCGAGGGTTCCTGGGCCTCCGGTCCTGCGCCGGACGGCAAGGGCGAATTCACGTACCACGACGGACCCACGACATCGGCGCCGATGCCGCCGCCCACCCATCCGGATTCTCGGTTCTACGGAACGACTGAACTGCCGAACACCATGGAGAAGATGGCCGGGAGCATGCAGGACAAGCTGAACAAAGAGTAGGTTCCACCTTCGGTTGAACAGCCCGTCATGCCTTGTGCGGCGGGCTGTTCCGCGTGCGCACGTCCTAAAATAAACAGCAGGCTTAGTACTATGGTGGTGATGGGGACGACGTCGTCGGCCCACCGGGTAGAAAGGGGTTTGCCATGAAGAGTCCTGAACCACGCGGGGTCGCCAGCGCGGCATTGGTGGAGTTGCTCCCGCAGGCACCGGATGGTGAGGCCATCGGGACCCTCCAGAAAGCAGTGCGTGCCGGGCTTGGCAGTTCTGCCGGAATACTGGCAGATGAAGACCTTCAGCTGGCCCTCTTTTGCCTCTATGAGCTGCACTACGGCGGCATCGACGGAGCGCACTCCGCCTGGGAGTGGGAACCCGGCCTTCTTGCGGTCCGCCTGGAGATGGAGCGGGACTTTGAAGCTGCCCTCCGCGCCGCAGTGGAGCTTCCCTCGCTGGAGCCGCGCGACAGCGAGGGCGTGGCAGCCGTTCTGTTCGAGCTCACCGCGGGTGATACTGGCCCGAGCGTGTCCCGGTTCGTTGCGAAGAAGGCAACCCTTGAACAGGCGCAGGAGTTCCTGATCCACAAATCTGTCTACCAGCTCAAGGAAGGCGATCCGCACACCTGGGCCATCCCGCGGCTGAAGGGGCGCGCCAAGGCGGCAATGGTGGAAATCCAGGCGGATGAGTACGGCGGCGGGCGGCCGGACCGCATGCACTCGGCGCTCTTCGCGCGCACCATGCGCGGCGTGGGACTTGATGACACCTACGGCCGCTACATTGACGCTGTGCCGGCCCTGACCCTCGCATCCTCCAACATGATGTCCCTGTTTGGGCTGCACAGGCGGCTGCGCGGCGCCATTGTGGGGCATCTCGCAGCGTATGAGATGACCTCGTCCCAGCCCAACCGTCTGTATGGCAACGGGTTCCGGCGGCTCGGATTCGACGAGGACGTGACCTGGTACTTCGACGAACACGTCGAGGCCGACGCCGTCCACGAGCAGATCGCCGGGCGGGACCTCGCGGGCGGATTGGTGGAGGCCGAGCCGGAACTGCTCGAGGACGTCTACTTCGGAGCAACGGCTGCCCTCACCCTCGACGGCATGCTGGGCGAGCACATCATCGCCAGCTGGGAGAAAGGTGAATCGTCCCTCCGGGTCACCGCGCCCGTTCCGGTATGACACGGCCCGCAGCAACCTACATCCTGCCCCTGCGGTGGACTGAGGACTGCGGCCTGGCCGCGCTCGCTGTATACCTCGGAGAGGTTGCGCAGCAGGCTGAGGTGCTCGTAGTGGACGGATCGCCGGCTGAACTGTTCCACCGGCATGCAGCGGCCCTGTCGCCGGCGGTTCGCCACCTCCGGCCCCGGTTCACCTGCCGCAATGGAAAAGTGGCGGGGGTGCTGACCGGACTGGCAGAGGCCTCCTGTGAACGGATCATCATTGCCGACGACGACGTCCGCTACGATCCGCCTGCGTTCCGGCGGATGCTGGAGCTGCTTGACGACGCCGACGCCGTCCGTCCCCAAAACTACTTCCTCGCCCTTCCGTGGCATGCCCGCTGGGATACCGGGCGAACCCTGCTCAACCGCGCCCTGGGCTCCGATTTCCCGGGCACCCTGGGCATCCGGCGCTCCACCCTGAAAGCCACTGACGGCTATGACGGCGACGTCCTGTTCGAAAACCTCGAGCTCCTGCGCACGGTGCGGGCCGCCGGTGGGAAGGAAATTCGCGCGGATGACCTGTTTGTAGGGAGAGTCCCGCCTCCCGTCCGTCATTTCCGTCGGCAACGGATCCGGCAGGCCTACGATGACTTCGCTCAGCCGCCGCGGCTCCTCCTCGAGCTGTTCCTGCTTCCCGCGCTGTTCCTGCTGGTGCGCCGCTATGGTGCGCTTGCCGTCCCGGCGGTTGCCGCCGTCGTCATCGGTTTGGCGGAGACAGGACGACGACGGCGGGGCGGCAGGCTGGTTTTTTCGGCGACAGCCGCCCTGTGGGCACCGGCGTGGATGGCTGAGCGAATGCTGACCGTCTGGGCGGCCCTGTTTCTTCGCCTGACCGGCGGAATTCCCTACGCCGGATCGAAACTGGCGAAGGCCGGGAACTCACTGCGCTTTCTGAGGCTTAGACACGCGGAAGTAAGGCTGCCGGGCCACAGCGTGCCCTTGTGGGGCCCGGCGGGCTTCGCTACCGTCAAAGAGGACCCATCGATAAGCGCGCTGGTTCCGTCCGGCAACCAACACGCCCAGCAATCTTCACCGAGACACTGGAGGCGAGTGCATGACCAAGAAGGACCGCATAGCTGAACCATGGGGTACGCGGACCCCATATGCGTCGGGTGAGCAGTGGCCCATACGGGTGGACATGCACTTGGAGGAAGGCCTGAGCGCGGCGAACGTCGATCGCTGGGTGCAGACTGCCTCCATTCTTCACTCCAACGGTGATGCACTCGACATTGCCGTGAAGGATGACCGTATCGCCGGCGTTCGCGGGAGGGCTGATGATCGTGTCAACCACGGGCGACTCGGGCCCAAGGACCTGTATGGCTGGCAGGCCAACTCGTCTCCTGACCGGCTGACCAAACCGCTCATCCGCAAGCGCGGCAAGCTTGTCGAGACGGACTGGGACACCGCGATGGACAGGATCGTGGGGAAAACCCGGGACCTGCTCGACGAGCAGGGAGCCAGCGCAATCGGCTTCTACACCACGGGCCAGCTGTTCGCTGAAGAGTACTACACCCTCGGCATCGTCGCCCATGGCGGGCTCGGCACCAACCACGTGGACGGCAACACGCGCCTGTGCACGGCCACTGCGGCCGCCGCCCTCAAGGAATCGTTCGCGTGTGATGGCCAGCCCGGTTCCTACACGGACATTGATCACGCCGATGTGATCGCACTCTACGGCCACAACATGGCAGAGACGCAGACGGTGCTCTGGACGCGGGTCCTTGACCGCCTTGCCGGTCCCAACCCGCCGCAGATCATCTGCGTGGATCCCCGCCTGACCCCGGTGGCCAAGGCGGCAACGGTACACCTCGCTCCGCGCCCGGGGACCAACGTGGCCCTCATGAACGGGCTGCTCCACGAGATCATCGAGAACGGTTGGATCGATTCCGACTACATCGAGGCGCATGCAGTCGGCTTCAGCGAACTCGAGAAGCGGGTCAAGGAATACCCGCCGGAGGTTGTGGAACACATCTGTGATGTGCCGGCTGACAAGATCCGGGAAGCTGCACGGATCATCGGACAGGCCGAAAGGCTGCTCTCCACTGTGTTGCAGGGCTTCTATCAGTCCAACCAGGCCACGGCCGCAGCCGTTCAGGTCAACAACATCAACATCATCCGTGGAATGCTGGGCAAGCCCGGCTGCGGAATCCTGCAGATGAACGGCCAGCCAACCGCTCAGAACACCCGCGAGTGCGGCGGTGACGGGGACTTTCCCGCATTCCGCAACTGGTCCAATGACGCCCACGTGAAGGATCTCGCGAAGGTCTGGAACGTGGAACCCATGCAGATTCCGCACTACTCGCCGCCGACGCACGTAATGCAGATGATGCGCTACGTCGAGGACGGATCCATCCGCATGCTCTGGGTCAGCGGAACTAACCCGGCTGTGTCACTCCCGGAACTGCAGCGGGTGCGTTCAATGTTGACGCAGGACCGCCTGTTCCTGGTGGTGCAGGACATCTTCCTGTCCGAGACCGCGCAGCTGGCTGACGTTGTCCTTCCTGCGGCCACGTGGGGAGAGAAGACCGGTACCTTCACCAATGTGGACCGTACGGTGCACCTCTCTGAGAAGGCCGTCGATCCGCCAGGGGAGGCCAAGCCCGACCTCGACATCTTTCTCGACTACGCGCGCCGGCTGGACCTCCGCGACAAGGACGGCCAGCCGCTGGTCAAATGGCATGACCCGGAATCCGCATTCGAGGCCTGGAAGGAATGCACGCGTGGCCGTCCGTGCGACTACACCGGCATTACCTATGAAAAGCTCCGCGGAGGCTCGGGAATTCAGTGGCCCTGCAATGAGGAGAACCCGGAGGGTTCCGAACGCATCTATGCCGACGGCAAGTTCTGGAGTTCCCCGGAGTACTGCGAAAGCTACGGGCGTGACCTCGTGACCGGTGCGCCGCTTGAACCCGACGAGTACAAAGCCATGAATCCTGAGGGCAAGGCGATCATCAAGGCGGCTGAATACATGCCGCCGCATGAGATCCCAAGCGAGAAGTACCCATTCCAGCTCATTACCGGCCGAACCCTCTACCACTTCCATACCCGGACCAAGACGGCGCGAGCTCCGCAGCTCCAGGCCGCCGCTCCCGAGGTATGGGTGGAGATGTCAGACCACGATGCCAAGGCGTTCGGTATCTCAGAGGGAGATCAGACCCGTGTGTCCACGCCACGCGGGTCTGTTGAGGCGAAGGTGAGGATCAGCGGCATCCGCGACGGCGTGCTGTTCCTGCCGTTCCACTACGGCTACTGGGACACGGACGGGGGTCATAAGCCGGACAAGGCCGGCCGGGCGGCAAATGAGCTGACAATTACTGACTGGGATCCGGCGTCGAAACAGCCGATCTTCAAAACGGCGGCAGCAACCATCCGGAAGCTCAAATCCGGCAAAGGGCATTCGGCAGCGCCGACAACGACGGCGTCTGCTCCCGTCCGCCCGATCGGGTGGGAAACGAAGGGCTCGCATAACGCCGAGGCCCAGGAGACGCTGAATGGCGCTGGTACGGGAGGGCAACGATGAAGATCGGTCTGGTACTCCACGAGCTGCATCGCTCGGAGAATGACCTGGCACTTGAACTGCTGCAGGTCTCCGAACGCAACAAGGTGGATCATGAGATCTACCACCTGGGCAGGGACCTCGCGAGGTGGTCACAGGACCACGTCCGGGAGATCGCCGAGATCGGCAAGAACTATGGCCAGAAGCTTGATCCCGAACCGCGGCAGGAGTTCAACCTGGCTGAGAAAGTGCGCGAGGCAGGCAGCGATATTCTCGGGCGGCGGAGCGCCCCGGCATTGTTGATGCTGCGTGACCTGCGGGAAATCTATATGAAGGCATCCGGTGTATCAGCGGACTGGGAGATGCTCGCCCAGGCCGCGCAGGGGATCAAGCACACGGATCTCCTCGACGTGACGAAGCGGTGCCATCCCCAGACGCTGCGGCAGATGCGCTGGGCCAACGCCATGTTGAAGGTGAACTCTACGCAGGCGCTGATCAGCTAATCCGCCCAAGAAATTGTGCAGCTCCGGTGGGCCGACATCGTCGGATCCCACCGGAGCTGCACAAAACTTGCCCTTGCGCTACCGGTTGTCGATGGCGTCGTAATCCGTGCGGTCGATCTTGCGGTGATACCGCATACCGGCCAGGCCACCCAGCACCGCACCGGCCAACGCTGCAAGCAGCGCCACAACGACGGCGATGATGCCGGCCGTGGTGAGCGTGCCCTCATTCAGGGGCAGGCGGGGGAAGCTGTTCAGGTTGGCCAGGACATCGAACTGCGATCCGAAAATCAGGCCGAGAATGGCAACGAGGATGGCAATGATGATGGCCCACAGCCACACGGCAATGCCCTGCTTGGCGCCGTTGAAGCGGGCCATGCGCCCTGCAACGTATCCGCCGCAGTAGTAGGCGACGAGCAGTATGACAAGCAGGATGATCGCACTTGTGATTCCGACCGTCTGGGCACTCTGTGATGCCTGGTTGGTTGCCTCATTCAGGCTGGTGTTGGTCGACAGGCCGAACGCCGCGCCTGCAGCCGCTACCAGTGCGGTGAGAATGACAGCCATGCCGGTGGCTGTCAGCCAGCCGAAGAAGGCGGCGCCGAACTTCATGCCGCCGAACGTCTCTTTCTCGCGCTGGTGAAGCGCATCCCGCTCCGCTCCGACGGGAACCGGCGTGACGGCGCGGTCGCGGTCATAATCCCGATTGGCGTCGGGATCGAGGTCCCTTCCACGACGGTCGTGGTCCTTCCGGTCACTGGTGTGTGACACGGGTACGGCCGCTGTGTGGCTCGAGCGGTCATCGCGCTGGGAGCGGTCGTCAACGCCGTCGTTATTGCGGTCAACGTCCATCGCCCGGGTCTCGGCCTCTGGCGTGCGCGCGTCGGAGCGCCGGGAATCACCGGCGTCCAGAGGGGCGGACTCATCCGCATGTTTGGGGCGGTAGTCCCGATCGTTGTTCCCTGTTCCTGGTGTACTCATGGTGCCTCCTGATGTCAGGGCCCTAAGGCGACTTCATAAGCAACCTTAGTATTACGACGTTGTGCATACAAGGGCGCCGCTCCGCGCGGTGGCATGCTTGGGGGTATGGATTGGGAAATTCTTGTCACCGTGATCTGCGGGTTGGCCATCGCCGTCGGAGTGGCTGGCGTGGTCATCCCCATCCTCCCCGGCAGCATTCTCATCATCGGTGCGCTGTTGGTGTGGGCTTTCACCGTGACGAGCGGTCCCGGCTGGACTGCGCTCGCCGTGGGCGGGGTGTTCGCTCTGGCCGGACTCCTGGCGGGAACCATATTGACGGGGCGAAAGCTGCGTCAGCGGAAGATTCCGGGGCGGTCCATCACTGTAGGGCTGGTGCTGGGCGTCGCGGCGATGTTCGTCATCCCGGTGGTGGGATTGATTGTCGGATTCGTTGTTGGCCTGCTGCTCAGCGAAACCGCAAGGCTGCGCGATTTCAGGGCGGCTGTAACCTCCAGCGGCGAGGCCTTGAAGGCTCTGGGCCTTGGAATCGTGGTGGAACTCCTGCTTGCGTGCGCGGCGGGCAGCGCATGGATCCTTGCCGTCTGGGCACATTTCGCCATGCGCTGACCCGCCACGGAATGAACGCCTACCGCCGGTAGCCGCGGTTCTTCCCGCGCGTGTTCTTGGCGTTGGTTTGGCCCTGTTGGCGCTTGCCGAGCAGTTTCGATGCAAGGACCGGTGCGAGCATCCAGAGGATTTTCTTCAGCATGTTGTTCCGCCTTTCGTGGAATGAACCTCCATGGTAAGCACACTGATCAATTCTGTGCGGGATCGACGGTGACGAAATTCCTGAGGGCCTCGAGTTGCGCAAGCCTGCACTCGGGCTTCAGATACATCATGTGACCGGCCTCGTGGTAGTGGTGCGAGATCCTTGCCCGAGCCTCATCATTGAGCGCCATATGGGCGAAGACGTACTCGGCCGCGAAGTGCGGAGTGGCGCCGTCCTGGTAGCCGTAATCCACGTGTACCCGCAGCGCCGGATTGTGGACCATGAGCCGCTCAAGCACGTCACTGACGTCAACGGGTGCGCCTTCGAAGGTCCGGTAGCTCCAGGGCTGGACCCGCGCGGTAAGGATCTCGTACGGGAGGTCATTCTCATACCCAAGCTCGGCGCGCACGTAGTGGTTGATCGCCGCCGCAAACGGCCCTGTGATGGCGCGCATGCTCGGATCATCCGTGGAGCTGGAGGACTGCGGGTTGGCCGGCGGCGCTGTGAAGCGCCCATCGATCCGCCCCACTGCGAGTCCCTCCGCCCGCAGGAGCTCAGCCGCGAATTCGTGGTACGCCCAGCGCAGGTTTGTGCGGCGGATGAAGCCCTCGTCGAGGGTGGTGAGCGCGCTCAGGCGGGTGACGGCGTCGTCGTACTCGGGTTGGGTGAGCCGGGCGCCCTGACTGAGGGCATAGCCGAAATCGCGGGAGGCGTACTCCTCCGCCTCGCGAACGACATCGGTGAGCTCCCTGCCGGGGTGGCGGCCGTGATAGTGGGCGATCGCCGCGTAGGTGGGGAGGTGGAGTGCATACGGGGTGTCGCTGCCCGGGAAGAAGCGGAGTGTTGACATGTTGAGCACCGTGGAAATGAGGCCGAGGCCGTTGACCGCCATGCCATAGGCATCGAACAGGCGGCCGGCAACGGCGACCGCCCGAAGGGTTCCGTAGGACTCGCCCACGAGGTACTTGGGCGAGAGCCATCGATTGTTGCGCGTAGTCCACAGGCGGATGACTTCCGCCACGAGGTCGCGGTCCTCGACGAAAGCGTGGAACTCGTCGGTCTTCTCACCCTCGATCACCCGCGAAAAGCCTGTGCTCACCGGGTCAATCAGAACGAGGTCGCTGTGTTCGAGGAGGGTCTCGGGGTTGTCAACGAGACCGAAGGGCGGGGGAGTCATCGCCCCGACATCACCTGAGTCCACACGGCGTGGTCCCAGCAGTCCGAGATGGAGCCAGACCGAAGAAGAACCTGGACCGCCGTTGAACGCGAAAGTGACCGGCCGCTCAGAAGTGCTGTTGTCCTTGGTGTACGCGACGACGAAGATCTCGGCCTTCGGCTTGAACCCCTCCGATTTGCCGTCTTTGGTTTCTTCACGCCGCAGAACTAGCCGGCCGGTGGTGGTGGTGTATTCGAGGCCCGCGGCAGCGGTGTGCTGCCGTGTCACGAAGTCGTCGCTGACTTCCTTGACGGCGTCGGGCTCCGTTTTCTCGACGGTGGTATTTTCAGTTGCGAATTCTTCTGTCATCCCTTGAGCCTATCGGTGGTTACGGAAGGCAACTACCCCCGTTTGGAAGTTTGCATGGTCGGTTCGACGTCAGCGCTCCATAGATGATTCTGTTCCGGACGGGCGAAGAAGAGCGCTGCGATCAAACCGATGACGACGACGGTTCCAGGCAGAAGCAGCGACTCACCCATGGCTGCCGCATACTCCGCCGACCGCGCCGGTGTGCCCACGGCACCGTTTGCCGCCAGACGTGCCTGCATGATTGCCGCGATGCCCGCACTTCCAATCACGGCTCCCACCTGCCGCGTGGTGTTGTAGACGCCGGATCCGGCGCCGGCGAGCGACGGCGCGAGATTGCGTGTGGCTGTCAGCGAGACCGGAGCCCAGATGCCTGCGCTTGCCAGGCCGATCAGCGCGAGAGGCAGCAACAGCAGCCAGATAGGGGTGGTCGGTGTGAGCAGTGACGCGAGCCAGAACAATGCAACTGCCATGCCGGTGAAGCCGAAAATGGCCATGTACTTGGGGTTTCCGCGTTGGACGAGCTTTCCGATGAAAGGAGCCAGCGCACCGGAGATGATCGCCATGGGGGCCAGCAGCATCGCAGCCTGCGTGGGTGAGAGGTTGCGAACGTTCTGCGCATAGAGCATGAGCGGCAGGCTCATGGTTGTGATGGTGAAACCCATGGCTGAGATTGCCGTATTGGCGAGCGAAAAGTTGCGGTCACGGAAAAGCTTCAGCGGCACCAGCGGTTCTTTGCGGTTGTAGCGCTGCCACACCAGGAAGGCAGTGAAAAGCACGGCACCGGTGATGATGAGGGACCACACTGAAATGGGCCCGGCAATAGGACCCCAGCTGTAGGTCTGACCCTCCTGAAGACCGAACACCAAGCAGAACATTCCTGCTGCACTGAGAACCACGCCGAGGAGGTCGAAGGAGTGGTTTGTGGTGGTCAGGTTTGGAACCAGGCGGTAGGCCAGGAAGAATCCGATGACGCCGACAGGCAGGTTGACGAAGAAGATCCATTCCCAGCCGAGCGTGTCAACAAGGACACCGCCCAGAATGGGGCCGGCAAGAGTGGCGATGCCCGCCACGGAGCCCCAGAGACCCATGGCTGAGCCCCGTCGGTCCGGAGGAAAGATGCGGGTGATGACGGACATTGTCTGGGGCGTCATGAGGGCCGCGCCCAGCCCCTGGAAAACGCGGGCGAGGATAAGTAGTTCGATGGTCCCGGCGAAACCGCACATGGCGCTCGAAGCAGTGAAGACTGCCAGTCCGGCGAGGTAGATCCGGCGGGGCCCGAACCTGTCACCCAACCGTCCCGTGACCAGCAGCGGCACGGCGTAGGCAAGGAGATAGGCGCTCGTGACCCAGATGGCGCTGTCTATGTCTGCCTGCAGGCCCTCCATGATGGCGGGCGTGGCGACAGAGACAATGGTGGAGTCAACGAGGATCATGAAGAACCCGATGACGAGCGACCATAGCGCCGGCCAGGCCCGGATCTCCGGAGCGGAGGATTGCATGATTCGAGGGTACAGCCGGGCTCTGACAGTTGGTTCTTGTCCCGCATGCTGAGGTATCTTGGTTGCTCCGGGGCTTTAGCTCAGTTGGTAGAGCGTTTCGTTCGCAATGAAAAGGTCAGGGGTTCGATTCCCCTAAGCTCCACTTGTTCCGCGTGATGGCGCGGTTCTCCAGCTTCGGCGGAATTGATAGCCAGCTCCGCATACCAGTAATCGACCAAAAACTCGTCGCGTCTAATCCTTGTTGCTGGGCGGAAAGACTTCGATCGCATGCTTCGACGGTAGCTCGTTTCTCCTCACTCGGTCTATATACGCATCCTTCAGTCAGGGTGCCTTTACTGGTATCGCAGTCTTCGTAGACTGGTGACTGGGAGGGGCCGATTATTCAATTGCCGGCGGATGAGGGCAACTCCGGTATGCCCGACTGAAGAAATCAATGATGAAAGCGGCGTAGACCTACCCGGAGCGCGTGCGGACCTAGGTCAGGTCCGCCACCCATAGCCGATTTTGGCGCAGACATCACGGCAGGTCACAGCCACTCGCCCCCAAAAGGCCGGGATCCTTGAGCCACGTCAGGGCAATAAGCCCACTTTCCCTGCCGACACCAAAATTCTAATTGACGGAGAGCGGTAGGGGTGGTCTTATCCATCGCCAATGGCCCCAAATGTTGCGATCTTGTTGAGTCGCTGCGCCTTTCGCTATCGTTCCAGGAGGCAAAAGGAACTGCGGGTAGGCTCGTGAGAAGTTGGAATGGGGCGGTCCCCTTGCAGGAAGATGAAAGGAAGGAGATTGCATGTTCTCGTTTAAGCAGTGGCTGGAATTTGTCGACCAGCTAATCGTATCGACCGAGTCTGGCACCCTTGATTGGCTTCAACCGGAAGATAATGATCCAGCTCGGCTGTACTACGCGAAGCTAAACGACACGCACGCGGTGCATCTCTATTCCTTAAACCACGATGGGGAAGCAGACTTTTCTATCAGCATTCAAGAGTTCGTCGAAGGCGGCGGACATGGCCAGGCGCTGGAGGAAATCGAGACCGATGCACTCCAGAACACTCGGGACCCGGCAGGGGAAGCCGTTGACGAGAAGCTCCAGGTTCTCTGGGACACCGTAGTCCGCAAGATCACTGAACCTGACGAAAAATTCGAGGAGATGGTCAGTAACGAGCTGCATCGCACTCTCATGCAGGGGTTACGCGGGACATAACCCGTGGCGCTGGGTCCTTCGGCTTCCTTCTTGGTGCTGCCCGGACGCCAAGGGCCATCTGGGGTCTACCCGGTACCTTTCATGGCTGACACGGCTGCATCCAGGCCTGCCGTGCTGCGGTGCATGTTGATGACAGCCTGCTCCGCCTCCGCGCTGAACCGCTCGGGAACTGCAGCGCCCATTGGGTCCCTCCCTTGTTTCCTGATTCCCATTGTTCCCCTGCAACCGACTGTGCCGAAGGCCCATCGGGGACAAAGGAAACCGATTAGGCTCAAGCCCATGAGCGCGCTGTCCGACCTGCTGAACGATTCGAACACTGAGCAGTTGTCTGCCCGCCGGATTACCACCATCGCCGCCTCCAAGGGCGTCGAGGTGTCCAACACGTCGATTTCCAAGTACCTGCGGGCCGTGCCGGAAGAGCCCAGCGAGAAGATCCTGCAGGCATTCTCCCTCGCCCTGGACATTCCGATGACGAAGCTGCGTGAAGCCGCCGAGCTGCCGACAGGGGAGTTGGAGCCGTTCGTGCTGCCGGAGTCGGCGAACCGGCTGAACGCCCGTCAGCGTGAGCTTGTCCTGCACACGGTCCGGGTGCTGCTCAACGAGGAGTGATTCACGACCTCGGGGTTCCAAGATGCACGTTGGTAACGTGGAAGCCGCGGGGGAGCTGAGTATCTAGGGGGAGCGATGTCTCAGGAGTGGTATAGGGATTTTGACCGGAGAAGGTCGCAGCGAGTCACCAATCAGTGGCGCAGCCACAATCAGTCGGCCGGGAGGAGGCAGCTGATCGCAGGCTCCGTAACGGCTTTGGTCGCGGTTGTCCTCCTGGTCCTGGGAGTCAACCAGTACGTTGACGCCACCTATTCGGATCCCAGTGCCAGCCCCACGCTTGGCATCGTCCTTGTCGCCGCCGCCGGCGTCATGCTGGTGGGATCCGCGGTCCTCTCCGGCATCGGATACGTCAAGCAGCGTGCGGATCTGAAGAAGGTGCGAACATACGACGACCTTGGCTGAGCCGACCCAATACGTGACCGTATCTCACAGTCGACGTGGGGGTAGTCTCACATCATGGGGGAACAATCAACGCCGCTGGCCAACGCATGCTTCAGGATGATCATCTTCGGGGCCGCTGTCGGTGCGGTCATCGCCGCGGCTCTTTACGTCGTCGAATCTTTCGCCGATGGTCTGGACATCGTCACGTTGGGCGTGCACGCCGGCTTCGCCTCGATGATTGGTGCTTTGAACGCTGCGACAGTGGCGGCGCCGGCCATCGGACTGCACCGGCTGGCTGAAGCCAAGAAGCCGACTCTGCGGGTTCCTGCTGCGGCGCTCGGGGGTGCGCTGGGCCCCTTGACGGCCGCCGGCCTGCTCATGGGCGGCTCGCCCTTCAACGCTCCATTACCGGCCCTGTACTGGATACTCCTCCTGCCGGCGGCCGCACTTGCGTCCGTCTACTTCACCCAGCCGCTCCGGCAGAACACCGCCGCACACGAGCCAGCGTGACCAATTCCAAGCCCGCCAGCCGCCCGGTATCCCCATCGGCGGACAGCACGCCAGTACGTCCCATGCGGGCCCTCCGATGAGGACCGGAAAGCACACGGCACCGACTACGAGATCATCACCAGGCTACGGGCGTCCTGAGGCGCCGCAGGCAGTAGCTGCAGAGAATCGGCGCGCGGGCATGTATTTTGAAGATGATTCAGGGTGAAAAGCTCACCCGTCTCTACACACTTATGGGGGAAGTATGCAGATTCAGGGATGGCACATCCTCGTTCTCATCGCTTTAGTCATGATCGCGGCCGTGATCGTCGCGGTTGTCCTGATCGTCAAAGCCGTATCGAAGCGCTCAGACAGACCTGCAGCGGCCGCTCCTCGTCAGCTGGCGGGCAAGGAACAACGTCTGGCCGAACTCGACGACCTGCGGACCCGCGGCCAGGTGTCTGATGCCGAGTACGAAGCAGCTCGCGCCGACATTCTACGGTCCTAGCCGAGGCCAGGGACGGCCAATGGCTGAGCTCCATCCGATCCTGACCGACGCTGGCTTCGATGACGCCGTCAAGAAGGTCGGCAGCTACTTTCATGACCCGGGGAAATCGGGTCGGAAGTATTACACCGGTGCCTACTTCGATACGTGGGTCGGCGGCGGGGACGGCTCGACCGCCAATGAGTTGACCGGTGATGACTTCGTAGCGGTATCCATGCTTTCCGTTTTCGTGCCGGCCGAGGCCGCAGCCGGCCTGCAGGATAAGGCGAACGAGATCCGCGGGCTCCTGGCCGCACTGCCGGGTGGCCTGGACTTCACGGACCTGAATCGTTCAGGCTTCGATCGGCACCTAGGACCAGACAGCGCCGCCCAGAAACTCTGGGACGTCCTGCGCTCACACGGCGACTCGTGGGGCATCGGTCCGACGACGGCGAGCAAGCTCATGGCCCGGAAGCGGCCGGCGCTCATCCCGATCTACGACTCCGAGGTAGGACCCCAGATGGGTCTCCAAAACTCGGCCCTGCAATGGGAGAAGTGGTTCCGAACCTTCCAGGACGATCCGGGGTTGGGTGCTCGGCTTGACCGGATCGGCGCGAAGGCGGATGTCCCGCACATCTCCCGGCTCAGGATTATGGACGTCGCCCTCTGGCGCTACGCCAATGACGAGCGCCCGGCCCCGGCAAGCTAGTAGTCCTGCCCGCCCTCGTTGAGGCGTGCTTCCTTCTCGAGCTCCTGTTCCATGTGGAGGATCTCCTGCTTGAAATTTCCCACCTTGTCATCGGCCAGTTTCTCGGGCGCGTAGGCGGCGGTGTCCAGCAGCGTGATGACGTGCTGGGCAAAGATATTTACCTACCACCCAGCTAGGGGTTCAGGTCTTCGCGGATTGCCCGATTCAGTTCGCCAAGGTGTCGCGCTAAGGCTCGGTAATCGTCCCTGCTTAGGCGTCTCTTGTGGCTGATGCCGTTCATAAACGTCAGCGTTGTTTTAGCAGCTTTTCGAACAGGCGGAGTGCCGATGAGGCTCAGCTTCACATACTCGTGATGTGTCTGCATGTGAATTTGTCTGGAACGTCTGCTCCTGAGCGTATCGGCTCCGAATGGCTGCATTACCTCTAGGAATCGGATGTACGCCTTGAGTCTCTCGTTCCGCAGCCACTGCTTGTGCTCTGTAGTCCGGGTGAGGTAGGAGCCTAGAAGGCTACCGCCCAGCGCCGATATGGCGGCGATAAGGGCAATTAGAAGCTCTTGAGACATACCCTCACGCTACACATGACCAAGGCCTCCTGCGGAGCCCTATTTCACGCGAAGATCTTTGCGCATGGCTATTAGGAGTCGCTCGGTAGCCGCGTAGATCTTGGTAACGTCTTTCTCCTCTGAAGGTTGGTGCAGAACGAAATCCATGTAGCCGTTGATTAGGTCTAGCACCTCCGAAACGGCCTTGCGCAACTCCGTAGGCATGAAAAGTTCGGCCCCGTTTCGCCGCAATCGTCGAAGGGCAGTTGTGATGTCCACCCCAGCGGTAATTGCCTGCTCTTTAGATAGCAACAGCTTCGGCAATTCACTCGTGACCGCTGTTAGCTCCGAGTAGTATCCGAAATACTGCGCCCGCTTCTGATCCCTTAACCACTGCCGGTGCTCGGTGGTGCGCGACAGAAAAGCACCGACTCAGCCGCCAACCAAAGCCAGCACACCGGAAGCTCCTGCGCCAGCGATTGCGATCAATAGTTGTGCTTCCTGATCCCCATTCATGGCTTCAGATTACATAGCAAGGCCTCCTGCGGAGATTCAGGAGGCCTTGCGTGTGAGTGGAATTATCAATTCATCGGGATTCGAAGGTTGATCATATAGAAGGCCGGATTAGATGGGCCTGTGTAGCGGGTAAGCGAACCGATGTTGTTCAGCCCGAATTTCCCCAGTCGTGGCCCCGCCGCCACACACCGCCCAGGCTCCAAGGAAACAGCAGGCCCGGGCACGGATGCTTGGGCTGGGACCAGCCGCCACGATCTGGCGAGAACTCCCGCCGGGCCGGGCCCGTTCCCGCTGCCTCCGGCCGGTCACTCCTTGCATAGGGAACCAGCCCATTTGTTCGAAATATGCACCAGAATCCAGGGCATCAGATCGCCACGAAATGGGTGGATCCTGACGACAGGTCCAACGCCTCCTGACCGGGCAGTGGAATGGGTGCTAGGGGCTGACCGAACCTGCGGCGAGTCCAAAGACGAGGATGGCGGCGATGAGCCCGATTGCCAGGCTCGCGTAGCCGATGACCAGTCCGGCGATTGCCAGGCCGCGGCCGGTTTCGCCCGTCTGCTTGATTTGGCTCAGCGCTATGTGACCCAGGATGATGCCAACAATGCTGATGAAGAACGACGTGATCAGCGATGCGATGGCCAGGCCGTTCGTCCTGTTTGGCTGGGTCGCATTACCCGGGTGGGCCTGGTTCTGCTGGTAAGGCTGGCTCTGCTGGTAGTTGCTGGTCATGACGGGTCCCCCATAGTGGTGAGTGGCCGCGGAATCGCGGGGAGTCCACGTAATGTACCAAAGCCCCGGGGCTGCCGGTGGAACGCTCGGACATGGCTAGTGTGGGTGGGCCCGCTGTGCGCCGACGGTCAGTCTTGCGCGATGTCGAGGATAAGCGGCATGTGGTCGCTGTGGGGGAGCCAGTCCTCGTACCGGCCAATGGTGAGCTTGGCGGGGATTCCACTGCTGAGGAACGCGTAGTCGATGTGGTGCGGCTTCTCCGGGTTGCGGCCGGCGAAGAACGTCGGATGCTCCTCACCGCCCTGGGCGAGGGATTCCTGCCGGTGGTAGACGCTATCCAATCCGAGGTGCTCGAGCTTGTCGACCAGCATCGAATGGTTCCGGCTGGGATGCAGCTTGTCCCAGAGGGCGCTGCTGTTGAAGTCGCCGGTCAGCAGGGACCGCGGGTGCCGCAAAAATTCCTGGTGGCGGTCGACGATCTCATGGGTGACCCTGACGTAGCGCAGCTGCCGGGTATGGACGTGTGCCCACAGCGCGACGATGTTCATGCCGTCCACGCTGAACGGGATATGCCACGGCAGCAGTCGGCCGGCTTCATGCTCCACGTAGGTTCTGTCGCCGTAGCCCAGGACGCCCAGGCCCTTGTTCGGGTTCGAACCCACCCACGTTTTGAACGGCACATCTGACTCCGTGATGGCTTTCATGGACACCTCGGGAAGGATTGCGACATCAGGTTGCAGAGCTTCGACCGGCTGCCGCTTCTTGGCGAAACCCATTGCGCAGTTCCACGAGACTATCCGCATCGGTTAGGCAGCAGGGGAGCCGAGGGCTGCGGTCTGCAGCCGGGGGAAGTCCTCCGGGTACATGGTGGCCAGGTCCTTCACCTTTGGGTGGTGGGCGCTGTTGTGCCAGAGGTAGCAGACGGTCCGCGGCTTGCCGCCGAGGTCCATCTCGATGATGCTTTGGGCCGGGTCAACACGACCCGTGGTTTTGTCGTCCTGGCCGAAGCGCGGGAACTGTCGGGTGACCTCCGGGTATGCCCGGAGGAGCCGGTCGCGGGCCTGTATGCCCACGACGATGATCAGGTTCGCCGGTGTCGCGGAGAGGATCCGGTCCATGTGCATGGAACTGCAGCGGTCGGCTGCTTGCTTGACGCCGTCCTCGCTGCCGGACTTGCAGTGGACAATCTCGGTCATGGCCACGTTCTCGTACCAGGGCCTGCCGTCGCCGACCAGCGCCTCGGTCTGCTGCTTCACCCAGGACCAGTATCCCTCTACGCGCCCGCGGGATTCTCCGTCCACTTTCAGGTGCTGCAGCTTCTCGTTCACCCACTCCGTCTCCTTGCCATCGAAGCGGTTCAGCATGAAGTCAGCAACGCGCTCGTCCTCCCAGTCAGCGGTCGGGTAAATCTCGGCTAGGCGCTTGAACTGGGCGGGTGCTTCCGGCACACCGGCGCTGATAGCAGGATTCGATGACAGGAACACCACCTTTGCGGTCTCAAGCTTGCCGGCCCACGCCTCAGGCACCTGGAACGGGCCCTCGTATTGGTCCTGGGAGTGCACGACCCTGTGGCACGGGTGCGCTGGGTCCGCGGCAGCCAGTGGTACCTCAGGGCAGCGGGCAACGCTCAGCGCGAGTTCAGCAAGATGTACCGGCATATGATTCCCCCAGTTCGATGACGTTGTGGTGAGCCTACAGTTCCGTGCTCCGTTTATCAGGCGTTTGCGCCCTGCTCATGCGCGTGGATAGCTTCAACGACCGGGGCAGCCCCTTCGAGCCGATACACATCAATCGGCCGCGTACCAAGGTGGCTGTTGTTTCCTTCCAGCCAGAGCCGGGCTTGGGCTGGCGTGAATACAGCCAGTAGGTGCTCGAGCAGGGTGTCAAGGTCGCGCAAACCGGCGGAGAGCGGCTTCGTCAGGTGCTGCCTGACCGTTGGTCCAAAGGAGGAGGAGATTTTCGTCTACGCCCAGCAGCGCGGCAACAGTGCTGCTGCTGAGTGCGCTCACGATCCGTTGCGCTGTAGCGTTCGCACCTGCCTCGCCCGGCTTCGCCATGGACCCCACGCTACCCCTTATGGGGCTGGGGGCAGGGAAGGATCCGAACGAGGGAGTAGGCGTTGCGGGGTCCCTGTCCGGGTTGATGACGTCGTAAATAGTGCGGTCGAGGTCAACTCCGAAGAACCCCTCGATGATCCGCATGATTGTTGCCGATTCCAGTGGCATGTACACCTTGGTGATCCGGTACTCGGACAGGTACTGCTTCAGGAAAGCCCGGTCCCCATCCACGCCCTCACTGTTCGGCCGGTAGGAGAACCCGTGGAGTCGGTCGTTCTTGATTAGCCACCTCCACGCGGCGCGGATATGCGCTGGCGTGTCGAAGAGGAGCCATCAACGCCGTCAACGACGTCATCCTCCATCTACGGATTCACACCCGAAGGGGCTCAGCTCAATAGCTGGCCGACCTGCAGCGGTAAACCCTCGCATCACTGGCGCTATACATCGGCCGGTACACCTGTACACAGCTCACCACCGATCAGAAGGAATGCCTCGCCGACGCCATCGACAAAGACCGTGAAGAGGAACCGGAGTTCCTCCCGCCTGTTGACCGCTGGTGGCAGGACTGAGGCGGGGATCCGCCCGGGTAGCATGACCGCATGGCGATTCTGACGGACAACCAGGGCAGGCTCTTCACAATGAATTCCTGCCCCATGTGCGAATCACCGGGGCCACACCTCGAGGTTGAGAGGTCGGACAATCCAACCTTCCAATGCGTCTTCTGCAAGGCAACGGTCATAGACACCTCGGAGCTTCCGCCGAGATGAAACTGCGGTTCGGTTAGCCTTTTGGTATGCCTGAATCCCGTTTTCTCAAGCTTGACGATGTTTGTACTGAGCTGAGCATCTCCAATTCCCAGGCGTACGCTTTGGTGCGCTCCGGGGACCTGCCTGCCATCCAGGTGGGCGGCCGCGGGCAGTGGAGGGTGGAGCGCTCAAAACTTGAGGAGTACATCGAGCGGATGTACGAGCAGGCGGCCAGGAACCTGGAGAAGCTGCCGGCGGATCCCAAGGACGATGACGGCTGAGGAAGCTAGTCCTGAAGACCAGTGGCCGCCGGCCAGGTCCGAGGACGAATGGCTGCTCTTCTACCTGCACGGCCTCAGCGGAGCCCGGATTGCCAGGCTTTGCCGGGTGCACCCCGAAACCGTCCGGTACAGTCTGAGGCACCGTGAGACCCTCGATCCGTCCATTTTTGGGCGTCGCCTTTTCCTGCACGACCACCCACGGTACCGGCCGCTCACGCGCGGGCGGGAGACCGCCTGGGACCGGCGCTACACGGCAGTGTTCCGTTTCGTCGCCGACCAGGGCCGCCTCCCGAAACAACTCGGCGGATCCATCGAACGCGGCCTGCAGCGGTGGCTCTATACGCAACGGCTCAAACTCGAGGCCGGGAAACTGGATCCGCGGCAGGTGGAATTACTGGATGTGCTGGGGGAGTGGCGGAGCTAATGTCTAGCCTCCGTGCTCTGCGTATTAGGCTGGCGTGATGTCGACCCTGCTGCTTCTCGTTGGTCTCCCCGCGGCAGGGAAGACGACGAGGGCGCGGGCACTTGCGGACGAGAGGCATGCTCTTCGTCTCACTCCGGATGAGTGGATGATCCCGCTCTTCGGTGAATCCGACGACGGGAAGCACGACGTGCTTGAGGGGCGGTTGATCTCAGTCGGACTGCAGGCCCTCGTTCGAAAGACCAATGTGGTCCTCGACTTCGGATTCTGGGGCCGGGACGAACGGTCCGCCCTGCGGCATATAGCGCACTCCCTGGGCGCCACACCGGAAGTCATTTACCTGCCCATCGAGCGGGATGAGCAAATCGACCGGATTGCGCAGCGCGCGCGCACAACCCCGCAAAGCACCTTCCCCATGTCCGAGGACGACGTCGACCGCTGGCGCGCCCAATTCCAGGAACCGGATGACGCCGAACTGGCAGGCGCACCAGTCCCACCGCCGCCGGCCGGGTGGACAGATTGGTGGGACTGGGCGGCAGACCGGTGGCCATCGCTGGTCTGGCCCTGATGCCGCTACGGCAGCCGGATCAGACTTTCGTGATGGTCAGCTTCACGGCGGCGCACTTGTCGGCCCACTTGATCAGCGCGGCCTTCTCCGACTTGTCGACCGTCATGCCCCAGCGGGCCTTTACGACGGTCCACTGGGCGATGTAGGAGCACTGGTTGGCCGGCGGCATCCACTGCTCCGGTCCGGAGGCCTGCTTCGAGGAGTTCAAGGCGCTGGTCTGGGCGTTCAATGATCCGGCGTAGCCGAGGTCGTTGTAGAAGGCCACCCGACGGGCCTGCGTCCAATTGCGGGCCCCGGAACCCCATGCCTCATGGACCGGCACCATGTGGTCGATCTGGACGGTGGTAGCCGAGGTGTGGGTCTTGTTGTCGAAGGTGGTGATCCACTTGCCGGTCGCGACCGAGCACAGCTTGGTCGACGTGAACTTCGGGGTGACCCTGCTCTCCTGGATGAGAACTTCGTGGCGGGTGTTCTGGCAGTCCCGGTTCTGGTCGATCCACTGCCCGAAGTACCGGTTGCGGTCATACCCGACATTGTTCTCCGCTGCCACGGGCAAGGCGCGGACCGCGCTGCGCAGATCCGTCGTGTACGTGGTCGCAGCCTGTGCCGGCACGGTGAGGCCGGCGAAAAGCAGGCCGGCGGTGAGCGCAGTGACCAGCGCAGATTTCAATCTCATGGTGTTCCCCCAAGTCGGAGCGCCCTCACTGGGCGCTGAAACTGATCATGGCACCCGGCACCTACACTTCCCTTGGAAGTGCGGATAAGCTTCGCAAACCTTCGCTCTTGGCCGAAGCGGCCAGCTTCCCGCGGATAGCTCAGCAGGGAGGATTTCTCGTGGCCATTGACCAGCAGCGCCAGCCGATGAACGCGTCACCGGTTTTCGGCAGCATCTCAACGGCAGCCGCGGGGTGCCTGTCCCTCATTGACCCGTCGAAGCTGGACGCGACGGAGCGCGTCGTGCGGTACACGCCGTAACGGCTGGCCTGACCGGGATGTACGTCGCCGCCACGGTCGCCGGCAGCAAGACGGGACTGGTGCCGCTGAAGGTGGTGGCCGGGATCGCGGCCATTGGTATCACCCTGCGTTTCGCGGACGCCGGCGACAGAATCGATCTGCGCCTGGAAGCGAAGCTGCGCGAAGCAGGGGCCAGGCATCCGCGCCACTGGATGGCAACGGTGGCAGCAGTCGCTACCTTCGCTGGTTACCTGAGCGACCGTGCTTCGGCGGCACGGAAGGAAAGGTACGAGATTGTGCCCGGCCATCCGCCGGGACAAGAGAGGGACCTGGCCCCGGGGCTTCGAAGCATTGTCGAAGGCATCCTGGGTGCACGGCGCATCCCTGGGGCGCGCGAGCTCCTCGCGCAGCTGGACGCCGCGCAAGAGGTGCACTGGGGGAACGAGTTCGACTCCACCGCCCACTTCCGCGTGCCGGAGGATCTGCCACGAGCCGTGCCCCACAATCAGGTGTTCCCGGTTCGCGCCCAGTTTACCGGGCCCGACGGCACCCGGCTGCAGCTCCTGCTGCACATCTACGACGGCGAGCTGGAGATATTGACCGTGGACGCGGCCGACCCGGATCACACCGGCTACGTTGACGGGGATCTAACCGGATGGCCGGATCCCTCCGCGGTCACATATGTTATGGACAGTCCAGACGGAAGAACTGTGCCAGTCGGCGGGTGATGAGGGGGGCTGCCGCCGTGAGGCTCACGCCCGTGAGCCTCAACGCCTCCACCCATCCCGGTGCGGTACCCGTGGAGGTTACATAGCCGACATCACCAGTCAACAAGCACGGTGCAGCCACCTATAGGCGCGGCCATCCTCGACGGCTAACTTCGCGGAACAATGTGCTGCCCAACGAGACTCCCGATGGGACACGTCTCAAAAGACGTGTACTCTCACGAGTTGCGATCTCGGACGAGGGAGACGCTCCCGACGCGCCGGAGCGCTGGGCCGGCCAGCTGAAGCAGTCGCCCGTGCGCGGATGCCTGTGAGGCAGGGCCACATCGATAATGTCTTGGCGGTAACTCCGCCTCAAGCTAGCCCGGGGCATAATCAGCGTCCATCCGTGAACGCCAGCTCACCAGTTCAGGGCGTCAACAGAATCGGGGGCAGCCCCACACTTGGGAAGCTGGGTCTGGGTCGCGGCTCCATCAAGGCGGCAGGCGCGGCGGCAACGCCAGCGGTGATAGGTGCTATAAAGGCCGCTATCACGGGCCTTACCGGGTACCCATCCCGTAGAGCAAACGCAGGGCTAGGACTGCCCTTCCAGTTGTACACGTTCCCGGGCGGCAAGGCGCCGTTTACGGGTCAGCCAGTACAGCCAACGCCAGCGTGCCCAATGCCACCACCTGAGGAACGGCGGAGTGGTCGGGCTAATCATCGTGGCGGCCCTCCGCACGCCCTGCAGGGCTTCGTCCAGATAACCGTCTTCCGGCCGGTAGAAGGACAGAAGGTTGTCTACGTCCCCGATGACACGGCCTACGGCTAGCGCGTAGCGCTGGGGGACCGCAAGTTCCACGTAATCCTGCACTAGTCCTAGTTCGAACATTTTCATTCTTTGTTGCGCGCGGTCGCTCACATAGTTGTCTTCGGTGCGGCCCATGTAATTTTTTAGTCCAAACAGAATCAGTGCGGTCTGCCGAAGCTTGCCTGCTAACTGGTGGGCAAGCATGGCCTGCTCTAGCTTCACCGCCTTATGGGCTTCCAGCCAGGGGGCGAACACGTACTGAAAGACAACTCCCGTAATGAACGCTGTTATCACCGCAGTGCCCACTGTCTCCCAAAACCCCATACTTGAAAGCTAACAGAGCGGCTAGGTAAGCCCGGCAACCCTGTGTCGGGGAACTGGGCAGGGTTGCCGGGCGCTCCAACTGTCACCTGTCCGTAGGTCGTATGGGGTTTGAGCGAGAGCACCCGGTCGTACAGGCAACTACCGACACTGACGGCACACGTACAAAAAGACGTGTACTTCCGCGCTCTTAGTTTTGGACCGACGTAGCCTCATTATCGGGCAGGGAATAACTCCTGCAATGGACGGATGGTCCGAGGGCGTGGCCTCTGCCGCTAAGCGTGGAACACACACCCGATGGCCTCGCCGACGAGGTCAGGGGGTGGACAACGAGGACGTGATGGGCCTGATTATTGCCTGTGGCCTTTGCCTTAGCACGGCTTGACGACTTGCGCACTGCAGATCTGGTACTCAAGTGGAGTGCTTGCCCAACAGTGATCCGCTGCGGTCGGAACAGCGTCGGGCGGGTTGCTCATTTGTCACGAACTCCGTATTGTTTTGTGACATGAGCCCTTCCACGAAGATGACTGCTTCGGCCTACCTGGAGACCATCCCGGTTAAGTCGTATGTTCGTGCTCGTGACCTTCCGGGGTCGCCCGAGGCTTCCCGTGCCGCGCTGTCCCGTGCAGCGAAAGACGGTAAAGTCGTCAAGGCTGCCCGCGGCCTGTACTTCAAAGGACCTAAGACCCGCTTCGGCATGGCACGGCCCAACACTTTGGACACCGCCTTGGAGGTCCTTGGCAAGGAAGGTATCGGGCCTTGCGGATTCTCTGCCGCGCGTGCCTTCGGTTTGACCACCCAAGTGCCGGCGAAGGTTGAGCTCGCCATCTCCGGCCCAGCCCCGGAAGGGTTGGACGGCGTCAAGCTGCATACCAGGAACAACCCGGCCCGACGGAAGCTTTCCTACTTGGACATTGCCCTATTGGAAGTGCTGCGCGAACCAGCAGTAATTGAGAGCGGCTGGACCGCCTTCGTCAGCGCCGCCAAGCGCTCGGTAAAAGAGAAGCGCATACACCCGGACCTTATCGCCGCGGCCGTGCCGCGGGAGAGCCCGGACGTCCGCCGCCGGTGGAGCGAGTTGACAATGGCGCTGGCGGCTTGACGACCCCTCAGCTCCGCACCGAGCCCGACGAACTTCAGGCTCTCGTTGATGCCGCAGCCAGGGACCGCGGTCTCCCGCAAGCATTCGTCGAGAAAGACTTTTGGGTCATCGAGGTGCTCCGTGCCGCGATGGCTCCCCGGAGTGTCACAGACAAGAGTGGCGCTATTCTCCCCGTCGCTGCCGTATTCAAGGGCGGCACCAGTCTGAGTCGCGGCTTCGGCATCATCGAACGCTTTTCCGAAGATGTCGACCTCCTGATCGGATTCCCGGACGGCTGCTCGCCGGGCGCGAGGGACAGGCTGCTCAAAGACATCTGTACAGGGGTCGGAGACCACCTCGGCCTCGGGCTGGACAGCCGAACGTCCGAGGGTTCATCTAAAGGGGTGAAGCGGAATATGCGCTACCACTTCCCGGCCACCTACGGCTCTCCCGACATCACCGAAGGGGTCCTGCTGGAGATGGGAACCCGCGGAGGAACGTTCCCGACCGAAAGTAGGCACATCCGGTCGATTGCAGCGGAGTTTGCCCTCCAGTCTCTCGGGCAGGACGAGTCAGAGTACGAGGAGTACGCCGCCGTGTCGGTCGAGGTGCTATCGCCGGAGCGCACGCTGCTCGAGAAGCTGGCAGCAGTCCATGACGCGGTGACGCGGCTCCCTGACGAAAAGGCGCACGCCGCGCTGCAGCGCGGCGGCCGCCACTTCTATGACATCCACTGCCTACTTACCGATGACCGCGTCTTGACCGCGCTGCAGAGAGCTGGCCAAAGCGGCGTCGCTCACCTTGTGGCAGACATCGGCAGGCACTCCGAGGCAGCAGGATTCTCATTCAGTGAGCGACCGGCTGGCGGGTACTCCACTAGTCCCGCGTTCACGCCCGACCAGACGGCCCGAGCACACATGCAAAGCTCGTACGACCTAGCCGCAAGACTGATCTACGGCAATGCCCCAACGCTGGAAGAATGCCTCAGTACAGCCCGCACAGCCGCCCATCTGATTTGAAGTGGCGATCAACAGTTCGAGCCACCTCCCGTGGCCGCGCGGGGTCTCGCGAGTTCTGGTTTGAGGCTGCACAGGTAAAGTCACCCATACGGATCGCTTGCCACATCAGAAGTATCTCACCAAGTCTGTCGCGCTGAGGTTATCCGTTGTTCACGAGTTCGAGGTACAGGCCGTTCAGGACCTCAACCGGATTCTCTGCAACAAGTCCCAATCTCACTAGATAGTTCCGTCGTCCCTCATCTTTTTGCCCCGGGCGAATACCCGTCAATGCCGGGGTGTAAGTGTATGCGCCGGGTGTCCCTTGAGGGCTACTCGCAGCCGACCCCGTCGCCGTCGCGGTCGAGTTGGCTGCCGTAGCCGGCCTCGCCCGCATACACCGGTGCTGCGCCGGCGCCTCGGGCCTCTGCGCAGTTGTCCCACGACCAGTTCGAGTACTGCTGCACTGGAGCGACCTGCTGGATGTCGGCGGTCGCCGGCTCCTCGTAGGTGCTGGTCGGCCGCGGCTCTGACTCCGAGCCACCACCGAACAGGCTGATCCCTCCGAGCAGCATCAAGAAGAAGACGAGTCCGAACATCGTCGAACTGAGCCCCTCGCGAATATCCCAGTCCATGGTTCCCCCAGCGTCGTCGGGAGTAGCAAGAATGGCGAATTTGAACGCATCTGTCATCTTATGCTCCATAGCGTTTCCGACGTTCGGCCGCTTCGCTTGACCAGAGCCTCGAGCCGTTTGGCGGCATCTTTGTTGGCGCTCTCGGTCCACGAGACTTCAAGGTCCGCGTAGATGATCGCCTGCTGGACCCAGTAGGTAGCCAACCGCCTTTCACCGGATCGCAGCTCGTTGAGCCTTGCACCGACCCATTCCGGATCAAGTACCGCTTTGTTCAATGCCTGGTAACCCAATCCGCTCATGTGCCCTCCGCGGTATTTCGCCAGCCGTCCAAGGACGCCGCCATTCCGGCTTTCACTTGCCCGCGGACCCGCATGGCCGACGTAGACAACAGCACCTGAATCTTTGTGCCTGACCCGGTAGACGCCAGGCTTGTTGGTGGCGCTCCGGGCGGCTTCCTCGAAGACAAGCCATTCACTCCATACCACGTCATCGAGAGGGTGCTCATTCATGGAAGCGATGCTACCCGTGCACGCCGGGCGAGCGTTTCTCTTGAGACAAGGGCCCGCGTTCGTTGATCTCACCAGTTTCGAGCGGCAAGCTAACATTCCGGGCGAGATCGAGCCCGGGTTCATCCAGTACCGCCCGGGCGAAGGAACCAACGTGCTGCTGCTCAACGTCGACGGGGGCTCGTTCCTGCTTACCGAGCCACCGGACGTGGTTTGCTGATCTCATACCCCGACGACGAAGACGAGGTCTGGTCCTTCCGAAGTGAGCAGTACAGCTCGCCCACGCGCACCGACCACGAGACGTTTCACGACCTGGTCACCAGTGCCCGCCACGACCTCACGTGCCAAAGGCGTGGCTGGATGACGGGGACAGCTTCCGCTTTAGCGAATTCGGCATCAACGGGAGGACAGAGGTCAGCGACTTCGGCGTCCGGTATGACGACGCGGGCCAGCGCGTTGTCGCGCTCGGCATACGCAGCGAAGGAACCACGATCACAAAGCTGTCCGGGAGCCGGCCAGGTAGGGGAGGGGCGCTGCCTGGTCAACGCGCCATACTCCCCGGAATGCGGCTGTCCCGCCTTCGTTTAGCCCGGTCCGACCGCTGGCCGGAGCCTCGATGGACACGCTTTCAGGGTATAAGGCCTAGTCACAGGCACATTGAACCCCTCCCAACGGGTCTGTCCGATCTGGCTAGGTGGAAAACAGGACACTTATATAGAGAGGGTGAAGAGTTGGGGATGAAGAAGAGGAAGCTGGATATAGGGCCCCCTATGTGTAAGTAGCAATTAAGTAGTCGTACAAGTCATATCTATCTATCTATGGCCCCTCCTTCCCTTTACTGAAGCGGAAGTTCCTGTCCGACCACATCATGGGACAGCGGTAGGACAGGACGGACAAGCTCGAACCATACGGGTTGCGATTTCCGGGCACTCTGGCTGCGCCGGTGCCGGCCGTGCGGGCCCGCTCTACGCATGCTTCAGGGCAGGATGAACACAGGCCCGCAGCAACCGCACGATCGGCCCCAAGGGGTGCCAGCGCGACTAAGGCTGTGCCTGCCGCTCGGACCGCGAAGGCCAAGCCCGCCGAGGTGTGCGCGAATCCCGGCAACTGTCCCGCGCTGACCTGACCTCCGTTGGCTCCGAGACGCTCACTCATGCTCAAACCCATTCACGTCAGAGGCGTGTGGCTGCCAGCTCTTTCACCTAGTCGGGTGTCTCTTTGCCGAGCTTACTGTCGGCCGGCAGGTGATTGTCGAAACCGACCAGCCGCCGGTGGAGGTGCTGTAATCCAAGGACTGTAATGCGAAGAGTCAGGATGCGAGCGGCTCTCGTTCTTCGAATCCACGGCGCAGGTGCCGCGACGTGTCCGTTCTACCAGCCGGCCGCGGGACCAGCTGGTGGACGCGGTCATCCGCTGCGGCAGGGCCGTGTCGGAGAGGCCTGCCGGCTTCGCCGTGGCCTGATGGATGGTGCGGGCGGCGGTGACCGAAGCCTGTCTGCTGCAGCTGCCAGGCGTGGACAAGATCAGCCCGAGAATGCTCGACCATCGATGAACACCGGTTCCGGTCCGTGCGCTACTTCTCGGACCCGGGAACGAAGGCATGGAGACCGTTTGAGCCGTGGATAACAATCATTCGTGGACCCGGACGCCAGACAGTTCCTGGGCGTCGTTTACGGGCGGGACCACACCGAGGACCTGCGCGGTGTCCAGATCCACGATGGTTGGAACCGGCACCGAAGCGACCAGCACCAAAACACATACCGGCATCTGTTCCACGGGAAGTACAGTAAGGACACGCCGCCTCACAACATCGACCGGTAAACCGGAACATGGCAGGCTTATGCGGGCAGGACAGGGCTTGCCAGCGTCGCGTTCAGGCCGCGGATGCGTTGCCTAGCGGGAGGAATTGGCTGAGGCCCAGAGGCAATCAAAAGCTACGCGCATTGCCTCGAAAAGTTCGGATTCGTAGCCCCCGCGTCTACGGTCAACGACTAAGAATCCCTCTCCAATGGCTGCTGTTCGTCCCCCCTTGCGATGATAGAACTTTACAGCGGCGACATGTTCGAAAATTAGTCCGCCCAGCATGAAGTTGTCCCACACCGCAGTCCTGTGGCTGAAGGTGGAACGCAGCGCTTGAATTCTTTCCTCTAATCGCAGCATGTTGTTGAAGACATGAATCTCCTCGCCGTCGCTTCTTTGTCGAGTGACAAGGCGTACCGTCGTTCCGGTGGAAAGGACTACCTTTCTAGGATCGTGCGCACCAGCATCAAGACATGTCCGCAACTGGTCGCCTGCGGAGAAGACGCAGTCAATCTGCTGACTTTCCTTTCCATACTTGGCGAGTACCTCCCCGAGATTCATACGCCTAGGGCGTCCTGGCTTAGCCCGCACGAACAAGGCATAGAGTCCGGAGACGACTAAAACTAAACCGAGAATAGCTGCTGCCAGAACAATGCTGCCTGGAACACCGGTAACTTGCAGAATGCCGGAAGCTACCGCCAAGGACACTCCCGCCGCACCCGCGTACCTAGAGAAGGCACCTTTACCGTCAAAATGCATATCTTACCCCCGTTCTTTCAGAAACGCCTCAAAAGTTGCCTCTGTATCTCTAACACGCTTTCGCACTTCAACTAGGAATACTTCCTGATCTTGAATCCGATCGAACTTTTCTACCGCAAAAGGTCGCAGCAGTTCCCACACGGGATCATGAAATGTACTTGACATTCTAGCGGCTGCGGAGAGGACAGCAGCTTTTTGGTGTGCAGTGAGGGACCGGCTGCGGTGTAGTGCATTATAGACAGGCTCCAGTTGACGCGAGACATTGGGGTAGTAATCAGTCGACAGAACATCATGAGGAAAGAACTTATAGGCTTGGCCGTAATCCACAAAGAAGGGCCGTCGGCCTTCCCAAAGTACGTGATTTATGTGGGCGTCATGGTTACTTAGAGTCCAATCAGCAACCTGACGGCATAACACTTTGACTAATAGTGAATCGTCGTCGCAAATATTGGATAAAGAAATGACGTGGGCATCAGCAAGATAAGGTTGAATAGTGCCTGATAGTTCTTCCCAGGTGAACTCCGCAACGGGGACCGATCGTTCACGGTCCAGTATCTGCAATATGTCTGCTGCGGCGATCTCGGCAGCCTTTGCTGGGCCGTCACCTACCCCGTAGGACTTGAACAAAAACTGCGACTCGTGATTCCTTAACAACAGCTTCTGGTACCTTCCCTTGAGCGTCAGGGGAAGGAAGTCGGCCGAAACAAGCGAAGACGGATCGGGCGGCCAGATTGATTGCAGTGTCCCTCTCACATGCGTCGCATCTTTTCGATGGCCACTGAGTGAAGAGCAGAGTTTGACGATACGGCGCTACCGGACACTTGTGCCTGGTTTCCATCAAGATCTGAAAACTTCCCTCCGGCCTCACGGACGATCAACGATGGGGCAGCATAATCCCAGTCCTTTCCGCCCATGCTCACGGCCAAATCAACAGCCCCACGCGCTACGAGCATATGTGCCCAGAAATTTCCGAGGCCATAGGTACTACCCGCTTCGGCAATTAGCGACGCCATTCCTGATGCTCTTCCATCGGCCGCAAGTTTTCGTGGGCTGTGAATCGAAATCATGGCGTTTTCCAAGCGGTCTATCTCAGACGTCTGAATCCGCGTTCCATTTTCAAAGGCACCTCCCCCTTTTGTGGCCCACCATCGCAATTTGAGCGAGGGTGCCGATATGACTGCCGTTCGAATCTCTCCATCAACTTCATGGGCAAGCAAAGTCGCATAAAGTTCTATACCTCGGAGATAGTTTCGAGTTTGATCCAAGGGGTCAACAATCCATCTTTCTCCACTCCCTCCAACCTCACTATATTCCTCGCCAAGAAACCCAGCACCGGGGTGAGAATCTGCAACAATCCGCCGGAGCCGGGTCTCAACCGTGAGGTCGATTTCGGAAACGGGCGAGCGATCCCACTTAGTGGAAATGGCATGGCGACCTGCGCGAAATCCTTTAAGTGTGATGTCGTCTGCCGCGTCTGCTAGGGAAAAGGCCAAGGCAAGTTGGTTATTTGCGCCCACGTCTTCCTTCTTCCTTGTTGCAAGTCAACTTGGCTCCGTGCTCAAGGGCCGCAGAGGCGAAGTCCACATAGCAGAGGTTAGGAAAGGAGAGGTCCGCGTCTGTGAGATCCGGCCGGAGCTCTTTCCGGGACGGGGGATTCCCAGACGCGCCCCTGGCCGCAGGATTCACGGGGTGAGCAGCAAGTGAGGATGAACCCCTAGGAATGAGGTTACCTATCGATGTACCCAACGGAAGGAACGATGCCATACAAGCACTCTAATGGCCTATGAGTATTTGAAATCGGTCTTGAGGCAGTTGTGGGGTCGTGGACGTGGCTCTTATGCGGGCAGGAAGCCCGGGTAGAGACCATGGGGAAATAGCGCCAGGGCCTCATCAACGCAATAAGCATCGCCGATGTCACCGGTAGCGCAGTGGGGTCAAGTAACCTTTGTCGTAGACGACCGTCGTGCAGATCAGTGAGGCTAGCATCATTGGTGTGATCGAGGCTTCGCCGCGGAAGTGCGTCTTGTCGGCGGGCGCGCTCAGTGCTCTACTGATGTCTGTCTCCGTTCTCTTGACAGTTGACAGGTCGGTCACTGCTCATTGGCACAGTCGTCCCACTTGTATCTGGCGCAATTCGCGAGGATAGAGGTATCGTCCGGAGCATGGGTGAGTTTGAGAGCCGATTATGAGTCTGCCTGAACAAGGGTGTCTAGCTTGTGCATCTGGAAGCGAAAACGAATCGTGCCTGGGTTCTTTTGCGCGGATCGGAGTGGTCCGCGCTCACTGGGACTGCTGGGATAGATGCAATCTGTCGTGTGCTTTTTGTTTTCGTAGCCGTAGTGACCCGATCGACACGAACAAGGCCCGGCTTCTGCTCGGCGCTCTAGCCTACTCGGGCGTAACACACATGGTCTTCACCGGTGGTGATCCGAGCCTTCGGAAAGATCTGTCGCAGCTCATTACATATGCAAAGTCATTCGGAATGTTTGTTGAGGTGCTAACCAATGCTCATCACCGACCTGATGAACTTGCTGCGGTCTTGTCGGAGGCCGATTTGGTTGGCGTTTCACTGGACGGCGCGACTGCTGATATTCACGATCAGTTTAGGAATAAGAAAGATAATTTCAAGCGGGTAAACCGGTTGCTCGATCTGTTGGACTCGCAAGGAAAGCCATATATTGTACGAACGATTATCTCGGCCGAAAACGCTGCATCTATACCGGCTATGGCCGACGCGATGCACTCTAGAAAGATGCTCACCCGATGGGGGATTCAGCAGTTTTCGCCTGTCGAGGAAGGTTATGTTAACCGTGACAGGTATGCCATATCGGACGTCGAGTACAGGTCAGTTGTCTCGGTCTTGATGAACTCGGCTTCGCAGGAGCTGAAGCCGAAGATAAGCACTCTGTCTGTAGATGATCGCATAGGGTTGTACCTTCTGCTAAACCCTGCTGGTGCGGTTTTCGGCCGCGACCATAGCACTGAAGATGGGACGTTTCCTACTGTCGGGTCTGTTTTCACTGATCATCTCTTTGATTTGTCGGAGGCCCTATCCTTTGATCGCGGCAAGCATGAATTGAGATATGCCAACTGGTTCAAGCAGGATTCTAGGTGAAAGTTATATTAAGTGGACTGACTGCTGCTGGAAAAACAACGCATACCCGCTTGCTTGCGACAGAGTTGAGAATCGACGCTCTGCATACCACAGACCTATTGTTGTCTGCCCTCGGCCAATCTGTTGAGGATGGCCATACGTGGCTGAGGCGGCTGAAGGAAGTTGAACACTCCCGCGATCGCGATCAATCCGCCGATGACCTCGTTGATGCGGCGCTTTCAGCGTGTTTGGCAAGTGGACAGGATTGTGTCATTGATTCTTGGGCCTTGCCGTGGAGGAGTGGTAGTGAGACTCTCAATATCTGGATCGGATCGGATCGATACTCGCGGGCAGTCAAGTGCCGCGTATCCCATCTCCAAGAGAAGGTACTTGCAATTGACGAGGCTATGAGCCACGTCGATGAGAAGGATACCCTGACGAGGCACCGTTTTGTTCACCGATATGGTTTTGATATTTTTGCGGATCGAGCGCCTTTTCAGGTTGTGATGGATAACTCTCATCTGATTATTCATCCCACTCCTGCCGATGCCGAAACAGGTATCAAGATATTTCATGACGCATTAGTGGCTGTTGTTAAAGCGTGGAGAGACTCAACCCCAACCGCCCTTGACAGCTTCTTGCGCACTGCATCGGATCAGTCGAGAGCATGCGTAGTGAATTTGAGTCAGTCATACTTGGCTGCGATCAATTGGCCGGGTTGCGTTGATGCCGCACCCTTGATGGTCCCCGTTAGGATAATTTAGCCTTCTCCAAGACGGCTCTTCGCTTTTACGCGTGTTCTTCTTGATTGTTTCGTCGTGGGCGATGTCCGTCGGCGCGGTTAGGTGTTTACTTTTGGCGCACCGATGGCGTTACACCTCTTGACAGGTCAGGCGTAATATCCCGCGGTCCGCAACGGAACTGGTGCAGATCTTAGTGGCACTACTAGTACCCCTCTAGTCGATCTGGTGGCCAAGGGGGACTGCCCCGGCTTTGGTTGACTCGGGGTCTTAGGCCGCTATTAGCGCGGACCGGTTGATTGCTTCATATTCGGTGGGCGTGAGTTTTCCTAATCGCCGCTGCCGCCGCCGGCGGTGATAAGACGGCTCGATCCAGGTCGTGATCGCTGCTTACTGAACTTCAACACCCTGCAGGTCACCGCCAAGGGAATCCCCTCGGCGGCAAGATCCGTGACCAGCGGGTAAGTCTGTAATGGTCCTTAGCCGGCCCGAGGCCGCCTGGCAGGCTTGTCCCGGGAAGCGGTGCGTGACTCAGGGTATGTCGACCCGCGCCCCGCGGTGTCTTGAGGATTACTCGTCCACGCTGCTTCCGGTGGGACCAGTGGTATGCGGCCGTCTTCCAATTCATCGCCGACCACGGGCGCTCTCCCCGACAGCTCGGCGGGCCATCCGAGAGAGGTGTGCAGCGGTGGCTGTACACGCACGGCTCAGGCTCCGGAACGGTGAATTCAATGACCGGCCGCATCGAACTGTTGGATGCGCTGGGGGAGTGGCGGTAACCGGAGGAAGCAGAAAACCCGCACCCCACCAAGGATGCGGGTTTCGCCGAATTGGCCAAGAGCAGGTCGGTGGTGAGCGCAAAGACAAGCGCCTCTTTGAATCTCATGGTGTCCCTTAGAAGTGATGAACGCCCCGCTGAGCGTTGGAATGAGGGGTTTCACCCGGGCGGCGCGGCGGTGGAGGAAGTTGCGGGGGTGTAGCTAAGCGCCGCAACTCGGGTGCGGGACCGTTCGATAGCGCGGTAGACCGTCCCCCGGGATACAGAGAACAATTCGGCGAGCTCGCTCACGGTGTGTTCACCTGCTGCATGTAACGACACCAGATGTGCCTCTTGCTTAGGGCTGAGTTTCGGTTGCCGGCCGCGGAGTCGCCCTTTGGCTTTCGCCAACTGCATGCCCTGGCGCGTCCGGGACCTGATCAAATCCGCCTCGAACTCCGCCACCATAGCCAGCGTGTTGTACAACAAGCGGGCCATGGGATCTTTCGGGTCGTGGATCGAGGTTCCCAACTGCAGGCTTACTCCCTGCGCGTTCAGTTCCTCCAGTATGTCCCGCGCGTCAGGCAGGGATCTTGCGAGCCGGTCCAGCTTGGCGACGATCAAAATGTCCCCCTCGCGAACTGCGGCAAGTGCCTCTCGAAGACCTGGCCGATCCCTGTTAGTTCCAGTCAACCCGTGATCGAAATAGACACGAGTAGCACCGAGCTCCTGGAGCTGGGTTCGTTGAATTGCGAGGTCCTGCTCCGCGGTGCTGCACCGGGCGTATCCGATCTTCATGCTCTTCTCCATCGTGTTCTTTTGGCACCCGTTCTCCGGACAGTTCATCGGACGGGTGTAACGGACGCCCCTGCCGATACTTGCTCTTGTGAATGCCCTTGTTCCGGTAGGCGATCCCCATACGGACAGTCCCTTGCCGTGTCTCTACTTGTTCCTCGACTCGGCGGCGAGATTAATCAACAACTGCGCGCGCCAGACGGGGTCGGTTAGAAGGAAGGCAAGGGCGACGAATTCAACCTGGACCGCCCGGGAGAAGGAGAGCGCCTCTAGTTCCCCTGCGAAGTCGAGCAGCTTCACTCTCGGGTTGTCCTCTTGCGGGTAGACAGCGTCGCAGAATCGGGACATCCAGTCCTTCGCCGCCGCTAAATCCTTGGCCCTCTCGGCAACTTCCACGAATGAGTCACCGCCGTCGCGGTTCGCCAGGATTAGTTGCTGGTGCTCTTCAACCCATCGGGCGGAATACGTAACAACGTCCTCGAGTTTGAGGGCCACGGCACCAAGGAACAAAACGTCGTCTAACATCTCCTCGGCGACGCCATATGGTGCGCTCCGAATTCCCTCACATGCCTGCTGAATTGCTTCCGCGCAATAGTGGTATGGCTGGTTCATTTGTTACTCCTCCGTCGGATGATCTTCACAGCTCGTCATGTGTGCGGATCGGCCATGAACTCTCACCGCGATTAGACGGAGGTTGGGGCGGTACGGCACGGACCGGCCTCCGAAGGCCAGCACCTGATGATCGAGCTGTGCGCGATGAGCGCTGGCAGCATGGTGTTGACCCCGCAGATCGGTCGTGAGTTCGTCGGCTGGGAGCCGATGACCGGTGACGACAGCGCACTGGGAGTAGTTCCCTTTTCGATTTGCCCGCACCTCGCGCCCGACGGTGCACCCGGTAACTCTTTAGCGGCAGCAGAGAAATGGGCTGGCGGTATACAGCACCCGTCCTACGCCATCGATGACCAAGACGGCCATCAGCGTGACTGATGATGCGGTAGACGTCCTCACAGAGGGCATCTGGCGGTACTTCCCAAAGTAGACGACGGCCAACCTCACCGCCAGGAGGCCCAGCTTGCCGGCAGTGAGTCGGCCGTCAGCGTGCCCTGCCGCGCGTTGAGGGTTCGGCTTACGCCGCACTGGCCCGTCGGCAAGCGATGATGGAATTGTGTTAATCAACGGGTTCGTCTTTCGGGGTTACAGAAGCTTTTCTTCAGAGCAGCCAGCAGCGCTCTTTCCTCTACGCAGGGTCAACCTCATCGCGGGTCAGAACAACACCGGAAAGTCGAACATTCTGCGAGTCATTGCCGATACGTTCACCGACGAGAAAAAGCCAGTCTCCAAGTGGGACCGCCCACTTGGAGATGCTGAACACACCTTCGTGCGGCTTCAGCTGCATAAAATTTCAGATGTCCTCATTTGGGGAGAGATGAAGAGTCAGCCTCGTCACCTACTTGAATCGCTGAGAAAGTTTCTCTGCCTTCCCGGGATAGCTTCCCCGCTGGACCCTGACTTCGTTAGCTTCGGGATTTCAGGACAAGGAGCTATCGATGGTGAAGCTTTGAGGCGGATGGCCCGCGATGCAGGCGATGAGGGGCTGGCTGCCGCCCTGTCCAAAGCTCTGACCAGCAGCTGGGGCGGGAGTTCAGGAGACGACGCGCTTCGGGTTCTTCAGTGGATTGTTAAGCAACGCCCGCTTGCTCCGTCTGCCTTCACGGTAGGTGGCGTAAGGACAATCTCCGAGGACAGCAGCCAGGTTCCCGACTTGAACGGGCAGAGCATCAAACGCCGTCTCCTAGAGTTGCAGAATCCGTCGACAGACCGTTTGGAAGACAAAAGCATCTTCCTGAAAGTGCAGGAGTTCGTCCGCTCCGTCCTAGACGACGCCACAATTACGATCGATGTACCTCACGATCTATCGACCATCCATGTCACCCAAGGGGGGCGCACACTTCCCATTGAAAATATAGGAACCGGCGTTCATGAAGTAGTGATCATAGCGGCTGCAGCGACGGTCACTCAAAACTCGATTCTGTGCGTCGAGGAGCCTGAGGTGCATTTGCATCCGATCCTTCAGCGCAAGCTGCTTCGATACTTGGCGCTGAGCACAACGAATCAGTACTTCATCGCCACTCATTCTGCCCATATGCTCGACTCAGAGATTGGGAGCATCTTTCACGTTACCCGCGAGGAGGGTATCTCACGCCTCCGGTACGCGGGCGCAGCGCAGGAGAGGGCGGCGGTGTGTGCGGATCTTGGCTACCGCCCTTCAGACCTGGTGCAGACGAATGCAGTCCTGTGGGTTGAAGGACCCTCCGACCGCATCTATCTCAAGCACTGGATCGAGCTCCTCGCTCCAAGCAAGTTCGTTGAAGGAACGCACTACTCCATCATGTTTTATGGCGGAGCCTTGCTCAGTGCGTTATCGCCACTTGACGCCGACGAAGTTCAGGAGTTCATTTCCCTTCGCAATCTCAATCGGTTCATGATGGTGCTGATTGACTCCGATAAGACGAGCAGCAGCACCCGCCTCAATGATAGTAAGCAACGGGTGATCGCTGATCTCAACAGCGATCCATCGACGGGCATGGCTTGGGTAACTGCCGGCTACACCGTTGAGAACTATGTCCCGGAACTTGTGCTCACGAGCGCGATACACACGGCGCATCCCTCCACCAAAAAACGAACGCTATCTGCTCAGAGGCGCTGGTCGAATCCGTTGTCTGCTGACCGGCTCGGCATCAAGCAACCGAGTAAAGTCGCGATCTCGAAAGTTGTGACGCAGAACTGGGAAAGCGAGTGGCCCTTCGATCTGAAAAAGAAGGTGCAGGAAGTCATTCTCCTAATTGAGGCAGCCAATAGCCATACCTAAGTCGCGTCCGGTGGAGGATCCTGCAAGTGGAATCTTGTGGTGGTGCTTGGAGTTGGTCGCGCTATTTGAGCGCCGCGTACTCGGCGATTTCCCCGATGGTGAACCCGGCCGCTCGCGCGGCAAGGATGGGCTCCTGGTTGCGGGCGACGATAGCGTTCCCGTCGAGCCCGTCCTCAGTGATGAACAACGCGACGGCACCCAGCCAGATCGCGGCTGGGACATCCTCGTCACGCAGCGGCGGGAAGTCATCGTCACCGAGTCCATTCTCCTGGGCGAGCTGGTAGCTGCGCTCCGCCTGCACCAGGTGTTCATGGCAGTCTTGATCTCGTTAAGGTTCGAATCTGCGGTGGTCATGATGGTTCTCCATTGCTTGCTGTTGTCCGGGGCAAGTCGCCGTCCGGTCGTGGCAGTCATGTGTGCGGCATCCCGCCAAAGTCTTCCCGTTCTCACTTCAAGGCAACAGACCTCCGACATGTCCTCAGGGTGCGTGCAGGATGTCGGGCAGAGCTTTCCACGTAGGCGAGAATTAGCGGGTGAGTTTTCCGGGGATCACTTCCAATTCAATGCATCTTGGGGACGCTCGCCGTGTCCTGCCAAGATTCTTGGCCGTCGGCTGGGAAAGCAGCGTGAAGCTCTGCTACCTTGATCCCCCGTTCAACACTCGTGGGGCTCACTCAACCCGCGGCCTCTATCGGGATCACCGGACGACCCGGGGATGGGCCGACCTCATGGGTGAAGTCCTGCAGAGTGTGCACTCCTTGCTCCGGGAGGACGGCTCGCTATGGCTTCATGTGGATGCCAATGAACTCGGCACAGCACGGGTGCTTTGCGATGAGCTTTTCGGCGCGGACAATTCCGCCGGAATCATTACCTGGGAACGCACACGGCGCCCGGCTTATGTGCACGGACAAATGTCCTCGGTGACGGACTTCGTTTTGGTGTACGCAAAGGATCGCCGAAAGCTTCCGCCCCTCACGGAGGGATTCACGAGACGTGGCACACGGACGCCCCTTGCCCATAGGGGAAACCGGGTCGTCGAACTCGCCTTCCCGCCGGGTACCGTCAGGTTCAATTGCGGCGACGGAACCTACACCGCGGGCGACCACTCATCTCCAGGCATCGACGCGCATCTCACCAAGGACGTCACTGTATCCGGCGGCCGCAACACGACCTGGCTGCATATGACGCTCCCCTCGCGTTATTCGGCGGCCAAGGTGAACCAGTTGATTTCCGATGGTGCCGAGTTCTTAATTCCGAAGGTGCCATTTCGCATCAGCTATATCGCACCGGGAGGGAGACCGAAACTGGTCACGAACCTCTGGTCATGGCAATTCGGTGGGATGGAAACGAACGAGGACGCTGCCCGTCAGCAGCAGGAGCTATTCCCAGGTCGGCCGTTCACCAGTGCGAAGCCGGAAGGCTTACTGCGGCGCATACTGGACCTGGCTTCTGAGCCCGGAGACGTCGTCCTTGACTGTTTCGCAGGGTCGGGCACCACCGTGGCAGTCGCACAGAAGCTTGGGCGGCGTTGGATTGCAGTCGAAGAGAACCGCCAGACCATGGAAGGGTACCTCCTGCCAAGAATGTCCAGTCTGTTGGAAAACGGATCGGAGATCGAGGTTCGGGCGGACGTTCATCTTTGAACACTCGAATCGACGCCGCGCGCTTCATGGCTGAGGTACCCGGTTGCCCTGGTGTCTTCCTCCGGAAGGGCGTCCTTGACCGCCAGCGGCGGTTCTCACCATTAGGACTGCTGACCGCCCAAAAGTTCCGTTCGTGTCGGCGAAAAGTTGTGCCGAGGGCCGGATCCCGAGCCCGGAGAAGACGACCGAGCCAGTCTTAGGTTGTCCGACTCTGTCCGCGCCTGTCCGACCGGGTGGTCGGACACCGACTTCCGCGCCGTTACTGGCCAGAAGGCTATATATATCTATCTGTCCGACTTAACTCACAAAATATATATACTCCACACGGAGGGGGACCCATATAACCCCCATCCCCCTCCGGTCTATATATATCCCTTCTCTCCTAAGTGTCCTGTTTTCCGGTCGGTCTGGTCGGTCACCCGCCGAAAATCACCCTAAAAGTGGGTCTGACTAGGCGTTATACCGTCCAACCACGGTCCCTTTCTTGGTCGGGCAGCGTCGGACACTGCGGGTCAGTCCACGCCCGGGACACGGTTTTGGTCGCGCTTCACCCCAATCCGCCCCGCCGGTTTGCTGCCGAAGACTAGCCGGACGCTACCTCGCTGCGACAAAACACCGAAGGACCGCTCCAGTGAGGAGCGGTCCTTCGGTGTTTTTGGTTCTTGGCGGTCTTGGATGGGTTTAGGCAGCCGCAGCGGATTCCACGGCGTCCATCAGGACGGGTCGGGATGGCCGCCGGTGAGCATGGTGGCCAGGGGCACCGGTACACCTGAGAACCGCTTGTACCCCTGGCGCGCCCGGTGGGTGTTGAGGAGCGTTCCACGGGTGTTCGTTTGCCGTTCGATGAAGCCCGGTGCGAGACCCTCATTCCATACCGCGGCCCATGCCGAGGGTGCTCCCTGTCCGGGCTGGATCAGAGATGGGTAGGCCCCCTTCGCAGCCTCGAAAGCGGTGTCCACGGAGAATAGGACTACCTTCTCATCCTTCAAGGTCACGAGTGTTCCGATACTATTGCCGCTGGGTCGTAAGCCGTCGCCGCCCGCGCTAGCTGCCCAGCCGAGCTTGTGGTTGGCCAGGTCTGCACCCTCCACCTCACCAGGCACGGGCGGGCGTGCGGGATCGTCACCGCTGATGATGTGTCCCTGCCCGGAGTCGAGCAGGGACGCCAGCGCGGAGAGCAGTGAACGGCCTGGGGAGGCCTTCTTGTTCTCCTCGTGGGCGTTCGTGACCAGACGCACGATCGGGACACCGATGGCAGCGATTGAGAACTGCTCGATGAATTCGCGCTCCATGTCCAGCTCGATCGCCAGCAAGCGCAGCACCTGGAAGGTCAGCAGAAGATCAGCTGCCAGTTTCGACGTCCGTTCAAGCGATCCCTGCGCCGCGTTCATCTCCTTCATCATCCCTGCCACGGCCTTGGAGTCACTATGACGGATCTCCTCCAGCCTGGCTAAGTAGGCTCCCCAGCCACCCTTGGTGCTGGTTGCTTCGCGCCGGATGAAACGCAGCAGGTGCAGGGTGAACCGCGCCTGCACGCGGTCCTTTTTGGAGAGCTCATTGATGTGGTCGGTGGCGATGCGTGAGGGGTTGAGCTTGCCCGGGCCGATGTATGCGGGGATGAGGCGTTCCTTCGCGGACGGCGTGGTGAGCTCGTTCTCGGCGGTGATGATCAGTTGCGCGATCGGTTTGTTGACCTTGCGGCTTGTCATGTCCGAGTTCATGCGGCCCTTGGGCGAGTTGTTAAAGATCGACCGGGTTAGGTCAGCCAGCTTCGCCGACTCAGCCTCGGCCTGCTGGCGCAGGGCGGACGGCGCCAGATCATCGACCACCCAGATGGGCATATGAGCCACACAGTGCTCGATGTACGCCACGGTGTCCTTGGCAGCGCCGGGCAGCTGGTCCTGCCAGTCGCCGCCGTTGCGTGCCCAGAAGTACATGGCGCACTGGGCGCTGAAGGACTTGCCGGCGTTAGGAGGCCCCCAGAAGAAGACGGTGGAGCGCGGGCGCAGCGGAATGGCCGGGCGCAGGCCGGCGGACAGGACGATCGCAGCGGTGGCCTCGTCGGTCCAGGCAGGGCCTTCCGGTCCGCCGGTGATGTACGCACGCCAGACCTTGCGGAAATCATCGCGCACCAGGTCCCGGTACTCCTCGTCCTCGAAATCGCCGTCTGTTTTCTTGTCTGGGTACTGGACACCGAAGTGGGGAGCCACCGGGATTTCCTTGACGTCGACCCCGCAAGAAGTCTGCTCGGTGCTGTCGGTGTCGCCGATGATCTGGTCGCCGGTCAGGAACGCAGGGGCCGCGCCCTCAACGGGAACCCATCCCATCTGCATCCACTTGGTCTTGATGACCGTCTCGTCGGCGCGGTGCGCCTTCACTGCGGAGATCCACTTCTCGCCCTTGACAAAGCGGGGCGGCCACTCGCGGTGGCACAGCAACTTTGAGGGGATGACCGCTTTCTCGCGCACCCATTCAGCCGGGGGGAAGCTCAGGATTCTCTCCGGGCCCCTCACGATCGCGGAGCGGTCCTGGCCGTTCTCGTTCCAGCTGACCTCGATTTCGACCGTCGAGTCCTTAACGTCGTGGACACTGACGTTTGCGTCGAAGACGCCGGTCTCAAGCTCCCGGCTCGTGGGCTGGCGCCGGGTCTCCAGAGACAGGATGCGGCCGCCCAGCTTGACCCGCTCCTCCCACCGGTAGCCTCCGATGGTCCCGCCGGGGCCGCTGTTGATGGCTACGCACTCCTCGGCGGTCTGGCCGCTCGGGGGGATCCTCCAGTTTCCGTGGCGTTCCTGTGGGTCGCGTGGCGGTGCGGCAGGCATGGCCTTCGTGAGCTGCCCGACCAGGTCGTCCCAGGTGCCGTGCTTGGCGAGGAAATCGTCAACGCTTTCCTTGGACGTCAAGCCCTCATCGCCGCGAACAACCTGAGGATTGAGAAACAGCAGCTCACTCATTTTGGACCTCTCGGTCAGGCGTTCGCAGAGGTCCTCGGCCGCCTTGTGGACGTAACGGTTGAAAGCCATGTCCGCGTCGAACGCGATCCATCCGGTACGGTCCTTGAGATTGATTTCGCGCCAGTCGAATGGTTTGCGGGTGGCGTTGTGAATGCCTTCGACTGAGACGATCAGGACGCGATTCTCAGCTGGGATGGCCGCCATGAGGGAACGCAGCTTGGCTGCGGGATTGTCGACGCCGGCGCTGCGCAGGTCGCCCCAGGAGACGCCGTTAGCGCGCAGGTAAGCGCTCAACGCGGCGTCGCCCGTGAGCATGCCCTCTGTGATCATGACGACCGGGGTGTTGTCGATCCAGCTGACCGGGGTGGCCGGGTGCACGTCCATAGGAGTACTTATCTCCTGGACGAACTCGTACTCGATCGGCTTGCCGTGGTCGTTGTCCTCGGGGTGCGAGGGCCGGACCTGGTGTGTGAATGGGGCGGGAAAGGGTGAGGCTTCGTTGCGGGAGGCTATCTGGATGTCGGCGACCGAATACCAGGGCATTGCCATGCCGTCCTGGCCGGGGCTTTCGCCCATGCAGCGTTTCATCCGCCGCCCCTGCCGGGTGACGGTCTTGATGCCGAAACTCTTCATCTGGGCGGTGCAGTTAGAGGCATCGATCCCGGAGTAGCCGCGCGCCGCTGCGACCAACGGTGCCACACCGGCGCCGGCGAGCTTGGCTGCTCCGGAGCCGTTGATGAAGGAGGCGTAGTCTGCGGGTGTCCACCGCGGGAGGTCAGGAGTCGTGCGACGAAGGGCGTTCCACGCGTCCTGCTTTGGTGTCGCGGGCCCTTCAGGCGCCGCAACATTCTCCGCACCGGTGGTGCGCTCGGTGATGGTCAGTCCTGTGACGCTCGATGGTGAGGAATCTTTCTCGCGCAGCCGGGCGAAGTCGTCTTCACTCGGTGCGTCCTCTGGGGCGAGCTGGAAGCTGTGCTCCACGTGCACCAGATGATCACGGGCGTAAACCTCGTGGCGGTTCGAACTTTCGGGGGGCATGATGCTCCGTATCGGTAGGGTGTTGCTGTTGCGGGTAGGTGTTGCTGTGGGCCGTTGCTATCCGGCCGTGGCAGTCATGTGTGCGGCGTCCCGCTGAACTCTCCCCACCCCATGCGCAAGGCCGCGACTCTCGCAGATCGTCAAGACAAGCGCAGCGGTGGGCTCTTGTGGTCAGCCGATGATTCGTAACCGTGCCGGCAGCTGCGCGTCCCCGGCGACGCCGACACCAGACCCGAGCAGGCGGCCCTTGGACAGTTCCGGCCGTGCGGGTGCCGGATGAGGGACTTGCACTCCGGCGCGGTCCATGGGGGTGCCAATTAGGTGGGTGTGCTCGCCCTTGCGAAGCCAGTGCGGTGTGGCCGTGAGCAGCTTGGAGTTGTCGATGACGGCGGTCGCATCGAACGTGTGCCAAGGGGTGAACTCCATGTCGAGCATGCTCCGCCTTGCCCACCGGTCAGAGCCCTTGCCGTCGTTGATCGCGAAGTCAGCCTGGAGATTGAAGAACGCTTCGCTCATCTCGTGGCGGGCGGGGAACCACTCATCCCAGGAGGCAACGCCGATGCGTGCGGCAGGTGAGTCCTTGCCGGTGCCGGGGAATTCACGCAGCACCTTCGCGAGGCGGCGGTAGATTTCCTGACGAGGATCCGTATGGCCGCCGAAACCGAGGTTGGGGTGGGGTGCTGCGACGAACACGACGGTGAGCCCAGATGTTTCGAGCGGACGCTCACTGATGATCTGCGCCCAGCGCCGGACCTTGTTTTCGAACCCCTTGGTCGCTGAGGCGGTCAGTTCGTAGGCGATTCGCATACCGTCAGATCGCACGATGGTCCCGTCAGCACGCCGGTTGTCGGGGCGATGCAATCTCTTGCCAAGCCCCGATCCTGCGAGCAGGTCAACGCTGGAGAACTTCTCCCCCATGATGGTCCCGATGGGAAGGTACTCGGCTGCCCGAAGGGCCAATTCGACAGCCAGGATGTTGTGCCGGTCGTACTGGCCGCCGGAACTCCAGGGATAACTGCCGGTGACCGAAAGCCACTCCGGCCAGGTGAGCGTGTCCTTAATCAACTTTTCGAACACTGTGGAGTTGCTTGGCCGGTAGAGGCTGCTGCGCCTCAACCCCGGCGCCATCATGTAAGGACTGGCGTAGACGCCGATGTCCACGACGCTCATCGCGAAGGACGCACTAACCTGTGAGAAGTTCGGATCCAGCAGCAGCCGGTAGCCGCTGAGCGCGGCAGCTTGCTCGGCAGAGACGGTACGCCAGGAATCCAGCACGCCCCACAAGGCTTGGCGGGGTGCTCGTCCGCGGTTGGAGGTGAGGTAGCGCATCGCTTCGGCTTCGTCCATAACTTTGCGTTGGTTGGCCCGGCCCAGCTTGTACTTCCAACTGCGACGCGCAGTTTGGCTGTCGATCCAGGCCGCTTGGGAGCCCGGCGCCCAGAGCCGGTCCCAATACGGGTCGCGGCGAGCTTGGGTGCACAGTTCGTCGTCGATGCACGCGGAGGGGACGAGTTCGGCGTGGATCGCGTCGCCGCCGGAACGGCGGCGGGGGACAGCGTTGGTGGTCATAGTGTTACTCCGGTCTTGTAGCCCTGTAAGGCAGGATTGGCGGCATTGTGATCGCGCAGAACTGGACATTGAGGGTCGGTAACCGGTGCCGGTGGATCACGGATCCAACACCGTGCTGTAGTGCCGGTGCTCATCCAGCGGTGCAAGATTGCGTCGCAGATGCCGCCGACCCTGTGAGCGAGGGCGACCCTCAACTGATGAGTGGTGGTACGACTGTTTGCGGTCATGCCTGGGTGGGCGAACCGACGGAGTATGTGTTCCATGCTCTGAAACATGCGTAGACGGCGGCAGCACGGCGGCGCGACGGCAGACCGTAGATTCCGGCCGAATTAAACATCGGAAATCCTGTGGCATTTACCGCGAATCGCCGGTACGAGGTGCCGAGAGCGGTCCCCAGTTACGGGCCATCTCAGAAGGTGTCACCGTCGTGGGCGATTAACCGCTCGATACGCGTGCGGTGCCCGCGAATAGCGAGCGTTGATCGCAGCCTCGCTCGGGGTTCCACCTGCGACCGAGGTGCAGCCGCTCCTTCTGACTTGTTCTACAACGGCTGTACGGCATTCCTTGTCTACCGCTGGGCACCATTTCGTTACATCCTGCTGGACAAGAAGCAACTTTCAGGGGGATTCCAATGGACGCACATGGGCGAGACTCCGACGGTCGGTCAAAGAATCCTCCAGTCCGGCACCGTATAGCACGTGAGCATGGAGCACCGTTAAGGAAGGCAGCATGAACTCCCGTGCAGATGATGTCGATGACTGGTCCTGACTACCACGGGAAGCCGACTGTAGCCCGGACAGTGACGGGGAAGCCGACATTACGAATGAGGCCGGTGCGCTCCTAGAACCATCCGTGAACCCTCGGGGGCGCAGCGCACTCCAGCATGGCCGTAACGACAAGTTGCCCGCACAAAAACTCGCTACGGTGAACGGGATGTGATCGCGTTGCCGACAATGAGGGACGAGGGGCAGAGCCCCGAGTCTTCTTGATATAGCAGCGCAACTGCAGCACAGTCGGAGCTTCAGCGGGCCGGTGCTGCGGCTAACGCCGACCCCACACACAGCAGGGCAGCTAGAAGAATTCGCAGGCAGCACCAGCAGGAGTCGACGCCACAAGCAGCGCGGGCCGGTGCGATGAGGGGCAGCTATCTGAGAAAGGGGCCCTGATACTCCTAACCTGTCAGCTCACGGGTCAGCTGATCAGCATAGGCATGAAGAAGCGCCGGGCTAAGAAGGCCGAAGCCGAACAGGAGACACGCTCGAACGCCGTCCGTGGGCGCGCCCAGGATGGAACGACCGACCTCACCTAGCGGGACTGGCTAGGTGTATTGCCCTGTGAGGTTGGGAGCGCGGCTGGCTGTTGGTTGACCTTTCAGTCAGGTGCGGCCTCGGTGGTGAATATTAGTGGCGGAGCCAGTCAGGGAAAGCCGACACATGTGCGGCTTCTGAGGTTCTACGCGGTGGCGTAGCCCCCATAGAATATGAACAATCAACCGGTCCGCGCTCACCGCGGCCTAAGACCCCGAGTCAACAGTAGCCGGGGCAGTCCCAGGTGTATACGCGACAAGCAGCGAAGCGGATGGACCAGTCCTAAGGTTGTTCTCACTATGCTGAACAACCGCTGGGCGGAAGCTATAGTCCATCTGAAAAAGTCATAGGTCACGCGCAACGGAAGCCGGCAGAGGAATAGTCGTAAGCCTAGCTTGAGGGCAAGCTGCGGATCTCAGTGATGCTGCTAGCAGCCCACTCCTCAGGGGTCGTGCCGTCGTTGCGCCGCCGGATACGGACCGCGCGAACAAAGCGGCCAGGCATGACGTCATCGGGGAGCTGGCTGTCGGTTATGCCGGTGAGCCACTGTCCGCCGATACGAAGTGCGGTCACTCCAGAGCTTGAGCGCTCGATGCGGGAGACTGTTCCCTCAATGGCGTCCGGGGGGTCCCAGGCGGTCACGGCCTTCCAATGTGGTTCGCAGGTCATGCGCTTCATGCAATACCGGCACACGTCTGCCTCTGGTCGTGCGAGGGTGCGTTTCATCAGTTGCGCGGTGCGGATCTGATCGAGGAGGTCGGTGATCGTGGAAGGCGCGACTTTGACTTCTGCGGGACCTTGCCGCAGGTTGAAAACGATTACGTGCTTCGGAGGCACGCCGTAGGCGACTTGGAACAGATGAGCGTAAAACGTCATCTGATGCTTGACGGCTGGCGACTCCACGGAGGCGTCACGTCCGGTTTTGAGATCAATGATGAGCCCTTCGGCGCCGCCAGCTGTGACGTCGAGGATGCCGAATAGACGATTGGCTTCGTCGGTCAGCAGCAACTCGGTGCGAATGCCAGATTCTGCGCCCGCAAGGATGACACTGAGTTCCCTCCCACGTGACTTCAGCCTTGCGCGCGTGATGAGAGCCTGTGGCATGCGGGCAAGGTCGATCCCGCGGGCTGCAGCGATCTCATCAAAACCACCTTGCAGCCGTATGCCCGGATCCTCATGGCGCCATTCGCCGTTCTCAATCCACTGCTGAAGAGCGAGGTGCGCAATGGAGCCAGCATTGCCAGGCCCCTTCGCCGGTGGCTTGGCAGGCTCGTAACTTGGCACCGCCGAGGAAGGGCAGCGCAAGAGGCGCCAGGTGGTAGAGGACGACCACCATTGCGCTAACTCGTATGCGGGTTTCACGCGCCCATTGGATCGGAGTCAGAGATGAGCTTGAGCACCCGGCGGGGATCGCGGTCCAGAGTGAAGGAATCGACGAAGACGACTCCGTCCAAGCCCTCTTCGGATGCTTCGATCTCAGCCATCGCCTCTGCAAGGCGCGGCGCGATTAGAGTGTCCTCGGAGGCTTCGAAGGGGTGACGGGCAATCACAGCGAACGATCCCTCACTCGCGCTGTCCAAGCGTGCCGCGGGGACGGTGCTGCTGATAGGCGTCGCATTGTTGGCCCGGGCCCAGCGTTCGATAGCTGCCGCCTCCGCGGCCGTATCGATGCTCAAAGGCTCGCCTTGGAGGATCCGGAACAAGTCTCTGGCAAGCCGCCAGTCAAGCAGTGCGTGGTATGCCATGTTGCCGTAGTCCCGCAAACAGCGGTAGCAGGAGGAGTCGCAGTCAACTGCGTGGGACGGAGCATCCAATTCCGTGAGGTAGCTGGCGATAGCATTGAGGAATTCGGGCAGGAACCCAGATGAGCCGAGGTGCGTGCTGAATCCGGCACCGTTTTCGAGCGTGTCGGCCAAGAAGGCATAGGTAGCCGGAGTCCCGCTCGTCGTGCCTGAGTAGATGCCTGCTGCGAGCTCGAGGGGCTGGATGTCGAGCGCAGCAGAAGCGACGGTGCGCAAGAGGAATGCAAATGAGTACCACGCAGCACGGCGGCTGTCGGTGACTTCCTGAGCGCCATATGGCTGGCGGACGCCGGAGACCAAGTTAAGACGGAGGCCGGAACTGGGAATCGTGGGCGCGGCGGCGCCGGCGAAGAGAAAGTCGGTGTGCTGAATGGCACCGAGGGCAACGCTAATCGGGTCTCCCGTGGCGGAGGAGGGATGAAGTAGCCCTGCTTCAATGGCGCGCGATGAGACAAAGCCACCCCACTCCGGGCCACCAGGAGCTGCCCGTCGAAGGGTGAAGCACTTCCCACCATTGTCATTGATGATGTAGCGGGAGCCGGGGCCGGCGAGAAAGACGGCTTGGCCGGGACTCTGCCGGGTGAGGGCATCCATGTCGGTCATGGCTCTGGCGGCCATTGCGCGCGGGCTCCAGGAGAAGTTGCCATCGAAATCGGTTCCAGGTGCGCTGCGGAACCCGAGCGGTTCGCGCATAGGGACAGTGCTGTAGAAAATGGGCCCGGCCCCGCATCGTGGACAGGTACTCGTGGTCTGGCCACCGGCCGCCTGCTCTCCAAGATAGGAGCAGGCGCGGCAGATCGACAGTGGTGACTCGGGACCGAGGGGTTCTGGCACCGGCTGGGGACGAGGGCCCGCGGCCTTGAACGCGGTGATTCCTACGACCGGGTAGACAGTACCGTCGCGGACGACTTCGCTCATCGGAGCGAATTGGCTGACAGCCATGCTCAAATCGCGATCGATGGCTTTGGCGGGAGGCCATGGGTAGGAGCGCTGCGGGCGGTTTAGGTGGAGATAGCGCACTGAGGTGGGAAATCCGAACATGGGCAGGAGTCCTCGTTCAGCAAGTAACTGGCTGAGGTCCTCGTGTTTCTGTGTAACAGCGGCTGCATCGATGTCGGAGACAAGCGTTGCAACGCATCTTGACGCTTCATCGTTTGGGTTGTCTTCGAAGACGGTACCTCCCGCGAGTGAGCGAGCAGCGTCCCGAATCACGTTTGGGTGGTCTTGGAGCCACCGTACGAAACGGGGCCGTAGGATCGTCTGCCAGTCGGCGGTCTTCCCAAATGCGCCATGAACGTTAACGCTGGGGTTTTCCCCGTCTGTTGTGGAGATGATGTCGGCGGACGCTTGTCGAAGTATTTCGCTGCGCAACGAGCGGGCGAAAATTTCCTGCCGATTCAGAGCAAGGTAAGGCTTGGGAGTGGGTTCGTTCGTGATGCGGTCAGGTCGCTCGAAGTAGTACTCGTCGTGGCTGCGTCCGCGGCATACAGTCAGGGCGATCGCAATAGGCGAATTTCGCCGTCCGGCGCGGCCCACGCGCTGCTGGTAGTTGAACCGGGTAGGAGGCATGTTGCCGAGGACGACGGCGGAGAGTGCACCGATGTCCACGCCGGCTTCCATTGTCGTAGTGACGGAAAGAAGGTCGACGGCGTCGGTGAGCTCGTTCTCACCGGAACCTAGGAATACGTTCTGGAACCGTGATTGACGGGATTGTGCATCGATTCGGTCGGTCTGACCGGTTAGCTCTGCGGTGTTGAGCCTGAACATGCCGTCGCCGCGGGTGGCCTTCCAGGAGTAGTAGTCCTGGCTCACATCGATCGGGATTGCGTGTGGAGGCAGCGCGGCCGCGCACTTCGTGCAGTAGCCATTGCCGGTGGTCAGGTGCTGACGGCTGCATTTTGCGCAGATCCAGGCACGTCCCTCGCCCATTCTCAGCACAACGGCGGAGGGATCGATCAGGTAATCTGCGATGGCGGGGCCTGCCTTGGTCATCGCGTCGTCTCGGATGCTGTCGGCGGTGGCTCCCTCAGCGGTAGCGACCGCGGCCCAGAACCTCCGCAGTTTCGGCGTCGGGTCGTCCCGTCGGCGGCGCAGGTGGAAGAACCTGCGCTGGTCGGCGAGGATGCGCAGTGCTGAGCGGGTCTGGCTGGTGGCCGGATCGGCGGCGACATCGGCAGGCGCAGTGTCGGAGGCTAGGGCAAGCCAACCGAGGCCCAGAGATTCGAAGTCTCGTCCTCCACCGGAGAACAGTCCTTCGAGCAGTTCTTCCTCCAGTGAGCGGCTGATTTCGTTCAGCAGCGCTGTCTGGGGGTCGGTTAGGCCTGATTTGGGTGACGGCGGGTTTACCCGCCAGTCGTACAACTCGGACCATGGCACTGTGGGGTCTTCGGAGGTCTCCCTGAGGCGGGCATGGGGGCCGCCTGGGTTTATCCCACGGCTGAGGAGGTCGGCAGACACTTCGGCGGCAAGCTCTCGCAGCGAGGGCGGGGCTGAAAGTGCGCGCTTAAGGTTTTCGGCGTCCGCCGGACCGGTACCGGGTTTGCCGTCCCAGACCTCGCGGATCTCGGCGAGTAACGCTGCATGGCGCTGTTTGAGCCTGTCTAGGGCGGCGAAGGATTCCGGAGATTTTTCGTTCTGAAGCACGTGGGCTTCGGCCAATTCGACGTCATGAGCGGTGCCGCCGGAGGCGGAGAGCCGTGTGTAGAGCAGCTGGCGTAGGAGGTCCTGATAGTGCCGGAGGCCAAGGCCTGACGAGAGCTTTGCGGCGTCCTGACGGCTGTCGGTGAAGACGATGAGCTTGCGCTCGGCGTCTCCGAGATCATTGGCGAGCTCGGTGGTGAGTACCTGGTTGATTTTCTCGAAACCGGTGCGCATCTGCCGGATGGGTGAGCGCTGCGTGGCCGGATCCGTGGGCTTGAGACGCCGCCCGTTGCGTCCAAACTGGATCTCCCAGTCGTCCCCGCAGTTAGGGCACTGCGTCGGGAAGGGGCTGACGGTATCGGCTGCACGCTGCAGTTCCCCCGTGGTTCTGTTTCGGGCGATACGGGCATGAAAACTCCACCCGGTGAATCCTTCGGCAACGTTGCTGACCTCACCTGAAGCTGGGTTGAGCGCACTTCGCCTGAAGGCGTAGGAGACGGCATTGTTGTCGCGGTTCCAGGACGGTGAATCAAGGTTCGTCAGAGCGGTTTCAGGGCGAGGCCAGTAGACGAGGTAGGTGTGAGCGGTGCGTTCAAGAGTGACCTGGTCAGGCAGCTTGGCGAGTTCAGGGACGTCGGCAAAGAGCATGGTCTTCACGGCTGGCTTCTGAAGTTCGCCTTCAGGAGCAAAGCCACCGAGCATGACGTCGCCGCAGTTCTGGCAGTACAACAGCTCGAGTACGCGCCCACCGCACTCGCAGCGGGTTACGGGCCCGGCATGCAGCTTGCCTATGGTTCTGTCTGACTTCGGTTCAGGTACCGCGGTGCAGGCGGGGTCGCAGCATGCCCATATGCCGACGACGTTGCGGAAAAACAGGTGGGCTCGGAACTTTGGGTCGCTGGGTTGTGGGGCTTGGGCGAGGCCAGCGAGGACTTTTGAGATCGCGTTCTCCGAGACTTCTGCTGGCGTGCCCGGGAAAACATCTTGGGCGACCTGACTGAGGGTTTTGGCCCCGCCGGTCCCATCACCGTGGAGGACTCCTCTTAGAGCGTTGACGACACCGCCCGTTCGACCGTGATTGGCTGCGGTTGTCGCATCAGCCGTCGCCAGAGCGGCCGGATCGACTGGGGGCGGTGTGCTGAAGTCAGACGGGGTGATCCCGGAGCCTCCAATGAATTCGAACGTTCCCGGATCGACGTCGAAGAACTGGTGCAGATAGTTACTGTCGCGGACGGGGTCAAGGGAGGCGGAAGCGGCGAGGACGCGGAACTGTTCGGGGCGCGCCTCCAAACCTAGGCGGTGCTTGAGTGTCCGCAATAGGTAGGCTACTTCCGTGCCGGCGGTACCGCGGTAGGTGTGGAGTTCGTCGACCACCAGAGTAAACACGTTGGCTGGGTTTTCAAGCCATTCGCGCGTGGAGTCGAAGAAGTGCCCGTCCCGCTCTCGCAGAAGCATAACGTTGAGCATGGAGTAGTTGGTGATGAGGATGTCGGGCGGGTAGTCGAGCATGTCCCACCGTGAGCGCATCTCCGCACCATCCAGACGTGGCACGAAGTAGCGGAGGTCGTCATCGGCCTTCTGCGATGCGATTTCCCGTGCGCGGGCTCCGCGCCGATGGGTTTCCCGCAGGTAACGGCGTAGTTCTCCGAGCGCAAGGTTGTTAGTTCGGGCGCCGGTGACCGGCGTGGCGCCGGTGTAGCGGCCGAAGTAGAAGCGGTGTCCGTTACGGTTCTCATCCAGCCATGCGCGAATACCGTCATTGTCGAGGGCGCGACGCAGGCGAAGGAGCTGATCGTCGACGAGTGCGTTCATCGGATAGAGGACGAGGGCTCGGACGGCGGCTTTGCGCCCCGTTTCGCCGTCTCGCTGGGTGAAAAACGGGTTGCTGTCGCCCGTCCACCAGTCGACTGGAGCTGCGCCCTGTCCCGTCCATGACCGAGATTCATTGAGCAGCGACGACAGGACCGGCAGGAGGAACGACTCCGTCTTGCCTGACCCGGTACCGGCGGTGATGACCATGTGGCGGCTTTGTTGAACACCTGCGGCGAGGGCTTCCTCTTGGTGCCTATAAAGGGAGGGGACGCCTTGGAGCAGGCCGTCGCTCGCGAAGTCGGCGAGATCTGGGTCGGCTCCTGCTACTGCAACCGATTCAGCTAGGGTGCGGCCGGTGCTTTCGTATTCGGGTCGAAGTTCGAGCAATGGTTTGCGGTAAACGCCGCCGTCTCGGTCAAGCAGCGCTCGACGCTCCATCTGGAGTTGCGGGTCCGCTAAACCGAAGGGCGTGTCGTAGTAGCGGAAGTAGGCGTCGCGAAGGTGCTCGAACGTTTGGATTGCGTCAAGGTGCGTGCTGCCATTTTCCATGAGTACCGGTCTTCCCGCTAGCTACTGATCTGAAGAGTTTGTCCGAGCGAGGACGCGACGAGCTCAGCGATCTCGCGAGGGACGTTGTCGTGAAGTTCGGTTTGGGCCGTGCTGTCGGACCGCGGTATGAAGCCGCTGCAGAGGACGAGCACCCGCGAGTGGAGCGGGGGGAGGGGGACGGACCGATCGATGATGACGGTGCCGGTTCGGCTGTAATTGTCGTTGTCCGGCTCCCAGTGAATGACCGTGTCACCTCGTCTGGCAAGCTCGGCAAAGATGCCGAGCGAGAGCTCGACGGAGTGCCAACGGCCTTCACGGCGTAGCGTGTACCGCCAACGGCCGTGAATCTGCTCGCGATAGAGGCCGTCTGGCGGTGCGAGGTCCCTGGGAGAGGTTGCTTTCCAGCGCTGGGGACTGAAGCCGACGAGCCGCTCAAATAGGGAATCATAGGCCGGCGGTGCGCTATTGACTAAGGGGGGGGACGGCTGCAGCTTCCCGGCTATGCCGACAGCCGCGCAGCCGACATAGTTAACACCGATGCCGCCAGCGGCGTCTTCGAGGTCCTGGGCCCGCTGGTAGGGGATCAGGATCGTGGCTGGCGCTGGGAGCGTTCTTTCACGACTCGGTCGTCTTGCGCGCTCAACATAGAGTTCCGTATTCTCGATGGCACGGATTAGCCGGGGTCTACGGGCGCCGACGAGCACCGCAAGGCCATCGGCAAGCGGGAGTCTGGTGATCACCGGCGGCGCAACGGACCATCTGCCGTGCTTCCAGTCGACTTCACAGTGTCCCAGAGCTGCAATGTCTCGCAGCCATTTCCCACCGACGTTGTCAGACACAGTGAGGTCTTCGGTACGGGCCAGCCACAAGGCGCGTGTGTTGAATTCGGCGATCGTGCCGCTGCCAGTTTCGCTCATCCAGGTCAGGAGGAGGTCACCGATCATGCCCCGTCCCCTGCCATCCGCATCCGCATTTTCCAGAGCTGTGCCGCGTTCGCGTCACTACATGCCCGTCTCCACGCGTTCTGAAGGTCAATCTCGACATCGTATTGTTTCGGGTTGGCGGGGCCGATCTCTGTGAGGCGCCAGAGGGGGCCACGACGCTGGGCGAGCCATCGAGCGCTTGCGTCTGCCCGAATCTCAAACACTGGCGAAAAGAATGAGATGTCAATACTGGAAAGAAACCGGGGCTGCGGAGGCTCGGCTACCATCTCTGCGCGCCCGTCATCACGCAGGAGCCAGGACTCGTCCCTGCCGCGGCGCCCGAGTACGGTCGCCACGTCATCATCGGACTCAGGGACAAGAGCGCCGATTATGGTCACGCCCTGATTTGATACGCTCATCTGTCCGCTGCTGGTCCACCCGAAGCTTCCGGTGCCGGCTGGCGGGGCAGGATCAGACCCCTCGTTCACTGTCGTGAATGAAAGCTCCTGCCCCTCAACTTGCACAACATGACGGCCCGTTCCGTCGATGAAGCTACGAATAGGTAGAGGAAAGCCGTTGGCGGCAATTCTGTCGCTCCTCCCATCGAGAGTGACAGTTACGATTCGATGTTCGCTGCCGAATGGCACGAGGAGGTCGGGCGCGCCGCCGCGGAGGTAGCGGGAGGTCGAGATTGACCCGTCGACAGGCAAGCCGTGCACGAGCTTGGCCCGCGGAACTACCTCCGCGACTGCACCTATGGCGCGAAGGCCAGGCAGGCGTGAGAGCACGTCCCTGAGCGCCTGTCCGTCGAAGAACCGCACTTTCTCGAAAAGGTCGTATCCCTCGAGAAGGAAGGATCTCCGCTGCGGGAGACGGCGCCAGCCCTCTGCAGCAGCTTCTTCCAGCATGCGCCGGAAGTCAGTGGCATGCTGAGAGCTGACCGCGACGACATGCTCCTCGAACGGCACCAAACCAGAAGTTGAGGACCAAGCACCGGTCTGTGGGTCAGGACAGAAGAAGACGACTGCCGAGGGGGGGAACACGGCAGCGAACTCCCCGCCCCGAAGCTGGAGCCCGGAGTGGACTCCTTCAAAGGTCACTGCAGGAGCGCCTTGATCGGTGTAGTACTCCCGGCCCTCGACGGCGTTGAGGCTAACCTCCTGCTCTTCGCCCTGCCCCGACAAAATGAGCATCCGCGGTCCTTCTTCCGGCACCGGGAAGAGCCAACGAGTCTGCCATGTTCCTAGATCGATGCCAAGCTTGACCGCGATCCTCTGCTTCCCCTCGCTGGTTAGTACTTTGCCGTCCCACGCCCGAGCGTGGGCCACGACGACCGACCCCAGCAACGAACGCATCTGGGGATCTGCGAGAGCACCCATGAATGTTTCACTAAATCGATTCCGCGCGTCTTCTGCCCAGATGTCGAGCGTGCATAGGAGGGTCTCCGGAACAGGCAAGTCATCTGGAGAGAGATGGAGTGCGTGGAATAGGCGCGTCAGAGATGCACGATCGCTTTGACGGACAAGGGCCTGCGAGAGGGGGTAACCGATTCGTGATGGGTAGGGAACTTCGGGGATGGTTGAGGTGCCGACGGCGCCGTGCTGATCCTCGATCCAGCGATGTAAACCAACCCACATCTCGACGACGGTGAGGAAGGCCCCGCGTTCTTCCAGGTTTCGTCGCAACGCTTCAAGCTCTGCGTCTCCGCCGCCCGGGAGGATGGTCTGGGCGAGGCGAACGTAGTAGTTAGTTGACCTCGCCACGTTGTCCGAGCGCATCCTCGTAGCTGCCAAGACGGAGACGGCAATTACCGGAAGCACGGGCGGCGGCTCGGTCTTCGGCCCATGCTGCCAGCGCCGGTAAGCCATGAGTAGACGGTCGAACATCGATCGACCAGCCGTCAAACGAAGGCGGGATCGGACGGCCGCGGCGAGATTGCGTGCGGACTCTTCAGCGCGCGTCAGACGTGCAAGTCCGCTGTCATCCACGAAAAAAACAGTTGGGCCGTCATGCGGATACAGGAACGCGTCTGCGAGTCTTCGCTGCCAATCCTCGTATGTGTCTACGAGGGACGTGGCAGGATCGGAGATAGCGTCTTCAGTATCTTGGTCAGAAGCACCAAAAACGGGCGACTCGTCGCTCACAGTCCCCAGCCCCCTCGTAGCCCCCGGCTCCATAGTCCAGCCCCCATTATCGATTGCCCGATTCAAGATTCACACTACATTTCGCGGACCGACTCAGGGGGATATGCAGCCACTAAGAATGCAATCTGCCAACAGGAATGGCGTCCCGGGACCAGAACGAGGGGTGCTCACATCCACGAGCGGCCCAGCCGGATCCCCTCCATTCTGGCCACGCCTGCTTTAGACGCCGGTCAGCTCGGGCTTCCTCTTGGCATAGCGACAGTTAACCTGCCGTTGGTATTATCTGTCGCTGCTTCAGCGCCCATGGATGAAGGAATTCTGCGTATTGAACGGTCGAGCCGGGACCCGGCCAGCGGGCGGGGACTTGCACGACGCAGCCCAGCCAGTCATCGAAGCGGAGCAACCGATAGATCGACGCTAGGGGTTTTCGCTTCCGAGTTCTACCTAGGAGGATTGTATGTCTGGGATCGCAAATTCGATCGGCGAGGCTCCGCGTATTGTGTAGCGAGTGAGCTTGGTCAACCTAGCCTGTGCAATTGCCGATCCCGCTGTAATGGCGGTGGCGGCGGAGTTTCGTCGACTTGACCCGGACGGACGCAGAATGGCGAAGGTGTTTCGGTCCACCTTCGACCAGCTTTATGACGGTCAGCACACTGGCCGCTACAGCGTGGAGCAGCTATTTAAGACGGAAAAGACTCACTTCGGAACGCTTATTGAGATCAATTTGCAGCGCGAGCTGAACCTTGCAGATGGGTCCGTATTGGACTTCATGATTGCCGGGTATGAGGTTGACTGTAAGTACTCCCACACCGGAGCATGGATGCTTCCCATCGAGAGCTTCGACCAAGTTGTCCTAGTGACGCAGGCCAATGACCGGAGGTCCGTCTGGAGCGCGGGCGTGGTGCGGGCAAGCCAGGAGAATCGGCGCGTCGGCGAAAACCGCGACAGAAAAACTGGCCTGAACGTGCGGGGCCGCTCGGAAATCGTCTGGCTCTTCAAAGATGCACAAATGCAGCCGAACGCCTTACTCCAGCTTCCGCCATCGGAGGTGTACAAGATTATGTCCGGGCGCAGTGGGCAGGCTCGGGTGAACGAGCTATTCCGAAGGGCTACGAATAAACGCCTTTCTCGCAACATCATTGCCACAGTCGCCCAGCAAGACGACTACATGAAGCGAGTTCGTTACAACGGCGGTTCCCGGAGCGCCCTCCGCCCGGAAGGATACCTGATTCTGGGGGGCGACTACCTTAATCAGCGCAACCTAGCAGCTGCGCTCGGCGCAGTTGTTCCCGCCCCGGGAGAACTCGTCAGCGTACGTGTCACGCGAGCGGACCCGGAGGAAGGAGTCGACATCGACGGCGAACGGTGGCGCCTCGCAGTCCAGAACGAGCAAGTCGACAGTCCCGCCCCGCTCCTGCCCAAGTGAGCGACACTGATTCGCAGACGTCGGACAGCGTTGAACTTCAACGGCCCCTGAGGTTGATGAGCTAAGCGTCCCGTATGACCGGCGTTTATGTCGGCCGACGGCGGTAGGAGCCGCGTTGCTTCAACACGCCCACACATTGAGGAAGACCGCCCCGTCCTTGTGCCCTCGCCTTCCTCCTCGGCCCGGCAGCCCCAGATCATGGGGTCTTCGAGACCAGTAATTCCGCCACGACAGCACAAAGAGACGAGTCGAAATCGGTTGCTGTGATTTTCGACCGCGTCCAAATAGGCTCAAGCCGAGATCCTCGTCAAATATCCACGCCACTAGGGCGTCGATCCCGACAAGACCATCGAGGACGATTCCACTAAGCCCCTCGAATTCGGCGTACCCGTGGGCGCGAGAGTCCGTCGTCTGGCGCGTCATCTGAATCGATTTCCACCCAAGGAGGGCATACACGCTCAACGCGAAATACGCGCCGAGCCTCGGTGGACCGCGAGCTAGGAGGACGGCATCACCGCCACGGGCGGCGTCGACCACAATTGCACCTCGCATTCCAACGGCACACCGCCCCTGCCCCGGTCCTGGCGGGCATGACATCGCTCGGCTGTCTGATCTCAGCCGCCGCGGCACGCACCGCTCCCGCTCGCTCAATCGTAGTCAGCCCGGTTCAGATTAGTAGGCGTCGGCCGCAGAATGATTCTTAGTCGGGCCGTCACTCGGGACTGGAGTTGGTATGACCGCGCCTCCCCGCGATGTCGGTGGTTCCTGTCAGAATGTATGGGTGAAAGAAGCGAAGAGGACTGATTCTGAGTTGACCGCGGTGGAGATCTGCGCCGGAGCTGGTGGCCAAAGCCTCGGACTGCACCTAGCTGGCTTTCGCCACACGCTCGCAGTCGAGCTCGACCGCGACGCAGCCGCTACGCTCGAACGCAATTTTTCCCGGATCGCTTCTGCGGCAGGTCAATCGCAGCCGGTCATCGCTGTTGGTGACGTTGCGGACGAGTCGGTCTGGAAGCCCGAGGACCACCGAGGCGTTTCACTGCTCGCAGGTGGAGTTCCTTGCCCACCGTTCTCTATTGCCGGCAAGCAACTCGGGTCGTCCGACGAACGGGATCTTTTCGCCTGGGCAGTTGAGGCAGCTGGCCGCATGCAGCCCGACGCCGTGTTGCTCGAGAACGTGCGCGGCCTCTCGATGCCGCGTTTTGCTGGCTACCGTCAGGCAGTGCTAGATCGCTTCGCCGAGTTCGGATACCGCGCCGACTGGCGGTTGCTCGAAGCCAAAGACTTCGGCGTTCCACAGCTGCGCCCGAGGTTTATCCTTGTTGCCCTTCGTGCGGAGTTCGCACCGTACTTCGCGTGGCCGGAGCCGACGCCCGCGGTCCAGACTGTCGGCTCCGCTCTATATGAACTGATGGCCGCCAACGGGTGGTCTGGTGCTGAGGCTTGGGCGAGAAACGCGCACCGCGTGGCCCCGACCATCGTCGGAGGCTCCAAGAAGCACGGCGGACCCGACCTGGGCCCCACGCGCGCGAAGCGCGAATGGCGCTCCATAGGCGTCGACGGTCTGGGCATTGCGGACGCTGCGCCCGGCTTTGATGTGCCCGCCGGTTTCATACCGAAGCTGACGAACGAGATGGTCGCGCGTATTCAAGGCTGGTCTGGACCCGGGTACGAATGGGACTTCGGTCACGGCAAGGGACGAAAGACAGCTATTTACCGGCAGATCGGCAATGCGTTTCCGCCGCCAGTGGCGCGCGCGATCGGGTTTGCGATTGCGTCCGCGCTCCGGAAGGAGGGGCATCCGGTGGGGGAGCACGGCGCGAACAGCCAATACCGCGATGAGGTATACAGGGTGCTGCGCGAGCAGATCGGGTTCATATCGCTTGCCGGGTTGCGCAAGGCTCTCGGGGGCAGCCTCACGGACGATGAGATCGAGCGCCGAATCGCCTTCATCCGCAGGGACTTCGAGGTCGAAGAGCGTCGTCGTGGCGCGAATGTCAACTACCGATTAGGCCAGTGGAGAGCATTCCGAGGGCAGGCTGAACACGTCCGACACGCTGCATTCGAGACGGACAGACTCCGCTCAAGAATTAGTTGAGATGGCACGAAATTTCGTACTTCCGAAGGACTGGTATCTCTCGGCTGTCACCGATCTTGTGGACAACACCTTGCCATCGGTGCTGGGCGAGCTGACAGCAGAGAACGCGTGGAGCTATGTCTACGCCATCACGATGTGGTCGCAGACCGTCGATGGGACTGAGTACCTCCATATCATTGAATCCGACAAACTCAAGACGAAGCCCGGGCGGAGGCTCGCCGCTCGGGCGGCGGATTACCTGGCTAAGCACCTTGTGCCAGGCGAGACCTGCAACCCCTTTGAGCTCGTCGACCACATCGGCAAGGCCTATATCGTAGAGAGAGCGAATCAAGGCTTCAGGCCTCCTGAGAAGAAACGAGACCCGAACATCACCGGTGCTGCTTTCGAAACGGCGCTTCAGGTGCTGATCGGAAAACTATGCGGTGTCAGCCCATCTCGCACGCCGCCGCTACGCAGTCTCCAAGGCTTCGAGCTCGCTCCGGAGGGATACCATTCGCGTCCCGATTTAGTGCTCTTCGGGCCCCGAGACTTCAGGCTCCTCATATCCACCAAGTGGACCCTCCGCAAAGAGAGGGTCGGCACGTACCTGCATGAGTCTTACTTCTACAGGCGACGTCGGCCCGACCTTCAGATTGCATTCGGGGTCAATGAGTTCCAGCCGAACATTCTGTGGCACCTGAGCACCGACCCCCTCGTGGACCGGGTATACCACGTAAACAAGACGATGCTGTTGGAACTCTATGCCCCATTCGCTGACCTTCCGCCGGGGACTGACATCCCGGCCTCTACTCTTACGAGTGATCATGCCAATGCGATGGCATACCGACGATGGATGCGCTTGCATGACCGTCTGTTCGATCTTACGGATATGTTCGCCGACATCACGATGCTGATGAACAAGCCCGATCAGGTACTCGGCCCTACACAGGAGAATGGCGAAGCCGAGGAAGATGAGGACGACATGGCCCTATGACTTGGCTGCTGCCCCAGCCCAGGGCGAGCTATAGTCCGGCTCGTCGGCGTTAATTGGGTGAGGCAATCCGTCCCGCAGAGGCTGTCGTTCGGCGCGTCGCTTGCCAACGCCGCGGCGGTGACTAAAAGGCACTGGCGCACGGCAAGGACGCTGACTTTCTGCTTTGACATGCACCATGCTCGGCCCACCAGGACTGTGACCATGTCCCGACTCATCTGTCACTGGTGCTGGGCCGGTGCGGTGATGGTTGACGGTGGCGCGCTGAATGGGATTGCGCCCAGCGCCCGCGTCCGATAGACAACGGCCCAATTCGCAAAGGCGACGAAAAGGCAGGGCAACGACCACCAAATCAAGCTTTGAATGCGGGGAGATAGGTTTTCCTTCGACGAGCACAAGGAGTCGTCCGCTATTCTACTTAGTGCCATAGGCAAGTTCCCGCAAGATCGCAGAGTGATCCGGTGCGACTTTGGACGGGCGGACATACACCTTCGTCTGACGCATGGAGCTATGGTCCAGCAACTTCTGAGCTTCTTCAAGCCTAGATCTTCCTTCAACGAATGTGGCGACCGTCCGACGGAAGGTGTGAGGCGTGATAGTTTCGAGATCGAGATCATCTGGAAGATCGAACATCACCCCCATATCCTTCCGAGCCTTGCGCCACCTAGAACGCCAGTTTCCCGGGTCTACCCAGCCACCGGAACGCGAGGGAAAGACTGCTCCGTAGGGGTTCCGTGCGATCTCCGCCTCGCGACGTCGCCGCAGGAGGGCGGCTAGCTCTTCCCCAATAGGGATGAGGAATCCAGTCGTCCCGTTCTTGGTGTACGGGCGTCGGAGAGTTCCGCACCCCTTCACCCACCGCACGCTTCCGGTGAGCGTAATGAAGTAGTTTGGCGCGCCTTCATCGATCTGCATGTCCACGTATCGCAGCCCGAGCAGCTCCGAAATGCGGATACCTGTGCCGCACAGTATCTCCATGCCGTCTGGCAAGTCCTTGTTCACCCTCGGGCCTGGTCGCAACGGCGGATTCTCGAAGTAAACGCGAGTGGCGGCGAGCAGATCAGGAACGTGTTCAGTTTCCACAATTTTGACTTCTCGGCCGCCACTACTGGGTCTTGAGGGAAGCTTGGCGACGTCACGAACAGGGTTCTTGGCCATTAGACCAAGGCCAGCTCCATGCTGACACACAGCTGAGAGAAGTGCTCGAAGCGATTCCGCCTTTCTGTAGTTGCGTCCATCAGCGATGAGGCCGTGAAGGTACTCCGCGCAGGCCCTGACACCGATCTCTGATGATGGGATCGATCCCAGCGCTGGGATGAGGTCCTTCCTGCATTGCCGCTCATATTCATACTTTGTGCTTGGCCTCCGATCCGAAACCCTCAGGTGATCCAGGTACCTCTCAATAATGGTGCGGAATGGCGGGTCTGCCGCTTCGGCCGCAGCCAGCTGATCACAGCTGAATTGTCGAAGGTCTTCATCATGCAGTTCACGGAGGTGCTTCTGCAATTCTTCTTCCGCTTTTCGAGCCGAGCTACCGTACCTAGCTCTCTTTACGACCGTTCCATCAAGGCGAGTGTAGTGAGCAAGTGCACGATAGCGGCCGTCTGACTGCCTCTTGGCGGGTCGGATAGTTGATGCAGAACCTGGTGTTCGCGCGGGCCTGCTCATCAGGAAGCCTCCCGCACCGCGCGCATCGCAGTCTGGAAAGCGGCTAGGTCCGGTCTGTAATACCGCGCATTTCCGCCTTCAGGTCGGTAATACGGCGGACCAACCCGCAGCCGTGCCCAGTTCGCGAGCGTGCCAGGGGAGCGGCCTAGGAAGTTGGCGGCTTCCTTCCTGGAGAGAAAGATTTCTGCCGGAGTTGCCTTTGGGTCGTGCTGTTCTCTGAGTTGCATGACTCCCTCTATGCCAAGACTGCGCCGGCAGGTGTCACATTCGGACTCATCTGGTTGTCTTGCTCGGTGTAGACCACGCAGTCCTGCATGTAGGTAACCAGGTCGCAACCGGGATAAAGTACGATCCCATTCATCGCGTACACAAAAGGGGGCCCAATTTTGGAGGCAGCCCAATTCTCGAGAGTGCCGATGCTTCTGCCGAGATAAAGAGCTGCTTCCACTCGAGTGAGGTGCTCGCCGGGAACCGGCAGGGGGAGTGGGCGAGTGGCAAGTACGAGGTTCATACCAGCCCTCTATGCGCCTACTGCTACGACGGCGAATGCGAGTCAGCGGCTCGCACACAGAGTGGTATCCTCGGCGCAGCGTGCTACCAATTTGCCTACCAATAACCCCATTAAGCTTCGTGGAACGACCGTGAACATCCGTGGACTTCCTGCTGACAAGATGCATAGTAGGAGGCCATAAATGCTGGTCAGAGGCAGTTTTCGAAGCGGCTCGGCAGAAGTCGTGGGCATTCGTTCGCAATGAAAAGGTCAGGGGTTCGATTCCCCTAAGCTCCACTGTCCCCGCCGCGATAGTGTGTATTCAGCACCGGCCTGGCAGGAAAAAGTCATCCACGGGTCCACTGATTACGAATCCCTTAATCCGGATCCAGATGAGAAGAGGCGGAGATGCCGGACACGGACCTTTGGACGACGGAACGAATGCTCACCACCGCTGCCCGCCTGACCGAAAATGCCTGGAACGAGCGTCTTCACGCGCTCGGAATTACGCATGCCGCCTTCATCACGCTGCGCACCGTCGAGGCTCACGGCCCGCTGTCTCAGGTTGAGCTGGCTGACCATCTTCATGTCACCGCGCAGACTGTCGGGCGAACACTGGCACGCCTCGGGCAGCAGGGTTTGGTCTACCGCCACAGCAGTGAAAGCGATCGCCGAACCTTCGTCGTCAGCCTTACCGAGCCTGGCAGATCGCTGCTCTCCGAGGCGGAGCGTCACGAGCGGGAATTCGCGCTCGACCTGCAGCGTGCGTCTCCTGAACTGCGCCGGCTGTTGATGAAGGTTATCGAGGATCTGCTTCCCGCCCGTTTCCCTTCGAACGGCGTGGAGCAGGCAGGCCAAAACAGCTGAACTAGGCGACAAACCGCTGGCGCTGTACGGAATCCGTACAGCGCCAGCGGTTTGTTCTTCAGGAGTTACGGCGTGTTCGAGCTGCTCTGAACGTTGGACTTGGCATCCTGAGCCCGGTCCTTGACGTCCGAGGCAGCGCTCGTGCCTTCTTCCTTGACTGTATTGGCTGAGTCCGTGGCGGTCTGCTTGACCGAGTCCATGGCCTGCTGTGCCGGCTCCTTCATGTCTTCGGCTACCTGCTTGGCGGCGTCTGTCACTTCGGAGACGAGAGGCTGTGCCTTTTCCTTTACAGCCTGGGCGGCTTCCTTTTCCTTCTGGCTCGCCGGGATGAGCGAGGAGGCAAGGAGGCCGGCTCCGAAGGCGATCAAGCCCGCGGCGAGAGGGTTTCCCTGCGCCTTCGAGGTGACGCGCTGCGGTGCGTCATGAAGTGCGTCACCTGCATGGTGTGCCGAGTCTTTCATTGACTGTGAAGCGCCGTGCGCACTGCCCTTGGCAGAGTGCGAGGCATCATGGGCTGAGCCCATCACGCTGTTCTTGACGTTGCCAAGCGCGCTCTTGACCTTGTCGGTCTGCCGGTGGGCAATGTTCGACGGACTTACCTTGTCCGCGACGGCGTCAACATCAGTGCCCAGTTCGCGGCGGGTGCGTTCGATGTCCGCACGGATTTCATCAGGTGTCTGGTTCATGGCGTGTGCTCTCCTGGTTTCAACGTAGGCGGAATTTCCTTGGCTGTCTCAGCGGTCTGCGGCATGCCCTTGATCGACTTCATTTCCTTCTTCCCCTTCAAGGCGAGGACTGCAGCGATGATGCCCCAGATCACGGCAACAATCACCGAGGCCCACCCAAGGCTCTCGATCCACTCGGCGAGGCCCCACATCAGAGCGAGGGAAAGAAAAAGAAGCACAAAGTGCCCAGCGACTGCGGCGCCGCCGAACATCCCAGCGCCCTTGCCCGCGCGCGTTCCTGACTCACGCAGTTCAGCTTTCGCGAGCTCGAGTTCCTGGCGCATCAGCGTCGACAGGTCACTGGTGACCTCACTGAGCAACTGCCCCAAAGAGGCATTCGAACCCTGGTCATTGTCCGGGCTCGGCGGCGGCGGTTGCGCCGCATGTGATCCGTGCAGGTGTGGCTCGGTCATTAGCGGAAGTCCCTCCCTGATTCAGTGCCGGTTACTCCGGGCTGGCTAAGCGGAGTGGTTGGTGTGACTGTAGGCGTGGTGGTTGGCGGGGCCACCGGCGGTGTGTCGATGCCGGCGCCATACGCCGGCTGGTCGGTTCCGTATTCGTCAGGCACCGGCGGGTAGGTAGCGACGTGCTGGCCGCCTGTTGCCGATCCGGCGGGGCTGCCGGTCGAGGGTGATCCGCTCGAATCGGATCCCCCCTGAAGGCCGCGTGCGAGGCGTCCCGCGAGGAGGCCTGCTCCGGCTGCGACCATCAGGAACGCACCGGGCCGACGGCGGGCAAAGCCGGTAACTTCGTCAAGCAGTGATCCCGGATCACGTCCCTCAAGCCATGAAGCAGCGCTCCCGGTTCGCTGGGCTGCCTGCTGAACGAGATGCTGGGCGGTGCCGCTCTCGGAGTTCTGCGCCATGGAATTCAGCTCATCGCTGAGGGAGCGCAGACCGTCGGTGACGCGCTGCTGCTGGGTTCCGGCCTGGCTCTTCAGGTCGGAGCCAAGCTCGCCGACAAGGTTCCTGGCCTGGGCGCCGGCCTCGTGTGCCACGTTCTTCGCTTCTGACCCCGCGGTCTGTGCGACGCCCTTGGCTGCGTCTGCGCCCTGCCGCCCTACATCCTTGGCTTCATCCTTTGCAGCAGACTTAGTGGACTGTCCGGAGGACGAGGTGTTCTGCGCGCCCGGCGTTGAAGTAACCAGCGGGTCTTCTGACCAGTTCTGTGTGCTCATAATGACTCCTTTATTGATGTGGAGGACTTCTGGAAGGTAAGCCATCGCATCTACACAATAAGCATGCTTAGCATATGATCACAAGACCGCAACGAAAACTCCCGTTCAAACCGCCAAGCTCGCTGGGACCTGCGTGGACAGCCAGCTTAGTATTCTCAGCGGGAGTCGGCCAGGGCTACAAGCGCAACCAGGGAGACTCATGACTGGATCATCCGCATCACCGGGATCATCACGGAACGACGACGTCAGCATTGTTGCCTGCCCCGACGGGCCTCTGCTCGTAAGGGGAGAGGTGCCCATCGTCACTCCCACGGGCGAACCGGTGCCTCGTCGTCGTAAGACTGTGGCGCTGTGCCGCTGCGGAGCCTCGACAATCAAGCCGTATTGCGACGGGACACATAAGCTCATCAACTTCCGCACGGAGCCGGATTTGCCGGACCCGGCTGACCTTCCGGATGGCCGGCAGTAGGGCTCAACGCAAAAGCCGCCGGTATCGCTGTCAAAGCGACACCGGCGGCGTTTCACCGTGATGCGGTCTGCTTACTCCGCGATGTACATTCCGTTCCAGCCCTGACCGATCTTCTGACCGCCGGTGAAGGATCCGGATCCGCTTCCGCTGTAAAGGAACAGGTCGCCATTGCCGTTGCGGGAAAGCAGGTCAGCGTTGGAATCCGAACCCCATGGTCCGGGCCCAGCGAACGCCGTCATGCCGTTCCAACCTGAGCCGGGCTGCGATTTCGGAAGGAACCCGCCTCTGCCGTTTCCCGGGTACAGGTACAGAGCACCACTTGAGTCGCGGGCGAAGAGGTCTGACTTACCGTCACCATCGAAGTCACCGGTGCTCAGGAGTGCCGTCATGCCGCTCCAGCCGTGACCTACCTTCGCCTTGCTGCCCCATCCGCCCCTGCCGTTTCCGGGGTAGAGATGAAGCCCGCCGTCGCCGGAACGGGCGAGCAAGTCGGGGAATCCGTCACCGCTGAAGTCCCCCGGTGTGACCAGAGCAGTCATGCCGCTCCAGCCGCTTCCAACCTGCACTCCCGCCTTGACTCCGCCGGTCCCAGTGCCTGCGTAGAGCCAGAGCAGGCCCCCTTTGTCGCGTGCCAGAACATCGGGGATGCCGTCACCGCTGAAGTCGCCCGGCAGGAGGATCATGTTCATGATGTTCCAGCCGGAGCCGATCTGCATCTTCCGTCCGAAAGTGCCGCTGGCGGTGCTCGGGTACATCCAGAGCCGGCCAGCGGAGTCGCGTGCAACGATGTCCGGATTGCCGTCCCGGTTCATGTCCGTGCGGCCACCCGAGGTAGCGGAGGGGATGGTGGCTGCAGGGTAGGGGTTGGTGTCGATGGTGACCGAAGCCGAAGTGTTGGAGACGGAATTGATACGCACAGCGGTTCCGGCGTGCGTCATGAAGGTGCTGCCGGCTTGCCACGCGGTGTTCTCTGCGTAGTAACCCGAGTACGGCTTGCTTGAGGGCATCAGGAGCAGCGACGAAGCTTCGGTGAGCCCGCCGCTCTGAACAATCTTGACGCCACGGTTGCCCAGGGTGGCGGTTCCTGCGTCAAAACCGACCGGGGTACGCAGTTCGAGGTAATAGGTTTCGCCACTCCTCGGATCCGTGAACTTGACGGCCCGGTTGGAGGCCGAACCGGCCCAGGGGTAAAGGGTGTAGGTCTTGCTCCCGGAGGCCACGCCGGTGTTTCGGATTTCGTCCCCGCGTCCGAATCCACCGTAGTCCCAGAAGCTTGAGCTGATAGCGGGAGTTTCGAACCAACGGGAGATGCCCATGAGATCGGACGTGTCGCCGTAGCTCCGGATCGAGCACCCCGAGCTGAAGCTTGCAGTGTCCGGTTGGCCGCTCGTGCACTGCAGCGAGTCGGAGTGCATGAGGCCAAGTACGTGCCCAAACTCGTGCGTGACGACGTTCGTGGTGAAGTTGCTGACCTGCGGCATCAGAATGCGACCACTGGTTCCGTTGCTGCTCCAGCCGTAACCGAGGTAGCCCTCCTTCAACGGCGTTGGAATGAAGACCACCAGCGCCGTGTATGGGCTGTAGGACCAGCGAAGCTCCGATGTCACCTTATTCATGATCTGGTCATAGGAATCGGTGGACTTGGCGGCCGATTTATGGTCCCACACCCGTGAGGCGACCGACATGGAGAGCCGGCCGTTCGACATGCTCCTCCAGTAGGTGCTCGAGACCGCGATCGAGTTCTCAGCCGTGGCGCGCGGAACTGTCGCGGTGCTGTCTGCCAGGTCGACTGTCACCAACCGCACCTTGATGTCACCTGCGCGCGAGAGCGTTCCGCCCGCACCGAGGGGTGACATGGCGGCCCCTTCAGTCGTGGAAGTGAACGAGCGACCATCCTTTGCTAACGGGCCCTCGAAAGTGTGGTCGGGATGGGCCGGGAACCCGTCCGGGAAGAGCTCATGAATGTCCGCGGCCTCGGCCGGCGCTTCCTCCACAGTCGCGACCTCAGCCGGCACCGCCTCAACGGGCACCACCTCGCCGGTCGTGGATTCGGCGGGTGAAACATCCTGGGGTACCGGGCTCTGCACCGGTTCCTGGGTTGCGGCAGGTGAGGTTACAGCCGGCTCCTGTGTTGCAATCGGCGAGGGCTGAACAGATTGTGCCGACGCCGGATGTACCCCGGCCGAAAGGCTTGCGGCCAGGAGCAAAACGCCGGTGAGCGCAGCTGTAGAACGCTGAAGTGAAAGCATGGAAGTCCTTGGTGGTACGAGTGTGGGGTGGGGCTGGCGCCGCCGTGTCCCCCTACGACGGCGCCCGGGCTGTTTCGAGACCATCAGCCCTAAAAGCCCCGCACCAAGTATAGGTTTAGCTATCTCCGGTAAATCGCCGGGAATTCGCAAAGGATTGTCCAAGGAAGCTCAGTTTTCCCGCAGGATAACCGCAAGAGGAATAGTGAGCGAAAAATGCTAGGCAATTCATAATTGCCTAGCCTAATTATTAGGCAAAAAGCAAATGAAATCAGGAAGCGGTGCGGGCAGTGTGCGTAAGCTCCGAGTGGCCCGTTCCGCGCGGGTCGAGCCGGACAACGACTGCGGCCTCCGCCGGAACAACCGGGCGGTTCAAGGCCATCTGGGCAAGAGCCAGCAGGAAAACGGGAAGAGAGAGCAGGATGAAAGTGAAGAGCGCGTACATGGCGATGATGGCGTGGATGGGGGAGTTGAACAGGCTGGCGATGAACGCCGCGCTGCCAAGCCACGTCCACAGCCAGAAGAGCACGACGGCGTAAATCACCGTACGGGCACGCCTGTATTTCAACGGATAATGCACCCGCCGTCGCTTCATTTTATGTGACCCCCAGGTCTCGCGGATCCCGCGCCCCGCGAGTTCCTCTCATGATAGTAAGCCCCGGGAAAGTATTTGTCGCCTAGTTGCCCTTCCAAGGAGATTTAGGCGGCATCTAGGCGACAAAAACTGTTAAAGGAACCGAACATGATCCGGTGTTAGATCCTCTACTCGTGTTACCCCGAGCAGCTGCATGGTGCGCGTGATTTCCTTTGCCAGGATAGTGATGGTGCGGTCTACGCCTGCCCGTCCTCCGGCCATGAGCCCATACAGGTATGCCCTGCCGATCAGGGTGAAGTCCGCACCAAGGGCGAGGGCGGCAACGATGTCGCCGCCGCTCATGATGCCGGTATCGAGCATGATGGACGTCTTGCCTTTCAGTTCGGCGGCGACGTCCGGAAGCAGCCGCAGGGGGATAGGGGCGCGGTCCAGCTGTCGGCCGCCGTGATTGGAGAGCACAATCCCGTCCGCACCGTGGTCCACCACCTTCTTGGCGTCGTCGAGCGTTTGAATGCCCTTGACCACGAGGTTGCCCTTCCACACCTCACGCAGCCAGTCGAGGTCATCAAAGGTCAAAGTGGGATCGAACATGGAGTTGATCAGGTCAGCGACGGTGCCCGAGTAGCGGTTGAGTGAGGCGAACGCGAGTGGCTCGTGTGTCAGGAAATTGAACCACCAGGCCGGCCGATAGGACGCGTCGATGACCGTCTTTACGGTGAGTGCCGGCGGGATGGTCATGCCATTGCGCACATCACGCAGGCGAGCGCCGGCCACCGCAGTATCAACGGTGACCATCAGCGTGTCATTGCGCACCGCTGCTGCACGTTCGATGAGCTCCATGGAGCGCTCGCGATCCGTCCAGAGGTACAGCTGGAACCAGTTGCGCCCCGACGGCGCTGCCCGCGCTACGTCCTCGATGGATGCAGTTCCCATGGTGGAAAGGGTGTAGGGGATTCCGGCGGCTTCGGCTGCCTGGGAGCCTGCGTATTCTCCCTCCGACTGCATCATGCGGGTGAAGCCGGTGGGTGCGATGCCGAACGGCAGGGCAGACTCCTTGCCCAGGACCGAAACTGAAGTGTCGACCTTCTCGACGTTCCGCAGGATCCCGGGGCGGAACTCGAGGTCAAGGAAAGCTTCGCGCGCCCGCCGCAGGGTGATCTCCGCTTCCGCCGCGCCGTCGGTGTAATCGAAGGGAGCAGTGGGAGTGCGACGCTTGGCGATGGTGCGAAGATCGCCGATCGTGTTTGCACGCCCCAACCGGGCACTTTGGCTGAACTCCGGCTTCTTGAACTGCATCAGAGGGGCCAGGTCAGCAACTTTGGGGATCCGGCGCTTCAGCGCTTCGGGCGTGTAGGACATGGGAAACCTTCGGGTCGGCGTGTGGTCCGACCACACTAGCTCGATGTGGTCTGACCACGCAAGGTAGCCTTATTTGATGCGCACCCACCAGCTTGTTCAGTCATGGCTTGAGGAACAGCTTGCGGCCGGGCGCCTTGCCGTTGGGGACCGGCTGCCCGGTGAGCGCATGGTGGCGGAACAGTTGGGTATCTCGAGGGCGTCGGCCCGCGAGGGGATACGGGTGCTGGAGGCAATGGGGATTGTCCGGGCCGGCGTCGGATCCGGGCCGGGTGCCGGCACGGTGATCACTGCCAATCCCGGTGCCGCACTGGGCGCAGCACTTCGCCTGCACATGGCGACCTCGCACCTGCCGATCGAGGACATCGTCCAGACGCGCCTGCTTCTGGAAACCTGGGCGGCAGCCCATGCCAGGCCCGCAGCGCCCGCAATGGAGAATGCCGCGGCGCTCCTCGAGGCGATGGAGTCTTCAGCTCCGGACGAGAACGAATTCCTGCGTCTTGATGCGCTTTTTCACGTTGCTCTGGCTGACGCGGCCGGCAACGTGCTGATTGGCGCCATGATGTCTTCGCTCAGGGAATCCATTGAGGGCTACACGCTCCGCCTCACGCGCACCCTGCCTGATTGGGCGGCGACCTCTGCCCGCCTCCGCGCCGAGCATCGCGACATCCACAATGCAATCAGGAACGACGACGGCGCACTCGCTGCGGAGATGGTGGCGAACCATATCGAGGGCTTCTATAAAGAGGCCGGGTTCTCCGGGTCCTGATCGCTGGTCTTCCGCTACTGATCTTCCACTGCGTGGAGTCCACTCCGCCCGCGGACCTGACGCTGCGGTTCCGCCAGTTCCTCGATTGCGGCTTGCAGGTGCGAGCGTAGCTCGGGAGACAACAGTGCCTCATCCGATACCAGCGTGCGCTCGATGTTGCGGCCCTTCTCCAGCGTCGCGAGACCTTTTTCGGTGATGCGGACTGTCTGGCTGCGGCGATCGTCATCCCCGCGGGTACGTTCAATATGCCCCTTGGCCTCAAGCCGATTGAGGGTCTTTCCAATTGTCTGAGCCTGCACATGCACCAGTTCGGCGAGCTGCGCCTGCCGGAGCGGCCCGTAACCTGCCAGTACGGCCAGGGCAGTGAACCCGGCGTGGGTGACGTCCAGTTCAGCCAGGCGTTGGTTCCACGATTGCTCAACGAGCCGCGCTGCTGTCGTGAGAAGCCGGCCTGTCGACCAGGCTGAAAGATCGGGCATGCGCTGTCACCTTCCCTGTCGATTCATTTATCCATCTAATCATCAGCTTACTTATGATTGCTGTGGAATCAACCGTGCAGGGCGGGAAAGGTAGCTGTCAAGCCTCAGGAATTTGAGAGGAGTGCCCTCAGGACAGCTTCGGAAGCGTCAGCCGCGTACCCTGCTGCACCGTCCATGGCGGCCGCAATTGAAGGAGCGGCGTCCGCCAAACTACGAGCCTGCACTACTCCGTGGGCTGCCAGATCGGCGTCGGACAGCGTGATGCGCCCGGCAACTGCAAGTACCGGCAGGCCGAGATCCCGTGCGCGGTCCGCCAACCCGAGCGGAGCCTTTCCGAATTGCGATTGCGCGTCGAGTGAACCTTCACCGGTGAGCACCACATCAGCGTGAGCGAGCTTTCCGTCCAGCCCGGTGAGGCCGGCAACCAGCTCAAAGCCAGGCTCCAGCGAGGCTTTTGTGCAGGCCAGGAAGGCGGCAGGGAACCCACCGGCGGCTCCTGCGCCGGGCTGCTGAACGTCCACCCCCGTGGTGTTTTCCAGAAGTTGTGCCCATCGGGTCAGTGCGGCGTCGAGCTCCGTGCGGAGGCCGGCGTCGGCACCTTTTTGCCCGCCGAACACGTGCGCAGCACCGTCGGGGCCGAAGAGCGGATTCTGTACGTCGACGGCGATCCGCAGCCGGACACGGTGAAGACGGGGATCCAGGCCGGAGAGGTCCAGGGCCGCCGCGCGTGCCAGAGCCAGCCCGCCCAGGGGAAGTTCCCCGCCGTCGTCGTCAAGGATCTTGGCGCCCAGGGCACGCAGGGCGCCCGAGCCGCCGTCGGTCATCGCCGACCCGCCCACGCCCAGCACAATCTCCGTGGCGCCGGCATCGAGAGCAGCAGCCAGCAGCTCACCGCTGCCGTAGCAGTGGGCCGAACCGGCCGTGGCTCCGCTAGGCGTGATGAACTCGAGCCCACTTGCACGGGCCGTCTCGATGACGGCCGTAAAACCGGTGAGCGCCCAGGGGGCGTCCACCCAGTCGGTCAGCGGTCCGCGGACCCTGGTCTGCCGCCTGTCGCCTCCGGCAGCGAGGACGGCCTCGAGGGTTCCCTCACCGCCGTCCGCGATGGGCTGCAGGGTGAGGTGCGCATCCGGCAGTACGCGGCGGACGCCGGCGGCCATCGCTTCGGCGGCTTCGGCTCCGGTCAGCGTGCCCTTGAATTTGTCCGGTGCTATCAGGATTCTCATGGCGCCGGGCTAAGCTCCTGCGGATTCGCGGATGATGACTTCTCCGGGGATCGGTGCCGGAGGCGCCTTGTCAGGATCCAGTGCAAGGTTCGCCGCCTCTTCACCCAGCTGCTCGAGAGGTAGGTGCACGGTGGTCAACGCGGGGAAGTAGTCGCGCAGGGTAGGGATGTCATCGAAGCCGGTCACCAGGGCATCCGCGGGGACCGAAACGCCCAGGGCGCGCAGGCCGGCGATCGCGCCGATTGCCATCACGTCATTCACCGCCAGCAGGCAAACGCCGCGTTCCCCCTTGAGCTCGTCCCAGCAGCGTTGCGCGGCGTCGAAGCCGCCCTCACGGTCGAACCCACTGACGACGACGGCGGCAGGCTCCAGCCCCGCTGCCTTCAGTGCGCGGGTGAAGCCGGAGACGCGGTCCCGTGCGGTATTCAGTTCGGTGGGCCCGGCCAGGATGGCGAACCGCGTGACTCCGAGCGAGACGAGTGAAGCTACGAGGTCCGCCGCGCCGTCGGCATTGCCCACCGGTACGGTCAGTCCGGAGCCGGGGGAGCCGCCGATGGTCACGACGCGCCCGCCGTTCTGCTGGTACCGGGCCAGCTCGTGCTCAAGCTCGGGATCTGCCTGTGCCCGGCGGGAGCCGGCCAGGATGATGGCGTCGGTGCGATGGGAGGCGAAGGCGGCGACGGCGTCGTGCTCCGCGCTTTCCGAAGGATCGGTGCTGGCCAGCAGCACCTGGCGCCGATAGTTCCGCGCCGCGTGCTGGACGCCGCGGGCAATGGAGGAGAAGTAGGGGTCCGAGATGTCGTGCACAACGAGTCCAACTAGGCCCGTGGAGGAGCGGGCGAGGGCCTGGGCCTGCGCGTTGGGCACGTACCCGAGTTCGAGAGCGGCGGCGCGGACCCGCACGGCGATCTCCTCGGCAGGGCGGCGGGAGGAGCCGTTCAGCACGCGGGATGCCGTGGCCAGGGAAACTCCGGCATGGCTGGCCACACCGGACAGGGTTACAGCGGCCACCGGGCTCCTTCGCGTAGTACATGCTCCCGCTGGGTGTGCGGCAAGCGACCTTCGGTGCGGTCGGAAGCTCACTCAGCGGGGAGGGGTTGACGTGGTCTCGATCACTACCCTATATTGGAAAGCGCTTTCCACCAACATTCTTTCCTCTTCGGGAGTAAACGTGACTGAGACCAAGACCATCCGCATCGCGATGAATGGCATCACCGGCCGGATGGGGTACCGGCAGCACCTGCTGCGCTCGATCCTGCCCATCCGCGAGCAGGGTGGCGTCACCCTTGCGGACGGGTCAAAGGTGCAGGTTGAGCCCATCCTCGTAGGACGCAACGAAGCGAAGATCCGCGACCTGGCCCAGCAGCACAAGGTTGAGCACTGGACCACGGACCTGGACGGGATCATTGCGGACCCCACCGTCGACGTCGTTTTCGATGCCTCCATGACCTCGCTGCGGGCCGCAACGCTCAAGAAGGCCATGGCTGCCGGCAAGCACATCTACACCGAGAAGCCCACGGCCGAGACCCTCGCCGAGGCCGTAGAGCTGGCGCAGATCGCCCAGGAAGCCGGGGTTACCGCCGGCGTTGTCCACGACAAGCTGTACCTGCCCGGCCTGGTGAAGCTGCGCCGCCTGGTGGATGAAGGCTTCTTCGGCCGTATCCTGTCCCTGCGCGGCGAGTTCGGCTACTGGGTCTTCGAGGGTGACCACCAGGCGGCCCAGCGCCCCTCGTGGAACTACCGCAAGGAAGACGGCGGCGGCATGACCACTGACATGTTCTGCCACTGGAACTACGTGCTCGAGGGCATCATCGGCAAGGTCAAGACCGTCAACGCCAACACCGTCACCCACATCCCCGCCCGCTGGGATGAGCAGGGCAAGGAATACAAGGCAACCGCCGACGACGCCGCGTACGGAATCTTCGAACTGGAGACACCTGCGGGGGAGCCTGTGCTGGCGCAGATCAACTCCTCCTGGGCGGTCCGCGTCTACCGGGACGAACTGGTTGAGTTCCAGATCGACGGAACCCACGGTTCAGCGGTTGCCGGGCTCAACAAGTGCGTTGCCCAGCAGCGGGCCCACACCCCCAAGCCGGTGTGGAACCCGGATCTTCCCGTCACGGAGTCCTTCCGCGACCAGTGGCAGGAAGTACCCGCGAACGCCGAGCTGGATAACGGCTTCAAGCTGCAGTGGGAAGAGTTCCTCCGCGACGTCTCCGCCGGCCGCGAGCACCGCTTCGGTTTGCTGTCCGCAGCCCGCGGCGTCCAGCTCGCCGAGCTCGGCCTGCAGTCCTCCGCTGAGCGCCGTACTCTCGACATCCCGGAGATCACGCTATGACCTCGCTCTACCTCCCCACTGCGGCCGGTTCGCTGGAGCGCTACGAACTCGCACCCGCTCGGGAATGGGCCAAGCCAGCGGCGCCGCTCACCGCCCGGCACGCGTACGCGGCTGCACACGTTATTCCTGAGGTCACCGCCGACAACACTCCCGGTGCGCCCGCGGTCCTCGACTGGGACACCACGCTCGCCTACCGTCGGGAACTCTGGTCCTACGGGCTCGGCGTCGCCGACGCCATGGACACCGCGCAGCGGGGCATGGGCCTCGACTGGGCGGCCACGCAGGAACTGATCCGCCGCTCCGGTGCGGAGGCTGCCGCCGTCGTCGGTTCGAATGCGGACGCTACGCGCGGCAAGACCGTCCGGGACCTGCTTGCCTGCGGTGCCGGCACCGATCAGCTGTCCATCGCGGACCTGCCGTCGGGGCGGGCCGGGCTGAACGCCGTCGTCGAGGCCTACCGCGAGCAGATCAAGGTGGTGTCCGACGCCGGCGCGAAGGTCATCCTCATGGCCTCGCGTGCGCTCGCCGCTGTGGCGCAGAGCCCGGCGGATTACCAGTACGTTTACGGGATCCTGCTGGCCGAGGCCGATGAGCCGGTCATCCTGCACTGGCTCGGCACCATGTTCGATCCGGCGCTGGACGGCTACTGGGGCAGCAACGACGTTTCCGCTGCGACCGAGATCTTCCTGGACCTCATCCGCGCGCAGCCCGAGAAGGTGGACGGCGTCAAGGTGTCCCTGCTCGATGCCGCCCACGAGACCGCCCTGCGCGCGGCCCTTCCGGCGAGCGTGCGGCTCTACACGGGCGACGACTTCAACTACCCCGAGCTCATCCACGGCGACGGCACGCATTACTCGGATGCGCTGCTGGGCATCTTCGCGGCGATCTACCCTGCCGCGTCGGCAGCCCTGCAGGCGTACGACGACGGCGATGCGGACCGTGGGCGCGCAATCCTGGACTCGACCCGGGAACTCGGCAAGCAGATCTTCAGTTCGCCGACGTTCTACTACAAGACCGGTGTCGCCTTCCTGTCTTGGGTCAATGGGCATCAGCCCGGATTCCAGATGGTCGGCGGCCTGCACTCCGGGCGCTCAGCGCTCCATCTAGCCGAAACCTTTCGCCTTGCCGACAAGGCCGGGCTGCTCGCTGATCCGGACGTCGCCGCGCACCGCTTCGAGTGGCTGCTCGCGAGCTATGGGGTGGGCGCATGAGCCGCCTCTCGCTGAACACGGCGACCACGAAGAACATCACCCTGGCGGAGGCGGTTGCGTTGTCCGCCGACGCCGGGCTGACGCACATCGGGCTGTGGCGGGACCGCGTGGCGGAAGCCGGGGTGGACAAGGCCGCGCGGCTCGTTTCCGAAGCCGGACTGTCCGTCTCAAGCCTGTGCCGCGGCGGGTTCCTGACCGCCGCGGATGAAGCGGGCCAGGCAGCTGCCCTTGCCGACAACACGCAGGCGATCGTCGAAGCGGCAACGCTGGGCACCCGTGAGCTGATCATGGTGGTGGGTGGACTGCCCGCTGCCGGTTCGCTCGCCGGCGGCACTGCCGTCGACCCTTCGGCGCCCGGCGCCAAGGACGTGGCCGCCGCACGCCGGCGGGTTGCCGACCGCATCGCCGAGCTGGTTCCGGTGGCGCAGGAGCATGACGTCCGCCTGGTTCTCGAGCCGCTGCACCCGATGTATGCGGCGGACCGCGCGGTGCTCTCGACGTTAGGCCAGGCGCTGGATCTGGCAGCCCCGTTCCCGGCGGAGACTGTCGGCGTGGTCGTGGATACTTTCCATGTGTGGTGGGATCCGGCGCTCGAGTCCTCGATCCAGCGTGCCGGGGCCGAGGGACGTCTTGCGTCGTACCAGGTGTGCGACTGGAACCTGCCCATCGCAGCTGATGCGCTGCTTTCCCGCGGGTACATGGGGGACGGCTACATCGACTTCGAGACGATCACCCGCTGGGTTGCCGCGACCGGGTATGCAGGGCCTGTTGAGGTGGAGATCTTCAACCGGGAGATCTGGGATGCGCCGGCCGCTTCAGTGCTGGCGACGGTGAAGGCCCGGTACGAGTCCCTGGTGGAGCCCTACCTCTAGGCTGAACGGCCTCGCTGGGGCGGGTTGTCGGCCTCAATGGGGCAAAAGCGCCGGTAACGTGCAGGATCGTGGTGTCGTCACCACGTTCCTGCACCTTTCCGGCGCTTCTGTGTGTCACTAGGCTGGGCGTATGAGTGGAAGCGACGTGCTGGTTGAGGCCTTCGGGCGAATCCCTGACGCGGTGTCCCGGGCGGTGGACGGGCTCGACGCCGGACAACTGGCCTACCGGCCAACGCTTGGCGACAGTTCGGGCTCGCCCGGGAACAGCGTCGCCTGGCTGATCTGGCACCTCACCCGGGTGCAGGACAACCACCTGGCCGACGCCGCTGATCGCGACGAATTGTGGCTCGCCGACGGCTGGGCGGAGAAGTTCGGTCTCAACCTGCCGCGGGAGGACACCGGCTACGGGCACACGTCCGATGACGTGGACAAGGTCCGTGTTGACTCCGCGGAGCTGCTCGTCGAGTACCACCGGGCGGTACACGTTCGCAGCATGAAGTTCGTCGAGGGATTGAGCGAGACGGATCTCGACCGCATCATCGACACTTCGTGGGACCCACCGGTCACCCTTCGAGTGCGGCTGGTCAGCGTCATCGAGGACTGCCTGCAGCACGCGGGACAGGCTGCCTACCTTCGCGGCTTACTCGCCCGGGCTGGTTAGGACTAGTTTCTCCAGCCGCTCCAGTCCTTCAGCCGCTCAGCCGCTCAACCGGTGCAAAAGTGCCGGGAAGGTGCAGAAACGTAGGGTCGTCCCCACGTTTCTGCAGTTCCCCGGCACTTTTGCGTTCAGCTCCGGTCAGCTCAGCCGGTGGGGGTAACCAGCAGCAACGTCGCGAGCAGCGTCATGGAACCAGCAGTGTCACGGGGCCAGACCCGTCACCCGCAGCGTGATGTTCAGCCGGCCGTCGAGACCCAGTATCGGGTCGGCCGTTCCCGGAAACGTCTTCATCACGCCGTGGTACGCCAGCCGCGACTCGCCGCCAAACACAAACAGGTCACCCGACTCCAGCCGCACGTCGGTCCACGGCTTGTTCCGGTTCTCGGTGTTACCGAACCGGAAGACACAGCTGTCCCCGATGCTCAGTGAGACCACAGGATTAAGGGACTTCTCCTCCTTGTCCTGGTGCATGCCCATTTTCGCCGCGGAATCGTAGAAGTTGATCAGGGCGGCGTCGGGGTTGTAGGCATCATCGCGGGAACCGTACGCCGCTTCGACGGCGTCCCGCCCCAACCCAGCCAACCAGGAAGGAAACGGAGCAACAGGGCCGCCGCCGACGTCGTCGGCTGTTTTGGTGTACCGGTAAGGAACCCAGTGCCAGCCAAGGCAGACCGTCTGAACCGACATCCGGGATCCGTTGGGCATGCGCGTATGCCGCATCGGTACCGGCCCTGCAGCCCAGTCGCGGCATGCCGTCACGAGCTCCCGCTGTCGGTCCAGGCTCACCCAGTCCGGGACGTGCACGGCACCGGGAGCGACGACGGCGGGATCACGCGGCAAGAGAGTGGCCATGGGAACATTCTGGTCCATTGAGTGTCCGAGCGGCGGGGGATACGCTCGCTTCCACCGGCACGCCAGGACGAGAAGTCATGCCCAACAGAGAGGCTCGTCGTTCCGCCAGGTCAGAAGGAAAGCTCCTCACGCAGATAGTGCAGCTGCGCAGCAACCGAATGCTCCGCTGCGCGGCGCACCGAAGGGTCAACCTCGGCGTACACCCGGTCGGTGACGGAGCCGACGTCGGCACTCCCAACTGAGAGGCCAAGGGTCAGGAGCGCAGCGCGCACCTGATCAAGCCGCTCCAAACGATGCATCCGGTACGCGCGGACAACGTCTCCGAGGTTCGGGAGCGTCGGTCCGTGCGCCGGCAGGACGGCGGGAGCGCCCAAAGACTCAAGCACGTCCAGGGACCGGAGGTAGTCACCAAGCGTGCCGTCGGGGTAGCTCAGCACGGTGGTACCGCGGCCGAGGATAGTGTCTCCCGTGAGGACGGAGCCGTTGGGGCCGTCGTCGGGCAGGTGGAAGCACCCCGAATCCGCGGTGTGCCCGGGAGTCGCGAGGACGCTGATCCGCACCCCGGCAGCGGAAAGAACCTCGCCGTCAGCCAGTGAGTTTCCGCCGTGACAGTAGGCAGAATCGAAGGCGCGAACCGGCGCCCCGGTCAGCTCATGAAACCGGGCGCTGGCCTCCGTGTGATCCCGGTGATGGTGGGTGATGAGCACCAGCTCCACCGGCCCGCAGGACTGCAGCGCGGCAAGGTGGGCCTCGTCCAGCGGACCTGGATCGACCACGACCACCCCTCGCGAATCCGGCGCCGAAAGAACGTAGGAGTTGGTGCCGTCCAGGCTCATCGGTCCGGGGTTCGGAGCGAGGCGATACCGTGTGAGCGGTCCGCTGGAGGTCAGCGTGCTGGAGGTGGGCCCGCCGTCGGCTGAGAACACCGGCTACCGGACTGTCTCGCGTACCTCGCCGAACGGCACTTCAGCGGAGACCTCGGCCTGTGTGTCAGGGCCGAGGTCGGTAGTGATCAGGACACCGTGCTCGCCTCCGGCCACGGACTGCTTGAGGACGGGCATGAGCGCAGCGGCCGTGCTGTCGTCGAGTCCTGCGAGGTACGCGCGGTAGGACTCGGGGAGATCTGAGTAATCGGTCATGGTTCCCAAACTACGCCCGCGCACGTCCCGCAACAACCGCCGAACCTCCGCGTCCGGAACCTGATCGAAGCTGCGGTAGGCGCTGCCGACGGCGGGCAGATCGGGCGCAGACCAGAGGTTCACCAGCTCGTCAACCGACGCCTGGATTGTTCCCGCAGCGGAGCCAAGGAAGACGGGTGCAGCGGCGATAATCCGGCCGGCTCCGGCTTTCCGGAGCGCCGCAACCGCGGCGAGCATCGTGGCTCCGGTGGCAACGCCGTCGTCAATGATCACCACCGTTGCCGCGCTGACCTCCAACGGGCCCAGCCCCTCCCGGTACAGCCGTTCGCGACGCACGAGTTCTTCCTGCTCACGCTCTGCAACCCGCGCGAATACCGCGTCGGCATTCCTGACATCGGCCAGAACCTTCGCATTACGGACGGTTTCCATGGCGCCGCCAATCGAGGCCACCGCGCCCATTGCCAGTTCAGGACATTCAGGGACGCCCACCTTGCGCACCATCACGACGTCGAGGGGCGCGCCAAGCGCCTCTGCCACACACACGGCCACCGGGACACCGCCGCGTGGAAGCGCCAGAACAACAGGGTTCAGCTGTGCCGCGATTGGGTGCACCGCGATCGCGAGTTGCCGGCCCGCATCCGCGCGGTCGGCGTATCTGTGTGGTTCCTCGTGAGCTTGCTTCATCGTGGGCGCCGGTCGTGAGGGGGTCTTTCATTCGAGCTTAGAGGATGATAAACCGGCAGTAGCCTTAGCAATCCAAGTCAGACGAAACCGAAGAGCAGGAATAGCAGGAGAAATAACAGGAGAGAGGTACGTCATGGCAGAGCGGGGAAACACAACCCACGGTCCGCAGGTGGACGACCAGATGAAGCACGAAACCCAGGGTTTGGTGCAGGGCAACCACCCAACCAGGGCAGAGGACTGGCGGGAAACCGAAACCGTGGATGACAGCGACAGCACCGAGGCGGACGATCAGCCCGTCTATGTTTCGCAGGATGATGACCGCAACGCTGATGAGGAGGCGCAGTGACCAATACCCTGCACACGCTTGCAGATGTCTATCGGAAGCCCGGGCCCTGGGTAACCATCTACACGGATGCGAGCACCGGGAATGTCGATTCGCTTCATGCCGACGACGTCCGGCCCGAAAACATCGCCTCGGCACTTGAGGAGGCAGGGGCCACCAAGGATGACCGCAAGGCCGTCGCGGAGGCGCTCCGCCGGTCCGCGAAGGGCCTGCCGGATCCCGTGGCGCGGCTGATCGTGGTGGCGAATGGTTCGGTGGAACTGGATGAGTTCCTGCCCGGGCCTCTCGCCCTGCCGGAGTTTACTTCGGTCAACGAGGTGCCGAACCTGTGCCCGCTGCTGTGGCACCGTCCGGACGACTTCGCTTACGTTGTGGCTGAAGTGGGGCGCGACGGCGGTGAGATCCACCTGCGCCGCGCAAACGGACTGCAGGATGACAGCATGACCCACATCGAGGGAGACACGGAGAACCTCAAAAAGGTTCCGAGCGGCGGTTGGTCGCAGGGCCGCTACCAGCACCGCACCGAGAACATCTGGAAGGCGAATGCTGCTGACATCTCCGGGGAAATCGACAAGGTTGTCCGCAGCTGCCGCGCCAGGCTTCTGGTTGTCGCAGGGGACATCCGTGCCCGCAACCTCGTGGCCGAACAGCTCAGCGAGCAGTCCAAGGACATCCTCACCGTCGTCGAAAGCCATAGCCGTACGGAGGGAGCGGACAAGGAAGCGTATGCACAGGAGATCAACAAACGGGTAGCGGAATGCATTGCGCGCCGGCAGGCGCAGCTGCTGGAACGGCTGAACAACCAGAAGGGACGCGCAAACCCGGAGTCAACCGAAGGCATCGGCTCGGTGGTGCATGCGCTGCAGCAGGCGCAGGTCGACACTCTCCTCCTGGAAAGCCAGGGCCTCAACGGTCACCGGCTGCTGGCCCTGGGCTCGGAGCCGTGGACCGCCGAGATCGACGGCGAAACCGCTGGCGCCCCCGTGCTGGGTGAGGTGCCGGCGCCGTCGTCGTTGTTGCGTGCTGCGGTACTGACCGACGCCGAAGTGGCGCTGTTCCCCTCCGGCGCGCTCGACGGCGGACCGGTGGCGGCGTTGCTGCGCTGGCCAGTCGGGCCAACGGTACCGACAGCCGGCTGATGGCGGACCGGCTGGTAGCTGACGGCGTTGTTGAACGGTTGGCGGCGTGGGGCGTCGATCGCGTGTTCGGTTACAGCGGTGACGGGATCAACCCGGTGCTCGGCGCGCTTCGGCGCGCCGGGTCACCGGAGTTCATCCAGGCCCGCCACGAGGAGAACGCCGCCTTCATGGCGGTTGGCCATGCCAAGTACACCGGCCGCGTTGGCGTGGTGCTCTCCACGCAGGGCCCGGGAGCCGTGCACCTGCTCAACGGCCTGTATGACGCCCGGATGGACAGCGTGCCCGTGGTTGCATTGGTGGGGCAGCAGAGCCAGACCGTACTGGGTTCTGCGTACCAGCAGGAAATCGACCTGCAGAGCCTGTTCAAGGATGTTGCCTCCGGTTTCCGTCAGCAGGTCAACAGCCCGGACCAGGCGCCCATGGTGATCGACCGCGCCTTCAAGGCAGCGCTCGCAACCCGGTCTCCCGCCGTCGTCATCCTGCCCCACGACGTGCAGCAGGAGCCTGCACCCGAACTGGAACACGAGCACGGAGTGATCCCGTCCGCTCCGCTGTGGAGCCGTGGGACTGTGATCCCGCAGGATCAGGACGTGCACGACGCCGCCGCCCTCCTCAACGCGGGATCAAAACTTGCGCTGCTTGTCGGGCAGGGCGCGCGGGGTGCGCAGGCGGAGGTGGCGGCACTCGCTGAGAAGCTGGGCGCCGCCGTCGTAACCAGCCTGCTCGGCAAACTGTACGTCGACGAGACCATGCCGTGGGCGGCGGGCACCATGGGCCATCTGGGGACCAGCGCCAGCGGATGGGCCATGGCCAACTGCGACTCCCTGCTGATCATCGGATCCAACGACCCATGGACGGAGTTCTATCCGCCGCCGGGAGCCGCCCGCGCGGTGCAGATCGACAGTGACGCCAAGGCCATCGGAAACCGCTACCCCGTGGAGGTGGCGGTGACGGGGGACGCCGCCGAGTCACTCCGGGCGCTGCTGCCGCTTGTCCACGAGCGTCTCGGGTGGCGGGGCGAGGTCGAACGCCACGTCGACGCGTGGCGGACTCTTTCCGAAGCGAGGGCCTTCACCGCTGCCAGCCCCGTGAACCCTGAGCGGGCCATCCGTGAGCTGAACGGGCGGCTCCCCGGGAACGCACAGGTGGCGGTCGACGTCGGCAGTTGCGTCTATTGGTACGCGCGGCAGCTGCACCTGCCGCCGGGAGTGCCGGCACATCTTTCCAGCACGCTCGCGAGCATGGGTTGCGGTCTTCCATACGGCCTGGCGGCAAAGCTCTCTGCGCCGGACCGGCCGCTGGTGGTACTCACCGGCGACGGCGGCTTCCAGATGACCGGGATGGCGGAACTCATCACCGTCAGCCGGCTTTGGAAGTCCTGGACAAACCCGGTCTTTGCCATCTGCATCCTCAACAACCGTGACCTGGCCGAAGTCAGCTGGGAACAGCGGGAAACCGAATCTGAACCGCGCTTCGGGGACAGCCAGGAACTGCCTGACGTGGACTACTCGGGGTACGCAAAGTTGCTCGGCCTGGACGGGGAGCGGGTTGAGTCTGCTGATGGCGTCGGGCCGGCCTGGGACCGCGCGCTTGCCGCTGACCGTCCCTATGTGCTGGATATCCGCACGGACGCCGATGTGCCGCTGCTTCCGCCTTTCCCCGCCGGCCAGGAACTGGCCAAATCAATGGAAGAGGCGCTGGAAACGGAGGGAAACTCCCACGCCCTGGAGTTGCTCCGCGAGTACGTCAGGCTGGAGGCGGAGTCGCAGCCCCGGGACTGAGCTACGCCCGTCGCTCCCGCCGGTAGTTGCGGAACGTCAGCAACAGGCGATGCGCCGTGATGACGAGCGCGAGCCACGCCAGTCCCAGCGTCCACGCCACGGCGACATCGGTGACCCAGTGGTGCCCCAGGTAGACACGCGTGAGTCCCATGATGAAGGCAAAGAGGACGGCGGCAGTAATGGTCAGCGCCCGCGCCCGCTTTGAATGCTGGCGCAGCACCAGCAGGTACGCGGTGATCCCCGAAATGACGACTGCGTTCAGGGTGTGACCGCTGGGGAATGACGGTGACATCTCGAACGGCGGCACCGCGTATTGGAGGTCGGGCCGCAGCCGCCCGATGGCATCCTTGCCGAGGACCGTCATCAGCAGGGAACCTCCCGCGGCGACAACCATGAGAATCAGCGGCGTGACGGACCGGCGGACCAGGGTCAGCGCGAGTACTGCACAGGTAGCAAGGATGGGCATGCCGATCGGTCCGCCCAGATGGGTGAACGCTGTGGCCGCACCATTGAGCCAGGGCTCGCGCAGCTCAAGCGCGGCGTTGAGTGCAGGCCGGTCCAGGGCGGCGATCCCGTCCTCCTCCACCACCGCCTCGTAAACCTCCGCGGACGCAACCGTGAGGGACACAGCAGCGCCGATGCCCACCACGAGCAGCAGCAACAGCGCCCAGCGCGGCCCGATCCACTGCGCCACACTCCGGACGCACGTGACGAGGAACCGGCCGAGCGGGGTAGTCCACCGGGTAAGGTCTCGCGTGCCGACGTGATGGTCTTCGTTCTCCGGGTCCTGGAATGACATCCTTCGAGGTTAGCAACGCGGCCCGAACCCTGCAGGGCTGCGAAAGCGCCGGGCGTAGGCTGGCCACCATGTACACACCGGTCCAGAACCTGCTGCGCGGACTGCCCGTCTTCCCCACAGACATGGCCTCATTCAACACTGCTGCCGCCCCGAATTCTCCGCTGGACCTGTTCACCGACTGGCTCAGCGCCGCGATCGACGGCGGAGTCCCCGCTCCGCACACAGTCACCGTTTCAACGACCGACGACGACGGCCATCCCGCCGCCCGCGTTGTCATCCTCAAGGACCTCGACCAGCGCGGCTTTTCCTTCGCGACCAGCAGCGAAAGCCCGAAAGGCCGACAGCTGCGGAATACACCGCATGCCGCCCTGACTTTCTTCTGGCAGTCAGTCGGCAGGCAGGTCCGCGTCAGTGGCACCGTGACGCCAGGAACGGCGGCAGAGAACGACGCCGACTTCCGCCGTCGTCATCCCAGCGCACGTGCCCTGGTGCTCGCCGGCGAGCAAAGCGCAACTATCCGGCCCTCAGAGTCCGTGAGCGCCGCCGTCGAACGCGAACTGGAAGGGATCGAGGACAAGGGCTCTGCGACGTGGACTGTCTATACGGTGGCACCTGAGCGCGTCGAGTTCTGGCAGGCGGACCCGGAGCGGCGCCATACCCGCCTGCTCTACGTGCGCAGCGGCGAGGGCTGGCGGCGCGAGCTCCTCTGGCCCTGAAGTTTTGTGCACCTCCGGTGACTCCACTTCGACGGAAGTCACCGGAGGTGCACAAAACTTCCGGTTGAACGCTAGTGGCCGAAGGAGTCGGAGTCCGTGATGTCGCCCTCGCCGGTGTCCAGAGCCGAGAGGAACTCGACTTCGTCCTGGGTGAGTTCGAACCCGAACAGGTTGATGTTCTGCTTGATGCGCAGTGGATTGGCGGACTTCGGGATGGCCACCAGTCCCAGCTGAATGTGCCAGCGCAGCACAATCTGCGCCGGAGTCATGCCGTACTTGTCCGCAAGCTGATCCACGGCGGTACTCTGCAGCAGGTCACTGCCCTTGCCCAATGGGCTCCATGACTCGGTCACGATCCCGTGCTTCGAGTGGAAGTGCCGTGAGTCCGGCCGCGTGTGGCGCGGGTCGAGCTGGATCTGGTTGACCTCCGGAACGAGACCCGCGTCGAGGACCCGCTCGAGATGGGCGGGCTTGAAGTTGGAGACGCCGAAGGCCCGGATCAGGCCTTCCTCCCGCAACCCGGCGAGTCCTTTGACCGCGTCCACGTAGCGGTCCTGCTCCGGGTTGGGCCAGTGCACCAGCAGCAGGTCGATGTAATCGACGCCCAGCCGGGCCGCACTCTGCTCGAAGGCTTTCCGGACGCCGTCCACGCCGTGCCACTGCTTGTTGAATTTGGTGGTGATGAAGACCTGGTCCCGCTCAATCCCGGACCGCCGGATTCCTTCCCCGACCCCGGCCTCGTTGCCGTAGTTCTCCGCGGTGTCGAAGAGGCGATACCCGACGGACACTGCATGCTCGACGGCGGTGGCCGCCTCCTCATCATCAAGCGGCCAGGTGCCGAGACCGAGCACCGGAATGGATGCACCGCTGAGGAGCTCTATGGTTGGTGCCGCTGCGTCAGTCATGTTCTCCTCGTATCGTTCGGGTGTGCAACTTCTTCCCAGCTTTCTAGCTGGGACCGTGATGCGTCAATCCGGCGACCGATTATGGCCGGGAGAAACGGTGGTGCCGGAAGGAACCTGAGGGCAGACTGGGACCGTGAGTCAAGGCCACAGCCCCTGGGTGCTGCACGTCGATCTGGACCAGTTCATTGCCGCCGTCGAAGTGTTGCGGCGGCCCGAGCTGGCGGGCAAACCGGTGATCGTGGGCGGCCGCGGAGATCCGACCGAGCGGGCCGTGGTCTCCACCGCGTCCTACGAGGCTCGTGCGTTCGGGGTTGGGTCCGGCATGCCCCTGCGCATCGCAGCCCGGAAAGTGCCCGACGCCGTGATTCTGCCGGTGGACTCCGAGGCGTATCTGGCCGCTTCCGACACCGTTATGGCGGCGCTGCGGGCCCAACCGGAGGCCACCGTTCAGGTGTTGGGGTGGGACGAAGCCTTCGTCGGTGTGACAACCGATGAACCCGAAACCTACGCGCGGCGGGTGCAGCAGGCGGTGCTGGACGCTTCGAAGCTGCACTGCAGCGTGGGGGTCGGAGACACTCTGGTGCGGGCTAAGGTTGCTACCGGGTTCGCCAAACCCGCCGGCGTCTTCCGTCTCACGAAGGAGAACTGGCTGGAGGTGATGGGCAGCCGGCCAACCATTGACCTGTGGGGCGTGGGACCGAAAGTATCCCGCCGCCTCGCGACGCTCAACATCACAACGGTTGCTGAGCTCGCCGCCTCCAATCCGGGTGACCTCGTTCCTGAGTTCGGCCCGAAGATGGGTCCCTGGTACGCGCAGCTGGGACGCGGGGACGGCGAGCGGGTGGTTGATGACACCCCGTGGGTTGCCCGTGGGCACAGCAGGGAAACGACCTACCAACAGGATCTGACCGAGCCTGCACAGGTGGATGACGCCGTACGGGAACTCGTGGCCCGCGTGCTTGAGGATGTCATCGCCGAGGGCCGGCCGGTGATCGGGCTGACCCTCAAGGTGCGGTACGCGCCCTTTTTCACCAAGACGTACGCCAAGCGAATCCACGAGACGTTCGACCGTGACCTCGTGCTTGCCGGTGCGTTTGACCTTGTTGCGAAGATCGAGCCCGACCGGCCGATCCGGCTACTTGGTTTCCGGGCCGAAATGTCCATGCCGGAGGAAGCCCGGAAGGGACATACGCCAACGCGCAGCGGTTGGTGAGTGCGCCGCCGTCGTGCGCTTGACCTGGAGCCTGCTCCTTCAACAGCAGCGGCTCCCCGGAAGCGGAAGCAACCGGGGAGCCGCTGGTCATGCGATCGAGCGAAGGTAACTAGGAAACCGTGACCGGTTCCTTGCGCTCGGAAACGCCGCGTACCGCTGCGTCGAACTCGGCTTCGATCTCCGCGTTCGGCTTCCAGGTCAGGCGGCTGATTACGACGGCGACAATCAGGTTGGCGAAGAACGCCGGCACGATCTCATACATCGTGGCCGCCAGCGGGGAGTTGCCCCAGGCGAAGACGACGACGGCGCCGACGATCATCCCGGACAGCGCGCCCGGCATGGTTAGCTTCCGCCAGAAGAGCGAGAGCAGCACGGTGGGGCCGAAGGACGCACCGAAGCCTGCCCAGGCGAAGGCGACGAGCGCGAGGATCGATTCGTTGCGGCCCGAGGCGAGGACGATCGCGACGATCGCGACCACCAGCACGCCGAGACGGCCGAGGATGACCCCCTGCTTGGCTGTCAGGTTCCGCTTCGAGACCATGTTGTAGAGGTCCTCAACGAGCGCGGAGGAGCACACGACGAGCTGCGAGGAGATGGTGCTCATGATCGCTGCGAGGACGGCCGCGAGGACAATGCCTGCCACGAAGGGGTGGAAGAACGCCTGCGACAGCGCCAGGAACACGGCCTCGGGGTCCTCGAGCGTCAGCTGCGGGTTCTGCTCGAAGTACGCGATGCCCACAAGGGCGGTGGCAACGGCGCCGAGAACGGTGAGGATCATCCAGCTGATGCCGATCCGGCGGCCGGCCGTGGCATCCTGCGGGGAACGCAGCGCCATGAAGCGGACGATGATGTGCGGCTGGCCGAAGTAGCCAAGGCCCCACGCTGCGGCGGAGATGATGGCGAGGATGGACCCGCCGGCTACGAACTCGAGCATCGACGGATCGATGGCGCGGATGGAGTCGGTCAGTCCGGTGAATCCGCCAACCTGAACGAACCCGATAATCGGAACGACGATCAGCGCAATGAGCATGAGGATTCCCTGCGCCACGTCAGTGAAGGTGGCTCCCATGAATCCGCCGAACAGCGTGTAGGAGATGGTGACCGCTGCAACCAGGATCATGCCGAGGGTGTAGCTGGAGTTGAAGGAGGACTCGAAGAAGACACCGCCTGCAACCATGCCCGAGGACACGTAGAACGTGAAGAACACCAGAATGATGACGCCGGAGACAACGCGGAGAACGCGTGAGCGGTCCTTAAGCCGGTTTTCCAGGAAGCTCGGCACGGTGATCGAGTTGTTGGACACCTCGGTGTAGCTGCGCAGCCGCGGAGCCACGAACTTCCAGTTCAGCCAGGCTCCGATGGTCAGGCCAATGGCAATCCAGACCTCAATCAGGCCGGACAGGTAGATAGCGCCGGGCAGTCCGAGCAGCAGCCACCCCGACATATCGGAGGCGCCGGCGCTGAGCGCAGCTACCCCGGGCTTGAGGCCGCGGCCGGCGAGCATGTAATCATCGAGATCGGACGTTTTCCGGTACGCGTACCAGCCGATTCCCAGCATGGCGGCCATGTAGAGCGCCATGGCAAGGTATTGGAAGGTCTGGTCAGTCATGGGTTCCTTTCACAGAATTCTTGGAACTGGCTGAGTGCAGCCGCCCACTATTCCAAGCCCGCACCCAGTTTGGCTAATAAAGTGACCTGGTTCACCATGGTTTCTGCACAAAAAAGAGAAGTTACCCGCGGGTAATATAGGACAATGCACCTGTTATTTCGGACCCTCTGGCTTCTGTTTGCCTCACGCCGCCGGGCGAAGGTGAGCATCTGGGATTCAACCTCCCTCCCGCAACGCGTTCAATTGACGGACATCGACATTGCGATGCACGTGAACAACGGCATGTACCTCTCCCTGATGGACCTGGGCAGGTTCGACCTCATGATCAGGAGTGGCATCTGGAAGCTCATGCGGCGGAAGGGTTGGACGCCCGTGGTCAACGCCGAGACAATCACTTTCCGGAAGTCACTCCAGCTCGGTCAGCGCTACACCATCGAGACGCGAATCATGGGCTTCGATGAGCGCGCCATCTACTTTGAGCAGCGCATGGTGCATGGCGGCGAGATCTACGCCCGTGCGTACATTGCCACCCGCCTGCTCAGCTCAAACGGGCCGGTGTCAAATGCTGAAATCTTCGAAGCGATGGGCAATCCGCCGGCGGACATGGCGCTTCCGGAGTGGATTCATGAGTGGCGCATCAATACCGCGCTCCCCAGCACCCGGCGTCCTGCCCTCCACGACTGGGTTCGGTAATTTTCAGCGGTAGTTCCGGTGCAGATTTTCTCCGCCGGCTGTGCCCACCGGGTGATCGGCAATCCAGGGGCCGGTTCCTTCGGACTGGTCAAGGACGCCCTCTTCAAGCCACGTATGGCGGCCATCGAGCACCTTCCCCGCGAGGCGCGTGTCCGCGTTGTCAGTGTTCCTCCACAGGTCGGTGAAAAGCTGCTCGATCCGCATCCGTGCTTGCCGACAGAACACCTCGGCAAGCTCGCCTGCCTCCCGCCGGCCCTCCCCCTCAAGGTGCTTGGCATGGGAGCACGTAGCCGCCATCGCAAACAGTTCCGCTCCAATGTCCACAATCCTTCCGAGGAACACCTGCCGGTGCTCAAGCTTCGCCTGCCACCGCGCCATGCCGAGGAAGGTGTGGCGGGCAAGGCGCCGGGATGACCGCTCAACGTAACGCACATGCCCGGCGAGCCGTCCGAAATCGGAGTAGGAGCGCGGCGACAAGCCGGGCCCGGCAAGAAGGCGCGGGAGCCACCCCGCGTAGAAACTGCTGGCGCCCGCCGCCGCCTTCGCCTTCGCTTTGAGGTCAGCGTCCGACGACGCCAGGTCACCTGCCGCCGCAAGGTGCGCGTCGACTGCCTCACGGGCGATGAGCAAGTGCATGATCTCCGAGGAACCTTCGAAGATCCGGTTGATGCGCAAGTCCCGCAGCTGCTGTTCCACCGGGACGGCCCGTTCCCCGCGCGCCTTGAGGGAAGCTGCGCTCTCATAACCTCGACCGCCGCGGATCTGCATCAGTTCATCAGCGATCCGGTAGGCCATTTCGCTGGACCACAGTTTCGCCAAGGCAGCTTCAATACGAACATCTTTCTGCCCGGAATCAGCAAGTGCCGCGGAGAGTTCGAAGACGGACTCGAGGGCGAAAGCGGTTGCCGCGATGAAGGAAATCTTCTGTGCGACTGCCTCGTGCCTGCCGATGGGCCGGCCCCACTGGACGCGTTCGCTTGACCATTCACGCGCAATCTTCAGCGACCACTTGCCTGCGGCCGCGCAATTAGCGGGGATGGAGAGCCGCCCGGTGTTCAGGGTGGTGAGCGCAATCTTGAGTCCCTGGCCTTCCCTGCCCAGCCGGTTCCCGATTGGAATTTTGACGTTCTCGAACCGGGTAACACCGTTCTCTATGCCGCGCAGGCCCATGAAGGCATTCCGATGCGTCACCGTGATCCCTGCGGCGTCCGCCTCCACGACGAAAGCGGAGATGCCTCCCCGACCGCCGCTGTGCGGAGGCACCTTCGCCATCACCACGATCAGCTCGGCAATCACTCCGTTGGTGGTCCAGAGTTTGCTGCCGTTGAGGACGTAGGTGCCGTCGTCGTCGTTACGGGTTGCTGTTGCGTTCATGCGGGCGGGGTCGGATCCGACGTCCGGCTCCGTGAGCAGGAAGGCCGAAATTGCGCCGGTTGCGCAACGGGGGAGGTACTCCTGCTTTTGCTCGTCGGTGCCGAACATACGCACGGGTTCAGGCACTCCGATGGACTGGTGCGCTGAGATCAGCGCACCGAGGCTTGGGTGAACGGAGGTGAGCAGCATCAGTGCGCGCCCGTAGTAGGCCAGTGACAGGCCCAGACCACCGTATTCCTTGGGAATCTTGATGCCGAAAACGCCGAGTCCGGCGAGGTCCCGAAGGTACTCGTCCGGGATTTGCGAGTCCCCCTCGATTCGCTGACCGTCCATCGTGGCCAGCAGCGAGGTGAGCTGTGCGAGGAACTCCTCGCCGTCGTCGTCGTCGGCATGTGAAGAAGTGGGGTGCGGATGAATGAGGGAGATGTCGCAGCGGCCCAGATAGAGGCCTTTTGCGAAGCTGGGCCGGTTCCATTCCGTTTCCCGGGCGGATTCTGCCACCTCCCGGGACGTGCGCTCGTTGACGTTGTCCTGAAGTGCTTCGGCGCTCATGGCAGCCCCCTTCAACGGCAGGCTCCGCCAGCCGGAACCCGGCCATGGGTAAATGCTACTCCCCAGTAGGAAAACGGAATCCTACCGTCACAATCCGAGTTAAAAGAACGGTCCTTATCATTTCCCAAGGAATGTCCAAGGTGCACGACGCAACCTTTCTGAACCGAGCCGGTAGTAAGCATGGTTTCGGTCTCACACGAGGGAGCTCACAATGTCAATCCATCAACCGGCGGCTGGTCCCGCCACGGGGCGCCGCACGCATCATCCCAAGAAAGTCACTGCCTCGGTGTTGGCAGGCGCGATGCTGGTCGTTGCGCTTGCACCGCTGGCAGCCGCACCGGCGAATGCCGCCCTGTCCGGCGTAGGGCCGGTCAGCACTGAACACGGTTTTCCGGAGTGGTACGACGACGGCGACGTGAAACTCGCACTCTGCTACGTCGACGGCTGCCTCGAAACCCTTCCTGACCCCACCGCAGCACCTGTCCAACCGAACTTCCCCGGCGAGGCGTTCTGGTTCGCTGCCGGTGCAACGGTCGGAGATATCGGCTCATACGAAGCGGCGCTGGAAGCAGCGCATGCCAATGAGGAAGCCATCGACGGCGACCAGATCGGGTTTGCCCGGCTCCGGTTCCGGTTCAACGGTCTTCAACCCAACACGGCCTACACCATCACCCACCCCTACGGTGTGGATGTCTTGACCACCGACGCCCTGGGCGGGATCAATGTCACCGAAGATGCTGGCGAGTGCCAGCCGGGAGACGCCTGTAACTGGGCGGGCGTGGGCAACGCATTCCTTGGTGATGCGGCAGGGCAATCAGCGAAGTTCCTGACACAGGTCGGAGCGCCGGCAGGCACCCTCGGAAGCATCGAAACGGCCCGGCGCGTCACGGGTTCCGTTCTCAACACCAACTTTGTCTCGGTGGTGGGTCCGGAAGGCGAAGTAGGCAGGACTGAGCTGTTCACAGTGCAGGGCCTGATTGCCAACGTTGATACCGGTGCTCCATCCACGCCGAACCTGGCCGACGCCAGCGATAGCGGATCATCAAACACGGACGGCATCACCAGCGACACCACACCAACGTTGAACGGCACGGCTCCGGCTGGTGCAACAACAGTTGAAGTCCTGATTGACGGTGCGTCAGTAGGCACCGCCACCGTAGCCGCCGGTGCCTACTCGTTCACAACCGCAATGCTTGCCGATGGCCAGCACACGGTGCAGGCGCAGGTAGCCACCACAACAGATCCGGACGGATTGGCCACGTCGGGAACTATGAGGGTCACAGTGGACACCGCGGCGCCGACCACCACGATTGTTTCCCCGTTCCCCTCGAGCCCGGGTGCGGACACTACGCCGACCTTCAATTTCTCGAGCAACGAGCCAACGGCTACGTTCGAATGTGCGCTGACACCGTCGAACGCCATCTTCACGGCGTGCACCAGCCCCAAGACCTGGGACCAGCAGCTCAGCGGATCCCATCGGTTCGACGTGCGGGCAACAGACCGCGCCGGTAATCTTGGGGCGGCCGCAACACGCACCATTCAGATCGGCACCACAGCAACGCCACCGCCTCCTGCCGGCACCGCCGAGCAAAAGGACATGAACGGAGACGGCAATCCCGACATCGTGGCTCGTGACTCCAGCGGCCGCCTGTACCTTTACCCCTCAACTGCCACCGGCGGTTTCGGGGCCCGGGTCCTGATCGGCACCGGGTGGGGTTCAATGAACGCCATCCTGCAGCCGGGTGATTTCAACGGCGACCGGCATTCGGACATCATGGCCCGGGACACCTCCGGACGGCTCTGGCTCTACGCCGGTACCGGCACCGGCAGAATCACTAATGGCGTCCAGATCGGCCAGGGGTGGCAGGGGATGACCGCACTGGTCACGCCCGGTAACTTCAATGGCACTGGCGGGGTAGATCTGCTGGCCCGTGACGGCGCCGGACGGCTCTTCCTCTACCCGGGCAACGGCAACGGCACCTGGGGCACACGCACTCAGCCCGGCAGTGGATGGAATGGCATGACAGCCATCGTCGGAACCGGCGACTTCAGCGGTGACGCCAGGGCAGACCTGTTTGCCCGCGATGCCAGCGGAAGGCTCTACCTGTACCGCGGAAACGGCACCGGAGGATTCCTTTCCCGCCTTGTCTACGGAACCGGTTGGAACGCCATGACCGGTCTGACGGCACCGGGCGCCTTTGGATCCGGGGCCACCCGGGACCTGATCGCGCGGGACACCGCCGGAGTGCTGTGGCTCTACAACGGAAATGGTGCCGGCGGC
>NZ_BAAAON010000001.1:603769-806214 GCF_039530425.1 Arthrobacter parietis | reverse complement strand
GGGAGGGGACCTCGGCGTGCGAGCACCAAGCCCCGCTAGCCAATAGATTAGGACCATGGCCCAGCTCACACCGCTCCAGCAACTTGCCGAGCAGCACCGCGTCGGAATCACCTTCAAGGGCTGGGACGGCACGCCCCAGACGGTGAGCGATGAAACGCTGATTGCAGTCCTCACCGCGCTTGGTGTGCCCTGCGCAACGAACGACGACGTCGCCGCCTCCCTCCGCGAAGCCGAACGTGCGCCGTGGCTGCGTACGCTGCCTCCCGCCGTCGTTATTCGGGACGGCGACGCCACCACCGTGCCGGTTACCGTGCCGGCTGGCACCATGCCCTCCATCCGCGTCCTGCTGGAAGACGGAACCGAGCGGACGCTGCCTCCCGGTTCCGCCCGCACCCGGGAGGTGAACGGGACAGAGGTCAGCCGGTTCACGGTCGAGATCCCGCTCGATCTCCCGCTCGGCTGGCACACCCTCACGGTTGGGTTCGAATCCGGTGCCGCCGACTGCGCGCTCGTTGTGACGCCGCGAAAGCTCACCACCGCAGATTCCCTAACCCGGACGTGGGGACTGATGGCCCAGCTGTACTCGGTGCGGTCACGGTCCTCGTGGGGCATCGGGGACCTCGATGACCTTGCGAGGCTGGCGGAAATCTCAGCTGACAAGGGCGCCGGGTTCGTGCTGATCAATCCGCTTCATGCCGCCCAGCCCAAACCGCCGGTCGAGGCGTCCCCTTACCTGCCGACCACGCGCCGGTTCTTCAATCCCATCTACCTGCGCGTGGAGAACGTTGTCGAGTTCGGGGACCTTCCGGCGGCGCAGGCGCACACCGTCCGCGATCTGGCGGCCGGGTTCCGGGCCGCAAACGAGAACTCGGACATCATTGACCGTGATCCGAGTTACGCTGCCAAGCTGCAGGCACTCGAACTCGTGTTCGCTGTCCCAAGGCAGCCGCAGCGGGAGGAGGCGTTCCAGCGCTTCCGTTCCGAAGCCGGTCCCGGGCTGGAGAACTTCGCCCTGTGGTCCGCGCTCGCAGAAACGCTCGCCGAAGGTGCTGCGGAGTGGAGCGATCCGGAGTTTCTCGAGGCACAGCGGACCGGGCTCGAGGACCGCATTGAGTTCCACGCCTGGCTGCAGTGGTTGTGCGACGAACAGCTCAAAGCCGTTCAACAGGCCGCGATGGAAGCCGGCATGAACCTCGGCATCATGCATGATCTCGCGGTGGGCGTTCACCCCGCAGGTGCTGACGCCTGGACCCTGCGTGATGTTCTGGCCTCCGGCATCAGCGTCGGCGCTCCGCCGGACATGTTCAATCAGCAGGGCCAGGACTGGGCGCAGCCGCCGTGGCACCCGGAGCGGCTCGCAGAGTCCGGCTATGCCGCATACCGCGACATGCTGCGCACCATCCTGCGCCACGCGGGCGGCATCCGGATCGACCATATCCTCGGCCTGTTCCGCCTGTGGTGGATCCCGCAGGGTTCGATGCCCGGCGACGGCGCCTACGTGTACTACGACCACGAGGCGCTCATCGGTATCCTTGCCCTCGAGGCGGAGCGGGCGGCCGCCGTGGTCGTTGGTGAAGACCTGGGCGTCTTCGAGCCGGGCGTTCAGGAGTACCTGGCAGAGCGCGGGGTGCTCGGGACTTCCATCCTCTGGTTCGAGTACGACGACGACGAGCCGCGCCCTGCCGAGCAGTACCGGACGGCGTGCCTCACCACGGTCACCACCCATGACCTGCCGCCGAGTGCTGGCTATCTCGCGGGCAGGCACGTTGAACTGCGCGAGCAGCTCGGTCTGCTCGGGCGGCCTGTGGAGGAAGAGAAGTCCGCCGATCGGGAGGCTCAGGAGCGGGTGCTTTCGCTTGTGCGGTCCACGACCGGCTCCGTGCCCGCGACCGTGCAGGAGACAGTCGAGGCGATGCACGCCTTCATTGCGCAAACTCCGTCGGTGCTGCTCGGGGTGGCGCTCACCGACGCGGTAGGCGAGGAACGCACGCAGAACCAGCCGGGAACCACCGCCGAGCAGTATCCCAACTGGCAGGTTCCGCTGGCGGGGCCGGCCGGCGTCGTGCTCGTTGAGGACCTGCCGGACCTGGAGCGGTTCGATGACCTGGTGCGCGCTCTTCAACGGTGAACCGGTTCTACCGCTTACCGCACCAGAGTGACCGTTCACCGCACACCGATGTTGTTTGCCTCAGGCAATATGTGAGCTAATGCACAATATTCCATGGTGGGGGCCAAGGGGACGACGGCGTCCACAAGTAGAGGGAGAGGCATTCCGTTCATGAGCTGGCTCGATAGGGAACACACAATAGCTCCACCCGGATTCAACCGTTGGCTGATCCCGCCCGCGGCACTCGCCGTGCACCTGTGCATCGGCCAGGCTTACGCCACCAGCGTCTACAAGACGGCCCTCGTGGAGCACTTCGATGCGAGCCTCACCGAGATAGGCCTGATCTTCTCCATAGCGATCGTCATGCTCGGACTGTCCGCCGCGGTGATGGGCACGTGGGTGGACCGCAACGGTCCGCGCAAGGCCATGTTCACCTCGGCCATGTTCTGGGTGAGCGGGTTCCTCGTCGGAGCCCTCGGCATCTTCACCAACCAGCTCTGGCTCGTATACCTCGGGTACGGCGTGATTGGCGGAATCGGGCTGGGTATCGGCTACATCTCGCCTGTCTCCACCCTGATCAAATGGTTCCCCGACCGGCCGGGACTGGCTACCGGAATGGCGATCATGGGCTTTGGCGGCGGTGCGCTGATCGCGAGCCCACTGTCCACCCAGCTGCTGAGGATGTTCGACCCGGACTCGGGTACCGAGGGTTGGGTCGCCAGCGGTGAGGCTGTCGGCATGCTCTTCGTGACCCTCGCGGTGATCTACCTCATTTACATGGTCTTCGGAGCCTTCACCATCAAGGTTCCCGCTGCCGACTGGCGGCCGGACGGCTTCGACCCGAGCACCCGGAAGACCAGTGCACTTGTCACCAGCGACAACGTTTCCGCGAAGAACGCCATCCGTACCAAGCAGTTCTGGCTGATCTGGATCGCGCTGTTCTGCAACGTGACCGCGGGAATCGGCATCCTTGAGCAGGCCGCCCCAATGATCCAGGACTTCTTCCGGCAGTCAGACGGCGTCAGCGCCGTGTCCGCTGCTGTAGCGGGCGGCTTCGTAGGCCTGCTGTCCATCGGCAACATGGCGGGTCGCTTCGGATGGTCAACCCTGTCCGACCACATTGGCCGCAAGCGCATCTACATGATCTACCTGGGCGTCGGTGCTGTCCTCTATACCGTGCTTGCTCTCGCAGGCTCCTCGACCACGGTGCTCTACGTGCTGTTGGCTTTCGTGATCATTTCCTTCTACGGCGGCGGCTTCTCCACGGTGCCCGCGTACCTCCGCGATCTCTTCGGCACGTTTGAGGTGGGTGCAATCCACGGCCGCCTCCTGACCGCCTGGTCAGCCGCCGGTATTGCCGGACCGCTGATCGTGAATGGTTTCCTCGATGCACGAGGCACCCCCGGAGAGCTTGTCGCCGCCGACTATCAGCCGGCCCTGCTGACCATGGTTGGCCTGCTGATCATCGGATTCATCGCGAACCTGATGATCAAGTCCGTGGACTCACGATTCCACGAACCGAAAAAGACCGCCGAACCCGCAATGGAGGCATGAGATGGAAATGAGCAAGGCTCGACTGACCTTTGTCTGGGCGCTGGTTGCAGTGCCCCTGGCCTACGGGATCTTCACCACCCTCACCAGGGTTGCCGCGCTCTTTACCGGCTAGCTGCGCTGGAACTGAGGTGCACGCCGGCGTCGTCGATTCGTTCGACGGCGTCGGCGGCCTCATAGAAGTTGTTGCCGATGCCGGTGCCATCCACATGGATGTAACCGAGGCGAAGGAGACGCTGCGCGCGTTCCTCGTCCACCTCCTCCGTGCTGAAGGCTCCCGCGAGGAAACTGACGAGTCCGCCTCGCTCCTGCGTTTGGCCTTCCGGGGTGACTGCCTGCGGATCACCCATTTTGACGCTCTTCACCGTGCCGATCTTCTTGCCCTCGGCATTGATGACGTCCATACCTTCTCGAACTTCACTGAGGTCATTCATCGGTGAATCTCCATTCTGTTCGGGTGCACGTCCTTTCACCCTAGAACGGAGACGCCGCCGCGGTCGAGGGCAGCGCAACGCGAGACGCGCAGCAGCAGCGCAGCGAAACAGCAAAAGCGCCGGTGCGTGGCAGGAACGTGGGGACATCCCCACGATCGTGTCACGCACCGGCGCTTCTGCGTCGACGGGAGCGATTCACCGGCGCTTCTGCGCGGACGTCAGCGCGTGGAGGCAAGCTCCGCCGTCGGGATGGCTTCCTTCGCAGGGAACGACGGCGGGTGGACACCAGCCATCTCCTCCATGACGCGTACTACCTGGCAGCTGTAGCCGAACTCGTTGTCATACCAGACGTAGAGGACCAGGTTCTTGTCATTGCAGATGGTCGCAAGGCCATCGACCGTGCCGGAGCGGCGTGAACCGACGAAGTCGGTGGAGACGACGTCAGGGGAGTCGATGTAGTCCAACTGCTTGCGCAGGTCGGAGTGCAGCGACATCTCTCGGAGGTAGTCGTTGACGTCGTCCTTGGTGGTCACGTTCTCAAGCGACAGGTTCAGGATCGCGATGGAGACGTCCGGGGTAGGTACGCGGATGGAGCTGCCCGTGAGCTTGCCCTGCAGTTCGGGCAGAGCCTTGGCCACGGCTTTGGCCGCACCCGTCTCGGTGATCACCATGTTCAGGGCAGCCGAACGGCCGCGGCGGTCGCCCTTGTGGAAGTTGTCGATCAGGTTCTGGTCATTGGTGAAGGAGTGGACCGTCTCCACATGTCCGTGCACTACGCCGAACTCGTCGTTGATCGCCTTGAGTACAGGGGTGATGGCGTTAGTGGTGCACGATGCCGCAGTGACGATGGTGTCCCCGGCCGCGATGTCCGTGTGATTGATGCCGTGGACGATGTTCTTCAGGCCGCCCTTGCCCGGTGCAGTCAGTAGGACCTTCGCGACACCCTTGCTCTGCAGGTGCTGGCTGAGGCCTTCCTCGTCACGCCAGCGGCCGGTGTTGTCAACGACCAGCGCGTTGTTGATGCCGTAGGCGGTGTAGTCGATGGTGGCCGGGTCATTCGAGTAGATGACCTGGATCCGCACACCGTTGGCGGTAATGGTGTTGGTTTCCTCGTCCACCTGGATGCTGCCCTCGAAGGAGCCGTGCACCGAGTCGCGGCGCAGCAGGCTTCCCCGCTTCATGAGGTCATTCTCGGCGCCCTTGCGGACCACGATCGCGCGCAGGCACAGTCCGTGCCCGCCGCCTGCCTTTTCGATGAGCAGCCGGGCCACCAGGCGGCCAATCCGGCCGAAACCATAGAGGACGACGTCGGTGCTCGTCCGTGTGTCGGCACCGCGCTTCCCGACGACGTCGGCGAGTTCTGAGCGGAGGAATTCCTCCAAAGAGGAGGTGCCGCCCTCCTCCTGATGTGACCTGTACTTCTGGGCCAGGCGGGCGACATCAATGGCTGCTGCTCCCAACTCCAGGTCGGCGAGCGTACGCAGCAGAGGTGCGGTCTCTTCGAGGAGCAGCTCTTCCTTGCTCATGCGGCGCGCGAACCGGTGTGCCTTGAGAATGCCCATGGTGGACTTGTTGATAAGGCTGCGTCCATGGATGCTGGTCACCACGTTGTTCTCGCGGTAGAGGCGGCCGATGACGGGAATCATCCCTTCGGCGAGAGCCTCCCGGCTCATCCAGGTGTCGCGGGTGACGGAAGGTTTGTGATCCACGATGATCAGGTCCTTTCTGTTGCCGGTTGTGCCGGCGGGGTGAAGCGTCGAGTGCCCGGGATGGAGGGCGGGAGGGCCTTCGCTACGGTGCCGGCGACAACGACGTCGGACGGGCGATGGAAAACGAGGGTTCCTCCTAGAATATCGGTCAGGACTGCAGCTACCGCCGGAATGGGCTGTTAGCCTGCTCACGTTCCGGTCATCGCTGGCACAATGGGCCCATGGCTGATTCTCCTGAAGACGCTGTCCGTGGCCCAGCGGTTGCGGGCTGCCCTGCTCACGCTGGGTTCCAAGCGGCCTCGGAAGGCCGCTAAGTGGATCCGGCGCTGGGACTGAGCTTCGCCGTCGTGCTGCTGATGGGCGTGCTCATTTCGGAACGGGCGAGCCGCACTGTCATTTCCACCGCTGTGCTCTTCCTGCTTGCTGGGTTCCTGCTCGGGCAGGGAATGCTCGGCGTCATTACGGTGGAATCGGCCGACCCCGTGGTCCTGATCCTGTCAGAGCTCGCGCTCTTCTCGGTCCTCTTCACGGACGGGATGCGGGTCGGTGTCACTGATCTTCGTGCTGCCTGGCGGTTGCCCGGCCGGGCATTGGTTCTCGGGCTGCCGCTGACCCTTGTGGTCACGGCGGTTCTGGCCCACTACGTCGCAGGGCTGCCGTGGCTCGAGTCGTTCCTGCTGGGCGCCGTGCTTTCCCCCACAGACCCGGTGTTTGCCTCCGCCATTGTGGGGCGCAAGGAAGTCCCCGGCCGCCTGCGGCACCTGCTCAATGTGGAGTCGGGGATCAATGACGGTCTTGCCCTCCCCATTGTCCTGGTTCTCCTTGCCATGGCCGGCGGCACAGAGGCCGGAGGATGGCAATTGACGGAGGAGATCCTGCTCGGCATCGTCGTTGGTGTGGCGGTTCCGTTGCTCGTGCTGGCCCTGGAGCGGCTTCCCTTCCTGAGTGCGGAACGTCACCTCGAGCCGCTGGTGACCGTTTCCATCGGGCTTCTCGTGTTGACGATCTGCATGGCCACCCACGCCAACCTGTTCCTTGGGGCGTTCGCGGCCGGAGTGACCATTGCTACTGTCCGGCCGGAGTTTCGCGACGAGTTCGAGCAGTTCGGCGAGCTGGTGACGGAGCTGCTCAAGCTGGCGGCCATCCTGGTCTTCGGAGCGCTGATCACCCCGTCATTCCTCTTCCAGGAGATTCCGTTGGCCGGCTGGCTGTTTGCAGTGCTGGCGCTCGTCGTTGCCCGCCCACTCGCACTGCTGGCTTCATTTCTCGGAACCAACCTCCCTCGCGGTCAGCGCATTGCGGCCATGTGGTTTGGGCCGAAGGGTTTCGCCTCAGTGGTCTACGGGCTGCTGGTCCTGCAATCCGGCATCGAACTGGCTGATCAGCTGTTTCACCTCGCCGCGCTTGCCATCGTGCTGTCGATCCTTGCGCACTCATCCACGGACGTCCTGATCGCAAAGAAGCTGAGTACAACCCCCGGGTAGCGGCGGAGAATCCGCGGTGTTGCTAGGCTGTGTGATCGGGGGCATAGTGTGATGCGCTGCGGCCGGCTCGTACTCGGCATCAGCGGTGAACGGTCGACGTCGCTTCCTGCGCCGTCGTCGCGACAGACGGGGTAGCGATGCACAAAGCAGGACCAGGCACAGAGACGCTCGGCGATCTGCTGTTTCGTGTGGCGGAGGGGGACCAGAGCGCTTTCGCCGGGCTCTACGAGCAGATTTCCAGGCGGGTCCATGGACTGGTGCTGCGTGTAGTGCGTAACCACGCGATCTCCGCCGAAGTGGTCCAGGAAGTGTTCCTGATGCTGTGGGTCTCGGCTGACCGGTACAAACCCGAGCTCGGTTCCCCCGAGGCCTGGATCTTCACGCTTGCGCACAGGCGCGCGGTGGACCGTGTGCGCAGCGAGCAACGGTCGGTGGCACGGGATGCGCAGTACGCGCAGAAGGAATACTTCGTTCAGGAGCCCGTGGATGAGCGGGTTCATCACACCCTCATGAGCGAGAGCGTGAAACGCTGCCTCTCCTCCCTGACGGACCTGCAGGCGGAAGCGATCAGGCTTGCCTACTACGGCGGCCTCACCTACACCGAAGTGGCTGAAGCTCTGCAGGTGAAAGTTCCCACTGCCAAGTCCCGTATCCAGTCCGGACTGGTGTGCCTGCGCAACGCAATGGAAGCCGATGGCTACGGAGCGCGCTCGAGGTAGCACAATGGATCTCTACCGGGTCCGCTGGACCCGGCTCCAAGCATGTGTAAAACGGGTAGCTGGAAGGCGGCAATGGATCCCTATCTGCAGCAGTGGTTCACCGCCCGTGCGGTAGCTGATACGGCTCTCGATCTCGATGACGTATGGACGGGTTACACCAACCTGGGCGGTTGGTGCGATCGCGTGGAATTCCAGGCCTACCTCTCCGGCCTGGCGCTGATTGACGAACTTCAGCGGGACATGGTGTCGCACGCCGTGAACGAGGCGCTCGACGGCGTCAGTTCGCCTGCCCGGCGCGCCGCCTACTCGACGGACGACGTATCCCTGGCTACCGGGGTGATCACGGAGAGCAGTTTTGAGAGCTGCACGGATGCTGCGCTGCGAAGGTTCGTGACGTCGTCGTACGCGTATCTTGAAGGCGCTGACGCGGAGCGGCGCCGGCTCGACTCACTGACACAGACGGGCCTCCTCGGAACGCCCGCGGAAGAGCGGTTCGACCGGATCACCCGCGAAGCGCAGCGGGTGTTCGGCGTGAGTTCCGCATCCCTGGCGCTGATCGGCGAGCATCAGCAGTTCATCAAGTCGGTGACGGGGCCGATCGGCCAGAACGTGCCGCGGCACATCTCCTTCTGCAACGCGACTATCCGGGAGAAGCGCATGCTCGTGGTGAGGGATGCGCTGGTGCATGAGCAGTTCCGGACAAACCCGCTGGTGCTCGAACAGCCGCACATCCGCTTCTACGCGGGCTATCCGCTGACCGGTCCCGAGGGGTGGCGCATCGGGTCCCTCTGCATCATCGATGACAAGCCGCGCGCATTCTCCCTGGAGGATGAGATGGCCCTGCGCCTGTTGGCCGGCCAGGCGCAGCGCGAGCTTGAAGCGAGCTACTACTAGCTGCGGGATCCACAGCAGGCCCTCATCCAAACGAACTAGACCGTCCGGGGGAGCCGGTCCTGCGCCTCCGCTGGCTACACTGGCGCAGGAACAATGCGGAGGGTGCTGCACGTCAACATGGTGAAGATACTCAAACGGCTCACCTTCGGGTTGGACTCCGAGGAGCGGCGGTGGGAGCGACCCGGCCCTACCGGTGACCACCTGCGCCGGGATGTGATCGGCGTCGTCATTTTCTTCCTGGTGAGCGCCCTCGCACTGGAACTGAGCCGCGGCGTAGGGGCTATGGCCGAGGAGCGCAGCCCAGTCTGGCTCCAGCACGCGGTTCTTGCCCTGATGATCTTCCCGCTCGTGTTCAGGCGGCGCTTCCCGGTGCTGGTCATGCTCGTCATGTCAGCGCTGTTCATCATCCTCAGCCTCTGGATTCCGGCGCTCTCACTGCAGCTCTCCTATCAGGTGGCGTACTTCGCGTCGCTGTACTCGGCGGTTGCCTGGGCGAAGGACCGCAGGGTGCTGTGGCTCGGAACCACGGTTGTTGTGGTCGCCATGACGCTGTGGCTCATCCTCTCGCTGACGGTCGCGAATACGTATGACGGACTGTTGGAGCGGGTGGCAGAGGGGGACGAGACCTGGCGCGGGATCTTCGACCCACTGACCTCCGCGGCGCTCTACTACTTCATGGTGAACTTCGCCTATTTCGGCGGCGCCATCCTGGCGGGCATGTCCTCCTGGCGCAATGCTCTCCAGCGGACGCAACTGGCCGACCAGGCAACGCAGATCGCCAGGCAGTCAGCAGAACTTGCACGCCGTGCGGTCATCGAGGAGCGGCTGCGCATTGCCCGCGAACTGCACGACGTCGTTGCACACCACGTGTCGGTCATCGGTGTGCAGGCCGCTGCCGCACGCCGGGTGATGGACCGGAAACCGGAGGTCGCCGCCGAGTCCTTGCGCACCATCGAGCAGGCGAGCCGCCAGGCCGTCACCGACATGCGCAACCTGCTCGGCGTGCTCCGGTCCGAGACGTCAGTACAGAACCCCCACAACGACGACGACGGTCGCCATCCGGAGCCCGGACTCGCCGACATCGCGGCTCTGGCCGGGAACCAGCAGGACGGCGGCCCCGAAGTCACCTTCTCGAGGGTGGAGGACGTGCCGGGGGCACTCGATGAGGTCTCTGCACCGCTCGCGTTGTCGCTGTACCGGACAGCGCAGGAATCATTGACGAACGTCCGCCGGCACTCCACAGCCTCGGCCGCGGTGATGACGCTGCGCACCGGACGCACGGGCGAGCAGCGCTGGGTAGAACTGGAAACCGTGGACAACGGAAGGCCTCGGCAGCGCGTGGCGGCCGGCTCCGGTTACGGGCTGCAGGGTATCCGCGAACGCGTTGCTCTGCACCGCGGCACGGCTGAGATCGGTCCCCGTTCCGACGGCGGCTGGCGGGTACGTGCCCGCTTCCCGCTGCAGTGAGCAACCCACGAATCCAACCGACCTTCCCCCCTCCACCGAAATCTCAGGAAAGAACGTGATGAACACCATCCGCGTGCTGCTCGCCGATGACCAGGGGCTGGTCCGTGCCGGCTTCGCTACCATCCTGTCCATCGAGGAGGACATCGAGGTGGTCGGCCAGGTGACCAACGGGCAGGAGGCGGTGGACTTCGCCGCAGCCAACGACGTCGACATCATCCTCATGGACGTGCAGATGCCGGTACTGGACGGAATCAGGGCCACTGAGCAGATCACGGCAGCGGGCCGGGGGAAGGTCATCATCCTGACCACCTTTGAACGCGATGACTACCTATTCGACGCGATCCGCGCCGGTGCAAGCGGCTTCCTCCTGAAGAATGCCGATCCGGATGACCTTGTCGCGGCGGTTCAGGCAGTCGCCGGCGGGTACGCGCTGCTGGCGCCTGAGGTCACCCTCCGCGTGATCGAGCGCTTTGCCCACCATCTGGAATCCGAAGCACCGGCACCGGTGGCGAAGCAGCCAAGCGCCGGGCAGCTCCGACAGCAGAGCCTGCTTGCCTTACTGACCCAGCGCGAGAAGGAAGTCCTCGAGTGCATGGCCGCGGGCCTGAGCAATGCCGAGCTGGCACGGAAGCTCTTCCTCGCCGAGGCCACCGTGAAATCCCATGTGTCCTCCCTGCTGGCCAAGATCCAGGTCCGGGACCGGGTACAGGCCGTGGTCTTCGCCTATGAGAGCGGGCTCATCCGTCCGGGGGACTGACGGTTCCGCCTTACGGCTCATCCGCCCTGCATCCTGTTTGCCTACTGTTGATGACAGAAGGCTCAATCGGGAGGAAACCAATGCTGCAGGTGCAGAACCTGACCCGGCGCTTCGGTGAGAACACCGCCGTCGACGACGTCAGTTTCACAGTCCCTTCGGGGAAGATGACCGGGTTCGTGGGTGCCAATGGCGCCGGAAAAACCACCACCATGCGCATGATCATGGGTGTGCTCACCGCGCATGCCGGAGCAGTCCTGATGGACGATCGCCCGGTCACGGCGGCTGACCGCGCCACTTTCGGATACATGCCGGAAGAGCGCGGCCTCTACCCGAAACAGCCAATCCTCGACCAGCTCGTCTACCTGGGCCAGCTGCACCGGATGAGCCAGGCGGATGCACGGTCCCGCGCGCAGGACCTGCTCGAGCGGTTCCAGCTCGGCGACCGCGGGAAGGACAAGCTGGAGTCCCTCTCACTCGGCAATCAACAGCGCGTCCAGATCGCGGCGTCGCTCCTGCACAGGCCATCGGTCCTCATCCTCGATGAACCGTTCTCCGGGCTCGATCCCGTTGCCGTGGACTCCATGGTGGACCTGCTTCGCGAGCACACCGCGCAGGGTGTCCCGGTCCTTTTCTCGAGTCATCAGCTCGACCTGGTGGACCGCCTCTGCGACAACCTTGTGGTGTTGCAAGAGGGGCGGCTGGTCGCTGCCGGCACCGGGGATGACCTGCGCGCCACGGCTCCCCGCCGGCACAGGCTGACGGTCTCGCCCGACGCCGGGTGGGTCCGGGAGGAAGCCGGAGTGACGGTCATCGACGTCGCGGGCCGGGATGCCGTCGTCGAGCTGGAGAACGACGACGACGCGCAGCGGCTGCTTGTCGCCGCCATGGCACGCGGAAGCGTGCATGAATTCAGCAGGATCAGGCCGAGCCTGAGCGAAATCTACCGGGGGGTATCCCAGTGAGCACCGAAACAACTGAGCGGCGCGTGCAGCCGGGGGCGCCGTCGTCGTCCTCGTCGGATCGCAACGCCCAGCCGGCCTGGCTGATTGTCACCCTGCGTGAGGTGATGGTGAAGGCAAAGGACCGCGGATTCGCGATCTCCACCATCGTGACGCTGGTACTGATTGTTGCCGGCGTCGTGTTCAACGCCTACATGTCCAGCCGCGGTGAGGACTTTACGGTGGCTGTGACCTCGGAGGCTGGACAGTCGGTGACCGCGCTCGCGGACGAGGACGGCCGGGCCGACGACGGCAACACGACGTTCACGGCGATTGTCGTTGAGTCGGAGGAAGCAGCACTCGAGGAAGTCCGGTCAGAGGAAGCCGACGCTGCGCTCATTCGGGACGGTGACGGTGCGTGGACGCTGACGGGCAGGAACGAGATTCCCAGGAGTCTGAGTGCCGGGATCAGCGCGTCGCTGGAGGCTTACATGCTGGAAGCGAATGCAGCTGCGGCCGGAACGTCAGCAGAGGAGTTGCTGGCAGGTTCCGAGCTGGAGGAATCGTTGCTCGACGGGAACGCGGAGGATCAGGCCGTGGCAGACGTGGCCGGTTTTGCCTTCAGCTTCCTCTTCTACATGGCGTCCATCATCTTCGGAATGGCCATCGCCAATTCGGTTGTGGAGGAGAAGCAGAACCGGGTCGTCGAGATCCTCGCGACTGCGATACCCGTGCGGCAGCTGTTGTACGGCAAGGTCCTGGGAAATACCATCCTGGCCATGGTGCAGCTCGCGCTGTACGGCGGGGCGGCACTGTTGGCCCTGAACCTGACTGATACGGCGGACCTCGTGGGGAGCATCATTCCGGCGTCGGGATGGTTCATGGTGTTCTTCCTCTTCGGCTTCCTGATCCTCGCCTCGATGTGGGCGGTACTCGGTTCACTGGCCAGCCGGCCGGAGGACCTGACCAGCAGCTCGACGCCGGTGATGGCGCTGATTTTCGCGGCACTGGGTGCCGGGTTGTTCGCCTCAGGGCAGTTGCTCGTGGTGGCGTCCTACGTGCCTGTGGTGTCTTCCGTTGCCATGCCGATTCGCTTGCTGAACTCCGAGGTCGCGCTGTGGGAGCCGATCCTGTCACTGGTGATCGCGCTCGCGGCCGCGGCAGCTCTGCTTCACCTCGGCGAGAAGATCTACCGCCGGGCCATCATGCAGGGCGGCGGCGCACTGTCGCTACGCAAGGCCATGAAGCTGGAGCAGTAGGGCCCTGGTTGCCGCGGCCCTCAGAAACTGCCCGTAGGTGCAGGTACGCCGGTTCGAATCGGCGATCCTGCACCTGCGGGCAGTTTCCGCTTTCCGCCCGGGCCGTTCGCGGGGGACAATTCCCTGTGGAACCACGTTGTCATCGCAGGACGCCCACGCACTCGAAAAAAGGAAACGGTCATGGCTGGATTTGGATCGCTCGGCAAAATCGCAATGGGACTTGCGCGTAATCCCAAGGTCAGGGAAGCCCTCAACAGCCCTCAGGCGAAGCAGATGGGCAGCAAGGTTGTGGATCGGGTAGCCGAGGCCGCAGACAAAGCCACCAAGGGTAAGCACCAGGACAAGATCCAGAACGCCCGCGGTCAGGCCCAGAAGCATTTGGGCGGACCGGGGGACGAACGCCAGGGCCCCGGAGCCGGGCCGGCGGGTCAGGGACCGGGAGCCGGACCGGCGGGTCAGGGTCCGGGAGCCGGACCGCAGGCGCCGGGGAGTGATCCCGGAAACCCGCGCCCCTAAGCATTGAGCGAGGCAGCGGATTTCATTGATGCCGCGCTCCAGCGGGAAGCCTCGTGGGAGCGGGCAGAAGCGCTGAACTCGCTGGAAGACGGCTTCTTCTACTACGGCGCTTCGGTTGGTGCCATCCGGGGCGCCGTTCGTGATGCCCGCCGCAAGTTCCGGCATCTGACACACGATGAGGTGGCCTTTCTCAGCTCCGAGCTCTGGGGCAACTCGCCGGTGTTCGAGCGGCGGCTCGCTGCGGTGGTCCTTCTGCAGTCGAGCGTTCCCATGCTCCGGAACACTGACCTGACGAGGATTGAAGGTTTTCTGCGGGAGTCGCGGACGGAATCTCTGGCCGCTCCGCTGGCGGCCGACGTCGTCCGGCCACTGGTTGCACGCCTCACGGGACAGGAGCGCATGAAGGCGTTGGCCGTCGTCGGCCGTTGGGCGCAGGACCAGGAACCTATGCTGCGCAGGGCCGCAGGAGTGGTCCGGCAATCCCTTCCCGCCTGAATGAAACATTGCGTCATAAAGAGAAGTATCAGGTAGGGGTATTCGCGTTAGGCTCCATCAATGACGCATACCCAGCGATCGATCCCCGTGCTCGATCTCAGCACAGCCCGCCGCCCCGACGGCTCTTTCGACCAGGACTTCATCGAGCAGCTGCGCGAAGCCGCCCATGCCGTGGGGTTCTTCCAGATCATCAACTACGGCGCCGCTCCGTCCCAGGTGGATGACCTGTTCAGCGGGATGAAGCAGTTCTTTGATCTACCGGTGGAGGAGCGGCTCGCACTCGATAACCGCAACTCCCCGCACTTCCGGGGCTATGCCCGGCTCGGAACCGAGGTGACGCGCGGGCGCGCGGACTCCCGCGAGCAGATCGACTTTTCCCCCGAGCGCGAGCCGGTTCCCGACTACCCGGAGGACCAGCCGTACTGGCTGCTTCAGGGGCCCAACCAGTGGCCGGGAGAGAGCCTGCCGGAGCTCGAGAGCCGGGCGATGGGCTGGGCTGACCTGATGTCCGAGGTCGGTGCGGAGCTGTTGTCGGCGATCGCCGTTGCCTTGGGCCAGCCGGAGGAGCACTTTGCGGACCTCTTCGAGTCCACTCCGGCCTGGATGGCCAAGCTCGTGCACTATGTCGGCGGGCTGGAGGGTGCCGGCAGCCAGGGCGTCGGGCTCCATGCCGACTACGGCTTTGTGACGCTGCTCCTGCAGGACGAGGTGGGCGGACTTGAGGTGCTTCCGCCCGGTACGGACACCCCGATTCCGGTCGAGCCCATTCCGGGGGCGCTGGTGGTAAATCTCGGCGAGATGCTGGAAGTGGCCACCGGAGGCTACCTCGCAGCGACAATTCACCAGGTGCAGGCGCCGCCGCCCGGAGTGGACCGCTACTCCGTCCCGTTCTTCTGGTCGCCGCGCCTTGACGCGGTGGTCCAGCCCGTTTCGCTTCCGCCCGAGTTGCAGGCTGCAGCCCGCGGGATCTCCGATGATCCAGACAACCCCATGCTGTCCTCCTACGGCATGAACGTGCTCAAGGGGCGGGTGCGTGCCCACCCCGACGTCGCCGAACTGCACCATCCGGAGCTGGGAAAGGTTCTCTCCAAGCGCTGATCAGAGAAAGCGTCACGTCAGCCGGCGGCGCTTGGGGAGCGGGATGCGGTCGAGGTCGTTGGCCGCGATAACCAACGTGCTGTTGGCATTTGCACCGACGACGGCGGCACTTGCCTGACCTTTCAGCACTCCGACATCCGGGTAGCGGGACGAGAAGTGCGTGAGCACCAGCGTGCGTGCGTGTGCGTTCCCAGCCAGCGCGCCTGCCTGCCCCGCGGTGAGGTGCAGGTACTCGGCGGCGAGGCCGGCGTCGTCGTCGCTGAAAGTGGACTCTGCAACCAGAAGGTCCGCGTTCTCGGCGAGTGCCTCGGCTCCCTCACACTCAGCGGTGTCCATGACAAAAGCGAAGGTTTGCCCCGGCCGTGGCACGCTGACGTCCTCAAGCGAAGTGTCGCGGATCAGCCCCTCACGCTGCAGGCGGCCGACGTCCGGACCCGTGATTCCTGCCGCGGCCAGACGTTCCGGCACCAGGCTCCGCGACGCCGGTTCGCTGAGCCGGTAGCCGTAGGCCTCAATTCGGTGCCGCAAGGGGTGCACCTCAAGCCCGTCGGCGACGGCACCGGCGGATCCGTGCGGGTTGAGCCGGAGGTCGAGACCCGGCGTCGCGAGGGAGACGAGGGCGCGGACTGCTTCCTCGCCGGACGCGGGGTAGTGCAGATGCACCGGGTGGGTGACGCCGTCGAGCACCATGCGCGAGAGTACGCCCGGCAGGCCGAAGCAGTGGTCACCGTGCAGGTGGGTCAGGCAGATGCGGGTGATGTTAGACGCGCTGACACCGGCGTAGGTCATCTGCCGCTGGGTGCCCTCGCCCGGATCGAAGAGCAGCCCCTCGCCGTCCCACCGGAGAAGGTACCCGTTGTGGTTGCGGGTCCGGGTGGGAACCTGGGAGGCGGTGCCGAGGATCACGAGTTCGCGCATGGAGTCGAGTCTGTCAGCTCACACTTCGGGCTCGTAGCCGATGAGCCAGTGGAGCCCGTGACGGTCAATGACCTGTCCGTCGGAGGCGCCCCACGGTTTCGGTGCGAGGGGATCTACCACCGTGCCGCCGTCGGCCAGTTTGTCGAACCAGGTATGGAGAACAGCCGGTTCAGCGGTTCCCAGCAAAGAGAGCATCATGCCCTCGAACCGGACGCTCTTGTCCCCGGCTCCAGCATCCGAACCGGCCAAAGCAACTACGCCGTTGAGCTCTCCGTGGGCAATGGCATCAGGAGTGCCCTCGCTCCTGCTGAACTCCTCATGCGTATACAGGGCGAGCTCTCCGCCGAATATGTCGGCGTAGAAGCTCAGGGCTTCACGCGCTGTACCGGGGAAACTCACATATACCTTCGGCGCTGTCATTGGCTCAGCCTACAAGTGCCTGCGCGCCGGATGGCCGGTTCGTCCCACTCATCCCCACCGGCCCGCGACGAGCGGTAACGTTGATGCACCACGGCGGCGGAAATCGCAGGAGGAAATCATGGACAGCGAAGTGGACGACCACCAGAACCCCGTTCAGGACGGTCTTCAAAACGCGCATAGCCCCATCTCGCGGGATCCCGAGCGTACCGATGATGAGCGGGCGGAGGATCGGGCAGCAGATACGGCCGAGGATGAAGCCGAGCGTGAGGCGGAGGGCACTGCTGAGGGCGTCAATGAAGCACCCGGTCCTGCCGAGGATGAGGATACCGAAGGGGACGACGACCGGAAACTTACGACAGACACCAGCCCCAGCGACTAGCGCTGCTCGGTGGTCTGATCCGCCGGCACGTCGAACGCGCGCCAGCCGCCTTTGCGAAAGACCGGGGTCCCCACAAGCAGTACGACGACGGTGAGCGCCACGGTGCCGAGCATGACAACCGCCATGGATCTGGCGTCACCTCCGAGTAGGCCCACGAGCGGGCTCACGATTCCTGCTACCCCTGACTGCAGCGCGCCGATAACGGCTGCAGCCGTACCCGCCATGTGCCCGTAGGAGTTGAGCGCGAGAACCGATGCGTTGGCCGGAATCATGCCCTGGGTGCCAAGGACCAGCCACAGCGCTGCGCACAGCCCGATGACACCGCCGAAGCCGGTCGCCGCTACGGCGACAAGAATCAGGGCGAAAACGAGTTGCGCAACGGACGCGGTGCGCAGCAGCCTGGCCGGCGCAACCTTGCGGACCAGCGACGCGTTCAGCTGGGCGGACAGCACCAGGGCAACGCCGTTAAGCGCGAAAACCAGTGCAAACTGGCCCTGGCTGAGGCCGTATTGGTCCTGAAATACAAAGGGGGAACCGACCACGTAGCTCATGATCACGCCCAGCCCCAGTCCGGGAATCACAGCGAGGGACATGAAGCGGACGTTCCTCAGCAGCTGCCAATAGCCACCGGCCACCCGGGCGGGCCGGGCGGGCCGGCGCCGTTCAACCGGAAGAGTTTCGGGCATGAACCGCCAGACGATCACCACGAGGGCTGCGCCGATGAGCGCAAGCGCGTAAAACACCGCGCGCCATTCCCAGACGCCGGCGATGGCTTGCCCGATGGTGGGAGCGAAGAGCGGTGCAACGCCGATCACGAGCATGAGGCGGGAGAGGAGCCGTGCCGCATCAGACCCGACAAACCGGTCACGGATGACCGCGATGGCGACGACGGCGGCGGCAGCGTTGAAGAAGCCCTGCAGCACCCGCAGCACAATCAGCGTGCCGATGTCCGGAGCGATCGAGCAGAGCAGCGAGATGACCACGTGCAGCGTGATCCCGACAAGGAGTGGGAGCCGCCGACCGAAGCGGTCGGACAACGGGCCGATCACCAGTTGCCCGACACCGCCGCCCAGCAGCATGCCGGACAGCGTGAACTGCACGGCCGCCTGGCTCGCCTGCAGGTCCTCCGCTACCGCGGGAAGCGAGGGTAGATACATGTCGGTGGTGACCGCGGGCAGCGCGGCCAGGGCGCCCAACATCAGGATGTACTTGATCCCGGGTACATAGCGGGGAGTTTGGGCCTGGGGCGCAGGCAGTTCAGTCACCCGATCAACTGTAAACCGATTATGAGCCGCGCGGCGGGGGAGTTGAAACGTTACGCGGCCACCGCCATGCCTCCCCGCTAGGGTTGGAGGGTGAGTTCACGGGGGACTGTCCTGGAGGCCGAGCGCCTCGTTGTCGGCTACGCCGGTGCGCCGGTCTGCGGTGAGATGTCGGTGGCAGTCGGCGCCGGGGAGATACTCGGCGTCGTCGGATTCAATGGGGCGGGGAAGTCGACGGCGGCACGCACGCTTGCCGGCCGGCAGCTCCCGATTTCGGGGGAAGTGAAAGTCCACGGAGTGCTGGCAAATCCCGACGCCGTTGCCTTCCGCCGGGAGGTGTCCGCCGTCTTCGACGAGGACCTGTTCTTCCCGTCCCTTACCGTCCGTGAACACCTGCTGCTGGTTGCACGCGGGCATTCCCTCCCCGATCCTGAGGAGCAGGTGGAGGAGGAGTTGAGCTTCTTCGGCCTGCAGGAGCGGGCGGACGTCGTGCCTGAATCGCTCTCATCGGGCCAGCGCCGCCGCACCCTGCTCGCTGCCGGTTTGATGCGGCCGGCCTCGCTGCTCATCCTCGACGAGCCGGAACAGCGGCTGGACCCGGTGATGCGCGAAGCGCTTGGCCGGCGCGTCCGGTCATTGGCGAACGGCGGGGCAACGGTAGTGCTCGTCACGCATGATCCGCAGCTCCTGCTGGACACGGCAACCTCCTGCCTGGTCATCGATGACGAGGTGACCCTCGCAACGTCGGAGGTGGCAGCGGCCATCATCGCGGGCGCCTGATGAGCACGGTGACGGAGGCCGGCACGGCCGGTCGGGCCGGGGAAATCGTCAGGTTCACTCGGCGGTCCGCTCGCCGCTACAACCGGTCCCGGACCTCCCTGCCTGACCTGTTCGTCGACGTTTATGTCAGCGTTCTCGCTCTCGGGTGTGCGGTTGCCCTTGCGGTGTCCTTCGTGCTCGCGCTGCGTGGTGAATTCGCTCAACGCTCAACCACGGACCATGGCCTCATCGCCGACCCGGTACTCGTCCTCCCCAGCCAGGCACTGGAGGTTCTGCTGACCTTCGCGGCGCTTGCCGGCGTCGTCGTTCTTGGCCGGAGGCTGGGACCGCTCGCGGTGGGCGGGCCGGAGAGCACGTGGTGGCTTTCGCTGCCCGTGGACCGGCGGCCGATGGTGTGGGGTCCGTTCCTGCGGCGTGCCGTGCTCGCCGGTGCTGGCGCAGCTCTGGCCTACGCCCCGGTCAGCGTCCTGGGTGCTCTGGATCGGACTGCTCTGAGCCATGCCTATGCTGCCGCAACGTTCGGAGCCCTCGTGGTGGCCGTGGTAGGCATTGCCGCATTGCTCCAGGGGAGGCCCCAATCCGTTGGGTTGAAGGTGGCGGCGGGAGGCCTTGTGGTTGCCGGTGCGCTGGCCACGGTGCTGCTGCCGTCAGCCTGGTCAGTCGGTGCAGGACTGGTGCTCGCCAGCGCACTGCTAGGGCGGGTGTCACCGCGCGCCGGGTTTGTCCCCGGCGGCGAGCTCACCCGTGCCGGAGCCGTGTCTGGGCACATAGGATCATCGCTGTATTTCATGGATTCGAATGAGTTGTTCCGTGCCGTCCGAGCTGAGTCACCTACCGCGTACCGCCGCGGTGCCCGGTTTTTTACCCGGCCCACGCGGGGTCCGTTCGCAGCACTGCTGCGCGCCGACTTCGTTGCTTTCCTGCGCCTGCACCCAACGCCGACGACGGCGGTGCTCTGGCTGGTTGCGTGTGTTGCGGTGATGCTTGTGGACGGCGGAATGCCGGTCTTTGTGCAGCTGGGCGCTCTCGTTCTCGCTGGATGCGTAGCCGCGTCGGGTTTTGGGACGGTAGCGCGGAGAGCGGCACTGGTGCCGGAGCTCGATGGGCTGGTGCCGGTGAACCCGGCACTGGTTCGGGCCAGCCGGGCTGTCATGCCAGCCGCCACCATGGTGCTGTGGATGGCACTGCTCGGCGGGGTGCTGGTGGTCCTCGGAGCGGCTGGACCGATGCTGATCGTGGTGTCGGCACTCGCCGGAATCGGGATGGGTGCGGGTACCGTTCGTGGTGCCAGCCGCCCTGCGACGGACTGGTCAGCGCCACCGGTCGAGACGCCGTTCGGCCCCGTCCCTCGCGCGCAACTGGCAGCCTTGCTGCGCGGTGTGGACGTGACGGTTCTGAGCCTGATGCCAGTGGTGCTCACGCTGTACCTCGGCGTGGTTGCGTTACCGGTGCTCGTTGTTCAGGCGGTGATCAGCGGTGTGGTGTTCCTGGTGGTTGCCATGACCAACCCGCACGGCTAGCCCTAGCCGTAGGTGCGGGCGCGGCTGAGGTCTCGTTTGCGTGCTTTCATACCGAGGAAGAACATTGCGATTCCCTCCAGCAGCAGAAAGGCGCCGACAGCTGCAAGGAACCAGTCCAGTCCGCCCGCTGTGCCCTCAAGGATGGTGCTAAGCGGGGCCAGGAATAGGAAAAAGCCGGCAAGCAGCGATGTGCCGCCGGTGAGTAGAAGTTTGGTGTAGGTCATGACGTTCCCCCTTGAATGGTCGTATTCCATTCAAACAGCCGCAACGGCACAGCGGAACCCGATCCCGCTATACGAGATCGGACTCCGCTGCCAGTGGACGTGCCTCTTTGGTTGCGTGCAGGGCTAAAAAGCCAAGGTGTAACCATTCCAGCCGGTTCCTATGTGAACCCGAAGCCAGCGGCCTTCCCGAATCTGGTACAGATAGAGATTTCCATCGTCTGTTCGAGCCATCAGGCCGGGGTACTCGAGCATTGAACTGGATTCGACCATATTCATGACATTCCATCCCCTCCCGACCACGATGCGGGGTTCGTCGATGAAATTGCCGTTACCGTTCGTGCGGTACAGGATCATGTTTCCTGTTCCAGAATGCTGACCAAGAATGTCGGCGTCGGCGTCACCGTCCCAATCAGTGACGTGATGTGTGATGGAACCCCATCCGCTGCCTTCCACAACTCTGGGGGACAGAACGGATCCGGAAAGGTTCGGGTAGTTGTACAGCGCGCCTGTCTCGGAATTCACAGCAATGATGGACGGATATGCGTCCGTCACCTTCCACCTAACAACAGAAATGTCATACGAACCCCAACCTGTTCCAATGGTTGTCCGGGTGAAGCCACCCGCCGGGGCGCCGTAGTAGACGTAGAGGTTGCCGTTTTTGCCAACTGCGACAATGTCCTGGATCCCGTCCTGATTCCAGTCGGCTGTTTTCAGGTCCCTCATGACTGTCCACCCGGAGCCGACCTGTCGGCGGCTTAGTGGATCATCCGGAATCCGGGCGTCGCTGCTGTAAGCCCACAACGTTCCGTTGGCGTCGAAAGTGACAATGTCCGCCTCGGTAATGGACGGGGTAACTGTATGTGGCGTCGGCTCAGCCTGCGCTGGAAGAGCGGTAAAAGTGGTGGAGAGGATAAGGGTGGAAAGCAATCCCACCCGAATTTTGGACAGCAATGTCATCGAGAGTTCCCCTGGGATTAGAAGTGAATAGCTCCATTATTAGGGGCTCTGGCTGATGCCCCCTGCCTTACTCCAGTACCGATTCAGTAACGGTGATAAAGATTCAGTAACACCAAGAAATAGAAACTTCTAAACTGGATCAGCCGCCGCTGCAAATTGCGACATGTAGAGCCGGTAGTACGCTCCCTGTGCTTCAAGTAGGTCCGAATGGCTGCCCTGCTCCACGATCCGGCCGTCCTCCATCACGAGGATTATGTCCGCATCGCGGATGGTGGACAGGCGGTGGGCGATGACGAAGCTCGTACGGTCTGTCCGCAGCGCAGCCATGGCATGCTGTACCAGTAGCTCCGTCCGGGTATCAACCGAGCTGGTGGCTTCATCAAGGATCAGCAGCGACGGACTGGCGAGGAATGCCCGCGCGATGGTGATCAGCTGTTTCTCACCCGCACTGACGTTGTTGCCTTCCTCGTCAATGACGGTGTCATAGCCGTCCGGCAGCGCGCGCACGAAGCGGTCCACGAAGGTGGCTTTTGCCGCGTGCATCACCTGTTCGTGGGTGGCATCCAAATGGCCGTAGCGGATGTTCTCGTAGATCGACCCGCCAAAGAGCCAGGCATCCTGCAGCACCATGCCCACCCGGGAGCGCAGCTCCGCGCGGCTGATCCGGGTGATGTCCACGCCGTCCAGGGTGATGCGCCCGGAATTGAGTTCGTAGAAGCGCATCACGAGATTCACCAGAGTGGTCTTGCCGGCGCCGGTCGGACCCACGATCGCCACTGTCTCACCCGGTTTGGCCGCAAAGGAGAGGTCTTCGATCAGCGGACGATCCGGCGTGTAGCTGAAGCTCACCTGCTCGAATTCAACGTGGCCCGTTGTCCGGGCCGGCAACGAGGCTATGGCCGTATCAGGGTCCTGCTCCTCGGCGTCGAGCAGCTCGAACACCCGTTCAGCCGAAGCAACTCCTGATTGCAGCATGTTCGCCATGCCCGCCATCTGGCTCAGCGGCTGGTTGAACTCCCGCGAGTACTGGATGAACGCCGTCGCCTCGCCGAGGGTCATCGAACCGGAGGCGACGCGCAGTCCACCTACCACTGCGATTCCCACGTAGGACAGGTAGGAGATGAACTGCATGACGGGCATGATCATCCCGGAAACAAATTGCGCACCGAAGGACGCCTTGTAAAGATCCTCGTTCTTCTGGTCGAACTGCTCGAGCGATTCCTTCTCCCGGCCGAAAACCCGAACCAGGTCATGACCGCTGAAGGACTCCTCAATGTGCCCGTTCAACTGGCCTGTGTTCTTCCATTGCTCCGCGAAAAGCTTCTGGCTGCGGACGCCGATCAGCCCCGCTCCCAGCGCCGATAACGGCAGCGCAACCAGCGCTATGAGCGCGAGCTGCCACGAGACCACAAACATCATCACAGTGATGCCGATCAGGCTCAGCGCCGACATGATGAGCTGAGCGAAAGCCTGCTGCAGCGCCTGCTGGACGTTGTCGACGTCGTTGGTTACGCGGGAAAGCAGGTCCCCGCGCTGCCGGGTGTCGAAGTAGTTCAGCGGGAGCCGGTTCAGCTTGGCCTCCACATCCCGGCGCAGGTTGTAGACCACCCGCATGACGACCTTGTTCAGAAGGTATCCCTGCAGCCACATGAAGACCGAAGACACCAGGTACATGCCGAGCACAAGCAGAATGAGCCGGCCGAGCAGGGTGAAGTCGATGCCCGCGCCGGGGGTCAGCTCCATGCCGGAGAGCATGTCAGCGAACTGATCCTGGCCTTCTGCCCGCAGCCCTTCAATAACCTGTTGCTGGTTGGCGCCGTCGGGAAGGTTGCTGCTGATAACGCCGCTGAAGATGACATCCATGGCGCTGCCGAGCACCCGCGGTGCAATGACATTGAGTACGACGGCGATGACCACCATCGCGAGCACCACCACAATGGCGGTTCTTTCCGGTGCCAGCAGGCTGAAGAGCCGCTTGGCGGACGGCCAGAAATGCTTGGCCTTCTTTGCCGGGGTGCCGCCGAACATGTCACCGTCAGCTTCGGAAGGCCGGAACTCCTCGTCGAGCACCTGTGCTTCTGCGTCCGCCGCGGCGCCGGGTGTGGGGGCAACAACCGGGTCGATGGTCCGGTCTTCATCGGGACGGAAATCTTTGTCCGTGCTCATGCCACCTCCTCGGCCGTCGTCTGCGATTCAACGATTTCCTGGTAGGTAGGCGAGGTCTCCAGCAGCTCCTCATGCGTACCGCGGGCGACGATCTCGCCGTTCTCCATCACGAGGATCTGGTCGGCGTCCGTGATGGTGGTGACGCGTTGGGCCACGATTATTACCGTGGCGTCCCTGGTTTTCGATTTCAGCGCGGCCCTCAGGCGGGAGTCGGTGGTGACGTCGAGCGCGGAGAACGAGTCGTCGAAAAGATACACCTTCGGTTCGGCTACCAGTGCCCGCGCGATGCAGAGCCGCTGACGCTGCCCGCCCGAGACGTTGGTGCCACCCTGCGAGACCGGAGCCTCCAGCGCGTGGTCCTTCGCGCGGACGAAATCCGCTGCCTGGGCGACCGTGAGCGCGTCCCAGAGGTCGTCGTCGTGCGCGTTGGGGTTCCCAAACCGCAGGTTGTGCGCAATGGTGCCCGAAAAGAGATAAGGACGTTGCGGCACCAGCGCCACCCGGTCCGTGATGTCCGGGCGGGCCATGTCGGTGACCGGCACGCCGTCCAGCAGAACCTGGCCGCTGCCGACGTCGAAAAGGCGGGGGAGCATGGAAATCAGCGTGCTCTTTCCGGCGCCGGTGCTCCCCACAATGGCAGTGGTCTGCCCAGGCCGGGCAGTGAAGCTGATGTTCTTGAGGACGGGCTCCTCAGCACCCGGGTACGCGAAGGTGACGCCGCGGAATTCGACCACGCCGGCCTTGGAAGCGGGTTGCAGCGGGCGGTCCGTTTCGTGGATGGAAGGTTCGATGTCCAGGACTTCGCCGATGCGTTCGGCACAGACGGACGCCCGGGGGATCATCATGGCCATGAACGTGCCCATCATGACTGCCACGAGGATCTGGAGCAGGTACTGCAGGAACGCTGTGAGCGCGCCCACTTCCATTTCTCCGGCGGCGACCCTGATGCCGCCGAACCACAGCACCGCCGCAGTGGCGAGGTGGAGGATCATTCCGATGGCCGGGAACATGAGGACAAAAAGGGAGCCGACGGCGAGCGAGACGTCCGTGAGTTCCCGGTTTGCCCGGCCGAACCGCTGCGCCTCGTACGGCTCACGGACAAACGCGCGGACCACACGGATGCCGGTGATCTGCTCACGCAGCACACCGTTGATGTTGTCGATCTTGACCTGCATGGTGCGGAACAGCGGCATCAGACGCCAGACCAGGAAACCGACGACGACGAACAGCGCCGGCACGGACACCCACACCAGCCACGAGAGCGCCGGTTCTTCACGCAGCGCCATGAAGATGCCGCCGATGCACATGATCGGCGCCGCAACCATGAAGTTCAGGCCCATCAGGACGAGCATCTGCACCTGCTGCACGTCATTGGTTCCGCGCGTGATGAGGCTGGGGGCCCCGAAGTGGCTGACTTCCTGCGCCGAGTATCCGGACACTCGGTGAAACACGCTCTTGCGGAGGTCGCGGCCCAGGGCCATGGCTGCTTTGGAGCCGAAAAAGACTGCCGCGATTGCTGCGGCCACCTGGATGAGGCTGACCCAGAGCATCACCATGCCGATGTTCCAGATGTACTCGGTGTCGCCCTCGGCTACACCTTCATCGATGATCTGCGCGTTCAGGCTGGGCAGGAAGAGGGCGGCGATGGTCGAGGCCAACTGCAGCACAACGACAGCCGTAACCAGTGGTGCGTAGGGCCGCAGGTATGAGCGGACCAGGGTGATCAGCATGAAGCCGGTTCCTCGAATAGTGGGCTGATGTGGCGGGAGGCCCGTTGTGTTGAGGTGGGATCAGCGCGTCGAACCAAAAGAACCGCACTTCAGATTAGTCCTGAGCCTGCGTCCGGGCATCAACCGAAAGGAGGATCCTGTGCCGGTCAGCGGGTTGGCGTGTGCTCGCTCAGCGCGGTTGGCCTCCCTTCAGCGACACCGGATCCACGAGTGTTCCGGCTTCCTCGCGCATCCACCACAGCCCAGTCGTGCGCTTTTCCTCCCGCGTGGTGAATCGGTAGCGGAAGATGCGCGCTCTCACGTAGCGGGGCGGCTCGCCGCCGAACGGATCGTGTCTCAGAAGCTTGAGGATTTTCGGGTCCGCTTGCAGGAGCTTCACCAGCAGCGGTGTGAACCAGCCGCCGTCGGATCCGAGAGCCAGGAACCACATGAGCCAGTCGAGGCGCAGGTGGTACGGCGCGTACTGGCGCGGCATGCGGCCGGGATCGCCCGGTTTGCCCCGAAACCCATACTCCTCCCAGTGGGAGGAGGCAGCGCCGTCGTGCTCTACATTGTCCTTCGTTCCTTCGATGATCACCTCGTAACGCACCTTGGTGACGCTGCCGAACGCACCGTACGCGTTCACGAGGTGGAAGCGGTTGAAACTGGCGTTCATCAGCTGCCGCTTCGCGAAGAGGTTCCGCAGCGGCTGCCAACTCAGGTAGGCGATGAAGATGGCCATGAGAACGACGACCGCGGCGAACCAGATCGGCGTCGTTTCGTACGTCGGTGCGATGGTGAAGCCGACAGCTTCGTAGAAGGAGTCCGGCACCGCGCCGAAGGTGAGGACGATGGTGATCCAGTTGAGCCAGGCGAAGTTGCCGGAGATCACCAGCCAGCCCTGAGTCACGATGATGATGACGGCCGCGACACCCGCGACCGGCTGCGGCGCGAAGAGGAAGAACGGCACTACCAGTTGGGTGAAATGGTTGCCGGCGACTTCCATGCGGTGCAGCGGCTTGGGAAGGAGGTGGAAGAAGCGGCTGGCAGGATTCGGCATCGGTTGGGTCTCGTGGTGATAGTAGAGAGCGGTGAGGTCTCGCCAGGACCGGTCGCCGCGCATCTTGATCATGCCCGCACCGAACTCGAGCCGAAACACGAGCCAGCGAATCGCCAGCAGGACCAGCAGCGGCGGAGCTACCTCGTTGGAACCGAGAAAGGCAACGAGGAATCCGGCCTCGAGGAGCAAGCTCTCCCAACCGAAGCCGTAGAACACCTGACCGATGTTGACGATCGACAGGTACAAACCCCAGAGGACCAGAAACGCGAGCAGGGGGAGCCACGGCGGGCCGGTTTGGGGAATTCCGATCACGATCAGCGCCGCAATTCCAGCGCCGACCCAGCAGACCGTAAGCAACATCCGGTCCGAGTAACGCCATCGGAACAGCGTGGGGCCGGCGCGTTTCCCCGCCCGCTCAATGAAGCGGGGAGCAGGCAGCAGCCCGTTTTCCCCGAGCAAAGCTGGGAACTGGTTGATGGCGGAGATGAACGCGAGGAGGTAGATGGCGGCCACCCCGCGCTGGAGGATCTGCCGCCCCACTTCGTACCCCTCGGCGTCGAGCACGCCGCTCAACCACTCCATGGGTCAACGAAACTCCTGCCGGGCGGGAGCGTCAAGGGCCGCAGATTCCTGGACCACTACCTGCGCGGTTTTCTCAGCGGCACGCTCAGCGCTAGCGCTTGCGCCATGCGATAGCATTCAACCGCCCCTGACAGTGCGACGCCGGCACCCACCAATGCAGCGACGACGGCGCCTGCCTCCTCAGCGACAGCTGCGGCACCCGTAGATGTGGAGGCTCCAAACAAGGCTCAACTTGAGGCGAGGGTGACTGCTTTGACTGATGCGCTTGGTGATCCGTTTCAGCTCGTCTCTGCAGAGCAGGCCGCTGCGGGACTTGAAATCGTGCAGTCCGCGATGGAGGGCGCAGACATTCAGCCGGCCGAGTGCAAGGACCACGCGACCGGGAATGCTGCGGCTTCTGCGGACCTGGCAGCTGGAGCGGTCAGCGGTGTCGGAGCTGCTGACTCATCGGGCGGCTACCTGGCTGTCGTCGTGATGGACGGCTCAACGGAGGACGCAGTTCAGCAGGGGTTCAACGTCAGCCGCGAGGCGCTCGAGAAGTGTGCTGAAGTGACCGCGACCATCCAGGGCAACACCATTACCTCCATCACGGAGGAGGTGCCGCTGGACCTGATTGGCGAAGAATCCTTCGCGCTTCGGGTGACCCAGGAGCTGGGCGGGCAGCCGGTCTTCCACAACCTCTCAGTTACAGCGCGCGGTAACGGAGTGATCGCAAACGTACAGGCGATGAGCCAAGGCGAGCTCGACGGCGTCACCCAGGACCTGCTCGCTGACCTTTCGGCTAAGTTGCTTGAGCCGGCGGGTTCCTAGGTGCGGTCACGTTGCGATAGTGATGTGGGCACCGGATAGGGGTTGCGGCAGCCGGTAGGTGTTAACCGCTACCCGGTGGCCAGGGTGCTAACGGGAGTGAGCGTTCGTAGCCTCAGCTGCCCGCGGAGCGATGGTGATCGAGGTGACTTCCTTCAGTTGAGGGGCGGCATGGTTTCCACCGCTGACGACGCCGGTGTCCCACCGCAGCTTCAACCCCTCCTCCGTCACTTCCAGGCTTGCGAGGTTGTTGTCGAACCAGGGTTTCTTCAACGTTGACCAGTGGAACGGCGGCTGCGGAACAAATCGCGCCAGCACGCCGCCGAGCGGACCTGCCACCCGTGTGGACATAAGCGCTGCGACCCAGCGCAGTGCCGGCCGCAGCGGATTCCGGATCGGAGAGCAGACCGCCTGCAGGACGCGGGACTGCATGGGTTGGTCCACCTCCTCGATGTAGGAGAAGTGAACGTCACCGGACAGGAACGTCACTGTTTCCGGAGCCGCGCCGCGCTGGCCTGTGGCTACCTCCGTGGCCATGGTTGCGACGGCGCGAAAGCTCTCGGGAAACGCTGCCCAATGCTCCAGATCGATCGCCTGGCGGACCCACTCACCGACGGCCGCGAGACGTTCACCCCAGCGGCCGTCAACGAGCACGGCGTTCCAGTCCTCGATGTGATGAAGCCCCCGCGGAAGCAGGAACGGAAGTGACGTGGCGACGAGCAGATGCCGCCGGTCGCCCTGAATCCGCTCGTCGAGCCACTGCAATTCCTTCCGGTCCAGCATGGAGCGCTGACCGGGTTGCAGGACGCGGGCAGCCCGTGAATCCAGGACAATGAGCCGGGTATCGCCGAAGTCCCTGCAGAAGCTCCAGCGGTAGCGTTCCGGATTCCGGTCCGCCTCTTCCACGACAGCCTCGACGATGGAGCTGAGTTCAAGCTCGCCGGGTCCTTGGTGAGACTTGATAGCTTGCCAGATTTCATCGGCCGCGCGTTCTGACGGAGAAAGGTTCCCCAGGTGCTGGTATACCCAGTAGGACGCCAGACCGGAGACAATGCGGTCCCGCCACCAGGGGATTGTTGCAACCTTCCTCTTCCACAGCAGGGACGAGTTCCAGTCATCCCGGATGTCGTGATCATCGAAGATCATGGCGCTGGGAAGAGTGGACAGCAGCCAGCGGATTGCAGGGCCGGACCATGCGAGCCGGTAGATCTGCGTGTATTCCTCGTAGTTGCGCAGCTCAGCGTCCAGTTTGGTGTCAATGCCTCTGTCATCCCGGATCAACTGAAGCATCTCGTCGCTTGGAATGTCCGCGTACACCTGGTCGCCGAGGAACGCGATGAGGTCCGGGCGCACTGCCTCATCCCGGGCGGCGAGGTTCAGCGCGAAGGCCAGCAGGGAGTCGACGCCGTGCGTCTTGTGCGCTGCGAGGTCGTTCGCTTCGCTTGTCCTGCACGATCCGTAAGCGAGGCGAAAGGGTCGCTCCGGGTCAAGAGTCCGGATAGTGGGTGCAGGGAATGGCGACCCTTCCTCCGGCCAAACCTGCTGCCCGTCCATGACCACTGTGTACGGCGAGCTGGATCTCGGCTCAAGCCCCTCCACCTCAATCAGCGCGTAGTGATGCCCGTGCACAGAAAAAGTGCCGGCTTCCCATTCACGGCCGGAAGCGCTGACCCGAACCCGTGCTGTCCCGCGCGTTTCCACCCACACACTTGCCGTCGTTTCGTCGACATACCGAAGCATGGGGCCGAGTACCAGCGAGCTGTCCATACCTCAGTTCTACCCGTGCACTGCGTGCCGGCGCCATCGCTGTGCTGCCGCCCTCAGCCGACGTAGTCCTCCCAAAGGCGATCGACGTCGTCGTTTTCGGTGGCCGCGCCCCGCAGCAAAAGCTTCCCCGTCGATTCGAGGTGGCGGCGCATTGCGAGGGCTGCGGCGTCCGCGTCGCCGCTTTCGACCGCGGTGAGGATTGGCAGGTGCTCGGCGTAAACGTCCTCGAGGGAGCGGGAGGTGCGGATAGTGGACATGCCGATCAGCCGCGTCGCGTCCCGCAGGTTCTCGATAATGCGGATGGTGTGGCTGTTGCTCGCTAGGTTGAGCAGGAGCGCGTGGAGGCGCTGGTCGTGCAGGAGGAAGGCCCCTTCGTCGCCATTCCGGACTGCCTGCTGCATGGCTTCGCGTTCCCTTTCGAGGGCGGCGCGGTCTCTTGCTCCGGCGCGCCGGGCGGCCTGGGCAGCCGCAGGGACCTCAAGGGCCACGCGCACCGCCATGATCTCCGCCAGTTCGCGGGCGCCCGGAAGGACAACCCGGAAGCCGCGGTTCTTCTCGATCGCCACCATTCCGGTCTCGGCCAGCCGGAGCAGCGCCTCACGGACGGGGCTGCGGGACACGCTCAGCTTGTCTGCCAACTGGTACACCGAGTACAGCTCGCCGGGCACAAAAGTGCCGTTCCGGATGCCGTCCCGCACCGCTTCGATGGTGCGTTCAGTGAGCGACGGTGGTCGCGGCGTCTGTGCAGGAGGCATGAGCCAAGCGTAGCCGCGGAAAGAGAGCGGGATGAGTAGTAACATGTTACCCATGGCGACGACGCTCACAGCTCCCCGGTCCCTTGTCTCCGAGCTGCATTCCCGTGGCGTTGGGGACGCGCGGGCGGACGCAACCTCGCGTGCCGTCTACTCAAGCGATGCCTCGCTCTACCGGATCCAACCTGCCGCCGTCGTCTTTCCGCGCCACCTCGACGAGGTGCTCACCACGCTCGAGGTCTGCCGGGAACGTGGCATCCCATTCACATCGCGCGGCGCCGGGACCTCCTTGGCGGGCAACGCAATCGGCCGCGGAGTGGTGATCGATTTCAGCCGCCACCTCAACCGCGTCCTGGAGTTCGACGCCGAAAGCCGGACCGCCGTCGTCGAACCCGGCGCTGTCCATGCCACGCTGCAAAAGGTGGCCCTTGCCAGCGGGCTGCGCTTCGGACCAGATCCGTCAACGCACACGCGGTGCACAGTGGGCGGAATGATCGGCAACAACGCGTGCGGATCGCGCGCCCTCGCCTACGGCCGGACGGCCGACAACGTGACGCACCTCGACGTGATGACCGGCTCCGGTGCGCGGCTGAGACTGGGACCGGGGGAGACGCCGTCGTCTGCTGAAACGGACGCGCTGCGCTCGCTGGTGAGCGGTAATCTCGGGACAATCCGCACTGAACTGGGCAGGTTTGGCCGGCAGGTGTCCGGGTACTCACTCGAGCACCTGCTGCCGGAGCGTGGGTTCGACCTGCGGCGGATGCTGGTGGGTAGCGAGGGGACGCTCGCCGTCGTGCTGGAAGCCGGCGTTCGGCTGGTGACGGATGCACCGCATAAAACCATGGTGGTACTCGGATTCGAGAACATCGGCGAGGCCGGTGACGCCGTGACCTCGGTCCTGCCATTCAAACCCACGGCGTGCGAGGGGCTGGATTCCCGCATCGTCGAGGTTGTGCGCTCGCGGAAGGGACCGCAGGCCGTGCCTGAACTGCCCGGCGGAGCGGCGTGGCTGTTCGTCGAGATTTCTGGTGATGACGCAGCCGAGGTTGCCGACCGCGCGGCTGCGGTGAGCGTGGTTGCCACTGCCCGCCACTCCCGCATCATCACCAGTCCTGCACAGGCGGCCGCGCTGTGGCGGATCCGCGAGGACGGCGGTGGACTGGCCGGACGTTCGCCCGCGGGAGCGCCCGCGCATGCCGGGTGGGAGGACGCGGCCGTTCCGCCGGAGCGCCTCGGCGACTACCTCCGCGAGTTCGACGAACTCCTGCTCACCCATCACCTCACCGGTTTCCCGTTCGGCCACTTCGGCGACGGCTGCGTCCACGTGAGGCTGGACTTCCCCTTCCAGCACGACGACGGCGCCGCAGTCTTCCGCGCTTTCCTCACCGATGCGGCGCGTTTGGTCGCATCGTACGGCGGATCTCTGTCCGGCGAACACGGCGATGGGCGGGCGCGCAGCGAGCTCCTCCCCTTCATGTACACACCTGCTGCCCTGTCCTTGTTCGGCAAGGTCAAGGGCATCCTCGACCCGGACAACATCCTCAACCCGGGAGTGCTCGTTGATCCTGAGCCGCTGGACGCGAACGTCCGCGTAGCTGAGGCCGGCCCGCTGCGTACCGGACTGGCGTTCGGTTACGAACATGACGACGGCGACTTCAGCCAGGCGGTCCACCGCTGCACCGGCGTGGGCCAGTGCCGCGCCGCGCACAGGGATAACCAGACGGTGATGTGTCCGTCCTACATCGCGACGCTGGAGGAGAAGGACTCTACTCGAGGCCGCGCACGGGCGTTGCAGGAGATGATCAACGGCAGCGTTGTTGGCGGTGCGGCTGCCGGTCACAAGCACGGCAAGCCGAACTGGCGGGCGCCGGAGGTTCATGAGGCACTTGATCTGTGCCTGTCGTGCAAGGGATGCGCCTCGGATTGTCCTACGGGCATTGACATGGCGTCCTATAAGGCGGAAGTGCTGCATCAAAGCTACAAGGGTCGGGTCCGACCGGCGTCGCACTATTCGCTCGGCTGGTTGCCCCGGTGGGCGGCCCTGGCCTCGGTTGCTCCGCGCGTTGTGAACGCGTTGGTGAGCCTGCCGGGTCTGGGAAAGCTGGGTCTGCGGCTTGCGGGAGTGGACCAGCGCCGAAGGATCCCCGCCTTCGCGCCGCAGACGTTCCACAAGTGGTTCGGGTCGCGGCGGGTTTCGGGCGTGGGGCAAGCTTCTGCCTCCGGATCTGTGACCCAGGTCGGGTCGGAGTCTGCGTCCAAATGCCGCCCGCAGGTCCTTCTCTGGGCTGACTCCTTCACGAACAACTTCTCCCCCGACGTGGGTAAGGCAGCGGTCCGGGTCCTCGAGGGCGCGGGATATGAGGTCCTGATTCCTGAAAAGCCGGTGTGTTGCGGGCTGACCTGGATCTCGACCGGGCAACTCGACAGCGCCCGGAAGATCCTGCGCTCGTCGGTGGAGACGTTGAAGGAGTATGCGGAGCAGGGGATACCGATCGTGGGCCTTGAACCTTCGTGTACCGGGGTGCTGCGGTCCGACTCGATCGAACTGTTGGGCAGGGCTGTTGCGGGGCAAGTCGCGAGTGCAACGCACACGCTCGCGGAACTGCTGGCCAAGACGCCGGACTACGAGGCGCCGTCGCTGGAGGGAACCACAGTCGTCGCGCAACCGCACTGCCATCACCACGCCGTCATGGGCTGGAGCCCCGATGCCGCGCTGCTGGAAGGTGCCGGCGCCTCCCTTCAGAAACTTGGCGGTTGCTGCGGCCTCGCCGGGAACTTCGGCGTGGAACGCGGCCACTACGAGGTGTCCGTTGCGGTAGCTGAGCAGCAGTTACTGCCGGCGGTTCGCGCGGCGGCGGCTGACGCCGTCGTCCTCGCTGACGGGTACTCCTGCCGCACTCAACTGGAGGACCTCAGCGAGCGGAAGGGTATCCACCTGGCGCAGCTGTTGGCGGAAAAACTGCCGGCGAACTAGCCAGCGAAGTAGGAGTCCACTGTAACGGTTCGGTAACTTAATCAGCTTGTTTACCTGTGACGTGCGTCTCTCCGGTAGAACTGGGAGGGCCTTAGTTGCCGTACGCAACTCGGTCATCGCCGTCGGCCCAGAAGCCGATGTATCACTCGCATAGGGGACAACATGCACGTACGCAAGCAGTTACTCGCAGCAGGATCCACCGCCACGCTCGTTGCCGGTGGTCTTTTTTTTAGCGCCGCGCCGGCCTCCGCCGTTCACGACTCGCCGGAATGTATTTCCGCGCAAAACCAGTTCACTGCAGCCCTTCACAACGCCGAGCTCAATGCCGAGCTCGAAGTTGAGCTTGCCGTTGCCCTCCAGAACCTGCTGGACGCTCAGGAAACGCTGGACATGCTCGAGGTCGAGGGGACGCTGACGCTTGCGGAGCTGGAAGTTCTTATCGGTGACGCTCTGATTGCTTTGGAGACAGAGCAACTTCCAAACATCAACGCCATCATCAATGCAGAGGCCGCCGCCAACAGTGCGGTGGGGCAGGCTCAGCTACTGCTCGACGCCGTACTGGCTGGCGGTGAATTGGACGCGGCTGCCTTGGCAGCACTGGGCATCAACCTGAACGAGTTCCTGCTCCCTCAGGTACTTGATGTCGAAGGCTTGACTTTAGCCGTGAACGCCGCCGTGACCGCGGGGGACCTCACGCAGGATGAAGCTGACATCCTCATCGCCGACATCAGCGATGGTGTGTTGGAAGATGCGACAGTTGAGGCGCTGGCGGACATCGAGCTCGATCCAGCTGATTTCCAGCTTGAGGCCGAGGTCGATCTGGTCGAGCTGGAAGCGGCCCTTCGTGCACTGATCGCTGACTTGCAGCTTGACATCGCGGCAGCCGCCGAAGCGCGCCTGCTGCTCGATCTGTTGGTCAGCGGCGACATCACGGCAATCCTTGACGCTGAAGCGCGGTTCGAAGCTCTGCTGGGTGTCGATCTCGATTTCTCTGCGCTGATCGACCTCGAGACGGAGCTCTTTGCTGCTCTGGCCATCCTCGAAGCTCAGGCGAACCTCGATGCAGCCATCGCTGTGGTCAACGGTCTTGCTGTGCAACTTGATGCGCTGGACGTTGACCTGCTCGAGCTCGAAGCACTCTTCGCAGCAGCAATCGAAGCGTGCACCGGAGCTGCCGTAGGTGGAGGCGTTGTCGGCGGCGGCGACAAAGACGACGATGACCACGATTACGGCAATGGAGCAGGCGGAACAGGCGGGGCCGTGACAACAGGCGGCGGCACGGGTGGTACCGGCGGCACCGGCGGAACCAACCGCGGAATGAACGTGCAGACTGCCGTACCGACAGCCAGCACCGACCCAGCAGGAATCGGCGCGCTTGCGGCCGGTATCGGCTTCCTGGTTGTAGCCGGCACAATGGCTGCGCGTCGGGTCCACAACAGCTAAGTCAGCAGAGAATGCGCAGGGGCGCCGTCCCGTTCGGGCGGTGCCCCTGCGCATTCGGCACCAGTTCGGAAAGACCGCTCCACCATGAGTAATGCACATCGCGCGCCCACCGGGCCGGGGGAAAAAGACCGCAGGATTCCGCGGCTGGCGATTGGCGCCGTCGTTGTGGTGCTGTTCCTCGCCCTCTTGGTTCTCGGGATTCAGCTGTTCGCCGGGTCCGGAGGAGCAACTCCGACAACCGCTGCTCCGACAATCGCTGCTCCGGCTTCCGCCCCGGCCACATCTTCGCAATCACCGTCACCCGAGGCCTCAACACCCGCGCCGGAAGTGACTCTCCCTCCCGCGTCCGCGCCGCAAAAGCTCAGCATCGAATCGGCGGATATCTCCGTTCCCGTCCTCCCGTTGACTCCAACAGATGCTGACCTGGCAGCGCAGTCGCTGGTTCCGCCGGAAACCCTCGACGGCTACTGGCTCACGAACTACGGCGCGCCGGGAGAAGGGTCCGAGAACACGGTCTACATCACGGGCCACAGCTGGGAAGACCGTGACAGTCCCTTCAACCGGCTCAGCTCAGAGGTTGAGGTTGGGGATTCCGTTGTACTCACCACTGTCGAGGGCAAGATCAACTACGTCGTTGACTCCGTCACCACCCACAACAAGGACACATTGAAGAACAGCGACATCTGGAACATCGTCCCGAACCGGCTTGTGCTGATCAGCTGTTACACCGAGGACCTCTGGGGAAAGAACGTGATCGTCACCGCCGTACCGGAGGTGTAAAGCCCCTGCACGTTTGGCCCGTTGAAAAGGGGGTACGGGGAAGCTATGACCATCAACCTCGTGCTGACGCTCTTTGCCGGTGCGGTGCTCGTACTCTCCGCCTTCTCCACCCTGGCGCAGCGGGTAAGCCTGCCTGGCCCGGTTCTCGCGCTGCTGTTCGGCGCGCTGATCGGGCCGTATGCCTTCGGAGTCCTCAGCATTGAGGACTTCGGTGTTCCCCAAGGCACGCTGCTTGAAGAGGCGTCGCGAATTACCCTCGCGATCGGGCTGACCGGCGTAGCACTCCGCTTGCCGCACGGGTACTGGCGGAAGAACCTGCGCTGGATCGCGGTCATCATTCTGCTCGGCATGATCGCCATGCTCGTAGCGGCCACCGGTGTGCTTTGGGCATTGTTGGGGGTCCCGTTTCTCCTGGCCCTCCTGCTGGGTGCGATCATCACGCCGACAGACCCCGTGGTTACTACACCGATTGTCACCGGATCCCTCGCGGAAGAGCGCATCCCCGAACGCGTCCGCCACAACCTTTCTGCGGAGAGCGGGCTCAATGACGGGCTTGGCTATCTGTTCGTCATGCTCCCTGTCCTGCTGCTGACCAAACCGGGACAAGCTTGGCACGAGATGCTTGTGAAGGTGCTGCTGTGGGAGGTGCTGGGAGCGATGCTCTTCGGGGTTATTGCCGGTTTCGCCCTTGCCAAGCTTTTCGTCTGGTCAAAGAACGTGGGGCTCATGGAGGAAAGCTCCTACCTGGGCTTCTTCGTGCCTTTCGGCCTCCTCCTCCTCGGCGCAGGGAAACTGCTCGGCACGGACGCCATTCTCGCCGTCTTTGTTGGCGCCGCGGTATTCGGACAGGTGATCCCCGAGCGGGACGAGGAGCAGGAGGACAAGATTGACGACGCCGTTGCCCGCTTCTTTCTCCTGCCCGTCTTCATCCTGCTGGGGCTCGCCTTGCCCATCGGTGAGTGGGCCGCTCTCGGCTGGATTCCGCCCGTTGCGCTCGCCGCTGCGGTGCTGCTGCGGCGGATCATCACCCTGTGGGCCCTGCGTCCCCTGATCACATCGCTGCACGACGTCCCTGAGACAACGTTCCTGAGCTGGTTTGGACCGGTGGGAATCTCGGCGCTGTTCTATGCGACCCTCGCCGAGGGGCACACCGGCAATCACGAGATCTTCATCTACGTCACCCTCGCCATCACATTGTCTGTCCTCATCCACGGACTCTCGACCGCGCCGCTCAGTGCCTGGCTCAAGCGAAGGGAGCCCGAGCGGAAACAGGAACACGAAACGGGGTAACCGGCACTCAGATCAGGCTGAGCGCACAGCTGGTTCAGGTCCGGCGCAATTCAATATCCAACGCGTCCCGGCTGACCCTGGCGAGCGCCGCGTTTACGGCCCCGGTCAGCACAATGTCCCCAGCGAGCGAGGACGCCACCACCCGCGGCGGGAAGTGCGACGTCGTTGCCACCTTCGCTTCAATCTGCTCGGCCAGGCGCGCGATAGATGGCGCTACCGCCCCGCCGATGACCACGGTCTCCGGGTTGAGCAACGATGCGAGGGTTGAGATGACGCGGGACAGCCGCTCCGCCAGGCGATCCACGATTTCAATTGCGACGGCGTCACCGGCTTCCGCTGCCGCGAACACGGCCTCCGCAGATGGCCCATTTTTCTGCGAGCGGCCCTTCGACAGGGTTGTGGCCCGGCCTGCGGCCAGAGCCTCTGCCGCCCAGGCGCGGGCAAGGGGAGCGATGGCCGCCGGGCTGCCAACGCCCTCCACTAGGTCGAGATAGTGCATTTCCCCACCGCCGCCGAGCGATCCGTGCAGGAGATGTCCGTCTTCTATGACCCCGGCACCGAACCGTTCGCCGGCGAGGAGCACCAGGAAGCTGCCATCCGGGTCCACGGTGCCGTTGTAACGTTCGGCGAGGGCTGCGAGGTTGGCGTCATTCTCAATGAAGGACGTGCACTGTGGGCGCCCGGCAAGCACCGCTTCCTGATCTACTGCCATCCGCTCCCAGAACGGGTTGCCCGTCGGGATGGTGCCATGGCGGCTGACCGGGGCCGGGATGCCGAAACAGACGGTCAGGACGCGGGAAGGGGCGATGCCGCCGTCGTCGAGCGCTGAATCTATGGCGAGCTTTAGAGCTGCGGTGCGGGGAGCGGGATCCGCGTTGTCGATGTCCGCTGTGAAGGCCGCTCCACCGCGGCCAACTACCTCCCCGCGCAGATTGGCGACGACGCTGCGGACATGGCTGTAACCGGCGTCGATTCCGAGGACGTATCCGGCGTTGTCGTCAAGGGCGAAATGCCGGGCCGGTCGGCCTTTGCCGGTGGCGGCGAGCGCGGGCTGCTCGCGGATCCAGCCGTCGCGGAGCAGGTCATCGCAGACCCCGAGGACAGTGGCGCGCGTGAGCGAGGTGGCACCGATGAGTTCATTTGCGGTGACGGTGTTCCCGGAGGGGGCGCGCCGGATCGCGTCGAGGATCAGCCTCGCATTGGACCGGCGCAGCATGGTGGTCGACGACGCGCCCGCGGCAAGCGATCCTTCCCTGGGGTTTACGTTCACTCATCCAGTAAACACTCTTGCGGGGGCGCTACTTCTTCTGGCGGCGGCTTCCGCCGTGCCAGTCTTCCTCCACGCCGGCATCTGCATCGGTGATCCCGAAACTGCGCAGCTGTGGACGTTCGCGGAGGCTTCGCTTCAGTTCGGCGAAGCCGGGGAAGCTGGCCAGAGCCACCACGTGGTCCCATAGTTGCGCCGCCTCACCGCGGGAGGGGAGCCTACTGATCACCGGTCCGAAGAACGCCACGCCCTCCGGCGGCTCGAAGTGGATGATCGGAGTGCCGACGTCCTTGCCCGTATGGGAAAGCGCCCCGTCCGTCTCTGCCTGGATTATCGAGTCGAGTGAGCGGTCGTCGAGCGCGTCCGCCAACGACGACGGCAGGCCGGCCTCCGCGAGGATCGGCTCGAGAAATTCACGGGTTCCGTGATATCCGGTGGCGCCGGATTGCGACGGGTCGTCCCGTTCTATATCGAAGATGTGGGCGCCGAGGCGGGCATAAAGGGTAGCGACGGCGTCTGGCCCGTGATCCTTCCGGACCTGCGCGGCGACGCGGAGCAGGCGCAGGCCGGCAGTGTGCCCGGCCTCGTAGCCTTCGGGGAAGTGTGAGTCATAATCGACCGACGCGTTGAGCAGGCGCAGGGAAATGAAGCGCCACTCGACGGAGTAATCCCGTTCCTCCATGACGAGACGAACCCACTTGCTGGTCATCCAGGCGAAGGGGCAGACGGGGTCGAAGTAGAAGTGGATATCCGCTGTGCTCTTGGTCTCGTCGCTCATTTCGCCACTATAGGGGCGGCGGCTAACCGAGTACCACTGTGCCGTCGTCGTTGATGCGCCAGCCGGGGTTGTGCGCGATTTCCCAAATGACACCGTTCGGATCCTGGACATGGGCGTGGAAGATCCCGCCGAACTGGCCCTGCTGCGGCTGCTTGAGTACCGAGCCGCCCGCCGCAGTCATCGCGTCGACGGTGCTTCGGACGGCGTCGGGGCTGTCGACGTTGTGCGAGAGCGTGACACCCGTGGGGGCCGGCGCAGCAGTGGCGCCGAGATCCTGGGCGAATTTGTCGGCGTGGAAAAGGCCCAGCAGCAGTCCCGGCGCGACCTGGTAGAAGAGGATCTCACCCGGTACATCGAGATTCGCCTCCCACCCGAGGCCGTCCCGATAGAAGGCGCGGGCTGCGTCGAGGTCGCGTGTGGCGAGGGTGATGAAGTGAAGCCGCTGGTCCATGGGAATGATTGTTCCACCACCAACGCGGGCGGGTTGCTGGCTTAGGCGATCGTCCGCTCCCACCCGATTGCCGGGGCCACGTGGTCTGCAATGTTGCGCAGCAACTTGGCGTTGTAGTCCACACCGAGCTGGTTGGGCACGGTGAGCATGAGGGTGTCTGCGGCACGGACGGCGTCGTCGTTGGCCAGTTCCGCGGCGATCTTGTCCGGCTCGCCGATGTAGCTCTTGCCGAATCGGGACATCGCGCCGTCGAGCACTCCCACCTGGTCGCGGGTCTCGCGGAGCGCGCTCAGGGCGAAGTACTGGCGGTCCTCGTCGTCGACGATCGGGATGACGCTGCGGCTGACCGAAACGCGGGGCGCAAAGGAGTGACCGGCTTTGTTCCACGCGTCGCGGAACAGCTGGATCTGCTCGGCCTGAAGCTGGTCGAACGGCACACCGGTGTCTTCGGTCAGCAGGGTAGAGCTCATGAGGTTCATGCCTTGCTCTGCGGCCCAGACGGCAGTTTTCCGTGTTCCGGCACCCCACCAGATGCGTTCGCTGAGCCCGGGGGAGTGCGGCTGGACCGGGAGGAGGCCGGAGCCCTGGCGCGGGTCTGCCTGCGCGATCCCCGCGCCGCTGATTGCGTAACGGAACACCTCTGTGTGACGGCGGGCCATGTCAGCCGGCTCTTCGCCGTCGGCTGGCACATAACCGAAGTTGGCCGCGCCATTGAGTGCCGGCTCGGGTGATCCCCGGCTGATGCCGAGTTGCAGCCGGCCGCCGCTGATGAGGTCCGCTTCGGCCGCCTCTTCTGCCATATACAGGGGATTTTCGTATCTCATATCGATGACCCCGGTGCCGATTTCGATCCGCGAGGTGCGCGCTGCGATTGCGGAGAGCAATGGGAAGGGCGCCGCCTGCTGGCGGGCAAAGTGGTGGACCCGGAAGAACGCGCCGTCGATACCGATCTCCTCGGCGGCTTCGGCGAGTTCGATGCCCTGCAGGAGTGAATCACGGGCCGTGCGCGTGCGTGAGCCTTCGAGGGGTGACCAGTGGCCAAAGGACAGGAATCCGATGCGCTTCATACCCGCCACAACCACGCCGAACGGCGGTGCATTCCTTTCAAAGCCTTGTCGCCGGCTGCACTTGTTGGAACACTGTTCGTGTAGGGAGAGACGATGACCACCACAAAGATTCTCAGGACCAGTCGGTCCCAAATCATTCGGATACCCGAAGCCCTGCAATGGCCTGACAATGTGAACGAAGTTGTGGTCATTCAAGATGGCCCATCGCGGATAATCACGCCTGTAGATCGGTCATGGGACTCCTGGTTTGCCGACCTGCCAGCGGACGGTAGCTACCCGGCTGAGCGGGAACAAACGTCGGAATAGCGTTCGCACCTTCCGCATGAACTTCTAGTTGCCGCTCGTACGCCTCGCCACTTCCCGGTAGCGCGTCAGCACCTCCGGAGTCGGAGCAGAATCAACGAGCTCGACGCCGCTGGTCCGCCAGTCCGGCAGCGCGCCATGCAGCGCTCCGGCAGCCTGGCGGGCAGCGCCGTCGGCCACGTATTCGCCGGGGCTCGGAACAGACACCGGTAGACCGAAAACGGCACTAACAATCTCCCGCAGTGCTTCTGATCGCGCGCCTCCGCCCACGAGGATGACCCGCCGCGCAACAACTCCCGCGTCGGTCAGCGCCTGGAGCCCATCCGCGAGGGAGCAGACCACGCCCTCGACGGCGGCTCTCGCCACGTTCGCGGGCGTGTAGTTGTCCAAAGTCAGGCCGTGCAAAGAACCGGTGGCATCGGGCAGGTTGGGGGTGCGCTCGCCCGAGAAATAGGGCACGAGGATGAGGCCGTCGGCACCCGCCGGAGCGCTCAGCGCAAGCCGGGCGAACTCGCTATGGTCAACGTCGAGCAAACGCGCGGTGGTGTCGAGCACGAGGGTGGCATTAAGCGTGCACACCAGGGGCAGATAGTTGCCTGTAGCGTCAGCGAAACCGGCCACCAAACCGGAAGCGTCCGACGTCGGGCTGCCGGACACCGCAAAAACGGTGCCTGAGGTGCCAACCGAAACAACGACGTCGCCCTCCGCCGCTCCAACCCCCAGTCCCGCCCCAGCATTGTCACCGGAGCCGGCGCCGATGATGCGCCCTTCCGGATCCTTCCGGAACTCGAGCGGACCGAGGACTTCGGGAAGGACAGGGACATGTCCCAGCGTGGCTTCGAGTACCTCGGTCAAGTACCCCTTCGAGGCGGACCAGTAACCCGTCCCGGACGCGTCCGAACGGTCGGTAGCCAGCTCCTTCAGCCCTTCGGAACCCGACCCCGGGCCGTGGCCGGCGAGGCGCCAGCTGAGCCAGTCGTGCGGCAGACACACGGCCGCCGTTCTCGCGGCGTTCTCCGGCTCGTTCTCGGCGAGCCACCGCAACTTTGTCGCGGTCAGAGAAGCCACCGGAACGGTGCCGGTTGTCTCGGCCCACCACTGTGCGCCCTTCTCCCGGACGAGCGCCGCCGCTGCTTCGGCCGAGCGCGTGTCATTCCAGAGCAGCGCCGGTCGGACAACCTCACCGTTGGCATCCAGACACACCATGCCGTGCTGCTGGCCGGCGACTGAGACGGCCGCGACGTCGTCGAAGCCGCCCGCCGTTGCAATGGCTTCCCGTAGGGCAGTCCACCAGGCGTCGGGGTGTACTTCGGTGCCCGGCGGGTGCTGCGCTGAGCCGGAGCGCACCAGTTCGCCGGATTCCGCATCCCGGATGACCACTTTGCACGACTGTGTGGAGCTGTCTACTCCGGCTACCAGGGCCATGACTGTTCCTTCACTGCATTTTCACCCTCGGAAGGGGAAAGTTTTTGTCGCCTAGTTGCTGCTATAACTGCTCGAAAACGTCAACTAGGCGACAAAAACTTCAGGTGGTGGGGTGGAAAGTTAGGAGCGCGATCCGAGGAGGTGCTCCATGGCCAGCTGGTTCAACCGGATGAAAGCGAAGGACCGCTCGGAGGCCTTCTCGGCGTCGAAATCCTCAAACGCAGTCCGGTCCGCGAGAAGATCAGCGGTGGTTTCCCCCGCTGCCAGAGTGGTTTCACCGAGTTCGACGACGCCGGATGCCTTCAGCGCCTCCTGCACCTCCGGATCGGCACGGAAAGCGAGAGCGCGTTCCTTGAGCAGTAGGTACATGGACATGTTGGCCCGGGCTGAGTTCCAGACGCCGTCGTAACCGTCGGTGCGGGACGGCTTGTAGTCGAAGTGGCGCGGGCCCTCATAGCGTGGACCGCCGTTGGGGAAGCCGTTCTCCAGGAGGTCGACCGTGAAGAAGGCGCTGGAAAGGTCACCGTGCCCAAACACGAGGTCCTGATCGTACTTGATTCCCTTCTGGCCGTTGAGGTCAATGTGGAAGAGCTTGCCGGCCCAGAGCGCCTGCGCAATGCCGTGGGTGAAGTTCAGGCCCGCCATCTGCTCGTGACCGGTCTCAGGGTTCACACCCACAATGTCGCCGTGCTCGAGTTCGGCGATGAAAGCCAGGGCATGGCCCACCGTCGGCAGGAAGATGTCCCCGCGGGGTTCGTTCGGCTTCGGCTCAAGGGCAAGGCGGAGGCCGTAGCCCTTCTCCTTGATGTAGCCGGCGACAGTGTCCACGCCTTCCTTCATTCGGTTCAGGGCAGCCGCCAGATCCTTGGAGCCGTCATACTCCGCACCCTCACGGCCTCCCCACATCACGAACGTCTCGGCGCCGAGCTCAGCCGCGAGGTCGATGTTGGTCAGTACCTTCCGCAGGGCGAACCGGCGGATGGAGCGGTCATTGCTGGTAAAGCCGCCATCCTTGAACACCGGGTGGCTGAACAGGTTGGTGGTCACCATCGGAACCTTCAGACCGGTCTCAGCCAATGCGTCGCGGAAGCTGCCGAGAATGCTTTCGCGCTGCTGGTCCGTGGAACCGAACGGGACAAGGTCATTGTCATGGAAGGTGACGCCGTAGGCGCCGAGTTCGGCGAGACGGTGGACCGCCTCAACGGGATCGAGCGCTGCGCGCGTGTCGGTGCCGAAGGGGTCGGTCCCGGTCCATCCGACGGTCCAGAGGCCGAAGGTGAAGCGATCTGCCGGTGTGGGCTGAGGTGACATGGATGTACTCCGCACTGAGTTGAGCTGAATGAAGCGATAAGTTCGTGACTAAAACATATAGCCGCACTCTCCATCCGTCAACACCTTTCGGCCCAGATTTCGACCGGAGAAGTGCTATGTTTACGTCCAGGACAAATAGGGTGAGGGGCTGGGAGTGACCGAGCGTAGCGGCACTGAGGATCTGCGGCGCCGCAACCTCTCCGCCGTACTCACCGCTGCCCACCGGCACGGCCCCCTCACCCGCGCCGCCCTCGTTCAGCGCTGCAACCTCACCCGGTCCACCATTGGCGCCCTCGTTGGCGAACTGTCCGCTCTTGGCCTGGTGTATGAGACGGATGTTGCTGCTGCGAGGGTTGGCCGCCCCAGCCCCATGGTCCACGCCAGTGAACGCGTCGTTGCGCTGGCGGTCAATCCCGACGTCGATGCGGTGACGGTGGGCGTCGTTGGCCTGGGCGGCATGGTCCATCGCCGGATCCGCTACAACACCTCATCCATCCCTTCGCTGGAGGAGGCGGTCAACATCACGCGCGCCGTCGTGGAGGGGCTTTCGGTGGAACTGGCGGGAAGCGAGCATGTGCTCGGTCTGGGCCTTGCCATCCCCGGACTGGTCAACGCGGAAGTAGGCCAGGTGTTGCTCGCGCCGCATCTCGGCTGGAAGGATGTCGACGTCGTCGGGCCCTTCCGCCAAGCGCTGGGCATGCCCGTTGTGGCGGCCAATGATGCGACGCTCGGCACACTCGCCGAGAGTATCTTCGGCGCAGCGGCGGGCTACAGTGACGCGCTCTACCTGAACGGCAGCGCCTCCGGCATCGGTGGCGGCGCGATTGTCGGCGGGCAGCCTTTGGGTGGGGCGTCCGGGTACGCCGGCGAGTTTGGGCACATGGTGACGCGGCCCGGCGGGGAGCAATGCCACTGCGGCCGCCGTGGGTGCCTTGAAACCGAGGTCAACCTCGATCGGCTGCTGAAGGTTGTCAACCTGAACCATGCCCAGGCGGAACAACTCGAGGACGCCCTGCTTGCCACCCAGACATTCCCGGTGCTGCGCGAGATCCGGCGGCAGACAGACCTGTTGGCCATTGCGCTTGGCAACCTCGTGAACGTCTTCAATCCGCAGATAATTGTGCTCGGCGGCTTCCTCGGCGTGTTGCTTGCCGCGGACAGGGAGCGGTTGAGCGCGGCTGTAGCGGCGGGACCGATCAGCGGCCTGGGCACTAAGGTGCGCCTCGAGCGTGCCGCCCTCGGCGCCGAACTGCTCCTCGTGGGAGCCGCAGAGGCAGTGTTCGCCGGGCTCCTCACCGAACCTCGAAGCGTTGCGCCCGGTCAGGAAAGCGGTGCCAGGCCCAGCTGATCCGCCACCACACGTCCCTGATGAATCACCGTACGGTCCCACGGCCGGTCCATGACGGCCGAGGTGACGGTTTCACCCGCAAGGAGCAACAGCTCAGCCGGGTCGCCGACCTGGAGGCCCGGCCGGTCGCTGACGCTGGTCAACCTTTCCGACCCAGGATCCATAATTGCCGCACCGCCGATACTGGCGACGGCAAAGCAGTGCTCAATGAGCTCGTCCGCCCGGTATCCGTTGGTGAACGCGAGCTGCCAGGTGCGCTCAAGCATGTCCCCATTGCCATAGGGGGACCAGTAATCGCGCTGACCGTCCTCGCCGAGCCCAACACGGACGCCGGCTTCAGTGAGCTGCCGCAGCGGCAACGGGTCCCGAACTGACGGCGCTACCGTCGCCATGGCAATGTCCGCCTCCGCGAACTCGTCGATCAGCCGGCGGGTGGTGCTTTCCGACACGCTGCCGAGTGAGTACCCGTGGGAAATGGTGACCCTGCCCTGCATCCCGGCGGCCCGGGTCCGCTCGAGGATGAGGTCCGCGCTGTAGACGCCGAGCTCGCCCGGCTCATGGAGATGAATGTCGATCGGCACCTGGTACTTTTCGGCCAGCCCGAAAACGATGTCGAGATGGCGCACGGGATCCCTGTCCAGCTGGCACGGGTCGATCCCGCCGATCACGTCCGCGCCCTGTTTCAGGGATTCCTCAATCAGCGGCACCACGCCCTCTTCAAGCAGGAGGCCAGCCTGTGGGAACGCGATGATCTCCACGTCAGCGCGTGCACGGTGCGTCTCCCGGGCGGCGACCACCGCGTCGAAACGTTCGAGCCGGCAGTCGGCGTCGATCTGCGCGTAGCTGCGTACCCGGGTGGTGCCGTGCTCAATCATGGTGGCAAGCGTGAAAGCGGTCCGGTCCGCGATGGGTGCTTCGGCCGTGCGCCAATTCTCGCGATCATTCAGCATCATTCCCCACACACCCGGGCGGCCGGTATGCGGCCGGAACGGCAGCCCGAGCCGTGTCGAGTCAAGGTGGACATGGACATCGGAGAAGGATGGAAGCAGCAGGCGCCCCCTGCCATCGACGACGCCGGCGCGTGTCTCGCCGCCCGCAGCAGCACCCTCCGGTGCCGTTGAGGAAGGCCGGATGGCGGCAATGCGCCCGTCCTGCAGTTCCACGTCCGACAGTTCGCCGCCCCACGGGCGTACCTGGTGCAGAATCATTGGGAGCCTCCTCGCTCACGCGCCAAGGTTGCCGGCGGCAACCAGCCCAGTCTAGCGACGGTTGCCAACGCTCACGGAGCGGGAGTGGGCGGAATCTCCGAAGCAGGCGGGCGCCGTCGTCGTACGCCGACCGTCACTCCAATCGATGCAGCGGTGACCAGCACCAGCGCAATGATTTCCCGGGCGCCCAGCGCCTGGCTGAGCACCAGCAGTCCCGCGAGCGCGGCCATGGCCGGCCCCAGGGCGGACAGCACGCCGAACACCCGCGTGGACAGCCGCTGCAGTGCGAGCATCTCCAGTGCATAGGGGAACGCGCTGGAGAGCAGGGCAACACCAACGAACACCGGCAGCACCAGCGGTGACACGAGAGCGCCCGCGGCGGCGGACGGCGCACCGAACGGCAGGACGATCACCGCTCCGATCGCCATGGACACAGCCAGGCCCTCGACACCGGGAACCAGCCGCCCCACGCGTGCGCTGGCGAGAATGTAGATGGCCCAGAACGCGCCCGCGCCGAGCGCAAAGAGGATGCCGGCGAGCGGCAGGACGCTGCCGTCGTCGAACCCCAAAAGAACGACGCCGGCAAACGCCAGCAGTGCCCACGCCGCGTCAGTGAGGCGCCGGGTCTGCACCAGTGCCAGCAGGAGCGGGCCGGTGAACTCGAGCGTCACGGCCACGCCAATCGGGATGACGCCGATGGCGAGGTAGATAAGGCTGTTCATCCCTGCCAGCGCGACGCCCAGCACCGCTGCGGCTGCCCACTGCTCGCGCTTCCACCCGCGTACCTTCGGGCGCACAACAGCCAGCAGGATCAACGCCCCGAACAGCAACCGGAGGAACACTGCGCCGGTGGGGCCCACGGCGTCGAACTGCGTCCTGGCCAGGGCTGCACCGAACTGGACGGACAGCACCGCCATGATCATCAGCACGGGAGCAGGGATGGAGGAGGTGCGCATACCTACATTCTGTCCGGATCGCGGCCCCGAGCATCACCAACTCGCGTCGATGTACTTCGTTGTCAGCTTTCTGACCGTTGCATCGCCGCACTCCTTGACCTGCGGAAGTGCTTCGGCCACGGCGCCCAGGTGTCCGCGTTTCAGGCTCGATTCAAGTTCCGCCGCGAGTTTCGCGAGCCGGGCGGCGCCGATCATGGCCGAGCCAATCCGCACGCTGAGCAGTGCGTCGAGGGATGCGGCTTCATCATGTCGTTGCACGGCCTCCGCGAGGCGGAGGTACCGTTCGTCCCAGAAGGCAACGAAGTCGCGCACAAAGGAATGCGCAGGACCGGGATCCTCGAACTCATCCTCCAGCCTGTGCAGAACCTTCCGGTCCACAAGCGGAGCGCGTTTGTTCTTCGACATGCGGCTCAATGTAGGAGAGGAAGCATGGGAAAACATCGGTATGACGACGGCGGCGCAACAGTGCCGACGATGCCGAGCTTTTCAAACCGGACCCCTTCCTCTACAGTAATTGGACATAAACGAATGTCATTCGTTTTAGCACGGCGCCACCCGTGTAGAGAGGACATCATGAGGATTATCGAAAGCGACGTCGTCGTCGTTGGTGCAGGACCGTCAGGACTGACTGCAGCGAGGGAACTGCGGAAGGCCGGCCACTCCGTTACCGTTCTTGAGGCGCGGGACCGCGTGGGCGGCCGGACCCATACCGATGTGATCGACGGCGCTGTCCTGGAACTCGGCGGACAGTGGGTGTCGCCGGATCAGGAGGCGCTGATCGGCCTACTCAAGGAGCTCGGACTGGAAACCTACTCGCGCTACCGCGAGGGTGAGTCCGTCTACATCGGAGCGGACGGCAAGGCCGTCCGGTACACCGGCGAGATGTTCCCCGTGAGCCGCCGGACGAGCGCGGAGATGTCACGGCTTATCGACGAGCTGGACCGCCTGGCTGCCCAGATGGATCCCAAGGCTCCGTGGGAGCACCCGCAGGCCAGGGAGCTGGATACCGTTTCCTTCCATTCCTGGCTCCGGCAGCAGTCGGATGATGAGGAAGCCTGCAACAACATCGGCCTCTTCATCGCGGGCGGCATGCTCACCAAGCCGGCTCACGCTTTCTCAACGCTGCAGGCCGTGCTGATGGCCGCGTCCGCCGGCTCGTTCTCGAACCTGGTGGACGAGGACTTCATCCTCGACAAGCGTGTTGTCGGTGGAATGCAGTCGGTGTCAGAGCGCATCGCAGCTGAGTTGGGGGACTGCGTCGTCCTGAACAGTCCCGTCCGCACCCTACGCTGGTCGGAAAGCCAGGACGGAACCACCACGGTGACCGCCATCTCGGAAAGCGTCACTGTCAACGCGCGGTACGCCGTCATGGCCGTTCCGCCGAACCTGTACTCGCGGGTCTCCTACGAACCCCCGTTGCCGCGCAGGCAGCACCAGATGCATCAGCACCAGTCACTGGGCCTGGTCATCAAGGTGCACGCCGTCTATGAGACGCCGTTCTGGCGCGAGGACGGACTGTCCGGCACCGGCTTCAGTGCAGGGTCGATTGTGCAGGAGGTTTACGACAACACCAACCACGAAGACTCCCGCGGAACCCTCGTTGCCTTCATTTCCGATGAGAAGGCCGACGCCATGTTTGAATTCTCCGTCGAGGACCGGCGCCGGCAGATCCTCGAGTCCATCGCCGGGTTCCTGGGACCGAAAGCCCTGGAGCCCGAGGTGTACTACGAGTCGGACTGGGGCTCCGAGGAATGGACCCGGGGCGCGTACGCAGCCAGCTATGACCTCGGCGGCCTGCACCGCTACGCCAAGCACCAGCTGACCCCGGTGGGCCCCATCTACTGGTCCAGCTCCGACCTCGCGGCCGAGGGCTACCAGCACGTCGACGGCGCCGTTCGCATGGGTCAGCTGACCGCCCGAAACATTACGACGGCGCTCCAGAACCAGCGCGCTCTCATCGGATGAACGCTTCACTGACCGCCGCCACCGTCATGCCCGCCGAGTGGGAGCGGCATGAGCGCACCTGGATGGCCTTCCCGCCCTCCAATGACACATTCGGCGCACCTGGTAGCGAGAGCCTCGGCCGGGCACGCGAGGCCTGGTCCCGCGTGGCCCGGACCATCGCCCGCTACGAACCCGTGACCGTCCTCGCGGATCCGGCCGACGCCGCGACCGCCCGCACACTGCTGGGAGCCGACATTGCGGTGCAGGAGACCGAGCTCGACGACGCGTGGCTCCGCGATTCCGGGCCTACGTTCGTCCATGCATCGGACGGTTCCACGCACGCCGTCAACTGGATCTTCAACGGTTGGGGCGCCCAGCACTGGGCGGCGTGGGAGAAGGACCAGCACGTTGGCCGGGCGGTCGCCGCGCACGCCGGTGCCCCGGTCGAGGACAGCACGCTTGTGAATGAGGGCGGCGGCTTCCACGTCGACGGCCGTGGAACGGTCCTGCTCACCGAGACGGTCCAGCTCGATCCCGGACGCAACCCGGGAGCCACCAAGGAATCCGTCGAAGCAGAGCTTCACGCCCGTTTGGGCACCCGGCACGCAGTCTGGCTGCCGCGCGGGCTCAGCCGCGACTATGAGGAGTTCGGCACCCGCGGTCACGTGGACATCGTCGCCGCGTTCACGCCGTCGGGCGCTGTTCTCCTCCACAGGCAGGACAACCCCGAACACCCCGACTACGAGGTGAGCCGCTTCCTGCGGTCCGAACTGGAGAGAGCGGTCGACGCCGATAGTCACCCTCTGGAGATCATCGACGTGCTGGCGCCCACGGTCCTCACCGACGACGACGGCTTTGTGGACTACTCCTACATCAACCACTACGTGGCGAACGGCGCAGTGATCCTGTGTGCCTTCGATGACGAGAACGACGCCGTTGCCGCCGACGTCCTCGGCCGCGCCTACCCGGGGCGAACCGTTGAACTCGTCGACGCCCGCGACATTTTCTCCTTCGGCGGCGGCGTCCACTGCATCACCCAGCAGCAACCCGCGGCGCGAGCCACGGCGGGCCGGAGTGAGGGGAACCGCTGATGGGTTTCAATGTCGTCGAAGCCGGTATCGCGGATCTTCGCGCGGCACTCGAGACCGGCCAAGTAACCAGCGAGGAGCTCGTCGGGAGCTACCTGAACCGCATTGCGGTCTATGACAAGGCGGGCATCCGGCTCAACTCAGTCGTCGTCATGAACCCGGATGCGCTGGAAGAAGCGCGGGCCTCTGACCGCCGCCGGCAGAAGGGTGAAACTCTCGGTCCGTTGGACGGCATCCCGTACACCGCGAAGGACAGCTACCAGGCTAAGGGGCTCACGGTTGCTGCGGGTTCCCCGGCGTTTCAGGGCCTCATCGCGCAGCGGGACGCGTTCACCATTGAGCGGCTTCGCGGCGCCGGCGCCATCCTCATCGGCCTCACCAACATGCCGCCGATGGCCAACGGCGGAATGCAGCGCGGCGTTTACGGACGGGCTGAAAGCCCCTACAACGCTGACTACCTCACCGCCGCTTTCGCGTCCGGCTCCTCCAACGGATCCGGCACCGCGACGGCCGCCAGCTTCGCCGCCTTCGGGCTGGCTGAGGAAACGTGGTCATCAGGCCGTGCTCCGGCGTCGAACAACGCACTGTGCGCGTACACGCCCTCGCCGGGTGTCATCTCGGTGCGGGGAAACTGGCCGCTCGTGCCCACCATGGACGTTGTGGTTCCCCATACGCGCACCATGGCGGATCTGCTCGAGGTCCTCGACGTCATCGTCGCCGACGATACCGAGACCCGCGGCGACTTCTGGCGCGTCCAGCCCTGGGTGTCCGTTCCGCGCGCCTCGGAGGTGCGTCCGCCGTCGTACCGGTCGTTGGCCGCTGACCGCAGCGCACTGAAGGGGAAGCGCTTCGGTGTGCCCCGCATGTACATCAACAAGGACAACCCCGCCGGCACTGCAGCGGCACCCGGCATCGGCGGCCCCACCGGCCAGCGGATCGAGACGCGGCAGTCGGTCATCGAACTCTGGCAGGCAGCGCGGCGGGATCTGGAGAACGCGGGCGCCGAGGTGGTCGAGGTCAACTTTCCCGTGGTCTCCAACTACGAGGGTGACAGGCCCGGTGCGCCGACCATCAGCACCCGCGGACTCGTCAGCCCCGAATACCTCAAGCACGAGATCGGAGACCTGTCCGCCTGGGCCTGGGAAGACTTCCTGCAGGCGAACACCGATCCGCAGTTGGCGTCACTTGCCGACGTCGACGGCGCCACGATCTTCCCTGCGCCGGAAGGCGCGCTGCCGGACCGGTATACCGGCTTCGACGACGACATCGCCGAGTACCCGGACGTCATCCGCCGGCACGGACCGGTGTCCCTGACCGACATCCCCCATCTGGAGGAGGGGCTGCGTGGTCTGCAGGAGACCCGCCGGCTGGACCTTCACGAATGGATGGATGAGAACAGACTGGACGCGGTCATCTTCCCGGCAGCGGCCGACGTCGGACCTGCGGACACAGATACCTCCGTTGCCTCCGCGGACCTCGCGTGGCGCAACGGAGTGTGGGTGTCCAACGGCAACCTGGTGCCGCGCCACCTCGGCATCCCGACGGTCACCGTTCCGATGGGCGTGATGGCCGATCTCGGGATGCCGGTGGGCCTGACTTTCGCGGGAAAGGCGTATTCGGACAACGAGCTGCTGCGGCTGGCTGCTGCCTTCGAAGCAACTGGCTCACGCCGGGTAGCTCCACCCAGGACGCCGCAGGTCTGACCGGTCGGTCATATAGTCGATCCATGGAACAACGCATTCTTGGCAAGACCGGCCGCCCGGTATCGACGATCGGACTCGGAACGTGGCAACTCGGAGCCGACTGGGGCCAGGTGGACCAGGAGGACGCGCTCGCCGTGCTGGAAGGAGCGGTCGACTCCGGTGTAACCTTCTTCGACACTGCCGATGTCTATGGCGACGGTCGGAGCGAGCAGACCATCGGCTCGTTCCTCAAGGCCAATCCCGGGCTGGATGTCACTGTGGCAACGAAGATGGGCCGGCGGACGGACCAGCTTCCCGAGAATTACAGCCTGACCAACTTCCGGTCCTGGCTGGACCGCTCGCGGCGTAACCTGCAGCAGGACACCCTCGACCTCGTTCAACTGCATTGCCCGCCGACTGCCGTGTACAGCAACCCGGAAGTGTATGACGCCCTGGATACCCTCGTGAGCGAGGGCGTTATCCGCAACTACGGCGTGAGCGTCGAACGGACCGACGAAGCGCTGGAGGCGATCAAGCGCGGTAACACCGCGACGGTGCAGGTCATCCTCAACGCCTTCCGTCTCAAACCGCTGGATGAGGTGCTTCCGGCGGCTGCGGCGGCCGGTGTCGGAATCATCGCCCGCGTTCCGCTTGCCTCGGGGCTGTTGTCCGGAAAGTACACGAAAGACACCGAGTTTCCGGAGGATGATCACCGCAACTACAACCGCACGGGTTCAGCCTTCGACGTCGGTGAGACGTTCTCCGGCGTGGATTTCGAAACTGGGCTGGCGGCAGTTGATGACTTCAATGCGCTGGTGCCCGACGGTGTGAGCACCGCACAGGCGGCCCTGGCGTGGGTGGTTGCCCAGGAGGGTGTCACCACAGTGATTCCTGGCGCCCGTACCCCGGCGCAGGCGCGGGCAAATGCTGAAGTTGGCGCGGAAAGCACATTGGGTAATGAGATGGGCGGCGGTGTCCTGGACATCTACAACCGGTACTTCAGGGAGGCCGTCCACCCCCGGTGGTAGGAGCGTCAGAGCGACGCGAGCAGCCCCGTCACCCTGTCCAGTGCGCCGGGAACCAGGGAGTAGTAGGCCCAGGTTCCGCGCTTCTCGCGGTTCAGCAGTCCGGCTTCGACGAGGATCTTCAAATGGTGGGAGACAGTCGGCTGACCGAGGTCCAGTGGTTCGGTCAGGTCACACACGCAAGCCTCGCCTGACTCTCCAGCCTTCACAATGGAGAGCAGCCGCAGCCGGTTCGGATCCGCCAGGGCCTTGAACACGAGGGCACGCTGCTGGGCATCCTCGAGGCTGATCCCGGGCTGCTCCGAGGGGAGGCAGCAGGATGCATCAAGCATGGTTTCCACGGTCTGCAAAGCGTTCATGAATCCATTATGCACTGATGGATTGACATTGATCGATATAGTTGATGGTATTCAATCGATCGTTGTCAATCAATGCGGAGATCCCTGATGACCCCCGAAACCGTCCAAAAGCCGTCCGTCCTGTTCGTGTGCGTTCACAACGCCGGCCGGTCGCAGATGGCAGCAGCCTTCCTCACTACTCTCTCGAAGGGTGCCATCGAGGTGCGCTCGGCCGGATCGCAGCCGGCTGACAAGATCAACCCGTCCGCGGTCGAGGCCATGGCCGAGGTCGGAATCGACATGAGCAGCGAGATCCCGAAGGTCCTGACCACGGAGGCAGTCAAGGAATCGAACGTGGTCATCACCATGGGCTGCGGCGACGAATGCCCGTACTTCCCCGGCAAACGCTATGAGGACTGGGTGCTGGAGGATCCGGCAGGCAAGGGCGTCGAGTCCGTCCGGCCCATCCGCGACGAGATCAAGAGCAGGATCGAAACACTCATTGAGTCCCTGACTCCTGCGACCAGGTAACCGCTCACAGAAGAACCCTTACGACGACGGCGCGGCCTTCTTCTTGCGCCGGCTGAACTTGGTAAGTGCTTCGACAACCAGCTGGTGGTCAGCCTTCTGAGGAAGACCCGACACAGTCACCACGGCGACGGGCCCGGTTCCCTTCACATAGATGGGGAACGCGCCACCGTGTGCGGCGTAGGCCGACTGATCGAACCAGGCGTTGTCTTCCGTCCTGCCGCCGCCGCGCCGTCCCCGCAGGCCGACCAGCAGCGAGGGAACGCCGTAGCGCTCAGCGGTGCGCGCCTTCCGTTCCACCCAGATGTCGTTGTCCGGCGTAGCTCCGGCCAGCGAGACGTGAAACAGGATGTGGCTCCCCCTGCGAATATCGACGGCAACCGGCATCTCACGCTCGGTGGCCAGTTCCACGATCAGCAACCCGAGCGTGAGCGCATCCTCCTGGCTGAATTTGGCCAGCTGGAGTTTGCGTACTTCTTCCTCCACCCGGCCGATCAACGCTTCGAGTGCGGGCTGGGACTGCTCCCCGGAAGCGTCCGGGTCAAACTCGGTCGCGGAATCCTGGTTCTCAGTCACGTAACGCTCTCCTCTTGGGGGTTCACTTAAGGTACGAGCCTATCGGACCCGGGTCGAGGAGCTCAGGGACGCTCGAAGGTCAGCCATTGCTGCCCGGAGCTGCGTGCTGGTGCTATCCAAAAAATAGCAAGCCTGCTTATTATTGATGGATCGCCGGTGGCAGGGACGATGCGGCGTGATACCCCGCAGTTCACGAAGAGAAGGAGCAAGCAATGAAAGCAGTAGTCTTCAAGGCCCCCTACGAACTGAGCGTGGAAAACGTCGCGGACCCGAAAATTGAGGGACCCCTCGATGCCGTCATCCGCATCACCACCGCCAATATTTGCGGTTCGGATTTGCATCCGTACGAAGGCCGGGCGGATATGGACGCCGGCATGGTCATGGGCCACGAGAACATGGGAATCGTCGAAGCGGTCGGGCCCGGCGTGGACCGCATCAGCGTCGGCGACCGGGTATCGGTTCCCTTCAATCTCGCATGCGGTACCTGCCGCAACTGCAACAACGGATACACCTCCGCCTGCTTGCGCGCCAACCCCTCAGGTCAACCGGGTGCCGGGTACGGTTACCCGATGATGGGCCCTTACTGGGGCGGTCAGGCCGAACTGCTGCGCGTACCGTGGGCAGACTTCAATCTCCTCAAGCTCCCCGAGGGCAAGGAGAACGAATCCGACTTCACCATGCTCTCGGACATCTTTCCCACGGGATACCACGGCGCCGAAATGGCCATGGTCGCCCCCGGGAAATCTGTCGCGGTCTTCGGTGCGGGCCCCGTCGGTCTGATGGCAGCGCACAGTGCCTTCATCAAGGGCGCGTCCCAGGTATTCGTCGTTGACAAGGAACCCGACAGGCTCGCCCTCGCCGGACAAATTGGGGCAACCCCGATCAACTTCGCCGACGTGGACCCCACCGAGGTGATCATGGAAGGAACAGACGGCTTCGGAGCCGACTGCGGAATCGAAGCCGTCGGCTATCAGGCACACGACCACACCGGCGAGGAACATCCGGAAATGGTGCTCGACAACCTCGTGAAGGTAGTTCGCGCCACCGGGCATATCGGCGTTGTGGGCGTATATGTTCCGGAAGACCCCGGCGCCACAAACGACCTCGCCAAAGAAGGACGGGTCGCCTTCAACTACGGCCAAGTCTTCGCCAAAGGCATCAGCCTCATGGGCGGTCAGTGCCCAGTGAAGAAATACAACCGGGAACTTCGCGACCTCATCATCCGGGGCAAGGCCAAACCGTCCTGGATCGTTTCGCACGAGGTTTCCCTCGACGAAGCAGTTGACGCGTACGCGAAGTTCGACAAGCGCGAAGACGGCTACACCAAGGTACTCCTGCACCCGTAGACCTTGGAACTGACCGCGGGTGACCACTCATCGGTGGTCACCGGCGGCCACCTCAAAGTGCTTCAAGCATCAGGCGTTCTGCGTGCTCCAGCTGGCCAGAAAGTCGAGTGCCTCAGCTGAGGGGCTGGCCGGTTCAACAGTGTAGGTAACGATAGTCAGTCCGGGGTCGCCCGGAAGCACCAGCGCCTCGCCCGTGACCTCGAACTCGCCTACCACGGGGTGGCGCAGCGTCTTGGTGGAGGTGTTGTGGAACTTCACGTTATGCGACGCCCACCAGGTTCGAAATTCCTCACTGCGGGTGGACAGCTCGCCAACCAGGTCGGTCAGCCCACGGTCGTAGGGGTTTGAACCTGCCTCGAGGCGCAGGGCAGCGACCGAGTCGCGGCCGATCCTCTCCCACTCCACGAAAAACTCACGCGAGCGCGGGTCGAGGAAGGTGTAGCGGGCGAGATTGAACACGGTCTCGCCATCGGGGTAGGCATCCGAGAAGAGGGCGCGGCCAAGCCGGTTGGAGGCAACGACGTCGAACCGGGCGTTGCGGACATACGCCGGCGCGTTGATGGTGTCGAGGATGCGAAGAACGCCCTCCCGCACCCCGGTGCGGGCAGAGCCGCGGGACCGGGCGCCAGATCCCGGTTTCGCCGCGCGTGCCGGCCCCTTGGCAGCGCTGGCCAGGTTGAAGAGGTGCCCGCGCTCAGCCTCGTCCAACTGGAGCGCACGGGCCAGGGAGTCCAGTACGACGTCGGACACACCGCTCAGGTTTCCGCGCTCCAGCCGCGTGTAATAGTCGGTGCTCATACCGGCCAGCATCGCAACTTCCTCACGGCGCAGTCCTTTGACCCGGCGTCGTCCTCCGTAATAGGGAATTGAAGCCTGTTCAGGGGTGAGCCGTTCGCGACGGGTGGTGAGGAAGGCACGCACTTCGTCACGGTTTTCCATGCCTTCTACGGTACGACGAGGGTACGTGCGTAGGGAGGGTCTGGCAGTACCGGGAAATACCGTCACTCCCGCGCGGGCGGGGGAGCGGGTTTGATGGATAGCAGTTGTTTCAAGACTTGCGATTCGAAGAAGGTATTCATGCCCAGCTCTGTCCCTAACGTCACGCTCAACAACGGCATCGAGGTGCCGACTCTCGGCTTCGGTGTATATCAGGTTCCGCCGGAGGAGACGGAGCAGGTTGTCACCAGCGCCCTTGCAGCGGGCTATCGCCATCTGGACACTGCCGCAGCCTACGGAAACGAGGAAGCAGTCGGCCGGGCCATCGCAGCTTCCGGTATTTCCCGGGAAGAACTGTTCGTCACCACCAAGCTGTGGATCCAGGATGCAGGCGAGGAGAAAGCCAGGCGTGCGTTCGAGGCCTCACTTCAACGGCTCGGCCTCGATTACATCGACCTCTACCTGGTGCACCAGCCGTACGGCGATTACTTCGGTGCCTGGCGCACTATGCAAGATCTGAATCAGCAGGGCCTCGTGAAAGCTATCGGCGTCTCCAACTTCTACCCTGACCGGCTGGTGGACCTCATAGAGCACAGCGAGGTTGTCCCCGCCGTGAACCAGATTGAGACACACCCGTTCTTTCAGCGTGCCGCTGATCAGGAGATCATGCAGGCGAAGGGGGTCCAGCACCAGTCCTGGGGGCCGTTCGCTGAAGGCCGCAACAACCTCTTCGGTGATCCGGTACTCTCGGACATCGGCGCTGCCCACGGCAAGTCCGTGGCACAGGTGGTGCTGCGCTGGCTGATCCAGCGCGACGTCGTCGTCATCCCGAAGTCTGTGCGCCCTGACCGTATGGCGGAGAATATCGACGTCTTCGACTTTGCGCTTACCGACGACGAGCTGAACGGAATTGCCGGGATGGACGCTGGCTCGAGCCTGTTCTTCGACCACCGCGACCCGGCGATGGTCAGCCTGATCGGAACACGCCGCATTCACGACTGACCGCAACACATCCGCCAGGCTCCTCGGCCACGAACACTACTCAGTACCTGCACCATCAACGATTCACAGGAGCTTCCATGCCCACAACAGTTTCCGCCTACGCTGCTCCCTCGGCCACCGAGGACCTCGTCCCTACCACCATCGAACGCCGGGATGTCGGACCGGACGACGTCCTGATCGAGATCAAGTACGCCGGTATCTGCCACTCGGATATCCATACGGTTCGAGGCGACTGGGGGCCCCAGCAGTTCCCGCTGGCTCCAGGACATGAGATCGCCGGAATCGTCACCGAGGTTGGCGCCAACGTGACCAAGCACGCTGTCGGCGATCGCGTGGGAGTCGGCTGCATGGTCAACTCCTGCCGTGAATGCAAGAACTGCCTGGCCGGCGAGGAGCAGTACTGCCTCAACGGCAACGTGGGCACTTACGGCGCGGTTGACCGCGACGGAACCATCACGCAGGGCGGTTACTCCACCCAGGTTGTGGTGACCGAGGACTTCGTTCTCCGTATTCCCGAGGGCATCGAGCTCGACGCGGCCGCCCCCCTTCTGTGCGCAGGCATCACCACCTTCTCGCCGCTGAGGCACTGGGGTGCCGGTCCGGGGAAGAAGGTAGCCGTCGTCGGACTTGGCGGTCTCGGTCACATGGCCGTCAAGCTAGCTCACGCGATGGGTGCGGAGGTGACGGTTCTGTCCCAGTCGCTGAAGAAGCAGGAGGACGGCCTGCGTCTCGGCGCGGATGCGTACTACGCCACGAGCGACGAGAACACCTTCACGGATCTCGCGGGCTCCTTCGATCTGATCATCAACACGGTCAGCGCGTCACTGGACATCAGTGCCTACCTCGGACTGCTGAGCCTCGACGGCGCGCTGGTCAACGTTGGTGCTCCGGCCGAGCCGCTGCCCGTTCAGGCCTTCGCGCTCATCGGCGGCCGCCGGTCCTTTGCCGGATCGATGATCGGCGGGATCCGTGAGACCCAGGAGATGCTCGACTTCTGCGCCGAGCACAAGCTCGGTGCCGAGATCGAGGTCATTCCGGCCGACAAGATCAATGACGCCTACGAGCGCGTGCTGGCATCCGACGTGCGGTACCGCTTCGTCATCGACACCTCAACGCTGTAGTAGTCCCAGTAACAGCAGGCGGCCTGCCCGAGCATTCATCGCTTGGGTAGGCCGCCTTTTCGTCACCGAACGGATTAGCACGCATTGGGTAGGGACAAGCGACCGAATGACCTACGTTTGAGCTACACAACTGATCGCAACTCACTCAATGCAGGAGGAACCCATGCTGTGCCCGGTGGACAAGATTGAACTCGTGATGTCGGAGCGAAGTGGCGTGGAGATTGATTACTGTCCCACCTGTCGCGGAGTTTGGCTGGACCGGGGGGAGCTCGACAAGATCATCGACCGCGCCGGCGCCCTCACCGCGCAGCCTGCCGCCCGCCCGCACGCGCCGAGCGCACCGCCCATCGCCCCGCCGCTGCCTTCCCCGCTGCTGGGAGCCGAGCGCAGGGATGATGACTACGGCCGTAGGGATGACGACTACCGACGCCGCTACGATGACGATGCCCGCCGCTACAACAACGACCGCCGGGGTGAGGACCAGTACGGACGCAAGCCGTACCGCAAGAAGAAGGACAACTGGCTAGGGGAGATGTTCGACTTCTGATCAGATGAAGCCGAAGGCAGGCGGAAAAAGAACGACGACGACGGCGGCCCACGCGCCATAAACCGGCAAGTACCGCGTCTGCCAGTTTTCGAGCTGCCCGAATGGGCGCCGTCCCCGCAGGAACCCGACGGTCAGCCAGGCGGCGCGCACCAAATGCACCAAGAGCAGGAGGTTGAGGCCGAGGGCGGCGATCTTGTTGGGACTGAAGCCAAACTCGGCAATGCGGGTGAGCATCGCAGTCAGCATGACGGCGTCCACAGCGATGGCTGCAATGACAAGGACCAGCTGCAACGCGTCGAAGAAGCCGGGCCGGGCGAGGGAATCCCGCGCGGAGATCGAGTACAGCAGCAGGGACAGCACCAGGATCAGGATCGCGTCCATGAGAATGAGCAGCTCGCGTTCGACGTCCACCAGGCCGCCGGCAGCGGCGATGACGCCCAGGAGCGCCAGCAGCATCACGATGGTGAGCGGTGTGAAGATGCGCGTGAGGACCGGAGCGATATTCTCGACGACGTTCTGTTTGGCTTCGACAAGCCAGGCCGCCACCACCAGTGCGCCGGGCACGGCAAAGGGCAGGATCCACTCGGCCAGGACCGGTTCAAGATCGGTGCCGATGAGAGTGAAGGCGCCGAGCGTCAGGCCAATCAACACGGCGCCGCCGAGGGCAAGCAGGGTGTAGTAGATCGCGAACTCGCCCGTGAAACGGACAAAGTCCATGCGGCGGCTGTGGGAGCGCCATCGCCCGCCGACGTACGCCAGTCCAGCCAGGAGCCACAGGATCACCGGAGCATGCAGTACCGCGAGCAACTCCGTGGACCCGCCAACGGAGAACGGATAGGCATTGAGGATCACTGCGAGGACACCATAGGGGATCAGGAGTGCAGCGCCGGCTCGCGGCGTCAGCCGCCGCTTCCATGTGAAGTAGCCGGCGATGAAGGGGACTACCAGCAACCCTAGGTTCCGTGCGAATACGTTCTCGTTTTCGATCAGGAGGAACCCAACCTTGACTGCGATCCCCGCACCCACGGCCAGCGCGAGAACGACTGCCAGCTCGCGCCACGCAGGGGTGCTGCCGTCGTCGTCGGGTGTTTTCTCCGGAAGGAGGACAAGCTGCTTCCACAGCCGGTCCGAGTGTTCGCGTGCGAATTCCTGCGAGACGGCGTCGAGGTTTCCGAGACGCTTGATCGCAACGAGGAAGGCTTCCTCGTCATCAAGTCCAGTGGCTTGGCGCTCGGCGATTTGTTCGCGGAGGTGGTCTTCTAGCTCGTCGACGTCGGCGGGGGAGATGGCCCGGCGGCGCTGAACGTAGCTGCGCCACCGGTCAATCTGAGCCTCCAGCTCTGCATGAGCTGCCATCACGCCCACCCCTCCGTCACTGCCGGTGGCGTGGGGGAGGCGTGCCAGACCTGACGCAGTGCGTCGGCGACCACGGTCCACTGCTGCTGGCGTTCAGCGAGGGCTTCCCGCCCGGTCTCCGTGATGGCGTAGTGCTTACGACGGCGGCCGGCGTCCGAGGTGCCCCACCTTGCGTTGACGTAGCCGAGCCGCTCCAGCCTGTGCAGGAGTGGATAGAGCATGCCGTCGGTCCATTGCATGCTGCCGCCGGAAAGCTCGCCGACGCGCTTGAGGATGGCGTACCCGTAGAGGTCGCCTTCCGCGAGGATGCCCAGGACGAGCGGGGTGGCGGAGGCCGCCACGAGGTCTTTGTCGATGCGCACTGCTGCTCCACATACCTAGAGGTGTTAGGTGTATGAAGCATAGCAGTGCTAGGTATGGCTGATGCTTGCAAGCGGGAAGGGCGAGCGGCGTCGTCTTCAGCCGCGCGGGCGCAATTGGACTGCCGGCATCGTCGGTGCCGGCAGCGCGGCAGGCTGACCGGCAGGGAACGGGCCGAAGCGCGGGTAGGGAGCGCCGTCGTCGTACGTTGAGTCCTGCGACAGTGCCGGTTCGGCACCAATTTCCGCTTGCCAGGCAGCGCGGTAAGCGACCACCTCTTCATGCGAGCGGCCGACGAAGTTCCACCACATCACGATCTGCTCGCCCAGCGGTTCGCCGCCGATCAGGATGAGCCGTACCGGGTCCGCTCCGGCCTCGACCGTGAGGGACTGCTCCCCGACAGGCAAGTAGGCAAGATGGTTCACCGGCACCTGCGACCCGTTGAGGGTCAGATCACCGGCATCCAGCAACACGCCGTGCTCGAAGGCGGGGGTCAGCTGCAGTTCCAGGCGGGCACCGGACTCCAGATTGATCTCGGCGGCCAACAGCGGCGGTGTGTAGGTTTCGATCGGGGAAGCCGAACCTGCCAGAGAGCCGATGAAGACCCGCAGCGTGGTTCCCTCGCCGGTGACCGGCTCCGGTTCGTAGTGCTCAAAGGTGGGCGGCATGTGCCGGGTTGAATCGGGCAGGGCGTACCAGAGCTGCACACCGTGGAGGAGCGTGGTGTCTGGGGTGGAGAACTCCTGATGCGAGATCCCGCGACCGGCGATCATGAGGTTGACCTCGCCGGGACGCACCAGGGCGTCGGCGCCGGAGGAATCGCGATGGCTGACTCCACCAGTGAAGAGCAGGCTCACGGTGGCCAGGCCGGTATGCGGGTGCCGGGGGACCTTCATTCCGCCCGAGGCGGACACCGGGTCCGGCCCGTAGTGGTCCAGAAAGCACCATGACCCGATCAGGCTGCGCCGGCGCTGTGGCAGTGTCCGGCGCACGGTCATTGCCCGCGGACCACCGAGCGGTACGTCGCGGGGGACCAGCAGTTCGGCGGTCAACGGTGCCCGATCCCCTCGGCAGACGATCTCCTCAGGATGCACGTCCAGATTGGTCATGCCTTCGCTCCAGTCAGGTAATTTGGTTCTCACTGAATGGTCTCAGTGAATTATCTCGATTGCATCCTCGTCTTCCAGCTGACTGCGCGATATCTGCTCACAGCGCTGCGATGACGAGCCGGCGGTGCCTCAGCGGAAAGCGGTCTCATCATGTCTCAGGGTTACGTATGACGGCGGTGTGGGCAGCCATCCGGTCTTCACTGGCGATGGCGCTGGCTCTGCTGGTGACACAGGGAGCGGGCGGACCCTCTGCGTGGGCCGTGCCGCCAGCCAATGAATCCGGGGTAGTCGGCAGGCAGAGCCCGGTGCAACCCTTGGCGCCGACGGAGTTGGAGGATGGCCGGTACTTCGGCCCCGAGCTTGATTGGTCCGGTGCCGATGCGGCCGGGTATGTGGATCAGACCGGCGTGACGCCGTCGTTCTTCAGCAGGCCGTTCTCCTATCCGTTGCAGGAAGCCCTCGTGCGGGACCTTCGTGACACTGCGCTGCAGGCTGCCACGCTGGGTTCCGCCGTTGTTGTCACCCTTGAACCATCGAAACCGCTCGCCGAACTCACCGAGAATGACGCCACGGACCTTGCTGGGGTGCTGGAGCTCGCCGGTGAAGAATATGGCACTGCCTTCTTTGTCCGGTTCGCGCCGGAAATGAACGGTACCTGGTATGAGTGGGGGCAGCAGCCCGAGGACTATGTGTCGGCTTTCCAGACCGTCGCTTCGGCTGTGCACGCCGGTGCGCCGTCCGCGGCGATGCTGTGGGCGCCGTCGTATGCAGCCGGCTATCCCTTCACGGAGTCATACGGCGCCCTTGAAGGAAGCGAGGACGCCAAGATCCAGGCGCTCGATACCAACGGCAACGGGTTGGTCGAGACCGGCGACGACCCCTACCGGCCCTATTACCCTGGTGATGACGCAGTGGACTGGGTGGGGCTGAGCATGTACCACTACGGCAGCTACGAGCCGGGTGCGATCGCGGACATCGACGATCCCCGCGAGTATTCGGGAGCGATCATTACCTCCGTGCTTCCCGAGCAGGATAAGTTCCGGAGGCAGCTCGAAGGAACGTACGGCATGCCGCCCGGAGCACCGACGATCGATTTCGCGAAGGAGTACGGGGCGGAGCGGGGCCAGCGCTTCTTCGTGCAGACAGCTGCGCTCTATGACCCGGCGGACCCCGACAGCGCAGAAGAAACGGACATCAAGACGGCGTGGCTTGAGCAGCTTTTCGATCCTGCCATCGCCGAGGAATATCCCGAGATCGGGATGATCTCGTGGCTGGAGCTTGTTCGCCCGGAGCCTGAAGCGGAGGGCCGAACCGTCGACTGGCGGCTGGGAGCGGAGGAGGCAACCTCGGCTGCCCTGCGGCAGACACTTCAGGAGGCCCCGGATGTCCTCCTGGCCCCCGTCGTCGACCAGTACGTTCAGGAGGAAGCCAGCGAGACGGCGGCGGAGGTGTCGAACCAAGGTATGGGCACCACGATTGTGGTGTGGGTTTCCGCTGCGGCCGTCGCCCTGGTGGTTCTCTGGCTGATCGCTATGGCGGTGCGCCCGGCGAGGCGTCGTCAGGACTGATTCAAAAGCCCGGCGAGTCTTAGAACGTCACCCCGCAGCGCAGCGCCACATTCGCGTAGGACGTGGCCTCGCCAGTCCGGATGATGAGCCGCGCCTCATCGAGCAGAGACTTCAGCTCCTGATGACTCACGAACTCCGGGGAGAGACCCTCGCCGCGTACAACGTCCTCGACGACGGTCCCGCATGCCTCCGAGGCGATGACCGACCCCTCGACCTCGAGGTCGGCCAACACCGCTCGAAGCACCTCCGCGAATGCCGGCGTGCCTCTCACGAGTGCCAGGTCGACGACGGCGGCGGACTCGGGGAGCGGCATGCCGCAGTCAGTGATCATCACCAGATGTCCGTGGCCCAGAGTGCTGAGCAGGGCGTTGATAGGACCGTTCAATAATCCGCTCTTCTTCATGCCTGTGCTCCCTGTGCTCCCTGAAGTCCCTTGGGGGACGGCGCCTCGGGGAGCGCATCGGTGAGCGACGGGTAGGAGGGCTGCGCGCCCTCGGCTCCCACCGCGAATGCGCCGACCCGGACGGCAATGGCGACTGCGTCGGCCAGCTCATCGCCGACGACCAAGCGGGCCGCGAGCGCTCCCACGAATGCGTCACCCGCGCCGGTGGTATCGACGACAGCCACTGATGGCGCAGGAACCTCCATCACCCCGGAGGAGTCGGCGAGGAGCGCACCGGCGCCCCCCAGTGTCATCACGACGGATGAAAACCCGCAGGCAAGGAGTGCCCGCGCCGTATCAGCATGGTCAACCGGTGCGGCGTCCGGCGGCGCGGCAGTTCCTGTCAGCTGCGCCAGTACCAGCGCGCCCTCATGCTCGTTGACCACCAGCGGGTCGGCGCGCAGGAGTGTGTTCCGGTCGAGCTCGATCACGGGCGCCAGGTTGATCATCACTCTGCCGGTTCCAGACGCAACCGCCGCCGCAACTGAAGCGGCAGGGATCTCGCCCTGCAGAACCAGGACGCCGGCGTCGGCAATTCGATCCGCAGCTGAGGCAACCAGCGCAGGTGTCACTTTCCCATTCGCACCGGGGATGACGACGATAGTGTTCTCGCCGCCGTCGTCGACCTCCACGATGGCGACGCCGGTAGTGGTCCCAACGCGCTGCACGCCGTCAGTATTGACGCCGGCGGAGTGCAGGCCGGAGAGGGCGACATCGGTATAGGCGTCCTGGCCGACCGCGCCGATCATCATGGTGGGTGCACCGAGCTTCGCCGCAGCTACGGCCTGGTTGGCACCCTTGCCGCCGGGCATCACCGTCATGGTCCGGCCCAGCAGGGTTTCGCCCGGCTGGGGGTGGCGTTCCAGTGTTACTACGAGGTCAGCGTTGATGGACCCTACAACGACGACGCCCGGCGGCTGTGTGCTCATTCGGTGAATTCACCGACGTTCTCGGAGTTCACGGTGGTGACCGGAACGGGGATGGTAGCTTCGACGGTCTCACCGGCAAGGAGCTGCTCGAGCACCTCGACGGATCGCTTGCCAAGCTCGGCGGGCTGCTGCGCGATGGTCGCGGTCATGGTGCCCGCTTCGATAGCGGCGAGTCCGTCCTCGGTCCCGTCGAAGCCGACAACCTTCACCTCGGAGCCGGCGCGGTCGCCGAGAGCCTGGATGGCGCCCAGTGCCATTTCGTCGTTTTCGGCGAAGATGCCGGTCACGTCGGGATTGGCCTGCAACAGGTTGGTGGCAACGTTGAGTGCCTCGGCGCGGTCAAAGTTTGCAGTCTGCTTGGCGACTACTTCAATGTTCGGGTACGCAGCGATGCCCTCTTCGAAACCGGCGCCGCGGTCACGGCTGGCGGAGGTTCCGGCGACGCCCTGGAGGACGATGACCTTTCCTTCCTCGCCCATGGCCTCCGCGAGTGCGTCCGCTGCCTGGCGTCCGCCGGCGACATTGTCACTGGAGACGAGGGATTCAACCTCGGCGCCGTTGACCGCGCGGTCCACCGCTACAACGGGGATGTCGGCGTCAATCAGCGGTGCAACAGCGGCGGCCGCGGCGTCGGAGTCAACCGGGTTGATGATGACGCCGTCGGTTCCGCTGGTAGCGGCAGTAGCGAGCTGGTTGGTCTGGGTTGCGGAGTCGTTCTGTGCGTCGACAACTTCGAGGTCAATGCCGGCCTCTTCAGCGGCGGCTTCAGCGCCGTCACGCAGTTCGACGAAGAACGGGTTGTTCAGCGTGGACAAAGCGAGGGTTGCCGACGTCGATCCTTCAGCACCTTCCTCACCGCGGTTGCAGGCGGTGGCGGAGAACGCGAGTGCCAGGGACATGGTGAGTACTGCTGCCTTGCGGGGAGCGGAGAACTTCATTGTTTTTTCCTTTGCTTGGATTGGGACTTTTCGATTCCTGAACGTATTCAGTTGTAGGTCTAGTGCGGCTGGTTTTTGCGCCGCAGTGAGTCGATTCCGACGGCTACCGCGATCACCAGGCCGATGACCACTTGCTGCCAAAAGGAGGAGACATTGAGGAGGTTGAGGCCGTTGCGGATCACCACGAGGACCAGAGCACCGACAAGCGTGCCGCTGATACGTCCGATACCTCCTGCGAGCGAGGCACCGCCTATGACGACGGCGGCAATCGCGTCGAGCTCGTAGCCCACCGCTGCCTGCGGCTGCGCCGAGTCGAGACGGCCGGACAGCAGGAGCCCGGCCAGGCCGGCGAAGAGACCGGAGAGCGCGAACACGGTGACCAGGACCTTGCGGACGGGAACCCCGGAGAGTCGCGCTGCTTCCTTGTTACCGCCGACGGCGTACATGTAGCGGCCCATGACGGTGAAGTTCAGGATGAAGGCAGCGACCAGGCCGGCGACGACAAGGACGATGATCGGCATGGGGATGACTCCGAGATCACCGCCGAGGAAGGAAACCGCGGGTGCGGTGCCGATGGGCCGTCCTTCGGAGATAACCAGAGTGAGTCCGCGGGCAATGCTGAGCATCGCGAGTGTTGCGATGAAGGAGGGGAGCCTGCCGTACGCGACGGCGAAACCGCTGACGGCGCCGCTCAGGGCACCGATGGCGAGACCGCCAATCAGCGCGATCCAGCCGGGCATCGACCCCTGGGAGAAGATCCATGCCGACCCCATCGCGGAGAGCGCTGCAACGGACCCCACGGAAAGGTCAATGCCTGCCGCCACAATCACGAAGGTCAGACCGAACGCGAGCACCGCGATCACCGATGCCTGGATTCCGATGTTCAGCAGATTGGGTCCGGTGAGGAAGTCCGGCGTCGCGATGAACAGCGCCAGGCCGAGGACGAAGAGGCCCACCAGGGCTCCGTTGTCGGCCAGGAACCGGCCGATCCGTGAGCCGCCGCGCGCCTTCTTCGGCGCCGCCGCGGTTGCAACCTTATTCATGACCGTCCTCCATCAGCTTGTCTTCAAGATCGCGCTGTACATCGCGCACCGCCAGCGACATCACGGCATCCTGCGTGGCGTCGTCGGCGCTTAGTTCACCGGAAATATGTCCGCCGCTCATCACCAGCACCCGGTCACTCATGCCGAGGACCTCGGGCAATTCGCTGGACACCATCACGACGGCGCCGCCGGCAGCGGTGATTGCGTTCATCAGTTCGTAGATTTCGACCTTCGCGCCGACGTCGACGCCTCGGGTCGGCTCATCCAGCAGGAGCACTGACGAGTTCGCAACGATCCAGCGCGCGAAGACTGTCTTCTGCTGGTTGCCGCCGGAGAGGGAGCCGACCGTCTGGTCGAGGTTGTGCATGCGAATCCGAAGCTTGTCAGCAACGTCCTGCGCCCGCTTGCGCTGGCCGGCGCGGTCCACAAGCCCTGACTTGCCGGTCGTTGACAGCGTGGCGTATCCAATGTTCTCGTTGACCGCTGCGCCGAGAACCAGTCCATGCGCCTTCCGGTCTTCCGGAACATGCCCGACGCCGGCACGAATGGCCGCGCCGATGCTGGACTTTGGCAGCTCCTTGCCACGGACGCGGACGGAGCCGCTGGCGTAAGGATCAATGCCGGCGATTGCCCGGATGACCTCGGTACGGCCCGCCCCCACCAGCCCGGCCAGGCCGACGATTTCGCCGGCCTTCACGGTGAAGGAGACGTTGTTGATCATTCCCTTGGTGGAAAGCCCGTTGACTTCGAGGAGGGTGGCGTCCGGTCCGTCGTACTCGCGGCGGCGGGGAAACTGCTGTTCGATGGATCGGCCGACCATGAGACGGACGAGCTCATCCTCATGGGTATCCGCTGGGACCTCGGCAACGAATTCGCCGTCCCGCAGAACCGAAACCGAGTCGCCGATGGCGGCGATCTCATCCAGGTGGTGAGAGATGAAGACCATGCCGACACCGCGTTCCCGGAGATCCTCCACCACCGAGAACAGAGCGGCGATCTCACGCTTGGTGAGAGCCGCCGTCGGCTCGTCGAGGATAAGCATGCGGGCATCGAGGCTCAGCGCTTTCGCGATCTCGACCAGTTGCTGTCGGGCGATTCCAAGTTCGGCTACCTTGTGGTCAACGTCGATGTCCAAACCGATCATGGCCAGCGCCTCACGGGCGACCTCGCGCATCTTCTTCCGGTCAACGAGCCCGAAGCGGCGGGGGATGCGTCCCATGGTGATGTTCTCGGCGACGGTCATCGAGCCCACGAGGTTCAGTTCCTGGTGGATGGTGGCGATGCCAAGGGCCTCGGAAGCGTTGGTGTCCGGCAGGCGGACTTCCTTGCCGTCCACGAGGATGCGGCCCCCGTCGGGCTGGTACACGCCGGCCATCATCTTGATGAGCGTTGATTTGCCGGCGCCGTTCTCTCCGAGGAGCACCTGCACTTTGCCGGGGTGAACGTTGACGGTCACACCTTTGATGACCGTCACCGGTCCGAAGGATTTGGTGACGTTGTCCAACGTCAGGATGGGCTCGTCGGTCCCTGCGTTTTCGCTCATGGTGCTATCGCTCACGATGTGAGGCCTCCTGGAAGGGACGGGGTGGAACCGCGGACAATGAGGCGGCTGGGAAGGATTACCGATTCCGGGGTTTCACCGGCAATGACCTGAGTGAGGAGATCAACGGCAAGGCGGCCCATGGCGTTGACATCGTGGGCAATGACGGTGAGCGCGGGGTTGATCAGGCTGAAGGCCTCGATGTCGTCATAAGCGACAAAAGCGACGTCCGTGCCGATGGTCAGGCCGCGTTCGTTGCAGACACCGACGGCGCCGATGCTCATCAGGCTGTCCGCTGCAAGCAGGGCAGTCGGAGGGTGGGGGAGTTCGAGCAGGTGGTGGGCTCCGGCGGCACCACTGGCGGACTGGAAGTCACCGAAGAAAATGAGGTCGGCGTCGTCGTCGGCGTGTGTGTCCGCGAGGGCGGACTGGAAGGCGGCGAGACGTTCCCGGCCTGTGGAGGTGGACTGCGGGCCGGCGATGTAGCCGATGCGGCGATGCCCACTATTGGTCAGGTGGCGGACGGCTTCCTGGACGCCGGTGACGTTATCGGGCGTCACGCTGGGGACGGTGGTGTCCGGGATGACGCGGTCCACGAAGACGGTCGGCACTCCGCTGTCCAGCACCGACTGCAGATCGGTGACATTCCCCTGCGGTGCGGCGATGAGGCCGTCGACCCGCTGGGTCAGCATGATGTCGAAATACCGGTCCTGCTGATCGGCGTCTTCATTCGCGTTGCCGAACAGCGTGAGGTACTTGAAGTCGCGGGCGCGCTGTTCCACGGCGTGGGCAAGGTCCGCGAAGAAGGGGTTCCGGACGTCGGGGAGGACCAGTCCGATGGTCTGGGTGCTGGTCTTGCGCAGCGAGCGCGCCTGGGCGTTGGGCCGGAAACCGAGCTTGGTCGCCGCCTTGCTGACCGCGTCGCGGGCTACTTCAGAGGTAGACGGATGCCCTGAGAGTACGCGGGATGCGGTGGCTACGGATACGCCCGCCATGTCGGCGACGTTCCTGATCGTCACTGATCGCATCTGTGCATTCTCCTGGTGGTCGATCTTTGATGGAATCGTTTCCATGGAATCGATTACAAACTATGGCACAGGTCACGAAGCCAGGTCAACAGCTGTTGCGGAAGCGAAATGCAAGCGGACTCCGGTGCTCGTTCACATGAAGGAAACATTCGGAGGGCGCTTTCCTCCGGCGCTATCCTTTCCCGGGTACCTCAGCAGCGATAGGAGAGTCGAATGGACTCGACAATAGAAGCGATCCGCAACGACGTAGTACGCCGGAACCCCGGTGAAACGGAATTCCACCAGGCCGCGGACGAGGTCTTCGATTCCCTCGGCCCGGTGCTCAAGAAGCACCCCGAGTTTGTCCAGGCATCCATCCTCGAGCGGATCTGCGAGCCTGAGCGGCAGATCATCTTCCGCGTGCCCTGGGTCGACGACTCGGGCAAGGTCCGTATCAACCGCGGTTTCCGCGTTGAGTTCAACTCCGCACTCGGCCCCTACAAAGGCGGCCTCCGCTTCCACCCGTCGGTATACCTCGGGATCGTCAAGTTCCTGGGTTTCGAGCAGATCTTCAAGAACGCGCTCACGGGCATGCCCATCGGCGGCGGCAAGGGCGGATCCGACTTCGACCCCCGTGGCCGCAGCGACGGCGAGGTCATGCGCTTCTGCCAGTCATTCATGCTGGAGCTCTACCGTCACATCGGTGAATACACGGATGTGCCCGCCGGGGATATCGGCGTGGGCACCCGCGAGATCGGTTACATGTTCGGCCAGTACAAGCGGATCACCAACCGCTACGAGTCGGGCGTTCTGACCGGCAAGGGCACCGGCTGGGGCGGTTCACTGGTTCGTCCGGAGGCAACCGGCTTCGGTGCCGTCCTCTTCGCCAAGGAGATGCTCGCAACCCGCGGCCTGAGCTTCGAGGGCCAGCGCGTGGTTGTGTCCGGTTCCGGCAACGTGGCGCTGCACGCAATCGCCAAGGCGCAGTCGATGGGCGCCAATGTCATCACCTGCTCCGATTCCTCCGGTTACGTCGTCGAGGAGCAGGGTATCGACGTCGAACTCCTCCGCGACATCAAGGAAAACCAGCGTCTGCGCGTCAGTGATTACGCCGAGCAGCGCGGGTCAGGAGCGGTGTTCGTCCAGGACGGTTCCATCTGGGATGTGGACGCGACCGTCGCGCTGCCGTGCGCCACCCAGAATGAATTGGACGACGTCGCCGCGAAGCGCCTGCTCTCACGCGGACTGATTGCCGTGGCTGAAGGTGCCAACATGCCGAGCACGCCTGAGGCGATTGAGTTGTTCCAGGATGCGAAGATCCTTTTCGGTCCGGGCAAGGCGGCAAACGCCGGAGGTGTGGCGACGTCCGCTTTGGAGATGCAGCAGAACGCCAGCCGCGATGCGTGGACATTTGAGCACACCGAGCGCCGGCTGGAGGAAATCATGGCCAACATCCATGAGAGGTGCGCTACCACGGCTGACGAGTACGGACTGCCGGGCAACTATGTTGCGGGCGCCAATATCGCCGGTTTTGTGCAGGTTGCCAACGCGATGCTGGCGCTCGGGGTCGTCTAACGGCCGTGCTGTTGCCTAACCGCCCGGTGAGGCGTTTCTTACCGGGCGGTTAGACGGAACTATCCCTCGCAGTCGGCGCAGTACTTGTTGCCGTTCTTTTCCCGGGCGAGCTGTGAACGGTGTCGAACCAGGAAACAGGACATGCAGGTGAATTCATCCTGCTGTTCCGGGATGACCTGTATCTGAAGTTCCTCTTCGAGGACAGCGCCGGGCAGATCCAGGCCTTCAGCTGTGTCTGTCTCATCTGCATCGATCGCCGAATTCTGAGTGGAGGCGCTGCGCTGGGCTTTGAGTGCCTCCAGCGACTCGTTGGCCGGCTGATCCTCTTCGCGTACGCGCGGTGCGTCGTAATCCGTAGCCATGGGTGCTCGTTTGTCCTTTGCTGCTTGAGGTGCTGCAACAGGCTACACGTATTTTCTGGACTCATCCCCGGAAAAACAGTATGCGGCGTCTTTGACGAGTCACATCCGCCAGAGGCGAACACTCCAACCAAGGATGTGCAAGCCCGGACCTAGAGGTGGAACGGCGCCTCGTTCTGGTCACAGATGTCGCGAATGTGACTCACGAGCCCGCCGCTGAGCGGAATGCCGGCCGCCAGCCGTTCGGTCCGGACCGTCCGTTCGATATCCCCGGGCACCAGTACCGGGCGGTCCGGCGCTGCCGGCGGCTCCGCACGAAGGAGGTCGACAATCTGCGACACCGATGCTGCAAACTGCTCCGCGTCCCCGAAAAACGCGGGATCGATGACCAGGCAGAAGTGACCAATGTCATTCGGATCCGAGGGCTCCCTCAGCGGGGCAAACGTTGCACCAGCGAGCGCGCCGGCCAGGATCTGGACCATGAGCGCGAGCCCGTATCCCTTGTGGCTGGAGAGCTGTTCCGTCCCGCCGAGCGGACTCAAGCCGCCTTCCTTCTGATCCCGCAGCTGGCTATAGCCCGCGTGGGAGTCGGTGACCGGTTGGCCGGCGCCGTCCAGCACCCACCCGGCAGGCAGCGGCTTCTCGAGGTAGTCGTACACCTTCACCTTGTTCATCGCGACGGTGCTGGTGGACATATCGAGGAGGAACGGCTCCGCCTCGTTGGCGCTGGGTGCGGCGAACGCCAGCGGATTGGTTCCGAGCACCGGCCTCGAACCGCGGGTGGGAACCACCGTCTTGGTAGGGGTGGTCGAGGTGACCAGCCCAATCTGACCGGATTCCGCGGCGATCCTCGCGTAGTAGCCAGCCGCCCCGAAGTGGTGCGACCGCCGTACGGTCACAACTCCGACGCCGGTCTCCCGCGCCTTGGAGACGGCGAGCCGCATTGCGGTCACCATCGCTGAATGCCCGAGATTGTGCCCGCCATCGACGACGGCGGTGGACGGACCCTCACGCTCAATCACAGCTTCCGCGCGGGTGTCGAGCTTTCCTGCATTGATGAGCCGCTGGTACATGGGCAGCATGGAGATCCCGTGCGAATCGATGCCCGCCAGATCGGTGTCCACCATCACTTCCGCGGTGATCTCCGCACGCTCCGGAGTCATACCCCACGCGGAAAGTACCGCCAGAATCTGCTGCCGGACAGTGCCTGCTGAGTACTGCGTCATCGGTGCCTCCCGCGGCCTGGTTCTACTTCATCCCTTACTGACAACACTAGGACGAAACCCCGCTACGCCGGCGCAGCAAACTTACGACGGCGGTACTCGGTTGGGCTCACTCCGAACCTCCGTTTGAATGCAGTGCTCAGCGCGAAGGGGCTGCCGTAGCCGATCTCACCCGCGATCCACGCCGTGGTGTGGTGCGGGTCCGCAAGCAGTTCGCTGGCCAGAAGCATTCGCCAGTTGGTCAGGTACGTCATGGGTGGCTCTCCGACGCGCGAGCGAAAGCGGGCCGCGAGCGTAGCCCGCGATACATTCAGTCGCCGGGCGAGCGACTCGAGCGTCCACGGTTCAGCGGGCAGTTCATGGAGCAGCTCAAGGGCCCGCCCGACGACGGCATCAGCACCCGCTGACAGCCAGCCTGTTGCACTTTCGGGGTGAGCGGCGGTCCACGCACGCACGGAATGGACCAGGAGCACATCCAGCATCCGATCGATCACGCTGCCTTGTCCGGGAGCGTCCGTTGCAACCTCGCAGGCAAGTAGCTGCACCAGCGCGGCATTGACTGCACCGGCCGGTATGACGGCGATGCGCGGCAATGCTGCCGTCACCGCGGAGCCGACCTCGGCGTCGGTCTCATACGTCCCGATCAGCATGGTGGTCTCGCCCGAAGCAGTGTTGCCCCACGTCCGGACGCCGTGGCTCATGCTCAGGTGGACCGGCTCGCCGCCGAGCGTGGTGCACGCCTGCCCGGGATGAATGACGATGCTCGCCGCCCTCCCGGGCTCATCGGCCACGCTATATGGACCGGGCCCGCGAACGAGCGCAATATCGCCCGCACTGAGAGCCGTCGAGTTCCCGTCTGCCGCCAGCCACGCACCGCCGGTCAGCATAGCCATCACCGTCAACGGCGCCTGATCCTGGACATCGAGAGACCACGGCGGGTTCATCGCCACCTGTAATGCGAAGGCCCGCCGGGCATGAGGTCCGTCGAGGAAGTGCGTCAAGGGATCCATAGCGCAAACTCTAGACGATTGCGTATGCTTCTGCTGTTTACGACTATGGGAAGTCTGCCTGAGGCAGGGTTTGCTTGGTGCATGACTGCTGATCTCTTTCAAACCGTTGCCACCACTACTTCGGCAGTATGCGCCGCGGCAACCGGTGGGGTGTACGTCGCGTTCTCCACCATGGTGATGCCCGCGCTCAACTCTCGTCCGGGGAGCGAAGCCATCGGCGCCATGCAGCGCATCAACGTCCAGGCGGTCCGTCCACCGTTCATGGTGCTGTTCTTCGGCGGCGCTGCCGCTTCGGTAGTGGCGGGGCTGACCGCGGGTACGACGGATACCTACGGTCTCGTGCGGTTGGCGGGAGCAGTGCTGTCGCTCGCCAGCTTCGGTGTGACTGCGGCCGTGAATGTTCCGCTCAACAACAGGCTTGCCCGAGTCGCGGGCGCTGGTGATCTAGCCTGGCAAGCGTTCGAGCAGCCATGGACCCGTGCGAACACCGTGCGGGGCGTGCTGGCGCTCGCCGGGGCTGCTGCCCTCGCAGGTTCCCTAACGCGGTAATCGATTCGGCGACCGAACAGGCCACTGAGCCAATTCTCATCGACATCGTCTCGGACGACATCACGGGCTGGGATATCGTCGCCAACCTGGGGCCGTTCGCCATCTTGATCACCGGACTGATCGCCGAAGGCACGTCGTACGGTGCAACGGTCTGCCCAGCCGCAGCAGGACGATGAACAGCTGCAGATCCTCGCTGCCCGCCTTCGCGTTACCACCGACAGCAAGCTGGACAAGGAAACCCCGAAGTGGGTCAAGGAGGTGGCCGCGAAGCCGCTCTGATAAATCTGCAGAAGCCCCGGACGGGTGCCTCCTTTCCGGGGCTTTCTGCTGTGCGGACCACTGGACCCGCCTAAGGTGAACGTCATGCGCTCCAACGAAACCATCGAACAAATCAACGCAGACGGGCTGATGCCTCCACGAGGCAAGTACAGTCACGTCACCATCGCTCACGGCACTGCCTACATCTCCGGTCAGTTGCCCGTGAACAGCGAGGGGGAGCCGGTCACTTCCGAGAGCTTCGCGGTGCAGGCCAAACAAACGCTGAGCAACCTCGATGCCTGCCTGGCATCGGCGGGACTCAAGCGAACCAGTCTGGTCCAGGTGCGGGTGTACCTGACGGATTTGGCTCACTGGAAAGAGTTCGACGAAATCTATGGCGAATGGATCGGTTCCCATCGCCCGGCCCGAGCCGTCGCAGGGGTAAACGCGCTCAATCATGGAGCGGCGCTCGAAATGGAAGCCACCGCCGTCGTCGATTAGAGCCACACGCTGCCCCGAAGATGAGGCGGGCACGCACAGATCAGATCTCGGCAGTTCCCCGGAAACACGTTGTCGTGGCGCCGCCCACCCAGACGGTGCCGTCGTCGTCGGCTGTGATGGTGATGTCTCCCGCCCTGCCCAGGCGGGAACCCTGCGACACCCGATAGGTGCTCGGCATTGCACCGGTGCCGGTCAGCCACTGGCCCACTGAGGCGTTCATGCTCCCGCACACCGGGTCTTCGGGAACGCCGAGAGCGGGCGCGAAGGTACGCATCTCGTAGGCATGCTCGGAACCGTCGGGATAGGCGCCGACTGCGCCGATCATCGCCGTCGGGATCCGCGACAGATCAGGTTCCAGATCGAGCACCTCCTGCGCGGTGGCCAGCCGGATGACCGCCCAGCCCGGCCCGTTGTCCACCCACTGGTGTGAGAGCACCTGGTCCTCGCGGATGCCGAACGCGGCGACGATCCCTGCGAGGTACTCGCCCTCCAGGTTCCCGGTGCGTCGCGTGGGTGGAGCGGCGAAGGACAGGATCTCGTCGCCGCGCCGGACATTGATGAGCCCCGCCGTGCACTCCTGCACAACCAGGTCATCGCGCCGCGGCGTACCGCCAGCCTCAAGCCAGGCGTGCGCTGAACCGAGCGTCGGATGACCGGCGAACGGAAGCTCACCTCCCGGGGTGAAGATCCGTACGCGGTAGTCCGCTTCCGGATTGGTGGGCGGCAGCAGGAACGTGGTTTCGGAGAGATTGGTCCAGCGAGCCACGCGCTGCATCGCGTCGTCGCTCAGCTCCTCACCATCCAGTACGACGGCGACTGGATTTCCTAGGTACGGAGTCGGAGAGAACACATCAACTTGTGCAAAGGGACGGGAGGAAGTCATGCGAGGAAGTCTGTCAGGACTGCTCGAAGGAGACCAGCCCCGGCCCCCTCTGGCCGGATAAGACGCTAGCGATCGTTCGTATACCGCAGCAGAACCACGCCGTTGCTGAACCTCCGCGTTTCCTCGAGCTTGAGATTCAGCTGGACCTTGGGATCTTCGAAGAGCGGCCGGCCTTTGCCAAGCACTACCGGATGGACGCAGATGCGGTACTCGTCCACCAGGCCGAGCCGGATAAAGCTGGCTGCGAGGTTGGCTCCGCCCAGCGCGATATCGCCGCCGATCTGCGCCTTCAGCTCGGCGATCTGTTCAGGAACGACGTCGGAAATCACCGTCGTGTTCCGGCCCGCCTCCGAAAGGGTTTGTGAGAACACATACTTGCGTGCATCCCGCCAAATCTGTGCGAACTCGATCTCCGGTTCGGAGGCATCCGGATTCTGGTCAGCGGTGGGCCAGTACTCGGCCATCAGCTCATGGGTGACGCGTCCGTCGAAGAAACCGGCCATCGCGCGGCACTGCTCGTTGAAGTAGCTGTGGAGCTCCTCGTCCACCCGGTGCCAGCTGATGTCCTGGTCGGGTCCTTCGAAGTAGCCGTCCAGGGAGACGGACATCATGAGGATGATCTTGTTCATTCAGGAACCTCCGGAAGCAGCGGGAGGCGGCAGGGCCGTCGTCGTACTGTCCAGTGAAGCACCCACACGCCTTTCGGAACAGGGAACAGAGGCTCTCTTGTCCATCAGGAATCAAGGAAAGTTCTACCGGGGGATAACCCGTTGCGCCCGGACTGCGAGACGGGATTTTTATCGTTGACAGAAAAATTGAGCAGGACTATGGTTGCCGATACAACGCACTTATATCTTATTCTTTTGCTGATTCTGTGAAAACCGCCGGCACGCGCAGGTGGGTTTTTCCCTCGTAGGTTCCCACTCACTCTTTGTATTGCAACGGAGTGCCATGAGCAGTGTTGGTCTGTTATATGTTGGCGCAGTTCTTTTCATTAACGGTCTCATGCTTATTGGAGTGGTTCCCGGTAAATCGGCAGCCATTTTGAATTTCTTCGTCGGGATTATGCAGGTTGTCTTCCCGACCATCATCCTGATTCAGGCCAACAACGACTTGCCGACGATCTTCGGCGCCGCTGGCCTGTATCTTTTTGGTTTCACATACCTGTATGTGGGAATCCTTCAAGCGACCGGAATCAGCGGCGAGGGTCTGGGCTGGTTCTCTCTCTTTGTTGCAGCCTGTGCGGTGGTGATCGGAATCCTCCAATTCACCCTGGTCGCGGACCCGGTGTTCGGCGCAATCTGGCTGACCTGGGCGGTCCTGTGGTTTCTGTTCTTCCTGCTGTTGGGGCTGGGTAAGGACTCCCTGGCCTACACCACTGGCTGGTTCACGATCTTTGTGGCCCACATAACCGGCACCATCCCCGCGTTTTTCCTGCTGGTAGGCAGGTATGAGACGAACACCGGCCTCGCCTTGCTGGTGACTGTCGCAGCAGTTGCTGCTCTTGCGGCGGCGTTCTTCCTTGGCCGAAGAGGCATCCCGCATGCCAAGCCGTCCTCACAGGACAGCCTCGCGGTACCTGCCTGATCATTCATCCGACACAGAAGGGCGCGTTCTGCATGCCGATCTATGAGTATCTCTGTCCCCAATGCGACGTGTTTGAGGCCATTCGTCCCATGAGTGCAGCTGCGGAATCGACCGAATGTCCGCAGTGCCGGCAGACCGCCCGCCGGAGGATGAGCGTGCCAAACATTTCCCGGACAGGCTCGGCAGCATTCCAACTGATCGATTCAACGTACCGTTCGGCATCGGAGCCCCAGGTCGTTTCCGGTGCGCTTCCCGCAACGGGTAATCGAAAGACGCAACGCTATTCCTCCAATCCGCTTCACAAGAAACTGCCGCGGCCCTGATCCACAGTCCGAAAGAATAGTCCTAAGGAGATGCAATGCCCGACGTTATATTTCCCCTTGATTCATCAAAGAAGTTCGAAGATCAGGAAAAGGTTGGACATAACCGGTGGCACCCGGAAATTCCTCCGGTAGCCACAGTGAAGCCCGGTGATTCATTCAGGGTTCACTGCCGCGAGTGGTTTGACGGCGCTATAGTCAACGACGACTCCGCGGATGACATTCTGAACGCTCCGTTGCTCACCGTCCACAAGCTCAGCGGGCCCTTCGCCGTCGAAGGAGTCAAGCCGGGAGACCTGCTCATCGTCGATATCCTCGACGTGGGCCCAATCCCGCAGGAAGATTCAGGCCCGCTGGCCGGGCAGGGATGGGGCTACACGGGTATCTTCGCCCGAAACAACGGCGGAGGCTTCCTGACCGAGCAGTTTCCTGACGCCTATAAGGCGATTTGGGACTTCACAGGTCAGATGGCGACGTCGCGGCACGTACCGGAAGTGTCCTATGCGGGACTCATCCACCCCGGTCTCATGGGTACGGCTCCCTCTGCAGAGTTGCTGGCGAAGTGGAACAAGCGCGAGGGCGACCTCATCGCCACGGACCCCAACCGTGTGCCGCCCCTGGCTCTGCCGCCCGAAGCGGAGCATGCCGTTCTCGGAAGCCTAGCCGCGTCGGAGTTCGACCGCGTAGCGGGCGAGGCGGCGCGCACCGCTCCACCCCGGGAAAACGGCGGTAACCAGGACATCAAGAATCTCTCCAAGGGTTCACGGATCTTCTATCCGGTCTTCGTGGACGGCGCCAACCTGTCACTGGGCGATCTCCACTTCTCACAGGGCGACGGCGAAATCACCTTCTGCGGTGCCATTGAGATGGGCGGGTTCATAGACCTCAGGGTTGATGTCATCAAGGGCGGCATGGAGACCTATGGCGTCAGTGAGAATGCGATTTTCATGCCCGGCATTGTGGAGCCGCGCTATAGCGAGTGGATCGCTTTCTCCGGCACCTCTGTGACCCTGGACGGCAAACAGCATTATCTTGACTCGCACTTGTCCTACCAGCGAGCGTGCCTGCATGCAATCGACTACCTGACGAAGTTCGGCTACAGCCCGGAGCAGGCTTACCTGTTGCTGGGATCCGCGCCGATTGAGGGGAGGTTGTCCGGGGTGGTGGATATTCCCAACTCCTGTTCAACCGTCTACCTCCCGACTGCGATGTTCGAGTTCGACGTCCGTCCCTCTGCGGCTGGGCCGCACAAGATCAACGCCGGCATAGGGGCGCCGAAGTCGAACAATACGTAGGAGGGCTGTGGCCGGTCGTTCCTTGGGGAGTGCCGGACCTACTAACTAGCACCCGCACCTTCCTCGGTTCAGCGCGCTCAAGGGCGGGCCGGATTCCCCGGGTACCGGGCCAGCACATCCGGTTCCGGCGGCGTGTTGCGTTGTGACACGCCGTGTCGGCGTCAGGAGTTGGGGGATACGGTGCGGGGCCGCGACCGGGATGCCGAACGAGTTCCGGCGCGCGTCCGGACGGCCACACCGGCACAGAGAACGACGGCGAGGCCTCCCACAACGGTCGGCCACGTCAGGTTCTCCCCGAGCAGGAGTGCAGCCCACGCGATAGTCAGGACGGGCTGCACCAGTTGTATCTGGCTCACCCGGGTCATCGGCCCGATTGCCAGGCCCCGGTACCAGGCAAAGAAGCCGAGGAACATGCTGATCACTCCGAGATAGGCGAAGGCTGCCCACTGCACCGGTGACGCGGCGGGAGGCTGCTCGACCATCGCGATGGAGGTCAGCAGAACCATGAGGGGAGCGGCCACAACGAGGGCCCAGGAGATCACCTGCCAGGAGCCCAGGTCGCGGGCCAGCAGGCCGCCCTCGGCGTAGCCGATAGCGCCGGCCGCCACAGCACCGAGCAGAAGAAGGTCCGGCCAGCTGAAGCCGCCAAGCCCGTCGGAGGTGAAAGCGGCGAAGGCAACCGTGACGGCTGCGCCGATGCCGCTCATGATCCAGAAAACCAGCGGCGGACGTTCATGCCCGCGCAGGACGGCCGCCGTCGCAGTCGCCGCCGGCAGCAGGGCGGTGACGACGGCGGCATGACTCGCCGGCACAGCGGTGAGTGCGTAGGAGGTCAGGACGGGGAAGCCCACTACGACGCCACCAGCGATGATGGCGAGCCGCGCCCACTGGATACCGCAGGGGAGCCGCTGCCGCATGATGCCCAACGCAAGGGCTGCGAGAAGCGCGGCCAGCACCGCTCGGCCGGAACCGATGAACAGCGGCGACATCCCCTCCACGGCCACCTTGGTGAACGGAACGGTGAAGGAAAATGCCGCTACGCCGAGAAGCCCCCACCAGATGCCGGCTGGCCGGTGGGATAGCGGTTCAGTTCGCACAAGAGTAGCGCTACTATTGCTGTACATGAACAACGATAGCAGTTCCCGTATCGCTGCTGCACTGAGTGACTGGATTTCCGGGGCGGCTCCAGGGTCGCGGCTGCCGTCCACCCGGGCGCTTGTCGCCGAGCATAAGGTGAGCCCGGTAACGGTGCAGAAAGCATTGCAGCTACTGACTGCCCGCGGGCTGGTGGAGAGCCGTCCCGGATCGGGAACGTTTGTGCGGTCAGTCCGGACCGCCCGGCCCGCTGACTATGGGTGGCAGACCGCCGCGTTGCGGTCCCCCAAAGCGCCCCGGCATGGCCTGCCGACCACCTTGCGGGACACTGCAAACGCCACGATTGCCTTCCACTCCGGCTATCCGGACTCCGAGCTGCTGCCGGTCCGTGCGGTCCGGGCAGCCCTGGCGCGGGCGTCACGCAGCGACGCCGCGCTGGCCCGTCCGCCTGCTGCAGGGCTTCCCGAACTGCGATCGTGGTTCGCCCAGGAACTGCGCGCAGCCACACCGGCGAGTATCACTCCACCGACGCCGAGTGACGTTCTGGTGTTGCCAGGCAGTCAGAGTGGATTGAGCGCCATCTTCCGCGCGTTGGCCGGCAGCGGGCAGCCCGTTCTGATGGAGTCACCCACCTATTGGGGCGCCATTCTGGCCGCAACGCAGGCCGGTGCCACCATCATCCCGGTTCCGACGGGCGCTGACGGGCCGGACACCGAAGCACTGGCGAGGGCCTTCGAAGAGACCGGTGCGCGCCTGTTCTACGCCCAGCCCAACTACGCCAACCCCACGGGTGCGCAGTGGGACGCCGAATGCCGCGAGCGAGTGTTGGAGATCGTCCGCGCGCACGGTGCCTTCCTTGTTGAGGATGACTGGGCCCACGACTTCGGAATCAACACCAGCCCCGCACCCGTCGCTGCGCAGGACGATTCCGGCCACGTCGTCTACCTGCGCTCGCTGACCAAAAGCGTTTCACCGTCCATCCGAGTTGCTGCCGTGATTGCCCGCGGGCCGGCACGTGAACGGATCCTCGCTGACCAGGGTGCCGAATCGATGTATGTCAGTGGCCTTCTCCAGGCGGCGGCGCTCGACGTCGTCACCCAACCGGCGTGGCAGACCCATCTCCGCGGGCTCCGGCATCAGCTCCAATCCCGCCGTGACCTGCTGCTGAGCAGCCTGCGTCAACATGCACCCTACGCGCATATCGACCATGTGCCCAAGGGCGGGCTGAATCTGTGGGCGCGGCTGCCGGACGGTACCGACGTCGAACAGTTGGCTCGCGACTGTGAGGCCAACGGCGTCGTTATTGCTGCCGGGAATGAATGGTTCCCGGCGGAACCGGTGGGCCCCTTCATCCGGCTGAACTACGCGGGACCCAACCCGAGTGCCTTCCCTGAGGGCGCGCGGATTCTCGGCGGAATGCTCGAGGACCAGGTCCGGGAGGGCGCCGTCACGGCGTAGGCGCCGCGGGGGTCTGCGTCGCCGTGGTCCCAAGCTGCTGCGCGGCAGGCGTCTCGGCGGCGGCCTGCGCGTAGGATGCCGAGACGCGCCGGTAGACCGGAGTCAGGAAAGCCAGCAGCGCGGCGGCGATGATGACGATCCCGGCGATCAGGAACACCAGCGCGATTCCGCGGGAAGTTCCCTCTCCCAGCAGTGGCGCCAATTGCGCAGCGCCTTCTGTTGAACGGGCGTAGGGGATGATCCAGATTTCGGCGATGGGCGCGATGAGGAACGCGGTGATCGGGGCCGCACCCGCCTCGAATGCCATGGCGAGTCCGAAGACCCGGCCCTGGCGCGGCAGCGGCACCACGCGTTGAATGACCGTCTGCTCTGCAGCCTCGATGAACGGGATGAGCACCAGATAGAGCCAGATACCGGCAATGTAGAGCCAGGCCCACTCGCGGATCGTAAAGACCGCGCCGATGACTCCCATAATGACGACGGCGATGAGCATCGTTCGCAGCGGATTGGCCCCGAGGCCGAACTTGCCGATCAGGGCGCCGCCGACGAGGAACCCGGTCGAACCGAGTGCAAAGTACACTCCCCACAGCTCCACGGGAAACAGTTCCAGGCCGTACGGGTCCATCAACGCCATATAGACGCCGCCCACAAAGTTGTTGAACGTGGAGAACAGGATCAGCGCGAACAAACCGGTGATCGCCAGAACGGCGGCCCAGGAGCCGCGCAGGTCAAAGCTCCCATGGGCATCCGTGGCGGCGGCGCGCACTTCCTCGGGCATGCGCAGGGTGAGCAGGTGCGCATAGGCAAGCGCTGTCAGCACCAGGGCGACGACGATCGTCCAGCCCATCCCGAGCAGCCCGACCGACAAACCGGAGAGAACGGACGTGATGATGAACATCAACCCCTGCACCATCCCCACCAGGCCGTTGGCGTTGGCCCGGCGGTCCGGCTCAATGAGGATGGTGACGGTCGTGGACAGGGCGATGTTGCGCAGATTCTCCACAACCGCGCCGATCAGGATGATCAGCGTGAAGACCCAGAACCAGGGCTGCGTCAGATCCAGCAGGCTGAACCCGGGCGTGTAGAGGAACATGACGCCGGCCAGCAGGAACATGCCCAGGGTGAAAGCTCCGGCGAACCGCATCACCGAGAGCTTGCGGTAGCGGTCCACAAACGTGCCGAAGCTGATGCTCGAGAGCGCGATCAACAGCATGTAGGCACCGCCGATCACCCCGGTGGCGATCACGTTTCGCGTCTCCAGGTAGGCCCAGAATGTCAGGGCAAACCAAAGGTAACTGGTGGTGATGTTCGCAACGCCGGTGTTGAGGAGGATGCCCCAAAACGTACGGGACCGTTCCTCCGGACTGCGTAGCGAGGTGTCGACGGCGTCGCTGTCCGTGACATCGTGGCTGTCCGTCGCGTCGTCGTACTGGGTAACCGCAGCGGCCCGTTCCGGGGCCGGATCCTGCCCGGTCATGCGCTCCAGTCTACTCGCAGCGACTGACTCGGCTAGTAGCTTCCGGAGGCTCCGCCGCCGGTGAAGCCGCCGCCGCCGTTGAAGGACGATCCTGAGGTTGTCCCGCTGCTGCCGCCCGAGTAGAGCGCAGGGCTGGCGATGTAAAGGGGAAGCCACATGGCGGGGTTCGTGACGGCGTCGTCCTTGCGATGGTTGTACCGGTACTTGCGGTACGCCTCGCGCTGCTCGTCGGTGAGGCGCAGGTCCGGATCGCTCTCCTCCGCCTCGCGGATTTCCTCGTCAGCAAGACGACGACGACGGCGACTGTCCCGCACGATGACAGCCACCACAATGCCGAAAAAGGCCACCATAGCGCCGACGATTGAGGTTGGCAGTACCCAGGCGAAGGGATCGCTGGGCGGCTCCTGCCCGTCTGCGTACAGGTAGATCTGCTCGACGGCCTCGGTGAGGCCCTGCGCGTACTCCTCGTCGGCGAAGGCAGGTTCGAGGACATCCTCGACCACGTCTTCCGCCTCGTCGTCGGAGAACTGTTCCCGCACGCCGTCGGCTGTTTCGACGCGGAGTTCCCGTTCTGCGGTGTCGGCGACAATGAGCACTCCGTTGTTGGCGCCGTCGTCTCCTACTTCCCACTCGGTGGCGACAGTGCGCGCATAGTCCTCGATGGACCCGCTGGCGTTCTCGACGGTCAGGACGGCGACCCGCGTGGCGTCGGTGCTGCGGTTTCGATCCTCGATCAGCGCGTTGAGCTCCTGCTCCTGCTGGTCGGTGAGCACCTCGGCGGCGTCCAGGACGTTGCCCTGGGTTGGCGGTGCCGGCGCTGTTGCGGGTTCGCTGCCGCAGCCGGTCAGCACAAGCAATAGCGTTGCTGCCGCCGCTGCGCCAATACCTTGTGTTCGAGTGCCCCTCACGAATTCCCCCTGTTGCATGTTCCACCTGTGCACTGGATGCGTTCCATGGTCTCAACACATCGAGTTCGCATTCGACCGTCAAAGGGATGATTTCGGGCGTTCCGCGCCCAGTTCCGCCAAACCCTTGTAGGCCCGAGGGCCCCGACATAGCATCCAGTCATGGAGATCGTCGAGTATAGGCCGTCGCGTGACCAGCTCGTCTATACCTTCGGCGGTGCTCCCCCTGTCATGACGGTGAAGCCGGGAACGGTCCTCAAGCTCTGGTCGGAGGACGCCTTCAACCACGCGCTGACCTCCGTCGAGGATCTGTCCAGCGTGAAAGTGGACCTGCGCTTCGTCAACCCGCAGACCGGACCGTTCTTCGTCGAGGGTGCAGAACCGGGTGACACACTAGTCCTCCACATCGTCGACCTGACGCCGGCCAGGACCTGGGGTGCTTCCGCCACCATCCCGTTCTTCGGAGGCCTGACCAGCACCGACCGCACCGCCCTCCTGCAGGATCCATTGCCCGACACCACCTGGATCTACCACGTCGACTCCCAGCGCAATACGGTCGGGTTCGAATCCCGGTTCGGCGATTTCCAGGTTCAATTGCCGTTGGAGCCGATGCTCGGCACGGTTGGCGTTGCCCCGCCCGGAGGAGAAGTGCGTTCCTCCCTGGTCCCCGAGCGGTTTGGCGGGAACATGGATTCGCCGGAGGTTCAGGCGGGCTCAACCATCTACCTCGGAGTAAACGTCGAGGGCGCGCTCTTCTCGATCGGCGACGGCCACTACCGGCAGGGTGAGGGCGAGGCGTGCGGCACCGCCGTCGAGGGCGCCATGGACTCCACGATCATCGTGGAGCTGATCAAGGGCGGGGCCCCGGCCTGGCCGCGCATCGAGACGGATAGCCACTGGATGGCAGTCGGCTCGTCCCGTCCGATGGAGGATTCCTGGCGAATCGGCCAGCTCGAAATGGTGCGCTGGTTCGTCGAGCTCTTCGGTCTCCATGCCATGGACGCCTACCAGCTCCTCACCCAAACGGCGCAGGCACCCATCGCCAATGCCGTGGACGCCAACTACAGCGTGGTTGTGAAGGCCGCCAAGTCGCTGTTCCCGACAGCCAACGCCTACGACGGCGTCCACACCGACCTGCGGAACCGTAGCGCCGGAATCTAGGCACCGAGGAAGGACTACAGATGGATCTGCAGCTCAACGGGCTGACCGCCCTTGTGACCGGAGGAACCAAGGGAATCGGCCGCGCGATTGTGGAGACGTTCGCGGCGGAGGGAGCCAATGTCGCATTCTGCGCCAGGACCGCTGCCGACGTCGAAGCGACCTGCGACGCGGTGGGCAGGGATCTTGGGGGCGGCTTAGGCGCTGGGGCTCGCCTGGACACTGTGGTGGGCACCGCCGTCGACGTCGGTGATGGTGGCGCAGTGGCGCGCTGGGTGAGCGATACGGCGACCAGGTTCGGCGGCATCGACATGGTGGTCAGCAACGTCAGCGCGCTGGCGATCCCCGATACCGAGGAAAACTGGGACGCCTCCCTGAACGTCGATCTCATGGGTACGGTGCGCCTGGTCAAGGCTGCACTGCCGCACCTTGAGCAGAGCAAGTCGCCGTCAATTACCGCCGTCTCGAGCGTCTCCGGCAGGGAGGTGGACTTCGCCTCAGGGCCTTATGGCACAGTGAAGTCGGCGATCATCGCGTACATGGCCGGCCTTGCCTTCCAGCTTGCCGAACAGGGCATCCGCGCCAACACAGTCTCACCCGGGAACACCTATCATCCCGGCGGGGTGTGGGAGCAGATCGAGCAGGGCAACCCGGAACTGTTCAGCATGGCGATGGGCCTGAACCCCACCCACCGGATGGGCACGCCGCAGGAAATCGCGGACACGGTGGTGTTCATCGCCAGCCCGAAGTCGAGCCGGACCACGGGTGCCAACGTACTCGTGGACGGTGGACTGAGCCGCGGGATCCAGTTCTAGGGCGCTTGGACCGTTGGGTGCCGGGCCGGATTCCCCAACTCTTGCCGGGAAAGCTGCGTTTCATCCGCGTGTTGAACGGCGACACGCGGGATGGGAGCTAGTAGTTGGGGAATCCGGTCCGCTACACCGGGCAACGCCCCAGGGTTTCCTCCGGACCATGAGCGGCGTAGAGTCGCCCGCATGGCTGGCACACTGACACGTCCCCGTAACGGCAAACTCATCGCAGGAGTCTGCGCGGCTCTCGCATCCGGTTTCGGCCTGCCCAAGTGGTTGGTCCGGCTCGGATTCATTATCTTTGGGCTGGTGGGCATCGGCGAGCTGGTCTACATCATTCTGTGGATTGTGCTGCCCAAGTCCGACCGCTGATTACGGTTGCCGCTTAGCGGTTCACACTTGAGAGGCACGCTGGCCGCTGTCGGTTGCGCGCATGGCCGTGGCATCCAATTTGGCTGCGCGCCAGAGGTTGATCGCCAGCAGGATGGTCACCGGCGTCCAGATGGCGCGCTCTACCCGTGAAGGCGAGGCCGCGTTCAGTATGGTTCCCACCGCCATCAGGGCACTCGTGCCGTACATGAACCGGGAGCGGATCGATGTAGGTGCCAGGCGTGTTCCCGCGACGCCTGCCAGTCCCGTATAGATCGCAGCAGCGACGGCGCTGCTGATGCGGAGATTTTGCGGCAGGACGCCCGAATGGGCACCTCCGTATGCTGCTCTGCCCCACGGCGCGCCCGCAGCCAGGAGTGTCTGGAAGCAGCCGACAACCACCAGCAGAGCCGCTGCGATTTTGCCTGGTCGGCTGGCGGGACGATGTTCTACTTTGCTGCGGATCATGGGAGTTCCTTACGTAGTGGCAAGCAAATCCGGTTATTCAGAGTGCGACTGGCGCAAGTGGGATGGTTGAGGCATCCGCCCCCTTGATGGGCAGATACAGCACCATTATGGCTGTATCTTCCGCTGGTAGATCACCGCTAGAACCCGGGAAGTAAGGCCCGGCGCAGGGTATCCAGGCCCACCGATCCCAGGTTCAGTGCTTCAGTGTGGAAGGCACGGAGATCGAATGTATCGCCGTCGGTCTGCTGGCGGATAGCGCGGATTTCTTGCCAGACCCGCTGCCCTACCTTGTAGGACGACGCCTGGCCCGGCCATCCGAGGTAGCGGGTGAACTCAAACTCGAGCGCTCCCTCGGAAATATCGAGGTGCCGGGTGAGGAACTCGTAGCCTTTCTCTGGGGTCCAGGTCCCGCTGCCCCACTGCTCGGGAACGTCCAGCTCGAGGTGCACCCCGAGATCGAAGACAACCCGGGCTGCGCGCATCCGCTGCATGTCCAGCATCCCCATATAGTCACCGGGATCAGCGAGATAGCCCAGCTCCAGCATCAACTGTTCGGCATACAGTGCCCAGCCCTCGCCGTGGCCGGAGACCCAACAGGCGTGGCGCCGCCAGTTGTTCAGCAGCTCCCTCTGGTAGGTCGCCGTTCCGTACTGCAGGTGATGCCCGGGCACCCCCTCGTGGTAAACGGTGCTGGTTTCGGCCCAGGTGGTGAACTCGTCCTCGCCGGGCGGGATGGACCACCACATACGCCCGGGGCGGCTGAAGTCATCGGAGGGAACGGAGTAGTAGATCACGCCCTCCTGGGTGGGCGCGATCATGCATTCCAGGCGGTCCATGGGTGCCGGAATGTCGAAGTGCACCCCGGCGAGGTCAGCCAGGGCCTGGTCCGCTGTAGCCTGCATCCATTGCTTCAGGGCAGCGGAGCCCTTGAGCTGACGGGCGGGTTCCGCGTTCAGGATCGCCTTGGCTTCCTCGATCGTGGCGCCGGGCTTGATCCGGCCGGCCACCTCCACCTGTTCGGCAATCAGCCGGTCGAGCTCAGCCACTGCCCAGGCATAGGTTTCGTCGAGGTTGACGGCGGCGCCCAGGAAGCGCCGCGAGCACAGCTCGTAGTAGGCGCGCCCGACGGCGTCTTTCTCCGGCGCTGTCGGCAGCAGTTCGGTTTCGAGGAAATCCGCGAAATCTACGTACGCTGCTGCGGCGCCTGCTGCGCCGCGTTCGAGCCGGCTCCGGGTCCCGGCGTCGAGTTCGTTGTCCTTGATCTCCGCCTCCGCTGCCAGGGACTTGAAGTAGCCATTGTCTTTGGCATGCTCGCGCGATTGCCAGACGACGGCGTTGATTTGCCGGGCAGCCGCGACGTGGCCTTCATCGCGGCTCTTTCGCAGTGAGGCAATATACCCGTCCAGGGCGCCACTCACATTTTCGAGTCTTTCGGCGATGCGCTCCCAGTCTTCGGCCGTCTCTGTGGGCATGAGATCGAAGACGTTCCGGATCAGCTGGGACGGGCACTCAATGTTGTTCAGTTCGGTGATACCGGTGGCGAGGAACTCCAGTTCCAGACCCAACCGCTCACGCATGGCGTCCAGAGTCACTCCGTCGACGTCGTCGACCGGGTTGAGGTCTTCCAGCCTGGCTAGTGTCTTCTGAATCGCCTGTGCAAAGACCTGATGTCCGGCGGGGGAGTAGTCGAAGAACCCGCTGCCGTAAGCCGGGATCCCGAGGGCGGCGGCAAGCTCCGGCTTGAGCTCCAGCAGCTTCAGGAAGAAGGCGTCCGCGACGTCGTCAATGGCGGTCCGGGCGCGCCGAACGGGGGCCAGGGCATCGGTCATGGCCCCACACTATCCATTTTCCGGAGCCGGACGAAGCATGGTCAGGGGCGTATCTCAGAGCAACTTTCGCAACAGTTTCCGTTTGAGCGCACCGAAGGGCGGGTAGGCAAGCCGGAGGGTGTCCACCGCCGTCGGCTTGGAAAAGACCGGCTGCAGGTGGCTGAACGTGTCGAAGGACTGGCGGCCGTGGTAGCTGCCGGTCCCGCTCGCGCCCACACCGCCGAAGGGCAGCCCGGGCACCGCAAGTTGGATGGTGCAGACGTTGTGCGCGATGCCGCCGGCCTGCACCTGCTCAGTGAAAGCGTCGAGGTGCTCGTCCCGGTCGCTGAACAGGTAGGCGGCGAGCGGGTGGGGGCGCTCGCCGATGAAGCGGATCGCGTCGTCGAGGTCTTCCACTTCGAGGATGGGCAGCAGCGGACCGAAAATTTCCTCCTGCATGAGCGGTGAGGCGGGGTCGACGTCGCGCAGGATGGTCGGTTCGATGTACCGCTCCGACCGGTTGTACTTTCCGCCGGCGACCACGGTTCCGTCGTCCAGGAGCGTCACCAGCCGGTCAAAGTGGTGGTCGTTAATGATTCGCCCATAGTCACCGGAGGTCTGCGGATCGCTGCCGTAGAACTCCCGGACTGCCTCCGAAAGTGCCAGCGCCAGCGCGGGGGCGGCAGCCGGCGTCGTCAATATGTAGTCCGGTGCCACGCACGTCTGGGCGGCGTTCATGAATTTGCCGTAGGCAATGCGGCGGGCGGCGGCCTTGAGATCACCACCGACGACGACGGCGGGAGACTTCCCTCCCAGCTCCAGCGTCACCGGTGTGAGGTGCTCGGCGGCCGTTTTCATGACGATCTTGCCGACGCGCTCGCCGCCGGTGTAGAAGATGTGATCGAAGGGTTGGGCGAGGAGATCGGTGCTCACGTCCACACCGCCTTCGACGACGGTCACGGCGGATCGGTCGAGGTACTGGGGAACGAGTTCGGCGAGCACGCTCGAGGTGGCCAGTGCCAGTTCGCTGGGTTTGAGGACCGCCGTGTTGCCAGCCGCGAGCGCGCCGACCAGCGGCGCCAGGACCAGCTGCAACGGGTAGTTCCAGGGTCCGATGATGAGCACGGTGCCCAGCGGCCGGGGTTGGGTCCAGGCCTTCGCCGGTTGCAGGCCGAGCGGCACGCTGACCTTCGCGGGCGCCATCCAGCGGTCAAGGTGCTTCAACGCGAAATCCGTCTCCGCACGAACCACAGCGACCTCGGAGATGAAGGCCTCCGTGCGGCTCTTGCCGAGGTCTTTCTCGAGCGCATCGGTGAGCGCGTTTTCCCGTTCGGTGAGCAGCTGCAGGAGCGCCTGCAGCTGTTCCCTGCGCCACTCGGCCGGCCGGGTTGCACCGGTGTGAAAGTACTGTTTGTGGTCTGCGAGCAGGTCGGCGGCGCTCATCGGCGGGTCTCCTCGTTGGCTGAAGGGGCCGGCCGCCCGGTGAAGTGGTCCATTGAGCTGTACACCTTGAAGACGCGGTCGGCGACGAAGTCCCAGACCGGCTGCGGCAGGACGTTGCGGAGGGTTCCGGCGAGCTGCACGGTCCAGGGCAGTTGGACGCGGGCCTTGCCGGCCAGCGTTGCGCGCCAGGCTTTGTCCACCACATACTCCGGTTCCATGAGCGGGGTCAGTAGCGGCCCGCGCGCTCCCTCGAACATGCCGGTCTTGATGTAGCTGGGGATGAGGGTTGTGACGGCAATAGGGTGGCCGGTGGAAGCGAGCTCGAGGCGTAGGGAATCGCTCCAGCCGATGACGGCCCATTTCGACGCCGCGTATACGCTCATGCGGGGGACCGAGAGCGTGCCGGAGGCTGAGGCCACGTTCAGGATCCGCGCGGGTGTTCCGCGTTCCATCATCGCCGGCAGGAACGTACGGGTGACGTGCATGGGTCCGCCGGTATTGATGCGCAGGGTGAGATCGATATCGGAGTGGTGGTCGTGTTCCCAGAAGTATTTCCCGCGCACAATCCCGGCGTTGTTGATCAGGACATCCGGGGTGCCGACGTCGTTCAGAACCGACTGGGCTGCAGCGGTGATCGACTCCACCGAGGCAACATCGACCACATTGGTGTGAACCGTCGTCGTGCTTGAGGTAAGGCTGGTTGCGACGTTCTGGAGGGCGGTTTCGTCAATATCCCACAGCACGACGGCGGCTGCCCCTTCGCGCACGGCGCGTTCGGCATAGAGCTTTCCCATGCCCATTCCGGCGCCGGTAATCAGGACGGTGCGTCCGCGGACGGTGAATGCCAAGGCGGGTTCCTCTCGCGTGGTGACCGGGGGCCAGCGTGCAGCGGTTGTGGATCAGTAGTGGTCGCGGGCCTGCAACACGACGACATACGTATCAGTCACGAGGTAGACCAGGCGATGTGCCTCATCGATTCGTCTGGACCAGGCTCCCGACAGGATGTGCTTGAGTGGCTCGGGTTTGCCAGTGCCGGTGAACGGGTCGCGCAAGACATCCTGAATCAGCAGATTGATTCGCTTCAGCGTCTTTCTGTCCTGGCCTTGCCAGTAGGTGTAGTCTTCCCACCCGTCCCGGTCGAATGCGAGCTGTCGGCTCACGCGTCGTGGAGTTCGTGAGTCTCGAACTCCCCGCGTCGGGCACGTTCCAGGGAGGCGAGCAGCCGCTCAGCACCTTTCGTATGCCGCAACAGGTAAGCAGTTTCAGTGATCGCGTCGTAATCGTCTTTGGACATGATGACGGCGTTACCGTGCTTAGACACGACTTCGACCGGAGCGTGGTCCTCATTCACCTGCTGGATGAGTCCAAACAGGTTGCGACGAGCGTCTGTTGCGGTGATTGCGGACATTGGTCGGCTCCTTGCAAGTGGTACATGAAAGCGTACCACTTCTTCGAGGGGAATGAGGCGTGCACAACTTTTCCAGATGCACATAGCACCGACCGTCATCTCCTGACTAATTGTCATATTTGATAAGATGTTTGCATGGCTAATGACCATGCAAACCACTCGCGTGGCAATCCAAACGATGCTGGCCAGTCCCGCGAGCAGGACCACAGAGAGCCGTCCTTAGGTTTGTCTCCTGTGCGTGGCGACCTGCATCCCGATCTTCAGAAGGTCCTCGAGTCAGCAGCCAAGCTCCAGCAGCTTGTCCCCGATGCGGTGCTTGTTGGCGGCAGCGCCGCCGCCGTATACGCCGGACACCGTGCTTCCTACGACCACGATCATGTCCTCGCCGGGCTGCGAGAGAATTTCGACGTCCTCCTCGACGCCCTGGAGACCGACGACGGCTGGGCGACTAACCGGGTCACCTACGGAAAGATCATCTTGGGTGAGCTCGGGGGCATCGAAACCGGTCTTCGGCAGTTGATTCGTCTCCGCCCACTCGAAGTGACAGAGGTGCAGGTCGCATCTGGCGCCTCGGTGAGGGTCCCCACGCGGGATGAAACCCTACGGATCAAAGCGTTCCTCATCACCCGCAGAAACCAGACGAGGGACTATCTTGACGTGGCAGCACTGGCCGAAACGATGGGGGTTGAGCATGCCGCCGAGGTTCTCAACGGCATGGACGAGTACTACGCCGACCAGAACCGGGACGGTGCGGCAGTGAGATCGCAGGTGGTTCGCCAACTATCCGCGCCCTCACCCAAGGATTCCCGGACCACTAAGCAGCTCGACTCCTACAAAGGTTTGGTGAGTCGGTGGCAGGATTGGGGCGCCACGGTGGAGACCTGCCAGACACTCGCCGAACAGATGGTTCTTCGAGGGGAGGCGTGATGCTGAAGTTTCGCAATCTGAATATCGATCCCGAGGCACCCGTCGATCAGTGGGGGTTCGAGGGTCTGCTCGCAGCGGTCGAACGTGGCGACATCCGGGACTGGCGCCGTATCGCTGAAGCCGTCATGGCGAGCCCTCGCGGGAAAGCGGCAGCAGAACTTAAAGAAGTATTGGCCGCAACGGAGAGTCCAGCCATGTCTGCGCTGTTTTCGCGCATCCTCCGGCATTCAGTGCGGGACGCCGAGGATGCCGAGCGCCAGGAGGTCACGCAGGACCTTGCCGCGTACTTGACGCGCAGCGGTCTGACTCGGGCGGAGTTCGCTCAGCAACTCGGCACGTCGCCGTCGCGGTTGTCCACCTATCTCACCGGGAAAGTGGTGCCGTCGGCAGTGATGATGGTCAGGGCCCGGAGGCTGGTTGAGCGCCGCTAGGCGCGCGGTCGCCCCGAGAGCCGCGCGTGTTCGTCTGGGGTGATCGCAAGAAGCGATCCGTGGCGCGCAAGCGGCGGCAGGACGGCGTCGTGCAGGTGCTTCCAATGGCGCAGCTCCGGGTCAGCGGCTTCGAACAGGTGATAACCGCTGAGGCCGAATTCGTCGATCAGCAGCAGCGGGGCTGAACCATCGGAAGGCAGGACGACGGCGGGACCCTCACCCTGCCTGATGTCGCCTTTGCCGGCGGCTACTACCCAGGGCTCGAAGTCCGGGTCGAGCAGGCTGCTGCCGCGTTCGATGAAGACGAAAGCGTCCTGCTCGGGGCTGCCGGCGGGCCGGGAGGTCGCGGAGAAGCGGTACCACCAGTCGCCCACCTGCAGGAAGGTCACGTCGATGACGGACTTGCCGAGGTCCAGGTACAGCACGGGGGCGCTGAAGCTGGTGAAGTCGGCCGTCTCGGTGACGAACATGCGCTGGTAGTCACTCCCTTCCTCGCCGGTGCCCGGGAGGGAGGATGCGAAGAACACCAGCCAGGCGTCGCGCTCCTCGGACCAGAAGGCTTTCGGCGCCCAGGCGTTGCCGGCGTCCTCGCGTGCGATGGGGACGGGCCGCGGCCCCGACCATGTGATGAGGTCATCGGACTCCCAGACAAGGATTGACCTGCTGCCGCGGTGCTCGGCGCGGTCCCAGTCGCGGTCGGTTGCCACTCGCAGGTCGGTGGCGAGGACCACGAACTTGTCCCGGGTGTGGTCGCGGAAGATGAACGGGTCGCGGGCTCCGCGCTCGCCGACGTCGCTGGTCAGGACAGGGGCGCCGTCGTTCAGGGCGATCCATCTCCTGGCATCCGGGCCGGCATTCACCGCGAAGCGGACCTGCTCGCCGTCCTCCTCCGTCTCGGGAGTGAAGTAGGCGAAGAGCCAGCGCTGGGAGGCAGCGCCGTCGTCGTAGTTGGCTGGATCGGCGGAAGCGGGGCTAGGGGAAGTCACGCGGAACAGTCTGTCAGACGCTGAGCAGCCTGCCGTGGGGAACTGCTCATCGGCGGAGCACTGGGAGGTGAGCTTGGAACTGGCTACCGCAGGTTCTCGCTCATGGGATGTATCGATGGTTGGCTGGGCGCGCTGCTGCTCAGGTGGATGACCCCGTTTTTCGCCGCAAAGATGACCACCTGCACTCGATCCCGGACCTTCCATTTGGCCATGATCCGGCCAAGGTGCGTCTTGACCGTGGCTTCAGCGAGGTGAAGCTCACGTGCCGTTTCCGCGTTCGACATCCCCTGCCCCAGAAGTTGAACGATCTTCGTCTCCCGGGGAGTCAATGCTTCGACTGACGCCGGTGCCACTGGCGTCAGCTCCTGCGGGAGTTCCGGGGCATCGCGAATTGAGGAGATGAGTGCTTCAGTGACATTGCGTGAGAGAACGCAGCCGCCATCGTGGACTGCCCTGATGGCATCGATGATTTCCTCAGGTTCCGCATCCTTCACCAGGTAACCCGATGCGCCCGCCCTGAGCGCGGGAACCAGGTAACGCTCGGATGAGAAGGTTGTCACCGCGATGACCCGCACCCCGGGCGATGTCTGAACAATCTTCCGCGTAGCCTCGACACCGTTCATGATCGGCATCTGCATGTCCATGAGAACCACATCGGGTTTAAGGGAAACGCACTGCTGGACGGCAATGTGCCCGTCAGATGCCTCGCCGACGGTTGTCATGCCATCTGCCGCATTGACGAACATTTTCAGTGCCCGACCCATCAGCGGCTGATCATCCACCACGAGAACCCGGATCTCTTCCACACCGGGCAGTCTATCGTCGTCCCGGTCGGAGCAGTATGCGACAAAAGTAGGACGCAAGCAGAGACGATAGGGGCCTGCCCTTCCTCCCGGGCTGAGCCAATGATCGAAGTGGTTGCACTGCCACCGCGTGCATCATCGAAGCAGCTGCCTGGGGGACCCATGAAAACCGCATCCATTGCTCTTGCTTTATCCCTACTTTCCGCAGGAACCGCGTCAGGTGGTCCGAGCATTTCGCACACGTTGACCATGGACGATGCAATCGTGCAGAGTGCCCCGGATTCGGTTTCACCAGCTGGGCTGGGCGACGGTATGCGCCGCTACCTTTGCCGATTTGTCGACTGGTGTTGAGTTCGCCGCGGCCATAGGCGCCGAGGCTGAGGGCAGAGTGGTCATAATAGGGGAATGAAAAGGTCGGAAGCGCCTCCCCTCTCCGTCCGGAAGTTTGGGGAACAGCTTGTCGGCCGAGGCCAGGAAGCGGGGGTGAACGCCCCACGCGCTGAAGGCTTTTGGGATGCGCGACGCACGCCGGCGCTTGTCAACATCCTCGTCATCTTGATAGCGCTCGTGTCAGCTTCCTCAGATTTGATCCTCATCCTGCAGGAACAGTCGTCGCTGCCGTCGGCAGCCCTGCCCACCCTCGTCTGGTCGACGCTCGGAGTGTGTCTCCTGGCCTGGCGTTCCACTTTCAGCGCGGCGGTTTTCATTCCGGCCGGGTTCATGTGCATCTTCACCGAGAATGCCACCTATGCCGCATTGGGCTTCAGCATCATTGGCGGCTTTGTCGCCGCGACAGCTGCCCGACGGTTTCTTGTCAGCTACGCGTCGATATTCGGCCTGTGGTGCGTGGTGGTCGCCGTGGCGTTGCCGCGCGAAATGCCTTTCCTGATCGCCTATGTACTGCTCTTTGCCATCGGGTTCACCACTGGACTCTACTTCCGCCGTGCAACATCGAGGGCCGAGCAGCATCTGCGTAACCTCGCGCTTCGTGAACAGCACGAGCAAGAGGCAATATGCGCGGAAAGGCAGCGGATCGCGCGGGAACTGCACGACGTCGTCGCCCATGGACTGACCATCGTCGCCATGCATGCGCGGGTTCTCCGCGGCTCAGTCACGGAGGCCGAGCGCAGGGAATCCCAGGATGTCATCGGCGATGCCGCGCGCCAGACCCTGGTGGACCTGCGGCGGATGCTGCAGGTCCTTCATGGGCCGGATTGGGATTCGGCCAGTTCAGAGGCGGATGATCCTGCGGTCACCCTGGAAGGCCAACTACGGAACGTCGTCGGCACTATGCGCACAATGGGGATCACTGTCACCGTTGACGTACCCGAGCAATTGCGCCTGCCGCGCAGCATCGAACTCGCGCTGATTCGCATCACCCAGGAATCCACCACCAACATCCTCAAACATGCCGGTACCTCCACCTCCGTGTCGATCTCCATCACCGAGGGTGAGCATGGCGTTGTCCTGGTTGTCAGCAACACTCCACCACGGGACGCACGGCCAATGACCTTGCCGGGATCCGGGATCGGGCTCGTGGGCATGAAGGAGCGGGCAACGCTGTTCGACGGCACCCTCTTTGCAGGTCCCGACGCCGGCGGCTGGACTGTGCGCGCGTCACTGCCTCACGCCTGAGGGCACTTCTGAGCACCCGGCTGTCGCCTACCCGGTGTGCTTCTTTGGTCGTACAAGATCAACACCTTTGACCGATACCCGCGGGTTCCTCCCGTTGCAAGGATGAGGTCTTGAAGGACGGATAGGCCCACGCCTTCGGTGCTGTACCCGATTGGTCGGTAGAGATCCGCAATCCTTCCCGAAGGAGGTGAACAATATGCTCTCAACTCTTGGACGTACCGAAGCAAAGCACTTTACCGGCGAGAACGCAGTGGCGCCCGGCGGGTGGTGCTGCTCTTGCTGCTGCTGGTGCTGGGCTTCGATTTTCTAGAAACCACCACACAGGCGGTGTGGGTGGTGCCGGACTTCGCAGGTGGCGTCACCCACACCAACACCTACACCCATCCGCTCACTACGAGGAACGGTTACCTCATGACTATCGCGACTCTGACGAACGTATCGAAACGCTATCCGGGAATTGACCGGCCAGCGCTGGAGAACCTGAGTCTGAGCATTATGCCGGGCAGCATTGTTGTCCTTGTCGGCGCGAACGGCTCCGGGAAAACAACGGCGATGGAAATCCTCTCAGGCCTTCGGGAAGCAGATTCGGGGAGCGTCGTCATCAACGGACGCAAGGTTGTCCCGGGCGGACAACACCGATATGACATCGGGGTCCAGCTGCAGGAAGGGGGACTTCCGCAACGCCTCAAAGTCAAGGAAGCCGTGAGGTCTGTATCTGCGCTGTACCAGGATCCGGGACCAGTCGACTCGATCCTGCATCAGCTTGGGTTGACCGACCGGATGAACCAGATGGTGGACCGCCTTTCCGGAGGATGGCAGCGGCGCCTGGATATCGCTCTCGCCTGTGTCGGACGACCGCAGCTGCTCATACTGGATGAACCTTCCAGTGGGCTCGACCCGATGGCGCGTGCCGAAATGTGGGAGTTCCTCCGTAGTCTGCGATCGCGCGGCACAGCTGTTCTCGCTTCCACCCACGACCTCACCGAAGCTGAAGCGTTCGCTGACCGCCTTCTCCTGCTCCACCAAGGGAAACTGCTACTGGACGGTACGGTGCCGCAGGTTCTGGCCTCCGCCGGCGGGGAGTGGCGGATACGGCTGACCGAAGCCAGTGACCAGACCGAAGCCTTCCTCAGGAACCGTGGCGAACGCCCGCTGCGGCAAGGGGAAAACATCAGCGTGGTCGGTGAGCGGCACCACCTCGAGCGGCTTTCCAGGGACATTGACCTGGAGCGGGCGGCGGGCGGCCTCTCGTATTCGGATCTGTTGAGCGGCCCGATCCGCCTGGAAGATGTCTACGCCTACGCGGCGAACCTCACCCCTACTGCCTCGACGAGTGGAGGATCATCATGACTCGCAAACTCACGGACCTGCCAGGCCGGGGTGTCTTGCCCACAGCGCAGGCCCCCGAACGCGGTGACGTGGAAGGGCCGCAACCGTCGGTACCCCGCGGCATCACTGCCCAGCGGGCACCAGCCGGGCGCATGCTCTGGGCTTGGCTGCGTCAGGAGCTGACCCTGCTGCTCCGCGAACCAGTTGCAGTGTTCTTCTCGTTGGCATTCCCGCTGGTGATCTATGTCTTCATCGGCATCCCGTACGCCAGCGAGACCCTGCCGAACGGTGCACGCTTCATCGACGTGATGTTCCCGGCGCTGGTCGGCACGGTCGCCGCAAATCTCCTGCTCATGGGATTACCGATCTATCTGTCCGAATTGCGCATGCGTTCAGTGATCCGGCGCTACCGGGTGCTGCCCCTGCCCGGGTGGCTGTTCGCCTCGGCAACCCTGCTGTCCATGCTGACCTTGGTTGTCGCCGCCTGTGCCGTAATCACAGGGATTATCGCAGTCCAGCACGGGCTGCTTCCGGCGGCCGCCAGTTGGCGCTTCATCGCGCTGGCTCTCGGCCTGATCGCCTGGCTCAGCGCCCTCGGTTTCCTTCTCGGTACCCTCCCCGTGGGGTCCCGCACCATCCAGGCCTTGAGCGCCGTCGTCTTCTTTGTCATGTTCTTCGGCTCCGGCGCTGCAGCGCCAGTTGACGGCTTGCCCCAACTGCTGCAGGACGTCCTCGAATGGAACCCGCTGAAACAGTGGTTCGACGTGATGACCGGTGTATATGCCGGTATCGAGGTGACATCCACCCAATGGATGCGCCTGTGGGCAGCGTTGCCGCTCACCCTGGGCAGCGTAATACTCGGGCTCCGCTTCTGGAAGCGCGCGTAGACCCTTGATCAAGCACCGGATACTCAGCCAGGAGGCATCATGAAGCACACCGTCTACAACCACGAAATTCCCTGGGCGCCCGTTTCTCAAAGCCACGAACGCGACGCCGCGTTGCAGGACATGCTGGCGGTCTATAGTCCGTTCGGACAGATCCGCAATGTACTGACCACCTTCCGCTCCGGCCTCGGCACTGGCGGATTCCAGGGATCCGCCAGTCCCTTCTCGCTTGACCATACGTTCCGCCGCATGCTGGGACTCGGCGCGCTGAACGCCGGCCTGGACCGCGATATCTACGGCGGGGGCAAGGGGCTCACTCTCTTTGACTCTGTGGCTTCCTCTCTGGGTGAGGCGATTGAGCGCATGCTGGGTTCCTTCTCCTCGATGACCCAGCTGGGCCCCGAAGACAAGGTGATGGCAACAGCACGCCAGATGCAGGATCGGGGCCTCAAATTTGTCAGCCCGGAGGACTACAGCCTGTTCACAGAAGAGCAGCTCAGCGCGGAAGGGTTCCGCTGCGAACGGTGGACGTGGGACACCTCGCTGGCGTGGAACCGCGGTACCAACCTGCTGACCGGGGAGGATCACTGGGTGCCTGCCCAGCTGGTTCATCTCTTCTACATCTCTGAGCCAGGCGAGGCCCGCATCGGAGCATCCAGCTCAGGTGGACTGGCCACCCATGTCAATGACGAGGAGGCCCTCAGCCACGGCCTCCTCGAAGTTCTGGAGCGCGACGCCGTCAACCTCTCCTGGTTCTGCAAGGTGCCGTTGACAAAGCTGACAGTCGACCGTGCCTTCAACGACCCCCGCATCAACAGCTGGCTTGCGGACGCGGAACGTGCTGGAGTCACGATGGATTTCTACCTCCACCGGCTGGATCTGGATGGCATCTACGTGGTCACGGCGATCACCTGGGACGAGGGCCTCAAAGAGAACGCCTACATGGCCGGCGGCGGCGTTGGTCTGACCATCGATCAGGCGGTACGCAGCGCACTGAGCGAAGTAGTTCAGGCAGAGCGCATGGTTCGCACACCGCTGCTGGCTGCCGAGTGGGAGCTGGCAATGGGGTTCAGCCGGATGTTCGGCATCGACCGGGACGCCAAGCCGCAGGATTTTAAGAACTTCATTCAGGTGGTGCCGTATTACGGGTACCAGGAAAATCAGCCGAAACTTGACTGGTACTTCCGATCGCCCAACCAGCCCACCGTCCTGCTGTCGGATCTGCCGGTCGAGAGACCGGTTAGCGAGTACAACGCGATCCTCGACCTGTTCAGCACTCATGGGCTAACGCCCATTGCGTTTGACCTGACGCCCGAAGGATTCGACAAGGTACGGCTGCGGAAGGTCTTTGTGCCTGAAGTGGTGCCTGCCTTCCCTCCGAACCTGCCCATGCTCGGTCATTCCCGATACCGCCACCTCCGTCAGAAGCTCGGACTCCAGTCCACCGACTGGACCCTCGCGGACATGCCCTCCGACCCACTGCCCTACCCCTAAGCAAGGACAACCCCATGGATCCCACAGGAACCACAGAAGCCGCCCAGCACGGCCTGACGCAGACAGCACGTCAGGCGGCTGCTTCACCCTGGCTCATCGCCGCAATCATCGCCCTGAGCCTGAAAGCGCCCCTCATCGTCATCGGCGTGCTGAACCCGCAGGGCATCTCGGGAATAGTGCCGCCGACGGCGGTGGGCCCCGGTCTGTTCCTGACCCTCGCCTTCCTTGGATCCAGCATTGTCTTCCTTGCCCTGCGGTCCTGGTTCGGCGTGATTTCCACCGGCGCCTACGGACTCTATTCCTCCATCGGTGGTGCCCTCCTGCTGAACCAGTACCCGTGGTGGGCGGCGGCGATCATGCTGACGAGTGTCGGAGCGCTCGCCTTCACGGTGCTGGCCGTCCGGTCCGGCACCTTTGGCCGGCGATCTTCCAGCGGTTCCTAACCTCCCGAGAACGGTCCGTATTTTTACTTACAAGGAGCAACCATGACCGACACCATCACTACCGAACCCCTGCAGGAATCTGCTGACATCCCGTCTGAGAATGATGCGCCGCGGTTGGTCATCAACCCGGCCGTCGCCATCATCCGCTGTTCAGATAACGAGGTCTTTGTCCGCCACGGGTCGCGTTCCAGCAGCACCCACCGGATCGAGGACACCAAGAACCGCCGGCAGCTCGCCAACTACACCGAAGCGTTCACTTCGCCCGTCACAGCGGAGGAAGCCGCGGCCATCAGCGGGCTTGACCCACAGACGGCTGCCGAGTTCACCAGGCATCTGCTGGATGGCAAGGCACTGATCACAGAGGCGGCAAGCGATTACGGGTATCTGGTGGCGGGGATGGGAGTCGACAAGGCTCCGCCGCCCGCCGCCGTCGTCGTTATTGGGGAAGGCAGGGTGGCGGCCGCGATTGCCCGCCAACTTAGTGATCTGCTGGCGCACGACGTGCCTGTAGTGGACGGGCTGACCGAGTCCTTCGAATCCAGCGACCTGGTGATTGTTGCGTCTGATTCGCTCAATCCCGGCCTGTTCTACGATGCGGATGAAGCCGCCATGGAGACCGGCACACCGTGGCAGCTTGTCTATGTCGATGGCGGAGAGGCGATGGTGGGACCCACCTTTGTGCCGGGGATCACCGTCAGCTACTACGATCTCGACACCATGGACGAGGCGGGCCGGACCATGCGGATGGACTACCAGTTCATGAAGACTGCCGCGCCGTCGATTCCCGCGACGGCCGAAGTGCCGCTGGCGGTGGCAGATCTTGCGGCCTCCTACGCTTCCTTCGCCGTGCTCCAGCACCTGACCGGGAAGGGCAGCTTTTTGGAGAACCACGTGCTCAGGATCGATGTGGAACGTCTGCATATCATCCGCGACCGTGTGATTCGCCTGGCGCGTACCCCGCGTGACATCGCCAGCCGCGACGACCTCCGCCACCCATTCCTCTAACCTGAGTCCGAGGAGCACACCATGATCACCCGACCGGATGACCAGCTGCGCCGCATGCTGGAACAAACTCTCGTTCCACCGACCACAGTGACCGAGCTTGACCCGGACACCATCGACGCAACCACCAGCCGGATAGGTTCCGTGGCCGGGTCCCTGGCCGAGTCATATCAGCTGAATTCGCAGCATACGTTGGCAAGTTACACCCGACTGCCCGACGACGATACCCGCGCCACGGTGCGGAAGTTCTACTTCGAAACCACGCTCAATGCCTTCAACCGGCTACATGAGCAGGACACCAGATGGACCCTGCACGCGAGCGAGCTGCCGGCGCGCCTCCAGCAGCTGCTCAGTCCAATGTGGAGCAACCCTGCGGTGGTCGATTCCCTGTACGCACTGGACGCGTTGGTGCTGATCGACGGCGCACTCTGGCGCTGTGTGCCGGGAGCGCCTGGATTCCTGTTGGAAAAGACCTGGGAGAGCGTTCATCAGCACTCGCTACAGTCGGCCGTTCCGGATCAGAATCTGGCGGCCAGCGACGGGCTGATCTTCGTGGTGGGGCACCTTGCCCGGTCATCCTATCTTTCGGGCGACCGCGCGGTACGCAGCGTCGGCTTGACGGCGGGAGTGCTTACCGGCGCGATCTTCGCGGCCGGAGCAAATCCTGCTGTGGCGATCAGGGTAGGGATTATCGAGAATTTCATCGACGCGACGGCGAACAAAGCGCTCGGATGCGACGGCGTCGAGCGGTCCCTGGTGGCGATCCTGAACCTGCGGGCGGCAACGGAACCGGCCGCGACCCGGCCCACCGCCCATGCCGACGGCGAGGCCTCCTCCCCGCCAGCCCGCCCGGAGCCATCGCCGGAGGCTGCAGAACCGGAAAGCCAGGTGGCCGGCCCCAGCGCCGAGGCACTGGAGGTGGCAGCCCAGTTCGACAGCCTCGCCGTGAGCGACCGCAAGGCAGTCAACGAGGCCCTCGCCGCAACAGCCGACGTACTGGAATCAGGTGTGTCTGCAACCTTGCAGCGGGTAACGCACCGCATCTTTGAGCGTTCCGTGCAGGAGTTTTTCACAGCCGAGCAGAGCAGCACGCAGTTGCCGGAGGAGCTGGTGCGCTTTACGAGGGCGGACGCCGCGGGCATCCCGCTTCCCGAAGTGGTGGAGGCTCCGGAAGCGACGCTGGCCGAAGCGCTGCAGTTGCGTCGCTCGGTTCGAAGCTATGAGAACGTTCCGATGGGCCTGGACGAACTGGCCGGGCTCCTTCGATTGGCTGCCGGTAGTACCGGAACCGAGGACGGCTATGGGGTCCGCGGCATGCCCAAGTTCCCCTACCCAAGCATCGGCGGACTGGACAGCAACGAACTCGGCCTGATCATCAGCCGGGTTGAGGGTGTGGTCCCGGGGTACTACGTCTATGACAAGGTGGGCCACGCCCTGGTCCCACGTCTCAAGGGCGACCTTCGGCTGTCGCTGGTGACTGCCACCTTCGAATCTGAATGGCTCTTCTACGCGCCCGTGGTGTTGGCACTGGTCAATGACCAGAAAAAGGTCTCCTGGAAGTACAAGACGCGCGGATACCGGATTTCCCACTTGGATCAGGGAGCGCTTATGCAGAACCTTGGGCTCTCGGCTGCGGCGCTTGGGCTTGGTTCATGTGCTGTGGCCGGCTACTTCGATGAGGTGTTGAACCGTGTGCTCGGGTACGAGGGCCAGGACGCATTCGTTGCTGCGTTGATGGCGATTGGACGTCCCAACAGGCTCAGTCACGGCGGCTGAGGATGAGCGGAGTGCTGGCAGTCGCACTGGGTGTTTTCATCGCAGTTGCATTGAGCGTGGCTGCCTGCAGCGTCCGTCTGTCCTGGCGTCGCCACATTGTGGTGGCCGCGCCGGTGACCCTTGGATTGGCAAGCCTGGCCGGAGCCTGGGTTCTGCTCTCTACCCTGGAAGAACCGGGCGGGAACATCGCGGATCCAACAGCGCTGGTCACCTCCTGGGCGTTCGGAGGGGCTCTGAACAATCCGTGGGCAACAGCCGGAGTGCTGCTGGCCTGCGCAGGCGGCGCTCGCGTGGCCTTCTGGGCGGAATCGCTCATCCTGCGGGGGCTCAGCATGCTGAGGAAGCCGCGCAGCGGGGCCCTGCCCGCAGAATTGCTGGCGTTGAACCTTCCGGAGCGGGCCGAGACAATGAGCGAGATCAGCCGGACCGCCGCACGGCCGGGACGCTACTGGTCGGTGTCCCTGCTGACCGTCGTCGGAGAAGAATCATTGTTCCGGGTGGCTATGCCCGTTGCGTTTGTCCTGCTGGGTTTCCCTGTCTGGGTTGCCCTTGTGGTGCCTGCCGGACTGTATGCGGCCAACCACATCGGGTTTGGTCTGGCCACGGTGCTCGGGAAATTCCTCTTCGGAATCCTGCTGGGGTGCGGAGCTTGGGCGGCGGGTGCACTCCTGGTTTCGGCTCCGATTCATCTCCTATACCAGAGCTGGGTCCGCCGGCAGTTTGTCACCACTAGGCCAAGTCGCGTCGAAGCCAAGGAGAAAGTGAAATGAACCCGCTTGCAGTTCCCCGTCAGCAGCCGGACGGACGGGCCAAGGCTGATGATGCGCCCGTCCAGCCAATCGCGATTGACGCGTCAGTGGGAATCGGCGGATACCGGAACTCCCTGATGGATCCGCTGGATCGGGCTACGTCTGCCATTCTTCGCTTCTGGGCCGAGCACGAATTGACCGGGGTCCGCATAGAGAGTTCCACCTGGGAGGAGCTTGCCCTGCTGCGCGGACTTCTCCTCACTCGGGGAACCGAGGAGCAGCCTCTTCCCCAGATCACCGGCGGAGGCCCCACTCTGGTGGATACGACACCGAGGTCGGAACGGGACTATTGGGTGGGAGATTCACGCTCAATTGCTGCGGCGGTTGAGACGGCGGTTGCGCATCACACCGGCTGGGTCAACGTGCGTGCGCAGGGCACTTCGGTGTCGCGGAAGATCATCGAAGCCGCTCACGCACGGGACCTCCGGGTCTGCTATCGCGGGCCCTGGGGTGGAACGGATGACCTGCGCTCTGGCGACCATATTCCCTCGGTGGCGGATCTGATTCGTGAAGGAATTGAGGGACCAGTCGAGATACTGCATCGGTGGGCGGACGCCGGATCACTCGGGGTTGATCGGGCTCGGCTGATTGATGCAAGGGGTGTATCGGTGGGCACCGAACTCCTGGCGCTGAGGCGATCAGTGTTCTTGCGGGAGGCCCTGGAAGCTCCCTTCCTGGAGGAGCTTGAACCTGTGCTTCCTCATGCCGCGTACATTCGGCAGATGAAGCGACCAGGGGGATATCTGGTCGGTAAACGGCAGCTACGTCAGCACGCCGGGTTGATCGAGCCAACCAGGGATGACGCAGCCCGGGCAGAGGATGGGTGGGCCAACCTGCTATTGACAGTGGGGCAGGTGCCGGAGCCGCTGATTCCCGCTACCCGATCTCCACAGTTGACGCTGCTTCCCGGATATTCGTGGCGTGAGGAGTGCAGCATCCTGCGGCACGCAGGAGTTATTGACCCACAACTGAAGGGGGCCACGCTCTTCGCAACCGGCCAGTGAGGGTGAGGGGCCGCGCGCTTGGACTGCACGAAGGACTTCCCCCAACCGCTTCGCAGACTGCCGCTGTTGCCACGCAGTTAATGCCTCTCGTATCAACCGTTCACTTTGGTCCTGAAACATTGACATGTCTCGATGCTGGGACACCGCAACGCCAAGAAGGAGAACCAATCGTGAGAAAACCGCTGAGCGCCGTAGCCCTAACCATCAGTGCTGCATTCCTACTGACCTCGTGTGGTCAGGGTGACACCGCGGCCGAGGGTGATGGTTCCGCGGAGGCCGGCACGCTGGTCGTCTACACGAACTCAAACTCGGAAGGCCGCGGCGAGTGGCTTCAAGCGGAGGCGGCCGAGGCAGGGTTCGACATCGAGATAGTTGGAGCCGGTGGAGCCGATGCTACGAACAAGCTCATCGCTGAGAAGAACAACCCGATCGCCGACGTCGTGTACGGGTTGAACAACGTCTACTACGAGCAGCTGAAGAAGGAAGACGTTCTTGAGCCCTACACGCCGGAATGGTCCGGTGAGGTTGATGAATCCCTCGCGGATCCGGCGGAGGACAAGGCGTACTGGCCGCTCGTACAGCAGGCGATTGTCCTCGCCTACGACGCTGACGCCATCAGTGCGGACGAAGCTCCCAAGGACTGGCCGGAACTGTGGACCGATGAGGAGTACAAGGACCGTTATGAGCGCGTCACCGGTATGGGCGGTGCCACGATTCAACTTGTGATGGCAGGCATCCTCAGCCGGTACCGCGACGACAACGGCGAACTCGGCGTCAGCGAAGAGGGCTGGAGCCAGATCGAGCAGTACTTCAACAACGGCGTTCCGGCAGTGAAGGATCTTGACCTCTTCGCCCGTTTCGCCGAAGGTGAGGTCGACCTCGGCCAGATGCCGTCGTCGTCTATCCCTGGGCGCGAGGAAGCTTATGACGTAACCTCCGGAGCTGTGGCACCGGAAATCGGCGTGCCGTACGCCATCGAGCAGGTCGCCGTCGTGAAGGGCACCGACCAGCAGGAACAGGCGCAGAAGTTCATCGACTGGTTCGGCAGCGCCGAGGTGCAGGGGGAGTGGGCGCAAAAGTTCAACTCGCTGCCCGTCAACGAGGGCGCGCTGGAACAGGCTAAGCCCGAGGTCATCGAGTTCGACGAGCAGTTTACTCATCAGGACATTGACTGGACCTTCGTTGAGAAGAACCTGGCCGGTTGGGTCGAGAAGATCGAACTGGAATACATGCAGTGATTCGCTTCGACTCCATCCGGGTGACCTTCGACGGGTTCACCGCGATCCACAACCTTGACCTGCACGTCGAACCGGGGGAATTCTTTACTCTGCTCGGCCCGTCCGGCTGCGGCAAGACCACGGCGCTTCGCACGCTCGCCGGGTTTGTCGATCCGTCCGCTGGCGACGTCTTTGTTGACGGCCGCCGCGTGACGACCGTGCCGAGCGACAAGCGGGAAGTGGGAATGGTCTTTCAGAACTACGCCCTCTTCCCGTCGATGAGCGTCTGGGAGAACATCGCGTTCGGCCTGAAGGTTCGCCGTACCTCCGGTGCCGAGCGGGATCGTCTCGTCGAGGATATGGCCGCCCGGGTGGAGTTGTCCGGTGATCAGCTGCAGAAGAAAGTGTCGGAGCTTTCCGGCGGCCAGCAGCAGCGCGTCGCGATCGCGCGTGCGCTGGTGCTCAAGCCCAAAATCCTGCTGCTCGATGAGCCGCTCTCCAACCTGGATGCCAAGTTGCGCCATCAGCTCCGTGGTGAGCTCAAGGCACTCCAGTCCGACTTCGGCATCACCACCGTCTACGTGACCCACGACCAGGACGAGGCGCTGACCATGAGCGACCGGATCGCGGTCTTCAACAAGGGCGAGGTTGAGCAAATCGGAACGCCGCAGGAGATCTACGATGGGTCGGCAAGCGAATTTGTCTGCAACTTCATCGGTGATTCATCCGCGCTTACTCCGGAATTGATTCACCGGCTCAACGAATCAACCCCGGGATCTCCACTGGATCCCGCGCGGCTGTCCTATCTGCGCGTGGAGAAGGCGGCACTGGATCTTTCGGGCCGGGACAACCACATGCACGACGACGGCGGCGTCACTGTGAGCGGCCGCGTCACCGCCCGCAACTATCACGGCCAGCACAGCCGCTACACGGTCCGGCTGCACGACGCTGACGTCAAGGTCCTCGTTAAGGAGGACGGACGGCACGGCCTCACCCTGGGCGAGGAGGCGCGAGTGCGAATCAATCCGGCGCACGTGCTGCAGTACGCGGGGACGGCGTGACCGGCTCGACGCGCCGGATGCTGCGCTCGCCCGCCGTCGTCATCACCATGACGGTGTTGGTGTGGTTCATCGCCGCCTTTCTTCTGTGGCCGAATGCCAACCTGCTGATCCAGACGTTCTTCCCGGATGGGCGGTTCACCGGCCGCGCCGTCGAGAAGCTGTTGTCTTCGGAGCGCGCCATGACGTCGCTGGCCAACAGTTTCCTGCTGGCTGTGGCACTGGCCGTCACCGTGAATGCCGTCGGAATCTTCATTGTGCTGGTGACTGAGTATTTCCGTATCCGCGGCGCGAGGGTCCTCTGGCTGGGCTATGCGACGACCTTCATTTACGGCGGCATAGTCCTTGCCGCCGGGTACAAGTTCATCTACGGTGCAGACGGCATCGTGACGAAGTTCCTGGCTGGCTTCTTCCCGGAGATGGACCGAAGCTGGTTTGAGGGGTTCTTTGCGGTCCTCGCCGTGATGACCTTTGCGACGACAACCAACCACATGCTCTTCCTGGGATCTGCAATTAGGAACGTTGATTATCAGACTGTGGAAGCGGCTCGGAACTTGGGGGCGTCGCCCTGGACCATTCTGCGCCGGGTTGTCCTGCCCACGTTGAAGCCCACCATCTTCGCCGTGACGATCCTGTCCTTCCTCACCGGTCTGGGTGCTCTCAGCGCTCCGCAGGTACTCGGTGGCCAGGACTTCGAAACGATCACGCCGATGATCCTGACGTTCGCGAACAGCACGACGTCGCGGGATCTCGCTGCGCTGCTGGCCCTTGTCCTGGGCGTCGCTACTATCGCCATGCTCTCCGTCATGACGCGGTTGGAGCGCGGCGGTACGTATCATTCCGTGGCCAAGGTCGCCGCACCTCTGCAGAAGCAGCCCATTCGGCATCGCGGAGCGAACATCGCCGTGCACGCGGTGGCCTATGTCCTCTTCCTGGTCTACGTCTTTCCGCTGGCGCTGGTTGTCCTGTACTCCTTCATGGACAGCGCTGCGATCAGCACGGGCGTACTCACTCTGGACCGGTTCACGCTCGATAACTACGTGCGCGTCCTCTCACAGCAGTCCGCGTTGAAGCCCTTCATCGTCAGCATTGTGTACAGCGCACTCGCAGCGGTCATCTCTGTGGGTGGTCTACTTTTTGTCACCCGGCTCATGGTCAAGTACCGCGGTTGGCTGATGAGCGCGCTGGAGTATCTGCTGCATATTCCCTGGATCCTGCCGGCCGCGATGATTGCCCTCGGGCTGCTCATCACCTATGACCGGCCGAATCCGCTGGTCGGCGGTTTCGTGCTCAGCGGTACGGTTGTGATCCTGCTGATTGCGTTCGTGATCGTGAAGGTTCCGTTCACCCTGCGGATGCTGAAGGCGGCGTTCTCATCGGTGAACGGATCGATGGAGGAGGCTGCCGCCATTATGGGGGCAGGGACTCTCTACACCTTCCGCCGGATCCTGCTGCCGGCAGTCCTGCCCGCTGCGGCGGCGGTGGCGGCGCTCAACTTCAACAACCTGCTCGATGACTACGACACCGCCGTCTTCCTGGCGCACCCTCTGTACCAGCCGCTGGGGCTGCAGATCAAGGCAAATACCGACGGCGGAGCTTCAGTGGAAGCGATCGGCAATACGTTCGTCTACACCGTGCTGCTGATGTTGGTCATGGGAACCGTGATGTACCTGGTTTACGGCCGGTTGAACCGCAGACGTCGTTCCTCGCCTCGGCTTCGCCGGGTGCCCTTGCAGCGCGTCGGTGGCAGTGCTGGTACGCCTAACGCTGACATGCCGGGGGCGGCGAAGGTGGAAGATGCTTCCGAGGCTCGGGTCCCCTGATGTGATGGCTGGAAGAGGCGCCTCTGGGTGGATCAAGGAACGGCTTCCGTTTCGGGTTTGTCGCCTTCAGTTCCTGTTCAGACCGAATTCGCGCGTCATCAGTGCTGCCTTGTAGTGAGACTCAGCTGAATTCACTTCCGATGATGGGGTGCTCGGCCCGAACACGCGCAGGAGGCTGAAAACAAAAGTTGCGGGCGTAGTCCATCGTCCGAGAATGCGTTCGGAGCCGTCTGCCTTGCCGACGTGCTGCTTCCCGTTGCTGGAATCTGGTGATGAGGTAGATTCCCTGAACCTCTGCAAGAGCAGTTCGCCAGTCGGCGTAGCGGGGATCATCAACCATGTCGCGCAGTTGGTGGTAGGGGAGGAGTACGCCGTCGAAGCTGGGGAAGGGGATCTTGTCCCGGTCGGCGATCTCCAACACAGGCATCCGCGCGGCGGTGACAGAGTTGGCACTCCTGTGCCGGCTGCGGGATTATCCCACTCGACGACGAGCCGGTCTTTCAGTGCTGTAATGAATTGTGAGGGACACAGTTCGAAGTACCGGTTTGATTCCCAGCGTTCTGCGGTGTTCTGTCTCGGCATCTCTGCTGCCAGGACTTTCGAGCCAGAAAGATCTCGTAACCCATGGGATGCAAGACAAAAGTACGAGACACTTCCTTTAGACGCTCTCGCTCGGAGAAGGCGATCGCATTCATCCCATCCACGCCTTGTCGGGAGCGCGCCGGCGACGGATCTCCATACGGGTGCTGGACGCCCGATGACCACGGGCTCACGCGCGCTTTATACGAGCGCCGATGAACTTGACGCCGGCGTTGCACCGGAGCTGGATGGGTTCCGGTGATTTCGGCCGCAGCCGTACTCCTTGGATCGAGCAGTTGCGTAGGTCGAACCTCAGCGCAGCACCGCTCCTAAACCAGAATGTTCACCATGGGAGACTTTTGGGTACCCGCACTACCCGCCAGGACGGACACCATCAGGGAGACCACTATGCTCAGGAATCCATTTGACGAAGGACTCGTAGAACCGGATCAGGAATTTGACGCCGCCGAGGCTACCGAAGTCGAAGGCACCGATGTTTCAGGCCGACTTGAGCTCACCAGCGACGAGGATGAGTCCGTGCTGACCTACATCGGAAACGAACGCCACGCTGTCCCGTACGAGGCCCTGCGGTACCGACTGGGCGAGAAGTTACTGCGGATCTTTCCGAGTGGCCATTCTGGCCAGATCAAAGAATTTCAGATCGAACTTCCGCAATGGTCTATCAGTACTCACAGCTACGAGAATGACCGCTTTTTCCGCCTTCAAGTGGCAGAGCTACCGAAGGGCTTCAACTCCATCTACGCTTTCGGTCTCGGTATAAACAAGAGCTACAGGGGATTCATTAAGGAAATTGAAGACCAAACCGAGTGCACTATCATCCGTTTCCTGCAAAAGGGAGGCGAAGGTGCCAGCCCGGATGGATCCACCTACCGTGTCACGCTCGAACGCTTTGATCGATATCGCGCGGCCGTAGAGCGCAACCGGGGTCGTGGGCAGTCTGCCGTTCAGCGAGTTAACGACGCCGAAGCACACAACACTTTTAAGGACTTGCTCCATTCGAAGAACGTGGACCCGAAGTACACCACGCACCCGGTGATCCGGGCGATCACCGAAGAGGTGGCTACAGGGCACGTCACCACGGTCGAGGACCGAGTCACGCTCGCCAACGCGGTAACTAACGCCGCCCCCAAGATCGCTCAAGAAGATCCACAGCGCCTGGTCAAGCTGCGAGACGACATCGAGCTAGTGTCACTGGACACCCTCATCGCCGAGTTCGAATCAAACCTTAAGGGCCCGAAAGCGAACAGTGAACCCCACTGGCAGAAGTTCTTCGGGAACAACCATTTCGCTCTCCAGCTCATCCTCTCCACGCCTCTGGTCGTCGAAAAGGAACAGGTCACGGTAAAGAGCCAAGGTCTCGACGGCAGCGGATCTCGGATTGCCGACTTCCTATGCGCGAACCCCGTCACCCGTTCTGTGGTCCTGGTGGAGATCAAGACGCCCGGGGCGGCTTTGATGAGACCCGGAACCTACCGAGGGAAAGACTCCAGCGCGGTCTACAGTCCGCATGATGATCTGGGGGGACCGATCGCGCAGGTTCAATCGCAGATGGCGTCGGCCGCTGAGTATGCCATGGTCTTGTTTCCGGGATCTGGTTTCGACACGGTGAACGAACTACGCGGCGCCGTCATCACTGGAAGAGCCTCGTCGCTCAACGCGGAACAACGTGACTCGTTCAGCCGCTACCGTGGAGGTCTGAGTAACGTGACGGTACTGACCTTCGACGAAGTCCTGGAGCGCCTAAAGCACCTGCGCGAGGCTCTCAATACCCCTCCCAGTCAGAAATCTGGCGCCGCTCTAAGCAATGACGCTTCTTGCATCGAGGACTAGCATGCGGATCCTTTGCCGCTCTAGGTGCCTGCGGCTCAACGTCGGAGACATCGTCTAGCCCATGACGGGAGCGCTTCGACGCTCCCGCTGAAGGATCCCTTGGCCCGACGGAGGTGGGAAGAGTCCGCCCGGCCCGGGAAAGGTGCGCGAGGCCAGCAACCACAAAGTTTCAGCGGATAAGAGTGCTGCCCCATTTCTGTCTGTGGGCCTTCGCAATCTGACGAAGGTTGCCGCGAATCTGCTTTAACTCGATCGTGCTTGGCGCGCCGTCATCATGGTTGCCTGGGTTGAGTACCTTCGGTATCACCTGCCACTTCCCCTTCTCATCAGGAGACAAAGTGAAAGGTGCCAGCAGAGGAATGAGGTTCCCCAGCATTGACGCTTCCCGCTCGATGTCGGCGACGGTAGTAGAATCCCCGGAAGCGGTCCGATTTGTCGCGATTATCTGTTTGGCCAGCCGTTCGGCTGCGCTGCGGTACGCGGTGCATGCGCCACGGCGGCCGACCGCAGTGGGAGCGTTCAGTCCGTCTTCTCCTTGCAGCATGTAGTTACTGAACAGGTCAGAGGTTTGCGCCGGCTCGGTGCCCTCGGCAATGTTGAGAAGGGTTAGGTCGTAGGTGATTGGCTCCCAGGATTCGTTAACCGTTTGGGCGAGTTCGGCAAGTTTTGGGTCGTAGGTAGTAACGATTACCTGCATGCCGGATGAAAGCAGCCCAGCCAGGGTGTTCTGACAGAAAGTAAGGCGATGGTCTCCGTCGCTGCCCGGGATGGGATCGTCGAGGAATACAAAAGGCGACTGGACGAGTTCGGTGCGGGCGAGAAAAGTGGAGAGTCCGAGCGCGTTGAGTTGGGAGTCGCTGAAAACACCGAGGGCATCGCGTTCGACGGCGTCGGCCTGTGTGTCTGCCTGCAACGCGGCAATGAGGTTGACGAAAATAGCACCTGCTGCACGGCGTTTGACTCCTGCAAATCCAACGAGTTCTTCCGGGCGGATCGACCCCCACCACCTCATGATGGCGTCGCTCATTGTTGTGAAGCGGTCGTCAAGTACGGCGCCAATAGCTTTTTTGAGGGACCGGTCGGCACGGTTCAAGCGTTGGAGGGCTGCCGTGCGTCGCTGGAATGCGTACTGATCTTCAACGAGTTCTTCTAGCCGTTCAAGTACGTGCAGCAGGTCCTGGGTACCTTCGGACTGAAGACGAGTGCGTAGTAGCGGTTCCACCGCTGTCCGCAATCTGGTCAGCGCCTCATCACCAGATACCTTATTCAGGAATGCGGAAAGGCTCTGTTGGACCTCAGCTAACGAGAGCGTTGCTGTGGGTGGGATATCAACTCTTCGATGGATAAGGTCGTTCAGCCTAGCGGCAGCGGCATCTACTTTCTGGGCGGCGTCGACTACCTTACGTGCATCTGCAGCCGTGCCGCGGGCGTGCTGTAGTGCAGCAGTCAGTAAAACCGGGATGTCCTCGCTTAGGCTCGCCGCTGCAGAGGCCGCTGCAAGCTCACGGGTTTCATCCCAGACTGCGGCGCTCGGTATTGAGCCCTCAACTGAATCAACCCATGTTTGGAGCCGAGTGCGGAAATCCCTGACTGCCTTCTCTGCGGCAGACGATGCGGCGGCGAGTTGCGTCGTGTCGCGTAGGCGGGTCTGGATATCCGCGATGCGCTCCGGCGTGAGCCCATCGGTGGTCAAGCAGACCGGGCAGTCAACGGGATGATCGATGTGTGCAACTTCGGGCACCCGCAGGACTGCAGTCAGAACCGGTAACAGCGCTGCCGAGACCTCGTCGGCGCGACGGATCTCAGTGATGTATTTGCTGATGTCCGGTAATACGGGCATTTCCGTGAGGAGCGCAGCTGAGAAGTCAGAGAGTGGGAAAACTCGGTCGTTTCGTTCCTGTGCCGCTTGCTCGAGCGCCCCGCATAGATGTTCAATCGATTCACTCTCGCTGCCGAGAACTGATGTACCTGCCGCGAGCAGGGCCTTTTCCACGCCCACGCGCAACGTTTGGCGATCTTCTCCGGCGAGCTGCTGAATCTCGGTAGCTGACGCAGCGAGTTGCGTCCGCGAGAGACGTTGCAGCGCCAAAAGCCCTGGACCGGGCGAGACCCGCTCGAGATCGGTTGCTTGGGCACGGACACGTTCTCGAAGGAAGTCCAGATCGGACAGAGCGAGCAGGGCCTTGAAATAGGTAACACGTTGCTTGGGCTCAGTTGACAGGACATATCTCAACGTATGCTGCAACAACACCGGTGCCGCTATCGCCCCTTCGTTTGTGTCAATGCCAAGTATTGACAGGGATGAGACTTCTTGGCCGCTAACGGTGAGACGAGACATGCAGTCAGCCGCGCTGGAGAAATCGGAGATGAGATCGCGCCGCACCTCCCGAACGATGCCGTCTTTACCACGAATCCCGGCTGCCACCCACACCGGATCATCCGCGGGCAGGTGTGCGTTGCGCAGGCTCTCGTTGTATTCAGCTTTCGCGCCGCCGAACAGATCCCGCCGGCTACTGCGACCAGTGACAAGGAACTCAACAGCCTCCGCAAGGCTGGTCTTGCCCTGGCTGTTTCCCGCGTGAATTACTACCAAGTTTGAGGTCAGATCCATGCGACGTGTCTCGGAACCAAATGCCCGGAAGCCGCGAACCTCGAACCACTCAAGCCTTACTTGTTCACCCGTCACTAGGCCAACCATCCATCAACGATCGTGGCGAGTGCCCGATCGAGCTCCGCGGGCGTCTCGGCGACAGCTCCAGCGAGTGCTAACTCTCGCGCGTCTGCGGTTTGCTTGGTTTCAGGGAGAGCCGCGACAAGATCATCGACGTTCGGTAGGAGTGTGCTCATCTGATCATCCTTGCAGCATTCACCGCATCGTTCCGCTTTTGACACCGACCGTAGCCGGTGTCCCCTATACCCGCCCGTAAAAAATGCCCGGTGAAGGGGCCCTAACGCTACGCACCAAATTGTCTCGAAACCCTAGGGCTGCAACACACCGGACCGAGACACCAGCACTCCCCCCTCTCGCTGGTCGGAATCTGTCTTACTACCCTGTCTCCTAAGCGACAGCCGACAGTTCTGACTGTGGAGTAGGTTGCGAGACGGTTCGGACAGGTTGATGTTAAGGAGCTGCACGGGCAAGCTGATCAGACAAGCGCGGGTATCAACTAACGCCCAGGAAGCCGACCAGCAGGTTGTCGACTTATTCGCAGCAGGCGTTCGCCGCGACGACCTTCTGAGTGAGTGGAGCCCATGCGCGACGGCTCCAGTTCGACAAAGCTCTCGACTCGCTGCATCAAGACGGCAGCCTGAGTGTCACTATCCGATCGTCTCGGCGTTATCGTGTGTAGCCGTCCCGGGTAGAAATGTGCAAAACAGGGCCAGTTGCATCTAGTCGCTCGTGTCATGGGGTGCGGAGAGCGCCAAGTATGCCTCATCGAGAGTGGTGTGTGCTGGTGAGAACCACGCGACGGAATCACCAAGGACGAGGTAGAGGACGTTGGAGCGGCGACCGCCAGCCGGACTGAAAACGCGAGCATCGCGATACTCGGAAACGTTCCAAGCATCTTCCGTAGACGTGGATGTGTCTTGCCCACGCGCAGAAAGCCAACTGTTGAGCGCGGCCAAAGCCTGAGATCGATCATTCACAGCACAAGGTCCTTCCATTCCGAATCGGCCGATGGCCTCACCACCGCCTCGATTTGCCATATGTCGGCCGCGTACCCGGGCGGCCATCCTGTTGTCTGACCAGTTTGCTCATCCGCCCACCGCACGTTCCCTCCGCTGTCGACGTAACCGTTGAACCAATGTCCGCCGCCTTGCCCCCGCGGTATTCCGGCAACGTCCCAGTCGACGCCGATGATGGCAACAGCCCCGGGGCCCTCCCGTCTGAGGTTGGCTTCGAGAGCGCCGTAGGCGTATGCAGTAAAAGCGGCTGGGTCTGACCCGCCGTTCGTCATTTTGGAAGTGGGTCGTATACCAACGGCGTCCCACATCTCTTGGTACTCACCGGGCGGCACTTTGGAGTCTCCCGGTGCCGGCCGGGCGCTCTTGCCATGGAACGTGTCTGCGAACGACCGCGAGCACGGCCCGCAGTTATTGGTCCACATTTGGAGACCTGTCGCGTAATTAGGATTTCCGGCGGTGATCCACCCTTCTGGGTTCTTAGCACCGAATTCCCCTACAAGTTGCCGCAAGTGCAACTCAACTTCAGCGACTGGATGAACATAGCGCGAGTTCCCTCCGACATCAGTGGTAAACCCCACGTCCCTTTGAACGTGACTTGGTAGGTTTTCGGTCCCTATTTGCGAATAACGTGATACGAAGCCTCGGCCAACGACCGCAGCTTGATGGAGCATCTGTGCGGCTAGGTGGGCGGCCTTGGAGGCAGCTTGGAGGGCCTGCGCTGTCTGCGCACCTTCCACTCGGTTTGACCCGCTAGCTATACTCACCGTTTGACTCGCGGCCTGGCTCAAGCGTTGGGCACGCTGGCTGAGCTCGGCCGCAAGCCGGTCCGCATCTTGATTCACCGATTCCAGCACCCGACAGAGCTGCAGGAGTTCACTCATACCACACCCACCGAACAACGGTTGAGAATCACTACCGCCATGCCCATCCCCCGCGTAGGAGCCAGTCGTCCTGCGCAGCACCCCACTCCGCAGGTCCGCGGCAACCTCGCTAGCTGATCATTTGAGGAAATCGGACGCAAAGTATGAGTCATGAAATTGGGGTGTAAGGCGCTATATGGATGATGCGAATCGAGCTGCTGCCTGTGACGCCTGCTGGAGGGCTGCAACGGCGGCGTCAACCTGTTTCTCGGCGGCCTGCAGGGTTTGGATCATGTCCTTGTCCACGCCTTGAGCGCTGCCCCCGATCGTTGCCTGGATCTGATTAATCGCCTGCGAGAATTTGCTCTTGAAGCCTTGAAGGCCCGCGGCTGTGGTCTTCGCGTCGCTGCCGATGGAGATGAGCTGTTGCTTTACCTGAGAGAGCTGAGACATTGTGGGTCCTCTTTCTACTGGTGTGGGACTTTACAAAATTAGTAGGAATGCAATAATCGCGAGGACGATGAGGGCCGCGCCGCCTCCGCCGAGAATCAACTGACGGGAGCGCTTCGTGCGCTCCTCTGCGGCACGCCTGCGCTCAGCCTCCTCGCCCTGTCGCGCGTTATGCAGTTTTTCTTGTCGCCTCCTGAGGGCCTCGGCCGCTTCTTGACCGGTCCTTATGCGAGCTTGATCGTCGGTCGCCTGCTGCTTCGCTGCGTTCACCGTTGCTTGGAGCTCCAGCGCGACTGCCTTCTCGGCCGTCCGCTGCGAATTGATCGTCGCGGAGAGTGAATCGGCATCACCGCGCTGTCCCGCCGCCGGTCGAACCCGCAGTGGAACCAGCACCTTAGCTGCCTGAATTGATTCGGCTGATGTCCGATATCGTGTCATCATCGTCCGGCGAAGCGTGTCAAGCCGGTCCATCTCCCCATTGACGAAAGCGGCCGCGGCGGACAGGGCTGCCTCATGCGACTCCCTTGCTGAAACCAACTCCTGTTCAAGCCGACCAGACACCTGGAGAAGCCCCACCAAAGCGGCTTCGTACTTAGCGAAGTGTTCGTTCCCACCCACGGGCGCAGGGTCAGTCATTTCAACTCTCCCAGTCAACTTTTAGCAAAGACGTAGAGTCCCTCAGAGTCATCGGTGCGAACGGCACCACAGTGGTCGGTTCAGGCAGCTGTGTTCGGTCCGCCACGAGCCCCCGGTTGTCTCTCACTGACCAAGAAACAAACGGTCCAAGAAACTCCTGTACTGATGCTTGGTCGAGTCTAAGCATGATCATAGTTTCGATGAAGCCGTCGCCCCCGAAGCCAAGGTGATTTCTGAAAGTGGCGGCATTTGACCACCATCCAAGGAGGTGGATCCCTCGAACCGGTCCATCTCGCAAAATCAACTGGAGGTCCTCAACCGGCCTGTGAGCAAAAGCGTCGGGCGTCTCGAGGCTGGACGCCCGATCCAAACCGAAGGCAACGAGATACGTCCGCCGCGCGACCGTTCCCTCAAGTAACTCGTCGGCAAGCGTTCGGAGATATGCGCCAACGTCCGCCTTCTGCACAATCTGCACCGGGTACCCTAGGCGCTCCATGAGGTTCAGCCACTCATAGTAGTTATTGCGTCGCGCGGTTACATGATCAAGGAAATCGAAGCACACGAAATCTGCATCCCCGGCTGGGTGCTGCAGCGCTAGGCTTACGCTGGCCGCTTGAAGGATTCCGATGGCGTTGTTGGTGGCGCTCTCGGCTTCTTCTAGGCTGCCGGTCTTCTCTCCGGCACCCAACACGGCCAGATGCCTGCCCGGGTCATCAGGCAACGAGATCGCCAGTGGAGTTCCTGAAATATCGATGGGATAACCCACCAGTGCTGCCGGGGCCCTCCCCTCGCTCATCACGTGGCGCCGCAGAGTTTGAATGGCAAATATCGCTTCGCTCAGGCGCACGAGGTGGGCGCCGTCGAACACCAGCGGCGGCGTGACGGACCGCCGGGCAGCCTCCCACCATGCTCGTTGCAAACTACTCAGCACAGAGTCATTAGCAACAGCGATGACAACTTGTTGATTAGCAGAGGCAACTCCATAGTCCTGGTTGAGGACTGCCTCCCCCCGTGCACGGAGCCGAGCCGCCGCATCGTTGCCTTGACTCAGCGTTGCGAAAGACTCGGCCACCGCATTCTTCAGCGCGACTCGGATGGGAAACTGAGCAAAAATTCCGTTTTCGCGTGCCATCAGGGCAGCGATTCCCGAGATCGTCTGAGAGGCCAAAACTATGTGTATCCCGCAAGCCCTTCCTCGACGAGCCAGCCCTTCGAGAAGGCGCGCCCCATCCTCGGCGGTTTTGTCTGTCGGCTCGAACATCATGTGAAACTCGTCGATAATCAACACGATTCGGGGAAGCGGCGGTTGGGTAACTGCGGCCCGATACTTCGAGATGTCGTCACCATAAGGCCGGAAGAGTCTCGATCGTCTACCGAGTTCGTCATCCAAGTGTTTCAGTACCGCGAGCCCGAAGTCTCTGTCGCTCTCCAGCCCCAACACTCGCGCGTGTGGCAAATAATCAATGGCACCTGGCATAGAAGCGAATGGAAACAGTGTGACGCCCGCTTTGAAGTCGAGCATGTAGAGCTGGAGCTCCTCTGGCGCGTATCTCTGGCACAAACTATGGACGATGACTTTGAGCAAATTGGACTTGCCCTGACCCACCGCGCCTGTAACGAGAACATTGTGGCGCTGCTGGCGTTCATCGCCCAGCGTGACCTCGACTACATGGGGTCCCGCCATCCCGATAGCGAACGTCAGGCCGTCTGCGGAAGAATCAGTCCAGCGCCTTTCGGTCTGCTGGATGCGCTCGAAGGGGACACTAGGCACGGAGGCCGACCTGATGCTGGCAACGAGAAAGTTCGTTTCCCTTACCAGTTCAGAGGCCGCGGGACGGGCAATTCTCAGAGCAAACTGGGGATGAGCACGCCACTGCAGCGCCCCGTTCTTTGCCTCGAGAACCTCCGCTGACTTTTCCACTTTCTCTTGGTCCCACCAACCAGGCTTGTCCGCCTCTGGCTTCGTTAACCACACCAACGAGATCCCGACAGCCGGTCCGACTTTGCCCAACGACAGCAGTCGTCGGTAGGTCTCCTCATCGATTCCTTCGGGTGTATCCAGCAGCACAAGTGCTTGCCAGCGCTCTACGGGGTGCCCTGTACGCGCCCGGAAGTCGAGCAGCGTGTCACCCGTTCCGCGAAGAAGATCGTTCACTCGTTGAACATCTCCGACGAGTCGATCCACGACCTGCGAAAGCTCTCGTGGGCGGTTCAAACCCGTGAAAGCAGATTCTGATGCTTCCTTGATTCCTGCGAATGGAGACAGCAGGCCGGTTAGCGTAGGGTCGTACCCAATCACGTCCAGTTGCCCTGGGGCAGTTCCTGAATAGGCCGCCCAAACCAAGTGACGGATAAGGTGGGTCCCTAGCTCCCCGTCAAGATTGAGCACAACGTTGCCCCGTCCGATAAAGGGCAGGACGCACGGCACAACGATGTCTTGGTTCACGCCGCTATCAGCCCCGGGAAGATATAAAGTACCAGCTGCCACGTAGTCCGCTACAGCGAGAGGATCGTCGGCACTCCTCACCAGCTCCACACCCAAGTCCCGCGCTGCGCTGCTGTGCTCGGCAATGTGCTGCGCGGCACGGGTACGAGCAATTGCAACATGCCTCTCGTACCCGGTCTTCGCAGCGCGTTCCGCTTCTGCCCCTGCGTCGAAGGCAAGAGCGCAGGCAGCGTCCAACGCACCGAGCGCGTTGGCGTGTGCCTGTTTCAAGCGTTCGGCGGCTAGTTCAACCCTAGTTGTCATCGGGCTCCCGGGAGGCGCTGACGTCGGTTCCACCTCCCGCCACCGCCACTGTCACTTGAGTTGGCCGTAGCAGCCGGTCGTCCAGGGAGTAGCCCCTTCGATGCACAGCAACGATCGAACCAGCCGGCGCTCGTTCGGTCGCCGGCACCGTCCCGATCACCTCGTGCAGGCGTGGATCGAAATCCTCAGTGTCGTTGATCGGACGGAGATTCCGGCGCGCGAATACCTCGAGCAACTCACTCACTGCCGACTCAACGAGCTGCGGTGTTGTGGGCTCGGATTGGAGCCTGTCGATCGCGAGCAGAGTTTCTCGAAAGAGAGACTCAAAGGCGCGATAGCTCAGCAGGTTCTGAGAAACGCGTGCCTGCTCCTTAAGAGACTCGTACAACGAGTTCCGCGCCTTATCGTCCATGAGACGACGGCGAAACAGATCTGTGAGGTTGGCGAGCTCAGTTCGAATGTCTTCGAGTACCGGGTCCCGGCTGGCAGGGGCATCAGATGGCGTCATCACTGAAGACCGGTCGACCGAACAAAGTCCGATGTGCCACGACGGTTCCATTGCCAACCGGGCACTCGGTGACGTTTCAATGCGAAGAAAATAACGGCCGCACCTGCCCCGAAACCTATCAGGCCGATAAGCGGAGAATCACCAATGCCAACAGCAAGCCCGACTGAAACCAGCAATGCCAACACGTACGCTATCCAGGAATTGGACTCCCACCGCCACCTGACTTCTTCGGCATCTTCTACGAGCCGACGTATATCGAGGAGTTCTACACGTAGTTGCGGGTCATCAACACGTAACGCTTCGATTCGAGATAACGCCTTTTTGCTCGCTAGAAGTTGAGCCTCGGTAAGGATGGTCCGGGAATCGTCGCCGAACTTCGACCACTGGGCGGTTATGTGGTCTGTCAACGCGCTAGCCAGATGATAGCGGAAGAACTCGGTATCGGGACTCTGCTCGACTGCCGCCTCAAGGATCGGCAACGCAAGTTCCGGTCTACGTTGAGCGACGTGCATCGACGCCACGCCGACCTGGTAGTACTTGTTGTGCGGTTCCAGTTCGCTCGCTCTTTGATAGCTTTCCTGAGCCCGGCTCCATTGCTCCACTGATGCGTACAGGTCGCCCAGCTCTGTGTGGTACGCGGCGTTATCCGGATCTAGTCGTAGTGCCTCACCCAGTTCAAAATGCGCGTCAGTTTGATTCTGGAGCAATGCGGACGATGAACCGCGCAGGTACCATGCTTCAGCATTGTCCGGCTCTTGGGTCGTTGCTTCACGTGCTGCATAGTTCGCCCGGGAGGGATCACCCGCAGCCAAATACTGACGAATGATGGAGGCCCAGTCGCGGCGGTCACCAGAACTTGGGCTAGGCCCCGCTTGTTGCGGTTCTGGAGCGACCCGTTGCGCGGCCAGTTGCCGGTCGTAGTCGGCGCGGCGTCCAGGATCGACCAACACTCCTTCAGCATCGGAAATGTGCTGAGTCATCTTCTCAGCAAGCGCCCGGGTATCGGCTTTGGGATGCGCAGAACGGTTACGCCACTCCCGACGATGCTTGCGTACAGCTTGCTTTATTGCCTCACTATCCGCGCCGTGCGGGATTTCCAAAAGCTCATAATAGTTGACGACAGCCACGGTTTTCCTCTACGTGATTCATTGGTGGTGTTACAAGACGGGTAGGCCGGAGACTTTGGCCACGGCTGCATTCAGTTGCTCGTCGTTAAGGTTCGCCAGGCGATCAATCTCAACGGTGCCGAGGGACTGGTTTGTCGTGAGATCCGTCAGTTCCACGAATATCGTTTGATCGATGTCGTACGCGTAGGTGACACGGATAGGAGCACCTGCTGGATAAAGTGGGATGGGCAGAGTCTTTGTCCCAACGACGACGACATAGTCAGGGTTCGTGTCATCACCCTGGGTGACTTCGACATCGAGTGCCGATTGGTTGTCACGAATAGTCTGAAGGTCCTCGCTTAGTTTTGCGGGAATCTTCGTGTTGCGCGGAATGACGATCGTGTTGATCTTCGTCCGCAGGTCATTCCCGACAGTGATCACGCCCAAGGACTGTGATGTCACGTCTTCCACCACGAGCGGCTTGCCCTCGAAAATGGCTAGCTCACCCACCACAGACGATGACTGCTCCACAGCGGCTTGGATTGCCGCACCGAGCGCCACCGCCTCATCCGGATGGACCGAGCGGTCTACAGGCTTTGCAGCTAACCGCTCGACAAGCGTGCGCACCATAGGCATGCGGGTGGAGCCCCCCACCAGCAAGACGTGGTCAACCTGCGACCAGGAAACCCCAGCTTCCTCTAGGACAAGCTCGGTGAGCTCCTCCGTCCGGCTCAGTAAGTCCGCGGTGATGCGCTCGAACTCCATGCGTTCTACTGCCACACGGAAGTGCTGACCATTGACTGACACATGAACCATGGTGGTAGCGACGGTCGTCAGACTTCGTTTGGCCATCTCGGCCTTCTCGCGGAGGACCGGGACCTGAGTTCGGTCGTTCAGGAGGTCGGGGCCGCCCTCCTCCTCAATTTTTTTGGCGATGTACTCGATGAGTCGGTTGTCGAAATCGAACCCCCCAAGGTTCCTGTCGCCGTCGGTGCCGAGCACCTCGAACTCGCCGGTATGAACCTTCATGAGGGTAACGTCGAACGTTCCACCGCCCAGGTCATAAACAAGCACCATCCCTTTTGCCTCGGTGTCCAAGCCGAAGGACAGTGCTGCTGCAGTAGGCTCGTTCAACACTCGTAGCACGTTGAGTCCAGCGATTTTTCCAGCATGCTTGGTCGCCGTCCTGCGGGCGTCGTCGAAGTAGGCAGGTACAGTAATCACGGCGTCAATGACCGGCTCACCCAGCGCAATTTCTGCGTCTTCTTTCAGGCGCTTCAATATGATCGCCGACACCTCTTCAGCGGTGTACGAGGAACCGCCCGTGGAGTCGAACCTCCACGCCGAGTCGCCCATGTGGCGTTTGACGAATTGGACGACGTCATCGGGCGCGCCAGCAGCCGAATGCTTCGCCATCGTTCCCACCAGCGGCTCATCCCTAGTGCCGACTGTCTGGAAGAGAACGACGGAGGGTGTGATGTCCTCACCATCGCGGTTGGACAGAATTTCGGGCTTTCCTGACTCGTGAAACACCGCGACCGCGGAGTAGGTCGTGCCGAGGTCGATGCCGATTGCTTTTGCCATTCCTGTGGCTTCCAGTCAGCCGACGCGCTGGACCTGAGGATCTACTGCATTCAGGCCCTCAACGACTGCGGCGACAAGGTTCTTGCTAGACCTCAGAACGGGCTGTGCGGCACCCGCCGCTGCTCTGTCCATGAAGCCCTCGTTTCGAACCTGCCAGGCGCCGGCTAGATTGGCGCCGGCACTCGTACCCAGAGCAACGAACTGGATACGACGGTGGTCACCGCTGTCATGCACGAGAATCTGGGCTGCCGCCAAACCGTTGCCAAAATTTGGCTTCTTGAAGAGCCCACCCTTCTGCTCGGCAAGGATGGCGAACTCGGGCAAATCGTTCAAGGGCCCGCCCCGCATCTCGCTAATCTCGGCCCGGGCAAGCACCGACCCGAGAACTTGCTTGATTTGGCCAAGATTGAGGCTGGTCGAATACCAGCTTTCTTCCTGCTTCGACATTCCGTTTCTCCTCATGTGAAGGGACACTGCGGTTTGACTACGAGTGAAATCCTTCTCGCGATGGGAGCGCATCACCAGAGCTAGCGTCACGCGCCCATTTGTGGTATTGGAGGTCTAAGACCGAAAATTGAAGGACTGGCGAACAACCTTGCGCACTTCGCGCCAGTCCGGGATTTTGGACGCGCTTCGCAGACCCGTGGAATAACGAGCAGCCGACGGAGGAACGCCGGCCTGATAGGCAGCGATCTTCCGAAATTTTTGAACCTCTGATCGAGTCAACACCAAGTTTTCATCGAACCCATATGAGCGCCATACTTGCTCCGGCACCTCCATCGCAGCGGCCAACAGAGGCGCCAGTTGTCCGGAGAGTTGAAATCCGAGCTCCTGCCGCAGGGCAAGTGGTGTTTCGAGGTGGAAGCGAGTGGGGAGAGTAGCAGTAGTGATCATCTGTGGGAAATCCTCAACCCGGTCAGAGAGCCACCACTGAGGCAGCGCATATCGAACCCCAGCTTCAGCTAGGCGGAGGCGAAAAAGATCCGTGATTTGACCAGGGTAGAGAGCCACAACCACAACTCCCGTAGCGGCGGCCTCAGAGGCGCAGTTGACGCTGGAATAAGGGTCGATACCCTTCCTAGAAGGCAGCCACACTAAGACGTAATCCCAAAGGGCTGCGGATCCAACGAGGCTCTCACGAGTGTCGCCTGCCCACGTCAGGATTCCCTGCTGCGAGAGGATAACGGTTAGGCCTTCCCGAACGATCGCGTCATCCGATGCGATCATCACTGCGGTTTGACTCGTCGCAGATCGAAGGAGCGAACCCTCCATCCTGTGAAGGCCGTCCACCGCGATAGCCGGATGTCCTTGGTCAGTCACCCAAGCTCGAAGAGCGGTCAACCGACGCCGGACGGTGGAAGGCGAACGCCCCGTCTTCATCAGACTCACAAGATAAGCAAACACGTGCCGCTCTTCGAGTTGGTCGAGGCCGCCAGCAACACCGTGTCGCTCCCAAAAATCACACACATCGCGCAGATCCGACTGATACGCACGTGTTGTGGCCACAGAGCGAAGGGGTAGCTTGCCATCACTTTGTTGGGCGCTTACCGCATCGTGTCGCGAAGTCACCATCGGCTCCCTTCGATTATGCTCTTGCTCCGCACTTCACACACGAACGTAGCAGCTCTTGCTATTTCACCTGGACAGGCGCATCTGATTGATGACCTGAACGGGCAAAGAGGCTATGGACTTGTTCGATTCGATCTTGACGCCGCCGAGTTGAGGGGTGACCTGACGAGGGCGGCGCGCCTGCTGTACTTGTGGCGTTCGGGATACGCGGAAAGGGTCCGAAGGCGCGGGTACACCCGGTCAATTTCCCAGGACGGTACCGCCAACCCTCCCGCACTGCTTCCATCGTGCGTACAAGCCGAGGAGCGCAACCATCGGGTCGGTCGAGCCGTGAAGAAATGCAAGGCCCTCGGAGAGTCCGATGATCCAAAAACAAGACGCAGGCGAGCAGGGCTGACGCCGGTAGGACTCATTACCTGCCCCGTGTCGGTCACATCTAGCGAACCCGACGGAATCACCCCTAAGGGGTCACAGCACTCAAGTGTGGGCGGTAATAACAATCGACAGAGTGCACATGTGGGCCTCCTGCCCCCATGTGCATGGCACAAGCTCTCTCCGCTTCGCTGCTTGTCCCCACCCAAGTGGACAGCAGGGACCAGCCTGACCGCCTGCTCACACCCACCGCGTCACCAACATTGAGAGTCTCACCCTTGAGCGGGCGGTGGCCGTGCACAGCCTGGTTCGAGGGGAATCATGGGTCGATGGAGAGCGTACCCCTCAACCCGGAGCACCGCCGGCGCTGGCGTCAGCCCGGGCGGTGACGAAACTCCCTGCACCCGATGCCCTCCTTGGCGTGTGTGTGTATGAGCCGAAATGGGATGGCTACCTTCACCGCACTTTGTCTCGCTCCTGATGCAGAGTGCCGATAACGGAATGCTACGTCAACTAACCTGGGCGTTCTCCTCAAGCCTGAAGGAAATGGAAGTCACAGCCCTCGTCCGCCTGAGTAACCTCCTGGACGTACAGGCGTCGGTAGCCGCGGTCGGGAATAACCGGCGAAGCAGGACCAAGCTCCTCCGAACGCCGCTTGAGCTCCTCCTCGGAAACGTCCAGCTGCACCAACCTGCGGCTCACACTCAACGTGATCGTGTCGCCGGTACGCACCAGCTTCAGCGGCCCACCGACGGCAGACTCCGGCGTCACATGCAGCACGACAGCTCCGGCCGCGGTACCGGACATACGGCCGTCCGAAATGCGCACCATGTCCTTCACACCCTGGGCTGCGAGCTTCTTCGGGATCGGTAGGTATCCAGCCTCCGGCATGCCGGGGTTACCCACTGGCCCGATGTTCTTCAGCACCAGGACCGAATCGGCAGTGACCTCGAGCGAGGGGTCATCAATTCGCGCAGCCAGGTCCGCGGCATTCTCGAACACAACGGCAGGCCCCGAATGCTCCAGCAACGAAGGCGACACTGCGGCCTGCTTGATGATCGCCCCACCCGGCGCCAGGTTCCCGCGCAACACCGCCAGACTGCCCTGGGGATAGATGGGGTCCGACAGCGGCCGGATGATGTCCTGCGGGAAGCCGGGGCCGGCGTCGTCGATCTCTTCACCCAGCGTGCGGCCAGTCACCGTCAGCACATCGCGGTTGATCAGCGAACCCAGCTCACGCAGCACCGCAGGTACGCCGCCGGCACGGTGGAAGTCCTCCATGTAGTACTTGCCGGACGGCTTCAGGTCCACCAGCACCGGCGTCTCCGCGCTCATCCGGTCCAACTCGTCCAGCGACAACTTGATCCCCAGCCGACCTGCCACAGCGGTCAGGTGGATGATTGCGTTCGTCGAACCGCCGATCGCCAACAGCATCCGCAGCCCGTTCTCGAAAGCCGCCGGAGTCAGGATCGACGACGGCGAAACGCCGGCAGCGGCGAGAGCAACAGCCTGCGTCCCGGTCCGTTCGGCAATCCGCACCCGGTCCGCCGTCACCGCGGGAGCGGATGCAGACCCAGGCAGGGCAATCCCCATCGCCTCCGCAATGCACGCCATAGTGCTCGCCGTCCCCATCACCGAGCAGGTACCGACGCTCCCCACCAGGCGCGAGTTGACGTCGTCGATCTCTGATTTTGAAATCTCTTGGGCGCGGAATCTGCCCCAGAACGCCCGGCAATCCGTGCACGCACCGACCCGCTCGCCGCGGTACCCGCCGGTCAGCATCGACCCGGTGACCAGCGAAATTGCCGGCACACCCGCCGACGCCGCACCCATCAGCTGCGCCGGCACCGTCTTGTCGCACCCGCCAATGAGCACGACGGCGTCCATCGGCTGCGCGCGGATCATCTCCTCCGTGTCCATCGACATCAGGTTCCGCAGGAACATGCTGGTGGGGGAGGAGAAGCTCTCATGCACCGAGATGGTCGGGAACTCCACCGGGAGCCCCCCGGCCAGCATCACCCCGCGCTTCACGGCCTCAACCAGCGCGGGCATGTTGCCGTGGCACGGGTTGTAGCCGCTGCCGGTGTTCACGATCCCGACGACGGTCCTATCCAGCGCATCATCCGAATACCCGGCACCCTTGATGAATGCCTTGCGGAGGAACAGCGAGAACTCGGCGTCCCCGTAGCTGGTGAGGCCGCGGCGGAGGCCGGTGGGTTCAGGCGAGGAGGAGGAGCCGCTCATCGGAACGCAGGCGTCCCCGTGATGTGGTTGCCCAGGATCAGGGTGTGCACCTCGTCGGTGCCCTCGTACGTACGCACACTCTCCAGGTTGTTCGCATGCCGCAGCGGCGAGTAGTCCAGCGTGACGCCGTTGCCACCGAGCATCGCCCGGGCGTCCCGACAGATCTCGATCGCTTCGCGGCAGTTGTTCAGTTTGCCCACGGAGATCTGGTACGGCTCCAGCGTCCCGGCATCCTTCAGCCGGCCCACCTGCAGCGCCAGCAGCATCCCCTTGTTGATCTCCAACGCCATGTTCACCAGCTTCTGCTGGGTCAGCTGGTACCCGGACAGCGGCTTGCCGAACTGCAGGCGCTCCTTCGAGTAGTTCAGCGCCGCCTCGTAGCTGTCCCGCGCAGCACCCATCGCACCCCAGATGATGCCGTAGCGCGCCTCATTCAGGCACTCGAACGGGCCGCGCAGCCCCTTGGCCTTCGGCAGCATCGCCGACTCCGGCAGCCGCACGTCCTCCAGCGAAATGTCGCACTGGATGGAGGCGCGCATCGACAGCTTCTGCGTAATCGGGGTCGCCGTGAACCCCGGAGTGTCAGTGGGAACCACAAAGCCGCGGACGCCGTCGTCGGTCATGGCCCAGATGATCGCCACCTGCGCCACCGAAGCCAACCCGATCCAGCGCTTGGCGCCGGAGATAACCCAGTCGGAACCGTCACGACGCGCAAAGGTGGCCATCGAGCCCGGGTCCGATCCCGCCGTCGGCTCCGTCAGCCCAAAGCAGCCGATCGCTTCCCCGGCAGCCATCCGCGGCAGCCACTCGTTCTTCTGCTCCTCGGAGCCGTGCTTGGCGACGGCGCTCATCGCCAGCGACCCCTGCACACTCACGAACGTGCGCAGACCGGAATCGCCCGCCTCAAGCTCCAGCGCCGCCAACCCGTACTCCACCGAGCTGCGCCCAGGGCAGCCATAGCCCTTGATGTGCATGCCGAGCACGCCCAGCTCCGCCATCTTCGGCACGATCTCCAGCGGGAACACCGCGTTGTCATACCACTCGGCGATGTTCGGCTTGATTTCGGTATCCACAAAGGAACGGACTGTGGAGCGGAGGTCAATCTCCTCCTGCGACAGGAGCGAGTCGATGGACAGAAGGTCAACAGTCATGGTTCTACGTACTTTCAGTGAGAGGTAGCGGTGGTCGAGAGCGCCGCGAAGGTCGCATCGTTGTGTTCGCCGAGCAGCGGCGGCAGGCGCCGGTAGCTCGCAGGGGTTTCGGAGAGGTGGATCGGGTTGGCGACCTGGTGGCTGGTGCGCGGGCCGGCGTCGTCGGCCATTTCGACGGCGGGATCAAGTCCCAGCTCCTCAGCCAGCTGGAGCGCCTCCACAATCGAATTCACCTTCCCAGCCGGGACGCCCTCCTTGGACAGGACTGCGGACCACTCCGCCGCGGGACGCTTGGCGAGCTGCTCCTCGAGTCGCGCCTTCAGCTCATCGCGGTGGGCCACGCGCTGGGTGTTGGTCTCGAAGCGCGGATCGGACGACATTTCAGGCACCCCAAGAACCCGCACGAGCGACGCGAACTGCCGGTCCGTCCCGACGGCGACGGCGAGCGGCCCGTCCGCGGTTTTCAACGTCTCGTACGGCGCGATCGACGGATGCGCGTTGCCCATCCGCTGCGGCGCTTCGCCGGTGGCCAGCGTGCTCGACGCCTGATTCACCAGCCCCGCCAGCAGCGATGACAGCAGATTCACATCGATCCGCTGGCCCTGCCCGGTCGCGTCCTTGTGTCGCAGCGCCGCGAGAATCCCGAGCGCCGCGTTCTGCCCGGTGACCACGTCGACCAGCGCCACGCCCACCTTGCTCGGCTCCGAATCCAGCGACCCGGTCACGCTCATCAGCCCGCCGACGGCCTGCACCAGGAGGTCATATCCCGGAAGGTGGGCTCCCGCCGTCGAACCGAATCCGGTGATGGAGCAGTAGATAAGGTCGGGTTTGAGAGCGTGCAGCGTCTCGTAGTCCAGCCCGAACTTCTTCATCACGCCGGGCCGGAAGTTCTCAATGATCACATCCGAGCCCAGCGCCAGCTCCTTCGCGCGCGCCAGCCCGTCGTCGGTCCGCAGGTCACACACCACCGAGCGTTTGTTCCGGTTCACGCTCGAGAAGTACGTGCCCACGCCGTGCTCGTCGACGGGCGGCGTCCAGGACCGCGTGTCATCCCCGGCAGGGCTCTCCACCTTGATGACGTCCGCCCCGAAATCGGCGAGCATCATCGACGCATAGGGGCCCGCGAGCACGCGGGAAAAGTCAGCTACCCGAACACCCTCGAGAGGGCCAGATCCAGACGTGCCCATCGTCATCTCCTTACTTTTGGTGCATCGAGTGGGCGCTGGCTACGTGCTTCCTGCCGGAAACCCGTTCTCAGCGCCCCCTCGATGGTGGTGCTCTTGTAACTCAGGTTCCCTGCGTCACGGGGTTGGTGAGGACGCCCACGCGCGCCACCCGGGCCTCCGCAACATCGCCGGGCTTGATGTGGATCGCGCCCGGCGTGCCCGTCGAAATGATGTCGCCCGGGAACAGCGGCATCACCTTCGAGTGGAAACTGATCAGGTACTCGGGGCTGTACCGCATGTGCGCCACGGTATTGGTCCGCAGCACCTCACCGTTCACCACCGTAGACACCTCCATGTCCGCGAGCATCCCGTCACCCACCGCCTCGGCCAGCGGCACAATCCGCGGCCCGAACGAGAAGAACCCCGGAAAGTTCTTCGACCGCGTCAGGAACCGCGGATTCCTCTGCAGGATGTCCTCCGCCGTCTGGTCCAGTACGGGCACGACGCCGGCCACATAGTCCAGCGCCTCCTCCACCTCCACATTGCGGCAGTACCGCCCGATGACGACGGCGACCTCCCCCTCGACGGTGGTCCGCTCGCTCTGCGACGGGATGGGAATGTCCTCCCCGGGACCGATGATGGTGTGGTCGCCCTTGATGAACGACGCCGGCTCCTCCGGCACGCCCTCGGACAGGTCCGAGGCGTGCTCCACGTAGTTCAGCCCGATGCCCCACAGCATCCGCGGGTGCCGGTAGGGCGCGCCGTAGGTGACGCTCTCCGGGTCCCGGAAGACGTCGTCGTTCGCTTCATTTGCCGCGGCCTCAAGCTGATCGAGCAGTTCTTCGACCAGGACGTCCCGAATATCGCCGGTGAAGCTGGACATCAGGTCCCGGACCAGCGCCAGTCCGCGCTGCGGGTGCACCACGGCAGGAATCTCCTCCTGGCCCTCAGTGACAGAGCAGAGGTGCAGTGTGTGGTTCATCATCAGTAGCTCCTTACCAGTCCGCCGTCGCAGCGGATCTGTTCACCGGTCACGTAGGCTGCGGGATCGCTGGCAAGGAACGCGACGACTGCGCCGAACTCCTCCGGCTTGCCGTACCTGCCGGCGGGGATGGTGGCCTCGGACGAGGCCCGGGCCTCCTCGGGCGTCTTGCCGGTACGCTTCGCCGCGCCGGCATCCAGTGATGCCACGCGGTCGGTGTCAATCCGGCCGGGCAGCACCATGTTCACGGTGACACCGTCCTTCGCCACCTCGCCCGCGAGGGTCTTCAGGTACCCGGCGAGCCCGGCACGGCCGATGTTGGACAGCGCCAGGTTGGGCAGCGGACTCTGCACACCGGAGGAGCCGACGGCGACAATCCGCCCCCAGCCCCGCTCCCGCATCCCGGGCAGCACCAGGTTGGTCAGCCGGATGTGCTGCAGCAGCAGCTGGTTCACGGCGGCCAGCGTCTGCTCATCCGACACATCAGCGGCGCCACCGGGCGGCGGTCCGCCGCTGTTGAGGATCAGCACGTCGACGGGCCCGAACGCCTTTTCCGCAGCTTCAACCAGCCGCGCCGGAGCACCGTCAAGATTCAGGTCGATCCCGATCCCGACGGCGGAAGGCAGCTTCTCAGCCTCGGCCCGCACCACGTCCTCGCGGCGGGCGGCGAGCACCACGTTGGCGCCCTCATCGGCCAACACCTGCGCAATGGCCAGCCCGATCCCGGAGCTCGACCCCGGCACCAGTACGTTTTTTCCCTTGAGTCCGGTTTCCATCTAGGCAAGCTCCTTAACAGCATCCAGGTGTGCGTCGATCATGTCGGCCAGTTCAGCCGGCAGCGTGGGCGCCGGCGGGCGGACCAGTGCTTCGGCGATGATGCCGCGCCGCTTGAGGATCTCCTTGCGCAGGGCCAGCCCAATTCCGGGCTGTCCCTCAAAGTTCGCCAGCGGTAACCACGGCGCAAAGACGTCGCGGGCGGCGCGGAAGCCGCCGTCGCGATTCGCTGAGATGGCAAGCTGCAGCGCTTCCGGGTGGGAGAACCCGGTCATCGCGCCGGCGGCACCAGCCGCGAGCTCATCGATCAGGCCGACACCGCCAAGTCCACCGAACACCGGCACGTCCGTGGCGCGCGTCAGCTGGGCAATCGCCGCAGCCGTGGGCGGTGCCTCGGACTTGATGGCCGAGATGAACGGGCAACGCTCGACGACGGCGAGAATCTGCGCGGTGCTGATCTTTACTCCGGAGGCCACGGGGTAGTCCTGCAGCACGATGTCCGCGCCGGTTGCCTCATGGATGGCAGCGAAGTGCGCGGTCAGCAGGTCCGGGTTCGGCGTATTCGCCTGCACCATGAGCGACGCCAAATTGGACCCCGCAGACTCCACCGCGGTCCGCGCCTGCTCAATCGCGACGCTGGTGCTCCGCGCCGACAACCCAACAATCAGCGGGGTCTCCTCAGCGGCTTCAGCAACCGTCGAGACCGTCAGGGCCTGCTCACGGGTATCCAGCGTGCCGCCCTCACCGAACACGCCGAGCACCACCATGCCGGTGGCCGGAATGTGGGTGTAGAGCTCCACCTCCCGCTTCAGTGACTCGGTGTCGACGTCGAACGACGGCCCGGTGAACGGCGTAGCCAGCACACCCCAGAGCCCCTTCTTCAAGTGCGTCATGCAACTTCCTTACTGTCGGAATCAAGGACGATCGAAACAATGTGCTCGGCAATGGCGAGCGAGGAAGTCGCGGCCGGCGAGGGCGCATTCCGCACCGCCAGCACCGATCCATGGTGGGAAATGCGGAAGTCGTCCACCAGCGAACCGTCGCGGTCCAGTGCCTGGGCGCGGATGCCGCTTGGCCCGGGAACGACGTCGTCGACGGTCAGCTCCGGCACGTACTTGCGTGCCTCGTTCACGAAGCGGCGCTTGTTCAGCGAACCCACCATTTCGACGGCGCCCGTCTTCCAGTGCTGCTTCGCGAAGGCCCGGAAACCGGGGTAACCCACGGCGTCGCCGAGGTCGCGCGGGGACACGGTGCCCCAGCCGTAGGCCTCACGGGCCAGGGCCAGCACGGCGTTGGGACCGACCATGACCTCGCCGTCCGTCCGCGGAGTCAGGTGCACACCCAGGAACGGGTAGCGCGGATCCGGAACCGGGTACACCAGCCCGCGCACCAGTGACCGCTTCGAGGGCTTGAGCAGGTAGTACTCACCGCGGAACGGCACAATCTTCGGGTCTTCCCGGTCACCGGCCAGCCCAGCCACGCGGTCCGCCTGGAGCCCGGCGCAAATGATGACCGAGTCGAAGATCTCCCAGGTGTCCGTGCCGTTGTGGGTCCCGGTCACCAGCGTCTCTTTCCCGCGCTGGGTGATGCCGGTGACCTCGAACCCGGTGTGCACGGTGCCTCCGGCCGCAACCACGTCTTCCGCGAAGGAACGGGTCACCGCGCCGTAGTCCACAATCGCTGTGTGCGGGGAGTGCAGCCCGCCCACTCCCTCAACGTGCGGCTCAAGTTCGCGCAGCTCTGCGCGGTTGATGATCCGCACGCCCGGGACGCCGTTGGCCTGGGCGCGGGTCATGATGTCACCCAGCCGCGATTCCTCCACCGCGTCCCGGGCGACAAGCACCTTACCGATCTCGTCATACGCCAGGTCCTTCGAGGCGCAGTACTCCTTCAACAGTTCCACGCCGCGTCGGCACAGTTTCGCCTTCAGGGACCCGGGCGTGTAATACAGCCCGGCATGGACCACGCCCGAGTTCCGCCCGGTCTGGTGGGCGGCAAGCGAATCTTCCTTCTCGAGCACGGTCACCGAAGCGTCCGGCTGCTGCTGGAGCAGCCGGCGCGCGACGGCGGTCCCCAGAATGCCGCCGCCGATCACCGCATAGCGTGTGGCTGTCATGAAGTCTCCTTAACAGGGTTCGAAAATGGGCGCCGCAGCGTGAAGACCGACACGCCGCGTGCCCGGCGAATCATCCTCCGCCCGATGCGGAACGTAATGGCAGCAGCCAGCGCAACAATGCCGGCCACCACCCAGGCAGTGGAATAGGAGGTGGCGCTCACCAGCAGGCCGAACAGCAGCGGCCCGCCGGCCGCGCCGAGCGAGAGCCCGGTCTGCACAACACCGGTTGCGGACGCTGCTGCCTGCCGGTTATCGCGCACGACGGCGAAGTGCAGCAGCCCCGGCCAGGTCCAGCCTGCGCTGTAGGCGAGGAGTGTGCCGGTCACCATCAGCGCTGTGGAGCCGACACTGAGCATCAGATAGCCGACGACGCCGGCCACCAGCAGATTGGCGATCAGTACGTAGGGGCTGCGGGTGGGCATCTTGTCCATGAGCGCACCGAGGAGGATTCGGATGCTGAGGCCCACCACCGCGGCGCCCGCGAAGATAAACCCGGCGGTGCTGGGCTCGATCCCGGACTGCACCATCGAGTCCACGAGGAACACTCCGAGCGAGGTGGCGGCCGCAGCAGCGAGGCCGGCGCCGATTGTGAGGACAACCAGCCCGGCACGCGGGGTGCCGCGATCCTCCGGGTGGCCGGCCGCCGTCGTCGTTGTCAGTGGTGCCTGACCGCGGAAGAAGGCCCAGACAGCGAGGCCCAGCGCCAGTCCGGCGCCGAAGAAGAACGCGTATCGCCAGCCGAGCACCAGCGCTATGCCCGGAACGGCAAGGCCGCCCAGCAGCGACGCCATTGGGATGGACGACTGCTTCACGCCGAACGCCAGGCCCAGCCGGTTGCTGCCGATGCTGCGGGAAATGCCGAGGTTTGCCGAGGGCTGGGCCATGGCGTTGGCAAGGCCACCGATGAACAGCGCCGCCACCAAAACGGGAAATGACGGTGCTGCACCGGCGCCTGCCAACGCCACGGTCGCGAGAATGGCCGAGAAGACCATGCCCCGCCCTGCTCCCACCCGCTGGACAACTCCTCCAAGCGGGCGGGCGAGGGTTCCGGAGACCGCAAACAGCGTTGCTGCTGCGATGCCCATCTGCGCCGGCCCCAGGTCGAGGTCGTCGCGGATCTGCACCGCCAGCGCGCCCAGAAGGAACGCCGGCAGTACCCCGGTGGTAGTGACCGAGACGGCCTGCAACAGGGTGGTTACAGGCCGCCCGGAGGACGGTACGTTCACGAGGTCGATTCAGCCGTCCGTGAGCGGTCGGTTCCTGAACGTTCCGGCGTGGTCGAATCGTCATGCGGGTGCCGCTTCATCCGGACCACATGCATCACCAGGCCGAGGGCGATCAGCGCGCCGCCGACGATCAGGTACATCGGTTCCATCACGAGCATCGGCAGGGAGCCGACTCCGATCAGCAGGCGCTCAAGCCAGTTGGCCGGGCCCATGATCCAGCCGCCGGTTGCCACGGCCAGGGCCGCTACGGCGATGGTCGAGACCACCAGGGCCATGAGCACGGTCCCGAATCCGCCCTGCATCAGCAGGCCGATACCCGGGCCGGTGAGCACGAAGATGAACGGAACCAGGAACGCGGAGAGCGTGTACCGCCAGGTGAGCCACATCGTCTTGATCGGCTTGCCGCCGGTAATGGCCGACGCCGCGAACGGGGAGAGCGCGGTCGGAGGGGACACTTCGCTGAGTACGGAGTAGTAGAAGATGAACATCGCGGCGGCGAAGGCCGGAACGCCGACATCCTGCAGCGCCGGGCCGATAATCACCCACGAGATGATGAAGCTCGCCGTCACCGGAACCGCGAGGCCCAGCAGGATCACCGAGATCGCCGAGAACAACGCCGTCAGGAACAGGCTGCCGCCGGCGAAGTCCACAATGATGTTCGCGAGCTTCAGGCCCAGCCCGGTGAGCGTCATGATGCCCACGATCAGGCCGGCCGCCGCCATCACCGGGATGACCGAGAGGGCGCCGGTGGCGCCGGTGGCCAGCGCATCCCAGATGCGCTTCGGGGTCATCCAGGACTGCCGGTCCAGGAAGCTGAGCAGGAACGCAAGGATTGTCGCGTAGACCACCGCACGGAACGGAGTCATTCCGGTAGCCATGAACACCACGATCGCGATCAGCGAGCTGAAGTGGTAGCCGAAGCGCAGCAGCAGTTTGCCGGCCTTCTGGGTTTCCATATCGACCGGCTGGGTCTTGAACCTCCGGGCATCCATCTCGATAGCGAGGATGATGCCGAGGTAGTAGAGGAGGGTCGGGATGGTCGCCCAGATCAACACCTCGAGGTAGGAGACGTTCAGCAGGGCGGCAATGATGAACGCCGCAGCGCCCAGGGTCGGGGGAGACATGATTGCGCCGATGCCGGCAGCAGCCAGGACTGCACCACCGTGTTCCTTGGGGTAGCCGGCCTTTTTCAGCAGCGGCCAGGAAATACCACCGAGGGTCACCGTGGTGGCAACACCCGAGCCGGAGACCGTACCGAGGAGGAAGCCCGCCAGCGTGACAGTACGTCCCGGGCCGGACTTGGACTGGCCGAACGCCGAGAAGGACAGGTCGATGAAGAACTTCGTGGCTCCCGACGCCGTCAGCACGGCGCCGTAGATAGTGAACAGGATGATGTACGTCGCCGCCACATCCGTTGGAACACCGAAGATACCCTGCGTTCCCATCACGTTGTGGCCCACGAGACGGATCCACCCGAACGACGACGTCTGAAACGGATCCGGAATATACGGACCGAAGTAGGCGTAGGCGAAGAACCCGGCCACGACGATCGGCACCAGGATGCCCACCGTCCGCCGGCAGGCTTCCAGCACCACGAGGATGGCGATGGTGCCCATGATGAGGTCGAGGTAGGTGGGGATGATCGCCCGGCGGAAGAAGGCATCCCAGTCGGAAATGATGTAGGCAAACGGGACGACGGCGATGATCGCCAGCGCCCAGTCCAGAATGTGCGGGTTGTCGCTCTTGCCGGCCGCCTTGTCTTTGTCCGACCGGCCCCAACCGCGGTAGACGAGGAACGTCATCGACAGGCCGATCATCAGGAACGCCGGCAGGTAGAACTGGGTGGCCATGGGGTTGAACACCCAGTACAGGCCGAAGACGGACAGCGCGACGCCCACTGCCTTGATGATGGCTGCCGGTGTACCGGTGAGGTGCCGGGCGGGCTTCTCCGCCTCGAACTCGGCAATCAGCGCTTCTTCGTCGAACTTGCCGTCCGTGTCCTTGTAAGGATCGGGGGAGCCGTTGAACTTCTCGTCGGCAACCCTGCTGTGGACAGCCCGGTGGGAGCCTTTGCCGTGTTTCTCCCCATGGCCGTGCTTCTCGCCGGGCGGCTGATCCTCGGACGGTGGTGACTTATGCGCAGCTACGGCACCGTTGCCGTCAGGTCGCTCGGTCATTGGGTCTCCTTGATATCTAGCACAACAAACGGATTGGCGTTCCCCACCAGCGGCCACAGTTCCAGCGGCGGCTCTCCGGGGACGTGGAGGGTGCGCTGCCCCAGATCGGTGGCAGCGATTGAGAGGGTGTCAAAAACCACCGGACGCTCAGGGCTCGGCGGTACAACGTAGTTGCGTCGGTCGGACGGACCGGCGGCTGTAGGGGCATCGGGGACGCCGTAGTACTCCTCGAGGACAGCGAGCTGGTCAGCCGCTATCTGCACCAGGCGGTAGGAACCGTCCGGCTGCACCTCGTAGCGTTCCTCGGCGAGGGTCTGGTAGATCGAATTGCGGTAGCTCACCGCGAAGGTGCCCCCGTCAAGGGGCACACGGGCAAGCTCGCCGTCGTCGTTCGTCACTGTCAGGAAACGCTGGGTGGGGCCAGCATTTCCGGCGGTCACGCCGGCCAGTGTGCCAAGGCACACCAACACGGCAACGACGACGGCGAGCTTACGCATGTCCGGTCAGCCTCAGCCGGCCTGGTCGTAGTACGCCTGGGCGCCTGGGCAGGTCTCGACGAAGGGCACGTCACCGGCGGTGGCGGCGTCCATCTCTTCCGCGGCGGGGTGCACCTGGATGAGCTGGTCCTTGTTTTCGAAGAGGGCGGTGGTGATGTCCTCCTGGAGCTGCTCATCCATGCTGGACGGAGCAACAAGGATGTTCGGCGAGGCGATCACGGAGATCGGCTCGGTCTGTCCCTCGTAGGTTTCGGCGGGGATTTCCTGCTCGACGTAGTACTCGCCGTATTCCTCGGCCATCGGAGCTGCGTACTCTCCGATGGGCACGATCACCATGTCGCCGTCGGCCGCGAGGTCGATCAGCGCACCGGTGGGCAGGCCGCCTGACCAGAAACCGGCGTCGATGGTGCCGTCACGCAGGGCTGCCACTGTTTCGGCAACCCCGAGCTGGCGGCGGTCGATGTCAGCTTCGGGATCCAGTCCGGCTGCCTCCAGGGTACGGATTGCGGCAACCTCGGTAGCCGAACCCGGTGCTCCCACGGAGACGACCTTGCCCTTCATGTCCTCGACACTCTGGATTCCGGTGCCCTCAACCGTGACGGGCTGCAGGAAGTTGTTGTAGACGTTGCCGAGCGAGCAGATCTCCTGGGCCTTGCCCTCGAAGTCATTGACGCCTTCAACGGCATCCGCAACGACGTCACCCACGGCAAGGGCAAGGTCAGCGGCCCCGCTTTCGAGCAGCAGGATGTTGTCTACCGACGCGTTGGTCTCCTGGACCGTGGCGTCGTAGCCCTCAACGTTCTCGCGGATGACGGTCGCGAAACCGCCGCCCAGCGGGTAGTAGACGCCGCCGGTGCCGCCGGTTGCGATGGACAGGGTGCCGCCTTCGCCGCTGTCCGCGCCGCCGCCGTCACCTCCTCCGCTGGGTGCCGGGCTTCCGCAGGCGCTCAGGAACAGTGCCGGTGCAAGGAGTGCGGCGGCAGCGATGCGCGATCCGCGGACCTTGTTCGAGGTGCTGGTCATGGATATCTCCCTTGATATGTGTTGGGTTTTTGGTGCGGTGTTGATTTTCATGGGTGTGATCTTCACTGCTGGTGCCCCTCCTCTGGAGCGGTGTCAGCCGGGGCTGGGACGTCAGCCACGGCAAGCAGTCCGGCGAGGGTGCGGTAGTACCCTACGAGGACTGAAATTTCGGTGAGCCCGCTGTGCCCGAAGTGCTTCTGTGCGGTGGCGCGGATGGTTTCATTCACTCCGGCTTCCGTCACCAGTTCGCGGGTGAGCTCGAGGGCGGCAGCCTCGCTGTCGGAGACGCTCGCCGGGACGCTGCCTGCTTGCAGTTGGCTCAGTTCCTCCGCTGAAACGCCGACGACGACGGCCGCCCGGCTGTGCGCGTACCACTCGTACTCGGAATTGAGGGCTGCCGCGACAGCGCAGATCACCAGTTCCCGGGTGCGGTCGGGGAGTTCGCCGCCGAATCGAAGCGCGGCGCCGAGTTCCTGGACCGCGTTGCCGATTGCCGGTGCGAAGAGGAGGGCGTTGAACGGGCCGGCGAGGGTGCCGTCGTCGTGCATGATCCGGAACGGACCGTTGGCGCGCGGGCCGGCAGTGATCTTCTCGTAGAGGTCCTGCTGGTCCGGTGACAGGTCCGCGGGCTTCAGGAGGGGGAAGTGGTTAGACAAGGGTCCGCCCTCCGTCCACGTAGAGGACATGCCCGGTGACAAAGGAGGCCTGCTCGGAGGCGAGGAAGAGCACGGGGCCGGTGAGGTCATCGACACTGCCGAGCCGCCCGGCGGGAACCAGCGAGGTGTAGTGTTCGCGGACGCCCGGCTTGTCCAGGTGGGTGCGGGTGAGATCGGTTTCGGTGTATCCGGGCGCTATGGCGTTCACGGTCACGCCGCTGGAGGCCCATTCGCGGGCCATGACGCGCATCATCTGATTGATGCCGCCCTTGCTGGCCGCATAAGAGGCGTGATCGGGATGGGCGAGGAGGCCCGAGACTGAAGAGCAGTAGATCTGGCGGCCCCAGCCTGCGCTGACCATGTGCTTGCCCGCGGATTTGCCGAGGCGGAAGGCGCTCGAGAGGTTGATGTCGAGGGTGCGCTGCCAGTCCTCGTCCGCAGTGTCGAGGACCGGGACCCGCTGGTTCATGCCGACCGCGTGGAGGAGGATGTCGATGCCGCCGAGTACTTCGACCGTTGCCTGTACAGCGTTCTCGCAGCCTTCGGCGGTGGAGAACTCTGCGGTGAGGCCGTTCTCGTGGGCCGTCAGGCGTGACTCGTCAATATCGGCGACGACCACGCGGGCGCCAGCCTCGGTGAAGGCAGCCGCGCAGGCTTCACCAATGCCGCCGGCTCCTGCAATCAGCACGCGCCGATCGGTGAGTCCTAGCCAGTTCTCCACGAAATGCGATCCCTTTGCGTCGTCGTTGTTGGTGTCATCGAAATAAGCGCTATTGGAGATTGTATACAAAAACGGGACGGAATGTAACCCCGGTCACACAGGAGAAGTTATCAGAGGTAACTTCGTTGCGGGAGGGGTTCGGAGGAGTGTTACGAGAGTGTGACATGTTACTGAGCCGGGGCCGTTTTGGCCCACGAACACTCGCGTATCCGGCCCGGATTCTTACTTTGCGTCGAGGAACTTCCGGAGCGCGTTGACGGCGTGGTCGCGGTGATCATCCAGGTGTTTGACCAGCCGGTCGGCATCCCGGTCAGCGAAAGCATCGATGATGAGGTTGTGCTCTTCCTCGACGAGGTGGCGGTTGGTCGGAACGCCGTAGTAGACAAACCGGTAGGTATCAGTGGCGTCCCAGAGGACCTGGATGAGCCGGTCGAGCCGCGGCATCCCTGAGGCGGAAAGCAGCACAAAGTGAAACCGGCGGTTGGCTTCGGTCATCGGCAGGATGTCCGCTGCAGCGCTGGCTGCCTCGACTTCGCGCGCCGCGTCTTTCATCGCCTGCAGCACCGAGCCGTCGGCGCGCTTCACTGCGGCGTACGCAGCTTCAGTCTCAAGGAGCTGCCGGATGCGGTACGTCTCAAGGAGGTCCGCGAGGGAGAGCCGGGCAACCTTGAACCCGCGGTGTGGTTCGTAAACGATCTGCCCCTCGCCCTCGAGGATCTTGAACGCCTCGCGCAGCGGAACCCTGCTGACGCCAAGCCGTTCGGCGAGGGCATCCTGCCGCAGCGGCTCGCCGGGCTGGACTTCACCGGCGATGATCATGCGGCGCAGCTCGGCGAGGGCGAAGGCCTGCGCGGTGGGGGGCCGCTTGGGCAATGTGCCGGCCATCTACGCGTCCTCCCTCTGCTCCCGCTGACTTCACTACAGCTTCACGTCGCCGCATTCCTGACGACTCTAGTTCAACACAGCAGCAGGTCCGGATTGCTCTGGATCTGACCATTCTTGAGGAAAGCTTCGGCCAAAAGGGCATAGTGGCTTGATCTGGATGGGTCACAGTGGAGGCAGACTCCTCCGGACCGGACCGTTCGCCGGCCCGGAGGTCGACTTCTTTGACGGGTTGGGAGCAAGTGCTGCGGTGGCCTGGCTGAAGAACAAACGAACCTCGGCAGTATCCGCCGTGCCCACACAGACCGGGGCGGCATCGACTGAAGCACTTGAGAACTGTGTTCCCGCAAACCTGCCGGTGCACCGTCCCGAAGTCATCACACAACTGGGTGAGGAACTGGCGACCCTCGCCGATGCCCTCCGCTACCGGGACAACTTTGCCCGGCTCCTGCCCAAGCGCATCCGGGACCTTGAGGCGGATCTTCGGTCAAAGAGCTCCAAGAACCTCGAAGACGCCGAGGGTACGCTCCTGAGCCTCAACGTTGGCGCCACCATGGTCGGAGCACCGAGACTGCAGTACGTCGCGGACCGGTGCTTGTCCGACTTCCGCGGCGGCCGCGAAATGAGCTGCCTGCCGGCACTCGCGGGTGAAGCCGAGCGGTTCCTCATGTTGCTGTCAGGTGCGGAGGACGCGCCACCCGCACCAGGTGCTACTCCACCGGGATCATTCGGTAGCCCACGCCCCGAACAGTCTTGATGAACCGGGGCTCGCGGGTGTCCTCGCCGAGCTTCTTCCGGAGGTTCCGGATGTGCACTTCTACGAGGTGATGATCGTCCGTCCACCCCTCACCCCACACACGCTCAAGCAGGGTCTCCCGGGTCCACACCCGGCGGGATCCGGTGATGAGCGTTGCGAGCAGATCGAACTCAATCTTGGTCAGCGGCAGCTCCTCACCCCCAAGCCGAGCCACCCTTCCCTCAACATCGACCGAGAGACTTCCATGAACGACGACGCCGTCAACTGCGCTGCCCGCTGCGGCTTCAGTTCCAGCCGCGTCCCGTGACACCGCGTCCCGTGACACAGCCTCCCGTGACCCCGACCCGCCGTCAACGAAGGACCGCGGACGGCGGAACATCGCCGCAACCCTCGCCCGCACCTCGCGCGGACTGAACGGCTTGATAATGAAGTCGTCTGCCCCGATCTCCAGGCCCAATACCCGCTCAATTTCTTCGACGCGGGCCGTAATCATCACAATGTAGGCATCGGTCTCCGGCCGCAGCTGGCGGCAGACCTCCATGCCGTCAAGATCCGGCAGGTTCAGGTCCAGGGTCACCAGGTCCGGTTTATGTTCCCGCACCAGGGCGAGTGCTTCTCTTCCACTCGCAGTTTCGATGATGTTGAACCCCACCATCGAAAGCGTGAGCACCAGGAGCTCGCGGATGTCGGGATCATCCTCCACCACCACGGCCGTGCGTTCGAAGGAGTCAGTACCCATGGGATGAACCTTTCATGATCGCGGCAACTCGATGACCACCGTGGTTCCTTCGCCCAGCTCGGACTGGATGACCAGCGATCCGCCGTGCCGTTCCACCGCTTCGGCAGCTATCGACAGGCCCAGCCCAGTACCGGGAATCTCTGCGGCCACCGAGTTGGTCGCGCGGTAGAAGCGGGTCAGCAGCTGGGGGAGCTCGTCTGCTGGAATACCCATGCCTGCGTCTTCGACCGTCACCTGCACTGCCCCGTTCTCGGTTGCGAGGCTCACGGTGACCTTCCCGCCGTCGGGACTGAATTTCACGGCGTTGGACAGCACATTCACAAAAGCGCGCTCCAGCAGCGCCCACATGCCACTCACATACAGCGCCTGATCAGTAGGCAGGACCTGAATCGAGACGTTCTTTCTGGTAGCGAGCGGCAGCAGGTCGGCGGTGACCGTCTCAAGCAGATGAACCAGGTCAATCGACGCGTCGCCGAGCTCCGTACCGGCGTCGAGCACTGACAGAGCAAGGACGTTCTCCACAAGGCTGCTCAGGCGCTGACCGTTGCGTTCAATGATTTCCAGCATCTTCCCCGCCGGCGCGGGCAGATCACCGCCGTCGCCGTCCTGCAGCAGCTCAACGTACCCGAGGATCGAGGAGAGAGGAGTTCGCAGCTCGTGGTGCACCGTAGCCACGAAACCGTTCTTGGCCGCATCGAGTTCGCGCAGCCTGTCCACCACCTGCTGCTGGCCGACGATCAGCTGGCCCTGGATCATCCCGTGGGCAAGGTTTCCGAGCAGGTGTTGCAGCAGGGCGATCTCGGCGCCCGACCACTTGCGCGCACCGCGGTCAGCGACGATCCACACGACGCCGAACGGCGTAGCGCCCTCTCCGATCGGCAGCAGCAGGCCGCTGCTGTCGAAGCCCTCCATCCGAGCGTGAATCCGCGGCATCGTCTCCGGAACCTCAGTGAGCTGCCCGGCGATCACTGCGAGGGAACCCGAGGTACGCCACAGCTCAGTCCCGAGCACCCACAGTTCATCCAGTAATTCACTGACGTCATTCGGTTGAGCGCTTCCGACACCGCGCTGCCAGCGGGCACCACCGTAGGAAACCCGGGCGTCGTCAAAGGTATGAAGGGTCACGTCCTCCGCACCGAGTGCTTCTCCGATTCCCTGCAGCGCCAGTTCAACCATGTCCGCTGGTTCGTTGGTCTGGCGGATGTCGTCGGAGATGCGCCGCACCCGGTCCCGCAGGAACGCCGATTCATTCCGCCGTTCTTCGCGAAGCCGGTTACGGTGGATCGCGGTATTGACCCGGTGCAGCAGCTCCTCGGAGGCAATCGGCAGCAGCAGGTAATCGCTGGAGCGCATCGCCAGCTCGGGATGGGACGTCACCTGCTCGGCCGACTTCGCTGTCAGCACCACCGGGATATTCCGCGGCAGCAGGTGGTCGGCTTCCTTGGCGATGGTCGCCAGATACTCCAGTGCAATGTCCGCACCGACGACGGCGACATCAGCCGTGAGCTCCCGCGCCGCATCGATGGCCGGGCTGACCGTGCTGTGCGCGGCTACGGTGAAACCGGCGCTGCGCAGGCCGCCGGCAATCTGGTTGAGCAGGTCGATGTCCGAGTCAACCACCAGGGCAGTGCCCCCGGCAGTAGTGATCTCGCTGGTTGCGCGCAAGACTCGTCCCCTTGTGTTCAAAATTGCAGACCGTTGGTACAGCAGGTTCTGCCGAGTCTAGCGATGTGCCGGTTGTCCCGCTGACCGGGAACGGTAGGATCGTGCATCAGCCGCCCTGACGAAAGGCCTGATCGTGCGCCGTGGCACCAATCTTCCCCGCATGGGGGACTTCAACCAGAGTGTCATTCTCGATGCCGTCCGCCGGTCCAGTGAGGGCCTCAGCAGGGTTGAACTGGTGGACCTGATCGGCCTGTCCCCGCAGGCCGTCTCCAACATCACCCGGCGCCTGCTCTCCGAGGAACTGATCGTGGAGGCCGGCAAATCCGGCAGCGGACCGGGTAAGCCGCGGACCATCCTGCGCATCAATCCCTCCGGCCGGTACGCGGTCGGCGTGCACCTGGACCCTGCGCTGATGACGGTGGTGCTGATGGACCTGATGGGAGTGGTGCTGCACCGCCGGGTTCGGGATACGCCGCTTGGCACCGAGCCGGGCCAGATCATCGACGCGATTGCCGGTGAGGTACGCGCCCTGCTCGCCGAGTCATCCGTGGACCAGACCCGCATCGAAGGAATCGGGGTGGCACCTCCGGGGCCGATCGATCAGCCGGCGGGCGCCGTCGTCGACCCTCCCCTCCTGATGGGCTGGCACCGTGTTCCGCTGCGGGATGCGCTCGCGGAGGCCACCGAGATGCCGGTCTTCGTCGAGAAGGATGTGACGGCGGCAGCGGTTGCGGAGATCTGGGGCGGCGGCCACGGGAGCACGCAGAGCTTCGTCTTCGTCTATATCGGCACGGGTATCGGCAGCGGCATAGTGGTGGACGGTGAGGTGCTGCGCGGAACCTCGGGCAATGCCGGGGAGATCGGGCACATCGTGACGGACCCCAACGGCCCCGAGTGCGCCTGCGGGATGCGCGGATGCATTGCGGTGACATGTGATCCGCAGTCGCTCGTGCGCGAAGCCGAGCGCGCCGGCGTGCTGAGCACCGAGCGGCACCGTAGCGGTGATGTGGCTGACGGGCTCGTGCGGTTGTGCGCAGCGGCGGAGGCGGGGGACAGGATCGCCTGTGACATCATCACCACTGCTGCCGTGCGCACGGCCCGCGCTGTGTCGGTCCTCGCCAACGTGCTCGACGTCGACCGCGTGGTCTTCGGCGGGCCGTTCTGGGCGCCGTTGGCGAACCGGTACCTGGAGGTGGTGCCGTCGTCGTTATTGGACTTCCGGGCTGCGCGGAGTATCCATCCGGTGGAGGTGGTTTCCACCGGGATCGGCGACGACGTTGCGGCCGTCGGAGCCGCCTGCCTCATGCTTGAGCGGACGCTGGGTCCGCGCGCTGAGCGGTTGATGCTGGCGCGCTAGTTCCCCCCCCTGATCTTTTGCGCAGCTCCGGCGACTTTGCATGCCGTGGAAGTCGCCGTAGGTGCGCAAAACTTCCGGGGTTGACAGATACCCCCTGGGGGTATAGTTTACTGGTACCGGAGTCAGGAAGTCCGAGCCCGCTCACCGGGCCGCATACTCCTTGAAGGTCATTCGATGCGGCCGTCGCCACGTTCGGTTCATGAGCAGCGGCAGGCCAAACATTCCTCCATCAACGCCTGACTTTCCAGGTCCCTCGGAAGGCTTTTCTCGAGGGCCGAAGGGAATCATCATGAAACACCAGACTTCAGGTCACGCAGACTCGCAGGTCGCGGACCACGAAATGCCCGGGGACCCCACGCATTCCACACATTCCTCCCACGCCGATTCCGAAGTGCATACGCATGGCCAGCATGCCGGGCACTCCACCGCTATGTTCAAGAACCGGTTCTGGATCAGCCTGATCCTGGCCGTTCCCGTTGTCCTGTTCAGCCACATGTTCGCCGAGATCGTCGGCTACACGCTCCCTGACTTCCCTGGCGCCCTATGGATTTCGCCGATCCTGGGCACGGTCATCTTCTTTTACGGCGGCGCACCGTTCCTCAAGGGCGGCATTTCCGAGCTGAAGTCCCGTCAGCCCGGCATGATGCTGCTGATTGCCATGGCCATCAGCGTTGCCTTCATCGCGTCCTGGATCACCACGCTTGGGATCGGTAACTTCAACCTCGATTTCTGGTGGGAACTCGCTCTGCTGGTGGTGATCATGCTGCTGGGGCACTGGATGGAAATGCGTGCCCTCGGCTCAGCCGCCGGCGCCCTCGACGCTCTGGCAGCACTCCTGCCGGATGAGGCGGACAAAGTGACCGACACCGGTATCGAGACTGTGCCGGTCAGCTCGCTCGCTAACGGCGATATAGTCCTGGTCCGCTCCGGTGCCCGCGTTCCGGCCGACGGCGACATTGTCGACGGCGCCGCCGAGTTCGATGAGTCGATGATCACCGGCGAGTCGCGCACGGTCTCCCGCGCCGTCGGCGAGACGGTGGTTGCCGGCACGGTCGCAACGGACAACGCCGTGCGGGTGCGGGTCACCGCCGTCGGCTCGGACACCACGCTGGCCGGGATCCAGCGCCTGGTCGCAGAGGCGCAGGCGTCCTCCTCCAAGGCGCAGGCACTCGCGGACCGTGCGGCGGCGCTGCTGTTCTACTTCGCGCTGACCGCGGGCATCCTCACCTTCATCGCCTGGCTGCTGCTCGGCAGCCCGAATGACGCGGTGATCCGGACCGTGACCGTGCTGGTGATCGCCTGCCCGCACGCCCTCGGCCTGGCGATTCCGCTGGTCATTGCCATCTCCACGGAGCGCGCGGCCAAGAGCGGTGTACTGATCAAGAACCGGATGGCGCTGGAGCGGATGCGGACCATCGACGTCGTGCTGTTCGACAAGACGGGCACGCTCACTGAAGGCCGTCACGCTGTGACCGCTGCCGCCGCCACCGGCGGTGTTGCAGAGGCCGAACTGCTGGCCCTGGCAGGCGCTGCCGAATCCGACAGCGAGCACCCGGTGGCCCGTGCCATTGTGCAGGCGGCGGCGGACAATCCTGACGCCGTAGCCTTCGGTTTCCGCGGCGCCGGGTTCTCGTCAATGACGGGACGGGGAGTGCAGGCGGAAGTCAACGGTTCCCAGATTGCTGTCGGCGGCCCCAACCTGCTCCGGGAACTCTCCCTCGATACGCCGCCGGACCTGAGCGGCGCCGTCTCCGAATGGATGGGCCGCGGCGCTTCGGTGCTGCACGTGGTCCGGGACAGTGCCATCATTGGTGCGCTCCGGCTTGAGGATCGGGTACGGGATGAGTCCCGGGCGGCCGTGAAGGCGCTGCAGGATCGCGGAGTCAAGGTTGCAATGATCACCGGAGACGCGCGCCAGGTGGCTGAGGCCGTCGGTGCCGAGTTGGGCATCGATGAGGTCTTCGCTGACGTGCTGCCGCAGGATAAAGACTCCAAGGTAGCCGAGCTGCAGTCACGCGGGCTCAAGGTGGCCATGGTCGGCGACGGCGTGAATGACGCTCCTGCGCTGGCCCGCTCGGAAGTGGGGATTGCGATCGGTGCGGGCACCGACGTCGCAATGGAATCTGCCGGCGTCGTGCTGGCGGGAAATGATCCGCGGTCGGTGCTGGCGATGATCGACCTGTCCCGGGCCAGCTACCGGAAAATGATTCAGAACCTCGTCTGGGCCACCGGCTACAACGTCCTCGCCGTTCCGCTGGCTGCGGGAGTGCTCGCCTTTGCGGGCATCGTGCTCTCGCCCGCCGCCGGGGCCGTGCTGATGAGCGTCTCCACCATTGTGGTTGCGCTGAATGCGCAGCTGCTGCGCAGGATCGACCTCAACCCAGACCGCATCACCCAATGAATCAGAAGGATCAGACCATCATGAAGCGTTACCTATCCCTTTCAGCGCTCGGTGTTGCCGCCGTCGTCATGCTTGCCGGCTGTGGGGCTGCCGATCCGGGTGAATCGGCAGCCGGCTCATCCGGCAGTGAGGTGTCCGGGGAGCATAACGACGCCGACGTCATGTTCGCGCAGATGATGATTCCCCACCATGAGCAGGCGGTTCAGATGAGTGACGTCGTTCTCGCCAAGGACGGCCTCAGCCCCGAGATCACCGAGCTGGCCACCCAGGTCAAGGACGCCCAGGCGCCCGAGATCGAGACGATGACAGGCTGGCTCGATGCCTGGGGAGAGCCGGTTGAGGGCCACCACATGGAATCTGCTGACGGCGAGGACGGCATGGACGGCATGCTGAGCGAGGACCAGATGGGCGAGCTTGAGGCCGCCGAGGGCGAGGAGGCAGCGCGCATGTTCCTCGAGTCCATGACCGCTCACCACAACGGAGCCGTGGACATGGCACAGGAGGAAATCGAGAACGGCGAGAACCCTGAGGCCATTGCGCTCGCCGAAGACATCGTCGAAACGCAGGAGGCGGAAATCGAGGAGATGAAGGAGTTGCTCGCGGAACTGTAGGCGGCAGGCTCTAGGCTGGTTTCCACCACCGTTGATTCGGCAGGACACGCCCTGAATGGTTGGCCATGAGGGGCGTGTCCTGCTCATTCAACGGGGGGATTGTGGGATAAATCCACTCGATGTACTATTTCCGGTATCGGAAGTCTCCCGATGCCTAAGTTTCAAAGGAGAAACCATGCGCGGCGCCTCTCGAACCCTCCCAGCAGCGGCGGTTGCCGCGCTCCTCGTCCTCAGCGGCTGCGCAGGCGGCGGCGGAGAGGAGGAGGCCACGGACAACACCCTGCGGATCATCTACCAGAAGGCCGGCGAGGCCTCTCCGCTGGACACCCTCATGCAGACCACCAAGGAACAGTTCGAGGCCGCCAATGAGGGCGTCACCGTGGAACTTGAGCCGGTCGAGGGCACTGATGAGGACTACAACACCCGCCTTGCGCTCTCGCAGCGCTCGCCGGATACCGCTCCCGACGTCTTCTATGAGGACACCTTCCGTCTCCGCTCCGATGTCGAGGCCGGGTATCTGCTCAATCTCGACGAACACCTTGCCGGTTGGGATGAGTGGGACGCCTTCAATGAGCGCGCAAAGGAAGCAGGAAAGGCGGACGACGGCGGCACCTACGCGGTGCCGCTTGGCACCGACACCCGGGTCATCTGGTACAACAAGCAGGTGCTCCAGGACGCCGGGATCGAGGTTCCCTGGCAGCCCGAATCATGGGATGACCTCCTCGAAATGGCACGTACCGTCAAGGAAGCGCAGCCTGATTCACGGCCGTTCAGCATGTACGCGGGAACGGGCACCGGTGAGGGCACCGTCATGCAGAGCTTCTACGAGCTGCTCTACGGCACTGAAAGCGGCGGTCTCTATGATGACGAGTCGTCGAAGTGGATTGCCGGATCCCAGGGCTTCGTCGATTCGCTGGCGTTCCTGAAGACTCTCTATGACGAGGAATACGCCGTTACCCCGGCCGAGGCCCTCGATCCCAACGTGTGGCAGGTAGTCCTCGGCACCATGCTGCCGGAAAACCAGATGGCAGCCACAGTGGAAGGTTCCTATGCGCCGTCGTTCTGGCAGGAAGGCGGCATGTTCGAGTGGCCGGAGTACGCGGACGTGATGGGCGTTGCGCCGTTCCCCACCCAGAACGGCCAGGAGCCCGGAGCCACGAGCATGTCCGGCGGTTGGACCCTGGCCATCGGTGCGGGTGCGGAGAATCCGGACCTGGCGTTCGAGTTCCTCACCACCGCCATGAGCCAGGAAAACCTGCTGCAGTACACGGTGGACAGCTCGCAGATTGCTGTGCGTACGGATATCGCCGAAGCGCCCGAGTACCTTGACGCGAACCCGTTCGTGGCGGATGTCTCGGCGGTGCTTGATGTTACGAACTACCGGCCTGCAACCTCCAACTATGCCGAGATTTCGACGGCAGTGCAGGAAGCCACCGAAGCCGTCATCACCGGCGGAGCCACTCCCGAGGAAGCGGCTGCAACGTACGACGAGGCCTTGACGGCGATTGTCGGCGAAGAGAACGTCGTCGAGGAGTAGCCATCTCCTCCACGGTCACTTCCCGCGGTTCGTCCTCCGGCGCCGCGCGCCGCGGCGGCAGCGGGAACAACAGCCAGGAGCGGGAGCGTAACGGACGGGCCTCCCGCTCCCTGGCGTCGGCGTTGAAGCTCATACCCCTGGCCCCGGCGATCATCCTTATTGGGATCTTCCTGGCCGGACCGATCATCTGGTCCTTCTACGGGTCCTTCACCAACGCCGCCCTGACCGGCCCCAACGCGAAGAACCCCGAGTGGATCGGCCTGGAGAACTACACCACCCTCTTCGCTGATCCGCTCTTTCCGCAGTCACTGCTGCTCACCGTTGTCTTTGTGCTGGTGTCGGCTGTTATCGGGCAGAACTTCCTCGGACTTGGCCTGGCGCTGCTGATGCAGCGGGCACATAAGGCGGTTGCCGCCGTCGTCGGCGTATGTGTGGTGGCAGCGTGGGTACTGCCGGAAATTGTGGCAGCTTTTGTTGCGTACGCGTTCTTTTTCCGGGACGGGACGCTGAATCAAATCACCGGCTTTGCGAGCTTGCCGGCGGTGGACTGGCTCTTTGAGCATCCGATGCTCGCCATTATTCTCGCCAACATCTGGCGGGGGACGGCGTTCTCGATGATGGTCTACCAGGCGGCGCTCAATGACGTGCCGAAGGAGATTACGGAGGCCGCGGAGATCGACGGCGCGAGCGGCGCCAAGTCGCTGGTCTTCGTCACGGTGCCGATGATCCGGCGCAGCATCGCCACCAACCTGATGCTGATTACGCTGCAGACCCTCGCCGTGTTCACGCTGATCTACGTGATGACCGCCGGCGGGCCCACCAACCGGAGCACCACCCTGCCGATCATGGCGTACGAGGAAGCCTTCCGCTACAGCGACATCGGCTACGGCACGGCGATCGCGGTGGTCATGCTGATCATCGGCGCCGCGTTCTCCCTCGCGTACATCCGCCTGCTGCGCGAGAGGAAACCCTCATGAGCGGGCCGGTTTCCAGTACGACGACGGCGGCGCCCCCGGATTCGCAGCGGTCCCGCAGCGTCCGCCAGGGTGCCCGCAGCCTGCGCCGCGGGGCGCCCAGCTGGAGCGCCAGTGTTGTCCTGGCCGTGATCGCCCTGTGTTTCGTGGTACCGCTGAGCTGGCTGGTGCTGGCGTCCTTCGATGCTGAAGCGACGTACGAGACTGCCCTGCCGGCGTCGTTCTCTCTGGCCAACTTCACCGCCATCCTGACGCCGGAACAGACCTTTGTGCCGCTGTGGAACAGCTTCATCCTGTCCGGTGGATCGGCGGCGCTGACCGTGATTGCCGCAGTGTTGGCCGCCTACCCGCTGTCCCGCTTCAACACCCGGTTCAACCGACCGTTCCTCTACACCGTGCTGTTTGGCACCTGCCTGCCGATTACGGCGATCATGGTTCCGGTGTACAGCCTGTTTGTGCAGCTGAACCTGCTGGATTCACTCGCCGCGACCACGTTTTTCCTCGCCGCGACGTCCCTGCCGATGGCCATCTGGATGACCAAGAACTTCATGGATTCAGTGCCGGTGTCACTCGAGGAAGCGGCGTGGGTAGATGGCGCGTCCGCCATGAAAGCGCTGTGGCACATTGTGGTGCCGCTGATGCGGCCGGGACTCGGCGTCGTGTTCATCTTCGTGTTCATTCAGGCGTGGGGGAACTTTTTTGTGCCGTTCATCCTGCTGTTCTCGCAGGAAAACCAGCCCGCAGCGGTAAGTATTTTCCGGTTCTTCGGGCAGTTCGGGACGGTCGCGTACGGGCAGCTGGCCGCATTCTCGATCCTCTATGCACTGCCCGTGATTGTCCTGTACATCCTCGTTTCGCGTGTGTTCGGTGGCTCCTTTGCCATGTCCGGCGCCCTGAAAGGTTAGCTTCATGCATGACAATCGACTTCTCGTCGAGGCGCGAATCGCCCGATTCCTTGCCGAGCGGCTGACCCCTGCGGTCTGGCCGGTCTCCGTGCCGCTCGAGATTTCCGCCTGGCAGGCGGCGGGGGAACCGGTGCCGTTCTCTTCCGTCGTCGCCGAGCAGTTCGAGCCGTTCGTTGTGGGCTCCATGTGGGGGCGACCGTGGGGAACCACCTGGTTCCGCTTCACCGCGACCGTGCCGGAGGAGTGGTCTGTCTCTTCCGGGCACCAGCTTGAGGCCGTGATTGACCTCGGATTCTCGACGATCATGCCGGGCTTTCAGGCCGAGGGGCTGGTGTACGCGCCGGACGGCCGGGTGATCAAGGCACTGGAGCCGCTGAACATGTGGGTTCCGCTGGACGCGGCGCCGGGCACCGCCGTCGAGTTCTATGTTGAGGCGGCGTCCAACCCCAACGTCATTGACGGGTTCACTTACCAGCCCACGCCGTTGGGGTCGCTGTCCACCGCAGGTTCGGATCCGCTATACACGTTCCGCCGGGCGGAGGTGGCGCTGTTCGACCGCGAGGCATGGGAGCTGGGCCAGGATGTCTGGACGCTGAACGGACTCATGCATGAGCTGGCGGTTGACCTGCCGCGCCGGCACGAAATCCTGCGCGCACTGGAGAAGGCGGTCAACGCCGTCGACCCAACGGATATCTCCGGGACAGCATCGACGGGCCGCGCCTGTCTTGCTGCGGTTCTGGCTGCGCCGGCGCACGCGAGCGCTCACCGGTTGCACGCTGTGGGCCATGCGCATATCGACAGCGCCTGGCTCTGGCCGGTCCGGGAGACAGTGCGCAAGGTGGCGCGGACGTTCTCCAACGTGCTTGAGCTGATGGACCGCAATCCGGACTTTGTGTTTGCTGCTTCGTCGGCGCAGCAGTACGCGTGGCTCAAATCGTCCTATCCGGAACTGTTCGAGCGGGTCGCGGAGAAGGTCCGGTCCGGGCAGTTCGCGCCGGCCGGCGGCATGTGGGTGGAGTCGGATACCAATATGCCGGGCGGCGAGGCGCTTGCGCGGCAGTTTGTTGCCGGTAAGCGCTTCTTCCTCGAGAACTTCGGCGTGGAGCCGCTGGAGGTGTGGTTGCCGGATTCCTTCGGGTACTCGGCTGCACTGCCGCAGATTGTCCGTGCGGCGGGGTCGGAGTACTTCCTCACCCAGAAGATCTCGTGGAACGAGACGAACCTGTTCCCGCATTCGTCCTTCAACTGGGAGGGCATTGACGGCACGAGGGTCTTCACGCACTTCCCGCCGGTGGACACCTACAACTCGGATCTCAGCGGACCCGATCTTGCCCGCGCCCAGCGGAACTACCGGGAGAAGGGCGCCGCCAACACCTCGCTGGTCCCGTTCGGCTGGGGCGACGGCGGTGGCGGACCCACCCGGGAGATGCTCGCCGCTGCTGCCCGCGCCGCTTCCCTCGAGGGGTCGCCGACTGTGACTCTGTCTTCTCCTGCACGGTTCTTCTCGGAGGCAGCCGCCGAGTATCCGGATGCACCGGTATGGTCCGGTGAGCTGTACCTTGAGTTCCACCGCGGCACGTACACCTCGCAGGCGCGGACCAAGCGAGGCAACCGTCGCTGTGAACACCTGCTGCGTGAGGCTGAGCTGTGGTGCACGCTTGCCGCGGTCCGTTCAGGTTTTGCGTATCCCTACGACGAGCTGGAAACCGCCTGGCATACGGTGCTGTTGCAACAGTTCCACGACATCCTGCCGGGATCCTCGATTGCCTGGGTCCATGAGGAGGCCGAGCGGAACTATGCGGCGGTCACGGCTTCGCTGGAGTCGCTGATTGCCGCGGCGTTGGAGGCGCTGCTGGGCGACGGATCAGCGACAGCCGCGCTGAATGCTGGCCCCTATCGCGTGGAGGGTGTGCCTGCGCTGGGAGGTGCAGCGCCGTCGTCGTCGGCTGTTTATGAACCGGCACGCGAGGGGTCCTCGTGGGTGTTGGAAAGCGAATCCCTGCGGCTGACGGTTGATGAGAACGGGTTGTTCACCTCCTTGGTGGTTGACGGCTTGAGTGCGTCCGGCGGGCGGGAAGTCATCCCCGCGGGCACGAGCGCCAACGTGTTCCAGCTGTTCCGGGATACGCCGAATCAGTGGGACGCCTGGGATATCGATGAGCATTACAAGTTCAATGTCACCGAGCTGACCGAGGCGGCGTCCGTTGATGCGGTCGGTTCCGTGTTGCGGGTGGAGCGGGTGTTCGGGAAGTCGCGGCTGGTTCAGCGGATTTCGTTGAGTGCTGACGGCACCGCGGTGAACCTGTCGATCGAGGTTGACTGGCATGAGCAGCAAAAGCTCCTCAAACTCGCGTTCCCGGTGGATGTGCTGGCTGATCGTGCGGCGTCGGAGATCCAGTTCGGGCATATCCAGCGACCGACGGCCACGAACACGTCCTGGGATGCTGCGCGGTTTGAGACGGTGGCGCACCGCTGGGTCCACGTGGGGGAACCCGAGTTTGGGGTGTCGCTGGCGAATGATTCGACGTACGGCTATGACGTCACCCGGGCGGAGTCGCCGTCCGGTGTTCCCCACACGCTGCTTCGTGCGTCGCTGTTGCGGGGGCCGCTGTTTCCGGACCCGCAGGCTGACCAGGGAGCGCATACCTTCGAGTTTTCGCTGCGGCCGTCGTCCGGAATCGCTGAGGCGGTTGCGGAGGGCTATCGGTTGAATCTGCCGGTGCGTACGGTGGCCGGCGTGGGGTCTTCAACTGTTGAGCCGGTCCTGACGGTCTCCAACCCAGCAGTGGTGGTGGAGGCAGTGAAGCTGGCCGAGGACCGGAGCGGTGATGTTGTGGTGCGGCTGTATGAGGCGTTCGGAGGGCGGGCTTCGGTGGTGCTTTCGGCCGGCTTTGAGTATTCCTCCGTGATTGCCACGGACCTGTTGGAGCGGCCGGTTTCGGCGGACTGCGTCCAAACCACCGACGACGGCGGTGTTGCTCTCTCGCTGCGACCCTTCCAGTTGGTGACGCTGCGGTTTCGGCGGGTGTGAAGTTCCAACGCGGGTGACGCTGCGCTTCTGCGCCCGGTGACGTTCAGCGCCGCTGCGCTTCACCGCCCCGTGGCGTTCAGTGCGCGGTGAGCTTCGCCAACTGGTCCCGGATGCCATCGAAGTGGCGCTTCAACCGTTCAGATGCCAGCGCTTTGTCGCCCGACTGCACGGCGGAGAAGATATCCCGGTGGATGGCGGCGGTTTCCATCAGGTTGGCCGTATCGCCGCCCACCTCGGCATGGATCTTCCGGTAGACCTTCCAGAAGACCGACATGAGGTTGGAGAGAAGTTCGTTGCTGAGCGGTTCGAACAGTTGACGGTGGAATTCCTCGTCAATATCAGCGAAACCTTCGCCTCGCTGTGCTGCAGCTTCCATCCGCTGCACAGTCTGTTCGATGGCTTGTCGATGGTCCGGAGTCATCACATCCATTGCGTCACCGATCAGCCCCGATTCCAGCGCCTGCCGCACGTCGACGAGTTGGATGGCTTCCTTGCCCTCGTGCCGGAGGGAGAGACGGCCGCGGAACGTCAGTCCGTCCGTCAGGGCATCGAAATTGCTGGGGGCCACGAACATGCCGAAACCGTGGCGGATTTCGACGACGCCCAGCGCCTGGAGCACTTTGAGGGACTCCCGCAGCGTGTTGCGTCCGATCCCGAGCTCGGCAGACAGCTCACTTTCGGTGGGGAGGGGATCGCCGGACTCCAATTCACGCTCAAGAATCAGGTCCATGATCTCGGCCTGTAGTGCACGGAGCCGGGCCTGCGCGCTGAAGCGCGCTTGGCGTTGCGGAAGATCGACGCTCATAATTTCTCCTAGAGTCAGCGGGCGGCGGTGGTCAAGACCCCGGAACGACCATCGCCGTACACGGCCCGTCAGTGGAGTTCATCCGCGGTTAGGTTATCGGATGTCCCACCTCTTTGCACAGTCCCACTTCTACTCACATTATTCGAACTTGACCAAGGCATGTGATGCGTCTTACAGTTCTCGGCATAGCATCGGACATCCTACATCCGATAACCAATCTTGAAATGGTGAGGCACATAGATGAGCAACACTTTTGAAACCCCGGGGCTGCTGAAGGATTCCAGCCGCCGCAACTTCCTGAAACTGGCCGGCGTCATGGGTGCCGCAGCCGCGTTTGCCGGTTCGATCTCGGCCTGCAGCCCCGGCGGCAGCCCGGCTCCGGCAGAAGGAGGCGAGGCTGCAGCAGGGTCCATCGAAGCCGGTATCTCCTACCAGCTGTCCACCGGGTTCGACCCCATGCTGGCCACAGGTGCAACGCCGCTCGCGGCAAACCTGCACGTCTTCGAGGGCCTGGTGGAACTCCACCCGGCTACCCGGGAGCCCTACCTGGCACTTGCCGCAGCGGACCCGGAGATGGTTGATGACACCACGTACCGCGTGACCCTCCGCGATGGCGCCACCTTCCACAACGGGGAGCCGGTGACGGCGGAGGACGTAGTCTTCTCCTTCGAGCGTGTCCTCGACCCGGAGAACGCGTCGCTGTACGCAGGATTCATTCCGTTCATTGACACGGTGACCGCTGTCGATGAAAAGACCGTCGAGTTCAAACTGAAGTATGCATTCCCCGGCTTCGGCCCCCGTATCTCGGTCGTCAAGATTGTGCCCAAGGCCGCTGTCGAAGCGGATCCGGAAGGCTTCGACCTCGCGCCCATCGGCACCGGTCCGTTCAGCCTGGTGTCCGCAGTCAAGGAAGACAAGATTGTCTTCAAGAAGTTCGCCGACTACAACGGCAAGTACCCAGCCCGCGTCGAGGACATGACCTGGCTGCTCATCGCTGACCCAGCCGCCCGCGTAGCCTCTATCCCGTCCCGCACCCAGGCCATCGAAGACGTTCCCTACCTCGACGTCGACCAGCTGAAGAGCAAGGTCGAGGTTGAATCCGTTCAGTCATTCGGGCTCCTTTTCCTGCTGTTCAATACGGCCAAGGAGCCGTTCGGCGACAAGCGGGTCCGGCAGGCACTGCACTATGCGCTCGACACCGAAGACATCATCTCCAAAGCCCTTCTGGGGAACGCAACCCCTGCGACCTCTTACTTCCAGGAAGGCCACCCGTCCTATAAGGAAGCCTCCACGATCTACAACTTCGACGCCGGGAAAGCCAAGTCGTTGCTGCAGGATGCAGGTGTGGAGAATCTGTCCGTCACGCTGACCTCGACCGACACCGGCTGGGTAACGAAGGTTGTGCCGCTGATCAAGGAAGCCTGGGACGCCATCGGCGTGAACACTACGCTGGAGATTCTGCAGTCCGCGGCCGTGTACTCACCGGAGAAGGTGAACGGTGGAAACTTCGATATACTCTGCGCACCCGGTGACCCCTCCGTCTTCGGGAACGACGGCGACATCCTCCTGAGCTGGTTCTACCGCGGCGACGCCTGGATGAAGAACCGCGCCGCCTGGCACGAGACAGCTGAGTACAAGGAGATCCAGGCCAAGTTGGATGAAGCGGCCCAGCTCGCCGCGGAGGACGCGAAGGCTATTCACGGAGAAATCATCGACATCGTCGCTGAAGAAGCACCGCTGTATCCGATCTTCCACCGCCAGCTGCCCACTGCGTGGGACAGTGAAGCGCTGGTCGATTTCGAGCCTCTTCCGACCACGGGTCTCTCCTTCCTTGGAGTCGGCCGCAGCTAGTCCGCGCGACGGTGGGACTGCCCCATCCGGGCAGTCCCGCCGTCTCCTGCGAAAGGTTTGGAGTTCTCTAAGTGACCACGTTAATCCGCCTCCTGGGGCGAAGGCTGGCAGCCCTGCCCTTCATGCTGCTGGGCGTTACCGTCATGGTGTTTGTCGTCTTGTCGGTGGTGCCGGCGGACCGCGCAACCGCAGTCCTCGGACCCGAGGCGACCGAAGAGATGAAGTTCGCCTGGCGGGAAGAACGCGGACTTAACGACCCCCTCATCGTCCAGTTTTTCCGCTACCTGGCCGGCATCCTGCGGCTGGACTTCGGCGTCACCAACCCGCCGGAAGAGTCGGTGGCAACCAAGATTGCTGCTGCCTTCCCCGTCACCCTTCAGCTGACGCTCCTGGGAGTGCTCCTCGCCGTCGTCCTCTCGCTTGTCCTCGGCGTTCTCGGAGCCCTGTACCGGGACAAGTGGCCGGACCAGGTCATTCGCATCTTTTCCATTGCAGCGATAGCAACGCCGTCGTTCTGGCTTGCGATCCTGCTGATCCAGTGGTTCGCTCTGCCGGAAGGATCAATCTTCCCAACGGGCGGGCTTGCGTGGGCTGACCAGTACGGCTTCGTCGGCTGGCTCTACGCCATGGCGCTGCCGGCGCTTGCACTCGGCATTCCCGTCTCCGCGTCGCTGATCCGCGTGGTCCGCACCTCGATGGTGGAGGAACTGGACCGGGATTATGTGCGCACCGCGATCGGCAACGGCGTGCCCTACCGCACCGTCGTGGCGCGCAATGTCCTGCGCAACGCGCTGGTCACCCCGGTGACCGTGCTGGGTCTGCGCGTGGGCTACCTGCTGGGCGGCGCCGTCGTGATTGAAAAGATCTTCAGCCTCAACGGGATGGGCGATCTGATCGTCACCGGCCTGACCACCTCCGACACCAACCTTGTGCAGGGCGCGGTGCTGACAATCGCCGTCGTCTTTGTGATCGTCAACATTTTGGTTGACGTCCTATACCTGCTCATCAACCCGCGAATCCGGACGGTATAACCATGCGAAACGGACTGGCTACCCGCCTGAGCACCTCCGGGGCCCGCTTCCAGGCGCTGCCTCTCAGCTCAAAGATTGCGCTTGGCTTCCTCAGCTTCATCATTCTCGTGGCCATCATTGGCCCCATGGTGGCGCCGTACGGGGAGAACGAGTCGATCGCGCCAGTACTTCCGCCGGGAGGACCTCACCTCTTCGGCACCGACGGCTCCAGCTACGATGTCCTGTCCCGCATCCTCTACGGTGCGCGGGTCTCCATCGCCATCGGCCTCGGTGCCGTGTTGCTCGCGATCATTATGGGTGCCCTGCTGGGCGCACTGGCAGCCACATCCCGCAAGTGGGCGAACGAAGGCATCATGCGGGTCATGGACGTCCTGATGGCGTTCCCCGGCATCGCGCTGGCCGCCGCTCTGCTCTTTGCGCTGAAGGATCACTCGAACAACATCTTCGGCTCAACGGTGCCGGTCATCATTCTGGCGATCGCCATCGTCTACACCCCGCAGCTGGCGCGCGTGGTTCGTGCCAACGTGCTGGCCCAGTACGGCGAGGACTACGTCCGTGCCGAGCGGGTCCTGGGAGCGGGCCGCTTCTACATCCTCTTCAAGCACATTGTCCGCAACACCGCGGCCCCGGTGCTGGTCTTCGCTACGGTGATGGTTGCCGACGCGATCATCCTCGAGGCATCGCTGTCCTTCCTCGGCGCCGGTGTCCAGCAGCCCGCAGCCTCCTGGGGCAACGTGATGTCCGACGGCCGCAACGTGGTGTTCAGTGGAGCCTGGTGGCCCACCACCTTCGGCGGTATCACCATCCTGCTGACGGTGCTGGCCCTGAATATCCTCGCGGAAGGGCTGACCGACGCCATGGTCAACCCGAAGCTGCGCAAGGCGGCGCCCGTGAAGGAAGAGCCTGTGAAGGCAGCCCAGCTCAGCGAGACGGCCCGGGCAACGGTGGCGCAGCCTTCGGTCCTGGACGCGGAAGAAGTCCAGACCGGCGTCGGCCGCCGGGAACAGAACGACGACGACGGCGCCGCCTTCGAGAAGGCAGCGACGCCGGGCGCAGCCATCCACAAACCCGGTTCACTGGCGGCGCTCGCGGAGGAACTCAAGCTGCTGTCCCGCGTGGAGAGCAGCCGCACAGACCGGCTGCCTCAGGTACCCGCCGATGCTCCCGTAATCCTTGAAGTGAAAGACCTTTCCATCCGCTTCCCCGGGCGGTACGGAGATACAGCGATAGTGGACCGGGTGAATTTCACGGTCCGCGAGGGCGAGACCATGGGCCTTGTCGGTGAATCCGGATGCGGCAAGTCGATTACGTCACTGGCCATCATGGGCCTGCTGCCGCCGTCGGCGGAGCTGAGCGGTTCCATCAGGTTCAACGGCAAGGAATTGCTGACCAACAACCCGAAGGAACGGACGGGCCTGTACCGGGGACTGCGCGGCGAACAGATCGCCATGGTCTACCAGGACGCACTGAGCTCGCTGAATCCGTCCATGCTGATCAAGGACCAGCTCACCCAGCTGACCAAACGCAACGGGCGAAAGACGCCGCGGGAGCTGCTGGAACTGGTGAAGCTGGATCCGGACCGCACGTTGAAGAGTTACCCGCATGAACTTTCGGGCGGCCAGCGCCAGCGGGTCCTGATTGCCATGGCGCTGTCCCGTTCGCCGCGGATCGTCGTGGCGGATGAGCCCACAACTGCCCTGGACGTGACCGTGCAGAAGCAGGTGGTGGATCTCCTCAATGAACTCCGCGAGCAGTTGGGGTTCGCGATGGTCTTCGTCAGCCACGACCTCGCCCTTGTTGCCTCCCTGGCACACCGCATCACGGTCATGTACGCCGGACAGGTGGTGGAGTCAGCTGAAACAACCGAGCTCCTGCGCAATCCGCACCACGAATACACGCGAGGCCTGCTGGGCGCGGTGCTCTCCATCGAGGCTGACGCGGAACGGCTGCACCAGATTCAGGGCACCGTCCCCTCGCCCCGCGAGTTCGCTGCAGGCGACCGGTTCGCCGAGCGCTCGCTGCGCCCGGACGCCGATCCCAACCAGGTACTCAAGTTCACCCGCGTGGGCAACGGCGAGCACTACTGGGCGAGCCACCTCACCTCTGACGCGCCGCAGGGCGGTCAAGAGACCACGGACGACGACGACGGCCTGGTGAAAGCCTCCGCCGCCACCTCCCCGGAAGGTGCACGATGAACAGCAACGACACGGTGCCGGTCCTGGAACTGAAGGATGTCAAGGTCTATCACCGCTCGAGGACGGGCAGTCTTTTCCGTCCCAATATCGTCAAGGCGGTGGACGGGGTCAATTTCACCGTGCGCCGCGGCGAAACCGTGGGCATTGTCGGTGAATCCGGGTGCGGAAAGTCCACGCTGGCTTCGGTGCTGGTCGGGCTTCAGGAACCCACTGCGGGCCAGATGCTGTTCCATGGCAAGCCGGTCAAGAGCCGCAAGGATGCTGCCCGGAAGCAGTTCGGCCGTGACGTCTCAGTGGTCTTCCAGGATCCGTCCACAGCCCTGAACTCGCGCATGACCATCCAGGATATCCTGCTCGATCCCCTGCAGATCCACGGCATCGGCAACGAGCAGAGCCGGCTCGCCAGGGTGCGGGAACTGCTCAGCGTCGTGGGCCTTCCGCAATCAGCTGCCGAGGTGATTCCCAGCCAGGTCTCCGGCGGTCAGCGGCAGCGCGTGGCAATCGCTCGGGCGCTCGCGCTGGAACCCTCGGTGATCGTGGCGGACGAACCCACATCAGCCCTTGACGTCTCCGTCCGCGCCCAGGTCCTCAACCTGCTCTCCGACCTGAAGCGCGAACTGAACCTCGGCATGGTGTTCATCTCGCATGACATCCAGACCGTTCGCTACGTCTCTGACCGGATCTGCGTCATGTACTTCGGCAAGATCGTCGAAGAGGGCACGGCAACGCAGATCTTCGACCATCCCGCCAATGACTACACCAAGAAACTCCTGGGAGCAGCGCCCAGTCTGCTTCACACCTGAGCACCCAGCTCACAGCACACCTACCTCTGGAGAAATATCGTGGCAATCGCGCCTACTTCCCGCTTCCATGGCGTCATCCCGCCCGTGGTCACCCCCCGTTCCGCTGACGGTGCTATTGACGTCGCTTCCCTTGAACGGCTGACCAAGCACCTGCTCGACGGCGGTGTGAACGGACTGTTCGTTCTCGGCTCCTCCGCGGAGGTGCCTTATCTGACCGACAGTGAGCGCGCCGTCGTCGTCAGCACTATCGGGGGAGTGAACGCAGGGCAGGTTCCGCTGATCGTGGGAGCCAATGAGCAGACCACCAACCGGGTCATCGACGAGGGCCGGCGCATGGTTGAGCTTGGCGCTGATGCGCTGGTCGTGACGTCCCAGTACTACGCGATCTCCGACGCCAATGAGACGGATACGCATTTCCGGGCGGTGCACGCTGCGCTCGACGTCCCGATCTTCGCGTATGACGTCCCTGTGCGCACGCACTACAAGCTGCCGACGGACCTGCTGGTTCGGCTTGGCCGCGAAGGCGTGATCGCGGGTGTGAAGGACTCATCCGGTGATGATGTGTCCTTCCGGCAGCTGCTCCTTGCCGCCAGGGACATCCCGGACTTCGACATTTTCACCGGCCATGAAGTGGTCGTGGACGGTGCACTGCTGGGCGGTGCTCAGGGTGTGGTTCCGGGTCTCGGCAACGTGGATCCGGCAGGCTACGCACGGTTGTACGCTGCGGGTGCCTCCGGTGATTTCGCGGCTGCCGCCTCTGAACAGGACCGTCTCGCCGATGTCTTCTCCATTGTCTACACGCCGACCCCCGGGCGGGTATCTCCCGGTGCGGGCGGTCTCGGCGCCTTCAAGACGGCCCTCAGGCTCATGGGCGTCATTGATTCGAACGCCATGTCGGCGCCGATGATTGCGCTCAACGACAGTGAGACCGCGGCCATTCGGGTCATCCTCGAACGGAACGGCCTGCTCTAGACCATGCGGTACGTCATCGGAATCGATCTGGGGGGCACCAAGACGGCTGCCGGCCTCGTCAGCGAAGACGGCCGCGTGCTGTGTGCGAGCCGAATTCCTACTGCCGCCCGGGACGGCGCCGAGGCGATCCTCGATGCCACCGCTACCCTCGTGCTTCGATTGATGAGGCGGGCGGAAGCTGCGGGGATCGTCGCCGATGCGATCGGCATCGGATCGGCAGGCGTCATCGACGGGGAGCGCGGGATCGTGGTCTCTGCAACCGATGCGATCAGCGGCTGGGCAGGAACCCGGTTGACCGACGGGCTTCAGGCACGCACCGGGCTGGCCTGTACCGCGATCAACGATGTCCACGCCCACGCATTGGGGGAATCCTGGGCGGGGGCTGCTGCGGGAAGCTCGAGTGTGCTGTTGGTGGCCGTTGGCACCGGTGTGGGAGGTAGCTTCGTCGTCGACGGTGTTCCGCAGCAGGGTGCGCGGTTTGCTGCAGGTCATGTCGGTCATTTCGCGTCGCCGTATGCCTATGAAGATGCTTCCGCCAGTGCCGTCGCCCTGCCCTGCTCGTGCGGCGGCGCGGGGCACGTCGAGGCGATTGCCTCCGGTCCGGCGATCCTCCATTCCTACAACCGGGTGGTGCCGCCGGACAACGCCGCTTCCGACACGCAGGCCGTCTTCGCCAGGGCCGCTGCGGGTGACCAAGCAGCGCTTCTCGTAGTGAGCAGGGCAGCCGCCGCCTGTGGACAGGCTATCGGCGGACTCGCGAACATCCTTGACCCGGAGGTGGTGGTGGTCAGCGGCGGAGTGGCCGGTGCCGGGCCGCTGTGGTGGGACGCGATGACCCGCGCCGCATCCGCTGAGCTGCTTCCGGCGCTGGCTGACTTGCGGATCGTTCCGGCGAACCCGGCCTCGGACGCCGCTGTCCTTGGCGCTGCCCGGCTGGCACTGACCCTCGACCCCGTGAAGGTGGCCTCATGATCAACCTGGAAAGCCTACGCGGCCGCTTGATTGTCTCCTGCCAGGCCTACCCCGGCGAGCCGATGCGGGATCCCCACACCATGTCTCAGGTGGCCCAGTCGGCTGTGATCGGTGGTGCTGCCGCTGTTCGGGTACAGGGACTCGCCGATATTGAGCAGACCCGCGAGGCGGTGGAGGTTCCGGTTATCGGACTGTGGAAAGACGGACACGACGGCGTCTTCATCACTCCCACTCTCCGGCACGCTCTGGCCTGCGCGAAGGCGGGTGCTCACGTTGTGGCCCTTGACGGAACCCGGCGGCACCGGCCTGACGCGTTGACGCTCCAGCAGACGATTGACGGGCTGCGCGCAGAATCAGATGCACTGGTTATGGCGGATTGCGGATCCCTCGATGATGCGTTGGCTGCGGTTGCTGCGGGAGCGGATCTCATTGGAACCACGCTCGCGGGGTACACCGGCGAACGCGAGAAGACCGTCGGTCCGGACCTTGAACTCCTCGAGCAGCTATCCGCGGCCGATCTTGGCCGGCCGATCATTGCCGAGGGGCGCATCTCGACGCCGGACCAGGCACGGCAGGCGATGCAGGCGGGGGCGTTCGCCGTCGTCGTCGGAACTGCCATCACGCACCCGGCGAGCATTACGGGATGGTTTGTGAACGCGGTGGAAGCGCCGTGACGGATACGTTGCGCGACCGTGATCACGGACTCGGTCAGCATCAGGAACAGGTTTGTGAACGGACCTTCCAGGCACGTGTTGATCCGGAGCTGCTTGGAGGATTGGCGTACTCTAAAGCCCTGCCCCCGCCCACAACCGTCGAGGAGTTGGTTCGATTCCGTTGCCGTGCCGCGGAGTTGGTTCCGGCATTCGATCAGTCCGCCACGTCCGTGATGCTGCTCAAGCACGATGGACCCGTCCCGCTGTGGAGTTACACGCCGCCCGGTGGGGGGCCGTTCGCTGCCATCTACTGGATTCACGGCGGCGGAATGATCAGCGGGAGCCTGCGGGCTGATCAGCCGTACTGCACCGCGCTTGCCGAAGCCACTGGTTGTGTGGTGATCGCCGTCGAATACCGGCTCGCACCCGAATATCCGCACCCGGTTCCGGTTGAAGATTCGTATGCCGGACTTGAGTGGGCTGTGGCGCATTCGGCGGAACTGCGGATTGATCCGCAGCGGTTGGCAATCGGCGGATCCAGCGCAGGCGGAGGGATCGCAGCTTCAGTCGCCCTGGCGGCGCGGGATCGGGGCGGTCCGCAGCTCGCGTTCCAGTACTTGATGTATCCCATGCTCGACGACGCCCAGATCTCCCCGTCCAGCCGCGAGTTTGCAGGCATCCCCACCTGGAGCCGGGAGCGGAACGCTTTTGCCTGGCAGTGCCTGCTTGGTTCCTCGGCTGGTTCTGCCAGTGGAAGTCCCTACGCCGCCCCGGCTCAGGCTGCGGATCTGGCCGGCCTGCCTCCCGCAATGATCCAGGTGGGGGAGCTGGACCTCTTCCGGGATGAAGACGTCGAGTACGCGTCCCGCCTGCTGCAGGCCGGGGTGCCCACCGAACTTCACCTGTACCCGGGCGCCTACCACGGATTCGAGCTTGTTTCTCCTGAAGCCAGCGTCAGCCGACAGGCGATGGCTGACCGCAATCGTGCGCTGGTCCGCATTCTCCATCAGCAGTCCTGATTACCGCCGTATCTCGTTACAGCCACCGAACCAATGCCACATCAAAGGAAAGGGACACGTTTCACTCCGAGGAGGTAGGACATCGTATGTCCACCGAACCACTGACGAAGAAGTTAGGAAGGCTCTCTTGAAAAACACATTCTGCCAATTTCCCGGTAGGCGCGCAGCCGTGAGTATCCTGGTTGCCGCCGCACTCGTTTCCACGGGCGCACCGGCGGTTGCCGCGCCGGTTCCCGCAAAATCCCCGGGCGATGCTCCAGGTTCCTTCAGCGAGGTGAACCTCGGCGCTGAACTCATCAGCCCCTTTGCCTCCTACCGCATCCCGGCCCTCGCTTATCTGGGCAATGGGGTGGTTCTCGCGTCGTGGGACGGACGCCCGTTCAACGCTGCCGACGCCCCCAATCCCAACTCGATCGTGCAGCGCAGAAGCACGGACGGAGGCGCCACCTGGGGACCAGTAGAGGTCATCGCAGCAGGGTCGGTCACCTCATCAGGTGAGCAGACGCCCAGATTCGGTTACAGCGATCCCAGTTACGTAGTGGATGAAGAGACCGGAAAGGTGTTCAACTTCTTCGTCTATTCCAAGGACCAGGGCTTCCATGGCAGCACCTTCGGTAACGATGATGCCAACAGGAGCGTCATCAGCTCAGCAGTGAGTGAATCCGACGACGGCGGCATCACCTGGTCTGAGCCGCGCCTCATCACTGAGGTCACCAAGCCCGGCAGCAACCCGTCCGATCCCGTGCCGGGAGACATCCGCAGCAACTTCGCCACCTCCGGCCAGGGCATTCAGCTCAAATATGGTGAATATGCGGGCAGGCTGGTCCAGCAGTACGCGGGGGATGTTCTGCAGGCTGACGGGACCCGGACCATCCAGGCGTACAGCGTGTACTCGGACGATCACGGTCTCACCTGGCACAAGGGCGAGAACGTCGGCACCCGAATGGATGAGAACAAGACCGTCGAACTGTCTGACGGCCGCGTGATGATGAATTCGAGGGACAGCGGCAACGGTGGGTACCGGAAAGTCGCCATCTCCACGGACGGCGGGCACAGCTATGGACCGGTGACGCAGGATCTCGAGCTGCCGGACCCGACCAATAACGCCTCAATCACAAGGCTCTTTCCGGATGCACCCCAGGGTTCACCCGAGGCAATGAAGCTGATCTTCTCCAACTCCAACAGCCAAAGCTCCCGCAGCAACGTTTCTGTCCGGGTGTCCTGTGACGACGGCGAGACCTGGCCCTCCGTCCGCAGCGTCCGTTCCGGCTTCTCGGCGTATTCCACACTTGAGCGGTTGGAAGAGGGTCAGATTGGCCTGCTGTACGAGTCCAGCTACACCAACGGCATCACCTTCTCGAAGTTCGACGACGCGTGGCTGAACTACGTGTGTGCTCCGCTGTCCGTTCCCGACGTGAAGCTCGCTGCCGGTCAGTCGACCGACGTTCCGGTGACGATCACCAATCAGGAGCGGACTGCCGTGTCCGGTGAGGTCACGATCAGCACGCCTGAGGGCTGGGCTGCTCCTGTGGTGAATGTGCCGTCCATCGCACCGGGCGACTCGGCGACGATCTCCGTGCCGCTGACGGCCGGCAGCAACCCTTCCGCGGGATTCTCCGCCCTGGACGCTGTCTTCACATCAGCCCAGGGCGGAGAATCCCGCCGGTCCTTCAAAGCCGCAGCAGATGCGGTCGGTCTGACCATCACGGGATCACTCGCAGATACCAACCGGAATGTAGATACCACTCCGTATGCGGTGGGAGACCAGGTGGCCTACACCTTCCGCGTGACGAGTACGGCAACGGTGACCACCAACGCGGTCCCCACTGCCGGAACTTTCGACGTCGGATTCCTGCCCACGGGTAGCCCCAACTGCCGCTATCGGAACCTGCCTGCCGGTGGAGCTTACAACTGCACCACCGCGAAGCATACGGTGACCCAGGAGGACGTTGACCGCGGATACTTCATTCCTACGGCCACCTTCGACTCCACCTCCACAACGAACTCAGCGCTGACGAAGTCGGTGAGCTTCACGGGGCAGGCGGTGTTCCTCAACTCAACGGGCAAGGCGAAGGCCCTCGCGGCTGACATCGTTGGGTCGCGGACCGATCCGAGCCGCGATCTGGCGGCCAACCCGTACACGGCCGGAGAGCAGGTTCCTTACTCGTTCCATGTGACGAACACCGGACTCGTTACCGAAGCCACAGTGCCATCGTCGGGCAATTTCGCTCCGTTTGTGCCGCCGGGCCCGGGCAACTGCCGATTCCTGGTGCTGCCTGCCGGGAATGATTACACCTGCTCCACATCGAAGCACACGGTCACGGAGCAGGAAGCAGCGGATGGCTTCTTTGTCCCGCTGACCACTTGGACGTTGAGTGCGTCCGGCTTCCCGTCGAAAGAACTGACGATCGATGGCGGTGAGCTGGACCTGAAGGAGCGCAACCCGCAGTTGTCAGTGTCTGGGGTGTCGACGGAGACCTCAGATGAGGATGGAAACCGTATTGACAGTGTCGGGGATGGTGTGGTCCAGACCGTGACGGTGACGAATACCGGGAACGTGCGCTTGACGGACGTTGTTCTGGACGGCTGGGACGGTGGGGTTTCGGAGCTGGCGCAAAGCGCGAGTGCCACATTCACGCGCACGTTTGCCCTCACCGGGCAGCAGATCGGTGAGGGACAGGTGGAGGAAGCTGCCGCCGTCGTCGGTGCTTCCAACGGTGTGCTGAGCGTAACGGTGACGGTGACGCTCGCTGCCCATCCGTTGCAGCTCACGGAACCTGAGCCGACGTTTACACCGGAGACGCCGGTTCTTGAGCAGGATTGGGTCCGGGACTTCGATGCTCCCCGCGGACCGGTCGCGTATTGGGAAGGGATCAGCCTGACTGTTCCCGAAGCTGATGCCTGGTACTTCGTTCGTCAGGGCCAGCGGCCGTTGGGTTGGTTCCTGGCGGACGGGACAGGGACGGTGACGTTCACCGTGTCGGATGTTGCACGGCCGGGCGCTCACCCGATTGCTTTGACCGATTCGGCCGGGGAGTACCTTGGCTGGGATCGCGTAGTGGTTTCCGGCAAGAAGTAGCGATGTCCGGCAAGAAATAGAGGCGACGCCTGGGGTGGTGGCTCAGTGAAGTCGCCGCCCCAGGCTTCTGAACCCAATCAGAACAACTTCACCCAACCAGAACAACAAGGAGTTTCCATGAGGCCTGAAGGCTGGCATATTGTGATCATCATTGTGATTGCCATTGTGCTGTTTGGCGCGCCCAAATTGCCCGGACTGGCTCGCAGTGTGGGCCAATCCCTGCGGATCTTCAAGTCGGAGGTGCGGGAATTGAAAGAAGAATCCCGTGTTGATGACGTCGAGGCGCCGAAAATCACCTAGCGCACAGGAGATCGCTGGAAGGGTGGCGGGAGCGACGGCGGTTGCTTATCCCGGCACGGAACGCGCCACTACCCCGCTAGAACGGTGGCGGTAGTTCGGGTGGTTCGACGTAGGTCTCACCACCGAGCGACGTGACGTTGAGTGTGCCGGAGTCGTCCTGCGCAACAGACCAGAGGCCCTCGGTTTTCATCATGTGGTGTCGCTTGCACCGAGGCCCGAGATTAGTCAGCGACGTTTGCCCGCCGTGTGCCCAGGGGATGAGGTGATCGATTTCGCAGGACCACGACGAGCGGTTGCACCCAGAATGAATACAGGTTGGGTTCTTGATTCTCACCCAATCCTGAAGGTGTTTCGGTGGCCGGTATCTGTCTCTGCCGACGCTGAGCACCGCGCCCGTTTCGGGGTGGACGAGGATTCTGGTGAAACTCGGCGCGTGCGCGGCGAGGTTCCTGGCCGTTTCGGGGTCAATGGGCCCGTATCCATCGAGGTAGCCGTTCTCACAGCCCTCCAGATCAGGGGCGGCGCTCTCGAGGCCCCGCACAACAGCCTCCACACCGTCAGCGGATAAGTCCACCGCCGCGCTTTCATCGAAGTCGGAGCCGCGTGCGCCGGAAAGATCTTGCCAGTTAGTGCGCTTGTGACCGAGCAGCGTCATCACGGGAACCGTGACAAACACCGTGGCTCCTACCCCGCGGAAACCTGTGCCCTTCTTCGGGTCCCCGGTGCAGGTGTGGGTGAGGACGTCAGCGAACACATCCGCACGCAACTGTGACAGAGTGCGGGCTTCCTCGGGACCCTGCAGGGAACGGGCCGCCGCGTCCACCCGGTTGAAGATTCCTTGTGCCTGCTCCGCGGGAAGGTAGGCGCTGAGCCAGGCCATACCGTCCTGCTCAGGCTCCACTGCAACGCGGCGGTCCTTCACCCCACGAGCCTTTCGTTCGATGATCGACTCCGGGTGCAGTTTCTCGCGTAGCTGCCTGCAGCGCCGGGCAAGTTTGGGGCGCGTCAGCGCGCCGGCCGTTTCCAGGACCGCATCCTCAAACCCGGCCGTGGCCTCTGCCGGAATGCATTGCGATTCCTGAACGATGACCTGCGCCTGAGTGGGGGTGATGGTGCCGTCGTCAAGCGCCTCCCACGTTCCCGGTAGGTCTTCCCTCAAGCGCAGCGCTTCGCCAAGCATCCGTTGTGCTGCCCTGCCCGGCACCCGCAGCAACGGGGCGATTTCCTCAGCCGCCATGGTGAAGCTCAGATCCGGAGAGGTGCCGCCCTCTCCGGGCTTCCCCAAAGCGGTGCCGTCAAGTGCGCGCATATGGTCGAAGACATCAGCGATCAGGACGGCTTGCCTGGCCGCCGCCCAGGACGCCAACCGCTGTGCTGCCCGGAGTAGGTCGAGACTGTCAGCGATGGTCCGCGACCGCCGGGACTCTGACGACCGAATGTTCTGCAACCGGCCAACCAGTTGGTACGCCGATGCTGAGTCCACGGCGGCGCGGGAACGTGCCTCGGATTCGCCGTCGTCGAATTCATCGTCCCAGTCCAGCGCAAAGGACTGGCCGGGAGGCAGGTCCCACCAGCGCTGGTCCGCCTCAGCGTAGGCGGCATCGAGAACGCGCTCGTACGCTTCTTCGCGAGTCAGCCCATCGGCTTCCTCGAGCGTCTCCCACATCGCGATTCCCATACAAAACAGCTAATCATCCGGCTCTGACATTTTTGGATCGATGCCTGAAGAGCCGGAAGAAGCCGCCCTTCACCGTGCTTTCACACGCAGCGATCCGGTATGCGAAGACTTACGTTCCCGCCTGTCCGCCGTCCACATGACGTAGCCTGCCGACGCGATCGCGAGCTGGAACGGAACGGCAAACAGGACTGCTGAGGTCTGTTCGTTTGCCACCAGTAGCAGTGCGCTGCTCACCACAAGGAAGACGCCGATCCACCGCGGCAGCACTCCTGAGCGGAGGATGCAGAAGCCGATCAGCACAAACCCGATAATGAGCGCCACCATGCCGACGACGACGAAGTAGGGCATGCCGGAAAAGTCACCATCGAAGAACGCGGCCTGGAGAAGGACCGCTGCAAGCAGCACCAGAAAGCCCAGGGCGGCGGATACCAGGCCGGCGCGCATGAGCCTCGGCGGACGTCCGGATAGACGTGCCCTAAAGGTCAACCCAACGATCCCAATGAGAACGAGGATGGCGGCGACAGAACCAAGGCCGGTAACAAGACCTGACGCAGTCCGCATCGACTGAGCGCCGCACTCACTTCCGACACATCCGCTCGGTTGGAGGGAGTGGAGGACTATCGCGAGTGAGCCCAAGGCTCCGCCGGCCAGAGCGGAGGGCCCGGCCAGGCGAGAGCTCCAGTGCGTTTGGAGAAAGTCCCAGGACATGAATGACCGCCATCAATAAGGAGACCCAGGAGAAATGATGCTTTATGGTCACCCGGCGGCAAGTTCGGCGTCAAGAGTAGTCTGAACGACCGGCGGGCAGGCTGTGCCCGGTCCAAGGCCCCCTAATCGCCCGTCATGGTCAGCTCGCGAAGAAAGACGACTTCATCTTCGAAATTTCACCAGCAGATGGCGTCATCGTGCTGGAGAGTATAGGTACGCGTTGCCTCCACCAAGGAAGGTGCATCATGACCAAGTGGCGAGTCCGCGACTTTCACACCACCGATCTGGACGGAATACTGCACCTCTGGGAGTCTGCCAAAGCTGCAAGCGCCGAATCCGTCTATGCGCTTTCGGAAGTGTTGGCATCGTGCGAGAAGGATTATGCCGTCGTCGCGGTGGAGGGCGATCAGGTGATCGGCGCCGCCGTCGGGAGGGCAGCGCATGATCAGGGGTGGATCGTTTTTCTGGCCGTCCTGCCTGAGTATCGCAGCAGCGGAATCGGAACGGCGCTGCTCGCCGGCGTCGAAACCCGTATGGCGCCACACGGCTTGAACAAGCTGTCGGCGCTGATGCCGGAAGCTGAAACTCGGGTGGGAGCATTCCTTGCCCGGGGTTTCAGCCTGAAACAGAACCTGCGCTATCTCGAGCGGAAAATTCCGGTTCAGCGGCAGGAGCTCGAACCGCTGAGTTCACTGGGAGGCAGGGTACTTGCACGCGGTCTGTGGGAGAACGTTTCCGGGATGCGCAAGGAAAAGGAACTGTTGGAGCGGCGCCTGGTGTTGCCCCTGGCCAAAGCGGATCTGGCTGACGAATTCGGGGTAGTGCCTCCACGCGCCGTCGTTCTCTTTGGTCCGCCGGGCACCGGCAAGACGACTTTCGCGAAAGCAATTTCCTCACGGCTTGAATGGCCTTTCGTGGAGATATTCCCCTCGCGGCTGGCTTCCGATTCCAAGGGACTCGCGGGAGCCTTGCGAGAAACGTTCCTGGAGGTCGCGGAGCTTGAGCACGCGGTCGTTTTCATCGATGAGGTCGAGGAAATTGCCTCGCATCGGTCGGGTGAGCCGCCGTCTCCGCTGCAGGGCGTCACCAACGAGTTGTTGAAGATCATTCCGGCCTTCCGTGAACAGCCAGGCAGGCTCCTCATCTGTGCCACGAACTTCATCCGCACCCTGGACTCCGCGTTCCTGCGCCACGGACGCTTCGACTACGTCATCCCCATCGGACTTCCGGATCAGCAGGCGCGCGAGGCAATGTGGCAGCGTTTCATTCCTACCTCAGTGGTGAACGACGTCGATGTGCCCCTCCTGGTGCGGCGCACCGATGGGTTCACTCCAGCAGACATTGAATACGCCGCGCGGAGCGCTTCCCAACGGGCGCTGGAGAAGGCGGTCTATGGCAACGGTGGAGGTGGAGCCACGGAGGGAGCCACCAAGGGTCCGGCCACCCAGGACTACCTGGACGCGATCGAGGACACGCGGACCACCGTGAGCGAAGAGGTGCACCGGCAATTCCTGGAGGATATCGACGTCCTCGGGCGGGTGTGAGGAACGACGACGACCGAGCCTGCGCTCTACTGTTCCACCGCTGTGCGCAGAACGGCAGCGACCTCTTCGAAGCCCAGAGAAGTGGCTTGCTGCAAAGGCGTCAGACCATCACCCTGGGAGGGAGACCTCACATCGGCACCGCCGTCGACGAGCAGCTGCACGGTCTCCACGTATCGGGGCGAGCCATCGCCGAAGATGATCGCCTCGTTCAATGCGGTCCAGCCCAGGTTGTTGACGTGGTTAACGTCCACATCGGTCTCCAGCAGCCTACGCACCACGTCCGCGTGGCCACGCTCCGCAGCGCGGATCAGGGCGGTGCCGTTGAAACTGTCGAGCGCGTGAACGTCCGCACCGTTGCTCAAAGTCAGCTCCAGCAGCTCGAGGTAGCCCTCACTTGCCGCGATGAGGAAAGCGCTCTGTTGAGTCTCATCCTCGTAGTTGACGTCAGCACCGGCCTCGATGAGCCGGCTAGCTTCGGCGACGTTGTTGTCCCAGGCGGCGTTGATCAGGTTCTGATTGAGCGCGATCAATTCTTCGGGAGTGAGCGACTTAGGAGTAGCCGGTGGGCTGCTCGGCGGTACCTCCGGAGCAGACGCCACGGCTCCCGGGGACGTGCTCGACGGGCTCGGTGAACTCGACGGGCTCGGTGAAATGGAAGCGCTCGGCGCGCTGGATGAACTCGCGGAGCCGGAAGGCGTCTGCGGCGTCGGACCGGTCACTTCGCCGCCGTTGCCGGTGCAGCCGGTCAGCAGTAGCAGGAGGCCCAGAACAGTGGCCGGCACGGAGGCCCTCACCGGGAAGCCTTCCGTGAGGCTACCGAGGGGTTAAGCCAGAACTTCGTAGGGACCATTCCCATGCGCGCTAGCATACGCCAGCCATGATCAGGACGACCGTGGATCAGGCGCGGAACGGCGCATCATGCAGCACCTTCGACCTGAGGGCATGATGTTCCTGAGCCCTGAAATTGTGAACCGCTACCCCCGCGCCTCCGCAAACCGCGGCGCCATCGACTCCATCTGCTCCATCACCAACTTGATCGCACCAGGCTGCTTGTCCGGCGGATACCCGTTCTTGACCAACAGCCGCTTGATCGAAGACCGCAGCTTGGCCCGGACATCATCACGCACAGTCCAGTCCGTCCGTACATCGCGACGCATCACCTCGACGAGATCCCGAGCGATCTTCGCGAGCACATCGTCGCCCTGCTCCAGCACCGCGGACTCGTTCTGCGAGACGGCATCGTAGAAAGCGAGTTCGTCATCATTCAGTGGGGGCGAAAAGAGCTCCCCGCGTTTCGACTCTGCAGCCACTTCCTTCGCCATCTCGACCAGCTCCGCGATGACCTCCGCCGATGTCAGTTGCTGATTGGTGTACTTGTTCATCAGCTCGGCAATCCGCTCCGCAAACGCACGCTGCCGCACCACGTTGTTGCGCGCAACCCGTGCCGACTCCTCAATGAGGGTCTTCCGCAACGCCTCGATCGCGAGTTGCGGATTCCGTGCCTGACGCGTCGCCGCAACGAACTCCGGCGTCAGGTCGTCCAGCGACGGCTTTGGCATCCCCGCCGCCCAATAGATGTCCACCACCTCACCGGATGCAGTTGCCGTCGCAATCAGCTCGCTGAGCATGCGCTGAATATCAGCGGGGATCGGTTCGCCGCGAGACTGCCGGTCCTCGGCGTCGAATTTCGCCATCCAGACACGAATTTCCTCGTACACCTGGATCTCCGGCCGCAACTCGACCAGCCGTCCGGAACAGAGTGCGTATGCCCGCGCCAACTGTCCGGAGATGCGACGGTACCGATCAGCGAGCGTGTCGCCGTCGTCGTCGGGCTTGTTGCCCGGAGTGCCGGTGTCGCGCAGGTAGTTGACCGCCCCAGTGACCGCGTTCAGGAAGGCCTTCGGTCCGCCGCGGTGCAGGACTGCTTTCCAGTCGTAGCCAGCGAGGAGGGTTCGCAGCTGCTCGACGAGGTCGGTAGCGATGCCCACCGCCTCGTCGATGTTCTTGCCGATCGGCTTCTGTGCCTGGTCGGTGTCTGTGTACTCGGCCAGCGCCTTGGCGAGGTTGTCCGCCAGGGGAGCGTAGGCCACGAGCAGCCCGTCCTGCTTGCCGCGGAAGGTGCGGTTCACGCGGGCGAGCGTCTGCATCAGCAGCGCACCCTTCAGCGGCCGGTCCAGGTACAGGGTGTGCAGGGGCGGTGAGTCGTACCCGGTGAGCATCATGTCCTTGACGATCACCAGTTCCAACTCGTCGTCGACGTTCTTGAGCCGCTCCTTGATCGACGCGTTGAGGCTGTCGCGGCGGACATGGTTGCTGACCGGCGGAACGTCGGTGGCATCGCCCGAGTAGACGACCTTGATGCGGCCCTTGTCGAGGTCACCCGAGTGCCAGTCCGGCCGCAGCGCAACAATCGCCGAATACAGGTTCGCGCAGATCTCCCGCGTGGCCCCGACGATCAGGGCCTTGCCGGGCTTGTCGATGAACTTGGTCATCTGCGTCCGCCGGTCCTCCCAATGCGCCACCAGGTCCGCGGCGAGCGACTTGATCCGTTCCGGCGCCCCATACACCGCATTGACGACGGCGACACTCTGCTCAAGGCGCGCCCGTTCCGTATCGTCGAGGCCTCGCGTTGCCTCGTCAGCGGCGAGGTTGAGGTCCTCCTGCGTCACGGACTCGGCGAGGTTGACCTTGATCAGCCGCGGCTCGAAGTAGACGGGCACGGTGGCGCCGTCCTCCACTGCGCGGGAGAGGTCGTAGATGTCGATGTACTCGCCGAAGACCTCCTTGGTGTTGCGGTCCTCGAAGGAGATCGGCGTTCCGGTGAAGGCGATGAGCGTGGCGTTGGGCAGGGCGTCGCGGAGGTGGCGGGCGTAGCCGTCAAGATCGTCGTAGTGACTGCGGTGGGCCTCGTCCACGACGACGATGATGTTGCGCCGGTCGGACAGCAGCGGGTGGTCGTGGCCGGCGTCGCGCTCGTCTTTGCTGCGGCCAAACTTCTGCAGGGTGGTGAAGTAGATGCCGCCGGTGGTCCGGTTGCTCAGTTCCTCGCGCAGCTCGGATCGCTTGCGGATCTGCTGCGGCGTACCGGGCAGGAGCAGGCTCCGTGCGAAGGTCTCGTAGAGCTGTCCGTCGAGTTCGTTGCGGTCGGTGATGACCACAATGGTGGGATTGCGCAGCCGTGGATGCCTCTTCCGGAAGCGACTCCACGATCTCTGCTTCCCATTCAGCCACCTGGTGGCGGCCGTCCCACGGTGACACTCGTCGAAGGGCAGGACTTCAACACCACACGCTGCGGAGCCTGGCAGAAGCAATAGGGCGGATCAGCGCCATAATGGTCAGATGGGGATGCCTCGAACGTCTCACCACACACTGACCCGGCGGTCAGCGGCGATGCTCGCGGCCGGCTTGATCGGCGCGGGTATCGCCCTGACTGGGTGCAGCACTTTCGGTCCCGGCGCTCCGCCCTGCATGCCGCCCACACATTCGGTGAGCCCGTCAACCGTCGAAATCGGCGAAACGGTGACGGTCCACGCGCAGGATGCTGAGTGCGATCCCCGCTACGGAGGGAGCGCCGAAATTCAGGTAATCGTCACCGACTCACTTGGCCGGAAGATTATCGACACAACCGCACCCATGAACGACGCCGGCGGCTTCAGCTATTCGTTCGAGGTCCCGGAAGAGGCCGCGACAGGGAAAGCAGCGGTTGAGGCTTACCCGCATAACGTTGACTGGTGTGATGACACCGGCCGGAATAATCGCGTGTCCGAGGCTGACGTGTCACTCCAACGGGTGTCCTGCGCGGCGCGGATAGAACCGCTCACCATCACCGGCTGAGCACTCGCCACTTCGATTGGGTTCAGTTCCGACGTCGCAATTGAGCAAGATCGGCTTTACCCTTGTTCTCTCCTGATCCGACGGATATTCTTCGAGAGCTGGCACCCCCTCACAGGCATCCAGCGCAATGGCCGCGTTGTTTATCTTTGGGGAGACTGATCATATGCGTCGTAAGCGCGCCTGCTTGTTATTGGGAACTGCCACCAGCATCAGCTTGGTGACGGGGTTGCTCGGACCAGCCGTCGCGACGGCGGTGCCAACGGTGCAACTGAGCGACGATCCCGTCGCCTTAGGCAAGGCTCTCGCTGGAGACATAACGTGGGTCACCGGTGCGGCCTTTGAAACCCGGGCAGGCGCATCGGCCTCTGCGCTGGTCTCCGATGGTGTGGCAGGACTGCCGACCAGCGGACCGATGGCCGCGATGCTGAGCACCGGAAACGCGATGATTGTCACCGATCCCAATACATCCGGCAGCAGCGGCGCGGACCTGGGTGGGTCTCCATACCGAGGGAACTCAGATTTCGACGTCACCGTCCTCAGGGTAGATCTCGAGGTCCCGTCCACAGTGAATTGCCTGGTGGGAATCGATTTTCGTTTCCTGTCGGAGGAGTATCCGGAATATGTGGGCAGCAGGTACAACGACGCCTTCATCGCTGAACTTGATGAATCGACCTGGACCACCTCCGGGTCTGAGATCATTGCCCCGGACAATTTCGCTCATGACCCATCGGGTAGCCCCATCACAGTGAACTCGGCAGGCGCAACCTCCATGAGCCAGCTGGAGGCTGCCGGCACAACATTCGACGGGGCGACGCCGCTGCTTACTGCAGCCACTCCGCTCACCCCGGGCCCTCATAGCTTGTACCTTTCTATCTTCGATCAGGGAGACCGAGCGTATGACTCTGGCGTGATCGTCGACAACCTGCGCATGGGCACGGTAGGAAATGTTGCAACTGATTGCGTGCCCGGCGCGGAGGTCGCTGACAACTCCAGGTACGTGGGGCTCGGGGACAGCTATTCCTCGGGTTTCGGCGTGGCTCCATATTTCCCGGGTACGTTCGAGGACAGCGGCCCGAACAACTGCCAGCGTTCGGACAGGGCATATGCGCCTCTGGTTGCCGCAGCGCGGGGCCTGACTCTGGACTTCCACGCATGTCAGGGAGCGGTGACGAAGGATTTCTATGGTGCGCGTAATGACACCTGGGGTGAGTCACCACAACTGGACCACCTGAACGAGGAAACAGGTCTGGTCACTCTGAGCATTGGTGGCAATGATGCCAAATTCGGGGACGTTCTGGCTGAGTGTCTTCTCGGAATGGAACTGCTTCCCTTCAACACCTGCTACAAGGATGACAAGGTCCTCACCCCGGTGCGCGAAGCGATGGAACGGCTCGACGGGCAAACTGATTCACCTTCCGATATCACGCCGTACGTCACCCTCTACCGTGATATCCGGCGCGCGGCTCCAACGGCGACTGTCGCGGCCGTTGGGTACCCGCACTTCTATCCGGCCTCCGGAGGTGACCGTACCTTCCTGCCCGGCGGCCGTTGCGAGGGCATCAAGAAGGTCGATCAACGGTGGATGGTGGAGAAGATCGACGAACTCAACAGCATCATCGAGACGAACGCACGGCGCAGCGGATTCCTTTTTGCCAATCCCAACCCAAGCTTCGATGGCCATGAGCTCTGTTCCGGCGGTGAGGAATGGATCTATCCGTTGTTGTCCGCCGGACGGATCCACCCGACGGTTGAGGGACAGCAGGCCATCTCCGAAGCGGTTCTCACTGAGCTCGACGACAGTGGTTTTGAGACTTTCGAGGTCCTTCCTCAACAGACTGTGACCTACAGCTTCGTAGTCGATTCGCCGAAGGAATTCATCAGCCTGGTTACCGGGTGGCCGGGAAGCGACGTCTCCCTTACCCTCATCTCCCCTTCAGGGCAGCGTTTCGACAGGTCGACTGACCCGGCCGGCGCCACCAGGGAGACAGGTCCCACCCACGAGCATGTGGAGGTGAGCGCCCCCGAGACCGGAGAGTGGACAGTCGAGCTGTTCGGCCTTGACGTGCCCGACGGCGGCGAGCCGGTGACGCTGTCCATCCACCAGCAGGAGCCCAAAAACGCTGCACCGACCGGTGTCATAACTCCCCGGGTTGAGGGCAATTCGCTCGTGCTTGACGCCTCCGGATCCAGTGACTCCGACGGAACCATCACCGGGTTCGACTGGTACATTTCCACAGCGGAAACGGATGAGGTGCTTCAGGGCGAAAAGATCACCATTCCCTTGAATACTGATGAGGAGCGCACTGTTTCCCTCGTGATCACGGATGATCGCGGCGCAACCGATTTTCAGGACCTCGCGTGGATACCAGTCGACGTTGTGCCGGGCAGCAGCACCAATCCCATCAACCTGAGGTCGAAGGGAGTGACACCGATTGCCTTGGTGTCGTCGGTTACCTACGATGCCATGACCGTCGCGCCGACAACCCTCCTGGTGGGTCCGGGCGAGGCGAAAGTGCGTGAGACCCAAGCGCGGGGAGAGGATGTCAACGGTGATGGTCTGCTCGACCAGATAGTGCATGTCCGAACGCAGGATCTGGGTCTGTCGACAGACAGCACACAACTGTGCCTTGGCGGAACTCTCAACAACGGCCGCGCCGTCTCCTCGTGTGACTCGATCAGAGTGAAATGAGGTCTACCCGAAGTAGCCCTGCTCAGCAGCGATCGTCCCCGCTGGTCGCGGGGGCCTGTATCGCGTTCGCTGTCGCCGGTGCACTGGCCACACTTGGCTGTGTTCTCGCCCTCTACGTTGAATCATCAGGGCTGGGCTCTCCCCGGGATACCGGAATGCGTCCGGGCTACTCAGCTCTGCTGATTGGGGGTGCAGTCGCCGGCATCGCTCTCCCAGCGGCGGTGTGCTTCACAGTACTGCGCGGTTCGCGACGAGTGGTGGTAGTTGTTGCTGTGCTCGCTGCCATAGCGGTGGCGCTCGCAGTACTGGGAATCACGGGCTGAAACCATACCCAACCCCCGGCAACTGCCACAGCCCAATCCCGAGCCCGTCGCCGCTGAAACCTACCGAATCGGCAGCCCACTCCGCCGAGATACTGCCCGTACTCCACAGTTCTGTAGGCTGACCGTCCAAAGGGACACCAATCAGGTCCAACGGAAGCTGAACCTCGTCAAACCCAGACCGTGAAGCCACAACCAACACCGAACCGGACACGTGCTCACGGAGGTAAACCAGCACATCGCCCTGCGCATACAACCACCGCAGTCCTCCGAAAGCCAAGGCAGGGACATCCCGACGCAACCTGCCAAGGTGAGCAACGGCGTCGTACAGGTCCTGATGCGATGTCGTAAGTGAATCCCACGGCATCGGCGTCCGGGAGTCTTCACCGTTGATGCCTTCAAGACCGAACTCGTCACCGGCAAAGAGCGTCGGAATCCCGGGCATCGAGAACAGAATGCCCAGCCCGATCAGCTGTCCACCAGGAACCATGACGGTCGAAGCCCGCGCCGTGTCATGCGTGTTCAGCGCGATCATGTTCTGCGTCCGGACCTGCCACGGAAATGCCGCCGCAAACACTGCATGCAGCTCCACGAACTGCTCGGCCGGAATACGGTTGGGACCGGGCAGGGGAGTCCCGAAGAAGTTGACGTCCGAGGACCCAGCAAGCCATTGCCACAGCGGACGCGTGAAGTTCGAGTAAGTCATGGCCCCGTGCCAGGTGTCGCCGTCGAAATCTTGCGCTGCATCATTGGTCGATTCCGCAAGCAGCAGCGTGTCAGGATTAACAGACCGCATCGTCGAGCGCACGGCAGAAGCCACCGAATGGTTCAGGTCCACGTCCCCATGGCGGCCGGTCATATTCGCCACATCGATCCGCCACCCGTCCAGCTTGAACGGAGCCTCCAAGAACCGCGCGACGACGGACCCCGGCCCGCTCACGAATCGGTCCCGTAGCGCCGGGGAGAGCCAGTTCAGCTTGGGCAGGCTCGGCACACCAAACCACGACGCATACTCGGAGCCGTCCTCGGAAAAGTAGTAGAAACCGGCCTCCTCGGAGGCAGGATCGGACGACGCCGTCCGGAACCACTCGTGCGCAGCTCCCGTGTGGTTGGTGGTGAGGTCACCGATCACCTTCAAGCCCCGCTCATGAGCCGCCGAAACGAGCCGGATCAGCGCCTCATCGCCGCCGAGCAACGGATCCACCATGGCGAACGTCGATGCGTCGTACCGGTGGTTGGAACGCGCCGGAAAGAACGGCGTCAGGTACACCACCGTGGCGCCGAGCGAGGCGATGTGATCGAGCCGCTTCGTAATGCCGTCGAGGTCGCCGCCATAGAACTGGTACGGCGTATCGGGGCCGGTTGGCTGAACCGGAGCATCCCAATCGCAGGGAACCGCCCAATCCGGGGCTTCGGATGCCGCCGACGTAGAACGCCCGAACCGGTCCGGGAAGATCTGGTAGATCACGCCGCTCCGCGCCCATGAAGGTGCAGGCTCATGGGTCACCATCCGGAAGTCGTGCACATCAGGCGTATCCCGGGTGAAGAACCCCTCGGCGTTGAGCCAGTGCCAGGATGAGCCCTCGGAAGCGCCAACCTCCAGCAGAAACCGGTACCGCGTCACAGGATTCACCAGCAGAACTGAGGCCTCCCACCAGTCCCACGCACCGTCCGTGCCGAGAAGGACCGCCTCGTCATAGTGAGGCTCCGCATCACGAAGCGACCGGACAAACACCCGCTCGACCGAACCGAACGCATGCGGCACCCGAAGACGGACCGGCACCGCAGCACCGAGATCGGGGGAGGACGGCACATACAGTGCCGATCCGTCGTGATGCGGAACCTGGAACATCGTTCCTTAGCCCTTGACCGATCCGGCCGCGAGCCCGTTCACGATGTACTTCTGCAGGTAAAGGAACAGCGCCATGACCGGCAGGGCAGCCAGCACAGCACCGGCGGCGAACACTCCCCAGTTCTCGGACCGTTGCTGACCCACGTAGGAGTACAGGCCAACGGCGAGGGTCTGGCTGTCCGGGTCATTGAGCACCACGCTGGCAATCACAAACTCACTGCTAAGACCGATAAACGCCAACAGCCCGACGACGGCCAGGATCGGCGTCACCAGCGGCAGGATGATCGTGAAAAATACCTGAACGTGGCTGGCGCCATCGATCCGCGCCGCCTCGTCCAGGGACGCCGGAATGGTGTTGAAGAACCCGTACATCAGGTAGGTATTCACACCGAGCGCGCCGCCGAGGTACACCATGATCAGCCCTAGCTGGCTGCCCAGTCCCAGCCACGGCACCACATCGGTGATGAAGTTCAGCAGCAGGAAAATTGCGACGACGGCAAGCAGCTGCGGAAACATCTGCAGTACCAGCAGGGACAGCAGGCTGACCCGGCGGCCCTTGAACCGCATGCGGCTAAATGCATAGGCGGCCAAAGCCCCGAGGAAGACCGTTGCCGCCGAGGTGACAACGCCGATCACCAGCGTGTTCATAAACCACTTGCCGAACGGGCGGTTGGGATTGCTGAACAGTTCCTCGAAGTTGCCGAAGTCAATCCGGCTGAAGAGCACGTTGGAACCGGCCATGGTGCCAGTGGAGTTCAGGGCAGCAGACAGAACGTACAGCAGCGGGAAGATCGCAAACGCCGTGGTGATGACCGCGACCACGTGCCGCCACCCCTTGTCACGGAACCACGCACCGAAGGACTGTTTGCGGCGTTCCGGCGGCGGCGTCGTCGTGCCGTGACTGGGCGTAGCGAGGAGCGGTGTGGGGGTTTCGGTAGCCATTAGTTGATCTCCTCGAGAGACTTTGTCTGCCGGAAGCTGATCACGGAGATCACGGCAACGATGAAGAAGATGATGATGGACAGCGCGCTTGCGAGGCCGTAGTCACGCCCCACGCCGCTGCCGAACGCAACCTCGTACACCATGGTGATCAGGATGTCCGTTGCGCCCACGTTGACCGTGGTGTCCGACAGCCGCGGGCCGCCGTCGGTAAGCATGTAGATCACGTTGAAGTTGTTGAAGTTGAACGCGAAGCTCGCAATGAGCAGCGGAGCAACCGAGACCAGCAGGAGCGGGAGCTTGATGGAGGTGAAGAGCTTCCACGGGCTGGCGCCGTCGAGCCGTGCGGCTTCGTTGACGTCCTCGGGCAGCGACTGTAGCGCACCGGTGCACACCAGGAACATGTAGGGGAATCCGAGCCACAGGTTCACCAGCAGCACGCTGAACTTCGCGAGCAATGGATCCGTGAGCCACGGGATGTTCGCGCCGCCGAAGAACGTGTTGTTGACGTAGCCGAATTCCGGATTGAGCAGACCGGACCAGACGAGGCCGGCAAGGAAGGCGGGAAACGCGTAGGGCAGGATCATCAGGATGCGGTAGATCTTCTTGCCGCGAAGGTTCGGGTGGTTGAAAGCGTTGGCCAGGAACAGGCCGAGCGCAAACGTGGACAGCACCGAGATCAGCGCAAAGGTGAACGTCCAGAGGGTCACCTGCAGGAGGGGGCCGCGGATGTCCTCATTGGAGAATGCCTTGACGAAGTTCGCAAAGCCGACGTCGATCTTCCAGCCGGTGTTGAGTTGCTGACCGTCCGCAGAGACAAAGGTTCCCTCGCCGGAGTCTGAGTAGACCGTTCCGGTTTCAGTGTCGGTGAAGGTGTCGGACGCGTCGTCGTAGACAAGGGTTGGGCTGAACACGTACGCAGTGGAGCCGTCGCTGGTGCGCAGGGTTCCGTCGTCGGGATCTTCAGAGAACGGGACGGTCAGCGCAAGGATCTCGGACTGGTTCGCGAGGATCTCGTCGAACTGCAGGGTGCGGTAGTCCTCGAGTTCGGTCGCCTTGCCGGTGCCGTCGGTGACGGCGTTGGAAACTTCTTCGAGCGGTTCTTCCGTGCTGCCGATGCTGATGTCGCCGTCGGGATCGGTGGTGAGGAAGTGGAAGTCGCCGCCCTGCTCAACGATGGTGACCCGGTAGGCGGGGGAGTCCGGTACCCGCTGCTGCGCCGCCAGCTGGATGGACGAGATGGCGTCTTCCTTGGTGCTGTTGTGGCCGTCACCGTAGTTGGTGAACGCAACGTAGCCGCTGAAGATCATGACGAACACCTGGAAGAGCAGGAGGAAGAAAATTCCCGGGGCCAGGTACTTGGCGGGCAGCCCGCCGCGCCGGAGGTAGATCCAGTTGATGAGTAGTGTGACCGCAGCGGCCAGCACCAGCACTATCCACTTTTCCTGCAGAAACAGGACAATCAGGACATAGACGGCAAAGGCGTCAACGAGTCCCAGCAGAATGATCTTTGCGAGGAGACCGGCAACGGAATCTGAAGGGCGAAGGGTCCGGGACCGCTTCGTGGACTCGGCGGGGGAGGCAGTGGTGGTGGGCATGCGGCGGAGCTTTCGTTGAGGGCACTTCGGCGAAGCGGGCCGGGCAGGTGGAAGGCAATGAGGCAGGTATGCAGGTAAAGCGAAGCCGCTGTGGGCCGGGGTCTGTCCGGCCCACAACGGCTTTCAAAGGGTGTAGCTATCCGGCAGCGATCTTCTGCTCGATGTTCTTCACCATTGCCGGCCAGGCCTCTTCCGGCTTGACGGCGCCCTTGATGAGAGCGAGTTCGGTTGCGCCCCAGTCGGCCCAGACTGCCTGCATCTCGGGTACGGCGGGCATCGGAACGCCGTTGGCGCCGATTTCACCGAATGCGGCAACTACGGGATCTGACGCTGCCTTGTCGAAGGACGCGGTCAGTGCCGGGGGACGGCCGCCGACGCTGAACATCGCGTCCTGCGCCTCTTCGGTGGTCAGGTAGTTCACTGCAAACTCGTTGGCTGCGAGAGCGTTGGAGCTCTGCGAGGAGATGAAGAAGCCGTTGACGCCGATGAACGGCTGGGCGGGCTCATCACCCACGGTGGGCAGCGGATCGATGGCCAGGTTGATGCCGGCCTCCTGTGCAGCAGGAACGTTCCACGGGCCGGTCAGGTAGTAAGGGGACTCGCCGGCGAGGAACTTCTCCTTGGCGATGTCTCCGGTGATGTTGGAGTTCAGGACGCCGGAACCGGTGTCGCCCCACTCAACAAGCTTCTTCGCGAACTCAACGCCGTTGGGCTCACCGAGCATCAGCTTCGAGGGATCGTAGCTGCCGTCCTCGTTCTGAGCGAAGACAGGAACGCCCATCGAGGTCTGGAACGGGTACATGTGGTACGGATCCGCCTGCTTGGGATCGAGGCCAACCAGGAACGGGAACTCGGCTTCGCCGGCGTCAACCGCTGCCTGGCCCTTCTCGATGACCTGATCGAAGGTCTCGGAAGCCTCGGAGACCATATCGGTGTTGCGCAGCAGCGCGATGTTCTCGACTGCGTACGGCACGCCGTACAGGCTGCCCTCGTAAGACATGGCCTGGAGTGCGGACTCCTGGAACTCTCCAGCCTTGTCTCCCAGTTCGATGGGAGCAACAACGCCGTTCTCCACAAAGGTACCGATCCAGTCATGCGGGCCGACGATCAGGTCTGGTCCGTTGCCGGTAGGCACCTGGGTGATGAAGTCATCGCGTACCGCTGCGAAGTCCTTCACCGCAAGGTCGATCGAGATGCCGGTATCTTCCTTGAAGTCGGCGGCGATCTGCTCAAGTGCCGGAGCGCGCTCCGCGTCCACCCACATGGTCAGGGTGGTCGATCCGCCTTCAGCGAGGTCGGTTGGCGCAGCGGATTCTCCCGCGGCGGTGTCGGTGGATCCGCCACCGCAGGCAGTGACGGCCAGCATCGCGACGGACAAAGCCGCGGTGGCCAGCGTCCGGCGATTCAGGAGTCTGGTTGTTTGCACCTTCATTGGTGAACCTTTCTGTGGCGCCGCGAGGCAGCCGATACTGAGGGTTTGCGCTGCATGGCGCGGTTGTAAATGGAAGACCTGTTTGGTTGCGCCGAACACGTCGGATCCGAAACGGAACCAGTGAGGCACAACACATCGTAAGCGCTTACGGCCAGTCTGTACAACAACACGGCTGGGATCGCCCAGTTTCTGCGGAATACCGGCATTCGCAAGAGTGGGGGTAACTTCTCATTCATGTAAACGCTTCCATTTTCTCGGCAACCGGGGTTAGCATGTTCCTCATGCCCAACGCTGTTTCCCTGGCCCCTGCTGTGTCCGCGCAGTCTGTAGCGCCCGCTTTCCACGAACCCCTTCACACCGCTCACGACGACGACGCCTGGTGGCGCTCGTCCGTGATCTACCAGGTGTACCCGCGATCTTTTCGGGACCTGAACGGCGACGGCCAGGGGGACCTCGCCGGGATCACCGCCGAGCTGCACCAGCTGGCCGACCTCAGCATTGACGCGATCTGGATATCGCCGTTCTACACCTCCCCGCAGCGCGACGGCGGCTACGACGTCGCCGATTACTGCGACGTCGACCCGATGTTCGGAACGCTCGACGACTTCGACAAGCTGACTGCCCGCGCATCCGAGCTGGGCATCAAGGTGATCGTCGACCTCGTTCCCAACCACTGCTCCAGCGAGCACCCGCTCTTCAAGGCTGCCCTCACCGCCGGGCCGGGCTCGGACGAACGGGCCATGTTCATTTTCCGCGACGGCACCGGACCGGACGGCTCAAACCCGCCGAACAACTGGCAGTCCCACTTCGGCGGGTCCGCCTGGACGCGCACACTGAACGACGACGGTACGCCCGGCCAGTGGTACCTCCACCTCTTCGATTCCTCACAGCCGGACTTCAACTGGGACAACCCTGCCGTCCACGCCGAGTTCGAGCGGATCCTGCGGTTCTGGCTGGACCGCAACGTCACCGGTTTCCGCGTTGACGTTGCGCACGCACTGGTCAAGGCAGACGGGCTGCCGGACTGGGGCGGCCGCCCCGACGGCTGCTCCTCGGACGGCTACCCGGGCCACGCCGCGCCGATGTTCGGCCAGAAAGAGATCCACGACATCTACCGCCGGTGGCGGTCAGTTCTTGCAGAGTACGACGGCGACCGCATCCTCTGCGCGGAAGCCAGCATTGATCCGCTGTCCCGTCTGGTCAACTGGGTCCGCCATGATCAGATGCACCAGGCCTTCAACTTCGCCTACCTGCACCACCCCTGGAACGCCGCTGAACTTCGCGGGATCATCACTGATTCGCTGCAAGCGTTCGACAGCGTGAATGCACCAACCACCTGGGTCCTGAGCAACCACGATGTCACCCGGCACGCTACGCGGTTAGGCGAAAACAATCCGGAGGTCGGGCTCGACCGTGCACGGGCGGCGTCGTTGGCCATGCTGGCACTCCCCGGTGGCGTCTACCTCTACCAGGGCGAGGAGCTCGGCCTGCCCGATCACCTGGACATCCCGGACGAACAGCGCCAGGACCCGACGTTCATCCGCACCGGCGGAGAACGCGTAGGCCGGGACGGGTCCAGGGTCCCGCTGCCATGGAGGGCGGACGAACCGCACTACGGATTCGGCTCCACCAGCGGCGGGTGGCTGCCCCAGCCGGAGGACTGGTACACGCTGGCGCGTGACGTCCAGCAGACCGATCCAGATTCCACCCTCAACCTGTACCGTTCGGCGCTCGCACTTCGCAAACAGCTCCGTCTCGGTGCCGGCTCGCTGAGTTGGGCTGCGGATTACATGGACACGGACATCATCGCGTTTCTCAACAATGACGTCATGGTGATCATGAACATGGGAGAATCTGATGCCTATGTACCATCGGGCACGGTCATCGCAGGGAGTCACGCGGATGCCGGTGCAGAGGGCGTCCTGGCGCCGAACCGGTGCGTATGGATAAAACTCAACTAAGAGGACCGCACCCGTCCTTTGCTCTGAGGGAGGGCACCGTGGTTGGCATCAAGGATGTTGCAGCGCTCGCCGGCGTCTCAACTGCCACGGTATCCCGTGCCCTCAGCGGCAACGGCCAGGTGTCCGAGCGGGCACGGTTGAAGGTTCTTGAGGCTGCAAAGCAGCTGGACTTCGTGCCGTCCTTCTCGGCATCATCACTTGCCTCGGGCAGGAACCGCAATGTCGGCGTCGTTGTTCCATCAGTCAATCGCTGGTATTTTTCCCAGATTGTGGACAGCGTTGCGGCGTCACTTCTGGACGCTGGCTATGATCTGACGCTGTATAACGTGAGCGACGGCGCGGGCCACCGGGACCGCGTCTTCTCCGAGTTCCTGCTGCGCCAACGCTGCGACGGCGTCATCTCCGTTTCCCTGCAGCTGTCCGAAACTGAACTCGGACAGCTGCTGGCGGTGGGCAAGCCGATTGTCGGTATCGGTGGTCCCCTTCCCGGCGCTGACACCATCAGCGTCAACGAGTTCGCCATTGCCCAGTTGGCCACCGAACACCTGATCAGTCTGGGACACCGCGGGATCGCCTACATCGGCGGGCCTGAGGACGCTGCCAGGGACTTCAATATCTCGGAAGGCCGCCGCCGCGGCTACGAGGTAGCCATGGAAGCTGCCGGTCTGGAAATTCTTCCCTCATGGCTTGCCTATGCGGACTTCACGATTCCCGGTGGATATGCCAGCGCCAAACAGGTGCTCGGGTATCCCCGGAACCGTCCCACCGCCGTCTTCTGCGCCTCGGATGAGATGGCGATCGGCGCCATTGTTGCCGCACGGGAACTGGGAATCAGGGTTCCGGATGCCCTCTCGGTGATTGGCATTGACGGACATGACCTCGGCGAGGTTTTCGGGTTGACCACCATCGCGCAGTACCCGGCGTTGCAGGGAAGCCGTGCCGTGCAACGAATGCTTCAGCTCTTCGCCGGCCCCGCCGAGTCGGGAGAACGCTCCAACCACACGGCCCACACCGAGATGATTGTGCGTTCCAGTACCGCAGCGCCGGCAGAGTAGCGTGCGCTCTCAGTCCTGCGGGGCGTCCGCCGGCGGCAGTTCGTCCGAGTAGGGAGCGCGCGGACCGGATCCGTCGGCGCACAATTCGTTCGCAGCCATGGCCAGGAGGTCGCGTTCCAGTTTCGGCAACGAGATCAGGCTCTGCAGGTAGGCGTCCACCTCATACTCTCCGGCGGAACCGCCGATGCTGAAATAGCGAAGCCACAGCTCGCCCGTGGTGATGTCCGCTCGCGCCAGGACCTCGCTGAGACCCTGGCGCTGTTCAGGTTCGTAGCTTTCAAAGCCCACGATGAACCTCAGGTGTTGCGGGCCGTGGTTCCGGCCACCAGCTCAGCGCTGACGCCGCGAAGGGAGGTTCGCTCCTGCCTAGCGGTCTTCATCAGCTCCATCAATGCCTGCTCAGAGGTGAGGCCTTTCCGTTCAAGGAGTATTCCGCAGGCCTGGTTGATCAGGTCCCTGCTATGGAGCGCCGTCTGCAGGCCTTCGCTCATGCGCTCAACGGTTTCCCTGCTCTGGATATGGGACAGGAGCGTTGCCGCCGGGCTGACCAGAATATGCATCAGGGAGGTTGTCTCGATGGTGAAGACACCGGGTTCTCCTGCGTACGCTTTCAATGCGCCGATGGCGTGCCCTTCCACCATGAGCGGCACGCTCGCCACCGAGCGAATGGGGAGCTCCCGGACCGCCGCGCTCCACTCGGGCCACCGGCGATCAAGAGCGACATCGTCGACAAGCACCTGCTCCTCAGAGGCCCAGGCCGTGAGGCAGGGTCCCTGCCCCAGCTCATACTGGAAACGGTCTGCTTGCTGCACGACGGGGTCGGTGAAACCCGTGCTGGTCCTCTGCCCGCTGGAATCGAGGATGCTGACTCCCGCCCCCACGGCGCTGGGAATCGACTCTTTCACCGCCTGGGCCAGGTGGTGGACGGCGTCGTCCACTTTCTCTTGCGTCAGCAGCACCCCCAGAATGCGGCCGACGGCGGCGGACAGCTCATCCAGTGGCGGTTTCTTGATCATGGTGTGCCTTCGGCTTGACGGGCAGGGTGCAGTTCGGAGGGCTTACTCGTCGAAATCCGGAGCTTTGTCATGATCACCTGCTACCCGACCGATGACGCCTTCGGCCAGCGTGTGCATTTTGGTGTTGCGGTGGCTGCTGGCATCAACGAGGATCTGGAACGCCGTTTCTCGGGAACAACGGTTCTCGGCCATGATGATGCCAACTGCTGTAGCAATAGTCGTCCGGGATTCCAGCGCCGCACTGAGATTGTCCTTGAGCTCATTGAGCTGCGCAATCTTCAATGCAAGGTGAAGCGCCCTGGCTGCCTCTTCTGCAACGTCCTGCGCAGCAAGGATGCTGTCCTCCGAGAATCCGCGGACGCGCGGTGAGTAGAGGTTGAGGACTGCCTTGCCGGAGTTTCTGACGTCCATGGGCACTGAGAGAATGGACTGCACATCACAGGATTCCGCGGCGCGCATATAGTCTGGCCAGCGGGTTTCGTTCTCCACCTCCGCAACGCTGATGATGGCGCCATCGCGGAGCGCGGTCAGGCACGGACCGTCGCCGTAGCTGTTCTGCACTTCATCGAGTGTTCTGGAACGCTCGTCGCTGCTGGCTACCGTCAGCGGTTTCTTCCGGCGAAGAACCGTCACTCCACAGGAGATGGGATTGTCCGGCAGGGAAAGCTGCTCGGAGGCCATCCGACTCAGCTCCGTTAGGAATTCCTGGACATCAGCATTGTCCGCGAGCAGATCCTGCAGCTGCATCACCAGTTCGGCACTCTCTGTACCGACCGGTTGGAGAAAGGCGCGACCCTGTACTTCCACGTCCGGCATCCTTTCTGATCGGAACCTCGAATATCATCTTCCCGTGCTCGGCTCATTTTTGAAACCTTGCGCCTTCCTGCCTGTGCCGTACGAGTCAGCCTGGCTGATTCGCGGTGCGGCTGATCACCGTTCTCGCGCGGGCCGTGCCGAGTAGCTCTTGGGCAACAGCCTGCACCCGTCCGTCGTGGTGCCGCGCAGCGACGTGCAGCATCAGCATTGCTGCTTCGCGACTACACCGGTTTTGAGCCATGACGAGGGCCACGGCCGCATCGACCACGGCGCGTGATTTCAGTACGTCAGACAGATCATCAGGATAATGTTCTGGTTCATGGACGCGCAGGGCCAGCTGAAGAATGGTGGATATCGACGCCGCGTGCTCTTTCACAGACGCAATCATTGCGGCATCGAACCCAGCAAGATCCCGGGAATAGCAGTTCAGGGCAGCGGCAGAGGAACCGTTTGTAACTATCGGAACCGCAAGGACCGACCGGATCTGTTCGCCGGAAATCGCATGAGCATATCGCCGCCAGCGTGGGTCGTCCGCGAGTCGAGGGATAAAAACTGTGTGACCTGTGCGCAGCGCGGTGAGGCAGGGTCCGTCGTCGAACGCATACTGCTGCTCATCCAGGCGTTGGGCCAGGGCGCTGCTGCTGGCTACGGTCGTGGGCCCGCCGTCGCGCTCCACCGTTATGGCGCAGTGCATTGGGACGTCCTGGTTGAACAGCGAAGCGGAAATGGTGCTCAGGCCGAGCAGAAATTCTGTGAAGCCCGGGCTCTCAAGAAGCAGAGCCTGTAGCTTTTCACTGTCGGAGATGTCGCGGTCGGGGGCCATACGGCCTCAATTCTGTACAAGCGCCAGAGCAACTACCCCGACTTGCGGCAGGCCACTCGATGCGCACCCTGCCCGTAGGATGCAAATCGCCATGGCGGAAAGCTTCCTACTACCGAGACTACGCTCCCTCAGCAGCGCGGAGTCCGTTTGACCGGTACTAACTGCAGCCGGGTACCAACTGCAGCCCCGGGACCAACTGCGAGGGTGCCAACTGCAAGGGGCGGCGCCCGCCGTGCGAGTCGTGCATGAAACGGGAAGGGCTTTCTCATGGTCGTGAACCTCCGGGGGTCTCAGTGAGGGGGGAATCACGACGTTACTTGGGGCAAACAACTGATTGGCGAACTTGCCCATTATTGGGACCAATATCGCCCTGGGATCTTGACGGAACGGTCCTGACACAATATGAGCCCCAGAAGTTTCAGGGGCTCATATTGCGCTGTACGTGGTGGCACGGCGCGGTGACCGGTACCTTGCGTTATGGCGCGATGGTCAAACCTGGATCGGCTTCCCGTGCAGGCTCTGTCCCGGTGATTCCGGGCGTTGGTGTAACGGAGACCGAAGCGCACAGTTCCCCAGCCGTGATCGGCTCCTTCGTCATCGGGTCAAGTACCGGGTCTTTGGTCACCGGGTCAACAATGATGGACTCCGGGTTGATTGCGGGATCACAAGCCTCCGCAGGATCGGTCACCGAGACCGTCGGAGGAGTAGCAGGAGTCGGGGTACCGGGGTCTGTAGACGGCGGCGGTGGATCGGCGGGCGCCGGATCCACTGTTGGCGTGGGGTCGACCGGTGGTGTCGGGTCCGGAATGACCGGCGTGGGGTCCACTGGCGGCGTTGGGGCCACGGGTGGCGTGGAGTCGACGGGTGGCGTCGGATCCACAGGTGGAGGCGTCGGCGTTACAGGATCCACGGGCGGCGTCGGAACGGGCGTGTTCGGCGGCGTTGGATCGAGAGTTCCGGGCGGCGTGCCGGGGTCGGTGGCCGGCGGCGTTCCAGGGTCTGTAGGCGGAGGAGTCGTCGTCGAAGGCGGCTGTGTACCCGGCTTGGTGGCTGACGGAGTCCCGGAAGGCGTTCCCGACGGCGTGCCCGGCTTGGAAGGCGCTGTTGACGTTCCGGGAACCGACGTACTTGGCGTATCCGAGGGCTGTGTAGCCTTCTTACTGCCCGAAGAAGCGCTGCTCGTAGACGTGCCGCCGGAGGACTTGCTACTCGAGGACTTGGTGCTGGAAAGTGCCTTGCCGCTCGCCCGCGGCCCCTGAGCCGCCACTTCCGCATCCACACGTGCAGGCGACTTCAAAGCAACCGGCTCAAAAGCCGTAGCGGTAGCGAGGTAGGCAACCCAGGCGGTGTCGTCGTCGTTCCCGTTGCCGGTCCCCGGGGTGAAGTTGACCAGGCTCGGCATCTCAACCGGGCCACTGCCGTCCAGCGGAATCAGCTTCCAGGCGTCCGGATCAGTGTGACCGCCGTCGAGGATGGTTTCGAAGTGCAGGTGGCACCCGGTGGACCAGCCGGTGGTGCCTACCGTGGCGATGACCTGCCCGGCTCCCACGCGGTCTCCGGCCTTCACCCCGATCCCCTCCAGGTGGTTGTAAGTGGTGACGAGGCCGTTGCCGTGGTCAAGCTCCACGCGGTTACCGCCGCCCCAGGGATGCCAACCGGCGGCACGGACAACACCGGCATCCGCTGAAAAGACGCGGGTTCCGCAGGGTGCCGCGAAATCCTGGCCGGAGTGAAATTCATTGTGCTCCCCGGTGATGGGGCTGGTTCGAAGACCGAACGGCGAACTGGGGGTCAGGAACTGCAAGGGAGAGATCAGCATGCCCTTGCCAGGGCGCGGCGTGGAGCTGAGGGACTCAACCGATGACCTCTTGTCAGCGGTAGCCGCGGCCCGTGAAGACTCCTGCGCGCCGGGAACCTCACGCCCCGGTACCAGCGAATCCGTGGTGCCGAAAGGCAACGCTGTCCCTGGACCCACGAGCTGCTGCTCACCCACATACCCGGTCACCGGAACGATGGCGTCAGAGAAACTTCCTGCTCCCTGGGCGAGCACGGTGCCGGTTGCACCCGCACCGGAGGTCAACGGTGTGGATCCGGGATAGCCAAAGGAGTAGATGACAGCCAGAGCAAGGCAAACGCTCACACCAGACCGAACCGCACGACGACGGCTCCTCAGAACGCTGTGGCCCGATGCCGGCCTGACTTCACTCACTGGTAACTCCCCATATGTTTCCCCTGATGAAGGTCCGTTACGACCGAACCCCGGGGAGGAATCCGAACAATCAGCCTTCGCCAGGTGCCCGCGAGGGGCCCGAAATTGCTGGTGGCTGACAATCAGCCTACTGGGCTGTTTGCCATGGAGATAGAGTGCTCCGCCACTCTTGTGGAAACCTTGAGTGAACTTCGTGAGCGCTGCGGCAATACCCGGAGTTCAGTGCTGTTTGCTGCGGAGCAGGTGCTACTGAAAGGCGCATGCTACTGCGGGGCGATGACGTGCCAGGCGTCACACACGACATCCCACCGGCGGTGCGGGAACGGGCCCCACAATTCACCGTCATTGCTTACCCTGAATCCATTGCCGTCAACCGCGGTGATTTCAACAGTCTCCCCGCGCCCGATCCGCACATCAGTGCGCCGCGCATGGTCGCCGCTCTTGAGGCCGAGGGCGTACCCCACCCGTGCAGCGGAACCCACCGACTCCCAGAGCACGACGTCGACAAGCCCGTCATGCGGGTTGGCGTCCGGGATGAGCCGGGCGCCTCCACCGACGGTGCCGCCCAGGCCGAGGGCCACCATCAGCAGCGGCCTGGATCCGTCATGCAACAGTTCACCGTCCACCCTCACGCTAAGGTGCTGCCCGGGAGAGCTGAACCCCGCAGCGACGGCACCCAGCGGGTACCCGAGCTTCCCGGCCTTCACCTTTTTCAGCTTCTTCTTGAGGTCAGCGCCCTTGGCCGCGGCATCCGCGCCGATCCCCACGTGGACAGCATTGACGGCAACACGGTCTTCGCTGACCAGCAGCTCCATGGTGCGTGCCGGCCCGGACATCACACACTCGGCAGCCTGCAGCGGATCGAGCGGAATTCCCAGTGACCGTGCGAGGTCGTTTCCGGTACCCACGGGGATGATGCCGATGGGCCCGGCGGAGGCCAGTGTGCCGGTCTTGTGCAGGCACTGGATCGCGGCGTGGACCGAGCCGTCGCCGCCCAGCAGTACCAGGTGCCTGCCGTCCAGGCTTCCGAGGGCTGAATCCAACTCGTCCAGGTCCTGGGTGCGGGCAAGTTCAAAGGACGTGCCCCGCCGTGCGGAAGCGGAGGCAAGGAAGGAGGCAACGGCGTCGACACTGCGGCGGTATGCGGTTCCGGCGGACGCGTTCACGACCGCCAATATGCCCTGACTATGCACAGGTGCTCTCGTCTGCTGGGGATGGGGACAACTGAACCCACACTAGTACGGGCGGTCAAGCGGAGGCGAGGGCCGCCGTCGTACCGTCAGTTGCACGAAGGAGGTCAGCGGGCGCGAGCTCGATCTCAAATCCGCGGCGGCCACCCGAGACGAGGATTGTTTCGAAGGCAAGCGCGGATTCGTCGAGCACCAGCGGGCTGCGGTGCCGTTGTCCCAGTGGTGAGATTCCGCCGAGCACGTACCCTGTCCGCCGTTCAGCGGCAGCGCGGTCCGCCATGGCGGCGCGCTTGCTTCCACACGCGGCGCCCATTGCTTTGAGGTTCAGTTGGCGGTTGACGGGAACGACGGCGACGGCCAGTTGGGTGCCGGTGTCCACCATGAGCGTCTTGAAGACGCGTGCGGGGTCAACCGCCAGCTTCTCGGCGGCCTCGGTTCCGTAGTGTTCAGACGAAGGGTCATGCACGTAGCTCAGGGTGCGGTGCGGGATGCCCAGCCGGTTCAGCAGTGCGGTGGCAGGAGTGGCGGCGGAAGTTTTGCGTGAACCCACACTGTCACTTCCGTCCGGTAGGGCCCTGGACAGCCCGGTTCCGGCCCAGTGACTTGGCCTCGTAGAGGGCGGCATCCGCGGTTGCGAGGACTGCGGCAAGGTCTGTTGATTCCGAGTTGATCGCAGCGATGCCGTAACTGACGGTCGGCGGCTCGAATCCCTCCGCGAAGGTGGCACGTGCAAAGCGGGCGCTGAGCTGGTTCACGATCGCTTCGGCACGGTTCGAGTCCGCACCGGGCAGCAGGATGACAAATTCCTCCCCGCCGTGGCGGCCCACCAGGTCGGTGGAGCGCACCGTGGCCACACAGATATCCGCGAACGCCTGGAGGACTCCATCTCCTGCGGCGTGCCCGTGAGTGTCATTGACGGCCTTGAAGTGGTCGAGGTCTGCCAGCACCAGGGCGCCGGGAGTCCCGTTAGCGCGAATCCGGTTCAGCTCGTTCAACGCCAGATCCGCAAATCCGGAACGGTTGAGCAGGCCGGTAAGCCCGTCCCGGGTAGCGCGAAGGTGAAGGTCATGGGTCACCTGCTCGTTACTGAGCGCTGCCATGCTGAAGGAGACCACAACCAGAAGTACCAGGGTGATGAGGGTGGTGATCGCGGAATCGAAGTAGGTAGTGAAAGTGGGTCCGTCCGGTCCTTCCGCCAGGAAAACGAGCCATCGCCCCAGATAGTAAGCGGCGAGAAGGCCGGCGGCGAGCGCCAGGGACTTGGTGACCCTGCTGGAGGAGCGCTTGATACCCCAGAGCTCCACGGAAGCCAGGGCCAGCAACAGGCACATGAAGGCGAGGAACACAGGGCCGCCTGACCAGTCGTTCGTAGCCGGGCTGTCCAGTGCCGAGACCAGCAGGGTCACCGCCGGTCCGGCGAGAAGCTGCCACACGGGCGCAGGGCGGGCGCGCAGCGTTCTGGCGCTGGCCCAGACGCTGGCCACGCCGAGCACCAGCAGGGCGTTCCCGGTGGGGTTGGCCCAGACCTGGTGAGCCGTTCCATCCAGCAGGTAGGCCGCGGACCCGGTGAGGAACAGGGCGAGGGCAACGCACCACCAGGCGCTGTAGATCGAGCGCGTGCGCTGAAAGGTGACGAAGTAGAAGAGGCCCAGCAGCGTCACAGCAACCACAGCGAAGACAAAACGCACCGTGGTCGTGTCGAGAAATTCCATGAGCCCCCCGGCGGTAGCGAGATGGGCACTAGTATCCCATCCGGGGATGCTGCCCGCGACGAAGAGCTTCTGCCCGAGTATCTTTAGGCAACATCCATGCGAGAAGGAGCCAGAGTGCTCAAGCTTTTTGAGGGACCCAGCATTATCTATACGGTGCTCGGCATCATCGTCTTTGCTGCCGCGTTGCTTCCGCGCCTGCTGCGCCGTGTCCCGATCTCCATGCCGATGGTTTTTCTCTCCGCAGGGGTCCTGGCCTTCGCGCTGATCCCGTACCTGCCTACACCCGATCCGGTGAAGTATGAGGTGGTCACCACGCACTTCACCGAGGTGTGCGTCATCATCTCCCTGATGGGTGCGGGCCTGGCCCTCGACCGGCCTCCCGGCTGGCGGTCCTGGTCCACCACCTGGCGGCTCCTCGGAATCGTCATGCCGATCTGCATCCTCGTCTTCACAGTCCTTGGCTACGTGTTCCTGGGACTTGGGCTGGCCAGTGCAATCCTGGTGGCCGCCGCGCTGGCTCCGACTGACCCGGTCCTGGCCTCGGAAGTGCAGGTTGGTGAGCCCGCGGACGGCGAAGAAGGGTTCGACCGCGAGGATGAGGTCCGCTTCGGGCTGACCAGCGAGGCCGGACTCAATGACGGCCTGGCCTTCCCGTTCGTCTATCTCGCCATCACCATCAGCCTCGTCGGGGCCGCACCCGGCGCCTGGTTCCCGCAGTGGTTCCTCGTCGACGTCCTGTGGCGCATCGGGTTCGGTGTGCTGCTCGGTTACGGAACGGGCAAGCTCCTGGGCCGACTCTTCTTTTCCTCCCGCGCGGAATCGTTCCGGCTGTCCACCCACTCCGAGGGGTTCGTTGCGCTCGCTGCGACGTTCCTGGCATACGGCGTGACCGAAACGTTCGAGGGGTACGGCTTCATCGCCGTCTTCGTTTGCGCCATCACCATCCGCTCGGCGGAGCGCAACCACGGGTACCACCGGGTGCTGCACAGCTACGTGGAACAGCTCGAACGGCTGCTGTCCGTGGTCATCCTGGTGCTGCTCGGCGGGGCTATCGCGAGGGGGCTTCTCGAAACCATCGGCTGGACCGACGTCGTTCTTGCGCTCGCGTTCCTGATCCTTGTCCGGCCTCTGGCAGGATTCCTTGGACTCCTCGGCGGCCAGACGGGTACGCGGGAGAAAGTGGCGCTCGCGTTCTTCGGAGTCCGCGGTATTGGTTCCCTCTACTACCTCGGGTACGGCTTGAGCAACGGTGATTTCGACGCCGAAGCGAACGAAGTCTGGGGTTTCGTCGGCCTCGTCGTGGCGCTTTCCGTTGTCCTGCACGGAATCACGGCAACGCCCGTCATGACAGCGCTCGATCGCCTCCGCCGGCGAAAGGCCCAGGTTGATGGCGGGGGAGACGTGCCGATAACCCATGTCTGATCTCTGCGCCCCTGCTCCGCGGTGGCCGGAGCCCCCGCCACTGCCTACGCCCGCGGTCATGGACCAGTTCTGGGGCCATGCCGTCTTCCTCCACTGGCGCATCCCTTCCCCCGCGGCGGCCCGCTTCATGCCCGCGGGAACCGTTCCGGATGAGCACGACGGCGACTCCTGGGTGGGGCTCATCGGCTTCCGCATGCGCGGAGCAGGTTTTGGACACGGGGTGCCGGTGCCGTATTTCGGTACGTTCACGGAAGTGAATGTACGGCTCTACTCGCGGGACCGGAACGGCGTTCGCGGCGTCGTTTTCCTCACCCTCGACGCGTCCCGGCTGGCCGTGGTGCTTGGCGCCCGGGCGGCAGGTATCCCGTACGTCTGGTCCCGCTGCCGTGCTTGGCACGGCCCGGACGGCACCGGCTACTCAGTGGACAGGTTCCGGGGCGCGTCGTCGTCCTTCTCCGTACTGCCCACCGGGAGCGTTGCCGCAGACCCGCTGTCCGTCCACCTGACCGCGCGGTTTGGCCTCCACTCGCGGTTCGCCGGCCGCACCCTCTACATCCCCAACACCCATACGCCGTGGCCGCTTCGAAGCGCGGTACTGCAGCACTGGGATGACTCCCTGGTGCAGGCTGCAGGCCTGGCAGTGGAGGGTCCTCCGGAATCGGTGCTTTATTCGCCGGGCGTGCAGACCCAGTTCGGGATGCCCCGCAGGCTTGAAGGGTGACCGCCACTAGTCGGTGACGAAGCCTGTGAGTCCGTTGGCGCCGTCGTCGTGCAGGTCCGCTTCCACCTCCTCAACGCGGCCGGGAGCATCCGCGGAGCGCAGCCACTTCAGCAACTGTTCAACGGCTGACGACGGTCCGGCCGCAACAACCAGCACCGAACCGTCCGGCCGGTTGGTGGCCGAACCGACCAGCCCGAGCTGCTCCGCCTGCTGCCGGGTCCGGTAGCGGAAGCCGACGCCCTGGACCTCGCCCGTCACCGTCGCGGTGAGCCGAACCGTGCTCATGCCATTCCCGAGGGACGGATATTGAGGGACTCCACTGCCGAATCACGCGAGGCGCCAACTGCAAGACGCACTGCCTTGGCTACCTGGGCCGGCTGGATCCAGGCACCGGGGGAGTACTCCTTGCCCTCGAAGTCGTGAAGTTCGGCCTGCATGTCCGTCGCCACCCGTCCGGGGTGGATCGAGGACACCCGGACGCCGTTGGGCCGCTCCTCTTCCCGAAGGGCGTCAGTGAGCGCGCGGAGGGCAAACTTGGTGCCGCTGTAGACAGCCGAGCCCGCGCCGGAGCTGTAGCCCGAACCCGAGTTGATCGCGATGACCTGCCCGCGGGCCTCGCGGAGGGCAGGCAGCAGGAGCCGGGTCAGCTTTGCGACGGCGAAGACGTTGATGTCGAAGCTCGTTCGCCACGTCTCGTCATCGAGATCAGCAACCGCGCCCATCTGCAGGACCCCGGCGGAGTGCACCAGGACATCCAGGCGGTCGATGCCGGCGACGTCGGTTTCCGTCACTTCCCGCACATCCACGGCGAAGGGCTTCGCGGACGGGTAGGACGCCGCGAGGGCGTCCAAGGCCGTGCGGTCACGACCGCCCAGCAGTAGGTGATGGGTGGGCGCGAGCTCATCGGCAATGGCGCGGCCGATGCCCCGGGAGGCTCCGGTAATAAGCGCCACGGGCAGCGGGTTTGAAGAAGTCATGGGTGAAATCCTAGGCGCCGGGGAACTTTTGCGCAGATCCGGCGGGCCCGCCGCGCTCCAAGTCACCGGAGGTGCACAAAAGTTACCCCCTAGCGCACGCGCGCCGAGCTTGGCAGGATGGAAAGCGGATTCCCGCACGTTCATCCCGAGAGGAACTTTTCCTGATGCAGTACACCCACCTTGGCCGCTCCGGCCTGTCTGTTTCCCGCCTGTGCCTCGGCACCATGAACTTCGGGCCCAAGACCGAAGAAGCGGACTCACACTCCATCATGGATTCGGCCCATGCCTCCGGGATCAACTTCTTCGACACCGCCAACGTGTACGGGTGGGGCGTGAACAAGGGCCGCACCGAAGCGATTGTGGGGCGCTGGTTCGCAAAGGGTGGGGGACGCCGTGAGAAGACGGTGCTGGCCACGAAGCTCTACGGTGACATGGATGAGTGGCCCAACAACGGCAAACTGTCCGCACTGAATATCCGCCGCGCGCTCGACGCCAGCCTGAAGCGTCTCCAGACCGACTACATCGACCTCTACCAGTTCCACCACGTCGACCGGAACACGCCCTGGGACGAGATCTGGCAGGCCGTCGAGGTTGCCGTCCAGCAGGGCAAGATCCTGTACTCCGGCAGCAGCAACTTCGCCGGCTGGCACATTGCCCAGGCGCAGGGGGCCGCTGCTCGCCGCAACTACACGGGCCTCATCAGCGAACAGTCCATCTACAACCTGCTCACCCGCACCGTGGAGCTCGAAGTTCTCCCTGCCGCCCAGGAATACGGGCTTGGCATCATCCCCTGGTCGCCGCTGCATGGCGGGCTGCTGAGCGGTGTCCTGAAGAAGGAGAATGAAGGCGTCCGCCGTCTCGAGGGCCGCGCCGCCGACACCCTTGAAAAGCACCGGGATCAGATTCAGCGCTACGAGGATCTGGCTGAGAAGCTCGGCCACTCGCCGGCGGACCTGGGCCTTGCCTGGCTCCTTGCGCAGCCTGCCGTCACGGCGCCGATCATCGGCCCACGAACCCAGGAACAGCTCGACGGCGGCCTGCGTGCCCTTGAGATAAAGCTCGACGACGACACCCTGTCCACGCTCGATGACATCTTCCCGGGCCACAAGACCGCGCCCGAGGATTATGCGTGGTGAGGTCCGCGTGAAGATTCTCAGTATCGGCGGGACCGGCGTCATCAGCACCGCCGTCGTCGACCGGGCGCTCGCGCAGGGCTACTCTGTCACCGTCCTGAACCGGGGAACCACCACCGAGCGCCCGGTGGCATCGCGAGCGGAAGTGTTGACCGCCGATATCCGGAAGCCGGACGAAGTCCGTGCTGCGCTCGGTAACCGCACGTTCGACGTCGTCGTCGACTTCGTGGCTTTCACCCCCGACCACATCGCTGCCGATATTGAACTGTTCACCGGGCGAACCGGCCAGTACGTGTTCATCAGTTCGGCCTCGGCATACCAAAAACCGCCGGCAGCCCTTCCCATTCGTGAGTCCACTCCGCTGCGCAACCCGTTCTGGCAGTACTCGCGGGAGAAAATTGCCTGCGAGGACCTGCTGGTGGCTGAGTACCGGGAGCGCGGCTTCCCCGTCACCATCGTGCGGCCGTCACATACGTACGACCACACGAAGATCGCCATCGCAGGCGGCTGGACGGACATCGCACGGATGCGGGCGGGACGGCCGGTGTTGGTCCACGGTGACGGCACCTCTCTGTGGACGCTGACGCACAGCACTGACTTCGCGAAGGCATTTGTCGGGCTGCTTGGACTGCCGCAGGCGATCGGGGACAGCTTCACCATCACCTCTGACGAGTTTTTGACCTGGAACCGGATCTACCAGTTGTTCGCGGAGGCCGCGGGAGCGCCGGAACCGGAGCTGGTCCATGTCGCGTCCGAGACTATCGCCGCGCACCTTCCGGACCTCGGTTCCCAGCTGCTCGGCGACAAGTCACACTCTGTGATCTTTGACAACTCCAAGATTAAGGCATTGGTGCCGGACTTCATCTGCACAACCCCGTTCGCCCTCGGCGCGCGTGAGATTGTCGCTTGGTATGACGCCGATCCCAACCGTCAGCAGGTTGACTTCGAACTTGATGCAGCATTCGATCGCATCATTGCCGCAGCCCAGTCTTGACCGGTACAGGACTTTTACCGGTAGCTGAACTGCTTGCAGGGGTGCTGAACGTGGAACTACGGTGAAGTTACAGCCCACTGTCGAGGAGATATACGCATGGAAGTGCCCACACTTGTCTGGATTCTGACGATCGCAGGAATTGTGGGGCTGCTTCTCTTCGATTTCTTCTTCCACGTGCGCAAGGCGCACACCCCGTCCCTGAAGGAAGCCAGCGTCTGGTCCGCCATCTATGTGGGCATCGCGGTGCTGTTCGGCGTGGGAGTGCTGATCTTTGCCGGTCCCCAGTACGGCACGGAATATTTCGCCGGGTACATCACGGAGAAGGCACTCTCCGTGGACAACCTGTTTGTCTTCCTCATCATCATGACCACGTTCAAGGTGCCGCGGGCGGACCAGCAGAAGGTGCTCCTGTTCGGCATCGTCTTTTCGCTGATCGCACGGACCGGGTTCATTTTTCTCGGTGCCGCGCTGATCAACTCCTTTGCCTGGGTGTTCTACATCTTCGGCCTCATCCTGCTGATCACGGCCGGCAACATCCTCAAGCCGAAAAACGTGGAGGAGGAAGAAACTTTCATTGTCCGGATGGCGCGCAAGTTCCTGCCAGCCACGGAACATTACGACGGCGACAAACTCTTCACGGTTGAGAACGGCAAGAAGGTCCTTACCCCGATGCTGCTGGTGATGGTGGCCATCGGCGCTACGGACATCCTGTTTGCGCTTGATTCCATCCCCGCCATCTTCGGTCTGACGCAGAGCGTCTTCATCGTCTTCACCGCCACCGCTTTCTCCCTGATGGGGTTGCGCCAGTTGTACTTCCTTCTTGATGGGCTGTTGGACCGGTTGGTTTACCTCTCCTACGGCCTCGCCGCGATCCTCGGTCTCATCGGGGTGAAGCTGATGCTGCACGCGCTGCACGAGAACAACGTCCCGTTCATCAACGATGGCCAGCCGGTCAACGTGGTGGAAATTTCCACCGGGCTTTCCCTCAGCCTGATCCTCGGCATTTTGTTGGTGACGGTCATTGCTTCCCTGGTGAGCCCGAAGGGGAAGGCCAAGACCCTCATCTCCGGTGCCCGGCGCCACGCCATCGAGTACCTCGACCTCAACTACGAGACAGACATCAACGAGCGGGAGCGTATCTTCGAGAAGATGTGCGCCGAAGAGGCAATGCTCAAGAAGCAGCCGGAAAAGTACAAGCGCTATATCCGGAACGAGACCGAGTTCAAGGCACTCCTTACCCGTGCCCACGAGGAGCATGAAGCC
>NZ_BAAAON010000001.1:553044-603671 GCF_039530425.1 Arthrobacter parietis | reverse complement strand
AGTGGCAGATTCGTGGGGACGTCCCCACGATCGTGCCACTCCCCGGCGCTTTTGGGGTCCAGGTGGGAGGCGCGAGGTGGAATAGCCCCTTCGAGAGAGAGGTTGCACCGAACATGACTACGTCGGAAGCTCCAAAGATCTACGCCCTGCACGAGAACCCCGAGTGGTTTCCTCCGTTTGCCCGTGCCTTCGAGCAGGAGGGGCTCCAGTTCGAGGAGTGGCTGCTGACCGACGGCGTGCTGGACCTCGACTCGACGCCCCCGGAAGGTATTTTCTGGTCGCGCATCAGCGCTTCAGCGCATACGCGGAACCATGATTTGTCCAAGGACTATGCGCGGGCAGTGCTGTCCTGGCTCGAAGCTCACGGCCGGCGGACCATCAATGGCAGGCGGGTCCTTGAGCTTGAGATGAGCAAGGTAGACCAGTTGACGGCGTTGAAAGCGGCGGGCATCGACACGCCCCGGACGGTCGCGGCCATTGGACGCGATCGAATCCTGGACGCGGCGGAGGGTTTCCAGGCCCCCTTCATCACCAAACACAATCAGGGCGGGAAGGGCCTGGGAGTCCGCAAATTCGAGAGCCACGCCGAACTGGCCGAGTATGTGGTGTCGGATGAATTCGAGGAGCCGCAGGACGGCATCACGCTGATCCAGGAATTCATCCAGGCAGCCGAACCGATCATCACGCGTGTGGAGATTGTGGGCGGCGAGTTCATCTACGCGATTCAGGCGGATACAGCCCGCGGCGGTTTCCAGCTCTGCCCGGCGGACGCCTGCGCCATTGATCCCGCCACGGGAAAGCCGATCATGCCACCGGGGGCCACCATTGAACCTGTTGCCGGCCAGCAGCTCTTCAGCCTCCGCCGTGACTTCGACCATCCGATCATAGAGAAGTACGTCGAATTTGCCCGACGGAACAACATCGAAGTGTGCGGAATCGAATTCATGGAAACCGCAGACGGGCGCGTACTGACCTATGACGTGAACACCAACACCAACTACAACGCACTGGTGGAGGCCGAAGCGCCGCGCTCAGCGCCAGATGCGCTCGCCAAGTACCTGGCGGAGGTAGCAGCCGGGCCGGCAGGGTCGTTCGTGTAAAAGCGCGCGCTCAGCGGTAGCCTCGAAAGTGCGAGCCCCACCCGCCATGGAAGGAGCGAAAAGCAATGCCGAAGGTAACGAAGTCAGGCAAGGTCAAGACAAACGAGCTGCCCAGCACTCTGCAGCGGTCGGACAAGTTGGCACAGGAAACCTATGCCCGGACGCTCGATTCCGCGGAGGAACAGTACGGTGACGGCGAACGGGCGCACCGCACTGCGTACAGCGCCCTGAAACACACCCATGAGAAGGTTGGCGACCACTGGGAGCAGAAGGACGCCAAGGGACCCTCCGATGAGCAGGCGGAAGGCGGTCGCGGAACGGCGAAGGAAACCGCCGGCGGGGTGAACGCCAATGCCACCAAGGAGCACCTCTACGAGGTTGCGAAAAAGCTTGAGATTCCCAAGCGCTCAACCATGACCAAGAATGAACTGGTCGACGCCATCCAGAAGGCCAATGAGCGGGAGACCCGTAAAGCCCGGAACTAAGGGCCAGGCGCCTATTACGCAACACAAACATTTCGTAATAGCACCAAGCGTAGGCTAGCCTTACTTTCGTAACCATTCCGACGGTCCTTCACGCCGTCTCGAAAGTCAAGGAGCCCTCATGGCCCCCACCCGTGTGCGCGGTCTGATAGCCGCAGCAGCCATCGCGGTACTGTCCCTCTCCGCATGCTCAACCGGTCCGGCAGGCGGCGGCTCGGAAGCAGCCGGAGCCAATGAGGCCGGCTCTGCTGATGCCTTCCCCGTCACCATCGGGCACGCTTTTGGTGAGACCGTTCTCGAGGAAAAGCCTGAACGCGTTGCAACGGTGTCCTGGGTCAATGATGATATTGCGTTGGCGCTCGGCGTGGTGCCCGTTGGAATGCCGGTCAATGAGTACGGCGGAAACGAGCAGGGCTCCGTCCCGTGGAAGGATGCCAAGCTGGAAGAGCTCGGCGCTGCCATCGGTACCGAGAGCGCGCCCGTCCAGTACTCCGAGGCTGATGGAATTGCGTTCGACGAGATCGCTGCCACCAACCCCGATGTCATCCTGGCGGCCTATTCCGGTCTCACCGAAGAGGATTACAACACCCTGAGCGAGATTGCCCCCGTTGTTGCCTACCCCGAGGTTGCCTACGGCACCGCGTGGCAGGATTCCACCGCAATGATCGGTAAGGCGCTTGGCCTGACTGAAGAGGCTGAACAGCTGGTCAGCGAGACCGAAGACAAGATCGCCGAGGCCGCGGCCGAGTACCCAGCCATCGCCGGCAAGACGTTCATCTTCGGCAATCTGGAGCCGGCCAACTCCGAGGGCGTGAATATTTACACGGCCAGCGACAACCGCCCCCGTTTCCTCACCCAGATTGGAATGGAGATGGCCAGCGTCGTTGAAGAGAACGCCACCGGAGAGGAATTCTTCATTCCCTGGTCAGCCGAGCGTGCCGATGAGCTTGAGTCCGACATCTTCGTGACCTGGGTTCCGGACGAGGCCACCAAGGAAGCAATCTTCGCAGACCCGCTGCTGAGCCAGATTCCGGCTGTGGAGTCAGGCGCGCTCGTCGCGGATGCCGACAACACCCTCACCCTGTCCATCTCCGCCGCCAGCCCACTGTCCCTGGTCTGGGCGCTGGACAAGTGGCTTCCGATGATCAACGAAGCAGCAGAAGCCGCCGAAGCAGCCTAACGCTCAAGGCAACACCAGTAGGGCAGGCAACACCAGTACGACGCCGGCACGCGCCGGCGGAAGGGCGTTCCACTTCGGTGGGGCGCCCTTTCCGTAGGTCCAGCGAGAGCTCCATCGTTGCCTTTCTGAGCCTCATGCACTGGAATGGTCAGGGTACTTCTCATCGAAGCTCGGAGGCATCATGGACAACCTGGAACTGGAAGAACTGCAGGCCGCCACGGCATGGGATGCCAGCGGAGAAAAACTCGGGAACGTCACCCAGGTGCATCTCGACGGGCTCTCGAACGAGCCGGCCTGGGTGACTGTTGGTCTCGGTCTTTTGAACACGCGGGAGCACTTCGTGCCGCTCGCAGGCGCCCGGATTGATGGCGAGAACCTTTATGTCGCGGTGTCCAAGGATGCCATCAAGGATTCACCGGATTTCACGGTAGAGGAAGGCCTGACCGCTGACCAGGAGGCTTCCCTGCGGGACTACTACCGGGTCTGAGATTGCAACAGTGAAGCGGCCGTCCCCCATGGGTTTCGGCCGCTTCGCTGTGGAATAGAGCGCCTGACCGAACAGGCCTAGTCAAACAGCCCGACGATATAACCGACAAAGAACAGCAGGCCGAGCAAAACGAAGATACCGATCAGCACCAGCCAGATGCGGGACGCGGCCTTCCCGGGTGCACCTTCCTCGTGACCCTGCGGCCCACCGGTGCTCGCCTCTGCCGGAGGAGTCTCACCCGGCGGAACGCCGCCGCCCGGCTCCAGTCCGGTGACCTTGTCTTTCTCCGGATCCGGATTCTGGCTGCTCATCCGAGCTCCTGCCCGGGCTGTTCCGGCGATGCGGATGATGCCGACGCCCTTGGGGTCCAGGACATCGTGATGTTTGCACCCTCCTCGGTTTCACTGAGGTACAGGTGCAGGTCTTCCCCGTAGAGGTTCTCGTCTTCTACGACATCCCCGGCCTCGTGGGCCAACTCCACCAGACGGCTGATTGCCACGGCCATGGCCCGGCCCCAGTCCTGTGGGTGCTTGCTGTCCGACTCCTCGGTAACTGAAAACTTCTTCTCCGCGCTGCCCATGGCTACTCCTGACTGCCCTCGTGACGATGCTGCGGCTTTCTGCCGGTGCCCGTTGATAAGCAAGCTTTGTAGTGATGCTCGTCCCACAGTAGCAGTCGGGTCACCAGGAGTCTTTCCCTGCTCCCCGCACCGCCTTGCGTGCAGCGTGGCCAATGATTGAGCTGTAGGTAGGGTAGGCGAACTTCACGCGGGCCAGCGTGGCGACATCAGTACCGGCCGCCATTGCGGATGCAACGGCCTGAATGACCTCTACCGCATTCTCGCCCACCGCGTGCGCACCAAGGATCAGCTCGCGGTGCCTGTCGGTGACCAGTTTCAGGAACCCCTGCTCCCGGTCATCAATGATGGGACGCTCCACGGAGCCATAGGGAACAACGACGACGGCGCACTGGGCGTCCCGCTCCCGGGCCATCGCCTCGGTGAGTCCCACCCCCGCGTAATCCGGATCCGTGAAACCTCCCTCAGGGAGCAGATGGTGCGGTGTGGTGCGGTGTGCGCCCAGGACCGCGTTCTCCGCAGCTGTTTCACCCTCGAAGACTGCCGCCTGCACCAGCATGGAGGTTCCGTTAGCGTCACCGGCAACAAAGACGTGCGGCACATTTGACCGAAGGTAGTTGTCCACCGGTATGGCTCCCCGGGCGGTGGCGACGCCCGCAGCCTCCAGCCCGAGACCAGAGATGTTCGCGGGCCAGCCGGCTGCCATGATGACCGCTCCCACGCGTGCTGACTGCGCGCCGCCGGTTCCCTGCCAGCGGATTTCCAGGGCACCGTCGACATGCTTTTTGATGCCGTCCACACCGCCGATGCCGACATCCACGGTGACGCCGCGGGAACGGAAGCCGTCTGTGACGGCGGTGGAGACGTCGTGGTCCTCGGTGGTGAGGATGCGCGGCGCAAGGTCCAGCAGGGTGACCCTTGAGCCGAGGGCATCAAAGATGGTGGCCAATTGCGCGCCGGTATGACCGCCGCCGATGATCGCGACTGAGTCCGGCAGTTCGGGAAGGTCGAGAACGTCGGAGGGAAGCACCGCGTGCTCAGCCCCCGGGATGGGAAGTCGTCGTGCACTTCCGCCCACGCACAGGATGACAGAGGCGGCGCTGACCGGGCGCCCGTCAATCGACACCTCATGCGGTGAGGTGAAGGACGCCTCACCCTTCAGCAGCGTGATGTCCAGCTGCTGCATGGCCTCGCCGTAGCCCTTGGCATCCAGAACGCGGTCCACGGTGGTTCGGACCCGGCGAATCAGTTGCTGCCAGTCCACGGCGGGCTCATGCACCACAATCCCGTAGTCCCGCGCAGTGCGTACTTCCCGGTACAGGCGGGCGGTTTTCGCGAGCACCCGCGTGGGCACGCAGCCCGAGTTCACGCAGGTTCCGCCCAGCCGCGCACGCTCGACGACGGCGGTACGTGCTCCCAGCTCTGCCGCCCGTGTTGCTGCCGCCATGCCCGCGGGGCCGGCCCCGATCACCAGTACATCGAAATCCATAACGACCTCTTCCTGACCGCAACTTTTCGCGCAGACAATCCCTCAGGTGGACGGAACGCCCGGAATGCGGTTTTCCCGGAACGCATCGACGAAGAGCGCGTGATCATCACGGACCGTCCGCGCATAGTCGAGGGAGAACGTCAGGATGTCCTCGATAAACTCCTCACGGCGCCCCTCGATTACCTGCATGATGGCCCGTTCCGTCTGGAAGTCCACCAGGTCCTGGTCGCTGTCCTCGTCCGAGGCGCAGTGCACCTTGGCGGTGGCCCTGCCCAAATCCACGAGCACTGGCTCAATCTCGTCCGGCTCGGTGAGGTTATCCCAACGCAGGTCCGCCTTGTAGGGGGAGAGCTCATCAACCACAAACCCGACGCCGTCCACGGTGGTATAGCCGAGGAACGTGTCGGTGTGGACCTGTAGGGCCCGCTGGCTGATGACAGTGCGGTGGCCGTCATGCTCGAAGTACGAGCGTACCCGATCATCCGTGACGATGCGGCTGGGCGCGGCCTTGTTTCCCTGTTTCATCGAGATGATGATGTCGTTTTCCAAGGCCTCGTTGAAACCCTCGATGAGTACGTTGTACGCAGGCAAACCTGCGCTGCCGATGCCGAAACCCGAGCTGCCGACGATGTCCTTGACGTTGTAGAAGATTTCCCTGTGGGACCGCTTGTCTTCGGGAATGGTGCTGAGGTATTCCTCGAACGCCTTCGCCACCATGGCGTGCTCCGCTTCCTCGAGCCTGCGGGTCTTGCGGTTGTTCTGGAAGTGGCGCTCGTGGTCTTCCACGAAGGTCATCGCGTCGAGCAGATCGGTGCGCCGCGAAGCGCGCGCCGTAAGCAGCACCGAGTGAATGGTGCCCGAGGTGTTGCCGAGGTGAAGCGCGAAATCATCCTGCCCGGCGTCGTCGTAATGTTTCACCTGGTCGAGGTAGGCGGAAAGGTACGTGCGGGCCAGGGAGCGCACGGCCTCCTCCGGAAGCGCCTTCTGCCAGCACATCAGCGCCAGCGAGGTTGTGAACCGGCGCAGGTCCCAGGAGAAGTGGCCGAGGTAGGCCTCGTCGAAGTCGTTGATGTCGAAGGTGAGCTGGCCCGTACTGCTCATGTAGGTGCCGAAGTTCTCCGCGTGAAGGTCCCCGTGAATCCAGATTCGGCTGGTGTTGTCATCAGCCCACTCATCCGTCATCTCGCGCATGTCCGCGTAAAACAGGCAGGCGCTGCCGCGGTAGAACGCGAACGGATCAGCCGCCATCTTGCGGAACTTGGTCCGGAAGCCGTGCGGGTCCGCTTCCATCAACGGTTTGAACGCCTCGACCAGGGTGTCGGCGATGAGCGATTCGCGTTCGCTGTTCTCTACCATTTCGACAGTCTAGGGGTGCGCCCTGACAGCGGGGCAAGGCGTAAGCTCAAACCATGATCACCACGGCGAGCCTTGACGCGCGCCCCCGGGTACTTCCTGTCGTCGCAGCCGCGCTCGTATCCGCATCCGGCTTCCTCATCTTCGCGCTCGAGCAGAGGATTCCCGGCTATCTGATACTTGCTGCAGCGCTGGCAACTGCCTACTTCAGCGGCAAAGCACAGCATGGCAAGAGCCTTTTCAGGGATCTGCTGCTGCTGGCCATCGGTCTCGTCATCATCAGCGCCGTCCCCATCACCACCGACATCAGCTTCAGCCACATGGCCGTCATGGGTACGGCCATGATCCTGGCCGTCGCGGTGCCCTACCTGCTGTCCCGCTTCGTGTTCAGGGACCACGCCATCCGCTTCCCGGTCCTGACGGGCCAAAAATGGAACCGGACGGAACGCTGGTACCTGCTTGCCGTCGTCGTTATCGGGTATGTGCTCCTGCCGGTCTATATGATCCCAACCGGTGTCTACGAGAACTGGCCGGCGGCCTCAGACCCGGGAACCATAGCGCGGTTGTTCCTCGGCACCAACGTCCTGGGGATCTGGGATGAACTGTTCTTCATCTGCACCGCGTTCACGCTGCTGCGCCGTCATCTTCCCGACTGGCAGGCCAACCTCCTGCAGGCGGTCCTGTTCACCTCGTTCCTGTGGGAGTTGGGCTTCCACTCGTGGGGCCCGTTCCTCATCTATCCGTTCGCCCTCATTCAGGCGTGGATCTTCTCGAAGACGAAGTCGCTGAGCTACATCGTGAGCGTGCACCTGCTGTTCGATTTCGTGCTCTTCCTCGTACTGCTGCACGCGCACAACCGGGAGTGGTTTGCGATCTTCCTCTACTAGGTACCGACCAGTCCTCAACAGCCCGTCCGGTCCTCAACAGGTGGAAGCGGGATTGGACTGACCCCCGGGGACATCTGAGACGGTAGGGGAATGGATTTTCTCGAGGTGCTCACCCCATTCCTGGCCGTGGCGGGCGCGGTACTTGCCGCCGTCGTACTGGGGTGGATCCTGCGCCGGGTGGCAACACGTTCCCTTCGGAAAGTGCCGCAGATTCAGGAGGTCAGCCGGAAATCGCGTGCTCCGCTGCAGGCTGTACTCGCGGTTCTCGGCATCCGCATTGCCCTCGGCGCCACCGCCCGGGACACCGCCTGGTACCCGCCCGTGGACTACGCGCTGGTGCTGGCGCTCATCGTGTCCCTCGCGTGGCTGCTGGTCACGGTGCTCTCGATCGTCGAGACGGTGGTGTTGCGCCACTACGAAAACTCCAGCCGCGATAACCGGCGTGCCCGGCGGCTCAAGACGCAGATCATGCTCGCCCGGCGGGTTGCAGTTGCCGTCATCATCACCCTCACGCTCGCCACTGTGCTCCTGACCATCGACGAGGTCCGCGCGCTGGGAGCCGGAATTCTGGCCTCTGCCGGTCTCATCTCGATCGTCGCAGGGCTCGCCGTCCAGAGCTCCCTGAGCAACGTGTTCGCCGGAGTGCAGTTGGCCTTCACGGACGCGATCCGCGTGGAGGATGTGGTTCTTGTGGAAGGCGAGATGGGGACAATCGAGGAGATCACCATGACCTACGTGGTGGTCCAGTCCTGGGATGAACGCCGCCTCATTCTTCCCTCCACCTATTTCACCTCCACACCGTTCGAGAACTGGACGCGCCGGCGCTCCGAGCTGCTGGGAACAGTTGAGCTGGACCTCGACTGGCGCGTGCCGATCGAGAATATGCGTGTCCGGTTGCGCGAGATCCTCGACGCATCCGAGCTGTGGGACAACCGCACCGGCACCCTTCAGATCACCAAGGCCACGGACGGCATGGTCCGCGCCCGGATCCTGGTGAGCGCGGCAGACAGCGGAGCTTTGTGGGACCTGCAGTGCCTGGTCCGTGAGCAGATGGTCGGCTTCCTCCAGAGCCGGTTCCCCGACGCGCTGCCGCGCCAGCGCTGGGAGGCGGTGTCGCCGTCGTCATCGGCTGCGCCAACCAGCAACCGCGCAACCAACGACGACGCCGGCAAGCACCCCAGCGACGGCCGCCTCTTCACCGGCTCCCCGGAGGCAGAGAAGAGACGAGCGGACTTCAGCGGACCGGGCGAGGATGTGCTCGACGAGCGGGAGGCACGCACAGGATCCTGACGCAGCCGTGTGAGGTGGGATACATTTGCCTCCGGAGCACCTGAGCGCGGGAGGGGTTGAACGGAGTGGAGTCTGGCCGCCGTTTCACCCTTGCCCTCGAGAACGGCTGTGTCCGCGTGGAGTGGAACGAGGGCATCACGGTCACCGAGCAGGATGCACTGGATCTGGTTCAGCGGCTGGAGGAAGTGAACCCGGGGCGCTGCGATCCGATGCTAGCGATCCTGAACTCAATGGTTTCGGTGGAGGCCGCAGGGCAGACTGTCTTTGCTGAGCACCTGAACGTGGTTGCGCTGGCACTGGTTGGACCAACAGCGGTAGACCGGCTGATTGCCGCGTTCTTCGACGGCGTTCACCGTCCGCGATACCCCACGCGTTATTTCTCTGACCCGGAAGCCGCGCTTGACTGGCTGCTGACACCGGGACACTACACATCTGAAATGTAAATGCTGGGGGACAGTGAATGCTGGGGGACAACCGAATCATGGCACCGATTTCCAACGACAATCTGCGCGACGCCGGCCTGCGCTTCGAGCTGACGGACGAGGGCGCGTTCCTTCGGCTGTGCTGGAACCCCGGAATAGTCATGGAACTGCGGGACGTGCAGGCGAGCGTGACGGCCGTGGAGGCAGTCTCGCCCTCCTGCAGGCGTCCGCTGCTTGTGCACATTGACCTCGTCGACGGGATAAGCGCGCCGGCCCGGAACCTCCTGCTGGAGGAAACGTGCTCCAGCCGTACGGCGGTCCTCGGAACGGATGAGGTGGCGCGTGTGATGACCGCTTTCAACTATCGCGCTGCCACGCCCAGCCAGTACTTCACCGATGAGGCGGAGGCGATCGAGTGGCTCACCTCCGAGGGTGAGGACGGCTTCGGCGCTGGCGGAGGATAAGGCCCGTCAGCCACCGGGACGCAGGCTGGGGGAGCCGTGCACTCCCACGCCACCTGCCAGACCGTCAATCACCTCGCGCATCGCCGCAACCGAGGACCGCGAAGGCTCCCAGCCGAGCAGCGTGCGCGCCCGGTCAGTGTTCATGACCGGAGCCTGCGAGGCCATGTCGATCCACCCGGGATCAGTCGCCTGGATGTGCAGCGCCCAGGACGCCGCCACCACCGCACGCAGCACGGGGACCGGCAGATCGAACACGCGCTTCGCGCCCAGCAGGCCGCCCAGCAGACGCGGCGTCAGGATAGGATTCGCAGCAATGTTGAAGGGCCCCGAAGCCCGCTGGTCAACAATCCGCCAGTAGGCGTCGGCCATATCCGCCGCGTGCACCGCCTGGAACACAAGCTCCGAGGGAATCGGCAACACCGGCAGGCTCAGCTTGTTGAGTATGGCTTTCGGGATGAGCGGCCCCAGGAAGTACCGCCCGATTTCCTCGCCGGCGTCGGCCTGGAAAATGAGGCCGGGACGCACCCTCGCCACAGGAATCTCCGGAAAGTCCCGTTCGAACGCGTCCAGCAGGGCCTCCTGCTCGGCCTTGTGCCGGCTGTAGTGGGACGTTGCGATACCGCCGGTGGGCCAATCTTCAGTCACCACCTGATCCTTGCGCGCAGGGCTGTACGCCCCCACCGAGGATGCGCAGACGAAGTGCCGTACGCCGGCATCCGCGGCTGCATGCAGCGCGTTTTCCGTGCCGGTCACATTGGTGCGGTGCATCGCCTCCTCATCCCGGTTGGGCTGGATGGCCCAGGCAAGATGTACGACGGCGTCAGTCCCCTTCAGCGCGTCGGTAAGCTTTGCGCGCCCGGCGTCAGTGCCGACGTCGGCCGTGTGCCACTCGACGCCGCCGTAGGGAGCGTGATCCTGCGAAGGCTTCCTCCGGGAGATGCCAACCAGCTCAATGTCCGGGTTTTCCAGCCGGGCCTGTTGAAGGCGGCGGAGGAGCGCCGTCCCTACGTTGCCGGTTGCCCCGATAACAGCGATGCGCATGTGGAACCCTTCAATCGATGTGCGGCCTGAAACCCACACTAAAGGGTCGACCACTTATTGCAATAGTAAGTATCCTTATGGTTCGGTTGGTGTAGGCAATTCTGAACCGGAGGTAGAAACGTGACCACTAAAGATCCCGCGAAAGCGGATTCGGCGGAGGAAGCCACGCAAGCCAAGGCGGCCTCGAGCCCCCACCCTGATGACTCGCGAAAACCGGACGCACCGACTGACCTTGCCAAGCCGGCCTGGGGCTACGTCTTCAAACGGACCGTCAGCGAGTTCGGCAAGGACCAGTGCACGGACCTAGCGGCTGCACTGACGTACTACGCAGTCCTGGCGATCTTCCCGGCGTTGCTGGCGCTGGTTTCCATCCTTGGGTTCTTCGGACAGGCCGGCACCACCACGGACACCGTGCTCAACATTCTCGGGAACGTCTCGTCGCAGGCCGAAACCACGCTTGAACCCGTCATTACGCAGTTGGCCTCGTCGGAGACCGCAGGCCTGACGTTCGTCATCGGCCTTCTCGGCGCCCTGTGGTCGGCTTCGGGATTTGTCAACGCATTCTCGCGGGCAATGAACCGGGTCTACGAGGTTGAGGAAGGGCGCCCGTTCTGGAAGCTGCGTCCGGTCATGCTGCTGATCACCGTCGTCGTACTGCTCCTGGTGGTCCTGATGGCGCTGCTGCTGATCCTCTCCGGGCCGGTGGCCGAAGCAATCGGCGGCGCAATCGGTCTCGGCTCAACAGCCCTGACTATCTGGAACATTGCCAAGTGGCCGGTCATGGTGTTTTTCGCAGTGCTGATGATCGCGGTGCTGTACTACGCGACGCCAAACTTGCAGCAGCCCAAATTCAAATGGGTGAGTATCGGGTCACTCATCGCGCTTCTGGTGCTTGCCCTCACAACGTTCGGATTCTCCTTCTACGTGTCCAGATTCGGCAGCTACCAGGAGACTTACGGCGCCATTGCCGGCGTCATCATCTTCCTGCTGTGGCTGTGGCTCGCGAACCTCTCACTGCTCTTCGGAGCGGAGTTCGATGCCGAGCTGGAACGCGGCCGCGAACTGCAGGCGGGAATTGAGGCGGAAGAGACAGTGCAACTTCCTCCGCGGGACACCAAGGCCGCGGAGAAGAAGCGCGACAAGCAGATCGAACTGGTAGACAAGGGACGCGAACTGCGCCAGAAGTACGGACGCGATCGTGATGCCCGGACAAGGAGTAAGTCATGACCCATATTGCAGACATGATCATCGCCCACCCGCACCCCTCCGGGCATCTGGAGGCCGGAGACCTCGCAATCGCCATTGAGGCATGCCTGGACTGTGTGGCATCCTGCGGCAGCTGTGCAGACGCGTGTCTCGGCGAGGAGGGTATTGCTGACCTTCGGCACTGCATCCGAACGGACCAGGATTGCGCTGACATCTGCCTGGCCACTGCCCGGATGCTCCAGCGCCAGGGTGGCCACCATCCCGCCGTGCTGGCGCCGCTGCTCGAGGCGTGCCTGCAGGCCTGCCGGAACTGCGCCGAGGAATGCGAGCGGCACGCCTCCATGCACGATCACTGCAAGATCTGCGCGGAGGCTTGCCGCCGCTGCGAAGCTGCCTGCTCGACGCTGCTCGAGAAACTGCGCTCCAGCGGCGAATCCAGCCACTAGGGTGGCACCATGAGCGAATCCGAACACAGCACGAAGGGCGCGTACGTGGACTCCGGCAAGGAATTCAAGCGGGATACGGCCTACATCGAAACGCGGATCACACGGGACGGTGCCGACGGTTTTGCGGTGGAACCAGGCCGTTACCGGCTCATCGCCGCCCGCGCCTGCCCCTGGGCCAACCGGGCAATCATCGTGCGCCGGCTCCTCGGGCTCGAGGAAGCTATCTCGCTTGGAACGCCCGGGCCTACGCATGACAAACGCTCCTGGACGTTCGATCTTGATCCGGACGGCAAGGATCCGGTGCTCGGGATCGAGCGGCTCCAGGAGGCGTACTTCAAACGGGACCCGGATTACCCGCGCGGCATTACCGTGCCCGCGATTGTCGATGTCCCTACCGGCGCCGTGGTCACCAATAACTTCCCGCAGATCACCCTGGACTTCTCTACTGAGTGGAAGGAATACCACCGCGAGGGAGCTCCGGAGCTCTACCCGGAGGAGCTGCGTGAAGAGATCGACACCGTCAACAAGCGGGTGTTCACCGAGGTCAACAACGGCGTGTACCGGTGCGGTTTCGCCGGCTCGCAGGAGGCGTATAACGATGCCTATGACCGTCTCTTCGCGGCGCTGGACTGGCTTGAGGAGCGTCTGACCAACCAGCGCTACCTCGTCGGCGATTCAATCACCGAAGCCGATGTGCGGCTCTTCACCACCCTGGTGCGCTTCGACCCGGTCTATCACGGGCACTTCAAGTGCAACCGGAACAAACTGACCGAGATGTCCGCATTGTGGGGATACGCGCGGGACCTCTTCCAGACGCCGGGCTTCGGAGACACCATCGACTTCGAGCAGATCAAGAAGCACTATTACATCGTGCATGAGGACATCAATCCCACGCAGATCGTGCCGAAGGGTCCCTCCCTGGAGAACTGGCACAGCGAGCACCAGCGCGAACGCCTGGGCGGCAGCCCGTTCGGGCGCGGAACCGCGCCGACCGCTGCTCCCTGACAGGAAGTTTTGTGCAGCTCTGGTGAGTCCGGCAGCCGTCGGGCTCACCGGAGCTGCACAAAATTTCCGGGTTATGTTTCCAGAAATAGGGAACATAACCGTTTCCTAATCCAGCCATGCATAGGCTAGCCTTACTTAAGTCCGTTCCGGTGATCGTCCGGCGAATTCAGGTGTTGGCTCAAGGAGGCATGCATGGCACTCGATGCGCCTGCCTCCTCGGCCGTTCTCCGCCCGCAGCGCACATCAGCACGTGGCCCGAAGCTCATCGCTGCCATTGTCCTCCTCGTCGTCGCCAGTGCTGCGTCCCTGGCGATCGGAGCCCGGCCGATCAGCATGGAAACCCTGGTGCAGGCACTCACCGCCTTCGACCCTGCCAACGGAGACCACGCCGTGGTGGCCTCCCGCATCCCGCGGACCATCGTGGGCCTGCTCGCCGGAGCCGCGCTCGGACTGGCCGGTGCAGCCATGCAGGGCGTTGCCCGAAACCCCCTCGCTGATCCCGGTATCCTCGGCGTCAACTCCGGCGCAGCGCTCGCCGTCGTGCTCGGCATTTTCGTCTTCGGCGTCACCAACTTCACCGGCTACATCTGGTTCGCCTTCCTCGGCGCCGCAGTTGCCGCGGTCCTCGTCTACGCGATCGCGAGCCTGGGACGCGACGGCGCCACTCCCGTGAAACTGGCCCTCGCCGGTGCAGCGCTCTCCGCGGGCATGGTCTCTCTGCTCAATGCAGTGCTGGTCTCCAGCCAGCAGACCTTCGATACGTTCCGGTTCTGGCAGGTGGGTTCCGTTGCCGGCCGAGGCTGGGACGTTATCGTTCCGGTGCTGCCGTTCCTCGCGTTTGGATTCATACTCACCCTGCTCACCGGCAAGGTCCTGAACAGCCTGTCCCTCGGCGATGACATTGCCCGCGGACTCGGCCAGAACGTCACCCTAGCCCGCGCTCTCACGGCACTCGGCGTCGTCGTACTCTGTGGAGCCGCTACCGCGGCTGCCGGCCCGATCGGCTTCATCGGGCTGGTCATCCCGCACATGGTGCGCTCGTTCTCGGGTCCTGACTACCGGTGGATCCTGCCCTTCTCAATGATGCTGGCGCCGGTTCTGCTGTTGTCCGCGGATATCCTTGGCCGCGTCATCCTTCCGCCCGGCGAGGTGCAGGTTGGCATCCTCACGGCTGTCATCGGCGCTCCGGTGTTCATCTGGCTGGTGCGGCGCCGGAAGATGGCCGAGCTATGAGCCTCGCCACCCGCCCCACCCCCACCGCTGAACGTACGGGTAACGAGACTTTGGTTCTCCCGAATCGCCGCCACCTGCGCATCCGGCGCATGGTGAAAATCGGTGCACTGGCATTCCTTGTCGTTGCCCTCAGCGCCGTCACGCTCCTGCTGGGCCGCTACACCGTAACCATCCCCGACTTCTTCCGCATCGTGGCAGGCGCCGACATCCCGGGCGCCAGCTTCATCGTGATGGAGAACCGGATCCCGCGTGTTTTGATCGGCATCATGATCGGCGGCGCCTTCGGGGTGGCCGGTGCGGTGTTCCAGACAATGCTGCGCAACCCGCTCGCCAGCCCGGACATCATCGGGATCAGTTACGGAGCCAGCGCGTCAGCTGTCTTCGCAATCGCGTTCCTCGGTGCTTCCGGCCTGGTGCTGTCCGGTTTCGCGATGGCCGGAGCACTCGCTGTTGCCCTGGCCATCTACTTCCTGTCCCGGCGCGGCGCGGTGGCCGGCTATCGGCTCATTCTGGTGGGTATCGGGTTCTCAGCGGTCCTGCAGTCAGTGGTCAGCTTCCTGCTGACGCGCACCGACATCAGGGTTGCATCAGATGCACTCACGTGGCTCAATGGCTCGCTCAACTCGAGCAACTGGGACCGGGTGACCATACTGTTCCTTGCGTTGGCGGTCCTGACGCCCGCCGTCGTCGTACTGTCCCGTTCGCTGCGCGGGCTGGAACTGGGGGATGACACCGCAGCCGGCCTGGGCGTGAACGTGGAGCGCTCACGGCTGGCCCTCATTGTCACCGGCGTACTTCTGGCGGCGGTTGCGACGGCGGCAGCCGGACCGGTTGCCTTCATAGCGTTCCTCTCCGGTCCGATCGCGCGGCGTTTCCTCGGCGGCTACCGCCCGCTGGTGACTGCCGCGCTGGTCGGGGCCGTGCTTGTCCTCGCGGGAGATTTCCTGGGTGCCAACCTGATTCCGGGTGTCTCCCTGCCGGTCGGAGTGATTACGGGCGTCCTCGGCGCCCCGTTCCTCCTCTGGCTGCTCGCTACATCCAACCGCTCAGGCCAGGGAGGCTGACATGAGGTTGCACGCTGAAAATCTGACCCTTGCGTATGACAACCGCCGGGTAGTTGAAGACCTGACGGTGGAACTGCCGGCAGGGAAGGTCACCGTCATCGTCGGGGCGAACGCATGCGGCAAGTCCACGCTCCTGCGCGGCCTGGCGCGGCTGCTCAAGCCGGCGGCCGGCACTGTGCTGCTGGACGGCAAGGACATCCATTCGCTCTCCACCCGTTCAGTGGCGAAGACCCTTGGCCTGCTTCCACAGACGCCGATCGCGCCGGACGGCATCGCCGTAGTGGATCTGGTGGGCCGCGGCCGCTACCCCCACCAGGGCTGGTTCCGCCAATGGAACACGGACGACGACGCCGCGGTCGCCTCCGCGCTGCGCGTCACCGACACTATTGAACTGGCTGACCGCAACGTCGACGAGCTGTCCGGCGGTCAACGCCAGCGTGTCTGGATTGCGATGGCGCTGGCGCAGCAGACCGACATCCTGCTGCTTGACGAGCCCACCACCTTCCTCGACGTGGCGCATCAGGTGGAAGTCCTCGACCTCATCACTGACCTGAACCGCAGTGCCGGCACAACGGTCGCCATTGTGCTGCATGACCTCAACCTCGCTGCACGGTACGCGGATCACCTCATCGCAATGAAGGACGGCCGGATTGTTGCCGAGGGACCGCCGTCAGAGGTTGTTACGGAGGCGACCGTGGCGGACGTCTTCGGTCTGGAATCCCGCGTCATTCCGGATCCCGTCTCGGGTACTCCCATGGTGGTGCCCCTGGGGCGGCACCACTCAGCACCGAAAAACGTAACCACAGAAACCACCCGGGATGGCATCGCGGGTTTTTTAGCGAACCCGCAGGACGGGCTACCCGCACTGACAATGGAGGCAGCATCGTGACAGAAGTCAGTACCCGCCATAACCGCAGCGCGGCGGCACCGTCAAAGACTTCCGCCGGGAATCAGGCGGTCATCCCGGCTGTCCGCGCCTTCAACGTGGTGGTGAACCGCGTGGAGCGCATCAGTTCGAACTTCCGGCGCATCACCTTCGGCGGGGCTTGCCTGTCGGATTTCGGTGTGCAGGGTTCTACCCTGGACCTGCGTATCAAGGTAATGATTCCGCCGGCCAACGGCGCGTGTGCCGATCTGGGGGCCCTGATGGACGGCGAGGGCAGCGGCTGGTACCAGCAGTGGCTGTCCCTTGAGCCGTCAGAACGCGGTGACATGCGCACCTACACGGTCCGTGATTCCCGCTGTGATCAGGAGACTCCCGAGCTGGACGTCGACTTCGTGATGCACTTCGATGCAGCCGGCAACGGCGGACCGGCTTCCCAGTGGGCCGCTGCGGCTGAACCGGGGGACCGGGTGTGGCTGATCGGGCCGAACATCCATGCCGCAAGCTGCTCCACTGCCGGCGCCTACGGAGGTATCGAGTGGCGTCCGGGGCTGGCCCAGAATGTATTGCTTGCAGGCGATGAGACCGCTGTCCCGGCGATCAGCGCCATCCTCGAGTCGCTGCCGAAGGACATCAAGGGTCACGCTTTCCTGGAGGTTCCGCATGGCTCGGACTGCCAGGACATCCAGACCAGGTCCGGGGTAGGCATCAGCTGGCTGGTGCGTGGCGGCCGGCCGCACGGTGAACTGCTCGACGCCGCCGTCCGGCAGGCCGTCAGGGTTCCGGGCTGGGTATCCCTGTCCGCGCCGTTCCGCGTCAGCCTCGGAAGTGACACCCCGTCCGGCCAGGCGCTCGCTGCAGCAGCCGGCAGGGCGGGCGGACCGGAGCGTGCAGCCGGGCCGGAACCGGAGGACATCGACGTCGACAAGACCATCCTGTGGGAGACCCCGCAACTCCTGGACGCAGCTGCCCTTGACGGCTCCCTCAACCCGGACAAGCCCTCCGGCGCATTGCCCTTTTACGCGTGGATCGCGGGCGAAGCAGCGGTGGTGCGCGGCCTGCGCCGTTACCTGGTGCGCGACGTCGGCATCGACCGCAAGCAGGTCGCGTTCATGGGCTACTGGCGCCAGGGCAAAGCCGAGGGCTAAAGCGCCTTACGGCGTCGGGTCGGCGAGGATCGCCGGGTCCTTCTTCCCGTAGGGCATCCGCAGCCTCAGGGAGTTCGGCTCCACCCGGAAAGCCATGTGTGTGCCCTTGCCCAGGGAGTCTCCGTCCAGCTCGATTTCCAGCGGGGTCTCAGACTCCACCTCGGCAGTTTTGCACTGGAAGTACTCGAGTGAGGGGTCCTTGCCCTTTCCACGCGCAAGGAGCTTGCCGAGTACAGCAAACCAGCCCAACTTTCCGCTCGGCGCAATGGTCATGATGTCCAGCAGTCCGTCATTGAGTTTCGCGCCCGGGAAGATTTCCAGCCCGCCCATGATCTTGCCGCAGTTTCCGCCCATGACGCTGCGCAGGCGGCGGGTGACACGCTTGCCGCCGTCAATTGAGATGGAAACCTTGGACGGCTTTCCGGGAAGGTTCCGGATGCCGGCGTCGACGTAGGCCAGCCAGCCCACCTTGTCCTTCAGGTCATCCCGGGTATCCGCCATCACCGCCGCGTCAAAGCCCAGCCCGGCCATGACCAGAAAGACGTGCGCGTCCTGAGCCCTGTCGACGTTCACATGCACCACGTCGATCATCCGCTCCGTACCTCCCAGCGCAGCTTCGACGGCTCCGCGGGGATCATCGACGTCGATATCGAGGTTGCGTGCAAGGAGGTTGCCGGTGCCCAGCGGCAGCAGGCCAAGTGCCGTCGTCGTACCTGCCAGCTCCTCCGCCACGCACCGCACGGTGCCGTCACCGCCTGCTGCAATAACGACGTCGACTCCCGCCTTCAGCGCTTCCTGCGCCTGGCCGTGGCCCGGGTCATCCTCGGTGGTCTCCAGGAACAGGGGTTCCGCCCAGCCCTGTTCGAGGCTCAGCTCGGTGACAATCGCCCGGATATCCTCGTCGGTGGGCTTGACTGGATTGAGAATCAGGGCTGCGCGCCTGGTCCGGGATTCCGGCTTGCCTTCGGCTTCAGGAGTGCGCTGCTGTTCAGACTCGGTATCCGGCAAGGAAGTCATAGGTTTTCTCCTGACGAGGGGTTTGTTCCCGAGCTTAGCGTCTGCGCCTGTCACGTGTACGCGCGGCCGCGCGGGACTATGCTGGGTGGGCAAAACAGAAGGAGGAGCCATGACTCAGGACCAGTCCAGCGCAGGCGAAGCCAGGGAACAGGAGAACGGCGGGCAGGAGGGCAACCCCTTCGGCGGGTCTCCCACCTTCCCTGACCCTTCGAATACACGCCCTACGGGCAGCACCACCGGCTTCAACGGCGCCTATGGGGAGACCGAGCACCACACCCAGCACGAGTACGACGCCGAGCACCAGCAGGAAAGCTCAGAAGCTGATTCCGGAAGCGATGCCAGGAACAGCGGCTCCAGGAAAGAGGACTAAGAGCATTGGGCGAAGAAACCACCTCTTTTACTCACCGTTACGTCGCACTCGGGGATTCGTTCACTGAAGGCGTGGGGGACTGGGACCCACGCAGTCCCAATGGCGTGCGGGGATGGGCTGACCGCGTCGCCGAGCAGCTGATTCTCGCCGACCCGTCCTGGGGCTACGCCAACCTCGCCATCCGCGGCCGCAAGATGCGGCAGATCCTCGGTGAGCAGGTGGATGCGGCGCTTGCGCTCAAGCCCACGCTGGTGACCATCTACGCCGGCGCCAATGACATCCTGCGGCCCTCCATTGATCTCGACGCACTGTTGGCAGAGTACGACGCCGGAATCGCCCGCCTGCGCGCCAGCGGTGCCGCGGTGGTGCTGTTCACGGGGTTCGACTCGTCGAAATCAGCAGTCTTCGCCAAGACCCGGGGCCGGACTGCGATCTACAACGAACTCGTCCGTGAAATCGCTGACCGGCATGATGCCGAGATCGTGGACTACTGGCGGATGCGGGAATTCCAGAACTGGGGGTACTGGGACGTGGACCGAATGCACATGGCCGCAGCCGGCCACACGCTGATGGCAGCCCGGGTTCTGGAAGTCCTGAAAGCCGCACACAGCATCGAGGTTCCCGAGCTTGAAGCGCGGCCTGCAGCAACCCGCCTCGCCCAGCTCCGGACGGACGCGCTCTGGGCCCGCGATTACCTGGGGCCCTGGGTGGGCAGGCGGCTGCGCGGGCAGTCTTCCGGAGACACTGTGACCGTGAAGTATCCCGAGCTGACCCATCCGGTGTGGACAAAGGAAACCACGTCCCCGTGACGGCGGCGCTTCTGAAAGAATGGGAACCATGACAGGCGCGCGCTGGTTGAATCCCGCGGAAAGACAGGCATGGCTTGCCCTCCACGGGGTGGCTACGCTGTTGCCGGGCACGCTGGACGCAGACCTAAACCGCCGTGCCCGGGTGACTCTGTTCGACTATCACGTCCTTGCCATGCTGTCCGAGGCTGAGGAGCGCACACTTCCCATGAGCGAACTCGCGGGCCGTTCCAATGCCTCGCTGTCACGGTTGAGTCATGTGGTCACCAAACTGGAGAACCGCGGTTGGGTGCAGCGGAGCCAAAGCACCCGTGACCTCCGGGTCACCACAGCCACCATCACGGCCGAGGGGCTCACCAACCTGCAGGAACTGGCGCTCGAGCACGTCGAGCACGTCCGCCGGCTGGTCTTCGACGGGCTTGATGAGCGGGATATCGCGGATCTCGAGCGGGTGGGCAAGAAGATCCTCGCGCGGCTCGATGAGACGCATTGGATCCTCAAGCAATCGCAGCCCGTGGGATCGGCATGACGGAGCCGTCTGTCCTGGCCATCATCCTCGCCGGCGGTACCGGCGGGAGGTTGGGTGCGCTGACGGACGGCAAGGCCAAACCCGTGGTTCCGGTGGGCGGAACCTATCGGCTGATCGACATCCCGCTGTCCAACCTCCACCACAGTCACATCTCGGATGTCTGGGTGGTGGAGCAATACCAGCCGAAGTCCATCAACGACCACCTCGCGAACGGCCGCCCCTGGGACCTCGACCGCACCAACGGCGGTCTGCGGGTGTTACCGCCCTTTCAGGGGGACCACGGCGAGGGGTTCGCAGCTGGCAATGCGGACGGCCTCTACCGGCAGGCGGAATTCATCCGCGAATTCAATCCGGATCTGGTGCTTGTACTCAGTGCAGACCACCTCTACCAGCTCGACTACCGCGACGTGGTGAAAACCCATCAGGAGACCGGTGCTGTCCTCACGATGGTCACCACGCAGTTCGACGGCGATGCCTCCCAACATGGTGTAGCGGAGGTGGAGAACGGCAGGGTCACAGGATTCCAGTACAAGCCCGAGGAACCCCGCACCGATGTGGTGGCGGCGGAGATCTTCCTCTATTCCACGGACGTGCTGCTGGACACGCTGGCCGAACTGCACCAGCGCGACGGCGAGCTGAAGGACTACGGTGACCAGCTCATCCCGCATCTGGTGGAGCACTTCACCGTCGCCGAGCATCGCCTCGAGTCCTATTGGCTGGACCTCGGCACACCGAAGAACTACCACCGTGCACACATGGACCTGCTCGCTGGGGACGGTCTGGCATTCGATGATCCCGCGTGGCCGATCCTGAGCGCCAGCCCGCGCCGCCTGCCTGCTTTCATCACTGATACCGCGCAGGTGGGATCAAGCCTCATCTCCCCGGGTGCCACTATCTCCGGGAACGTCCGGCACAGCGTGATCGGGCCGGACGCAGTGGTGGAGGAGGGCGCCGTCGTCGAGCATTCGGTGGTGCTGAATGGTGCCCACATTGCCGCCGGTGCGGTGCTGCGCTGGACCATTGTCGATGCCAACGCCCAGGTTGCTCACGGTCAGGAGCTCGGGGAATCGGAGGCGATCACCGTTGTTGACCGTGACGGAAACGCCACGCGCCCCGATGAGTCGGACGGCAACTGAGGCTCCCGCGATTGGTCTTAATGCCTGCTCGCTCCTAGAATAGAAGGGCATCAGGTGGCGGAGCGTGCGCAATTGCTCCGGCTGGCGGGAGATTTCTTCTTCCGAAGGCCGGTAGTTAGGGGCTCAGGTTGCGCTCTTATCGCGAACATCCGGCGGTCTTTTGACCGTCATGACGGTGACGTCCCTGAACGCATTCCACGGCAGGTAGAACTGTCTGTTCACCTGCTTTATTCAACATTTGGAGGATCGTCATGGCAGCTCACTGCCAAGTGACTGGGGCCGAGCCGGGCTTCGGGCACAGCATCTCGCACTCGCACCGGCGCACCAAGCGCAGGTTCGACCCGAACATTCAGAAGAAGCGCTACTGGGTTCCGTCCCTGCGCCGCAATGTAACGCTGCAGGTTTCAGCCCGTGGCATCAAGACCATCGACGTGCGCGGTATTGACGCCGTCGTCGCCGAGATCCAGGCGCGGGGAGTGAAGCTCTAATGGCAAAGGACAAAGACGTACGTCCGATCATCAAGCTGAAGTCCACGGCCGGTACCGGGTACACCTATGTGACCCGCAAGAACCGCCGTAATGACCCGGACCGCATGGTTCTGATGAAGTATGACCCCAAGATCCGCAAGCACGTCGAATTCCGAGAGGAGCGCTAAACATGGCTAAGAAGTCAAAGATTGCTCGTAACGAGCAGCGCAAGGTCATTGTTGAGCGCTACGCTGCCAAGCGCCTCGAGCTCAAGAAGACCCTTGTTGATGAAAACGCAACGGACGAGGCACGTGAGGCCGCACGCCTCGGCCTGCAGAAGCTGCCCCGCAACGCTTCGCCGGTTCGCCTGCGTAACCGCGACCAGATCGACGGACGCCCCCGCGGCACCCTCCAGAAGTTCGGCATCTCGCGTGTTCGCTTCCGTGACATGGCGCACCGCGGCGAACTGCCCGGTGTAACCAAGTCCAGCTGGTAAGCAGCCAGGGCTGAGACTGCCCCGTTGAAGTACAACTCAGGACGGCGACTCCGGTCGCTGTCCTGAGTGCTTTAAGCGGACCGGTACATCCTCAGAGGCCGTCTCGGTGCGTGGAATTGGCCTGAATAAGGCCAAAAACCGGGCAAAAGTCCCCTAATCTGCGGGACTTTGCGATTGAAGCTGGTAGGTTTTCCTCCAGAAGCTTCGCCAGAACGGTGAGGTTCTGAATAATCCGTACGAGGTCCAGGAGGACATACATTGGCTAAGAAAGAGACCAAGAACCGCAGCGAACTGGTGGCCGAGGTAGCAGCGAAGGCTGACACCAGCCAGACTGCCGTGAACAGCGTGCTGGATGCCCTGTTCGACGTTCTCGCTTCCTCCGCCAAGAACGACGTCAAGGTCACCATCCCGGGCTGGTTGGCAGTCGAGCGCACCGAGCGTGCAGCACGCACCGGCCGCAACCCCCAGACGGGTGAAACCATCGAGATTGCAGCAGGCAGCAGCGTCAAGCTCACCGCCGGCTCCAAGCTCAAGGCTGCCGTCAAGTAGTCAGCTGATTCGAGGGCTGTCACCAACCGGTGGCAGCCCTCGCTTCGTTTAACCCTGAGAACAGGCAGTTTCACCGTCCGTGCGCCAAACCACCTTAGTTGGCCGTTGTTCTACTGCGGGTAGACAATGGGAAGCGTGGCCACAACAACGAACCAGTCGAAGCACGGCAGCGCCGGTGCCACCGGTGAGCGAGGCGTCAAGCCGGGCTGGGTGATCGCCGCAGGAGTAACAGTTCTTGTCGCGGTGGTGCTTGCGCTCGTGTTCTCCGGAGCAGCAGCACCACGCCAGTTGAGCGACCCGGGCGTACTCACACGGTGGGGCCTGCCTGTGTCAAAGGCACTCCACAACGTCTCCGTCGCCGCGGTCATCGGCTCCCTTGTCTTCGCGGTGGTGATCCTGCCGCGGCACGTCCGCCGGGGCAGCGCATCCAGCCGTGCGGGCGACCCCCGCGGAAATGATCCCAGCCCGGACGCTGACGAGACTCCCGCTTTCGCCAGGGTCATGGCGCTCGCGTCCTGGGCAGCTGTCGCCTGGACTCTTTCGGCGCTGGCAGTCCTGGTGCTGACCTACTCGGATGCTGCGGGGCTGCCCCTCAGCAGCGATCCCGCGTACACCCAGGGCCTGGCCTCCTACCTGACGGACTTCGACACCGGGCGGGCCTGGCTGTCCACCACCATGATCGCGGCAGTGGTTGCCACCATGACCTTCGGCGCGCGGTCAAGCCTATGGCTTGCACTCACGCTCGTGCTGTCGATCGGCGGCCTGGTTCCCATGGCCCTGATCGGCCACTCAGCGGGCGGCGATGACCACTATGCCGCGATCAACTCCATCGCGCTGCACCTCGTGGGCGTTTGCCTGTGGGTAGGCGGGATCATTGTCCTTGCCGCGATCGGCGGCAAGCTTGGACCCCAGACGACGACGGTGCTGAAGCGCTTCTCCTCGCTTGCCGGCTTCGCCTTCGCGCTGGTCTTCCTCTCGGGCATCATCAACGCGAGCCTGCGCATCGGCAGCCTCTCCCAGCTCGGCTCCGAATGGGGGCTGCTGGTGACCTTCAAGGCGATCGCCACCATTCTCCTCGGTGGTATCGGACTGATGCACCGGCAGTGGATCATTCCGCAGCTGGATACCAACATGTCAGCCCGCCGCGTGCTGTGGCAGCTCATCGCCGTCGAGCTTGTGATTATGGGTGCCGTTTCCGGTGTTGCCGTTGCGCTGGCGAGGACGGCGCCGCCGCGCTCCGAAGAATTGCAGCCTGACGCCACCCCTGCGCGCATCCTCACCGGCTACGAGCTGCCTCCGGAGCCGACGCCGATGCGCTGGCTCACCGAGTGGCGCCCCGACTGGCTGTGGATCGCCTTCACCGTCACTGTTGCTGTTGCCTACATTCTGGGCGTGATGAAACTGCACCGCCGCGGTGATTCCTGGCCGGTGCTCCGGCTCGTTTCCTGGTTCATCGGGCTGATCGCGCTGACGTACTTCACCTCCGGAGCTCCCGCCGTGTACGGCATGGTGCTCTTCAGCGCTCACATGATCGACCACATGGCGCTCACCATGGTGGTTCCGCTGTTCCTGGTGATCGGCGCACCCGTCACGCTTGCACTGAAGGCGCTCACACCCCGCGGAGACGGCAGCAGGGGCATCCGTGAATGGATCCTCGTGATCGTCCACTCGAAGTTCTCGGCGCTCGTCACCCATCCGCTGTTCGCAGCGGCGAACTTCGCCGGGTCCATCGTGATCTTCTACTATTCGCCGCTGTTCGGCTTTGCCCTGCGCGAGCATGTGGGCCATGAACTCATGAACCTGCACTTCCTGCTCACCGGGTACATCTTCGTGCTGACGATGATCGGCACAGACCCGATCCCACGCCGTGCACCCTACCCGCTGCGGCTGGTACTCCTTTTCGCCACCATGGCCTTCCACGCTTTCTTCGGTGTTGCACTCACCGGCGGCACCTCGCTGCTGCAGGCGTCCTGGTTCGGAAACATGGGCAGGGAATGGGGGCCGTCGGCGCTTGCGGACCAGCAGATCGGCGGTGCAGTGACCTGGGGCATCGGTGAAATCCCGACTCTCCTCCTGGCGATCGGCGTGGCCGTGATGTGGTCCCGGAGTGACGCTAAGGAGTCGCGGCGCACGGACCGGGCCGCTGATCGGAATAACAATGCCGAGCTGTCGGCTTATAACAACATGTTCGCCTCACTGGCAGAGCGGGACCGCACCGGGTCCTCGAGAGCCAGTGGGCCACACGACCCTCCCGCAGGACAGCGCACAACCCCCACAGGAGACCCTGAATGACCGAAACTTCGCTTCGCGTCGACTACCGCGTTCGCGCTTCAGAACTCGTCGGCCGGAACTGGCTAAACACCGGGGGCAAACAGCTCAAGCTTGAGGATCTGCGCGGGAAGATTGTCCTGCTGGATTTCTGGACCTTCTGCTGCATCAACTGCCTCCATGTGCTCGATGAGCTTCGGCCGCTCGAGGAAAAGTACTCGGATGTTTTCGTCACCGTGGGCGTCCACTCGCCCAAGTTCGAGCATGAGGCGGATCCCGTTGCCCTCGCGGCGGCAGTCGAGCGCTACGAGATTCACCACCCGGTCCTCGATGACCCGGAACTGGACACCTGGCAGGCCTACACCGCCCGCGCCTGGCCCACTCTGGTGGTCATCGATCCGGAAGGTTATATCGTTGCCCACCTGTCCGGCGAGGGGCACGCGGCGGGACTGGAGTCCCTCGTTGAGGAACTGGTGGCCGAGCACGAGGCGAAGGGCACGCTGCACCGCGGCGACGGTCCGTACGTGCCCGCTGAACCGACCGCCGGCAATCTCCGCTTCCCGGGCAAGGTACTTGCACTGCCTGCTACCAACACCTTCCTGGTGGGGGACAGCGGCCACCACCGGCTGGTGGAACTTGAGGCTGATCTCGAGACCGTGCGGCGCACCATCGGCTCCGGCACACGCGGTTTTGCAGACGGCGATCCGGGCGATGCCCAGTTCAATGAACCGCAGGGCCTTGCCCTCCTTCCGGCACCGATCGCGCGGAAGGTGGGTTACGACGTCGTAATTGCGGACACCGTGAACCACCGGCTGCGCGCGGTGTCGCTTCAAACCGGTACGGTGACCACTATCGCGGGCAACGGTGTCCAGCGACTGCTCGATGCCGGCAACCAGGTCAAGGCCCGCCCGGCGGAGCTGCAGGAGGTCTCCCATGATCTCGGTGGTGACGCCGCTGACATACCGGAGGACGCCGCGCCGCGGCTGGAGGACACGTTCCTCGGTACGGACGCCCTCGCAGTCTCGTTGTCTTCGCCGTGGGATGTCATCTGGTCCACCACCCTGGAACGGGTTGTCGTGGCCATGGCGGGCACCCACCAGATTTTCACGTTCGATCCGCTCACCCACGCCGTGGACATTCTCGCGGGCACCGGGCTTGAGGGCCTGCTGGACGGTGATTCGTCTGCTGCCTGGTTTGCCCAGTCCTCCGGGCTGGCTGAAGATGCGCACGGAAACATCTGGGTCGCTGATTCGGAAACCTCCGCACTGCGGGTCCTGAGCTTCCTGACGGTCAACGGCAGGAGCCGGACGCAGGTGCAGTCGGCCATCGGTACCGGGTTGTTCGACTTCGGGTTCCGCGACGGTGAGGCCGGGCAGGCCCGCCTCCAGCACCCGCTCGGTGTCACCGCCCTTCCGGACGGGTCGGTTGCTATTGCCGACACCTACAACGGGGCTATCCGCCGGTATGATCCGGCAACCCGTGAGGTTTCCACGCTCATGCGCGGATTGGCCGAGCCCTCTGACGTACTTGTTGACCAGGCGCCGCTGGAATCAGGCGGTGAACCGCTGCTCATTGTTGTCGAGGCGAACAAGCACCAGCTCGTGCGGCTTCCGATTCCCAGGGAGGCTCTTGCGGTGGATGAGGGTGCCTCGCAGACGCAGCGGCCCAAAACGGCCGTGGCTGCAGGGGACTTCGGCGTAACAGTCCGGTTCAGTGCGCCGAAGGGCCAGAAGCTCGACGACCGGTGGGGAGATCCGACGCAGCTCAAGATTTCTTCATCGCCGGAGTCCCTCCTGGTGTCAGGTGCGGGGACCGGAGTGGGCCTGACACGTCGTCTGGTGCTCTCCGGTGATGTTCCCGAGGGCGTCCTGCATATCACCGCGCGTGCTGCGGCCTGTGACGGTGAGCCCGGCGGCGACATACCGGACCATGCCGCGTGCCACCTCTACCAGCAGGACTGGGGAATCCCGGTGACCTTCGATTCCACCGGTGAAACCGAACTGACGCTCGATCTGCGGGGGCTGGACTAGTACTCCACCACGGGGGTCACGGTGATGTCCTCGTCGGTAACGGCGAGGCGCGCGGTGAAGCCGAACTCCTGCGGCACGCTGACGGGTTCAATGATGCCCGTAAAGAGGTCCTGCAGGCTCGTCTCCAGCAGCACAGTGCCGGTGAGCGGAGAAATCACCCAGTCGCCGTTGAAGGGTTCAATGCGTACTTCCGGGTATTCCGTGATGGACCAGGTGATGGGCCCGGCTACCCGGTTCCCGGTTTCAAAACCAAACGGGCAGTTGGCCGGTTGGAACACGGTCTGCTTGGCGCACGTGTCGAGGAACGTCTTCAGCTGGGCGGTCACAGCCTCGGTCAGTGCCGGCGTTGCTGCCGTGGCGAGATTCAGGGTGACCGGCGTCTGCTGACGGCCGGTGACGGCGGCTGTCTGGGCCGGCGCAGCGAAGTGTTCGCTTGTGTAGTGGGCTTCCACTTCGGTGGGGTAGAAGGCCGCAAACCGGTTGCGTCCTTCGGGCATCAGCACCCGCGTGCCGTTGAGTGTGGCCTCGTTCTGGTTGATGACCGACACTTCCAGTGTGGGCAGGGTTGAGGGGACAAACTCCCACCGGTTGAAGAACAGCCACTCAGTGCCGGTCTTCTCAAGGAGGAACGTGGTGGTGTGCGCGGTGTCATTGACGGTGTAGGAGACGCCAATTTCAACGCGGTTTTCGCCCGCCGGTTGCGGCGTACCCACCTCGACATTCTCTACACCCTGCGTAGCTCGCTGCAGGGCAGGCCCGTCAAGGAGCGCCGCATTTGCGTCAGGAGCAGTCGCATTCAACAGCCCCAGTGCCCGTTCTCCCTCGCCCTGGCGGAGCGCCTCGAGGTAGCTTTCCACCTGCTGGTGCGGGCCGAACATGTGGGTGTTGACAAGGGTCACCGTGACGATCGCCGCGGCGACCGCGAGCATGAGCCCGAGCAGCCAGGCAGCCAGGACTCGGATCAGGCGGGACGAATGCACCCTCTTACGTTACCCAATGGCGGTGCCGGACCTACCAACGACGACGGCGGCGCCTCCGTTGCGTAGCAAAAAGCCCGCGAACCAGTTCAACACCGATGGTGCCCGCAGTCTTGAGCGCGAAGTCCATCATTTCGTTCTTTTCCTGCTGCTTTTGCCCGGCGGGCGCAGCAGGAGGATGAGCCCGGCCGTTCTCAGGAGCCGGTTGCTCCCGGCGGCTGGTCGGCGGACGGCTACTGGGCCGGCCGAGGATGTCTTCCTCGATCCGGCGTGCCTCGGCATCAATCTCAGCTTGGGAGGGGCGGCCGCGAGGCGGAGTACCGACCGGAGGGGGAGCCGCCGTCGTCCGCGGTTCTGCAGTTCCCGGTTCTGTTGTTCCCGATTCTGCAGGAATGTTTGTGGACGCCGGTTCGGATGCAGAGAGCTTCTCGAAGGCGGAATGGCTGTCGATGGGAGTGCCGTAGTCCGCCAGGAGCGGCGAGGCTGTCACTATGCCCTCGACTACTCCTGCCGGGGATGGCCCCATGGTGGACTGCGGCGAGAACATCCTCGTCCAAGCTACTGGTGTGGGAGCGCCCTTCTCATTCATGACGGTGACCACAGCCTCGCCGATGCCGGCTGATGTGAGAACTTCTTCGAGGTCGTAAGGGCTGATGGGGAAGGTGGAAACCGTGGATTTGAGGGCCTTCGCGTCATCGGGCGTGAAAGCGCGAAGCGCGTGCTGCACCCGGTTGGCAAGCTGGCCCAGCACCTCCGCGGGCACATCACGCGGTGTCTGGGTGACGAAGAAGATACCGACGCCTTTGGATCGGATCAACCGGACGGTGGTCTGGATGGATTGCAGGAAAGCCTTCGAGGCGCCGTTGAAGAGAAGGTGTGCCTCGTCGAGGAAGAAGACGAGCTTCGGCTTGTCGATGTCCCCAACCTCCGGGAGGTCCGCGAAGAGATCTGCGACCAGCCACATGAGGAAGGTGGAGAACAGTTGCGGTTTCTGCTGCAGCGTGGGCAGTTCCAGGCAACTGATGATTCCGCGCCCTTCGGCATCCGAGCGGAGGAGATCGGCCGTGTCGAATTCCGGCTCACCGAAGAACCGGTCCATGCCCTGGGCTTCAAGGGTGATGAGCTCGCGCAGAATCACTCCCGCGGTCGCTTTCGAGAGACCGCCGAGGTTCTCCAGTGCGTCCTTACCGTCGTCGGAGACGAGGAAGGAGATGACCGCGCGCAGGTCAGCGAGGTTGAACAGCTCGAGGTCTGCCTTGTCGGCGTAATGGAATACGAGCTGCAGACTGGACTCCTGCGTCTCGTTCAGGTCCAGTACCCTGGCCAGGAGCAAGGGGCCGAAGTCGGAGATTGTCGCCCGGATGGGAACACCCACGCCGTCTCCGCCAAGCGAGAAGTACTCTACCGGGAAGCTTTGGGCAGCCCAGGATTGACCAACTGACTGGGTGCGTTTGAGCAGCTTCTCGGCGCCAGTGCCCGGGGTCGATAGCCCGGTGAGATCTCCCTTGATGTCAGCGAGGAAGACCGGAACGCCGTGGGTGCTCAGCTGTTCGGCGATGACCTGCAGTGTGATGGTCTTGCCGGTCCCGGTGGCGCCGGATACCAGCCCGTGGCGATTCATCATGGCCAACGGCAGCCGGACGGCGGCTTCCGCATGCACATCGCTGTCGACGATTGCCGCACCCAGTTGGATGGACGGCTCATCGAACGTGTAGCCGGCCCTAATCTGTTCGAGGTGCTGGGCCGGGGTGTGCTTCGCCTCTTTGCTCGCCATGATGCTCAGCGTACAACCCGCCGCGGGCCAGGGAGGCCGTGCGGCGGGTTGTCTTCAGTCGGTGTCGGTGTCGGTGTCAATCGGTTCCGTGTCGATGCCGGGTTGCGCGTCAGTCCCCGTATCAGCTCGCAGCCGCGTGGCTGCCGCCGCTCCTTCCGGTGACAGCGCTCTGCTCGTGCTGGGCGCTCTCGGCCTGACGGGCATTCTCGATCTCTTCGGCCCGCTCCTCACTCGCTTCCGCGGTCAGCGCTGCTCCCGCCTCGGCATCGCGGGTCAGATTCTCGCCGGTCTCAGCGTCAAACAGATGCAGCTTGCGGGTATCCAACCAGATTTCCGACTCGCGGCCGCCACGGATGCGGCTTGCGGCGTCGAGGGTGACCACAACCTGCGGCCGCAGCTCGTCGGCATCCATCTCGCGTGCGAGGTTATTCAGGAGTTCGCGTACTTCGGGGGCGGGATCGAAATTGATGTAGCCATACTGCTCATTACCGAGCCACTCCGTATGGGTGAGAGTTGCCGTGAACGTGGAACCGTGCGGCTTCTTCGCCTCATCCACGAGCTTGGCGTCCTCAAAGAACTCCGGACGGACGCCAACAAGGACCACCTTGCGGCCTTCTGCCTTCGCTGCGCGGTCCGCAGGAATATCCAACGCACCGAGCGCGGTCTGGAGTTTGCCGCCTTCGATGGTGGCCGGAAGGAAGTTCATCGATGGGGAGCCAATGAACCCTGCAACAAAGAGATTGACGGGCTGTTCGTACAGTTCCCGAGGCGAGGCGATCTGCTGGAGCTCACCCTTCTTCAGGACAGCCACGCGGTCCCCGAGGGTCATGGCTTCGGTCTGGTCATGGGTGACGTAGACCGATGTGGTTCCCAGCCGCCGCTGCATCTGCGAAATCTCGGAGCGCATCTGCCCGCGAAGCTTGGCGTCGAGGTTGGAGAGCGGCTCGTCGAACAGGAACGCATCTGCCTGCCGGACGATGGCCCTGCCCATGGCAACGCGCTGCCGCTGGCCGCCGGAGAGGTTGGCGGGCTTGCGCTGCAGATGATCGGTCAGTTCGAGGGTTTCGGCTGCCCCGGTCACCAGACGGTCCACCTCTTCCTCGCTGTGCTTGCCCTTGGCGAGGCGCAGCGGGAAAGCGATGTTCTCATACACCGTCAGGTGCGGATAGAGCGCGTAGTTCTGGAACACCATGGCCAGGTTCCGGTCACGGGGAGCCTTCGAATTGACCCGTTCGTCATTGATGTAGAGATCGCCGGACGTGATGTCCTCGAGCCCTACGATCATGCGCAGCAGGGTTGACTTGCCGCAGCCCGAAGGGCCAACGAGGATGATGAATTCGCCGTCCTCGATGTCGATACTGATGTCATTGACGGCGGGAAACCCGTCCCCATACTTCTTGACGAGGTTCTTCAGCCTTATCGAAGCCATGTTCTGGTTCCTCTTCTTTCAGTTGCTCAAGATGTGTTTGGTACTCAACCCTTGACTGCGCCCTGGGTCAGGCCTGAGACGATCTGCCGCTGGAACAGCAGGACCAGCAGCACAACCGGAATGGTCACGATGATTGCCGCCGCGGAGATCGCGCCGGTGGGGGACTCGAACTGCGAGGCCCCGGTGAAAAACGCAAGCGCCGCGGGCACGGGGCGCGCTGCTTCCGTCGAGGTCAGCGATATGCCATACACGAAGTCGTTCCACGCGATGAAGAAGGCGATGATCGCCGTCGTAAAGACGCCGGGTGCGGCGAGCGGAACAATTGCCTTGCGGAACGCTTGCCAGGTCGTGGCGCCGTCCACCTGTGCGGCTTGCTCCAGTTCCCAGGGGATCTGGCGGAAGAAGGCCGCCAGCGTCCAGATGGAAATCGGGAGCGTGAGTGACAGGTAGGGGATGATCAGCCCGAGCCAGGTGTCATACAGACCGATGTTCCGCCACAGGTTGAACAGCGGGGTGACGATCGAGATGACCGGGAAGATTGAGACTGCCAGCGCCGTCGTCAGGATGAGCTTCTTGCCGGGGAAGTCAAGACGCGCAATGGCGTAGGCGCACAGTGTGGCCAGCACAACTGCGATGAAGGTTGCAATCAGCGAGATTCCGATCGAATTCCGCAGCGCGGAGAGGAAGAGTCCCTGAGCGTCTCCCACCAGAATCTGTTCGTAATTGTCCAGTGTGGCCAAGCCCGGCGTGGGAAGGAAGTTCCCGTTGGTCAGATCCCCGGGTGCCTTGAACGAGGTAGCGAAGATCGATGCCACGGGAAACAAGGCATAGATGAGAACTGCAATCGAGATAATCGTCCAGATGAGCTTTTCGCGGCCAGTCGACTTCATCGCTTTCCTCCTGTTGATCCGCTCAGGTCCACCTTGAATACCTTGATCGCAATGAAGCTGATCAGCAGGACACAGGCGAACAGGAGTACTGACACAGCTGATCCGAGGCCAATCTCCAACCTACTGATGGAGGTTCTGTAGGCGAGGAGGGAAAGCACCTCGGTTCCGTACTGGCCGTTTGTCATGATGAACACGTTGTCGAATATTCGGAACGCGTCCAGCGCCCGGAAGAGGACCGCAACCATGATGGCCGCCTTCATGTTCGGGATGATGACCTTGCGCATCTGCTCCCACCAGGTGGCGCCGTCAACTTTGGCGGCTTCCGTCAGTTCATCAGGCACCTGCGCCAGTCCGGCCAACAGGAGGAGGGAGATGAACGGTGTGGTCTTCCAGATCTCCGAGGCCATGATGACCGGCAGAGCCGTGCTGGCCTGTGCAAACCAGTTCAGGTCCTGATCGATGCCCGGTACCCAGTCAAACCACGAGTTCACATATCCGGAACTGATGTCGAATGCGTAGAACCACGCGTAGGCCGAGACCACGGTGATGATTCCGTAGGGCACCAGGATGGCGGTACGGAGCCAACCCCGGACGGCTTTCAGCGCCCGGTGCATCACCAGGGCAAGGGCAAAGCCGAGGACAAGTTCGACGGCGACCGTCACAACCGTGATCAGTGAGGTGACTGCCAGATCCCGCCACCACACGGGATCACCCAGGATGGTCACGTAGTTCTGCAGGAAGATGAACTCGCGCTCGTCGGGAGCCGTCAACCGGAAGGCATACAGCGAATCGAAGAACGCCTGGATGATCGGGTAGAGGGTGACCGCCAGCATGATGATGAAGGCAGGACCGGCGAGTAACCACCCCAGGCGTCGCTCAGCCTTTGCCCGGTCGCTGTAATCGTTGTGCGGGCCGTCGTCGGACTTCATGGCCCGCGGGTTCTTGGTGATTGCGCTGGTCACAGCAGCCTCTCCCCTCTCAGCACGGCGGTAATGAATTCCGCCGATTCCTCCGGAGTGGTTTCCGGCTCCACTTCATCCGGCGGTGTCCAGGTCTGCTGGAGGCCGGTGGAAATTTCGTTGTAGAACGGGGTCTGCGGCCGCGGTGCTGCGAGCTCCAGTGACTGGCGGATGGTCTCAGCCATGGGGAACTGTTCCTCGATCCGGGGATCCTCGTAGGATTCCGAGTTGGACGGCGGGTTGCCGTTGGTCAGGAAGTACTCGGTCTGGTTCTCGGGCTGAACGATGCATTCGATCGCCTTGTACGCCAGTTCAGGGTTGTCACTGTCCGCCCCGACGCCGAGGTTGATTCCGCCCAGCGGGGGAGCAGTTTCCTGGTCCTCGTAAACCCGTGGGTATAGCGCCCACCCGATGTCATCGAGCACTGCCTGATCAAGTGAGCCTCCCTCTACTGCGGACTGCGTGGCAGGCCAGACGAAGGGGTAGTTGACCATGAAGGAACCGGACTCGCCCTGGAAGAGGTTCAGTGAAGTGTTCTCGGTGGATGTTGCCAGCCCCGGTCCGCCCAGCTCCTGATCGCCGATTGTCCCGATGATGCGGGCAGCCTCACGCCCTGCCTCACTGACAAGGCCCAACTCAATCTCGTCAGCGGGTGCTTCCGGAGTTTCGAGGATGGTTCCGCCGGCTGACTCGATGAGGGAGTTGATCCATACGGTCATCGATTCGGCCTGTGAGCCCTGGACGCCAAGCTCGACGTCCTGCGTTGCTGCAACCTCCATCAGCTGGTCCCAGGTGACCGGCTGCGACATGTCGAGACCGGCTTCCTCCGCGACGGACTCGCGGTACCAGAGGATCTGCGTATTGGCCCAGAACGGAACCGTTACCAGCTCATCCTTGTACATTGCTCCCTGCAGTGCGCCTTCCAACGTGTTTTCGGTGGTGCGCTCAGCGACCCCTTCGGGTACGGGAGCGAGGAACGTTGCCAGCTCAGGGACGAACGGTGGGTCGATGCTCATGATGTCCAGGGAGTCATCATTCGCCGCCAGCCGGCGTGCCAGTTGCTCGCGCTGGGCAGCCGCATCATTGGGCAGTAGCGAGGTTTCGATCCGGTATTCACCGTTTGCCTGTTCAGTACAGCGCTCCGCAATCGCGGCCTGTCCGCCGGCGTCCGGGTTGATATACCAGGTGAGCGTGGGGACGCCTGATTCCGCTGGTCCGCATCCACTGAGGAGAAGTGAAGCAAGCCCGAGCGTGGTTGCCGCAACGGCACCCGAACGCCTCCGTATCCGCTTTTTCTGCTGCTTGATCCTGCGATTTCCCGGCATGCGTACCTCGCCTCCACCTCGAGTCTGGTCCGCTCCGATCCTGAGAACCTGTGCCGGTCAAAGGAAAGAAAGCAGCCTTGCCTTTCTGACACTAAGCCCTCAGGGACAAATTCGCTAGGATCCGTTGCCAAGCCGATATCGAAGCGTAAAAACAAAGGTGGTCCCGCAGATTCTGCGGGACCACTGGAAGCGCTTTGAGAAAGGAGACCTAGAGCAGCGCGGCGTTATTCAGGGCGAAGGGGGGTCGCTGCAAGCCCTCGGTAAGCCCTTCGGCAGGGTCATTGCCCAGTTCGATAATCCGGTTGGTTGTATCCACGTGCACGATGGTGGGCACATAGGAGTGTGCCTCTTCGGTGGTCATCGCTGCGTAAGTGATGAGAATAACCGTGTCCCCCTCATGCACCAGATGGGCCGCCGGCCCGTTGATACCGAGGACGCCGGAACCGCGTTCTCCGGCAATGGTGTAAGTCTCCAGACGTGCACCGTTGGTGACGTCCACAATGGACACCATCTCACCGGGCAGGATGTCTGCTGCTTCCAGCAGGTCAAGGTCAACAGTGACAGAACCCACGTAGTGAAGATCCGCGTGGGTGACCGTAGCGCGGTGGATCTTGGACTTGAACATTGTGCGATTCATCGCCTCAAGTCTACGCTGGCCCGCGTTTCGCTGCGATGTGGCCTTGAGCACGCTCAGCCGGCCCCGGGGCTGGCCCCGGGGCTGGCCCCGGCACTGGCCATGCGGCCGTGGTCAGGAGTCCGTCGGTTTACGCAGCGCACGGCCGAGGATGGCGGTGCTCAACGTCTCGACAAGCTCCTGGTTTGCCAGCGGGTTACTCAGCAGCGTGAAGTCCACGTCACCCAGCGGAGGCAGATCGAAGCGGTTGGTCACCTGGACGAGGTCATCGGGGATGAGGGACTGAGGAAAAACGGCCAGCCCGATTCCCGCGCGTGCGGCCGCCAGCACGCCGTTGATTTCCCGGGTATTGCACGTGATCCGCCAGGTCCTGCCCGCCTGCTCAAGTGCTTCGATCGCCATTTGCCGGCTGAGGCTGGGCGCCTGGTAGGCAATCAGCGGGACCGGGGCGCCGTCGTCGAGCGTTGTCTTGGCATGACCCGCCCACACAAGGCGGTCACGCTGCACCAGGGTGCCCTCACCCGTACCGGCCATGTACTTGATGAGGATCAGGTCCAGTTGACCGGCACGCAGGCGGCGCAGCAGCGGCGGGCTTTGCGACACCGTCAGTTCAAGGTTGATCTGTGGGTAGAGCTGACGGAAGTGCCGGAGGATCCGGGGAAGCTGGGTGATGGCGAGGTCATCGGCAACCCCAAAGCGCAGCCGTCCGCGCATGGCGGATCCAGAGAAGTAGGTGAGCGCCTGTTCCTGGGCCGCCAGTATGGTTCTCGCGAACCCGGCCATCGCATCGCCGTTGTCGGTGAGACGGACTTCCCGGGTATCCCGCACGATGAGCATCCGGCCGGCGGCCTTTTCAAGCTTCCGGACATGCTGGCTGACAGTCGGCTGGCTCAGCCCGAGCCGGGTTGCGGCTCCCGTGAAACTGCGGGTCTCGGCGACGGCCAGGAAGGATTTGAGTTGGATGGAGTCGTACACGGGCTACCCTTCGTCCAGCCATTACGTTTCTCAATAGTACTTATAAGCTCAATCACCATTCCTAATAGGAGGGTGGCTGGTTAGCGTTGAAGGGGTACTGACCGCTCCAATCCCTATCCCACCAAGTTCAGGAAAGTTCCCTTGGCACCCCCACCGCCCTCCGCACCGGCCGGAGATCCCACACTGACCGCCCCGATTCCCGTCACCTCGCAGCGCCCAGCCTGGCGCGACACGTTCATCTCGCTTCGCATCCCGAACTTCCGCCTGTTCGCACTCTCCCACCTCATCGCCGTCGTAGCTGTCTGGATGCAGCGCATCGCACAGGACTGGATGGTCCTCGAGCTGTCGGGATCCGTGGCAGCCGTTGGCGTGACCGTTGCGCTGCAGTTCGCTCCCATGCTGGTTCTCGGGCCTTGGGGAGGAGTGGTGGCGGACCGCTATTCCAAACGCACCCTCCTCATCATTTCGCAGAGTGTTGCGGCACTCATGGCGGCAGCCATGGCGGTGCTGGCGCTCTCGGGTCTGATCGAGGTGTGGCACGTCTACCTCATTGCCTTTGTCCTCGGCCTGGTGACTGTGGTGGACGCTCCCGCGCGTCAGGTCTTCGTCAATGACCTCGTTGGGCCAATCCACCTGCGAAATGCCATCAGCCTCAACTCGTCGATCTTCCAACTCGGCGCCATGGTGGGTCCGGCAATCAGTGGGTTGCTGATTGTTGCCGTTGGAGGCGGGTGGGCGTTCGCCATCAACGCGATTGCCTGCTGCTACACAGTGCTGACGCTGGCCCGGCTGCGTACTGACGAACTCAACGCGACGGCGCCGGCACCCCGCGCAAAGGGGCAGTTGCGTGCGGGTGCACGGTACCTCCTCGACAAGCCGGCTATTTGCTGGACCACGGTCTGCGCCGCCTTCGTGGCCGTCTTTGCGCTCAGCACACCGGTGCTTCTGGCAGCTTTTGCCGACAGCGTCTTCGAATCGGGCGCGGGCGGCTACGGCCTGCTCAATACCGCCCTGGCCAGCGGCTCGCTGGTCGGTGCTCTCGCGTCCACCCGCCGAACAACGCTGCGGCTGCGCGGGGTGCTTGGCGGAATGACGGCGTTTGGCGGGTTCATGGTGATCGCCGCGTATGTGCCTAGCCAACTCGTATTCACCATGCTGATGTTCTGTGCAGGAATCGGCTGCCTGTGGTTTGTCACGGGAGCCAACCAGCTGGTTCAGACATCCACCAACCTGGCCATCCGCGGACGCGTGATGAGCCTCTACATGATGGTGCTCATCGGCGGGCAGGCACTCGGTGGTCCCATGATCGGGTGGCTTGCGGAGAACATCGGTGCACAGCCCACCATGGTGATTGCCGGAGGTGTTCCCGTTCTGGCGGCGGGAGGCATCGCCGTCGTGCTTGCCCGTCGCGGCCAGTTGACTGTTCGCTTTCGCTGGACATCAGCGCACGATGAACGACGCCGGTTGGTTGCGATTGTGCCGAAGGTTTCGTAGCCGGACGGCTGGCTTGTGCGCGCGCCCAGAACGTGGCTGGGAAATAGCAGCGCAGGGAGACAACGTCGCAGGGACATTGCGGCGCAGCTAGATAGCAGAGCAGTAAATTGCAGCGCAGCGAAATAATGGGGTCATGAGCATCCTTCTCGTCATTGTCCTTTTTGCCGTCGCAGCGGTGGCCGAGATCGGGGGAGCGTGGCTCGTGTGGCAGAGCGTGCGGGAAGGCCAGCCGTGGTGGTGGGCAGGTTTGGGGGTCATGGCCCTCGGTGCTTACGGCTTCGTTGCGACTCTGCAGCCTGATGCTCACTTCGGCCGGATCCTTGCCGCGTATGGCGGCGTCTTCGTTGTGGGATCACTTGCGTGGGGTATGGCCTTTGACGGTTTCCGGCCTGACCTCTGGGATTTGATCGGAAGCGCCGTCTGCCTCGCGGGCGTTGCGGTAATCATGTTTGGGCCGCGCTCTACAAGCTGACCGTTGTACCTCGGAGGCGCGGGTCCAACCTTTGGAGCGGCCGGTTTCACGTGAAGAGCGTACGGTTTTACCTATGGAGCGGGCGACGGGAATCGAACCCGCGTATCGAGCTTGGGAAGCTAGCGCTCTACCATTGAGCTACGCCCGCATGCGGCCGAAACCGCTCCATAAACACTACAACATGTGCGGGATGCATTAGGCGCCCGCGCGGTTACCGGCGTCTTGGCGGACCTCAGCCGGGCGCCTGACCGGATTCCTGACCCGAGTCTTCTCCACGCTGGCTGGACGAGGCGTTTTTGACCCACTCCACGAGTTCCTTCCAGGGGCCTTCCACCGCGCTCTCGGCGACGGTCACTTCCCGGTAACCGATAGCGATGTGGTAGACGTAGCGATCGCGTTCAGCATCCTCGACTCCGCTGTTGTCCGCACCCTCCAGGAGGGGCAGCCAGCGTTCCTCCGCCTCGGTGGAGCTCACCTCCACACTCCACGTGCGGGTCAGCCCGGCGAATCCGCCCGAACGCGATACCTCAATCCGCGTCACAGCACGCCCACTTCCCGCCACGCATAACGGACCGCGTCCGCCTCCGGTGACCCATCCCCGAATCGGGCGATGGCGGCTTCAACGGTTACGGAAGCGAACAGCGAGAAATCGCAGTCCGTGGGAACGCGGCCACCGGTTGCGGCGTCATACCAGATCTGCCCACAGCGCTCCCACGCATTTCCGCCCAGCCGTGCGGCTGCGATGTAGAAGGCATGGTTCGGGATACCGGAATTGATGTGCACGCCGCCGTTGTCCGACGTGGTGTCCACGTAATCCGCCATGGTGGCGGGCTGTGGATCCTTGCCGAGGACGTCGTCGTCGTAAGCGGTTCCCGGCGCCTTCAGCGAGCGCAGCGCGCGCCCCTCCACCTGGTCAGTGAAGAGGCCTTCACCGACCAGCCAGCTCGCTGCATCTGCAGACTGGCCCAGCTGACGCTGCTCGACCAGCACGCCGAAGACATCCGAGATGGATTCGTTGAGCGCGCCCGACTGGCCCTGGTACCGCAGGTTGGAGGAGTACTGCGTGAATCCATGTGCCAGTTCGTGGCCGATCACCGTGAGCGACGCCGTGAAACGACCGAAGACCTCACCGTCACCGTCTCCGAACACCATCCGGGTGCCGTCCCAGAACGCGTTGTCATACTGCTGCCCGTAGTGAACCGTGGCATCCAGCGGCAGGCCCGAGTTGTCAATTGACGCTCTTTTGTACACCTCGCTGAACAGCTCATACGTCGTACCAAGGCCGGCATACGCTTCATCCACCGCTGCATCGCCCATAGGCGGATCGCCTTCCCGGCGGACAATCTGTCCAGGCAGGGATTCGCTGCCGCCTGCGTCCGCTATGGTTCGGCGCAGGGCCAGGACGACGGCGGTACCGGTTCCCCGCGATGGATCCCTGGGAGCTGTGGCGCGGGCATGATGGATCGGGTCCAACTCCACCAGTGCGCGCCGGGCGGCGGCCGCGGCAGACTGATGTTCCGGAGCTTCGAGTCCAGCCAGCCGTGCCAAGAGGTAGGGCGGAACAATGCTGCAGCGAACGTGGGACGGTGTGGGTGGGATCATGGCGCCTCCTCGGGTTCCCCCAACCTAGCGGCCGCCCCTGACAGTCTTCAATGGCAGTCTCCAAAGGCGCGATCGCGGTGGCGCAGTTCACTGGTGCGAAGAACTACGCTGGGAGGCATGAGCGTGGAGCGGAATACCAGAAACCTTGAAGCAGGCATCGAAAAGGATTTCTCGGGGAAGATGAGTTATGGGTCCTACCTCGCTCTGGACTCCATTCTTTCCGCGCAGCATCCGGTCAGTAGGCCGGAACACCATGATGAAATGCTGTTCATTATCCAGCACCAGACCTCCGAACTCTGGCTGAAGCTTGTCCTGCATGAGCTCGGTGCGGTCCGTACGCACCTGCAGGCGGATGATCTACGGGCAGCCATGAAGGGCATAGCGCGCATCAAGCATATTCAGCGCTCGCTGACCGAACAGTGGTCTGTTCTGGCGACGCTCACGCCGTCGGAATATGCGGAGTTCCGCGGTGCGCTCCAGGCAGCCAGCGGGTTCCAGTCCTACCAGTACCGTGCCGTCGAATTCCTGCTCGGCAACAAGAACGCGGGAATGCTGCAGGTGTTCGAAAGTGACGCTGAAGCTTTCGAGCTCCTGTCGCGGCTGCTTCGGGAAACCAGCATCTACGACGAGTTCATTGCCTACCTCTCGCGTCGCGGCTACTCCATCCCCGCGGAACTGCTCGAACGGGACGTGACGCGCGCGCACGAGTTCAACCCCGGGCTGGTCCAGGTTTACAAGGAGGTGTACGAGGACGCTGCCGGTCACTGGGACGTCTACGAGGCGTGTGAAGAGCTCGTGGACCTGGAGGACAACTTCCAGCTGTGGCGGTTCCGGCACCTGAAGACCGTGGAGCGCACCATCGGCCACAAGACCGGAACCGGTGGGTCCAGCGGCGTCGGGTTCCTGCAGAAGGCGCTGGAGCTGACGTTCTTCCCGGAGCTGTTCGCAGTAAGGACCGAGATCGGCCAGGCCTGACCGGTGCGGTATTTTTAGACGGTGCTGATCTCCGACCGCGACATCCGAACCGAAATTGCCGCCGGGCGCATCGCCCTCGACCCCTATGAACCGGAGATGGTGCAGCCGTCGAGCGTCGATGTCCGCATCGACCGGTTTTTTCGGCTTTTCGATAACCACAAGTACGCGCACATCGACCCGGCCGAGAATCAGCCAGACCTGACCCGACTGGTGGAGGTCGCTCCGGATGAGCCGTTCATCCTGCACCCGGGCGAGTTCGTCCTCGGCTCCACGTATGAGAAGGTCACACTTCCTGACGACATCGCGGCGCGCCTCGAGGGCAAGTCCTCGCTTGGGCGTCTGGGTCTGCTCACCCACTCGACGGCAGGCTTCATCGATCCCGGTTTCTCGGGTCACGTCACCCTTGAGCTGTCCAACATGGCAACCCTACCGATCAAATTGTGGCCGGGTTCCAAAATCGGCCAGCTCTGCTTCTTCAAGCTCACCTCGCCCGCGGAGCACTCCTACGGTTCGGGACAGTACGGCAACCGCTATCAGGGCCAGCGGGGGCCGACGGCGTCGCGTAGCCATCTGAACTTCCACCGCACCGAAATCGCCGAAGAAACTGCTTCCCGCTGAGTTCCTGCTGAGCGGGCTTCGCAGCGCCGGACGTGCTTCGCAGCGCGGGACGTGCTGTGAAGCGCGGACGTGCGTCCGCGCTTCAAAACCAGCGGGGCTACGGAGCAGGAACGACGGCGGGAGTCACCTTTGCGGGCGGCTTCACCGGGAGCAGTACCAGCAGGCCGGCCAGCAACACCACCAGAATGCCGAGGATCCCGAACCGCTGTTCCCCGAAGATGCCGATGAAGAGGGAGAACAGTGCCGGAGCCAGGAAGCTCACCGCACGGCCGGTGGTGGCATACAGCCCGAACATCTCGCCCTCCTCACCCCGTGGTGACAGGCGTGCCAGGTAGGCGCGGGAAGAGGCCTGTGCCGGACCCACAAACAGGGTGAGCAGGAGCCCGAAGATCCAGAACGTCGTATCTCCGCTCCAGCTCAACCCGAACATCTGCTGATCTGCCGCTCCAAGGACCATCACGGCGGTGCCCGCGACCAGGAGACCGATCAGCGACACGATGATGACCATCTTGGGACCGACGCGGTCATCGAAGTAGCCGCCGATCACTGCACCGATTGCAGCGATGACATTACCCACGATGGCGAACAGAATAACTTCGCTGAGTTCGAAACCGAATGTTCCGGCAGCGATGATGCCGCCGAAAGTGAACACCGCCGCCAAACCGTCACGGAAGATGGCGCTCGCGAGCAGGAAGAAGATGGTGTGCGGGCTGGTCCGGTAAATCGCCTTGATGCGCCGGAAGAGTAATCCGTAGGAGGCGAGGAAACTCAGGCGGTCGGCCTGTCGCTGGCGGGGGACTTCAGGGACCGCGAACATGACAGGGAGCGCGAAGGCGAGAAACCAAAGGGCGGAGAACACAGCGACCAACCGGATGTTCAGCGCGCCCTCGGTGCTGGACCCGAACCAGTCGAAAACCGGCTGGACAAAAGCGACCAGAACGATCACCAGGGCCACGATCCCGCCCACATATCCCATTGCCCACCCGAACCCGCTGACCCGTCCCACGCTGGACGGGGTGGAGATCTGGGCAAGCATGGCGTTGTAGTTGACGCCGGCGAACTCAAAGAAGATATTCGCGGCCGCGATCAGCGCAACGCCGAGGATCAGCAGTTCAGGCCGCGGAAAGACGAAGAAACACAGGGCGGTCAATGCCGCGACGGCCAGGCTGTTCACGCCCAGCCAGAGTTTGCGGCGACCGCCCACATCTGAGCGTTGACCCGTTACGGGCGCGAGGAGCGCAATGAGCAGGCCGGCAACTGCCAGGCCCCAACCGAGAACCTCCGACGCATAGGTTTCCCCACCGAAGGCGTCGGACGTGAGATAGACGGTGAAGACGAAGGTGGTCATGACTGCGTTGAAAGCCGCTGACCCCCAGTCCCATGAAGCCCACGCAAGCACGGGCTTGGAAAGGAGTCGTCCAGGGGGGTGTTGGGAGTCCGTGCTCATAGGCTGCATGCTATCCGCTGCGGACCAACAACTGGGTGAGGGCCGCTTTTATTCCCTTGCCGGCGACTTGTGCGCTGGGCAGAACCGGGAGGCAGCGTCGAGTATGCCACGGGTAGAATAGACACATGCCCTTGACCGTCAGCTGACCGTCTCACTCTGAGAGATCAGGAGATCATCGTGCTATCCGTGCTCATCGCCCTCTTCGCGGTGGCCGCAATAGCGCCCTTGATCTTCCGCCTGATGGGCCGCTCGGCCTTCTATCTCCTTGCTGCGGTACCTGCAGCGGGATTCGTGTGGCTGCTGGTGACCTTCGCCGATTACATCGACGCGGACCAGCTCAGCGGCAACGGCCAACCCAACGCACCGCCGTCCGTGGTCGTCCCCTGGATTCCCCAGCTTCAACTGGAACTGGCCTTCCGCATGGACGCGCTGGCCGCGGTGCTCAGCATCCTTGTTCTCGGCGTCGGGTCTCTGGTGCTGTTCTACTGTGCGCGCTACTTCAAGCAGGACGACGCCGACATCGGCCCGTTCGGCGCACAGCTGCTTGCCTTCGCGGGGGCCATGTTCGGCCTGGTCATCGCCGATGACCTCATCCTCCTGTTCATCTTCTGGGAACTGACAACAGTTCTGTCCTACTTACTGATCGGATACTCGAGGCATCGCCTCTCCGCGAGGCGTGCTGCGCTGCAGGCGCTCATTGTGACCACGCTCGGCGGGCTGGCCATGCTCGTGGGCCTCATCGTTCTGGGGCAGTCAGCCGGGACCTACCGGCTCTCGGACATCCTTGCGCGTGCAGACTCGCTCACCGGCCCTGCAGTGGAGACGGCGATCGTCCTGATCCTGGTAGGTGCGCTCTCCAAATCCGCATTGGTGCCATTCCATTTCTGGCTTCCCAGCGCCATGGCAGCACCCACGCCGGTCAGTGCCTACCTGCATGCTGCCGCAATGGTGAAAGCCGGCATCTATCTCATTGCCCGGTTTGCGCCTGGGTTTTCCGACACCCTGCTGTGGCCGCCGATCGTCCTCAGCCTCGGTCTCGCAACGATGATCTTCGGCGGGTGGCGCGCCCTGCGCCAGCATGACCTGAAGCTCCTTCTCGCCTACGGCACCGTGAGCCAGCTGGGTTTCCTGACCATCGTTGTTGGCCTGGGTGGCCAGAAAGCTGCGCTTGCCGGACTGGGGCTCCTGCTTGCCCACGGGTTCTTCAAGGCGACGCTCTTTCTCGTGGTCGGCATCATCGATCACCAGTCCGGTACCCGTGACATCCGGAAGTTGTGCGGGATCGGCCGGTCTGCGCCGGTGCTTGCCGTGGTCGCTGTTCTCGCGGCCGCGTCAATGGCCGGAATACCTCCGCTCCTGGGGTTCGTGGCCAAGGAATCCGTCTTCGAGGCATTTGTCCACCGGGCGGAGGAGGGGCCGGCAGGCATGGTGATGCTCGTCGGAATTGTTCTGGGCTCCATGCTGACTTTCGCGTACAGCGCCCGCTTTATCTGGGGTGGTTTCGCCAGGAAGTCAGCGAACCCAACGCCATTCAAACGGGTTGAGCCGTCCTTCCTGTTCGCTCCGGCGCTGCTGGCCGGTGCATCGGTCGTCTTTGGGCTGTGGCCGACGCCGCTCGACTCGGCGATCCAGCCCTACCTCAGCACCTTTCCGGCGGGCGAGGAGACTCCCCACCTGCTGCTCTGGCACGGCGTCACGCCGGCGTTGTTCCTGTCCCTGCTGTCGATCGCGGGCGGCCTGACGCTCTTCCTGCTGCGTGATCGCTTCGAACGGCTTCAGACCAGGGTTGCCCCCGATATCGACGCCGAGCGGAACTACAAGGCCGTTATCGGTGTGCTCGATGACGTGGCGGTCTGGCTCACCGGCCGAACTCAGCGAGGTTCGCTGGCGTTCTACCTGTTTGTCATCCTCACGATGGCGATTGTCACGCCGCTGAGCGCCCTGATCTTCTTTGATGCACCGGTTCCGCAGGACTGGTACCTGGCGGACTCGCCGGCCCAGCTCATTGCCGGCGTCGTTATCATCCTTGGCGCGATTGCTGCGCTTCGGGCGACCAAGCGATTCATGGCCGTGATCATGGTGGGTGTCACCGGTTACGGGATCGCACTGATCTTCGCGCTGCAGGGCGCTCCGGACCTGGCGCTGACCCAACTGCTGGTCGAGACGATCGTTCTGGTTGCATTCGTCCTCGCGTTGCGGTCCCTTCCAGCGCGCCTGTGGCAGCGGGCCCCTGGCCGCAAATACCGGCTCCTCCGCGCGGTCCTGGGCATCTCCTTCGGCTCGGTGATGGTGGCGATCGCGATGTCGGCGATGGCTTCCCGGGTGGCGGAACCCATCTCGCTGAGCTTTCCCTCGCTTGCTTACGACGACGGCGGAGGCGCCAACATCGTCAACGTCACTCTCGTGGACATCCGGGCATGGGACACCTTCGGCGAAATCAGTGTGCTCGCGATCGCTGCGACCGGAGTCGCCAGCCTGATTTTCATTCGTGGCCGTGGCGACGGAAGAGTGCGGGCGGACGGCGTCAAGAGCGGTACGGTCGGGCGGGGCAAGGAACCGATCGACGCGTACGGTAGGGAGGCCGCAGCCTTGGAACTGGCCAAGAAGTTCGCGAGCTCCGCGAACGATGCCTGGCTGGTTGCGGGCCGGACCCTTGCACCGGAACGACGCTCCATCATCTTCGAGGTGATTACCCGTCTGCTCTTCCACTCGGTGATCATTTTCTCGATCTACCTTCTGCTTGCCGGGCACAACCTTCCGGGCGGTGGGTTTGCCGGCGGACTGATGGCAGGGCTGGCCCTGACCATCCGCTACCTCGCCGGCGGCCGCTTTGAACTGGCTGAGGCTACGCCGATCAGTGCCGGCCTGCTCCTTGGCGGAGGTCTTGCAACGGCGGCGCTGACGGCTATCGTGCCGGTGTTCCTGGGCGGTGAGGTGTTTCAGAGCGCGATCATCGAGACAACCTGGCCCGTATTCGGGGACATCAAGTTCGTGACGTCGACCATCTTCGACATCGGGGTCTACCTGGTGGTGGTCGGACTGGTGCTTGACGTGCTGCGCAGCCTGGGCTCCGAGATCGACGAACGCAGCGAAGGCGTCACCGCAACCATCGATGCAGGAACGCCTGAACCGACGAAGACGCCTGAGGCGAAAACCTCGGAGGCAAAGACGTCGCAGACGAAGACCAGGGACCCGGAAGAAGGGGTGGCGCAGTGAGCGTCAACATCACGCTGCTTGTCATCATGGGTGCGCTCTTTGCTGCCGGGATCTATCTGCTGCTCGAGCGGAGCCTGACCCGGGTACTGCTCGGGCTGATCATGCTCACCAATGGAGCGAACATGCTGCTCCTGGCCGGCGGTGGAGCCGCGGGCAAGGCGCCGCTGTACTCGGCTGATATTCCGGCCGAGGAATATAGCGATCCCCTACCACAGGCCTTGATCCTTACCTCCATCGTGATTTCCTTCGCCGTCACCGCCTTCATGCTCGGCATCATCTACCGTTCGTGGGTCCTCGGACGCCAGGACGAAGTGCAGGATGACATTGAAGACCGGCGAGTGGCGTCGCAGAGCAGCTTTGACGCCGAAGACGACGCCGAGGTGCCCATCGAGACCACAGAATTTACGCCGGTTGAGGAAGCCGAAGAAGCACCGGGCGCCCAACGTACGGCAACCGCCAGAAGAGCAAACAAACCACGGACGGAGGGGCGATGAACATAGCAAATCTTGCGCCCCTGGCCGTCGTTCTTCCGTTTCTCGGAGCGGCACTGGCGTTCGTGCTTATCCGGCATTCGCGTTCCCAGCGGGCCGTCAGCATCACAACATTGTGTGTGACCCTCCTGATCGAGATCTTCCTGCTGATCGACACCAGCGGGAAAGGCACCACAGCGGTCTTCATCGGCAATTGGGCGGCGCCGTTCGGCATCACGATGGTTGTGGATCAGTTTTCTGCCCTGATGCTCGTGGTGTCCTCCGCAGTCAGCCTGGCAGTCCTGATCTATGCCACGGGCCAGGGAATGACAGACGGGGACGAAGACGGTCCCATCTCGATCTTCCATCCGACCTACCTGATTCTGGTGGCAGGGGTCTCCAATGCGTTCCTCGCAGGTGACCTGTTCAATCTGTACGTGGGATTCGAGATCCTGCTGACCGCAAGTTACGTGCTCATGACCCTCGGAGGCACCACGCCGCGCATCCGTGCGGGGGTGACCTACGTCGTCGTCAGTGTGGTGTCATCGATGCTGTTCCTCATCAGTATTGGAATGATCTATGCGGCTACCGGCACCATCAATATGGCGGACCTTGCGCTGAAGCTTGCGGACATTGATCACGGAACGCAGATGATCCTGCACCTGATGCTGCTGGTCGCTTTCGGCATCAAGGCTGCGATCTTCCCGTTGTCCTTTTGGCTCCCTGACTCCTATCCGACTGCCCCTGCGCCCGTCACCGCTGTGTTTGCGGGTTTGCTGACGAAGGTTGGCGTGTACGCCATGGTCCGGACCGAAACCCTTCTGTTTCCCGGAGACCGCATCAACACGCTGCTGATGGTGGTTGCGATGCTCACCATGATCGTCGGAATCCTTGGTGCGCTGGCGCAGTCGGATATCAAACGTATGCTCTCTTTCACGCTGGTCAGCCATATCGGTTACATGGTCTTCGGGCTCGCCATTTCGACGGTTATCGGTCTGGGAGCGGCGGTGTACTACGTTGCGCACCACATCATTGTGCAGACCAGCCTGTTCCTCGTGACCGGGCTGATTGAACGTCGGGGTGGGACGGCCAACATGGACCGGCTGGGTGGACTCGCGAAAATCTCCCCGCTACTGGCTCTCTTGTTCTTTGTTCCGGGCATGAACCTGGCCGGCATTCCGCCGTTTTCCGGCTTCCTTGGCAAGCTGGGACTGCTGCAGGCCGGTGTGGAACTGGGAACGCCGTTGGCGTATGTGCTTGTGGGTGCGGGAGTGCTGACGAGCCTGCTGACGCTGCTGGTGATCGCACGGGTGTGGAACCGGGCCTTCTGGCGCCGGCCTGAGGATGCAACCCACCCCGATCCCATCCTGATGGCAACGTCAGCCGACGGCTCAGCCGTTCGAACCTCACGGAGGGTTTCAGGGCATAGCACCGGAAAATTTGCGGGCCGGACTGCCGTGAACCTGTTGCCCCGCAGCATGGTTGGCGCTACTGCCGGGCTGGTGCTGCTGGGCGTCAGCCTGACCCTGTTGGGAGGTCCGCTGTTTGCCCTCAGTGACCAGGCGGCACAGCAGATGCTTGAGCGGACACCCTATATTGACGCTGTCCTGGGCGAAGGCGCTACCGAAGCGGCCACCGAAGCGGCAGGAGCAACCCCATGATGTCCAGACAAAAGATCCCGCTCCGGGTCGAACTGCCGCTGCTGGTCTGGCTCGTCATCGTATGGGGAGCGCTCTGGCAGGACTTCAGCCTGGGAAACATGGTGTTCGGAGCGATCATCGCGTTTGCTGTCGCCAACCTGCTGTATCTCCCGCCAGTTGAGCTCAGTGGGCGGTTCAACGTGCTCTATGCCGTCGGATTCGCCGGACGGTTCCTGCACCAGTTGGTGCTGGCAAGCTTTCAGGTATTCTGGCTGGCACTCACCCGGGGCCCGAAGCTGCAGAACGCAGTTGTGGCTGTGCGCTTGCGCAGTCCGTCCGACCTGCTGGTCACCGCGACCGGGCATGTCCTTTCCCTGATTCCGGGATCCCTGGTGGTGGAGGTGGACCGCTCCACATCCACGCTGTATCTGCACTGCCTGAATGTCACTACCAGGGACGACGCCGAGAAGGTGCGCCAGAACGCCCGGCGTACCGAGGAATGGCTAATCCGGGTCATGGGCACCCGGGAGGACCTGGCGCTGCTCGGCACCGATGCGCCGCACCACCTCGACGGAAGGGGACACCCGTGAACGTGATTCTCGGAATCATCGCTGTAATCCTCGGAGTCTCGGCGTTGTGCGCCATTTACCGGGTGGCGCGTGGTCCTTCGATCCTCGACCGGGTGCTGGCCGTTGACGTTCTGCTCGCGATCGTAGGTGGCGCGCTCGCTGCTGACATGGTCTTCAACGGGCACACCAACAGCCTCGTGATCCTCGTGGCAACGTCCGTCGTCGGATTTATTGCTTCGGTGACGGTCGCCCGGTTCGTCACGGAAAAGAAGTGAGCCGCTGATGGATGCTGCCCTGGATGTCCTGACCGCCGTTTTGCTTCTCGGTGGAGCGCTCATGTCGCTGGCTGCAGCCGTCGGACTGTTGCGGTTTCCTGACCTGCTGAGCCGCATGCACGCGGCAACCAAACCCCAGGTGCTGGGACTGTTGTTGTTCCTGTTGGCCATCGCGGTGCAACAGCGCTCCTGGTCAGTTGTGCCCGTCCTGATCGTCTGCTGGATCTTCCAGTTGCTCACTGCGCCGGTGTCGGCACACATGGTGGGACGCGCCGGGTACCGCACCAAGCACCTGCGGAAGGACCTGCTCAGCATGGACGACCTTGATGATGTCGTGGAACACGCGGCCACCCGGCGCCGTGAGGCCGGGGACCGTGCGTCCGGCGAGTAGGCCCGAGCCAGTAAGTTACTGGCTGCCGCAACACTGCCGCTGATCACGGTGGTGCCGTGTGGGTGCCGGCGCCGGCATCGGTGCCGGCATCGGTGCCGATGTGGGTGCGGGTGCTCCTGGACGCGTTGGAGCTCATGCCGGTGTCAGAGCGCGCGAGGTGGTTGTGGATGGCTTGTTCTACTTGCCAGTAGCGGTTGCGTCTGGGCGTTCGTTGCGGGTCGAGGTATTTGGGTGGTCTGAACCAGGGGATTCCGTTGACTGATTCGACTGTCCAATTTCCCTCATGGATCTGGTGGTGGTGTCGGGTGCAGAGCAGCACGCCGTCGCTGATGTTGGTGGTTCCGCCTGCAGCCCAGGGGATGATGTGGTGGGCTTCGCACCAGGTTGCGGGTGTGGTGCAGTCGGGGAACGCGCAGCCTTTGTCGCGTGCGACCAGTGCCCGTCGCAGATGTGGTGGGAAGAGACGTTGGGTGCGGCCGATGTCCAAGACCTGACCCTTGCCGCCGAGGACGAGCGGGAGGATGTCGGCGTCGCAGGCGAGTTTGCGGATGCTGCGGGCACTGAGTTGTTGGGCGAAGACCGAATGCCCGTCGTGTCCGCTGTGTCCGACGTTTCCGCTGCCTGTCAGGTCTTTGAGGAGGTCGCGGTAGTTGATGGTGACCATTACCTGGGGTCGGTGTCCTCCGGTCGCTGGAAGACCATCACCTGCCAGTGCAATCCGGCATGCTGAGACGAGTCCGTCGAGCAGGTTCTGTTCACGGGTTGACTGGTCCGGACTGGTTAGAGCTTCATTGTCGCGGTCCGTCGTGCCGTCTCCGTCGGTCGTGCGGTCTCCGTTGCCAGTGGTGCTGTGGGTTCTGGGGTTGGTGGCGGTGTTCATGACGGTGATGAGGTGTTCGTATTGCTCATCGGTGGCGCCGATTTCCATGAAGTGCAGGCCGTGGCGCCTACCGCGCAGGAACACACCCTGGCGTGCGCGGAGGGTCTTCTCGGTGGGCTCGGTGCCGTCCTGATCGATAATGTCTTCCCAGCGTTGGGCAAGGACCCGCAGGACGTCTTCGTCGGACTCA
>NZ_BAAAON010000001.1:484707-553034 GCF_039530425.1 Arthrobacter parietis | reverse complement strand
CTGGCGGACCAGGTGCTCTTCCATGGCATCCAGCTCACGGCCGGTCGCGACAGTGGAGACCCGGTGCACGGAGTTGCGGATGATGGTCGCAGCACGGCTGCTGATCGCACCGACCTTGGTGGCTTCAGCCAGCACACCCAAGGCAGGCACGAGCGCGGCTCCTGGCCCGGGAACCTCGGGCAGGACGTCATGTCCGAGGCGTAACCGGCGGTTCGCTTCGGAGCGGCTGATACCGATTTTCGCCCGCAAATAGTCGCCAGTGTTCTTGTACGGATCTAGGGCGTCAACGGTAGCGAGTTGGTGGTCCTCAGCGGCACGGGCAACCACAGTCTGCAAGTGATCGACCAGGTTGGAGAGCTGCTCGACCTCGACCAGGGTCACCGCGGCCTCCTGCGGGCTAAGCGTCAGGTATGTCGATTCCAGCTGCTGCGCAAAGACCTGTAGGTGCGAACGCATTCCACCCAGGAGAGACGTGTCCTCCGGGTGAGGTTCGAGCAGTGCGACGGCCATACCCAAATTTTATCGAACACGTGTACTAACCGCGACCGAAAACCACCAATGTGCAGGACAAGTCAAACGGACTTATACACAGGCCCGCAAACGAGTGGCCTAGGTGAGGTGGCGGGTGCGCTCGTAGCGGTGGATGGCCCGCTGCGTGGTGCGGTTCGTTAGCACGCGGATGGTGGTGCTGACCGAACCCGAGATCACGGCGAACGCCAGCGCCGACCGGAGGCTGTTCTCCAGACCCTCTTTGTCCTTCGGTGGCTCGTTCCCGGTGGCACGCTTCCAGATGAAGTCCACCAGTTGCGTGCCCACGAGGCCCGCTCCGATGCCCAGTCCAACGCCCATCAGTTTGAAAATGGTGTACATGGTGCCTCTTTCAGTCGGCTTGGCTTTGGTCCCAGCCTAGCGTTATAGCGGTGATCCATGGAGGGTCCGTGGGTCACCCAGGGACAACCATAATTACGACGACGGCCCCGGCACGGCCCCCGGTGTAGAGTTGGTATCGCTCAAACAACGACAGGGGAGCGCAACCACGTAGGTGGTGGGCGCTGAGAGTGCGGATCACCGCAGACCCTCGAACCTGATCCGGTTAGTACCGGCGAAGGGAGTCGAGTTCTCGAGGCTTCACGGCGTCCTGCCGGAAAGCCTTCCCCTCCTGTACCCAGGAGGATCAACAATCATGACTGCAACACAAAGCATTACCCCGTCCCAATCCCGGCGCCGCTATGAGTGGCGTGTCGTCGATATTGTGGTCGCCTCGGTCATCGCGGTGGCCGTGGGCGTCATCTTCTTCGCCTGGTCCGCCGGTTACAGCGGCATTGCCGCGGTAACAGCTGCCTTTCCGCCTCTCGCCGGGCTGTACTCAGGCGGCTGGCTCATTGCCGGGGTGCTGGGCGGACTCATCATTCGCAAGCCAGGCGCTGCCATCTACTGCGAGGTACTTGCGGCGGCCGTGTCTGCGCTGATCGGAACGCAGTTCGGCATGGCGGTCCTTCTCTCCGGGCTGGTCCAGGGCATTGGCGCGGAACTGATTTTCGCAGTGTTCCTCTACAAACGCTGGAACCTCGGTGTAGCTCTGCTCGCAGGTCTGGGCGCCGGACTTGCCCTCGCCATCAGCGAAAACATCATGTACAACGTCGAGTGGACCTTGGACTACAAGTTGATGTACGGAGTCTTCGCCGCCATTTCCGGTGTTGTGCTCGCCGGTCTGTTGCCGTGGCTTGCCACGCGCGGCCTTGCAAAGACCGGTGCCCTGTCCGCGTTTGCCGCAGGCCGCACGGCAGACGTCTAGCATGACCGCCGTCGCGGAGCCCGTCCCTGCGTCGATCACAGCGAAGGGCTGGGGCTGGCGCCACCCCGGACGAACACGCTGGGCCGTCCGAAACATCGACCTGACGATCGAGCCGGGTCAGCGTGTCCTCCTCCTCGGCGCTTCCGGCGCCGGAAAGTCCACACTGCTGCATGGACTCGCCGGCGTCCTGGGAGATCAGGACGAGGGCGAGCAGGCCGGCGAACTCACTATCGACGGCGTCAGCCCGGCTGACTCACGAGGCCGCTCCGGGCTGGTGCTCCAGGACCCGGACAGCCAACTGGTGCTCGCCCGGGTCGGCGACGAAGTGGCGTTCGGTGCCGAAAACCTGGCCGTGCCGCGGAACGAAATCTGGCCACGCGTACGCCAGTCGCTGGACGACGTCGGCCTCGATGTCCCGCTGAATTCCTCCACCACCGCGCTGTCCGGCGGTCAGAAGCAGCGGCTGGCGCTTGCAGCAGTCCTCGCGATGCAACCCGGGTTGCTGCTCCTTGACGAGCCGACCGCCAACCTGGATCCTGCCGGAGTACTGGAAGTGCGTGATGCCGTTCTCCGCGTACTCAACCGAACCTCGGCGACGCTCGTTGTGGTGGAGCACCGAGTTGAGATCTGGGCTGACGTCGTTGATCGGGTAGTGGTGCTCGATTCGGACGGCGGCATCCTCGCCGATGGTGCTCCGGCTACAGTGCTCCGGCACGAATCCACGCGGGCCAGGCTTATTGAGGCAGGAGTCTCGGTGCCGGGTTACCGGCCGGAGACACCAACAGTTCGTACCGGCTCCGGAACGGACCTGCTGCAGGCGTCCGGGCTGTCCGTTGCGCGCACCAAGCGTGGACCGGCAGTTCTCAGCGGCGTGGACCTCACTCTGCGACGGCAGGAAGCAGTCAGCGTGTTGGGGCCCAACGGTGCCGGGAAATCGACGCTCGCGCTCACTCTCGCCGGGCTGCTCCGCCCCCGGGGAGGCGGACTGACAGCTCTGGAGCCGCTCGCCCGCGGCGCCGGCGCGACACCATATGAGTGGAAGTCCGCCGACCTGGTCAACCGGATCGGCACGGTTTTCCAGGAGCCCGAACACCAGTTCCTCACCAACACAGTGCGTGAGGAACTGGAGTTCGGCCCGCGCAGGGTGGCCCGGCTTACCGAGGAAGAGGTACGACGGCGGATTGACCCCATCGCCGAGCGGCTCCGGCTCACGGGGCTGCTGAAAGCGAATCCGTTCACGCTGTCCGGCGGTGAAAAGCGACGGCTGTCCGTTGCCACCATGCTCGCCACCAACCCGGACATCCTCATCCTGGACGAGCCGACCTTCGGCCAGGACGCCAACACCTGGGCGGAGCTGGTAACCCTGCTGGTTGAACTCATCCACGGGGGGACCTGCGTGGTTTCGGTGACGCATGACCGCGAGTACGCGGCAGCGCTCGGAAGCCGCATTGCGGCCGTTGACGGTACGTCCGCAACGCTGGAGGCGGCGGCGTGAGCATGAACGTGGTGAATCCCACCATCACCGGAACGGTGCTTCCGCGGGCCAATCCGCTCTCGAAGCTCTTCGCGGCTGTGGTGATCACCGTCGTCGTGATGCTGAGCGTGGACTGGGTGAGTGCCGGCGTCGTCCTTGGCAGTGAACTGCTGCTGCTCCCGCTGCTGGGCATCAGCGTGCGGAAGCTCTTCCTGAGGACGTGGCCGTTTGTTATCGCGGCGGTGGTCGCCGCGTACGGCACCGCGCTACTGGCTGAAAAGACCGGACGCGTTCTTCTCGAGTTCGGGCCCGTTCTATTCACGCAAGATTCAGTCAACGCCGGGCTCGCGATTGGCCTACGTGGGCTCGCAATCGCGCTGCCCGGGCTGTTTCTCCTGACCACCACCGACCCGACGGACCTTGCCGATGCCCTGGCGCAGCGGCTGAAGGCGCCGCACCGGTTTGTGCTGGGAGCACTCGCCGGAATGCGGCTGGTCGGCTTGCTGTTCGACGAATGGCGCACATTGGGCCTCGCCAGGCACGCCCGCGGCGTAGGGCATGAGGGGAACCCGGCAGCGCGGTTCGGGCATTTTCTGGGGCAGGCGTTCGGGCTCATGGTCCAGGCCATCCGCAGGGCCACCCGGCTGGCTGTGGCCATGGAGGCTCGTGGTTTCGGAGCCGGACCGCGCACCTGGGCGAGGGAAAGCACCTTCAGCCGAGTGGACGTCGTCGTTGTCCTGGTGGGCGTGCTGATCGCAGCGAGCGCCGTGACCGCGGCGGTCCTCGCCGGCACCTGGAACTTCATTTTCGGCTAGCAGGCCCCTGTTCCGGATGCGCTCCGGGGGTGCATCATGAAGGCAGCGTTTCGAAAAGCGCAGGCTTTTCCCAACGTTCCATCGTCTCAATGGGTAGGTACTGCGGTGTGATGTCGAACGTGGGGAACGAACATGGCCGATGGACAGGCTGACTGGCTGAGCGTGATCAGGGACAACCACCTGCGCCCGCTGAGGCGCTTCGTCCGTCGTCTGACAGCGGACGCCTTTCTGGCTGACGAGGTGGTCCAGCTCACCCTGTTACGGGCGTGGGAGCATCCGGTGATGCGCGGTCACAGCGAGCTTGAAATCCGTGCCTGGCTCTTTGTCGTTGCCCGGAACATCCTGGTGGACTCGTTCCGCAGCGGTTTCCGCCGCCACGAGTTCGATGTGGACGAGGTTCCGGATACTCCTTCCGATGACGAGGTCGAGCAGTTGCTGACCTCGTGGCTGCTGACGGATGCACTGAATGAGCTGTCGCCTGAACACCGCGACGTGGTACTTCACTTCTACTTCCGCGGCGAGACAGCGGCGGAGATTTCACGGTCCCTGTCCATACCGGAAGGGACCGTGAAATCCCGTCTGCACTACGCTTTGCGCTCCCTCAAGAGTGCCCTGCTTGCCCGGGATGTGGCCTCGAGCGGTTAGCCGCGGCCGTTACCTTACTGGATCATCTCGCCGTCAGGGGCTACGACGTACCACACCTCGTTGACGCCCTGGCCGTTGGTGTCACCCGGAGCCTCATCTTCGGCGAAGTAGTAGATCGGCATGCCGTTGATCGTGACCTGCAGTTCACCCTCGGGTGTTTCAATGGTGCCCACTTCGCCCGTAACGCCTTCCACTTCGGGTGTCTCGCTGTCGCTGAGCACCGGCGGCCAGGCTTCAAGGCAGCCGCCCTCACAGGCGCTCACCCCGGAGTTCGCCTCGTCATTGGTGAAGTAATAGACCACCATGCCTTCGGAGTCAACGACGATCTCACCCAGGTCGGTCTCGGCGACACCGAGCGGCGTTCCGACGGTTCCGCCGGCCGCTGCTTCACCGGATGGTTCCTCGGAAGCCCCCTCCGTTGTCTCCGCCTCGGTGGGCTCAGCGCTTGTCGGTTCTTCTGCCTGCGTGGTTTCTGCGGCTGGGGGGCTGGTCTCGGTCTCGGTTGAGGTGGAGCCGCCACAGCCGGTCAACGCCAACAGGCAAACGGCGATGACGGCGAACAAGACACGCATTGCTTTACTCATGTTGATTCCTCCCGTAAACACCCCCTGGACACCCGGGGGATGGGAGTGGCCACTCGACCCCTCTGCTGGGAAGACGCACGAACTACCCCGGATGGTTCAATTTGCGGGAGAACTCACAGGTGAATCTCAGCTTCAGGTCGCCGCGCTACCCGACAGGGCTGTCGAAGACCGGGCGTGCGGCGGTGATGGGGTCGTTGGGATCCGGTTCACCCTGCAACAGGCCGACCCTGAACTGCAGCATCATGTCGTGGTCCTCATGGGGGAGGTTATGGCAGTGAACCATGTAGCGGCCTTTCTGGTGTTCGAACCGCATGATCGCCTGAACGGTCTCGTTCTCACCCACGTACATGACGTCCTTCGGGCCCTCCTCATAGCTGAAGGGGCGCTGTCCGTTCCGGCTGAGGATGTGGAAATCAACCAGGTGGATGTGCACGGGATGGAACCAGCCGCCCGACTTGTTTTCGATTTCCCAGATCTCGACGTCGTTGGCACCGGGATTGGCGATGACCTTCTGGAAGTTGCTCGCGATCACATCCGCCCAGCTCATACCGTTGATCTTCCACTCCCCGTTCTGGCGCTCCACCCGTAGCCGGCGGGTGGCCTTGGCCATCGCCCGGGTCAGCTGCATCGGACTGCTGTTAGCGAGGACTGTGGGAAGTGTCAGCGCAGTCGGATCATTGCGGTCGAAGGCGTCGTCCGTGACGTCAAAGGCCATGACCCGGCGGGTATTGCCGAACTCGATGTTGTTGGGGTTGGAAACGTTCTGCAACTCAATCCGCTGACCCGCCCTGTACTTTGAGAAATCGATCAGGACCTCATAGCGTTCCGAGTTGGCATGCCGGTACTGGGCCACCGGGATCGCGCGAGGCATGAGTCCGCCGTCGGTCGCCACGACTGTCAGCGGCTCCCCGGTGCTGAGCTTGAACCGGAATGATCTTGAGATGCCGCAGACCAGCACCCGGAAGCGGTAGATGCGCCGCTTGACCTTCATCACCGGCCAGGGCACTCCGTTGACCAGGTTGATGTCACCCCAGAGGCCACTGTGGTTGTGGTCGTCATAGTTTGCGTTTCCGTCGGCGCGCAGCTGGATGTCGCTCACCATGAGCGGCACGTCGAATTCGCCCTGCGGGAGTAAGGCGCGCTCAGCCGGATCGTGGATCTGATACATGGCGACAAGGCCCGAGTATGCGTTCTGCGCCGTGTAATGGACGCCGTGGTCGTGGTACCAGAGTGTGCGTGCGGGTTGGAAGTTGGGGTAGTGGTAGTCCTTCCGGAACCCGGGCAGCGTGGTGTCGGAGGCGTAGCCGTCGTATTGCGGCAGGGACGCTGAACCGTGCAGGTGGGTCGACGTTGCCATCGGAGTCCCGAAGTCGGGATGGGCTTTCGGCAACTGGTTCCGCATCGTCACAACGGCATGCGTGCCCTGATCGATGGAAATGGTGGGACCCGGGAAGATCCCGTTGTAGCCGAGGATGCGTGTCTTCAGTCCCGGAACAAGGGAGGCCGTCGCAGCCTTCTGGGTCACGTTGTAGAAGTTCTGCGGTTTCCCGTCCAACGGGTTGATTCCCGTCTTGTACGGCGCCAGGAACGGCGGACGGGTGAACGCGAGCTGATAGGGCTTGAGCTTTGAGCCGTCCAGGACCGGCGCGGACTTCGCGCTGATGGAGGCCAGGGGAGCGGTGAGGGTCGCGGCGGCCAGAGCACCGAAGCCGCCCATCGCCAGGAAATTGCGCCTGCTGACAGACATGGGAACATCCCTTCCAAAGGTGTTTCTTTTGGTGGGACGCGCATCGGGGTGCGTTGAAAACGCCCGCCCAGACTACGTACTCGATGTGTGCCTCAGCAGCAAGATTGCTCCTGCCTTCTTGGGGAAACCTTGGACGATCGTTTGGGTTACGGAGTGAGGCTACCCAGACGTCAGGAAGTGAGTGCCTTGCCCAGATCAGTCTGCAGGTCGCTTACGTCTTCAAGGCCCACCGAGAGCCGGATGACGCCGTCGGTCAAGCCGATTGCGGCACGCCCTCCTGGACCCATGGCGCGATGTGTGGTGGTAGCAGGGTGGGTGATCAGCGTCTTTGAATCGCCCAGGTTATTGGAGATATCGATGACTTTCAGGGCATCGAGCAGCGCAAAGGCGCGCTCCTTCGCCTTTCCCTCGGGTGCATCCAGTTCAAAGGTCACCACCGTGCCGCCGGCTGTCATCTGGGCGGCAGCGAGATCAAACTGCGGGTGCGATTCGAGCAACGGGTAACGGACCCAGTTCACAGCCGGTTGGGCTTCAAGCCAGCGGGCGAGGGTCAGCGCCGAGGACGAGGAGTGGTTCACCCGCAGGGAAAGGGTTTCCAGTCCCTTGAGGAGGGTCCAGGCATTGAATGACGACAGCGCGGGCCCGGTGTGCCGCATGAGTGTCTTCACCGGACCCTCGATGAACTCCCTGCGGCCGAGGATCGCGCCGCCCAGCACCCGGCCCTGCCCGTCGATGTGTTTGGTGCCGGAATAGACGACGACGTCGGCACCCAGTTCCGTACACCGCTGCAGCAGCGGTGTGGCGAAGACATTGTCGACGACGACCTGCGCACCGGCCGCGTGGCCGAGCTCAACGACCGCCCGGATATCGACGATCTCCTGCATCGGATTGGACGGCGACTCAAAGAAGACCGCCGTGGTGGGAATGCTCAGTGCTTCCTGCCACTGGCCGAGGTCCCAGCCGTCCACGAAGACAGTCTCCACACCCCAGCGCGGCAGAATCTCGTTGAGGATGACGAAGCACGAGCCGAAGAGGCTGCGTGAGGCAACAACGCGGTCGCCCGAGGCCAGGAGGGCACCGAGCGCGGTGAAGACGGCAGACATGCCGCTGGCTGTGGCGAAGCACGCCTCCGCACCCTCGAGCAGGCGAAGCCGCTCCTGGAACATGGCGACAGTCGGGTTGCCGTACCGGGAGTATACAAAGCGGTCGACGTCCCCGGTGAAGGCTGCCTCCGCCGCCGCAGCAGAGGAATACACAAAGCCCGAGTTCAGGAAGAGCGCCTCGGACGTCTCCTCGAAGTTGGACCGTGCCAGCCCCCCGCGTACCGCGAGGGTATCGGGTGACCAGGCAGCGCCGTCGTCATCCGGGCGTTGGATTCGGGGGTAGCCGCCGTTCCCCGCGATGGGCTCACGGCTGGCCGCCGGAGAGAACGACGACGGCGCGGGCTCACTTACTGGCGTGTGCTCATTCACGGGCGTCGCCACGGTCCGTTGCCGAACGGGCAGCGCCGGTCCGTTCTGTGATCGCGGTCTGTCCTGTGGTCGTTGCGTGATCTGTCGTATCCGTGCTCTCTGGGGCTTCTTCTGCATGCACTGTGGTGGCGAGGCCGCTGGAGCGCCAGCCGCCGTCGGCCTCAAATCCGTGCAGCACGTTGTAGGCAGTGTGACCGGCGGCGGTGGCATTCTGTGCTGCTGCCACAGAACGGACGCCGGAACGGCACAGGAAAAGCAGTTCGCGGCCCTTGAGCCCGTTCAGCTGGTTGAGGAAGGAGACGTTACGGCTGCCGTCGGAGCGCGTCCACTCGAGGAAGAGGGGGACGGTCCCGGCGTCGGTGAGGTCGGGAACGCCGACGCTCCGCCATTCCTCGACAGTGCGGACATCCACCAGCACGGCGCCCTTGCTGACGCGTTCCACCGCATCACGTGCGGTGATGTTGCCGGCATAGCCGTTGCCGGGCCGGGAATTCGCCGGGGGATGGGGGTTGGAATGCAGTGCCATTGTGTCTCCTCACGCTGTGCACGCTGGTGATCATGGGATGTGATCGTTGTGCCGAGTAGTCACCTGAGGCACCCCGCCGTGAAAGAGGGTTGCCGTCCAGCAAGTCAGGGCTTGGCGCTGGCACTCGTTACTCCGGAATGAACGTAGCACCGGCGGCGCCATGCCTGCCATGCCGGGCCGTAACGTGCGGTAACGCCCGTGGTACTCGGGCCAAAGGCGCCGGGGCGTGGCAGGTCCGAGCCAAAAGCGCCGATGCGTGGCAGGCCTGAGCCAAAAGTGCCGATGCGTGGCAGGTTCGTGGGGATGTCCCCACGATCCTGCGAATTCCCGGCACTTTTGCGGTTGGACCAGGGAACGGACGAGTGGGCCAGGGAACGGGCGGTCGGGCTGGGGGACGGGCGCTCGGGCTAGGAGACGGACGCTATGAGACCGCTCAACTCCGCGGTCAACTCGGGCGAAAGCGTCACCGGCTTTCCGTCGATGGACTCGACCTCGGCGAGCAGACGGACGCTCGAGATCAGCCAAACGCCGTCAGACTCGAACAGGTCTTCCGGCACGAGCGGTCCGTAACCCAAATCCCAACCTGCCTCACGGGCCGCCGCAAACAGTGCGCCCTGCGAGGTGCCGGGGAGGATCCCGCTCTCAAGCTGCGGCGTGATGAGGTGCTTGACGCCGTCGATGACCTGCGCGATCAGGACTGTCGACGTCGGGCCCTCGAGGACCTTGCCGTCAGACGAGGTGAAGATGACATCGTCGGCGCCGTGCGAGCGCGCATAGCGGACCGCCGCCATGTTCACCGCGTAGGAAAGGGTCTTCGCGCCCATCAGCAGCCACGGAGCACGCTGGGCAACCGTGCTGTCATAGCCGCGGTCAAGCAGGAGGACCGACAGCCGCTGGCCGCGCAACCCGACCGGTACGGCGGACACCTGGACCCACGCGGTGGCTCCCGCCTCTGGTTCGCCCCGGGTGGCGACGAGTTTGACCACGAGTTCGCCATCGTCGTCGGCTGCCGCCAGCGCGGTGGTGATGGCGCGTTCCCACACGTCCGACGACGGAACCTTCAGTTCCAGCGCATCGGCGGACGTCGCCAGCCGGGCGAGGTGGGCCTGCAGCTTCCGGGGAGCGCCGTTGACCGCGAGCATTGTTTCGAAGATGCCGTCACCCCGCGTGATCCCGGTGTCGGTAACCATCAGCTGCGGCTGTGCTGCGTCAGCTATGCGGCCGTCGGGACGGGCGGGGTCGAGGAACACCAGAACAGTCATGCGATCAGCATAGTGACCGGGCAGGTCAGGAGCTCGTGTCGTTGTCCTCGTTCAGCCCGCGCTGGGCAAAGTCTGCTTCATCGGAAGCTTCCGCAGGGAGGGGATCGGCAGCGTCCGGAACCTGGTCCGGTGCGTAGTCGATGAGACCGGCGTCGACCCGTTCCTGCTCCGTTGCGGCCGCCAGGGCATCGTCATCGAGGCGTTCAGGCTGCCCCGCATGGCCCTGATGGATGCGATTGGGAAGGAACTCGTTATCCGGCTCCGGAACGTCGTTCAGGTTGGGCGTGTTTTCATCGTTGGAGCTAGTCATGACCGTTCTCCTTCGTTGCACTTTCCTCGGGCGTCCCATGCTTCCACAGACGCCAAGTGGACGAAAGGCCCGCTCAGCGAACCGCTCGATCGCAGCGTCAGCTGGGGAAGCTCGAACCAAGCGCAGACAGCACCCCGAACGCCTTCGTCCGGACCTCGTCCCACTCCTCGGCGGGGTCGGAATCCGCAGTGATCGCGCCGCCCACTCCGAGTGTGAGGCGGGTGCCGCCGTCGTCGTCCTCCAGCACGAGAGTGCGGATGACGACGGCGAGATCCGCCGCCCCATCGAGGGAAAAGTAGCCGGCGGCGCCGGCGTAGACGCCGCGGGGTGCTTCCTCGAGCCGGTCCAGGATAGCCATGGTGCTGATCTTCGGCGCACCCGTCATTGAGCCGGCAGGAAATGCGGCCGCAACGGCTTCGGCACGGGAGGAACCGGGCCGGAGCCGGGCGTCGATGGTGCTCACCATCTGGTGAACGGTTGCATAGGTCTCGATGTCGCACAACCGGGTCACCGTCACGGTGCCGGGGACTGCAAGGTGGGAGAGGTCATTGCGGAGCAGGTCCACAATCATGATGTTCTCTGCCCGGTCCTTCGTGCTGGTGCGCAGATCCTCCTGGAGGGCGGCGTCTTGGGCTGGGTCCGGGGAGCGGCGCCGGGTTCCTTTGATTGGTTCGGCCCGCATTCCGCCGGTGGAGTCCAGCCGCAGGAATCGTTCGGGCGAGGTGCTCGCGACGGCGAAGCCCGGGAAGGTGAAGTAGTGCGCAAACGGGGCAGGATTGGCGCCTCGCAGGGCGAGGTAGATGCCGAATGGGTCGACGGGCGTTTCCTCGCGTGAGGTCAGGGCCGTCGTCAGGCACACCTCATACGAGTTGCCGTCCGTGATTTCCGCCTTGGCCGCACGGATTTTCTCCAGGTAGGGCTCGCGTGTGTCCCGCGCAGTGAAGCGGGGTGCACTCAGTGGGCGCGGTGCACCCACCGGACTTGTCACCGCCGGAGCAGCGCCCCCGGAAAGCACGACGGCGCGGGCACGTTCCAGCCACGCATCGGCGTCGGCGTCGCGGGAGCCGTCGCTCAAGGTCAGCAGGTAGGTGCGCTGTTCCCGGTGGTCAAGGACGACGGCACGCCCCGCGAAGAGCAGCGAAGCATCCGGAACCGAACTGGAACCGTGCGCAGGAGCGGAACCACCGGTTTCACGCTTCAGCTCGTAGCCAAGGTAGCCCAGCCAGCCAAGTGCGAACGGCCCCGGATAGTCCTCCGGCGACCGGACCGCGCGGCGACCCCACACGCCGTCGAGCCAGCGGAAAAATGGACCGGCAATCCGGGCAGTAACCGGGCCGCTGCTGACCATGGTGACGCCGGAGGTGTGCTGCGCAACCTGCCCGAACCGGCCGCCGTCGTCAGCCAGGATGGAGAAGCGGCTGCGGCCCTGCGGGTCCTGGGCCGCGGAGCTGTCCAGCCAGGCAGCGGCCTCAGCTCCGCCATACAGGGTGGAGAAAACGCCTGCGGCGTCCGGACACCCTGCGACGCTCTCAACCTGTAGCGTAAGACCCCGCCGTGCGGCACGCTCCATGGACATGAGCGATTCACACTGCGGCAGTCCGGCCAAGGCACGACGAAGCTGGTCCGGAACGGCGTTGCCGCGATGGCCCTGGACCAGCAGGTCAGCGTGGGGCGCGGGCCGGTCGGTTGCGAGCCACCGCTCTTCCTGTTCGGACCAACGCTGCCAGAACGGCGCATACGTATTGCCGTCCCGGACGAGTGCACTGGTCCGGCGGAGATTGTCGTCAGCGTGTATCCACACCACCACGTCGAGCAGTTCCCGGGCAGCTGCGCAGGCCGCACCCACGCCCTCGACCACCACAATGTCAGCGGGTTGGGTGAGATGGGTGGCGCCGTCGTTGTTCGTTGTCCAGTCCCACGCCGTCCACCGGGCGGGCAGTCCGGAAGCCAGCGGGGTGAGCACCGTGCGGACGTACCGCTCCATGCCGTCGGCCAGGCCGTCCCAACCGGGGTAGATGTCCTCGAGGTGGAACAGGCTGACGGTGTGGTGTTCGCGCAGCAGTGCAACAAGTTCCACGGCGAGGGTGGTTTTACCCGCTCCGGACCGGCCGTCCACGGCAATGATGAGCGGAGCGACGGCGTTCGCGGACTTGTGACCCATACGTCAGGCGAATGCCAGCAGCGCACCCACGGCCACGAACAGGGTGCCGAACGTGCGGTTGAGGACGCGTTGCCCGCGCGGGCCGCTGGTGAACCGGCTGAAGGAACGTGCAGCGGCGGCGAAGAACAGCCACATCACCAGAACATCAATAACGACGACGGTTCCCGCCAGCACCCCGTACTGGCCGAAAAGCTCCTGCTCGGGCCGGATGAATTGGGGGACGAACGCGAGGAAAAACACGATCGCTTTGGGATTGAGCAGGTTCACCCAGAGGCCGCGGCGAAACATTGACGCAGCGCCCTCGGCGTGGAGCGTGGCCGCCTGCTCGGCTGGCACCAGGGGCTCAAAGAACTTCCGGATGCCCAGGTAAACCAGGTAAGCGGCACCGGCGTAGCGGATGATGCTGAATGCCAGCGGGGACCCGGCGACCAGGAGGCCAACCCCTGCCGCGACGACGCCGATGTGTACCAGCAGTGCCAGCTGCTGGCCGAGGATGCCCCACATGGAGCGGCGAAAGCCGACGGTGAGCGAGTTGCTCATAGTGTTGACGGCTCCCGCACCCGGGGTGAAACTGATGAGCGCCTGGGCGCCGACCAGCGCCAGCCAAATCGAAAGGGTCACTGGTTAATCTTAGGGGCCGCACGGAACCTTCAACGCCGCTTTCATTGCCGCGGAGGCATACAGGGTCTCATCCATGCTGCTGATGATCTTGCGAGGCCTTGGTCGAGAGCGAGCGTGGGCTCTGCCGGGGGAGTAGGGCTGTAGCCTCGTCAGCACTCAGCGGGCGGCGTGGCCCGCGCCAGTTCCTCCAGTACGTACTGAACGATCCCGGGAACGGCGTCGTTAACCATCCGCCACGTGGCTTCGAAGTCTGCCTGATCTCCGTACCACGGGTCGTAGATTCCGAGCTCGGAAACCGGTGTCCCGGCAGCGGCCGGATCGAATTCGCGAAGCATGCGCACCCGGCTCCGGCTCTCGGCGTCGGGCGCTTCCAGGCGGAGGTCCTCGTAGTGGTCAACATCGAGCGCGAGAATGAGGTTGCGCTCGCTGTACCACTCCGGGTCGAACTTCCTCGCACGGTGCGTATCGCTGACAAGCCCGAGTTCGGTGAGCTTCGCGGCCGCCCGCTCATCGATCGGGTTACCTGCTTCCCAGCCGGTGGTGCCGGCGGAATCCACCAGGACGTCATCGGCCAGACCAGCCTCCTCAAAGGCGCGGTTCAGCATAATTTCGGCCATGGGGGAACGACAGATATTGCCGGTGCAGACAGTGACGATCCTGTACATGAATCAATCCTAGGTACTGAAGCGGGACGGTCGCAGGGGACGTGCCGAAATCCTCGGCTAATCCTCTTCCAGCAGCGCCATCGCGGCGCTGTAACCACCGAGTCCGCTCACGCCGCCGCCGCGCCGTGACCCCGCTCCGCACAGCAGGACGCGCGTGTGATCCGTTGCGACACCCCACCGGCGAGCGGGCGTGTCCAGGGGTTCGTCGTCGTCCGCAAAGGGCCACGACAGCGGTCCGTGAAAGATGTTCCCGCCCGTCAGGCCCAACGTTTCCTCGAGATCGAGGGTGGTCTTGGTTTCAATGCAGGGCTCACCCGAGGGTCCGGCGAGGATGCAGTCCTCGATCGGCTCGGCCAGCACGCTGTTCAGCGACGCCAGCACAGCCTGCTGCAGCGCAGCGCGGCGAGCATCGTGGTCCCCTGAAGCGAGCAGCCGGTGAGGGGTCTGCAGGGAAAAGACGGTGAGTGTGTGCGCCCCCGCCTCCCGCAACTCCGGCGACAGGATCGAAGGATCCGCCAGCGAGTGACAGTAGATCTCGATCGGCAACGGGTCGGGTACCCGGCCGGCGGCCGCCTCGTCATAGGCCTTCTCCAGCTGCGGGTACGTCTCGTTGATATGGAACGTCCCGCCGAATGCCTGCTCGGGTTTCACATTCGGGTCGCGGAGCTGCGGAAGCCTGGACAGCAGCATGTTCACCTTCACCTGGGCGCCTTCAGCAACAGGGTGCGACGCCGGTGGGAAGCGTGAGGCATCCGGCCCGCCCATCAGCCGGCCCAGAGCGGCCGGCGTGACATTCGCGAGGACAAATTCGCCGCTCACCCGCTGAGGACCACCGCCTTCGCTGTAATACACAACCGGTGTTCCGCCGACTGTAGCTGCCACAGCGGTCACTTCCGCTTCCGTGCGGATCACCACGCCTGCTTCGCGCGCCGCCCGCTCCAGCTCTCCCGAGACCGCGCCCATTCCACCGACGGGCACATCCCAGTTCCCGGTGCCACCGCCGATCACGTGGTACAGGAGGCACTTGTTCTGCTGCAGATCCTCGTCGTGTGCCCGGGCGAAAGTGCTGATGAGCCCATCGGTCAGTAAGACCCCGCGCACCAGATCGCTGTCCACGCAGCGTTCGATCACCTCACCGACCGGCCGCTCGATGAAGTCTTCCCACACCGAGTCGTCGCCGACCAACGCGCGCGCCTCAGCCCGGCGCAGCAGCGGCTGCGTCACCGTCGGCCACAACTTTTCGCCGAGTATCGAAGTGCTCCGGTGGAAGGACGCGAATCCGCCGGTGTCGTTTTCAGCACCGATGCGTTCGAAGCTGGCGCGGGTCGCCTCGTCATCGGAGATATCGATGAGTAGCCCCACGTCAAAGCCGGGCAGCGGCGTATAGGAGGAGTACCGCCGTCGTACCAGTTGCAGGTCAAGATCGAGGTCCTCGATGATCTGCTGCGGCAGGAGGCTCACCAGGTAGGAGTAGCGGGACAGCCGGGCACCGGTGCCTGGAAACGCTTCGGCCGAGACCGCTGCGCCGCCCACCCGGTCCAGCCGTTCAAGGACCACCACGGACCGGCCGGCACGGGCCAGGTACGCTGCCGCAACCAGGCCGTTGTGGCCGCCACCGACCACCACGATGTCGAAATGCTCAGGATCGGTTGGCAGGGTCCGGCTCATCATCGCCTCACCCTACAACTTCACACGCGAACCGAATCGACAACTGTTTCACACACGGATGATGAGCTCCCCGCACGGAATGAGGAACCAGCCGTCGGGCGATTCACCCCAGCGCCGCCAACCGGCAGCCATCCGTTCCAGCGCGGCGCTGTCCGCCAGACCGCGCTCAAGCGTCTGCTCCGCGAAGCCCGAGCTCAGCACGCGCTCCGCCCAGGTCTCCGCGTGCCAGCGGCGGCGCTCCTGCGTGGCATACAACCAGTTCGACGACGATGCCTCCACCTCCGTCAGGCCCGCCTCGTGAGCCCAGGCAAGGAGGTGGCGGCCGGCGTCGGGCTCTGCCCTGTTGCTGCGGGCGAGCTGTTGGTAGGTTTCCATCCACTCGTCCAGCTCCGGAGCCGGCGGGTACCAGGCCATGGCGTGGAAGTCCGCATCACGGACGGCGATGATGCCGCCAGGGCGGGTGACGCGCTGCATCTCGCGTAGCGCCGCAACCGGGTCCGTGAGGTGCTGCAGCACCTGATGGGCGTGCACCACATCAACGGATTCGTCCTCAAGATCGAGGTCATACACATTGCCCGTGCGAAATGAGAGGTTCTCAATGCCGGCATAGGTGCGCGCCGCCAGAGCCACGACGCCCTCGGCCCGATCCATGCCGATCACCACTGCGGGGTCCAGCAGTGCGGCAAAATCGGCGGTAATGCTCCCCGGGCCGCAGCCGATATCGAGCAGGCGCATCCCGGAGGAAAGGTGTTCCAGCAAGTATCCGGCGGAATCCTGCGCCCGACGCATTGCATGGGCGCTCGTCACGCTGGCGTGGTGGCCATGGGAGTAGACCTCATCATTCATGACCGACAGGTTACTCCGGCGCGTCCTCCGACGCCTGACGGCGCGCGTTCACGGTGGCGTCCGTGACCTTGCGCATCATGGTGCTGAACAACTCGAGTTCTTCGGGGGCGAACCCGGAGAGGGCCTGTTCCACTTCACGCGCCAGGGGGATGAATAGCCGGGACCCGGTTTCGAGTGCCTTCTCCGTCATCTCGAGGTGTACCTGCCGCCGATCCACAGAACTCCGGGAGCGGCGGACGTGCCCCGCTTCATCGAGCCGGTCTATCAGCGCCGTGGTTGCCGGTGAACTCAGGTTCAGGGCGTGGCGGAGCATCCCGGGTGTCACGGTGGCGCCGGCTCGCGCAGCACCCATCATGATCCCCAGTGCGTTCAGATCCGTGCGGTGCAGGGAATCGCGGACGCTGACCGTATCCACGTAGCGGTCAGTCTCAACGGTGAACTGCTGAAGCAAAGCCAGTAGTTCACGTGATGCGGCGGCCATCTTCCTCCTGTTCATCTCCAAGATTAGAATACTGCGAATTATCTCGATGGTGGATATAGTAGGCAGCAGAGATACTCCAGGAAGGTTGCGCATGTTCAACAAGAAGTGGGTCCGGGTGTTCTTCCCGGCATTCATCGTGGTGCTGTGGTTCATCGGTGCCGGCTTCGGCGGTCCCACTTTCGGCAAGCTGGAGGAGGTTTCCAGTAACGATCAGGCGTCCTTCCTCCCGGCCAGCGCCGAATCGACGGAGGCCGGCGAGCTGCAGGCAGCGTTCACGGAATCCACCGCGGTGCCCGCGGTGATCGTGGTTGAGTCGGAGACCGAGATCCTTCCCCAGGAACTCCCGCTCTATGAGGAGTTGGCTGGTCAGCTGACTGAGGTGCCCGGCCTTGAGCCTGCCGCCGAGGGGCAGCCGGCTGTCATCGGTCCCATCCCCTCGGAGGATGGCCTTGCCATCCAATACATCGCCTCAGTGTCCGACGGCGCCGAGCTGGGTGAGGTGGTCATCGAACTCCGCGAGGTGCTTGAGGCGGAGCTTCCCGCGGGTACCGAGGGCTATGTCACCGGTCCGGCGGGCTTTACCGCTGACCTCGTCAGTGCATTCGGCGGAATTGACGGGATCCTCCTGGCTGTTGCCCTGGCAGCGGTGTTCGTGATCCTCCTGGCCGTGTACCGTGCGCTCATCCTGCCGTTCCTGGTGCTGTTCACCTCCGTCTTCGCGTTGGCAACCTCGATTCTGCTCGTCTACGCCTTCGCCCTGTGGGGCTGGATCGAGCTGAGCGGGCAGAGCCAGGGGATCCTGTCGATCCTGGTGATCGGCGCGGCAACGGACTACGCGCTGCTGCTGGTTGCCCGCTACCGTGAAGCACTCACCGAGTTCAGCTCTAAGTGGGATGCCATGAAAGTTGCTTACCGGGCCTCGGTCGAGCCGATCATCGCCTCCGGGGCCACGGTGATCCTCGCCCTGCTGTGCCTTCTCTTTTCCGATCTCAACTCGAACCGCAGCCTTGGTCCCATTGCCGCGATCGGCATTGTCTTCTCCCTGCTGGCCGCGCTGACCCTCCTGCCCGCCTTCCTCCTGCTTTTCGGGCGAAGCGCTTTCTGGCCGCTACGGCCGAAGGCCGGCACTCATCCGGCCGGTGTCCACGGCCGCAACGTCACCGGTCTGGAAGGACTGCGCGGCGTCTGGAAGCGGGTCGGTGGACTCATCTCACGGTCTTCCCGGCCTGTCTGGATCGTTTCCCTGCTGGTCCTCGTGGCAGGATCCCTCGGGCTGCTTCAACTTCAGGCTTCGGGTGTCCCGCAGTCCTCGCTGATCCTGACTCCGTCGAATGCGGTGGATGGTCAGGATGCACTGGCCCGCCACTTCAACGCCGGCGCCGGCAGCCCGGTGACCATCATCGCTCCCGAAGGGCAGGAAGACGGCGTGCTCGATGTCCTCGAAGCGCAGGAGGGCGTCGCTGAGGCGACCGTTGCCGCTGACCAGGCGGGCGACGTCGTCGTACGCGATGGAAATGTGCTGGTCAGGGCCACGCTTGACTACCAGGCTGACTCCGCAGAGGCCGAGGAGCTCGTCAAGCAGCTGCGCACCGATCTGGACACGGTGAGCGCGGACGTGCTGGTCGGTGGCGTGACCGCCGTCGCGCTGGATACCAACGAGACCGCCCAGGCAGACCTGACGAAGATCATCCCCATCGTCCTGGTGGTGATCCTGGTGGTCCTCATGCTGCTGCTGCGGTCCGTCCTGGCGCCGGTGCTGCTCATCGGTTCAGTGGTGTTGTCCTACGCCACTGCGCTCGGTGTCTCGGCGCTGGTGTTCAACAACCTGCTCGGGTTCGATGGCGCGGACGCGTCGGTTCCGCTGTTCGGCTTCGTGTTCCTGGTCGCGCTCGGCGTCGATTACAACATCTTCCTGATGACCCGGGTACGGGAAGAGTCACTGCGCATCGGAACACGGCCTGGAATTCTCCGCGGGCTGGGTGTGACGGGCGGGGTCATCACCTCCGCGGGCGTAGTGCTGGCTGCAACCTTTGCGGCCCTGGGCGTCATCCCGATCCTGTTCCTCGCGCAGATCGCCTTCATAGTGGCATTCGGCGTGCTGCTCGACACGGTGATTGTGCGTTCACTGCTGGTTCCGGCGCTCGCGTACGACATCGGACCGAAAATCTGGTGGCCTTCCAAGCTGGCACAGCACGACGGCGGCACCCACCCAGACCGGCAGTCTGAAACTGAGCAGGAAGGGCGGAAAGAGCCGGCTCACCGGGCGTAGCTGCGGCGGTTGGCGGGCGCAACCTGCACAAATTCTCATTGGTATTGCGGTTGCTACCGGCGAGTAGCTAGCGTCTGTGCGATGCCCGCTCCCGCCCGGGGAGCGTCGATGATACGAAGAGGTTTCACCATGCCGCACCGCCTGTCGACAATCTTTGCCACCGCCGCCCTGCTAGGCGGAAGCCTCGCCGGGGCAGCTCCCGCCGCTGCCGACACCGAGGACATTTCGCCGCCCGGTGCCAACAACTGGTCCTGCACGCCGAGCGAGGAGCACCCTCATCCCGTCATCCTGGTGCCGGGAACTTTCGAGAGCATGGTGAAGAACTGGTCCACGCTCTCCCCGGTGCTGGCCGGACAGGGGTACTGCGTATTCGCCCTTAACTACGGCACCACGAACGGTATTGACGCCACGGGCCCCGTGGCCGATTCCGCAGCGGAACTTGGCTCGTTCGTCGACGCCGTTCTCGCCGCCACCGGAGCCCGGAAAGTTGACCTGGTGGGACACAGCCAGGGCGGCATGATGCCGCGCTATTACATCGGCTTCCTGGGCGGGGCGAAGAAGGTCAACCACCTGGTGGGAATTGCGCCCTCGAACCATGGCACCGAGGGAGTCCTGGTGCCGGCAGGCGAGGACGCGCCCCTCACTACGTCGGATACCAGCTTTCTCTGCCAGGCCTGCGCAGATCAGGAGGCAGGTTCGCCGTTCCTCACCGAACTCAATTCGATTGGCGACACGGTCAGTGGGCCGTCCTATACGGTCATCAGCACCAGATATGACGAGGTCGTGACGCCCTACACGAGCCAATTCCTGGCGGGCCCTGCACGGCAGGTCACGAACATCACCATTCAGGACAAGTGCGCCCTTGACCTGATCGAGCACGACCAGGCACCGAACGATCCGGTAGTGCACAGGCTCGTGACCCATGCCCTCGCCCAGGACGGCCCGGCGGACGCCAAGTTCCAGCCACGCTGCCTCTGACCGTTTGCAGCTGGCTGCAGATGCCCGAGACTGCAGTGCAGGATTCTAGTTGAGTGTTCCTGACTCAACTTCAAATTGACATCCGTGGCGAGCGGAGTACAGTTGAGTGCAGAACGCTCAATCTGGGCGGAATCCCGAATTTCTGGTTGATGGCCACAAGGCCGCCGACTCGCTGAAAGGAAATACGCATGTCACGTGCAGTAGGTATTGACCTCGGAACCACCAACTCCGTCGTTTCCGTGCTCGAAGGTGGCGAGCCCACCGTCATCGCCAACGCAGAAGGCGCCCGCACCACTCCGTCCATCGTCGCTTTCTCCAAGAGTGGAGAGGTCCTGGTCGGCGAGATCGCCAAGCGCCAGGCAGTCAACAACATCGACCGCACCATCGCCTCCGTCAAGCGCCACATGGGAACGGACTGGACCAAGCAGGTTGATGACAAGACTTACACTCCGCAGGAAATCTCCGCGCGCATTCTGCAGAAGCTGAAGACTGACGCCGAGAGCTACCTGGGCGAGAAGGTGACCGACGCCGTCGTCACCGTTCCGGCCTACTTCAATGACGCTGAGCGTCAGGCCACCAAGGAGGCCGGCGAGATCGCGGGCCTGAACGTCCTGCGCATCGTGAACGAGCCCACGGCTGCCGCGCTCGCCTACGGCCTGGACAAGGGCAAGGAAGATGAGCTCATCCTGGTCTTCGACCTCGGTGGCGGAACGTTCGACGTGTCCCTCCTCGAAGTCGGCAAGGACGAGGATGAGTTCTCGACCATCCAGGTGCGCGCAACTTCCGGTGACAACCGCCTCGGCGGCGATGACTGGGATCAGCGCGTCGTCGACTTCCTGCTTGCGCAGGCAAAGGCAAAGGGTGCAGACCTGTCCAAGGACAAGATCGCGCTGCAGCGCCTCAAGGAAGCCGCTGAGCAGGCCAAGAAGGAACTGTCATCCGCCAGCTCGACCAACATCTCCCTCCAGTACCTGTCCGTCACCCCTGACGGCCCGGTTCACCTGGACGAACACCTGAGCCGTGCCAAGTTCCAGGACCTCACCAAGGACCTGCTCGATCGCACCAAGAAGCCGTTCAACGACGTCATCAAGGAAGCCGGCATCAAGGTAGCCGACATCGATCACATCGTGCTTGTCGGTGGCTCCACCCGTATGCCTGCCGTTTCTGAACTGGTCAAGGAGCTTGCCGGAGGCAAGGAGCCCAACAAGGGCGTCAACCCGGACGAGGTCGTCGCAGTCGGCGCAGCACTGCAGGCAGGTGTGCTGAAGGGCGAGCGCAAGGACGTACTCCTTATTGACGTCACCCCGTTGTCCCTCGGCATCGAGACCAAGGGCGGCGTGATGACCCACCTGATTGAGCGCAACACGGCCATCCCCACCAAGCGAAGCGAGACCTTCACCACCGCGGATGACAACCAGCCGTCCGTGGCCATCCAGGTCTTCCAGGGCGAGCGCGAGTTCACCCGCGACAACAAGCCGCTGGGTACCTTCGAGCTCACCGGCATTGCCCCTGCGCCGCGCGGCGTACCGCAGGTCGAGGTGACCTTCGACATCGATGCCAACGGCATTGTGCACGTATCCGCCAAGGACAAGGGCACCGGCACTGAGCAGTCGATGACCATCACCGGTGGTTCCTCGCTCTCCAAGGAAGACATCGACCGCATGGTCCGTGACGCCGAGGAGCACGCTGCCGAAGACAAGCAGCGCCGTGCGGCAGCTGATACCCGTAACGGTGCCGAGCAGCTGGCCTACTCGACCGACAAGCTCATTGCCGATAACTCGGACAAGCTGCCGGAAGAGGTCAAGACGGAGGTTCAGGCTGACGTCGACGCCCTCAAGAAGGCCCTGGAAACCCAGGACAATGATGATGAGGTGAAGGCCGCCTTCGAGAAGCTCCAGGCATCGCAGAGCAAGCTGGGCGAAGCCATCTACGCCCAGGCACAGCAGGAAGGCGCCACCGGTCCCGGTGCTGCCCCAAGCGGTGAGCCGGGCGAAGACGGCACCAAGGCTGACGATGAGGACATCGTAGACGCCGAGGTTGTTGACGAAGACGAGAAGAAGTAGCCATGCCTCACCACGGAAACGAAGAAGAGCATCAGGAGCCGGTCAGCTTCCGGGACAACCGGAAGATCGACCCGGAAACCGGCCAGGTCCGTGGGCAGCAGGATGCCGGCGGGACCGCCGGCTCGGATGACACTGGTTCGGCGCCCTCAGCGGGTGCCGGTCAGGAGTCCGAAGCCCCGACCGACGGCCCTGCAGACGGCCAGGACGCATTGGCCCAGGCGGAAGTCATCCTCAACGAGGCCGGTGGCGGCGAAGAGGTTCCGGCTGCTTCCACCGATGTTGAGGCCGAGCTCCGGAACGACTTCCTGCGGCTGCAGGCGGAGTACGTCAACTACCGCAAGCGCGTGGAGCGTGACCGGGACGTCGCGCGGGACATGGCAGTGATCGGCGTGTTGAATTCGCTGATGCCGGTTCTCGACGACATTGACGCAGCCCGGCAGCACGGCGACCTCGCGGACGGTCCTTTCGCAGCAATCTCCACCAAGCTGGAGAACGCGCTGAAGACCTACGGTCTGTCCCGCATCGATGAGACCGGTGTGGAGTTCGACCCGAACATCCACGAAGCCCTCATCCAGCAGCCCAGCGCCGAGGTCCAGTTCGACAGCGTCAGCCAGATCCTGCGCGTGGGTTACAAGAAAAATGACCGCGTCCTGCGTGCCGCCCAGGTGATCGTCGCAGTTCCGGAGTAGCTGAGCGCGTCCTTTCCCTCCGACCGGGGGCAACGAAATTCCGAGACTCGCAGAGCTCGCTTCGGAATATTAAAGCCCCCTTCCTCGGAGGGAAAGGACGCAACGCTTCCACGAACAGGCAACTTAGAGAGTTATAGAGAGGAGGGGTCAGATGGCCAGTCAGGACTGGGTCGACAAGGACTTCTACAAGATTCTTGGTGTGCCCAAGGACGCCTCCGACGCCGACATCAAGAAGGCTTACCGGAAGCTCGCGCGGAAGCACCACCCGGACCAGAACCAAAGCACCGGGGGCTCTGACAAGATGTTCAAGGACATTTCCGAGGCCTACTCGGTGCTGTCCGACGCTGAGGAACGCCAGCAGTATGACGCGATCCGCGCCATGGGAAGCGGCGCCCGATTCACCGCAGGGGGCCCCGGTGGCCCAGCCGGCGGCGCAGGCTTCGATGACGTCTTCGGGAACCTCTTCGGCCAGTCCGCGGGGCGTCAACGCAGCGGCGGCTTCGGCGGCGGCAGTAACCTGCCACCGGAGTTCGCTGACCTGTTCGGGGGCGCAGGCGGCTACTCGTCCGGCGGCGGTTTTCCGGGCTACCAGACGCCGCCCCGCAAGGGCGCGGACCGCACCGCCAGCACCAGCATCTCCTTCGCAGGGTCAATCCGCGGGACCACCATCGGCCTGCGTGAACCATCGGGCGAAGTCATCGACGTGCGCATTCCAGCCGGCATCCGCGACGGCCAGAAAGTGCGTGTGCGCGGCAAGGGTCAGCCGGGAGCCGCAGGCAACGGGGACCTCATGGTCACCGTCAATGTGAAACCGCATTCCTTCTTCCAGCGCGACGGCGACAACATCCGTGTACACGTGCCGGTCACGTTCCCGGAAGCGACCCTCGGAGCGCAGGTGGAGGTGCCCACCCTGGACGGCGAGAAGGTCACGGTGAAAGTCCCGGCAGGCACTCCCTCGGGAAGGACCCTGCGCGTGAAGGGCCGCGGAGTAAAGACGTCGAAGGCAACCGGCGACCTCCTGGTGACAATTGACATCGTTGTTCCACAAAATCTGAACAAAGACGCCGCAGCCGCAGTGGAGGCCTTCTCGAACGCCACGAAAGACGCTGATCCACGGGTCAATCTTGCCGAGAAGGCGCGGCTCTAAGGTGTGGGAGAGCTAGCCAGCGAAAGGGGAGCGACACATGCCTGTTGACATCAATATGCCCATCTATGTCATCTCCGTTGCGGCGGAGTTGGCGGACATGCATCCCCAGACGCTGCGTCAATACGACAGGTTGGGCCTCGTGATTCCCAGCAGGGCGCCGGGGCGTGCCCGGCGCTACTCACAGCGTGACGTCAATGTCCTGCGTGAGGTGCAGCGGCTCTCCCAGGAAGGCGTTTCGCTCGAGGGCATCAGGCGCATCCTGGAGTTGGAGAACCAGGTCCTGGCACTCCAGCACCGGGTGAGTGAACTCACGGACGAACTCGCCCAGCGCCGGAAGTCCGAGGCCACCCGTGTTTTCGCTGCCGGTCTCGCGGGCGACGTGGTTACCCTCGCCCGCGGGCAGCGTCCCCGCCCGCGCAGCCAGGCACTGATGATCTGGCGCGGCGAGCCAACCCGCTGACCGCTCCGGTGCTTCCCACGTGGCGCAACCTGCAATTCCACGGCACACTTAGATACATGCCTGAATCAGAGTTCGTTGACGCCGCGGAATTCCTGCTGGAGGGTGTTCTCCAGCTTCTCCTCTTCGGGGGTGCCGTCCTGGGAATCCTCGCGATTGGCGCTGCAACCGGAACCTGGTTGATTGTGCGCCGCATCCGTCGCTCAGGAATTCTCCGTCGCCGGATCGAGCGCGGCTCCAGCCGGCTGCGTTCCTTTTCCACGGACGCTTCGGCGCGGGAGCTCGCAAGGCTCCGGCTCCAGCTGGAGCGTTCCACTGGCGCCACGCGCCGTTCAGTTGCCGCCGCCATCGCGCAAGGGTCTCCGACGGGTGATCTGGCGGCAACGGCGGATGACCTCACGCGCGCCGAGGCAGTACTCTGCGAACGCATAGCACTTGCTGAGCGTGAACCTAACCGCGCGCTGCGCGAGGACCTCGCGAACAGCATCGGAGAGCAGGTCAACTCCCTGTGCGAACTGTCGGCCCAGCTGCGCCGTACCTTGCTGGAGGTACACCAGGAAACCGGCAGCAGGCAGCTGGAGCGGGCCACCTCCCGCCTCACCATGGAGATCGGCGCGCTGAAGACCTGGAACGCCGCCTACGGCACCGGCACCCGGCGGGCCTAGCGCCAGTGTCCGTCCGACGCCGCATCTCACGCATCATCGCCTCACGCCGAAACGCCGTTGAACCGGGCGATCCCATCACCGCCCTCGGCGAATCGCAGCGCCAACAGGAAGAGAACCTCGACCGCGCGCGCCGCAGCGTCGCTGACCTCGCCGCAGTCCGCCATCGCGTGGATACCCTTGCCCGGCAAGCAGCTGCAGATCTCGATGCGTGCAACCGGGAAGCGGAACGGGCTGTCGCGAACAACAATGACGACGCCGCCCGGTCAGCCCTGCGCCGCGCCCTGGAAATCCAGAAGAGACTCGAGACACTGACCCGCCAACGCGACGACGTCGATCAGCAGTTCCGCTCGCTGGAGTCAGACCTGTACTGGCTTGAAACCTCCCTGCAGGACAACGCGGTGCGCTACGAATCCCTGAAGGCTCAGCACGGTGCAACCCAGGCAGCGCTGGACGTTCGGGGAGCAGTCTCGTCCTCCGCAGGCAACAGTATGGAAACCGCCCGCGCTGCCCGCGAGGCGGAGCAGGAAGCCCGGCGGCTGAGGCACCTGCAGGCTGCGCAGGAAGAACTCGCCTGGTCAGACCCAACTTCCGGGAAGCTCGAAGACGCCTTCGGTGAGCTGGAAGCACGCGAAGCTGCCGAGCAGGAACTCCGCCAGCTGAAGGGTCGGGTGCAGGGAAACCGTCCAAGTTCCGCCTGACAGCCCGGGCACTTCAGGGGGAACCGTCAGGGCCGGTTGTTAGGCTCAGGCAATGGATGATCTCAATGGCAACGGAATCAGCGGCAAACAGTTCCTGGTGGTCGGCGCAACGGGTGAGCTCGGCTCGCGCATCGCGGGGGAGCTGAGCTCCAGGGGAGCTGAACTGACGCTCAGCGGCAGGGACCAGGAGAAACTCGGTGCGCTCGCTGGCCGGCTTGGCGCCCAGTGCATCGCCGCTGACCTCACGCTGCCGGGCGGTCCGGCCGGCATCGTCGATGCGCTTGACGGCCAACCGCTGGACGGCGTGGTGTACGCCGCCGGTGTGGTTGCGTTCGGCGCCTTGGCGGAGCTCGACGACGACACCCTGGATGAGCTGCTCCTCACCAACTTCGTAGGCTATGCCCGGCTTCTGCGGGCAGTGCTTCCGCGCCTGGAGAAGGGCGGGCAGGTGGTTCAGATCAGCGCCGTCGTCGCCGATAGTCCCACCGCAGGAATGGCGGCGTACTCGGCCAGCAAAGCAGCCCTGAGTGCCTTCGGGAAGGCAGCCGCTCTCGAACTGCGCCGCAGCGGTGTCCGTGTGCTGGACGTGCGGCCACCCCATACCGAGACCGGCCTCGCTACCCGTCCAATCGATGGCCAGGCACCCCGCCTGCCGCAGGGCAAGGACCCGGATGCGGTTGCGCGGCGGATTGTGGATGCGATGGCTGCGGGGGAGCGGGACCTGCCGTCGTCGTCGTTCGACTGAGCGGAGGGACAGGAACGCGAAGGGGTCAGCGGAAGCGGCGGCCCTGATCGCGCCGCGCAGCCCAGAGCGCTGCCGCTCCCAGTACCAGCAGCCACGCCAGCAGGCAGACGACGGTGGTCGAGTGCAGCCCCTCACCGGTGAGCGCGAAGACGGACAGGTCCCGTGCGGCACGCGAGGGGAGGAACAGCGAAAGCGTGTTGAGCCACTCAGGGAACATCAGCGGTGGGAGCATCATGCCGCCCGCAAAGGCCAGTGGGAAGAACACCACCTGCGTCACCGCAACGGCTACCTTCGAGGTGCACAGGTGCCCGATGAACAGCCCAAGCGCCAGGAACGGCAGCCCGCACAGCAGCCACACCGCTACAGCGAAGGGAACGCGCCACCAGGGCAGGTCGCCGCTGGTGAAGGCGTCCGGTGCGGAGGTGAGCAAGGCGCCCAGAATCAGGACCGGCAGCAGCGACATGAACGCAAACAGCATTCCGGTCACCGCTCTCCCCAGGATTCCAGGCAGCGCTCCCACCGGGAGTGAGCGGACATAGCTGCTCCACGGGTTGGCGCGGTCCTCCGCCACTCCGACTCCGTAGTTGAACAGGAACGCGCTCATCACACCGAACACGCCAAGCTGCGCTATCGATTCCAGCGAGGCCATCGGATCGGCAGTCACCGCCGGCTGCGGCACCACGAAAAACATCAGCACCAGTGCCGGAAATACCACCGAGGAGATCACCGCGACCGGAATGCGCAGCTGCTCAAGGAGCTGTGCTTTCGTATGCGTGCGGATCAGTGAAAGCTGGGACGGCGCAGTGTGTGCCGTCGCGGTGTTGTGACGAGCCGCGGCGTCAGGTCCTGTGACGGTGCTCATTGCTGCTCCTTGGCGGTGAGGGAAAGGAAGGCTTCTTCGAGGGTTGCCCCATGGACCTCAAGCTGTGAGAACGGCAACCCGTCCTGAACCAGCTGCCGGACTGTGGCGTCGGCGTCCTGGGTTACCACGGTGGTGCGTCCGGTGTCAGCGACCGTGACGTCCACCGTGCCCGGGAGGCACAGGAACGACGACGCGGGCAGGTCCGTTAGGAAGGACACCTTGCTGACTGCCACCCGGCTGCGGATGTCATCCACCGTTCCGTCAGCAATGACCGTGCCCCGGTCGATCACCACTACCCGGCTGGAGAGGGCCTGAATCTCCTCGAGGTAATGGCTGGTGATGAGCAGCGTGCCGCCGGAACTGCGGTAAGTGCGAAGTTGGCTCCACAGCGTCTCGCGTGCGTCCACGTCCAGACCGGTGGTTGGTTCATCGAGGATGACCAATTCCGGCCTTCCCACAAGTGCCAGCGCTACCAGCAGGCGCCGCTGCTGGCCGCCGGAGAGGCCGCCGCACTGCTTCCGTTCCGCCTCCACCAGCCCAAAATCCTTCAGCAGCTGTGCGGACGGAATGGGGTCCGGGTAATGTCGTGCGACAAACTGCACGGCTTCATGGACTGTCAGGTTCTGCGGAACCGCAGTGGCCTGCGGAGTGATGCCGAGCCGTAAGCGCGTGCGGGGATGGGAAGGGTTCTCTCCGAATAGCCGGACGGTTCCCGAGTCAGGCCGCCGGAGCCCTGACAGCAGCCCGATCAGGGTTGACTTGCCGGCACCGTTCGGGCCAAGAAGCCCCACAGATTCGCCAGGGTGGATCTGCAGGCTCACTCCGGTGAGCGCAGCGGTCCTTCCGAAGGATTTGGTGACTGCCTCCGCAGAGGCGAGCGGCGCCGTCGTAGTCGGATGGCGCTGTACCAGTGCTGCTGGTGAGGTCATGACTTCTCCGTAAGTTCGGTGGTGAGGAGTTGATGTAGTGCCAGGCGGTAGGCGGCGTAGGCGGCGGTCCCCGCCGGGGTGATGGCCACGTAGGTTGCCGGGGTGCGGCCCTCGATGGTCTTGGAAACGGTGATATAGCCGGCGTCTTCGAGCTTGCGCAGATGGGTTGAGAGATTGCCGGCCGTCATGTCGAGGATCTTCTGCAGCTTGGTGAAGGCGATGCGGTTGCGCTCGCCGACTTCGTTCAGCGTGGTGATGGCCCGCAACCGCGACTCGGCATGGATCACGGGGTCGAGCTCAGGCATGCGTCGGCCTCCGGCGCTGACGGAGCGCCTGTACTACGGCCCCCACAAAGAAGCCGCCGGAACCGAAAATGAAGAACACGGTGAGGAAATGTTCCGGTCCGGCGATGATCGACGCGATATCCACCACGAGGAACCAGACGCCCATGACCACCTGCACCACGTCGTTGAATGTGGTGCCACCCGTGATGTACAGCAGGCCGACAATCAGGATGGCGATGCCATTGATGAGCATCCCCCGGAGCCAGAAGTCGTCCACTGCCATCCCGATCGTGCCGCTCAATGCCCCCATGACTATGAACCCCAAAATCCAGGCGAGCGCATAGAAGCCTCCCGTGAAGCGTGAGTGCCCGCGGATACCCCGGCCTTGACGGCCGAAAATCACGATGGTCACCGCTACACCGGCGGCAACGAGCAAGCCGAAGAGCGTGAGCGCGGTTTCGGGTTCGAGAGGAATCCAGCCGTTGCGGGAGCCATGCAGGGTGCCGAACCCGCTGAGCCAGGTGAGGGCCCACAGGAGATACACCCACGCACCGTTGCCACGCAGTTCCCGTCGTGCACGCCTTTCTGCGGCCTCAACTACGTTGAGCGCGGCGTTCAGGTCCAGGGGGCGTTCGTCGTCGGCCTGGTGTGCGCCGTCACTGAGCTTCTTTCGCGAGTTCACGCAAACTACTTTGCGGCACAAACCTGTTTGTCGCAAGAGGCAAGGTGCAATTCACCGTCACAGGATGCAGGCGAAGGGGTAGGTCTGGATACGCTTCCTCCTATGGCGATTGAACCGGATACCAAAGACTGGACCTGGGTGCTCGAGCGTCCCTGCCCCCAGTGCGGCTTCGACGCGTCGGACTATCCGTCCGAAAGCATCGCGGGAAAACACAGGCTGGACCTGCCGCGGTGGCGGAAGGCGCTTGGCAGGGCTGACGTGCGGGACCGCCCGGATGAGTGCACCTGGTCAACGCTTGAGTATGCTGCGCACGTCCGGGACGTTTACGTGCTGTTCACCGAGCGCACGGAGCTGATGCTGTCGCAGGAGGATCCAATTTTCGACGATTGGGACCAGGACCGCACGGCTCAGGAGAAGAACTACGCGGCGGAGGATCCGGGCCGCGTAGCCGACGAGCTGGCGGCAGCCGGGGAAACCTATGCGGCGCTGCTGGACTCGGTCGGGGACTGGAGCCGGGTTGGACGCCGCAGCAACGGCTCGCGCTTCACCGTGGAAACCCTTGCCCAGTACGGGCTGCACGACGTCGTCCATCACCTTTCCGACGTCCGCGCCTGACGCAGCGCTACCGGACCCGGCGGTACGCCAGGTCGAAGATCGAGCGGCCAGCGTCGTGGGCCTTGTTCTCGAAGCTCGTCAGGATGCGGCCATCGAACCGCGGCGCCCAGCCGCCGATCGAGTCTTCGCCTTCCTGGGCGGAAGCCGTCCCGGCTGGTTCGCGCCCCTCGCGGCGGGGCGTTCCGCCGACCTCGTGCTCTACACCGCTGGCCCAGATCTGGGTGAGCGGGCTGTCGGAGCCGGCGCGTTCGCCGTCGTGCAGGTTCTCGAAAAGCGGTGAGTCATCGGCGGCCGCGCGCATCTGCACTGCGTAGTCGGACCAGTCGGTTGCGAGGCGCAGAATGCCGCCCGGTGACAGCACACGGCCGGCGAGCGCAACAAAGGAGTCTTTCACCAGCCGGCGCTTGTGATGGCGGGTCTTGTGCCAGGGGTCCGGGAAAAACACCCACAGTTCAGCAACCGAGGCCGGGCGGATCATGGTGGCCAGAGCCTCTGCCGCGTTCACCTGCGCAACGCGGACGTTGGTGAGCCCGCCCTGATCGATGCGCAGCAGGGTCTGGGCGAGCCCCGGCTTGTAAACCTCGAGCGCTAGAAAGTTGCGGTCGGGATCGGCCGTCGCGGCGGCCGCCACCGCTTCTCCGAGTCCTGACCCGACCTCCACCACCAGCGGGGCGTCGCGGCCAAAGGAGGCAGCGGCGTCGTACTCCCAGGCAGGATCCACGGACGTGTCCGCTGCAGTGTTCCGGGGCACATCCACCACCAGGCCCTCGGACAGTTCAGCCCAGGCATCACGACGGCGGCCCTGCAGGCGGGAGCCTCGGCGGACGAAGGAGACCGGTTGGGTGGAGAAGGGCTGGGGTTCAGGGCGCGTGCTCATCGGTACAAGCGTAACGAGGCCCGCAAAGCCGGCGATGCCGCTGGATGGTTCCGCTGGGTAGTGCCGCCGGGTCAGGCGCCGGACAACTCGGCGATCCGCGCCATCGCCAGCTGCGCATAGAGCGCGGTGCCGTCAGCCAGGATGCTGTCATCGAAGGCCGCGTAGGGAGAGTGATTGAAGGCGGTACCCGCCGGGTCCACACCGGGTTGAACCGCGGACAGGAAAACGAAGCTTCCGGGCACGGCGGCGAGCACCCGGGAGAAATCCTCGGAGCCGCTGAGCGGGTTCACCATCTGCGTGTACCGTTCGTCGCCGAAGAGGTCGCGGACGTGCTTCTCGATGTTCGAGGTCTCGCCGGCGTCCGTCACGGTCAGCGGGTACTCCGTTTCATACTCGACGGTCGCGTGAAGCCCGTGCGCCTCGGCAATGCCGTTCACCAGCCGGGGGATGGCGGTGCGCATCAGCTCCCGGTTCTGCTCGGAGAACGTCCGGATCGTCGCTTCGATGCGCGCGGATTCGGGGATGACGTTGCGCTTGGTTCCGGCGTGCAGCAGGCCAACGGTCAGTACCGCGGGGTCGAACATGTCGAACTGGCGGGTGATCATCGTCTGGAGGCTGGTCACGATCTCCGCCGCAACGGTGACCGGATCCTTCGCGCGGTGGGGCGCTGACCCATGACCGCCGGCGCCGTGGACGGTCACATACAGCCCATCCGATGCTGACATCAACGTTCCAGGCCTGCTGGCAAAGAGGCCGTTGGGCAGCAGTGAGGACACCACATGGATGCCATACGCAGCATCGGGCCGCCGCCCGGCTGCCTCAAGCACACCCTCGCGGATCATCACCCCTGCACCGTCGAAACCCTCTTCGCCCGGCTGGAACATCAGGACGACGTCGCCGGCCAGTTGGTCACGTCGGTCGGCAAGGATCCGCGCGGCTCCGGCGAGCATTGCGGTATGCAGATCATGCCCGCAAGCATGCATCGCGCCATCGATACGCGACGCGTAGGGCGCACCGGTCTGCTCCTGGACCGGAAGCGCGTCCATGTCACCGCGCAGCAATACCACCGGCTTCCGGGAGGCCGACGACGGCGCCGTTCCGCGCAGGACAGCAGTCACCGACGTCGTATCCCTGCCCATGCTTACCTCGTAGGGCAGTCCATCGAGCGCTTCCAGCACCTTTTCCTGCGTCCGCGGGAGGTGCAGTCCGATCTCCGGCTCCTGATGCAGCCGATGGCGTAGCTCCGTCACTTCCCCGGACAAATCTGCAGCATGTGAGCGAATAGCGGCGGCGGTGGACATGGTTCCTCCTGCGTAGATGACGAGGTGTGTCGGTGAGCAGGCATGGTGGGCTTGCTCACACAGACCCCATCCTCACGAACCGTCGTCGGGACCGCAACCTCACCACTGATAGACTGGTTCCACTTGCTTGCGGCATCCGGAGCTTGTTCCTGGAGATTTCCGGGTTCCTTCAGCCGCAGCCTGCGTCGATGAACGCATTCTTTTGTCCCGCGCTATCTCCCAAGATCGTGAGAGCGGTTGACACTGTCTGACTTTCCTTCGGCGGACTCTGGGCACCAACCGGTGCGCAGGGAAGATGAGAAGAAAGTTCGTGTACTTTACATGACTACCTTTGCTGCGCTTGGCGTGCCCACAGCGCTGGTCCGTTCCCTCACCGAGCAGGGAATCACCGAACCATTCCCCATTCAGGTCAAGACGCTCCCCGACACCCTCGCGGGCCGGGACGTCCTTGGCCGCGGCCGCACCGGCTCGGGCAAAACCCTGGCCTTCGCGTTGCCCATGGTGTCACGCCTGGCCGAGCGCGAGGCGGCCTACCGCCGCAAGCCCGGACGCCCCCTGGCGCTGATCCTTGCTCCCACCCGTGAACTCGCCACCCAGATCAACGCCACCGTTGAGCCACTCGCCAGTGAGCTCGGCCTGAACACCACCGTCATTTACGGCGGCGTATCGCAGGCGCGTCAGGAGAAGGCGCTGCGTGCCGGCGTCGACATTGTCATTGCCTGCCCAGGCCGGCTTGAAGACCTGATGCGCCAGAAGCTGGTCACACTCGAGTCGGTCGAAATCACCGTGCTTGACGAAGCCGACCACATGGCTGACCTCGGCTTCCTGCCCGTCGTGAAGCGGATCCTCGACACCACGCCCACCGAGGGTCAGCGCATGTTGTTCTCGGCCACGCTGGACAACGGTGTGGACAAGATCGTGCAGCGCTACCTGTCGAACCCGCTGACCCACTCCGTGGACACCACGCAGGCTTCGGTCACCACTATGGAGCATCATGTGCTGCTGATCGGGGATCAGACCCAGAAGAAGCAGCTCATTGTGCAGCTGGCCTCCGGTACCGGCAAGCGCGTACTGTTCATGCGCACCAAGCACCACGCCCGCAAGCTTGCCAAGACCCTGACCGACGCCGGCATCCCCGCTGTCGATCTGCACGGCAACCTGTCCCAGAATGCGCGTGACCGCAACCTGGCCGAGTTCTCCACCGGAGATGTGCGGGTTCTCGTTGCCACCGACGTCGCAGCGCGCGGCGTCCACGTGGATGACGTCGAGCTCGTGGTCCACGTTGACCCGCCCACAGAGCACAAGGCTTACCTGCACCGTTCCGGCCGCACGGCCCGCGCCGGTTCCGACGGCACCGTTGTGACCATCACCCTTCCCGAGCAAAAGGGTGAGGTGCAGAAGCTCATGAAGGCCGCCGGTGTGAACGTGGGGTTCGAGAACGTTTCCGCCACGTCCCCGCTGGTGGGCAAGCTCATCGGCGATGTTGCAGAGAAAGTCGACCCACGCACCCGCGCCGCCCTGCTGGCCCAGCGGGAGACCCCGCGCGGTGGCGGCTCCTCGACCGGAGCAAACGCCGAGCGCAAGCGAAACCGGCGTGCAGCCCCAACAGCAGGCGGACGCGGCGGCCGCGGTGGACGCGGCCGCGTGGCAGCGGACGCACAGGGCAACCGAGCAGAAGGCAACCGCGCAGAGCGCCGCAAGGACCAGCCGCAGGCAGCACGTTTCGGTACCGACGGCGAGCGTCGTCGTACCGGTGAGGGTGCAGCAGCCGGCGGCAACCGCACCCGCCGCCCGCGTCCGGCGCGTTCGGGTGACGTCGCCGCTCACAGCGCCACCGGCGGTACCCGTGGTTCGCAGGGCAAGGCGCAGGCCGGTTCCGGGCAGCGCAGTCACGCGCCGTCGTCGGCTGGACGTCCGGCGGGCTCGCGTGGAGCCGGCTCACGCAGGGCGAGCGCACCGGCGTCGAATGAGCGCCGCGGCCGCTAGGTAGCATCCTTGAAACGCCCCTGCCCACCGAGTTGACGAACAACTCGGTGGGCAGAGGCGTTTTTGCGTCGATCAGAACAGTGGCTACCAGGAACGATCGGCAAGGAGATCGTTCCGACATCGGGCAGCCGGTACCTGCAGCGGTTGCGGTAGCGGCCCGGCTACTGACCGGCCCCGCGAAGGAATTCCTCCATCAGCGGGCCGCCGGAGATGGAGCCGCGTTCACCCTCCTCAACGAAAACGGCAACCGCAAGATCCCCCTGCAGAGCTACCACCCAGGCATGCGTCCGGGGCGGATCTTCCGTGCCGAATTCGGCCGTGCCGGTCTTGGCGAGGACCGGCTCGCCCGGGATATCCGCGAGCAGTTGCGCACCACCCACCGTGACGACGGCGCCCATCATCTCCCGAAGTGCTGCCGCCTCGTCGGCCGTCAGGCTACTTGGCGTTGGAGCCGGCTGTGTCTGGGCTTCTGCTGTTTGTTCAGTTGAGGGCTCAGCAGAAGCCAACGACGACGGCGCCTCCTCCGGCGCTGCGGTCCCTGCCAGGAGCGTGGGTGCCACCCGTTCTCCGGCGCCGACCGAGGCGGCCATGATGGCCAGGGACAGTGGGGAGACCAGGACCTCGCCCTGCCCGATCATGGATGCTGCATGAGCAGTGCCGTCCGCCTCCGTCGGAACCGAGCCGAAGAAAGCGGGGGTTCCAATGGGAACGTCGATTCCAATGCCCAGGTCCGCGGCAGCCGAGGCCAGCGCTTCCTGGGAAACGACGTCGCGCTGTGAGATGAAGCCAGTGTTGCAGGATTGCGCAACGGCCTGCAGGAGCGGAATTTTCCCGGTGAACTGCGCGGGATACCCCGGCACGTTGTTGAACGCGCGCCCCTCGACCACCAGCTCCTCGGGGCAGCTGGTGGGGGTCTGCGGGGTGAAGCCGTTCTTGAGCAGGGCAAGTGATGTGGCCACCTTGAAGGTAGATCCGGGCGGATACTGGCCAAGCAGTGCGGTCTGCAAACCCTCGCTGCCGGGGCCGTTCGCGACCGTCAGGATTTCTCCAGTTGACGGCCGGATAGCCACAATCGAGGATGCCGAGGGTTCTTCTGCGAGCACGTTCTCTGCCAGTGTCTGCAGCGCCGGATCAAGTGTGAGTTCCAGCGGCTCTCCGGGAACCGGCGCCTTCTCGAAGAGGACTTCGCTGGTGCGTGCTTCTCCCTCCCCGGTCACGGCTTCGATGACCATCCCGGGGGTGCCGCCGAGCTGCTCGTCATACTGCAACTGAAGACCCGATAAGCCCGCAACATCACCCGGTTCGAGGCGACCAGCAGACTGCTCCACCAGCTCAGCCGTCACCGGCCCAACGGACCCCAGCAGCTCCCGGGCAAAGGTGCGGGTGGGGGCAAGGGACATGGTGTCCGGGATGCCGGATGCTCCCGGGATAGCGTCAATCTCTTCGTCCGAGACGGGGCGGTCCTCGTTGTCACGCAGGACGATCGCCTCGACGAAGGCCTGCTCGCCGGCACTCAGCACCTGTTCTGTGTAGGCGGCAGGATCGATGCCGACTAGTTCGGCCAGCGCGGCGGACGACGATTCAAGCCCGGAAGCATCGATCCGCGTCTTGTCGATGCCCACCCTGATGACCGGGCGGTCTGTCACCAGAACCTCGCCACCGGCGCCGAGGACTTCCGCGCGTTCGGCCGGTGTGCGGGAGACCGCAAGCGAAGCTTCGGCACTGAGGCCGTCAACGGCGACGGAGGGATCCCAGCCCGCCTGCCATTGGTCATCAACCAGCGTCAGCTCGGCGATGGTGGTGTAGGTCCAATCCTTGTCGCTGTCATCAAGATCCCACACATGATTCAGCTGGGCCGTTGCGGTGTCTTCTCCCGTCGATTCCACGCCCGCAACGGAAACCTTCGGTGAAACCGCGTCAAGGGCAGCGGTGATTTCTTCGAGCTGCGCTGTGGCATCCTCACCGGAGACGGCGGCAAAAGCAACGCTGCTCAGGTCCCCGCTGGCCAAGCCCTCGGCGAGGCGTGTGGCTGCATCCTCGGCCGTAGGACCATCCTGTGAGCAGGAGGTCAGCGTCAACGCCAACGCGGCAACGGTCAGGACGGACGTGATGTTGGTTTTCCCCATGGGTTCATTATTGCCTAGGTGCTTCCCGGATGATCCCGCTTGTCCACATACGCCGCGCAGGCCTGTCGGGCGGCCTGTCAGCGGAATACCATCGAGGGCATGACCCTCATCCGAACTGAACTGGCAACCGGCCTCACCGTGAGCGCCCAGGGATTCGGCGGCATGGCGCTCACCGATGTCTACGGCGGGCTCGATCAGGAACAGGCACTGAAAACGCTCCACCATGCTGTCGACACCGGCGTGACGTTCATCGACACGGCTGACGTGTACGGTGCGGGCAGCAACGAAGAACTCGTTGGCCGGCTGCTTGCGGCGCGGCGGGACGAGGTGGAAGTTGCCACCAAGTTCGGAATCGAGGGGAGCCCGGCCTCAGGTTACACGGGCGTCCGCGGAGATGCTGCCTATGTGCAAAGCGCAGCAGAAGCCAGCCTGCGGCGGCTGGGAACGGACGTCATCGACCTCTATTACATGCACCGGCGTGATACTTCCGTACCGATCGAAGAGACAGTCAACGCGATGGCGGAACTGGTTGCAGCGGGAAAGGTGCGCCACCTGGGACTGTCAGAGGTGACTGCGGATGAGCTGTCGGCCGCCCATGCCGTGCACCCGATCGCCGCCGTACAGAGCGAATGGTCCATTTGGAGCCGGGACGTCGAACGTCAGGTTGTGCCCGCAGCTGTACGGCTCGGGGTTGGGTTTGTGCCTTATTCGCCGCTCGGTAGGGGGTTCCTCACCGGGACGGTCCAGGCTCGGTCACTCTCTGCCGGCGACTTCCGGCATCGCGTGCCGAGGTTCAGCGCGGACGCGATGGATGCCAATGCCGCCGTGGTGGAAGCCGTCCAAGCGGTGGCCGTCAATGCCGGAGCCACGCCCGCGCAGGTGGCCCTTGCCTGGCTCGGGGCGCAGGGCTCCAAGTTTGGGCTTCCGGTAGTTCCGATTCCCGGCACCCGCAAACCGGAGCGCATCGACGAGAACGCAGGCGCGCTTTCGGTGACGCTTTCCGACGCGGATCTGGATGTGCTGGATGCGGCTGCGGACCTCGTGGTGGGCGAGCGCAGTGCCAACCCCGGCTGGGTGTCGAAGGGCAGGGAGGCCTGAGGCGGCTCTGTGCATCGGCAGCGGTTCGCCTGAAGTGAAAACGCCCTCCGAACACTGCGGCGTGAAGTTGAGCGTAGTACACTCAACTTAGTAGTTTGCGCTAATGCAGGAGGGCCAGCATGGACACCAAGTTCACCACCAAGAGCCAGGAAGCACTGTCTGCTTCCGCTATGAATGCCTCCACCGCAGGAAACCCCCAGGTGGAGCCCGCACACGTACTCAAGGCGTTGATGGATCAGCGGGACGGTGTGGCTGTCGCGCTGCTCTCGGCTGCCGGTGTGGGTGCTGACAGTGTCAGCGTCAAGGCGAGCGCCGCGATCAAGGCGATGCCGTCGTCGTCGGGTTCATCCGTTGCCCAGGCACAGTTTTCACAGCCCATGCTGAGGGTCATCACCGCTGCGCAGCAGGAGGCGGAATCGCTGGGGGACTCCTTCGTCTCCACCGAACACCTCCTCCTCGGGATCGCCGCTGACTCCGGGCCTGCAGGCCGGATTCTGCGCGAGGAAGGAGCCTCCCGTGATGCGCTGATAGCGGCACTCCCGGGCGTGCGTGGGGACCGGCGCGTCACCAGCCCTGATCCTGAGAACACCTTCCAGGCGCTTGAGAAGTTCGGTGTGGACCTGACGGAGATCGCGCGCTCGGGCAAGCTGGACCCGGTCATTGGGCGTGATACCGAGATTCGCCGCGTGGTGCAGGTGCTCTCTCGCCGTACCAAGAACAATCCCGTGCTGATCGGTGAGCCGGGGGTCGGCAAGACGGCCGTCGTGGAAGGCCTGGCGCAGCGCATGGTCGCGGGGGACGTTCCTGAGTCACTGAGGGGCAAGACGCTCATCAGCCTCGATCTGGGTTCGATGATCGCCGGTGCCAAGTACCGCGGGGAGTTCGAGGAACGCCTCAAGGCGGTCCTTGAGGAGATCAAAGCCTCGAACGGACAGGTGGTCACCTTCATCGATGAGCTGCATACCGTTGTCGGAGCGGGTGCGTCGGAAGGGTCCATGGACGCCGGCAACATGCTCAAGCCCATGCTCGCCCGCGGCGAGCTGCGCCTGATCGGCGCCACCACCCTGGACGAGTACCGGGAGAACATCGAGAAAGACGCGGCGCTCGAACGCCGGTTCCAGCAGGTCTACGTCGGTGAGCCAAGCGTTCAGGACACCGTGGGCATCCTGCGCGGACTCAAGGAACGCTATGAAGCCCACCACAAGGTGTCCATTGCGGACTCGGCGCTGGTTGCGGCCGCAACACTGTCCAACCGGTACATCAGCGGACGCCAGCTACCGGACAAGGCCATCGACCTGGTGGATGAAGCGGCGTCCCGGCTGCGGATGGAGATCGATTCCGCACCGGAGGAAATCGACCAGCTGCGCCGCGCCGTCGACCGCCTCACCATGGAGGAACTTGCACTCGAGGGTGAGTCTGATGAAGCCTCCGTTGAGCGTCTGGAGGCTCTCCGCGCGGACATGGCGGACCGCAAGGAGCAGCTCGCTGCGCTGAACGCCCGCTGGGAGGCGGAAAAGGCCGGGCTGAACCGCATCGGCGATCTCAAGGCGAAGCTGGATGAACTGCGCTCACAGCAGGAACGCACCCAGCGCGAGGGTGATTTCGAGACTGCCTCCCGCATTCTCTACGGCGAGATACCGCAGGTCCAGCGGGAACTTGATGCCGCGCAGGCCGAGGAGGAGCGGTCCGCGGATTCGCCGGAGCTGATGGTCGCGGAGGAGGTCACGGCGTCGGACATTGCGGAGGTGATCTCTGCGTGGACCGGTATTCCGGCGGGCCGCATGCTGCAGGGTGAAAGCCACAAGCTGCTCCACATGGAGGAAAACCTTGGTGAGCGCCTGATCGGCCAGAAGAAGGCCGTTGCGTCGGTTTCCGATGCAGTGCGTCGCGCCCGTGCCGGGATCTCGGACCCGGACCGGCCCACCGGATCTTTCCTCTTCCTCGGGCCTACCGGTGTAGGTAAAACTGAACTCGCCAAGGCCCTCGCGGACTTCCTGTTCGACGATGAGCGTGCAATGATCCGCATCGACATGTCCGAGTACTCGGAGAAGCATGCGGTTGCGCGGCTGGTCGGCGCGCCTCCCGGGTACGTGGGGTATGAGGAGGGCGGGCAGCTCACCGAAGCGGTCCGGCGCAGGCCCTACAGCGTGGTGCTGCTCGACGAGGTGGAAAAAGCTCATCCCGAGGCGTTTGACATCCTCCTTCAAGTGCTCGACGACGGCCGGCTCACCGATGGTCAGGGCCGCACGGTGGACTTCCGCAACGTGATCCTGGTGATGACATCCAACCTGGGTTCCCAGTTCCTGGTGGACCCCACCGTGGATGAGTCCGTGCGCCGGGATGCGGTCATGTCGGTGGTGAACTCAAGCTTCAAGCCGGAGTTCCTCAACCGGCTCGATGACATCATCATGTTCGACGCCCTCAGCATTGAGGAGCTCTCGCAGATTGTGGATCTGCAGGTGGCTGCGCTCGCGGCCCGGCTTCAGGACCGCCGGCTCACACTCGATGTCACCGACGCCGCGCGGGAATGGCTGGCACTCACCGGGTTTGACCCCGCGTACGGTGCCCGGCCGCTTCGCCGCCTGGTGCAGCGTGAGATCGGCGACCGCCTCGCGCGGGGATTGTTGTCAGGAGAAATCAGCGACGGCGACAAGGTACGGGTTGACCGAGCAGCGGACGGGGCAGCAGGGCTGAGCGTCGGCAGCGTTACGGTTTAGAACTGGCAGATCCCCGTGCCGGCGGCGCCGGTACGGGGATCCAGGCACTTCTTTCGGTCACCCGGCCAGCAGGGTGTCTGTGATGACGTTGCCTTCATCGGAGACTACGAAGCAGTCGATGCGCCGGTCGCCGTCCGCCCAGGTACCCGACGTCGGGGTGACCTGAGTCAGTGTGAGGCCCGCGTACTCTGCGGCCGCGTTCTCATCAATCGCCACCGAGTTGCACAGATCGTCTCCGCTGGCATTCAGTGCAGCTTCCCCGGGGAACTCCGAGTCCTCGGGGAAGGAGGTGGTGGCCAATAGCTGGGCATTGTGCGGCGTGGTGCACGTAACGGTGGTGACGTCAGCGCTGAGGTCAGTGGAATCGAAGCCGAGGATACAGTCTCCGGCGACGAGTTCGAGGGGCGAGATGCCTTCCGCGATGATGCCGTCCGCACCCGGAGTGGTGCTGGCAGAGGACGCGGCATCGGAAGTGTCCGCACCCAGCGCATTGACGATGCTCGCGATCGCGAAGATCAACAGGGCGAGCACCACCAGTCCTGCAACACCCAGAATGATCAGCTTTTTCCGGCTTCCGCCGCGGGAAGAGCGGCCGGCGGAACGGGCTCGGATGCGCGTAGGGGCAGGGTCATCTCCTCCCGCCGGTGGAAGGCCATAGGGCCCGCCCACAGGCGGAACAGGGCTCCCGGGAGCCTGCGGTTGCCCGCTCGCGAATGGTTGGGCCCACGGCGCTTCGGGAGCGGCCGAATCTGAGGATGCGCTGGTTGCTTCCGGTTCTTCAGTTCCGGGTTCAGCGGCGACTTCAGTCTCGGTTCCAGCTCCGGTTCCAGTTCCGGTGGGGTCGGTTGGTTGCGGGTCCCCGGCGGCGGTTGTAACCTCGTCGGCCTTCACGGCGGCGGCGGACGCATCAGCTTGGCCGGCGTCGAACAACGCGTCCCAGCGGGCCTCATCGCTGCCCGGGCCTGTCCAGGCCGGCTCGGTGCCTGATGCCGCGAAACTCGTCAATCCGCCTGGCGGGGCGTCTCCTGCTGCGCCGCCGGCAGGCGCAGTGCCCGCCGGCGCGGCAGCCTCAGCCGGGTCCTCGGTGGGACGGGGGCCGGCTACCAGTGTGCCGACGTCCTCTGCTTCTTTCGCTACCTGCGCGGCCTCTGCAGCCGCATCATCCAAGGAGGCGGCTTCGGCTGCGTCCCCGCTGATTTCCGCCGCTCCAAGGGACGGTTCAATGAGCCGGACATCCTCGGCCGAGGTGTTGAGGGTAGGTTCCACCGCATCCCCGGAGACATCCGGATCCGCAAGGTGAACGTCCTCGGCCTTGAGGATCTCGGGCTCCGGAACGGAAGCGTCTGCCGATGCCGATTTGTCATCCTCCGGCGTGTCCGGCTGATCGCTCATAGTGAACTGCCCCCTCATGCGCCTGCCGGAACGGCGGGCTGGCTATGGTCATGATTACCCCACGACTTTAGCTAACAATGGGCTTTTCCCGCATGGAGGCAGACCTTCGTTGGGTCTCCGGCTCCATCCGGCGGTGGGGCCCGCACGTTCGGCCCGAGAAACCATGTAACCTATACATACGACACATTAACCGGATACTCCGGGGCCTCGCTACGCCGTTATTTTGTTGGCCATGGCGACCACCTCCGGATCGACGCAAAAAGGGGGTCACGCCATGGGGCGCGGCCGTCAGAAGGCGAAAGCCACCAAGCAGGCACGGGACATGAAGTATTTCAGCCCGTCCACGGACTACTCGGCGCTGCAACGCGAGCTCAAGGCAACCGGTAGTCGTGCCTCCCGCCATGATGATCCGGTTGAGCCGGATTATTCGGCGTATGAGGATAAATACGCGGAGCAGTTTGATGATGAAGAGGATGACGGCGGCACCCGCCGCATCGGATAACCTCCTCTTCTGAGCAGAACGCTCGCATAAGACGTTGAGAACCAGCGGCCAGGACGATCACGTCAGGCCGCTGGTTCTTGTTGTGCCCGGGAATTGTGATGCGGCTCGGTAGCCGCCGCCCTGGGACAGTTTCGGGGCCCCCGCCCGGAACAGCGCCGAGCGGGGCTCCCGAAGAAGATCAGGCGTAGGAACCGACCAGCCGCACGGAGCCGCCATCCACACCCTTTGCACCCTGCACATAATCAGGTCCGTCGGTGCTCTCATGGGAAGCGCGTGCCACCTGGCCCATGACCCACGCGGGAACGCCGCGATCGTTCAACCGTGCAACAGCGCTGTCGGCTCCTGCGGCGGAAACGACCGCCACCATTCCGACACCAAGGTTCAGCGTGCGCTCCAGATCCGGCAGCGGTACGCTCCCCAGCTCGGACACAAGGCTGAAAACCGGCGGAAGCGACCAGGTGGAGCGATCCACGGTTGCTTCAAGTCCACGCGGCAGAACGCGCGCGAGATTGGCGGCAAGACCTCCGCCGGTGACATGGCTGAAACCGTGGACGGCGCCGTCGGAATCGAGCGGGAAATGCCGGGCGAGGTCCAGGCAGTCGGCCGCGTAGACGCGGGTTGGCTCGAGGAGTTCCTCACCGAGCGTGCGCCCGAGTTCCGAGACCTGCCGGTCCAGTGCCCAGCCGGCCTGGTTGATGACCCGGCGGACCAGCGAATAGCCGTTGGAGTGCAGGCCGGAGGACGCCATGCCGATGATGACATCGCCCTCGCGCACCCGGTCAGGGCCAAGCAGTGCGTCCGCTTCCACGACGCCGGTGGCGGCGCCCGCGACGTCATATTCATGCTCACCCAGGAGGCCGGGATGCTCGGCGGTCTCGCCGCCCACGAGGGCCGTTCCCGCGACGGAACAAGCGGAGGCGATTCCGCGCACAATAGCTGCGATGCGGTCAGGGACCACCTTGCCGCAGGCGATGTAGTCGGTCATGTAGAGGGGCTCCGCCCCAACCACCACGATGTCATCCACAACCATTCCCACCAGGTCGAATCCGATGGTGTCGTGGATATCCATGGCCTGCGCGATGGCAACCTTGGTTCCCACGCCGTCAGTTGAGGTGGCGAGCAGCGGCTTGCGGTACGTCAGCAGCTTCGAGACATCGTAGAGACCCGCGAAACCGCCGACGCCGCCGACAACATTGGCTGTGTGGGTGGCCTTGATGGCGTCCTTCATGAGCTCCACCGCCCGATCGCCGGCTTCGACGTCTACTCCGGCGCTTGCATAGGTGATGGGGTCAGGTGAGCTCATACCCGCTCTTTCTTGTCTGCTTCGGTCAGGAGGGTCTCAAGTTCGCTGCCCGGCCCGGGATCGCAGCCGGTGGCGCCCGGCTTTTCGGCCGGATCAGCCCGCTCAAGGAGGTTTTTGCCGCGGCGGTCTTCCTCGGGAAGCTTGATCGGGTAGTCCCCGGTGAAGCACGCCGTGCAGAGCCGCTCCCGCGGCTGCTTGGTGGCTTCGATCATGCCGTCCTCGGAAATGTAGGCCAGGCTGTCTGCGCCGATCGACGCGGCGATCTCATCCACTGCCGCGCCGTTGGCGATCAGCTCTGCGCGTGAGGCAAAGTCGATGCCGTAGAAGCAAGGCCAGCGCACCGGCGGGGAGGAGATCTTGATGTGGACTTCGGCGGCGCCGGCCTCGCGCAGCATCCGCACCACGGCCCGCTGGGTGTTGCCGCGGACGATGGAGTCATCAACCACGATGATCCGCTTCCCCTTGATGACGGACTCCAGCGCGTTGAGCTTCAGCCGGATGCCCAGTTGGCGGAGCGTCTGGCTGGGCTGGATGAAGGTGCGCCCCACGTACGCGTTCTTCACGAATCCGTGGGCAAACGGAATCCCGGACTGCTCAGCGAAACCAACGGCGGCAGGTGTGCCGGATTCCGGAACCGGAATGACGACGTCGGCCTCCGCCTTGTTCTCCCGGGCCAGCTGCCGGCCCATTTCGACGCGCGAATCATAGACCGAGCGGCCGGCAATCGAGGCGTCGGGCCGGGCAAGGTAGACGTACTCGAAAACGCAACCGGCCGGCGTGGTCGGTGCAAAGCGGCGGGAACGGACGCCCCCCTCGTCGATCGCGATGAACTCGCCGGGCTCGATCTCACGGATGATGCTGGCGCCCACGGTGGCGAGCGCAGCCTGCTCCGAGGCAACAACCCAGCCGCGCTCCAGCCGGCCAAGCACCAGCGGACGGACACCGTGGGGATCGCGTGCGGCGTACAGGGTGCCCTCATCCATGAACACGAAGCAGAACGCGCCCTCAATGGTGGGCAGGAGGTCCATGGCGGTGTCTTCGAGGGAGCGGCCGTCATCCCCGGCCAGCAGGGTGGTGACCAGGGCTGTATCCGAGGTGTTGCCCTGCGCCATCTCTCCGGAGCGCGGCTTCCCATGGCGGTTGAGGACGGTCTGGTAGAGATCGGCCGAGTTGGTGAGGTTGCCGTTATGAGCCAGGGCAACGGTGCCTACGGCGGTGGCGCCGAGGGTGGGCTGCGCGTTGGCCCAGTTGGAGGACCCGGTGGTGGAGTAGCGGCAGTGGCCCACCGCAATGTGGCCGGTGAGGGTGTTCAGCGTGGCCTCGTCGAAGACCTGGGACACCAGGCCCATGTCTTTGTAGACGTTGATCCGGGTGCCGTCACTGGTGGCGATGCCCGCTGACTCCTGGCCGCGGTGCTGCAGCGCATACAACCCGTAGTAGGTCAGTTTGGCGACTTCCTCGCCGGGGGCCCAGACTCCGAAGACGCCGCAGGCATCCTGGGGGCCTTTTTCGCCGGGAAGTAGATCATGGGAAAGCTGTCCGTCACCGCGCACCATTACGCCATTCTCTCACGGCGTAATGAGGCTGGATTGCCGGGCTATTCGTCGTCGGTGCGCTCCGCCGTCGCCTGCTTCATGCGGCGTACGCTGATCCGGTCGAGCAGCAGTGCTAGGAGACCACCGATCAGCACTCCGGGAATCGCGAAAACCACAGTGAAGAAGCCCAGGACGGACTCGCGGGTCAGCGTGGGGTCAGCCGGGCCGGTGTAGGCCACGATCAGCGCGGCGATGAATCCGATCAACGCACCGAGGCCCATGAACGGACCGAATTTCGGCGCCCGTCGAATGGTGACCTGCCGGCGCTCTGGAGGCTGCTGCGAACTCATGGTTCAAGGCTACCGGGATCAGGTCTCCCGCTTGACCAGCTGGTACCCGGCCTCATCGAAGACCAAGGTGTAATTTTCGCCCGGATAGGTCTCCTCAGCGTGCTGTTCCGCGCTGGCCGGGCGGGTGGGCCCCCAGCTCCAGTCCTCGGCGTCGACCACCAGGTAGTCAGGCGCCGGGTTCTCATTGCCGATCCAATACACCTCGGTCTCCGGCACCAGGTACGGCATCAGCAACACGCCGGACTCAACCGCTGCGCCGGATGGAATCTCGTCCATCATCCGGTGCGCCGCATCCCAGCGCGGCGACTGCTGAAACGTCTCCGGCTTCGCAAGCGCAGCCAGCGGCTGCCCGGGCAACAGCATGAGCGCCACCACACTGACCACCGGCACGACGGCGGCGCTATAGGAGCGCAGCCAGCCGCGCCTGCTCTCGCGGGCGCGAAGAATCGCATGAATGAGCGCGGCGAACAGGATGGGCATGAGAACGGCGTTGTAGTGCCAGTCCGGCCCCCAGTAGGACTCATTCCCCGCAGCAAAGCGCCATATCAGGGTGGGAAGCAGCACTGCGGCCAACGGCGAGAGGAGGAACAGGAACCCGCCGGCGAGGCACAGCAGCCACAGGGTCTCGTATTTCTCCACGACCGTCATCATGGTGATTACGGTGCCCACGGGGTTGGCCAGGAGCGCGTTCACGTCGATGCGATCGGAGTAGTCGTACGTGCCGCCGGTGTTCAGTGCCGGCAGAATGACCTTCACTGACAGGACCACCCACGCGAGCCCCCAGACTGCCAGCCCCAGGCCGGCCTGGTAGCGGCGTCGGAAGCGCCAGGCCAGCACCAGGCCGAACGCGAAGACGGTCAGCCCCATGTCCTCCTTCACGAACACCAGCAGTGCGCCCGCGACGACGGCCGTGCGCAGCCGGCCCTCGATATACGCCTCCAACGCCAGCGCCAGCAGGGGCAGCGCCAGCGCCACCTCATGAAACTGCACAGCGACGGCGGCCTGGATGCCCCAGGACAGGCCGTAGGCGGCTCCAAGGAAGAGCCCCGGGACGCGCCCAACATGATGCACGGCCAGGCGGGTGAGAATCAGGACCGACCAGCCCACCAGCAGGTTCTGGAAGACCAGCAGGGTCAATCCGGACGGGAAGAGCGCATACACGGGTCCCAGGATGACGAGCAGGGGGTGGAAATGGTCGCCGAGGAGATTGAACCCGTGACCTTTGATCGGCACGATGGGCGCGTCGAACCCCGCATAGGCCTTGGCCAGCTGGGTGAAGATGCCGAGGTCCCAGGACGGGGTGTCGAACCGGTTCCACTGAGTGACCGAGAAGATCGTGTACAGGGCAGTGACAACACCGGCAACCACCCAGGCTTCCGCCGGTTGCCGGCGAAGGGCAGCGAGCGCGCCACACCATCCCCGGACCACGAGGTTCGGTTGCGTGGCATGGTGGCGCTCGAGGATCATGCCGGGCCTGTCGCAGGCCCGGGCGGTTCCTGCGGAAACAGTGGCAGAAGCGCGGAGAGGTCCGCCCGCTGACCGGATGCCGCGACTGCGCCGGAGGTGAGGGCTTCGGCCCAGGTCAGGGTCCCCAGGACGAGAGCGAGCCAGATGTCAGCGTCGGTCTCAATGACGTTGGGCGGGGTTCCGCGGGTATGGCGGGGACCTTCGACGCACTGCGTCACGCCCAGTGGCGGGACGCGCACTTCCACGCTGTTGCCGGGTGCGCGGAAGGCGAGCTCCTCCAGGGAGTAGCGAACCGCCGTCGTACGTTCTGTGCGGTCGGTGCTGCCGGCGGCCACCGCGCGGACTGCAGCGTTGCCGTCCGCGGGTGGGATACGCCGTCGTGCCATGGTTAGTCCAGCAGCGCCATGACCGGAGCGGCGAGGCGCAGTTGGCCGACGGGCTCGCCGCCGCCCAGCACGGGCTGCACAACCTTCTCCAGTACCGGTGCTACAGCCTCCGCCTCGAGGGCACCTGAGGCGGCCAAAAGAGTGAGCCCTACCAGTGTGGTCGCCCGGATATTGCCGTCCAGGATCTTGAGCGCCATGGACACGCCGGTGGGCGTAGCCATGACGAGGACGCCCTCGGCTCCGTTCTTCGCCAGGATCCCGAGGTCTTCCATCACTACCGAATTCTCGCGTCCGTGGCCGTGGACCGCCCACGGATAATCCAGCATGGCGGTTGCGATGGTGGCCGCGCGCGCATCGGCGTTCTTGTCACTGGGGGCCTTGGCGATCTTGCCGATTCCCCGCGCGAGACCGGTGAGTGAAACGGCGCCGAGCGGAGCGCCGCAGCCGTCCACTGCCCAGTGCTCCACTTTCTCTTCGGTGTATTCCTCGATGATGTCGGCGATGCGCTGCTGCAGCGGGTGGCCGCGGTCCAGGTAGGTCTTGTGGTCCCACGAGTTTTCGGTGCAGGCCCAGAGAAAGGCGGCGTGCTTGCCGGAGCAGTTGAAGGCTACCCGCTGGCGGCCCTTGTCGCTGCGGATGAGCGAGTGTCGGGCTTCCTCGTCCTGCGGCCAGTCAGCCGGGCACTGCAGGTCCTCCTCGGTGACTCCGGCGGCGCTCAGCATGGATTTCACGACGTCCATGTGCTCGAAACTGCCGACATGGCTGGCAGCTGCCAACGCAACCTGGGCTCCGCGGAGCGGGACGCCGGCCTGCATGGCAGCCAGTGCCTGGAACGGCTTCAGGGTGGAGCGGGGGAAGATCGGCGCGTTGACGTCACCGAGTTCCGTGACGGTGGAGCCGTCCGCTGCGAGGACCACGGCTGAGCCGATGTGGCGGGACTCAATGAAGCCGTTGCGCTCCAGGACCGCGAGGTCAACCGCGCTGGAGGAGGTAAAGGTGGAGGGCATGGTTCCAGTATTACGCATCGTCGAGGCGGATGTAGCTTGTGCCCACCGGAGGGAACGGGTCATCCGATGGGCACAAGGATAGGGGGCTGTCCTACTCCGCTGAGAACTGGACCGTGTGCCAGCCCGATGCGCCGTCCGGAACGGTATCGGCGCGCTCTTCGGTCTGGACGCCGTCGGGATCGTAAGCCCGTGAGCGGATGCGGTGGGAACCGGGCTCGAGCTGCACTTCGTGGGTCCACTGCCGCCAGGTGTCCACGGTGTATTCGGCGGCGAGGGTCGCTTCCTCCCAGGGGCCGTCGTCAATCTGGACCTCCACCGTGTCGATCCCGCGGTTCTGCGCCCAGGCAGTGCCGCCCACCCGGAAGGTGCCGGCAGCCACGTTGCCGAACGGCCGCGGAACCTCAATACGCGACTGCGTCTTGATGGGGCCCTTCTCAGCCCAGCCGCGGTCCGTCCAGTAAGCCGTGGCGTCCGCGAAACGGGTCACTTCAAGGTCAATCACCCATTTGGTGGCGGACACGTACCCATACAACCCGGGGACCACCATGCGCACCGGATAGCCGTGCTCGAGGGGCAGCGGCTCGTCATTCATGGCTACTGCGAGGATGGCGTCCCGCTCATCCTGCAGGATGGGCAGGGGAGTGGAGGCGCTGAAGCCGTCGGTGCTGGTGGACAGGACCATGTCAGCGCCCTCGGTGGGGCGGGCGCGTGCAAGCAGCTCGCGGATCGGGTAGCCGAGCCACTTGGCGTTGCCGATCAACTCCCCGCCTACCGGGTTGGAGACGCAGGTCAGCGTGATGTGCCGTTCGATCAGCTCCGAATCCAGCAGGTCCTGGAAGTTGATGCGGATCTCCTCCTCCACCATGCCGTGGACGCGCAGCTCCCAAGTGTCCACGTCGATGGTGGGAACCTGCAGGGCTGTGTCAATCCGGTAGAACTCCGGATTGGGCGTCAGCCACGGCTCAACACCGTCAAGGTCTACATCAACACCGGCTGGGACCGGCATCGCGGGGCTGACGGGTGCCGGGAAGCTCAGGCGTTCACGGGCAACATTGACGGTGTTGCGGATTCCACTGACGACGGCGCCTCCCGCTGCAGTAGCGGCGGCGACGACGGCGGTAACCCCCGCTGCTGCGAAGAACCCGCGCCTGCTGACGGAAGTCCTGGCGTTTGTACTGGCACCCACCGGGCGGGAACCGCCGGCGTTGAAGGCGCCGTCGTCGTCGTTGGTTGTGGTCTGTGTCTGTGGCTGCGCCGCATGCAGCTTCCGGATCATCCAGCGCAGCGCTGCCAGCCCGGCCAGGGTGCCGATCACCGAAGGGATCGCGTCACTTACGGATGCACCGGCACGGGAGACGACGGCGGCAACCATGACGGCGCCCATGAAGACGACACCCGCCACACCCAGGATCCAGCGCCGCCAGGCCAGGTAGCCGAGGATCGCGGCGAGGATGATGATGGTGACGGCCATGCCGACGAAGAGCGCGAGCTTGTCGTTGGTACCGAAGGTGTCGATCGCGAAGTCCTTCAGCCAGGCCGGCGTGAAGTCGATGAACGTGGAGCCCAGTGCAATCAGCGGTGCCGACCGCGTGGAGAAGAACGCGCCGATCAGCTCGGCCACACCGAGGACCAGCCCGGCCGCGAGTATGCCCGCGAGCATGGCTAGGGTCGAGGCGGAGCGGCTGGACGTGCGAACGGCTTTCATACTGGGTGTTCGGAGAGACAGGCCCGGTGTATTGGTATTCCGGACGTGCCGGCTGACTTCACAGTTTCTGCGGCCAGTAGTTGGGTGGGGGAGGACCCAGTACCCTGAACTACTGTGAAGGTTCTCGTTATTGGCCCTGGAGGCCGCGAACACGCCCTTGTCCGAGCGCTCCTCGCCGATCCATTCGTGGGCGAGGTACATGCCGCTCCCGGTAACGCCGGAATGGCCCAGGATGTCCCCGTGCACAACATCGATGCCAATGACCCGGTTGCCGTGACGGGACTTGCCTCGCGCCTGGGGTCGGACCTGGTGGTTGTGGGCCCCGAGGCTCCGTTGGCTGCCGGTGTGTCGGACGCGCTGATTGAAGCAGGCATCCCCGTTTTCGGACCCACGAAGGCTGCGGCGCAGCTCGAGGCCTCGAAGGCCTTCGCCAAGCAGGTCATGGCGGCTGCCGGTGTTCCTACCGCGATGGCGAAGGTCGCGTCAACTGCAGCCGAAGCCGAAGCCGCGCTGGATTCCTTCGGTGCCCCGTATGTGGTCAAGGATGACGGCCTCGCTGCGGGCAAGGGCGTAGTGGTCACTTCGGACCGGGCAGCCGCCCTTGAGCACGCCCAGGTGTGTTTTGGCGCAGGCGGCTCGGTGGTGATTGAGGAATACCTTGACGGCCCCGAGGTGTCCCTGTTTGTCCTCTCGGACGGCACCAGCGTGGTGCCCCTTGCCCCGGCACAGGACTTCAAGCGCATCTTCGACAATGACGAAGGACCGAATACCGGCGGCATGGGTGCCTACTCACCGCTTGAATGGGTGCCGTCCGGTCTGGTGGATGAGGTGATCGAGCGCGTTGCGCTGCCCACCATCGAGGAGATGGCACGCCGCGGCACACCGTTCACGGGGGTCCTGTACTGCGGGCTCGCGCTCACGTCGCGCGGGCTGCGCGTGATCGAGTTCAACGCCCGCTTCGGGGATCCCGAGACACAGGCTGTGCTGGCCCGGCTCAAGACGCCTTTGGGTGGCGTCCTGCTCGCTGCCGCAAAGGGGGAACTGGACACGGTCGACAATCTGAACTGGTCTTCGCAGGCCGCAGTCGCCGTGGTCCTCGCGTCAGCAAACTACCCCGATTCACCGCGCACCGGCGATCAAATCCGTGGTCTCGCGGACGCGGCTGCCCTGGATGGCGTTTCCGTGCTGCACGCTGGCACCGCGCTGGACGCGAACGGCTCGGTGGTGTCAGCCGGTGGGCGGGTGCTTGCCGTCGTCGGACTGGGCAAGGATCTTGAGGAAGCGCGCAACAAAGCGTACGACGGCGTGAGCCGCCTTGACCTCGAAGGCGGCCAGTACCGCACTGATATTGCTGCGAAGGCCGCGCGGGGCGAGGTTGTGGTGTCACAGCCGGCTTCAGTGACTGGTTCAGCGGCGGGTTCACAGACGGGCGGGGTATAGGCATGGCACAGGAACTTACGGGTTGGCGGCACATCTACTCCGGGAAGGTCCGGGACCTGTATGAACCCGTGACGGGCGAGGATGACCGCGTGCTGGTGGTCGCCAGTGACCGGATCAGCGCCTACGACTTTGTGTTGTCTTCCGAGATCCCGGACAAGGGACGCGTGCTGACCCAGCTGAGCCTGTGGTGGTTCGAGCAGCTGGCCGGCATCCCCAACCATGTCCTCTCCACCGACGTTCCCGCCGAGGTTGACGGCCGGGCCATGATCTGTCAGCGGTTGGACATGTACCCCGTGGAGTGCATAGCGCGTGGATACCTGACCGGTTCCGGGCTCCTCGAGTACAACGAGTCGCGGACCGTGTGTGAGCTGCCGCTGCCGGAAGGCCTGGTGGACGGCTCCCGTTTGGACGAGCCGCTGTTCACCCCATCCGCCAAGGCTGAGGTGGGCGAGCACGACGAGAACATCACCTATGACGCCGTCGTCATGATGCTGGGGGATGATCTCGCCGCGAAGCTGCGCTCGCTGACGCTCGATATCTACTCCCGTGCGGAGTCGATTGCACTGGATCGCGGCATCATCCTTGCGGACACCAAGGTGGAGTTCGGAATGTCCCGCTCTGGAGCTGTGACCCTCGGCGACGAGGTGCTGACGCCGGATTCGTCGCGTTTCTGGGACGCGGCCCTGTATTCGCCGGGTAAGGCCCAGGCCTCCTTCGACAAGCAGTTTGTCCGCGACTGGCTCACATCCGACGACGCCGGTTGGGACCGTGTGTCAGAACCGCCTGCACTGCCCGCCGAGGTTATCGCGAAGACACGCGCCCGGTACATCGAAGCCTACGAGCGGCTGACCGGCCGGACGTTCGTCTGACCTCGCTTCGTGTGACGCTTCACCGCGTCTGACGCAGAAACGAAAAGGTGCCCGCAGTGTGAACTGCGGACACCTTTTCTTCAGTGGTCGGGGTGACAGGATTTGAACCTGCGGCCTCGTCGTCCCGAACGACGCGCGCTACCAAGCTGCGCCACACCCCGATTGAGCTGTTCCGAGAAGCCCCGAAAGCAACCTCTCAAGGATAACGGACAACGGCGTCCCTGACGAACTAGCGGTCCGTGGGCAGCAGCTCGCTGACCAGCGCTAGACGAGCGAGTCCTGCCAGGCTGCGTGCAGGGTGGCGAAACGGCCGTTGCCGCTGATCAGGTCAGCGGGTGTGCCGTCCTCGACAATCGCGCCATCATGCACCACCAGCACGCGGTCCGCGATCTCCACCGTGGAGAGCCGGTGCGCAATAATCAGCGCGGTCCGGTTACCGAGCAGCTTCTGCAGGCCCTGCTGGACCAGCCGTTCGCTGGGGATGTCCAGCGAGGACGTTGCCTCGTCCAGGATCAGGACCGCCGGGTCCGCGAGGAACGCCCTGGCAAAGCTGATGAGCTGCCGTTGCCCCGAGGAGACCCGGCCGCCGCGCTTGTTCACATCGGTGTCGTAGCCCTCGGGCAGCGACGTGATGAACTCATGTGCTCCTACAGCCCTGGCGGCCTGCTCGATCTCTTCGCGGCTCGCCTCCGGCTTGCCCAGGGCGATGTTGTCAGCCACGCTCCCACTGAACAGGAACGCCTCCTGCGTCACCATGACGACGGCGCGGCGCAGGTCCTGCGGGGACAGTTGCCTCAGGTCCACCCCGTCGAGGGTGATGCTGCCTGCGGAGACGTCGTAGAACCGGGCGATAACCTTGGCGAGAGTGGACTTACCGGCGCCCGTCTGGCCAACGAGGGCAATCGTCTGCCCGGCCGGGATCGTGAGGTCCATGCGCGGCAGGATGACGGGACCTTCCCCATAACGGAACTCAACGCCGTCGAACTCTATCCGGCCCTGCGCGTCCTTCAACGGCACGGGGTTCTTCGGCGGGCGCACCGTCGGTACTTCCTCCAGGAGCCCGGACACCTTCTCGAGAGCGGCGGCTGCTGACTGGAACGAGTTGTAGAACATCGCCATCTGGTCCACCGGCTGGAAGAACCGCTTGCTGTACAGCAGCAGGGCCAGCAGCGCGCCGACCTCGAGCGATCCGCCAAGCACCCGGAAGCCTCCGAACAGGAGCACCGCGGCCACCGTCACGTTGCCGATCAGGACCAGGCCCGGCTGGAAGACGCCGTTGAGGTTGATCGAGCGCACCGTCACCTTGCGGTAGTCCTCGGCGAGCTCGTCGTAGCGGTCTGCGTTGACCTTCTCGCGGCGGAACGCCTTGACCGCACGGATGCCGGTCATGGTCTCGATGAAGTGGACGATCAGCTTCGCCGACACCACCCGCGATGACCGGTAGGCGATCTGCGAGTGCTTCTGGTACCAGCGCGCCAGGAACGTCATGGGGATAGCCGCGACCAGAAGGAGCAATCCGGTGGGCCAGTCGAGCACGAAGATGGTGACAGCGGTGAAGATCATGTACATCAGGCCGGACGCCAGGGAACTGACGCCGGAGTCGAGCAGCTCGCGTAGCGCTTCCAGGTCCGAGGTCTGGCGGGAGATGATGCGCCCGGAGGTGTACTTCTCGTGGAACTCGAGGCTGAGCCGCTGGGTGTGCCGGAAGACGCGCAGGCGGAGATCCAGCAGCATTTCCTGGCTCAGCCGGGCTGCTGCGAGGACGTAGCCGGCTGTGAGGGTCGCTGCCAGTACGGCCGCGATGAGGTAGGTGATGCCCGCAGCCCAGAGCAGCGCGGACTCGCCCTGCAGCAGCGAGGGGAGAGCGTGGTCGATACCGAAGGCGATGATCGCCGGCCCGGCCACCCGTGCGATCTGGGAGAAGACCACGAGGAACGCGGTCCAGATGAATTGCCGGCGGTTGGGGCGGATCAGGGAGCCGAGCAGTTTGAAGGACCGTGTCCGCACCGATTTGTTCTGTGCCCGGTCCAGCATCACGTCGTCCTCGTTGGAGACTCCTGAGGATATGACCGACGGCGGCTGGCCCGCGCGGGTGCGCCTGTTCGGCTTTTCCTGCTTCTCCTGTTTCGGTGCTGCACTCATGCGCGGGCCTCCTGGTCGTTGTGCTCCAGCTCTTCCAGCTCGCTGTCCAGATCCACGGGTTCCTCGGTCAGGCTCGCAATGACGTAGCGGTAGTGGTCGCTGCGGACCAGCAGTTCGGTGTGGGTACCGACCTCGGAGATGCGTCCGTTCTCCATGAGTGCGACGCGGTCGGCGAGCGCCACTGTGGAGGGGCGGTGGGCCACAATCAGTGTGGTGGTATCCGCGAGGACCTCGCGCAGGCGCTCCTCCACAAGTTCCTCCGTGCGCACATCGAGCGCGGACAGCGGGTCGTCGAGGACCAGCACCCGCGGCTTGGCCGCGATGGCCCGGGCGAGCGCCAGCCGCTGGCGCTGCCCGCCGGAGAGGCTGAGTCCCTCTTCACCGATGAGCGTATCCACGCCCTCGGGAAGCGAATACACGAAGTGCGCCTGCGCAACGTCCAGCGCCTCGGTGAGGATGGCGTCGTCGTCGTCCTGGGCGTCCACACCCATCAGTACGTTTTCGCGGACCGAGTTGGAAAACAGTGTGGTGTCTTCGAATGCCACCGCTACGTGGCGGCGCAGTTCCTCCAGAGAGAACTCGCGGAGATCGATCCCGTCGATGCGGATAGCTCCACCGGTGACATCGTAGAGGCGGGGTACCAGTTGGAGCAGGGTGCTCTTGCCGCAGCCGGTCACTCCCACCAGAGCCATGGTTTCGCCGGCCCTCAGCGTGAGGTTGACTCCGTCTATGACCGAAGTGGATGTGTCCTTCGCATCGGGATAACGGAAGGAGACGTCGTCGAACGTTACTTCGCCGTGCGGATCGGTGAGGGTGCGGGGATCAGGCGGTCCGGTGATGGTGTTCTCAGACTCCATGACCTCGTAGTGGCGGTCGATTGCCGTTTTGGCTGTGAACGTCATGGCGAGCAGCGGGCCGATGAACTCGACGCGCCCCGCCACCACGCCGGCGGTTGCGAAGAACGCGACCAGTCCGCCGATGGTGACGTCACCGTTGACAGCGAGGAGGATGCCGGTGACCAGCGAAGCGCCCAGGGCGAGTTCGGGGAGCAGCGTCACGATCAGTGAGAACGTGGCCAGGCTCTTGGCTTTGTGGATTTCCGTTTCACGCAGTTCCTCGGCCTGGTCACTGAAGGCGTCCAGGGCTTCCCGGCTCCGCCCGAAGGCCTTCAGGACGCGGATACCGTGGACGGACTCCTCGACGGTGGTGGCGAGGTCACCCGCCTGGTCCTGGCTCTTGCGCGAGACCCTGCTGTAGGAGGTCCGGAAGCGGAATCCGTAGATCATCACGGGTACCGCCGCTGTAAGGAAGATCAGGGCCAGGGGCCAGCTCATGAAGAACATGATGGCCACGCCCGCGGTCAGCGTGATTGCGTCCACCACGAGCATGATGGCGCCGAATGCCATCCACCGCCGCATGAGGTTGAGGTCTGACATGGCACGCGACAGCAGTTGGCCGCTGCCCCAACGGTCGTGGAAGGCTACCGCGAGGTTCTGCAGATGACGGTAGAACGACGTGCGCAGGTTGGTTTCTACCGTGGTTGCAGGATTGATGACGAAGAACCGCCGCAGGGCAACGAAGACAGCCTCGAGCACTCCGAGCACCAGGACAATCCCGGATGCGATCCACACGGTGGAACTCGCCTGACCTTCCGCCAGGGCGTCATTGACGAGGACCCGGAAGACCTGCGGGATGGCAAGCACCATGACGCTGGCACCGAGCGCGGCAAAAAGGCCGAGAACCAGTCGCGGAATGATCGGCTTGAGGTGCGGGTACAGGCGCCTGAGAGACTCCCACAGCGTTGTTTGCGTCGGCATGTACTTCTCTCGAAAGTTGAAGATTCGAGGGAGCCGAAATTTTCGTGTCCCCCAGCAACAATCCTATGTCAGACCGTGCGCGACGCGCTCGTCAGGGAACCGTCACCGCGGACCCGTTGCTCAGCGTGACGTGAGCGTCAGTAATACTGCTTCGGGGCGGCAGGCGAAACGGACTGGCGCAAACCGCGAGGTTCCGATTCCCGCTGACACGTTCAGCGGGACTGCCCGGCCGTTGTGCTCCCACTGGGTCAGACCACGGGCACGCCAGGTGGGCAGATCACAATTGCTGACGAGGGCGCCGTACCCGGGAACGCATACCTGTCCGCCATGTGTGTGGCCGGCGAATATCAGGTCTGCTCCGCCGTCGGTGAAGGTGTCGAGGACACGCTGGTACGGGGCATGGGCGACGCCGACACGAAGGTGGGGTGCCTCGCCTGCGGTACTGCTTCCCGCCGGGAAGCCGGCGAACTTGTCCCGTCCCAAATGGGGATCATCAACGCCGCTCAGATCCAGCCGGACGCCGCGAACAGCAACCGACTGCGACCGGTTGGTCAGATCAACCCAGCCAGCGGAGCCGAACCTCGCGAACATCTGCTGCCAGGGAAGTTCCTTCAGCGGCTTGTCTGCCTTGCTTGAGGAGGGACCGGTGAAGTACCTGAACGGATTCTGCAGCCGCGGTGCGTAGTAATCGTTGGAACCGGGAACAAAGACACCCGGGAACTCGAGGAGCGGTTCGAGCGCATCCAGTAGGGGCGCAAGCGCCTTGGGGTGGCTGAGGTTGTCGCCGGTATTGACCACGAGGTCCGGCTTCAGCTCTGCAAGGCCCTGCAACCACTTGGTCTTGGCGGCCTGACGGGGCACCATGTGGATATCCGAGAGGTGCAGGACCTGCAGCGGCCTGCTGCCCTGGGGAAGAATCGCGAGGTTCTCCTTGCGAAGTCCGAAGAGGTTGCGCTCGACGAACGCTGCGTAGCCGAAGGTGGCGACGCCGGCCGCTGCTGTTATGCCCAGCGCTACCGCTGCGCCGTTACGCGAACCCTCTGTGGTTGTCCCCACGATCAGCCGTTACCTCCGCCGTTGCCGTTTCCATTACCGTTGCCGTTCCCATTGTTCCCTGAATTGTCTGGGGGCGTAACGGGCAGGGTGTTACCGCCGGGTGCCGGGGGGAGAATCAGCTGACCGTTGTTGGTTGTGCCGTTGGTTGTCCCGTTGGAATTCGGCTGCTGTGATAACTGGTCCTGCTGTTCCTGGCGGCTGGTATTGATCATGTTCGACGGCGGGTCAGCAAACGGCTCGGGCTGGTAGGAACCTTGGATCTGCTGCATGTAGCGGGCCCAGGACGGCGCAGCGATCAGCGAACCGTCGATCTCCGGGTAAGTCCGTCCGCCAATCTGCATTCCGCTAAGGCTCGTGTTGCCTTCTTTCCAGTTACCGATCCACGAGGCCGTTGCCATGGCGGAGTTGTAACCCATGAACCAGGTCTGCGAGCGGGCGTCATTGGTGCCGGTCTTGCCGGCCATGGGGATGTCGCCGAACTCAAGCAACTGGCCCGAACCGCGCTCTATCACTGCCTGGGTGGCGTAGTTCACTCCGCGCGCGATTTCCTTCGGGATTACCTGCTCACATGATTCCGGCGGAACCGGATAAGTGTCTCCGTTGACCGCAGTCACTTCAACAAGTGCCCGAGGCTCGCATTTGAGGCCTTCGGCGGCAAGGGTGGCATAGGCGGTTGCCATTGACATCGGGGAGACGTCGCTCGAACCACCGATGAGCATCGGGACGTTGACATCGACCGGAAGTGGCTCACCCTCCGAGCTCTTCCCGTTGTGCACGCCCATCTCGAAGGCCATGTCACGGATCTTGCAGAGATCGAGCTGTTCGGCGGTCTCGAAGGTCACCGTGTTGTAGGACTGCGCAAGGCCTTCAAGGACGGTGTAATTACCGTAATTGGTGTCGCCATAGTTCTGCGGCTCGTACTCGTAATTCGGGTCGTCGCTGAGGATCTCGTAGAACCCTCGCGGCAGGCAGCTGGCCTCCCAGCGATCGCCGGCAGGGTAAGCCTTTTTGCTGCCGTCCACCACTGTATTGAGCGACCGGCCGTCTTCCAGCCAGGCGGCCACGACAAACGGCTTGAAGGTCGAGCCCGGCTGGAATCCGCCGAGACCGCCAATGGGCTTGTTCGGATCACCCTTGTAATACGCGTCTACATTGAAGTTCTGAACGGAGTCGCCCGGTGTTTCACCCGGCATGAAGCGCGTGTTCTGAGCCATGACCAGGATGTCTCCGGTGCCCGGCTCAAGGCTCACCATGGAGTGGCCCACGGCGGGATCGGTGGTCTCGCGGTTGGCGGTCTCATTGATGGCCGTCTGCGCAGCTGCCTGTGCGCGCGGATCAAGGGTGGTCTTGATGGTCAAACCGCCGCGGTACAACAGGTTCTCCCGGTCCTCACGGGTTTCGCCGTAGGCAGGATCATTGAGGACCAGGTGCGTCACATAGTCACAGAAGTAGGGTGCCTGCTCGGCGCCTACGCAGCCATTCAAGACCGGCGTGATGTTCAGTCCGAGATCCGAGGCAACGGCGGCGTCATACTCTTCCTGAGTGATTTTTCCGGTCTCCAGCATGCGGCCGATCACCAGATTGCGGCGTTCGAGCGAGCGCTCCGGGTAGAGCTCGGGGCTGTAGAAGGTGGGGCCGTTGACCACGCCGGCAAGCAGCGCAGCCTGCTGGATGTTGAGGTCTTTTGCCTCGACGTTGAAGAAGTACTTGGAGGCGGCCTGGACGCCGTAGGTGTTGCCGGTGAACGGCACGATGTTCAGGTAGCCGGCAAGGATTTCGTCCTTGCTCAGCTCCTTCTCCACGGCGATAGCCAGCTTGGCTTCGCGGAGCTTGTCGCCCAGGGTTTTCTGACCGCTGAAGGTGATGTCGCCGCCGCTCTGCATGCTGGCGTCTATGAGTACGTTGTTGACGTACTGCTGCGTGATGGTGGAAGCGCCGCGGGTGGTGTCGCTGCTGATGTTGCTGATGGCGGCGCTGATGATGCCCTGCAGGTCAACACCGCCGTGGTTGTAGAACTGATCATCTTCAATGGCGATCAGCGCATCCGTCATGTTCTCGGAGACCTGATCCAGCGTCACGGGCTGGCGATTCTCCTCATACAGGGTGGCGATCAGCGAGCCGTCGGAGGCAACGATCTTGGAGGGTTGGGCGAGCGCACCGCGCTCAAGCTCAGCCGGGAGGTTCTCGAAGAACTGGATGGACGCGGAGGCGCCGGTGCCGGCAGCAGCAGCCACGGGCACGAGGAGACCGGCAGCAAGCACCCCACTCAATCCACTGATTCCAAGAAATGCAATGATTTTCCCCAGGGTGGTTGCCGTGTCAAAGAAAGGAGATTTACGAGCAGCCATGTACTCCAGTTTACAAGCACGCGCTACCCTGTGAGTCATGACCAAATGGGAGTACTCCACAATTCCGCTCATCATCCACGCGACCAAACAGATTCTCGACCAGTGGGGTGAGGACGGCTGGGAGCTCGTGCAGGTGGTTCCGGGGCCTGACGGCAACGGTCTGGTTGCATACCTCAAACGGGAGAAAAACGCGTCGTGACCAGCGCCAATGAAGCAGTGTCAGCGGTAGAGAGCAGGCTGAAGGATCTCGGGATCACCCTCCCCGAGGTGGCCGCTCCGGTGGCCGCCTACATTCCCGCAGTAGTCTCCGGCAACTACGTCTACACCTCCGGGCAGCTTCCGTTTATTAATGGTGAACTCCCAGCTACAGGCAAGGTCGGCAGTGATATAGAAGCCGAGCAGGCCAAGGAGTTTGCGGCCGTCTGCGCAGTCAATGCACTCGCGGCTGTGAAGTCCCAGATCGGAGACCTCGACCGCATCAGCCGGATCGTCAAGGTGGTGGGCTTCGTCGCGTCGGATCCCACGTTCACGGGCCAGCCCGGGGTCATCAATGGAGCGTCCGAGCTGCTGGGGCAGGTCTTCGGCGAGGCCGGCGCCCACGCGCGTTCCGCCGTCGGGGTTGCGGTACTACCATTGAATGCGTCGGTAGAAGTCGAGATTATCGCGGAGTTCATCTAGTCACCGTGAACCGTTCAAGCACCAGGCTCTTCCCAGTCCCGGAAGAGCAGCAGGGTGCCGCCCGCAGCTGGATTGATCACGGCGAGCGCACCCCAATGAAGCCGCGTCCGGCGTCGTCGGTCGTGTTGATCCGTGACGCTCCGGTCGGTACCGAGGTGTACCTCTCCTACCGTCGGGGGGAGTCACCGCTTGGCGTGGTGGCCTTCCCCGGCGGCAGCGTGGAGGAGAACGACGACGAACCGGTCACCTGGTTCGGCCCCTCACCTGCCCACTGGGCAGCGGCGCTGGCAACCGACGATCATCATGTTGCGCGGCGATTTGTGATTGCCGCGATCCGCGAACTTTTCGAGGAGACCGGCGTGCTGCTCGCCGGCCCGGACGCATCGAGCCTTGTCGAGGGCACCCGCCACCCGCAGTGGATGGAAGCCCGTGAAGCAATCGCCGCCGGTGACAGGACGTTTGCGGAGATCCTCGCGAAGCGGGGGCTCGGTCTGCGCACCGACCTCATCAAGCCGCTGTCCGCCTGGCTGAGTCCGGATTTTGCCCATCGCCGTTTTGACACGCGGTACTTTGCTGCGGCGCAGCCGGTAAATCAGGAGCCCACCCTGCTGGCGAGCAAGGGCGTATGGGGCCAGTGGCGGTGGTCTGCCGAGGAGATCATGCAGCGCAATACCACCTCCCTCGGCGATGAAGTCAACCAGCCGAACACCGTCGGCCGGGGGCTGAGTGAACTGACTGTGCCCGCGGTTGAACTCATCCTCGAGAAGATCGGCTCCTCGCGCGGCTGCATCGCCTATCTTTCCCACAAGCGGCCGATGAAGGTCTTCTCCCCCCGGCTCGTTGAGGCCGAGGGTGAAACGAAGATCGAGGTCGAGTGCTCAACCGCCACGGAAGGCTCGGAGCAGCGCGGCCGGTAGCCGCCGTCGTCCAGCTTCAATCCGGAACTTTTGCGCACCTACGGTGACTTCCCGGCGTCGGAATCCACGTGATCTGCGCAGAAGTTACCGTCTGTGGATAGTCGGCGCACAGGATTCGGGAATGCGTTGAGATAGAACATGCCCAAACGCGCTCCCTTGCCCGACGAACTGGTTGGACGGTCCTTCACCTTGCGGTCAGCGCTCAGCGCTGACCTGTCGATCAGCCGAACGCGCGCGAAGGATCTGACCACCCCCAGCCGGGAAGTGCGCGTGCCCGTCGGCGCTATCCAACCCGTTTTATCGCGCTGCCGACCCTACGTGGAGTTGCTGCCGGGGAGTTTCGTTTCGCATACGACCGCCGCAGAGATTCACGGGATACACCTACCGCACTGGATTTCCCACGAGCAGGTGCACTTGTCCCGTGGTAGACAGACAGCCGGACCGCGCAGGAAGGGAGTCAAGGGCCATCGCCTCGATATCTCCGAAGGAGACGTTGTTGAGATCGACGGGTTGCCTGTGACGTCGCTCGCCCGAACCTGGCTGGATTTGGCAACGGTGCTACCGCTCGAGGACCTGGTGGTTGCCGGCGACCAGATCATCAGCGAACACACCCGCTCCTTCGGCCCGCCGAGGATCCCAATGGTCCCGAAACGGGACCTGGAGCGGTTCATCGCAACACACGGACGGAGCTGGGGCATACAGAAGGCGCGGTCAGCTTTTGATCGGCTTCGCGTCGGCGTCGACTCGCCACCGGAGAGTCTAGTGCGCCTGATCCTGGAGGACGCAGGGTTGCCGGAATTCTCGGTGAACTGTCCGCTACGGGACGCAAACGGGGTGATCGTTGCCTGGACGGACCTCGGCTGCGAGGCGTTCCGGGTCTGCATCGAATACGACGGCGAGCATCACCTGACGCCCGAACAGCAGGCCAAGGATATGGCCAGAGATGCCAAAGTTGCAGAGGTTGAGTGGGCGCAGGTGAAACTGAACCGCCTTGACCTGCCGGAGGGCGGCTGGCGGGTCGTCGCGAAGGTCAAGAAGCCACTCCTCCGGCAGGGATGGCGCCCGGGATCCCAGGAACTTTTGGGCACCTCTAGTGAGTTCCCAAACCGTAGACCCGCCTGACCTGCGCAAAATTCCAGGAGGGAGGTGCGGCCCCACTTCCAGGAACTTTTGCGCACCTACGGTGACTTCCCGGCGGGCGGAGTCACCTGACCTGCACAAAAGTTCCCAAAGGGGGGCTAGCGGCTGCGCTGACGCAATCGCTGGATGTCCAGGATGACGACTGCGCGCGCCTCCAGGCGCAGCCAGCCACGCTGGACGAACTCGGCCAGGGCTTTGTTCACGGTTTCACGCGAGGCGCCGACAAGCTGCGCGAGTTCTTCCTGGGTCAGTTCGTGAGCTACGAGGATGCCGTCAGTGGCAGGGCGGCCGAAGCGGTCCGCGAGGTCCAGCAGTGCCTTGGCCACGCGGCCCGGTACGTCGGAGAAGACCAGGTCCGCCAGGGATTCGTTGGTGCGGCGCAGCCGGCGGGCCAGGGCCTGCAGCAGCTGGGCGGACACCTCGGGGCGGGTTTCCAGCAGGGCACGAAGATTCTCGTTCTTGAGGCCGGCGAGGCGGGTCTCGGACACAGCCGTGGCCGTGGCGGTGCGGGGGCTGGGATCGAACAGGGCCATTTCGCCGAAGAGCTCACCGGGGCCGAGGATTGCCAGCAGGTTCTCGCGGCCGTCCTGTGCGGTACGGCCAAGCTTGATTTTGCCGGAGACGATGAAGTAGAGCTGGTCGCCCTGGTCGCCTTCCCGGAAGACCGATGCGCCGCGCGACAAGTCCACTTCGGTCAGCTCGTCAGTGAGCGCCGCAAACACCTCGTCGCCCAGTGAAGCGAACAGGGGCGCCCTGCGCAGTACCTCGATATCCATGAAATCTCCTCTGTATGATGCAGAACCAGCCAGTTTCCCGTCTTTTCCCATCTTGCCGTACGCAAGGACGTTGTGACACCTGCTACACGCATGTTCGCCCACGGGGTAGGGGAAATCACTCCAATCCTTCCCGGCGGACTGTCAGCGCGGGACCGTAGAATCAAAGCTCAGCAGGGGAAGTGCAGCGCTTCCTGGAAAGGGAGTGGCGTGTTCGGTTTTACACTCCTGGACATCATCCTGGTGCTGATGCTGATTGGCTACCTCATTGCCGGGCTGAAGAACGGCTTCCTGGTCACCCTCGGCGGCATCATCGGGTTCGCGGCCGGCGCAGTGGCCGCCTTCTTCGCCATACCGCTGGTCAGTGCGTCGGTATCCGAGGACTCCTGGCGGCTCGCCGCGGTGATCGCCACTGCCCTGCTCCTGGTCATCATCGGGCAGGCACTCGGCGCGGGACTGGGACGCGCGCTCAGCAGCAGGGCCGGGTCAGCTCCCGTGCGCGTCATCGACCGCCTTCTGGGAGGGGCCACCAATGTCGTCGTGGCCGCGCTGGTACTTGCCATGCTGGCTTTCAGCATCAGCACCATGGGCGTGCCCTTCCTTTCCCAGTCAATCGCATCGTCGAAGGTGCTCGGCAGTATTGACACCCTGACGCCGTCGCCCGTTCGTGCCTGGATGGCGCAGATCCGCTCCATTGCCGTTGCTGACGGCATACCCACGCTTCTTGAGGGTGTGGCGCCGGCCAGCCCGGCTCCGGTACCGGATGCATCAGTGGACACACCGGCGCTCGCCACCGCATCCCAATCGGTCCTGCGCATCGCCGGAACCGCCTACCAGTGCGGCCAGAACCAAACCGGGTCCGGATTCATCGTCGCGCCGGGTCGGGTAGTGACCAATGCCCATGTGGTGGCAGGGGTAAACCAGCCGGTCGTCGAGGTTCCCGGTGCAGGCGCAGTGCCGGGAAGCGTTGTCTATTTCGATCCGGTGAGGGACATCGCCGTGATCGCTGTGGACGGCCTGGACCGCGCGCCGCTTGCACTCGGGGAGGACCTCGAAACCGGGGACACCGCGGCCTTCGCCGGATACCCAGCGGGCGGGCCGTTCCAGGTTCAGCCGGCAAGCATCCAGAACCGGTCCGACGTCCTTGTCGAGAATATCTACGGTGCTGACCCGACGGCGATCGACGTCTACACGCTCGCCGCAAACGTTCAGCAGGGGAATTCCGGCGGACCGCTCCTGGACATGGAGGGCCGCGTCGCCGGAGTCATCTTTGCGAAATCCACGGCTGATGTGCCAGTGGGGTACGCGCTGACACTGGGGGAGCTCCGTCCCGTCGTCGAACAGGCGGCAGCGCTCAGTGAAACCGTGTCCGCCGGGCAGTGCACCGAACGCTAGGAAGTGCCGGCGCTTAACCAAATCGTGATCGCTTGCTGGCGGGAAATACTGCATGCGCCCGCGCTGGGAGTTAGGCTCGTCACATTAGGCAACACGGCCTGCCCGTGCGCCGCCCGGGCACAGTGACGTGTCCGCCAGGTAACAGATCATCAGGAGCACTTAATGTTCACAAGCACATCGGCGCGGGGGACGCATCCCACAAAGAAGCGCGCTGCCGCCATTACTGCCGGCGCCGCAATCAGCGCTCTGCTGCTCAGCGGCTGCGTCCAGAGCCAGCGTGAAGAGGACGGCGGCGCAGCGGCGGAGGGCGAGGTCGACTCGACTTTCGTCTTCGCGGCCTCGTCCGACCCAGCATCGCTTGACCCCGCCTTCGCGAGCGACGGCGAGTCCTTCCGCGTCAGCCGGCAGATTTTCGAGGGCCTTGTAGGCGTCGAGCCGGGCACGGCAGACCCGGCACCGTTGCTGGCGGAATCATGGGAAACATCCGAGGACGGACTGTCCACCACGTTCGCGCTGAAGGAAGGCGTGACCTTCCACGACGGCACCGAGTTCAACGCCGAAGCCGTCTGCTTCAACTTTGACCGCTGGTACAACTTCACCGGTCTGGCCCAGGCGCCGTCGGTGTCCTACTACTACAACAACCTGTTCCGCGGCTTCGCTGATTCGCCGGACGCTGCGGTGTATGAGTCCTGCGAAGTGAACGGGGACCTCGAGGCCACCGTCACGCTTGCCAAGCCGTTTGCCGGGTTCATCCCCGCTCTGTCCCTGCCGGCATTCGCCATGCAGAGCCCCACCGCGCTGCAGGAGTTCAACGCCGATGACATCGGAGGTTCCTCCGAAGCTCCCCAGCTGAGCGAGTACGCGGAAGGCCACCCGGTGGGAACCGGTCCGTTCAAGTTTGACTCCTGGAACGTCGGCGCAGACCTCACCGTCACCGCCAACGAGGAGTACTGGGGCGAGCAGGGCGACGTCCAGACGGTCATCTTCCGCATCATCGATGACCCGCAGGCACGCACCCAGGCGCTGCAGGCCGGAACCGTCGACGGTTTCGACCTCGTCTCCCCGGCGGACATTCCCGTTCTTGAGGAGGAAGGGTTCATGATCGTTCCGCGCGATCCGTTCACCATCCTCTACCTCGGCATCAACCACGCCGTCGAAGAGCTGAGTGATCCGCTGGTCCGCGAGGCCATCCACCACGCAATCGACAAGCAGGCGTTGATCGACCAGACGCTGCCCGAGGGAACCCAGCTGGCCACCCAGTTCATCCCCGATGTTGTGGACGGCTACAACGAGGACATCACCACGTACGAGTATGATCCTGAGCGCGCCAAGGAACTGCTGGCCGAGGCCGGCTACCCGGACGGCTTCGAGGTCCAGTTCAACTACCCGACTGACGTCTCCCGCCCGTACATGCCTACTCCGGAGCAGGTGTTCACGAACCTCAGCGACCAGCTGAAGGACGTCGGTATCACGGTCACCCCGGCGCCGGATGTCTGGACGCCTGACTACCTCGACCGCATCCAGGGCACCGAGAACCACGGCATCCACCTGCTCGGCTGGACCGGCGACTACAACGACACCGACAACTTCATCGGCGTCTTCTTCGGCCAGGAGAAGCCCGAGTTCGGCTTCGACAATCCGGAACTGTTCAACGCACTCAGCGAGGCTCGCGGCATGACTGACCGCGAGGAGCAGACCGCCACGTACGAGGAGATCAACGAGCAGATCGCCCAGTTCAACCCGGCGATTCCGCTGGCGCACCCGGCGCCGTCCCTGGCGTTCGCTCCGCGGGTAGATTCCTACCCGGCGAGCCCCGTCAATGACGAAGTCTTCAACATGATCGAACTGAACGAGTAACAACTCTGGCGGAGGGACCGGCCCATCGGTCCCTCCGCTTTTGTTTGCTCTCGTCCACTCGATGCCACACTGTTGAAAGGACCTCGTGCTTCGCGTCATTGGTAAACGCCTCGCCCTGCTCGTTCCGACCCTGTTTGGACTTTCGGTCCTGCTTTTTCTCTGGGTTCGAGGCCTGCCGGGCGGGCCTGCAACAGCCCTGCTGGGCGAGCGGGCAACCCCGGAAGCGGTCGCCCGCGTCAACGAACTGTACGGTTTCGACGAACCGATCCTCCTTCAGTACTTCACCTACATGGGTAAACTGCTGCAGGGCGATTTCGGCACCTCGATCATCACGGGCCGTCCCGTACTGGAAGAGTTCGCAACACGCTTCCCGGCCACGCTTGAACTGAGCGTGGTGGCGCTGATCTTCGCGATCGGCGTCGGTATCCCGCTGGGCTATATGGCCGCCCGCCATTACGGCAAGCTTGTCGATCATGGTTCGGTAGTCCTCAGCCTGATCGGCATCACTGTTCCGGTCTTCTTCCTGGCCTTCATCTTCAAGTACCTGTTCGCCATCCAGTGGCCCATCCTGCCGCCGGATGGACGCCAGAATCCGCGCATCAACGCGACGCACGTCACGGATTTCTATGTGCTGGACGGCATCCTGACGGGCGAGTACGACGCCGCGTGGGACGCCTTCCAGCACCTGATCCTTCCGGGGCTCGCACTGGGAACCATCCCGCTGGCCATCATTGTGCGCATCACGCGCGCTTCGGTGCTGGAAGTGCAGAACGCCGATTACGTTCGGACGGCCCGCGCAAAGGGCCTCATGGAAAGAACAATCCGAAGCCGGTTCATCCTGCGTAACGCGATGCTCCCGGTCGTGACGACCATTGGCCTGCAGACCGGCCTGCTCATTTCAGGTGCGGTCCTCACCGAAACGGTGTTCGCCTTCCCCGGCATCGGAAGTTTCCTCCGCGACGCCATCTTTGAACTGGACTATCCGGTGCTGCAGGGCTTCGTCATCTTCATCGCGATCCTGTACGCCCTGATCAACCTCCTGGTTGACGTTTCGTACTCCGTCATCGATCCAAGGGTGCGTGTGCAATGAGCACAGTATTGCCTCCCGCCGCGGGCGGGCCCACTTCTCCGACCACTGATCCGAGCCTCGCCGAGGGCGGCGGCACCGGCCTCTGGAAAGACGCGTTCCGACGGCTGCGCCGAAACCCGCAGGCGATTGCCGGCGCGATCATCATCGGGCTGTTCCTCCTGGTCGCCGCGCTGGCGCCGATCCTTGCACCCTACGGCGGGGAAGCACTGCCCGGGCGCACGGAAATCACCCCGACCAACATCCCCGGACCCGGCGAACTCGCGGAGTACCCGTTGGGCCTCGACCGTTTCGGTGGTGATGTGCTCAGCAAACTGATCTGGGGGGCGCAGGCGTCGCTGCTGATCGGCGTCATTTCGACGGCGATCGGCCTGGCCGGCGGAATGCTGCTCGGGCTGCTTGCCGGTGGATTGGGCGGCTGGGTGGACAGCGTCATCATGCGCTTCGTGGACATTCTGCTGTCCGTCCCGAACCTGCTCCTCGCCGTCAGTATCGCGGCCATTTTGGGACAGGGGCCCTACGCGGTGATGATCGCAATCGGTGCCTCGCAGCTGCCGATCTTCGCGCGCCTGCTGCGTTCATCCATGCTCTCGCAGCGTGGTTCGGACTACATCCTGGCAGCGCAGACGCTCGGCCTGAGCAAGCGCACCATCACCATGAGCCACCTGCTGCCCAACAGCGTGGGGCCGGTGATCGTGCAGGCGACACTGTCCCTTGCGACAGCCGTGATCGACGCCGCTGCCCTGTCCTTCCTGGGGCTCGGCGGCGGGGTTCCGCAGACAGCCGAATGGGGCCGCATGCTGACCTACGCACAGCGGGAGCTGGCCTCGGATCCATACCTGGCGTTCCTGCCCGGCGCGTGTATCGCCATCACTGCGCTCGGATTCACCCTGCTGGGCGA
>NZ_BAAAON010000001.1:356311-484598 GCF_039530425.1 Arthrobacter parietis | reverse complement strand
CGGCCGGTCACCTTTCGAAGCGAAGGTGACCGGCCGTCGTCGTACGTTAAGGAACTTTTGTGCAGCTCCGGCGGCTTCTGGGCGTCAGAAGTCGCCGGAGGTGCGCAAAAGTTCCCACAGAAGGGCCCTCGGAGGAGGGGTCAGGCGATATTGAGTTCGTTGCCCGGGATGGAAGCCAGGAGCTTCCGGGTGTAGGGGTGGCGCGGGTTCTGGAAGACTTCCTCGGAGCTCGCCGCTTCAACCAGCTCGCCGTCCTTCATGACGCAGACGTAGTCGGAGATGAGCCGCACAACAGCGAGGTCGTGGGAGATGAACAGGTAGCTCAGGCCCAGCTCGGACTGGAGGTCACCCAGAAGCTTGAGGATCTGTGCCTGCACCAGCACGTCGAGGGCGGAGACGGGCTCGTCGCAGACGATCAGTTCCGGCTTCAGCGCGAGGGCCCGGGCGATGGCGACGCGCTGCCGCTGGCCGCCGGACAACTCCGAAGGGTAACGCCGCAGCGCGTTGTGCGGCAGGGACACCTGGTCCATGAGCTCGCGTACGCGGGCAGCGCGCTCCTTCTTCGAGCCGCGTTTATAGGCGTTGAGGGGTTCCTCAACGATCCGCTCGATGGTGAACATGGGGTTCAGTGAGGAGTACGGATCCTGAAAGACAGGTTGCACGCGCTGGCGGAAATCGGCGAGCTGCGTCTTGTCCAGGGTTGCCACGTCCATGCCGTCGAACTTCATGGTGCCCGAGGTGGGTTCGATGAGCTTCAGGAGCATACGCGCCGTCGTCGTCTTGCCTGAGCCGGACTCGCCCACGATGGCGACCGTCTGCCCGCGTGGAATGTCCAGGGTGACGTTTTTTGCGGCATAGAAGTCTTCGGAGCTGCCGCGGCGTTTGTAGATCTTGGTCAAGTCACGAATTTCGACGATGTTGTTCGTCGGTGCGGCCTCGTCTACGGAGTCCGCGTCTGCCTGATGCTCCTCGAAGGCTGCCTGCGCCACAGCGGTGCGCTTCGCGGCGTCCTCGTGGTAGGCGCCCGGACGGAGGCGGACCGCCGCCACGCTCGGTGCGGCCCGGACCAGTGACTGCGTGTAGGGGTGTTTGGGATCGTTGAGGAGGTGGGCAGCGGGACCGGTTTCAACTACACGGCCGCGGTGCATCACCACGAGCTCCGACGCGCGCTCCGCGGCCAGACCGAGGTCATGGGTGATGAGCAGCACCGAGGTTCCGAGCTGCTCGGTCATCGTGTCGATCTGGTCGAGGATAGTGCGCTGCACGGTGACGTCGAGGGCGCTGGTCGGCTCATCGGCGATCAGCAGGCGCGGACGGCACGCGAGCCCGATGGCGATCAGCGCGCGCTGGCGCATGCCGCCGGAGAACTCGTGCGGGTACTGCTTGGCGCGGTCCGCGGCGTCGGGCAGGCCGGCAGCGGAGAGCACCTCGACCACGCGTTCCTTGACGTTCTTCTTGTCCGCGAGCCCATGCACCAGCAGGGTTTCCGCCACCTGGGTGCCGATTTTCGCGACCGGGTTGAGGTTTGACATGGGGTCCTGAGGCACCAGGCCGATAGCCCGGCCGCGGATGGTGCGCATCGCGGACTCCGGAAGGGGAACGAGGTCCCTGCCCTCGAAGAGGATGCTTCCGCTGGTGACCCGCCCGTTGCCGGGCAGCAGGCCGATGCAGGCCATCGCCGTCGTCGATTTGCCCGAACCCGACTCGCCCACGATGGCCAGCGTCTGTCCGCGGTGGAGGGTGAAGCTCGCATCCTCGACGGCGTGTACCTCGCCGTAGGTGGTGCGGAAGCTGACTGCCAGGTTCTTCACCTGAAGCATGGGGGCGTTCTTGGCGTCATCGACAACGTCGTCGATAGAGGTGATTTCCGTCATAGCTCTATCGTCCCTCATAACCGCCCTGCATCAGGTCATGGCGCGTCAGTTTGCGCACGAGGTGGTCAATGGCCATGCGGTAGCCGTCCACGCCGGCGCCCACAATCACCGCATCGACCACGGGGGAGAGGTAGGACTGGTGCCGGAATTCCTCCCGGCGGTGCACGTTGCTGATGTGCACCTCGACGATCGGCAGGCCCACCGCGCTGACTGCGTCCCTCAGCGCTACCGAGGTGTGGGTGTAGGCGCCGGCATTGAGAACAATTCCGTCTGCTGTTCCGGCAGCGCCTTGGATGGCGTCGACAAGATCACCCTCATGGTTCGACTGCCTGCAGTTGACGGCCCACCCGTGAGCACCGGCGGCGGAGGCGCAGAGGTTCTCAACGTCGTCGAGCGTGTGGGAGCCGTAGACCTCAGGTTCCCGTGTGCCGAGCAGGTTCAGGTTGGGGCCGTTGAGGATCAGGAGGGTAGTGGTCGCCATGGCTTAACTATGCCTGATTCGTCAGGCGGTGGACCCGCCGTTTGGCGGGCGTCAGTCGAGGGCGGGTACAGGCCGGCGGAGGCGTGCTGCCGCCGTTGCGCCGGCAACGGTCACGAGGCTCATGAGAGCCAGCACGACGCCGGGATGCCACCATGCGCCGTCTGTCGCCGCACCGAATGCCTGCGTGATCGACGGCGCAAAACCGGCCACGATCGCGGCAATGCTGTAGGAGAAGGACAGCGCGGTGAAGCTGGTGCTCGGTTCGAAGAGGTCCGCCATCAGGCCGCCAAGCGCTGCCCAGCTTGCGGTGGGCAGGATTCCGCCGAGCAGGATCGCGGCAACGTAGAGCGGAGCGTCCGCAATGCTGATGACCCAGTACAGCGGGAAAGCGATCAGCGCGGTGCCGATTGCCCCGCCGGCCACGACCTTCGCCGACCCGATTCTCATGGCCAGCCAGCCGAAGGCCGGGATGGTTGCAAGCTGCAGCAGCGAACCGATGAGCGCCGCGTTCAGCACTGTTTCCTGCGATAGTCCCAGCCGCTCGGTTCCGTAGGCCTGCGTGTAGGAAACCATGAGGAAGTAGGAGCCGATCCCGAGGACGGCGGACGCCGTGGCAACGGCGACGGCGACCGGTTGGGAGCGCAGCACGCTCACCAGCGGTACGCGCACCTTTTTGGTGGTCCGGAAGACCGGCGTCTCATCGATTGCCAGGCGCAGGTAGAGCGCGACGGCGAGGAACGGGAACGCAAGGAGGAACGGGATGCGCCAGCCCCACGTGGTCATGACGTCCGGTACGGTCACCGCGAGGATGAGGAAGATCAGCGAGATCAGCATGGTGCCCACGGGCGAGCCGAGCTGGGGAATGGCCGCGTACAGGGCGCGCTTCCGAGGGCTGGCATGCTCCGTGGCGATCAGGATGGATCCGCCCCACTCGCCGCCCAGCGACAAACCCTGGAGCAGGCGCAGCACGGTGAGGATGATGGGCGCCCACACGCCGATGACGCTGTAATCAGGGAGGAGCCCCACAGAACCCGTAGCCAGGCCCATCAGCAGGATGGTCCAGATGAGGGTTTTCTTCCGGCCGATCCGGTCGCCGAGGTGACCGAAGAGGATGGCTCCCAGCGGGCGGGCCACGAAGCCCATCGCGAAGATCAGGAACGCCGAGAGAGTGCCCGCGAGGGGGTCCTGGGCGGCGAAGAAGACCTCATTGAACACGAGCGCGGCTGCAGTGCCGAAAACGTAGAAGTCATAGGACTCAAGGGCGGTTCCGACGAAGGACGCAGCGGCGGTCTTCCGGGCCATTCCTGGGCGGGTGGCCGGCGTCGGGCGGGGTGCGGTAGAGGTGGACACGCTTCAGAATTGTCCTCGCCGCGACCCTGGCGCGGCCAGCTTTCCCGGGCAAGGTCACAGTGCCGGTTGACGCACCTCACACTGCGGGCGCCGGACCGCCTCCCCTGAGGGTGGCAATCCGGCGCTCAGCCCGCCTTTGGCGTAATCGTCAGGCGCAAGCGCTACTTCCGCAGCGACGCGGCGATCTGCTGCATGATCGTTGGATCCGACAGCGTGGTCGCATCGCCGACCTCGCGGCCTTCCGCCACGTCCTTGAGCAGGCGGCGCATGATCTTCCCGGAGCGTGTCTTGGGCAGTTCGGGCACCACCAGGATATTGCGGGGTTTGGCAATCGGCCCGATCTCCTTGGCAACGTGATTGCGCAGGGTGGTAACGACGTCGTCGTCCTGAGCTGCGGAGCCGCGCAGAATCACGAACGCAACCACAGCCTCACCGGTGGTCTCATCAGAGGCACCGACGACGGCAGCCTCCGCCACCGATGGGTGGCTCACCAGCGCGGACTCGATTTCCGTTGTGGACAACCGGTGCCCGGAGACATTCATGACGTCATCCACGCGGCCGAGCAGCCAGATGTCGCCGTCTTCATCGCGTTTGGCGCCGTCTCCGGCGAAGTACATGTTGTCGAAGCGGGACCAGTAGGTCTCCTTGAACCGCTCCGGGTCTCCCCAGATTCCGCGCAGCATCGCGGGCCACGGTTCACGGATCACCAGGTAGCCGCCGGAACCGTTGGGCACCGACTGGCCCATCTCGTCCACCACGTCCACGGCGATGCCGGGCATTGCCACCTGCGCAGACCCGGGCTTGCACGCCGTGACCCCGGGCAGCGGGGACACCATGTGCGCCCCGGTTTCGGTCTGCCACCATGTGTCCACAATCGGAGCGCGGGTATCCGAGCGTCCGCCGTTGCCGCCGATAATCTCCCGGTACCACATCCACGCTTCGGGGTTGATGGGTTCACCGACCGAGCCGAGGACCCGGATGGAGGAGAGATCAAATTTGGCCGGGATGTCCCGTCCCCACTTCATGAAGGTGCGGATGGCTGTGGGAGCGGTGTAGAGGATGGAGACCTTGTACTTCTCGATCAGCTCCCACCAACGGCCCTGGTGCGGGGTGTCAGGCGTGCCTTCATACATCAGCTGGGTAGCGCCGTTCACCAGCGGTGAGTACGCAACGTAACTGTGGCCGGTAACCCAGCCGATGTCCGCGGTGCACCAGAAGACATCGGTCTCGGGGTGCAGGTCGAAGGTGTACTTCTGCGTGAACGCTGTCTGCGTGAGGAAGCCGCCCGTGGTGTGCAGGATGCCCTTTGGCTTTCCGGTGGTGCCGGAGGTGTAGAGGATGAAAAGCGGATGCTCTGAATCGTGCCCTTCAGCGGTGTGCTCATCCGATGCCGGCCCCACGACGTCATCCCACCAGGTGTCCCGCCCCTCGGTCCATTCGACCGGCTCCCCGTTCCGTTTAACCACCACCACGTTCTCGACGGTGTGTCCGGGACGTTCAAGAGCGCCATCGACGGCGGGCTTGAGGGCGCTGGGCTTGCCGCGGCGGTAGGTGCCGTCGGATGTGACCACCAGTTTGGCTTCGGCATCGTCAATCCGGCTGCGGAGGGCGTCGGCCGAAAATCCGCCGAAGACCACCGAGTGGACGGCGCCGATACGGGCGCAGGCCAGCATGGTAATGACTGCCTCGGGAATCATCGGCAGGTAAACCGCCACGCGGTCGCCCTTCGCCACCCCGAGCGATTCGAAGGCGTTGGCAGCCTTTTTCACTGCGGTGGTGAGCTCAGCGTAGGTGTACGTGCGGGTGTCACCCGGCTCACCTTCGAAGTGGATGGCAACGCGGTCCCCGCGGCCCTGCTCAACATGGCGGTCAAGCGCGTTGTAGGCGGCGTTGACCTTCCCGCCGACGAACCATTTGGCGAAGGGAGCCTCAGACCAGTCCAGGGCCTGCGAGAAATCCTCATGCCAGGTCAGTAGTTCCCGAGCCTGGCGTGCCCAGAATCCAGGGCCTTCCTTGCCCTGCTCATACAGTTCGGCCGTGGCAATGGCATGGGCAGCGAAATGCTCGCTCGGCGGGAAGCGTCGTTCCTCGTGAAGCAGATTTTCAAACGCGTCACCAGTGGAAATCCGGGTGTCTTCAGACATTGTGAGCCCCTTCGGCCAATCGGTACTTCAGGCGGGCTTGAACAGACTCAGTCGGCCCGCGAATGTGCTGTGTTCCACAGTAGTGGCGACCTCCCCCAAACCGTGTGCCACCGGTCACACAGCAGATGCGAAAGGCACGGATTCTGCGGTGAGCGGTGGGCGCGCGGACCCGACATGTCCCATCATTGGTAGGAAAGGAAGTGGGCGTTGACTAGGGTTGTCAAAGAAATCCGAATCCGGCTCAACGCCTTCGGCACCTTCGACTGCGGCACCCACCGCCGTTATTGAAACGGAGAATCCAGACATGACCGAACAGCGCCAGTACGACGGCGGCGCAGACACCGCGCACAGCTCGCCGGTGCAGCAATCCGGCAGGTCCGAAACCCCTGCTGATGTTTCGCCGTCCGCCGGACCTACCGAACACGGACCCGAGGCGGTAGCCGGCCCTTTCACCCTGCGTGAAACCGTCATCGGTGTCTCCGTGCTGGTGATGTTTGTCGGAACCATCCTGCCGTTCGTTGACGGCGTCAACCTGTGGCGCACGTTCTCCCTCTTCTTCCTGGGTATCGGCATTCTCCTGCCCGTCGCTGCCCTGGCGCTGCTGGTGGCCCGCCGCCAGGGCAGCAAGCGGCTGCGCGTCGGTTCTCTCTCCGTTGACCAGTTCGCTTCGGTTGCGGCGGCCTTTGCCGCAGCGTTTTTCTTCCTTCAGACGGTCACGACGTTCGAGATCGGTGCGCTGATTGCTCTGCTCGGATCGGTCGGATTCCTTGTGGCCACCGTCGGCGGCCTGCATATTGGCCTGTTCAGGCCCGATTTCGCCGGCCGTCCGTCGTCGTCCGCTCATCCCATTGCCAGGGAAGCGCTGCCCGCGAAGCAGCGCCCGCCCAAGCCGGTCCCGGCGGAGAAGGTCAGCGGCTGGCACAGCCCGTCCTCCTCAGGGGAATCAACTGCGAGTGGCCCGAGCAGCGCCGGATACAGTGCCGGTTACGCCGTCGCGGGATATGCAGCTGGCCAGGGATCGGGTGCCGCCCAAAGTCCCTCGGTGCAGGAACCTTCCGGACAGGAACCTTCCGCGCAGCAGGATCCGGTGCAAGATTCAGCACGTCAGACCGCGGGCTCTGCAGCGCACGCTGAGACGTCTGCAGCGGCGTCTCCTGAAGCCACGGAACCAGCAGCGCAGTCCGGCGCCGCTCCCGCCCCGGCCGTGCCGGCAGATTCCGGCGCTGAGGATTTGGCGACGTCCGCAGCGACCGCTCCTTCCGGGACGCACGCGGAGTCCGCGGGTACCGCTGGATCCGCTGCGTCTTCTGCACTCGCTGCCTCTGTCGCGCCAACGGAGTCCGCCGCGCCGGCAGCTACCGCCGCGCAACCCAGGGTCGAGGGAACCACGCCGGACAGAACGGCGGCTCACCCCGTTGCGCAGCGCTCTAACGACACTGGGGATGAGCACTCCTCTCATCCCCGTACGGAATCCATTTCGGCTACCCGTGACGCTGATGAGGACGAGCCCATGCTTGAGGCTTTCTGGTTCGCCGTTGGGACACCCCGTTCAGTGGTTGACGAGCAGACGGGCGCGCCGCTGTTCGTACTTCAGCCCGGCGACTGGGAAGTCGGCATCGAGGACCGCGGACACGAGTTCCTCGTTCAGGACAAGCGCACCGGCCGTGTTGGCGTCATGAGGGATCTGCGGAACATCGAGCGGGCCCCCACCGAGGGATAGCAACGGGCCGGTAGGAACTACGAGGAAGGACGGGTCGGCGTGGACGTATCTCCAATTGCACTGAAGCGCCGCGCGCGAAAGATTCATCGGATTCTGGCCGAAACCTACCCTTACGCCGTTGCGGAACTGGACTTCCGCAACCCGTTCGAGCTGCTGGTTGCAACGGTCCTGTCCGCCCAGACCACGGATGTCCGTGTCAATCTGACCACCCCGGCGCTGTTTGCCCGCTACCCCGACGCACGCAGCCTCGCTGAAGCCGCGGAAGATGAGCTCCAGGACATGATCCGTCCCACGGGATTCTTCCGGGCCAAGTCGAGGAGCCTTCTCGCTCTCGCTACCAGAATCGTTGATGAATTCGACGGAGACGTGCCCGGCCGTCTCGAAGACCTCGTCACGCTCCCGGGTGTGGGCCGCAAGACCGCCAATGTGGTCCTCGCGAACGCCTTCGGGATTCCGGGGATCTCGGTCGATACCCATTTTGGCCGGCTGTCCCGGCGATTCGGCTGGACCACGGAGGATGACCCGGTGAAAGTGGAGTCCGAGGTCGCCGCGCTCTTCGAGCGGAAGGACTGGACCATGCTCTCCCACCGGGTGATTTTCCACGGCCGCCGCATCTGTCACGCCAAGAAGCCGGCGTGCGGTGCGTGCCCGGTGGCATCGCTCTGCCCCTCCTACGGAGAAGGCGAGGTGGATCCGGAGAAGGCACGGAAGTTGCTCAAGTATGAGCTGGCCCCCGGTCGCGAGGAGCTTCACCGCCGCATGCTGGAGGGCGCGTCCCGCGCCGAGCTGCTGGCTGCCGGGCACACGTTGAGCGCATGAGCGCTTACGCTGTGTTGAAAGCTTTCGCCGAACGGGCAGCCCCCATCGGCCCGGGCGCGGAAACCACCGAGTCCTGGCAGCTCCGCGGGATCGACCTGGGAACCGCGAGGCCTGCCGCGGTCCTTATCCTCTTTGGACACCTCGACGACAGACCCGCCAGGACCCATTCCGCTGCCGTCCCCGACGATCTTGATGTCCTGTTCGTGACGCGCGCGGGAACCTTACGCAGCCATCCCGGCCAGGTGGCGTTCCCCGGCGGGAAAATCGACGACGACGACGCCAGTCCCGCCGCCGCAGCCCTGCGTGAGGCTGAGGAAGAGACCGGGTTGGATCCCGCAGGTGTGGAAATCCTGGGCGCGCTGCCGGTAGTCGGCCTGCCCGTCAGCAACTATCTAGTGACGCCGGTGCTCGGATGGTGGGCGTCTCCCACCCCGGTGCGCGTGGTGGACCACGCGGAATCATCACATGTGTTCCGCGCGCCGGTAGCGGACCTGCTGTCGGACGAGGTGCGCTTCACGGCGGTGGTCAGGCGTAACGGGCGCAAGCACAGCACGCCTGCTTTCACCATCGACGGCATCACCATCTGGGGCTTCACCGGGCTCCTGCTGTCACGGCTCTTTGACGGACTGGGCTGGGCCCAGCCCTGGGACGAGACCCGGGAGCGGGACGCGCCTCTCTAGCTGGCGGTCATCCAGTTATTTCGCCGCTACTTTGCCGTCCAGCTACTTCGCATCGGCGTAGGAGTTCACCACCACAACGTTCACCGGGAACTCCACCGGGATGTGGCCGAACATCAGGTGCGCGGCGGACCGAGCAGCCTCGGTGACCATCGCCGATACCCGGTCGGCCAGCTCGGCCGGGACATGCAGCATCACCTCGTCATGCAGGAAGAAGACGATGTGCGCACTGCTGAAGTCGGCAGCTCCGGCCCGTAGCCGTCGTCGTAATTCCGCCAGCCAGCACAGTGCCCATTCCGCGGCAGTGGCCTGGACCACGAAGTTGCGTGTGAAGCGGCCGCGCGATCGAGCGAGGGAATCAGCGCGTTGCTGCTCGGCGGCGCTGCTGGTGCGCTGAGCAGCGAGCCACCGTTCCGACGGCGGAGGGCAGCCCCTGCCGAGGAAACTTGCGACGACGCCGCCCGCCTCGCCGGTTCGTGCTGCTGCCTCAACCACGGAGATGGCTTGAGGGTAGGTGCGGGTCAACTGGGGCATCAGACGGCCGGATTCACCGGTGGTGGCGCCATACATAGCTCCGAGCATCGCAAGTTTGGCCTTGGCGCGGTCGCCGCCGAAGCCCTGGTCTGCAATGCCCTGGTACAGGTCCAGCCCGCGGCCGGCCGTCGCCAGTGCGGAATCCTTGCCGAGCGCAGCAAGTACCCGTGGTTCAAGTTGCGCGGCATCAGCGACAATCAGCACATGGCCCGGGTCCGGGCGGACGGCATCACGTACCTGCCGCGGAATCTGCAGGGCACCGCCGCCATTGGACGCCCAGCGCCCCGACATGCTCCCTCCGACAATGTACTCGGGACGGAACCTGCCGCCATGTACCCAGGTGTCCAGCCAGGTCCAGCCATTGGCGGTGAGGAGGCGGGAAAGCTTCTTGTACTGCAGCAGCGGCGCAATGGCGGGATGTGTGTGGCGTTGGAGTTCCCAGGACCTTGTCGAAGACACTTCGATGCCCGCCCGGTGCAGCGCGCGCAGTAGTTCCTGCGGAGAATCCGGGTTGAACCGGGGATTGTTTAGAGCCCCGCGCAGTTCAGCCGCCAGGCGCTCAAGCTCTGCAGGTCGATGGCCTTCCCGCGGGCGGGGCCCGAGCTGGGAGGTGAGCAGCTCGTCGTGGAGGTCTGCGCGCCACGGAATGCCGTGAAACTCCATCTCGGCGGCGATGAGTGCGCCGGCGGACTCAGCTGCGACCAGCAGGGCCAGCTGTGCTGGTCGGTCGCTGTTTTTGAGCGCTTGCTGTTGCTCAGCGAATTCCGCCGCTACCTGAAGTGCGTCTGCGCCGCCGGCAGGCTGTGCCGCCTCGAACAGGCTGCCCTGGAGAGGCGACGCTGCCACGGGCGGCAGCACCCGGGCGGGGTTCGCGTCCTCGGCTTCATCGGGGCGGGACTGCAGGCGGTTGCCGTACTCCGTTCCTGCGCAGGAGGGGGAGTGGCGCAGTATCTCCCTGCTGAGTGCGACGTCGTGGCAACGCTCAACGGTGACGCCTGCGGCGAGCATGCGCGGGTACCAGGTGCGTGTGCTGTCCCACACCCAGCGGATTCCCGGCCGCTCCAGTTCCCGGACGGTCTCCTCGATGTTCATTGCAGGAACGACGACGGCGTCTGCCGTGGGCGCTCCCGCTGAGTCCACCGATACAAACGCTGCCTGGGCATCGTCCACTCCGCTCAGGCGCTGCCCGCCAGCCGGCGGTGCAAGGACGATATACACGCCTCCTATTGTTGCCCACCTTTTCGCCCGCGGTTTCGTTGGCGGCCACCAGGAGGCTCCGGCCGTTGCCCACAGTTCCTCCACTTCTGCTGAGGATATCCACATACGCCGCCAGCGGCATGACCCGGTGCACTCTGGAGGGCAGGCTGGCCGTATGTCTTCGTGGATCCCAGCAGCTGAATCGGCCGCCGTCGTGCTGGTCACCTCCTCACAACGCGTCCGCGATGAGGTGGCGCGCGTGGCGGTTGCTGCGGGGCTTGCCCTCACAAGTGTTTCAACGGTGGGCGAGGCGCTGGCGCTACGTCCCGCCGTCGTGCTGTTGGACTGCAACAGTGCGCGGCATGCTGTCTCGGGCTGCGCGGTGATCGTCGTTGGTCTTGACAGTGATGAGGCGGCAGCGTGGACGGCTGCCTCGCGGTGCAATGCCGATCGCGTGGCTATCCTTCCGCAGGCTGCCGGCTGGCTGGCTGAGCATCTGGGCATGCTGCAGCGCGTCCGTGATGCGGGAACGGTCGTCGGTGTGTTGGGGGCCGTCGGCGGGGTAGGTGCCAGCACAATCAGTGTTTGGTTGGCTGCGTCCGCGGCCTCACGGGAACTGCACCCGCTCCTTGTGGACGGTGATCCCTTCGGTGGTGGGCTCGAGCTCTCTCTCGGCGGGGAATCCGTGCCGGGCGTACGGTGGCCGGATCTTGGCGAAGTACGCGGAACGTTGAACCCGGAACAGCTGATTCATGCGCTGCCGTCGCTCGGCGGCTTCTCGCTGCTGTCCATGGGCACCGAGCCGCCCGCCCCGGGAATTCTCGCATCATCAGCAGTTCCTCCCATTATGGAGGCGGCGCGGGGAGCGTTCAACCTGACGGTGGTAGACGTTGCGCGAGGATGGTCGGCTGACGGATCACTGCTTCCGTACTGTGACAGCGTCCTCATCGTTGTACCCGGCCGTGTCCGCGCTATTTCGGCTGCCCGCGCGCTCGTCGCGCAGCTGCAGCCGTTGCCCGTCCGGGCCCTCGTCCGCGGACCGCTGGGCCCGGACCTCGACCCGGATCGGGTGGCAGATGCCATCGGTGTGCCGAACGCCGGGTATCTGCCTTACCTTCGTGCCGCCGTCGGCAGCGAAAACCAGGGGAGGGTACTGGATCTGGCAAGGCATCGCGCCGTGCGGGCTTGCGCCCGCTCAGTCCTCGACACGGTGCTTCCCGGGGCGATCAAGGCCATCGCATGAATCAGCAGGTCAGAGCCCGCCGTGTCCGCCCTGATGCCCTGCCGGCAGACGCCGCCATGGTTGCGCAGGTACGGGACGCCGTGCTCAATGAAGCAGAGCCCGTCACCGGAGCCCGGCTCGCTGCCGCAGTCCAGTCGACCGGGCGCCTACTGGGGTCCGAGGGCGCATTCCGGACCCTCGACCGCGTCCGCGCTGAGTTGCAGGGGCTGGGACCGCTACAGCGGCTCGCGGAGGACCCGGAAGTCACGGACATCCTGGTCAACGGTCCAGGCGCAGTCTGGGTTGACAGCGGCGGCGGTTTGCAGCGCAGGGATCTCACCTTCTCCAGCGATGCTGATGTGCGCGCGCTTGCCACACGCCTGATTGCAGCGGGCGGTCGCAGGCTTGATGACGGCAACCCCTGCGTTGATGTGCGGCTGGACCGGTTCCGGGTGCACGCCGTCCTCCCGCCGCTTTCCACAACGGGGACACTACTCTCCATCCGTATCCAACGGCAGAGGCACTATTCCTTCGACGAGCTGGTGTCCTCCGGGGCGTTGGATGCTCAGATGGCCTCGGTACTGCGAGGGATCGTGAGCAAGCGTTTGAACTTCCTGATCAGCGGCGCTACGGGTACGGGGAAGACAACCCTGCTCGCTGCCCTGCTGTCGCTCAGCGGGTCCAATGAACGCCTGGTCACGGTCGAGGATTCCGCTGAACTCAGTCCTGCACATCCCCATGCCATCGGACTCCAAAGCAGGCACGGGAACCTTGAGGGCAGCGGATCCGTGGATCTGGCTGAACTGGTACGTCAGGCGCTGCGGATGCGGCCGGACAGACTGATTGTCGGCGAGTGCCGCGGCGCCGAGGTCCGCGAACTTCTGGCAGCCATGAACACGGGGCACGACGGCGCCGGTGGAACAATTCATGCAAATTCTGCGGCGAGCGTTCCTGCCCGGCTTTCCGCGCTCGCAGCCCTGGCCGGGATGGAAGCGCAGCCCCTGGCGCAGCAGGCGGCTAACGCCCTCGACGTCATCGTCCACGTCGTCCGGGCAGGCAGCGGCCGCACCGTCTCGGAGGTCGGCGTCCTCGAGAGGACCGCCGGCGGTGATCTGGTGGTCAGAACTGCGCTCGCGCGACGGGGAGCGGTATCGGAGCGTGGGCCGGCGTGGGAGGCGCTGGCTCTGAAGCTCGAGCGGGGCCGCTGACAATGAGCGGAGTACTGATTGCCTGCCTGCTCTTCGCAGCGTGCGGGGTCCTGGCGTTTCCCCGCCGCTCCCCGCGCAACGAGGGCCGGGGGCGCAGGAACGTGGGTGCGCTTCTGCGGCCTCTCTCTCGGGGGCGTCCGCTGAAGACTGATCCACACGAAATCCCCTTGTTCGTCCATCAGTTGACCGGCCTGCTTCAGGCTGGACGGACGCCTTCCCAGTTGTGGGGAGATGCACTCAGCGTGCATGGCGGCAGTACCGGAACGGCCTTCTCGTCCGGCGTGAAACCCGCGCTGTGGTCAGCCCATCAGGCTGCCCAGCTCGGACTCAGCGTTCCGGAGGTTTTGCGGGAGGCAGCCACCCGCAGCAGGGACGCGGCGCTGCGGACACTGTGGAAGGACCTGGCTGCCTGTCTCGAGGTGGCCGAGCGCAGTGGAGCGCCCCTCGCGGCCGTACTTGCCCGCTACGCAGTGCAACGCGAATCGCAGCTGGACTCTGATGCTGCCCGCGATACGGCGCTCGCCGGACCCAGAGCCACGGTCCGCCTACTTTCCTGGCTTCCGCTGTTCGGGTTCGCGGTGGGCTACCTCATTGGAGTGGATCCCCTCGCTGTCCTTCTCGGTTCGGTGCCGGGCGTCGCAGCACTCAGTGCAGGATGCGTGCTCACCATCATGGGCCGGCTCTGGTCGAGCAGGCTGGTGCGGACAGCCGAAGGCGATCCCATATGACCGGTGCACTCATCGCCGCTGCGCTCTTCGTTGCCTGTTGGGTCCTGCATCGATCCCCGCCCCTCAGCGCCCATCCGGCAAGTCCGCTACCGGGTGGTGCGGGGAGGCTTCGGGATGATGGGCTGGATGATCCAGCGCTGATGATGGACCTGATGGCGTCCATGCTTGCGGTCGGCTCATCCCTGGAGCGCGGTCTCGACGTCCTCGCCCGGTCAGCATCAGCACCGGCAGGCGCTGCCCTGACCTCCGTCAAGACGGCACTGGACCTCGGAGCCTCCTGGGACGTCGCGTGGGCGGCGGTTCCGCACACAAAGGACGTCAGGGCGGCCCAAGAACTGGGAAATGCCCTGCGGTTCGCCGGAACCACGGGGGCGCCGTCGGCTGCGGTGGTCACCGCCCACGCAACACAGTTCAGACGGAGAAGGAACCGGGAAGCAGAGCAGCGCGCTGCTGCTCTCGGCGTGCGGCTCGTTGTGCCCCTGGGTCTCTGCTCCCTGCCCGCGTTCGTCTGCCTCGGCGTCATTCCCATCCTGGTCGGCCTCTTTCCGGCCTTCACGTAGCGGCGGTCGCCACATCGCCGCGGCCACGAGCATCGCTTACCACCGTTGCCCTCCCGCCGCAGTGCCCACCACCATCGCCGCAGCTACCGCTGCCGTTCCGCTGGTGTCGTGCTCCACAACCGAAGGGAAGTGCTGCACTTTTCCACTTACCGGTATCTCGGTGGGCCTGCCGACGGGCAGCGCGAAAGACTCGAATCAGCCGCTGAAGCGGTCCGGACGGTTCAGCAGCCGCTGAACCGCCAGCCAGGATCAAACCGGAATCCGTCAACCAAGGAGTCGTCATGACACGTTCCACCACCGCAGCAACAGCCCCCACCGCAGCAACAGCCCACAGCGCAGCAACAACCCGGACCAGCGGCCCGCAGAAATTCCCCGGCGGAGCGAGGCCACTTGCCACAGTGACGTCACTGCGGCCCGAGCCCGTCACGGCCAACCGCCGTACACGGCGTGCGCTGATGCGGTCCGAGGCAGGGCTGGCAACCGCCGAGTACGCGATCGCCACCCTCGCCGCCGTGGGGTTCGCGGCGCTCCTGGTCGCAGTCCTTTCCAGCGGGGAAATCCGCGGCATGCTCATGTCGCTGATCACCAACGCCCTCAGCTTCGGCTGACCGGCGTGGAACGGACTGGACCGCGGGTAGCGCAGCCCAAAGAAGCAGGGGCCGTTACGGCGGAAGTGGCAGTAGCACTTCCGGCTGTGGTGGTTCTGCTGGCCGTCGTGCTCGGTGCTGCGGCACTCGGCTTGTCCCAGTTGCGGATTGAGGAAGCGGCGAGGGCCGGGGCCCGCGAGATCATGCGCGGCGAGTCTTCGGACGTCGTCGAGGGAACAGTCCGGCGGATTGCCGGTGAGCAGGCGGATATCGCGGTCCAGTCCAACGGCTCCACCAGCACCGTCACCGTCAACACCGCGGTGGATGTGCCTGTATTGGAGTTGCTCGACGTTAGTCTCTCAGCCCGCGCAGTTGCACTGCCGGAGCAGGAATGATGGGTCTTCGTGCAGGCAAGGAAGCTGGATCCGGCACCGTCCTGATGACCGGCGTCGCCTTGGCTGCCCTGCTGCTGCTCTCAGTTGTAGTCCTGTTTGCGCAGGCGTCAGTGGCGGCCTCGAGGGCAGCTACGGCCGCGGACCTGTCCGCGCTTGCGGGGGCTGATGCTGCGCGCGGTCTCCGAGACGGGAACCCGTGCGCGGTAGCCGCCGAAGTAGCTTCCCTCCAGGACGCCCGGCTGACGGGATGCGTGATCGAGGGAGAATCAGGACACATCGTGCGGATTTCCACCGAGGTCGATTCCATTCCCGCGCTTCCCCCGGCATCGGGGCGTGCCCGAGCCGGTCCACCGTCATCAGATCCCTAGTGGAAGGAGGATTGCCCGCCCGACATGTCCTTGCCTGGCGCAGGCTCCCCGTCCGGGGCCTGCGCCAGCAGCATGCTGAGCAGGGTGAGTGCACCGTGCTTACTCAGCGGGTTGTTGCGGTTGCCGCACTTGGGAGACTGAACACACGAGGGGCAACCGGTGTGGCACTCACACGAGCGGATGGCCTCAGCGGTAGCACCGAGCCAGGTCTTCGCCGCCTCAAAACCCCGTTCAGCAAAGCCCGCGCCGCCCGGATGGCCGTCGTACACAAAAATGGTGGGGAGCCCGGTATCAGCATGGAGCGCAGTGGACACTCCGCCGATGTCCCATCGGTCACTCGAGGCGACCAGCGGCAGCAGACCGATCGCGGCATGCTCAGCGGCATGAAGAGCGCCCGGCAGGTCAGCCGCGCTGATCCCACTGCTCTCAAGCAGGCGGTTATCGCACTCGAACCAGACGCTCTTCGTGAAGAGATCCCGCGCACCGAGCTCCAGCGGTTCCTCCCCGAGGATCTCGTTCGAAACAAAGGCCTTGCGCTGGAAGGAGATCACCTGGGTGGTTACCTTGACCTCCCCGAAGCACACCCGGATGGGGCCCCACGAGGTGTTGCGCAGCTCGGAAATCACCTCAATCTGCGTGACGTCCCGGGCCTGTGTGTAGTAGTCGGGATTGGAACGGGTCACTATGGCGCAGTGATCCTGTTCGTTTAGTTCCTCCACCACGTAGCTCTGGCCCTGATGAACATAGACGGCGCCCGTGTGAGCCTGATAGTGGCTCTGCGGTGAATCCATGGTTCCAAGAACGGTGCCGGTTTCGCTCTCGATGATATTGATCGGGCCGCCGCCGTCCGCCCGCAGGTTCACCATGCCGGCAGCACTCTGCGGGTGCGTCCAGAACCACCCTGCCGGACGGTTGCGCAGCAGCCCCTGATCCACCAACTGAGCCAGCAGGGCAGGAGCCGTTTCCCCGAAGAGGGGAAGGTCCTCAACCGTCAGCGGCAGTTCCGCCGCTGCTGCACAGAGGTGCGGTCCCAGCACATAGGGGTTGGCGGGGTCGAAGACCGTTGCCTCCACACCAACGTCGAACACCGCTTCGGGATGGTGCACCAGATAGGTGTCCAGCGGATCGTCGCTGGCCACGAAGGCGGCGAGCGCGTCCTGACCTGACCGCCCGGCCCGCCCGATCTGCTGCAGCAGGGACGCACGGGTCCCCGGCCAGCCCGCCACGAGGACGGCATCCAGACCTGTTATGTCGATCCCCAACTCCAGCGCGGACGTGCTCGCCACACCGAGCAACCGGCCGGACCGCAGCGCACCCTCCAACTGACGGCGCTCCTCGGGCAGATACCCTGACCGATAGGCCGCGACGCGCGCCGGCAGCGTGGGATCCACTTCGCTCAGCAGCCGTTTGGTATTTGCCGCGATACTCTCGGCACCTCGGCGGGACTTGATGAAGGCAATGGTCCGAACCTGCGCAGAAACCAGATTGGCCAGTAGATCGGAGGTTTCCGCAATGACGGTCCTGCGCTGCCGGGCGCCGTTCTCGCCCCGAAGATCGGTCAGCTGCGGTTCCCAGAAAGCCACCGTCGTCGACCCGTGTGGCGACGTGTCCTCGGTGAACGCCTGAACTGGAGTGCCGATCAGCTTGCCGAAGGACTCCGCGGGGGCAGCCGATGTCGCCGAGGCCCCGATGAACACGGGGTCCGCGCCGTAGTAGGCACAGACGCGTCGCAACCTGCGCAACAGGTTGGCGACGTGGGAACCGAAAACACCGCGGTAGCTATGCGCTTCGTCCACGATCACGTAGGTAAGGCGCCGGAAAAACCTTGCCCACCAGGTGTGATTCGGCAGGATGCCGTAGTGAAGCATGTCCGGGTTCGCCAGAACCAGGTTGGCGTGGTCGCGGATCCAGCGACGCGCACCGGAGTCGGTGTCGCCGTCGTACGTATCTGCGCGGACCGTAGCCAGCCCCAGAGAGGAGATGGCTGAGAGTTGGTCAGCGGCCAGCGCTTTTGTCGGCGAAAGATACAGCGCGACGGCGCCGGTCGGCTCAAGCGACACTCTCTCCTCAAGTGCCGAACGGTGGATGGCGTCAAGGACCGGCAGTTGATAGCTCAGAGACTTGCCCGAGGCAGTACCCGTGGCAATGACGACGTGGGACCCCGCATGGGCGGCATCCGCCGCAGCACTCTGATGCTTCCAGGGCTCTACTATTCCTCGGGCCTGGTAGGCCTCCACCACCTCAGGGTGCACCCATGCCGGCCACGGGCTGTGCACTGCGTCGCGGGCAGGGAGTTCCCTGACAGAAACGAGCTGCTCAGGATCAACTCCGCCGAGCAGCGGAATCAGGGAATCATGGGCAGCCACTTGCCCAGTTTGTCACCCCGGCACAAATCAGCGGCGGATCACAAAAGCATCAGCCAGGTGCGTCCACCCCAAATACTGGTACAGCTGGCGTCCCTCCTCGGATGCCATCAGCAGGCCGGTTTCAACATCGTCTTCCAGGATGTCGGCGGTCAGCGCGCGCATGACAAAGCTGCCAAGGCCCCGCCGCCGGTGCTGCGGAGACGTGATGATGCGGTCGTAGACTGCGTGTTCATCCTGCTTGGCCACCGAACCCCGGGCAGCCTCCTCACCGTTCACGGTCACCGAAACACGCCTGCAGTCATCCTCGCGAATGTGCTCGAGTTTGAACTCGTCGTCCGGTGGCCGGGGGGCTTCGACATCCTGGCCGTCCATCTCTGCGCACATCAGAGCCTGCTGGCGGTCCGTGACCCGAAGACCGAGCGGAGCCGCGGCTTCGAGGAGTTCCTGCGCGCGGTTGGTGACGACGGTCAGCACACGAAGCGGATCTTCGCGGGTCTCTCCGGCGAGCTCGAGCAATTCTCCGATCGTGGGCTCATAGACGATGGTTTCGAGGTGGTTCTGTTGGTCCGTGAGCAGAACGGACAGGCTGCTCCCGTTCTCCTGCGGCGTGTAGCCTCGGCATTTTGCCCAGCCGAAAACCCAGGTGCGGACAAGTTGATCGGAAAGAGCGGCTCCCATTCCTGAACGATAGTGGGGACCAGACCGTAAAGACATAGCCCGGGAAAGAGGTTGCCGATTTGAGACCTCGCGGGCGGCCTGCCGGTACCCTTGAATGCGTGTCAATGAACCGGATTGTCCTGTATTACGCGTTCACTCCGCTGTCCGATCCCGAAGCGGTGCGGCTCTGGCAGCGCGCCCTGTGTGAAAAATTGGGACTCCGCGGCCGCGTCCTCATCTCCAAGGACGGCATCAACGGCACCGTCGGCGGGGAACTGAACGCCGTCAAGGAGTACGTGAAGGCAACCCGCGAGTACCCGGCGTTCAAAAAGATGGACATCAAATGGTCCGAGGGCGGGGCGGAAGACTTCCCCCGGCTCAGCATCAAGGTCCGCGAGGAGATCGTGTCCTTCGGCGCGCCGGGGGAGTTGAAGGTGGATGAAAACGGCGTGGTGGGCGGCGGCACCCATCTCAGGCCGGAGCAGGTGCATCAGCTGGTCAGCGAACGCGGCGACGACGTCGTCTTCTTTGACGGCCGCAATGCCCTCGAAGCGCAGATCGGCAAGTTCCGGAACGCGATTGTCCCGGAAGTGAACACCACCCATGACTTCGTGCGCGAACTCGATTCCGGGAAGTACGACCACCTCAAGGACAAACCGGTGGTCACATACTGCACCGGGGGCATCCGCTGTGAGGTGCTTTCCAGCCTGATGGTCAACCGCGGATTCAGCGAGGTCTACCAGCTTCAGGGCGGCATTGTGCGCTACGGAGAGACGTACGGGGACGCGGGTCTCTGGGAAGGCTCGCTGTACGTCTTCGACAAGCGCATGCACGTAGAGTTCAGCAAGGATGCCAAGACGATCGGCAAGTGCGTTCGCTGCTCCGCGCCCACCAACAAGTTCGAGAACTGCTCGAACCTGAGCTGCCGGAACCTGACGCTGTACTGCGCCCAGTGTGCCTCCGACCCCGCCACGCTTCGTTGCCCCCAGGGGTGCGAGACGGACGAGGCGGAAGCCACCGCAGTGGGCGCCGCCTGAGCTGAGCCGGCTTTCCCCCGCTCTCACCCGGCCGCCAGCTCAAGCACGTGTCCCTCATGCAGCGCAAGGTACACACGATCGCGTAGAGCGTTCGCTTCGGCATCGGTGAGTGTCCGGTCCAGTGCCTGCAGCGTCAGGCGAATCAGCAGATTCACCTGCCCCGGCTGGGCGTCAAGACGGACGACGGCGGCAGCCGGCAGCTGCTCCACCGGCGTGCGGGCGCGGATCACCAGCGACTCCAGGATCTCCGCCTCCGGACCGAGCGCTTCCCGGGCCGCATCTCCCAGCGTTTCCTCGTCTGCGTCGGGATTGCAGAGAATCGAAAGATCGCGGCGGACAGCCGGCATGAGGGAGACGGGGCGCCATGGTTGAAGATCCAGCATCTGAGCGGCGATACGGGGGTCGGGTGAGCGCAGCAGCCGGATGTCATCCACGCCCTTTCGCAGCATGAGTGCCCGGTCCAGTCCCATTCCGAGCGCGAGGCCGCTCCAGCGACGAGGATCCAGTCCCGAGGTGCGAAGAATTCCCGCACGCACGAGGCCGCACTCAGCCAGTTCGAGCCAGCCGGCGGGCGTCTCTACGTCGATCTGCAGGCCGTGCGACGTATAGGAATGGTTGGCGGGAACGGTCCGCCAGCGAGCCCCGGGCAGGACTGCCTCGACAACGGCGGCGGCCATACTACGCAGGTCAGCCTCACCCAGCAGCCCACGCGCCTTCAAGCGCCATAGGTCAACCTGGTGCGGTGTGCCTACGTGCGTGCGGTCGACGGCGTCGCGGCGGTAAACCAGGCCCGGAAGGACATGGAGCCGATCATACGGCTGCTCAATGTCTGCGAGGGAATCAAGAACGGCGGGGATTCCGGCGGACGTGTGGCTTCGAAGCATTACTGTGGGGCTGGCGTGGCGCGAGTACCGGACGTCCCGGGTGACGTCGTTCGGCGCATAGCCCAACCGGTCGTAGTTGTCCGCCGTGGCAACGAGGCCAGTGGTTCGCTGCAGCTCGGCGGGAATGCTCCAGGCCCGCGTCAACGAAGTGATGACGCCGTCGAGCAGGTCCTGCAGCGCGTGAGGTCCCTGTTCCGGATCGGTGAGGTCACGGATGGACAGGGCGGCGGTGAGCTGGGGGATGGAAAGGTACATGGTCGGTCCTTCGGGAAGTGTCTAAGGAGGGGGTGGAGGAAACCCCCGGCCGCGGACACCGTGCGGACCTGGCTGCTAGAAGACGTACAGCGGATAGCCCTCACGGCCGACAGGCGGCCGGGGGCTGGTAAATCGCTGGCTGGTAAGCATGGAGCAATGGTACGCGACGGACAGATGTTGCGGAACGCTACGGCGCTTCTGCCGGCTTCCCGCCGGGGACCAGCCCCGCGGTCCACACCATTTCCGCACCGGAGTTGGTCACGCGGAGGGTGAGCTCGTCCGCCGCCGCACGAAGCTCAAGAGGCGCTGTCACTGCCGGACTGTCGCAGCTCGTGGTGCCATTGCTGATAGTCGTTCCGTCTGCAAGTAGTTCCAGGGCCATCGCGTCCCCGCCCGCACACGCCATGGTCAACTCGTACCACCCTGGTTCGACGTCATAGAAGGATCCGCCGCTCGCCGCGTCCCCCTGATGTCCGCCGGCGAAAGACATTCCGCGTTCCGTCCCCAACATTGACTGCGACCAGGACTCCAGGTCCACCGAGGACGGATCAACCTCCGGTTCGGCCGCCGTGCAGGCGCTGGTCATCAGGGCAACGAAAAGGCCGGAGACTGCGAGCGCTACCCGCCGCGGTTGAGTTCCCATGCGCTCAGTAAACAGCATGGAAGGCTCCGGCCCAATAGGCTTGCTCCGTGTCGATCATTGCCGCAGTACCCCACGCCCCGCGCAGCGATGACCAGAGTCTGCTCGACCGTCTTGCAGCGGACCTGACCGCGGCGAACTACACGGTCGACGGCGTGGCAGACCTCGTGGGCACTGATGCCTACGCCTCGCTGGAGCGGGACCAAACGGTTCCCGCTCTCCTGGCCGCACGCGCCGCCCAGCGCAGCGAAGGGGAGGACAGCGCCGGAAGACCGGACAGCACAGAAAGCCGGCTTGCCGCCGTCGTACTGGTTTTCCTGCTCGGCGAGGCGCTGCCCACGGCCGTCCTGGACGGCGCACTTCCGTCAATTGGTGCGGGCGGGTTGCGCTCGCTGGGACTGGTTGAAGAGTACGACGGCGGTCTCCGCGCCCTGATCGACCTGCGCCCCTACTCGTCAGACACCGGAGGCGGAATCTGGGTAGCCTCGGACCTCGGCTCCCACGTCCGGCCCGGGGTCCTGCGGACCGACCATGTGCTCGGGATCGGCCGGGCGTCGCTGACGCTCGCCCAGTTCGCAACACGCGCGCCGGTCGAACGCGCGCTGGACCTCGGCACCGGCTGTGGAATTCAGACCTTCCATCTCCTGGCGCACGCGGAGCACGTCACAGCGACTGACGTCTCGGAACGTGCGCTCGCAGTCACGCGATTCAACTTGCTGCTCAACGCTGCGGCACTGGGGATCGATCCGGAAAACCTGGAGGCCCGGGTTTCGCTTCGGCGGGGCAGTCTGCTGGAGCCGGTGAGCGGCGAGACGTTCGACCAGGTGGTATCCAACCCGCCGTTTGTCATTACACCGCGCCACTCCGGCGAAACCAGGGATGAGCAATTCACTTACCGGGACGGCGGCCTCGCTGGTGACGACATCGTCTCCTCCCTGATCCGCGACCTTCCATCCGTTCTGATCCCGGGCGGATCGGCGCAGCTCCTGGGAAACTGGGAGATCCCGGACGGTTTCACCTGGCAGAGCCGGTTAGCGGGATGGCTGCCGGAAACCGCAGACGCCTGGATTGTTCAGCGGGAACAGCTCACGCCCACCCATTACGCCGAGACGTGGCTGCGCGATGCTGCCGAGAACCGGAACCCGACCCGCTTCGCCGACCGCTTCAGCGACTACCTCGCCGACTTCGCCTCCCGTTCCGTCGAGCACATCGGCTTTGGCATGGTGTGGCTGCGGAACGCCGGAGGACCGGCGACGCTGCGCCGGTTCGAGGAAATCACTTACGAGCTCGAACAGCCCATCGGACCGCATCTCGTCGCAGCGGTTGAACGGCATGACTGGCTCGGAAACTGCCGCGACCTGGCCGACGAGCACCTGCTCGTCGCCGGGGACGTCACGGAAGAGCGGCACCAGCGTCCGGGCGCTGAGCATCCCGGGGTGATCCTGCTGCGGCAGGGCGCGGGCTTCAGACGCACCACGCTGCTCAGCACGGAGCTGGCCGGTTTCGTGTCAGCGTGCGACGGCGACCTCACCGCCGGCCAGATCATCGGCGCCCTTGCGTCGCTGTTGGACCGCGACGACGACGCCTTCGCTGCTGCACTGCTGGACGAGGTGCGCAACCTGGTTGCGGACGGCTTCCTCGTCCCCGAACCGGTGTCTCCAGCCAAGCCGTTACCCTAGTGCAGGTAGGCGTACCGCATACTGAGAAGGGCAGGACGCCCACCAATTCGAATATTGAGCTCAGAATGAGCGGTTGTTCTGCTGTTTAAGAAGCACCTGTATCGAGGAGTGAAGTGCCAGCTAAGGCAACGGACAAAAAGCCCGGCAAGAAGCTCGTCATCGTCGAGTCTCCAACCAAGGTCAAGACGATCGCCGGCTACCTCGGCGAGGGCTTCGAAGTCGCCGCATCGATGGGACACATCCGGGATCTGCCCCAACCATCGGACCTGCCCGCGGAGCTGAAGAAGAGCTCGCTCGGCAAGTTTGCGGTGGACCTCGAGAAGGACTTCGAGCCGTACTACGTAGTATCGGCAGACAAGAAGAAGCGCGTCGCCGAGTTGAAGGCGGCTCTGAAGGACGCCACCGAGCTGTACCTCGCAACTGACGGTGACAGGGAAGGCGAGGCTATCGCCTGGCACCTGCTCGAGGTACTGAAGCCGAAGGTCCCCGTGTACCGGCTCACCTTTCCGGAAATCACGCGTGAGGCCATCCAGCGTGCCATGGAGGAGCTGCGCGATCTCGACATTCCAATGGTTGATGCCCAGGAAACGCGTCGAATTCTTGACCGGCTCTATGGCTATGAAATCTCCCCGGTGCTGTGGCGCAAGGTTGCGCGCGGCTTGTCTGCTGGGCGCGTTCAATCGGTAGTCACCCGTCTGGTGGTCGAGCGTGAACGTGAGCGTATGGCATTCCGTGCGGCGTCGTACTGGGATCTCACGGGTACGTTCTCGCCGGAAGACACTTCGAAGGGCGAGTCCTTCAGCGCGAAACTCATCTCCGTGGACGGCACCCGGGTTGCCACAGGCAAGGACTTCAGTGACCTCGGTCAACTGAAGTCGCAGAACGTCACTGTGTTGAACGAGGCAGCCGCTACCGCCCTTGTCGAAGGGCTTGAGCAGGCCGCATTCGAGGTTCGCTCGGTTGACACCAAGCCGTACACGCGCCGCCCCGCCGCGCCCTTCACCACCTCGACGCTGCAGCAGGAAGCCGCACGCAAGCTTCGCTACTCATCACGGGTCACCATGCAGGTTGCCCAGCGCCTGTACGAGAACGGTTACATCACCTATATGCGTACGGACTCTGCGGCGCTGAGCGATCAGGCGATCAACGCCGCGCGACGGCAGGCCTCGGAGCTTTACGGTCCCGAGTTCGTGCCTGATGCTCGCCGCGTCTACAAGGGAAAGTCCAAGAGTGCGCAGGAAGCCCACGAGGCCATCCGTCCGGCCGGTGACTCCTTCCGCACACCCGCCCAGGTGGCCAAGGAACTGCACGGTGACGAGTTCAAACTCTATGAGCTGATCTGGAAGCGCACCGTCGCTTCCCAGATGGCGGATGCAAAGGGTTCGACGGCGTCGGTACGCCTGGGGGCCCATACGCCCGATGGCAAGGACGCGGAATTCTCGGCCTCCGGTACCGTCATCACCTTCCGCGGCTTCATGGCCGCCTATGAGGAGGGCAGGGACGCTTCTCGGGACGAGGATGACGCAACAGGCGGGACCGATCAGTCCGGACAGGGCGGCCGGTTGCCGAACCTCACCACGGGCGATGCCCTCGGCGCCGAAGCTATCCAGCCCATCGGTCACGAAACCTCCCCGCCGCCGCGCTACACAGAAGCGTCGCTGGTGAAATTGATGGAGGAACGCGGTATTGGCAGACCCTCCACCTATGCGGCAACAATTTCCACCATCATGGACCGCGGATACGTCCGAACGCGCGGACAGGCGTTGGTGCCGAGCTGGATCGCGTTCTCCGTGGTCCGCCTGCTCGAGGAGCACTTCCACGACTATGTGGATTATGACTTCACTGCTGCACTGGAGGAAGACCTCGACCGCATCGCGCGTGGCGAGGAGAGCCGCGTCCAGTGGCTCAACTCCTTTTACTACGGGGACCGCAAGGACACCGGGCTAAGCACGATCGTGAACGACCTCGGGGAAATCGATGCACGCCGCATCAACTCGGTCGAAATTGCCGAGGGCATCATCCTGCGCGTGGGCAAGTTCGGCCCGTACCTGGAGAAGCCATTGCCCGCTGATGCGCCCGAGGGCACCGAGCCGCAGCGGGCCAACGTGCCCGAGGACCTCGCTCCGGATGAGCTGACGGCGGAGAAGGCCGTTGAGCTGATGAACACTCCAGCGTCCGAGGAACGCGTCCTTGGCACGGACCCCGAAACCGGGCGCACCATCGTGGCGCGTGACGGTCGCTACGGCCCCTACGTAATCGAGCTCATTCCCGAGCCCACTGCCGAGGACCTGGCCAACCAGCCGGTGGAATACTACAAGAACGGCAAGCCCAAGCCACCCAAGAAGCCCGTCAAGGTGAAGCCGCGCACCGGATCGCTCTTCAAGTCGATGACCGTTGAGACGGTCACTCTTGAGGAAGCGCTGAAGCTGATGAATCTTCCCCGCGTCCTCGGTAAGGATGCTGAAGGTCATGAGGTCACCGTCCAGAACGGACGCTTCGGGCCCTATCTGAAAAAGGGTTCGGACTCCCGGTCGATCGGTTCGGAAGAGGAAATCTTCACGATCACGCTGGAGCAGGCGCTTGAAATCTACTCCCAGCCGAAGCAGCGCGGCGGGCGCACTGCGACGCCGCCGCTGGCCGAATTCGGCGATGATCCCGTGTCGGAGAAGCCCATTGTCGTCAAGGAAGGCCGGTTCGGCCCGTACATTACGGACGGCGTCACGAACATCACCGTGCCGAGGTCCACTGCCATCGAGGAGCTGACCCGGGAAACTGCTGTGGCGTTGCTGGCAGAGAAGCGGGCAAAGGGACCGGCGCCGCGCAAGTCCGGCGGCCGCGCACCCGCGAAGCGCAAGGCCACCGCACGCAAGTAGTTCCAATCTCCGACGCCGGCTCGGCTGACGGTTGAGCCGGCGGAACCGGCGCGCGACATAATGGGGGTATGCGGCTAGGCGTCCTCGATATCGGGTCCAATACAGTGCATCTACTTCTCGTGGATGCTCATCCGGGGGCGCGGCCCGTGCCCTATGCATCCCACAAACGTCCGCTCCAGTTGGTGAGCTACCTCGACGCAGAGGGACTGATCAGCGACGAAGGGCAAGCGGAACTGGTCGGTTTCATTCGCGAGGCTCGTGCGTTTGCAACCGATCATCGCGCAGAGGATTTTCTCGCGTTCTGCACCTCGGCCATCCGCGAGTCGGGGAACGGCGAGGACGTGCTTCGTCGCGTTGAGGCGGAGACCTCCGTGGTCCTGCAGGAGCTTTCCGGTGACCAGGAAGCGGCCATGACCTTCCAGGCGGTGCGGCGCTGGTATGGCTGGAGTACTGGGTCGCTCCTCAACCTGGACATCGGCGGGGGTTCATTTGAAATGGCGATGGGCCGCGACGAACTTCCTGAAGTTGCCCGCTCGGTCCCACTTGGTGCGGGGCGCCTTACACGTGAGTGGCTGCCCGGTGACCCGCCTGCGCCCCTCGACGTCAAAAATCTGCGCAGGCACATCCGGCAGACCCTCAAGGAACCGGCGGCCAGCTTCGCCCGTCTCGGTACACCGCATCTGGTTGCCGGGACGTCGAAAACCTTTCGATCCCTGGCCCGCATCGCCGGGGCTGCGCCGTCGGCGGCCGGACCCTTTGTTCGCCGTACCCTGCGTCTGCAGGATCTTGCACTGTGGGCGAAGCGTCTGGAAGCAATGTCAGCGGCGGACCGGACAAACCTGGACGGGGTGTCCGAGCTGCGGGCCCGACAGGTTCTTGCCGGTGCGCTTGTGGCTGAGGCAGCGTTTGAAATCTTCAATGTGTCCGAGATGGATATCTGCCCCTGGGCGCTGAGGGAAGGCCTGATCCTCCGCCGCTTCGACACTCTCATGTTTGAAGCGGATGAACCCATGCCCTCTGTTGGGGTTGGCCATGTGCGTTTGGGGACCCATTGAGCGCAAGTACATTAACGCGGGGCCGGTCGAGTGAGCAAAAAAGTGTGCCGGTGAGCCGCAGCGTGATTGGGGGAAACACTGCTGCGGCTCACCGGCACAGACCGAGCCAGGGAGAGCCCGGTCTCATCACTCGCACCTTTATGAGGTAATAACGACTGTACTGCTATTTCTGGATATTCAGCCCCATGCAGGCTGTGAGGATGCTGGGAATCACTTCCTCATGACACGATGGGCCGATGGCTATCAACATCCCACAGCACATTTCCTTTCTAGGCTGCGGCTCCATGAATGGCGCAATTCTGGCGGGCTTGCTTGCCGCCGGGCTTTCTCCGGCGCAGGTGACCGCCACTGTACGAAATCCTGAGAAGGCGGCCGATCTCTCCCGAAGGAACGGCGTGTCCGTTCTGTCATCAGTGAAGGACCCGGATGCCAACCGCACAGCGGCGGCCAAGGCCGACGTCGTACTGCTGGGGGTGAAGCCAGTTGGCATCCTTGACCTGGCACGGGAAATCTCACCGGCACTGAAGCCGGGCACGGTGGTGATCAGTGTTGCCGCTGCTATCTCCCTCGCCATGCTTGAGGCGGCTTTGCCGGAGGGCCAGCCGGTCATCAGGAGCATGCCCAACACGCCGTCGAGTCTTGGTCGCGGCGTGCTGTCCATTTCCGCCGGCACCAGCGCGACGCCCGAGCTCATGGAGCAGGCGCGCACCGTCCTGGGAGCCGCGGGCACCGTCGTCGAGATCCCGGAAGCGCAGGTCGATGCCCTTTCTGCGGTGAGCGGCTCCGGGCCGGCGTACGCGTTCTACCTTGCCGAGGCAATGGCGGCCGCCGGGGTCAAGCTCGGCCTCGATGAGGAACTCGCGAAGCTGCTCGCTACCGAGACCGTGGCCGGTGCCGGATTCATGCTTGCGGAGGAGGGTGCTGACGCAACGGCACTACGCACGGCAGTGACCAGCCCGAACGGAACAACGGAGCGCGCGATTGCCACCTTCGATGAGCAGGGCCTGCCGGATATCGTGGCTGCGGGCGCCCGGGCGGCAGCTGAGCGTGCCGCTGCCATCACCCGTGAACTCGGCGGTTGATCGTTCAGCGGTAGCCGGACGGGCGGTAGGCAGGCACTCAGGGGCGGGCGGCGAAGCGCTCGAGGAGGTCCACGTGTCCCGAGACGATCAGCATGTCGCGGCTGGTCACTTTAGTTTCCGGCCGGGCGTAGGTGAAGTCCTCACCGGGTGACTTCACACCGACCACAGTGATCCCGTACTTTGAGCGCACCGCCGATTCGCCAAGGGTGAAGCCCTGCGTTTCTTTCGGCGGGTACATCTTCACGATGGCAAAGCCGTCGTCGAACTCGATGAAGTCGAGCATCCGCCCGCCCACGAGGTGAGCGGCCCGCTGCCCGGCGTCGGCTTCGGGGTAGATCACGTGATTGGCGCCGATGCGCTTCAGTATCTTGCCGTGTGAGGGTGTGATGGCCTTGACCCAGAGGTTGTCAATATTGAGGTCCACCAGATTGGCGGTGATGAGGACGCTTGCCTCAATGGAGGTTCCCACACCGACGACGGCGGCGGGAAACTCCTGTGCGCCGAGCTGGCGAAGCGCGTCGATATTGGTGGCGTCGGCCTCCACCACGTGGGTTAGTGTGCCCGACCACTTCTGAACCAGTTGCTGGTCCTTCTCGATCGCAAGGACCTCACGGCCCTGCTTCACCAACTGTTCCGCCGTGGCTGAGCCGAATCGTCCCAGCCCGATCACGAGTACGGGCGCATTGTGTGCTGGTCTGTCAGCCAATGATCGGCCTCTCTTCGGGGTAGTGGTAGAGCGTGCTGCGCTGCCGCAGGGCAAGCGCAGAAGCAACGGTAATCGTTCCGAGGCGTCCGGCGAACATGAGGGCCGAGAGCACGTACTTTCCTTCCGGTGGAAGTTCGGCGCTGAGGTTGGTGCTGAGCCCGCAGGTTGCGAAAGCAGAAATGACCTCGAAGAGGACCCGGTTCAGCTCCTCTCCGGAGATCCACAGGATCAGGCCCGTGCCGATGAGCACGATCGTTGCGCCGGTGAAGATGACAGAGATGGCCACCCTCATGGCGCCCTGCGGAATCTTCCGTCCGTAAGCGCTGACGTCCGAGTCGCCGCGGGCTTCGGCGAGGATCGCGAGGAACATGACGGCGATGGTTGTGACCTTGATGCCGCCAGCCGTGGAGGCCGACCCGCCTCCGGCAAACATGAGGGCGTCAGTCAGGAGCATCGTTGTCGGCTCCATCTGTCCCTGATCGACCAGGTTGAAGCCGCCGGAGCGGGTCATAATCGAGGCAAAGAGCGCGTTGATCACCTTGTCGCTGCCGCTCAGGTCGCCGATGGTTCGGCTATTGGACCATTCCATCAGCCCCCACAGCACCATCCCGGCGAACACGAGGATGAGGGACACGTTGATGGTGAGCTTGGTGTGCAGGCTCCACTTCCGGACGTGGTGGCGGAACTGGACGAGGATGAGGATGACCGGGAATCCGAGGCTTCCGACGAACACACCGATCATCAGCGGAATGAGGATCCAGAGATCGGTTTCGTAGGGCACCAGGCCGTCCGAGTGCGGAGTGAATCCGGCGTTGTTGAAAGCCGAGATGGCGTAGAAGAATCCGTGCCAGACTGCTAGCCAGAACGGTTCGCCGAGGATTATGAAGCGCGGGATCAGGGCCAGCGCAAGCACCAGTTCCACCACGACGGAGGTGGTGATGACGATTCGCAGCAGTGTGCCCACTTCACCGAGGCGGCTGGCGTTGTTCAATGCGGATTGCGCGAGTAACTTGCCGCGGACGCCGAGCCGCTTGCTGACCACCAGTGCCAGGAGCGAGGCGAGGGTGAGGGTTCCGAGCCCGCCGACGAAGATGCCGATGAGGATGATCAACTGACCGAAGAACGACCAGTGGGCTGCCGTGGACACCACAGTCAGTCCCACTACGCACACTGCGGAGACCGCTGTAAACATGGCGTCGTGCAGGGGAGTGACTTCGCCGGTGCTGCTGGCGAACGGGAGGCTGAGTAATCCGGTGAAAATGAGGACAACCAGGGCAAAGACCAACAGCGCAACGCGTGCCGGTGAACTGTTTACTACGCTGTCGATGAAGTCGCGTGCCCGGCCAAGCAGCTGCAGATGAACCTGGTCTTCCCCTCCTAACCAGGAGGGGTGTGTTCGTGCCATGCTTGCTGATCCGCTCCGTTTCTCCTGCTGAGTCCTTCGAGTAGTAAATCACTTCCACTCCTGCGCCGTGGGCAGGACGGGTCCGGATCGCGTAGCCTGCTTGAGTGGCCAGTAGCTCCGTTCCCGCCGTTGCAACGAGAGTGGTGTGGGACGAATCCATGCTCGCGTACAACTTCGGTGCCCATCACCCCATGAATCCGCAGCGGCTTGAGCTGACTGCCCGACTCATTCGCGAGCTGGGTTTGTTCGACCTTCCGCAGGTTTCCGTGGAGGTTCCGGATGTGGCCGATGAAGCCAGTCTACGGACGGTCCATGACGCCTCGTATGTGCAAGCCGTCAAGGCGGCGGACGAGGATCCCGAGGCCTGCGATGGCACATCGGGGTTTGGAACTGACGACACTCCTGCCTTCGCCGGAATGCATTCCGCCAGTGCCCGATTGGTTGGCGGTTCTCTTGCTGCAGCTGATGCAGTCCTGTCCGGCACCGTTCAGCATGCCGTGAACTTCGGCGGGGGAATGCATCATGCCGGCCGGGCCCGGGCAAGCGGGTTCTGCATTTACAACGATGCCGCTGCAGCGGTCCAACGGCTGCTGGATGCCGGTGTGAAACGCGTGCTCTATATCGACGTCGATGCTCATCATGGAGATGGGACCCAGGAGATTTTCTGGGATGACAAACGCGTCATGACCATCTCGCTTCACGAGACCGGCATGAGCCTTTTTCCGGGAACGGGATTCCCAAACGAGATCGGCGGTGCGTCGGCTTCCGGGTACGCGGTCAATGTCGCGCTGCCCACTACCACCGGGGATTCCGGATTCCTGCGGGCGTTCCATGCCGTTGTGCCGCAGCTGGCCGCCGCATTCGCGCCTGAGGTGATCGTCAGTCAGCACGGTTGCGACGGTCACGTGGACGATCCCCTCACCAACCTGCGCATCACCGTCGATGCCCAGCATGCCGCAGCGGTAGCGGTTCGTGATCTCGCCTCGCAGCACTGTGACGGCCGTTGGATCGCGACCGGTGGCGGCGGGTACAACATCACTTCGGTTGTGCCGCGCTCGTGGACCCTCCTTACGGCGGTGGCAGCCGGTGCCGACATCACACTGACGACGCCGGTACCCGCCCCGTGGCGGACGTATGTCGCCGAGCGCTTTGGTCGCGAAGCACCTTCCTTAATGGGTGATGGCTCTGACACCTGGTGGCAGTCGTGGGAAGCCGGGTTTGACCCAAACGAGAATTTGGACCGGTCGATCATGGCAACACGCAAAGCCGTATTTCCGCTTCACGGGCTGGATCCCTGGTTCGATTGACCTGGTTCGATTGACCCTCTGGATGGTGTTGGCTGACGCACGGCTGCTGCCAGCAACCCCTGTGGGAAACCGAGGGATGCCGCTTTCGACATATACGGATATGGTAATGGGATGGTCATGGATGATGTGTTCGGGGTCATCGCCGAAGCCACCCGCCGCCAGATTCTGGGCTCATTGCGGGACGGGGACAAAGCGGTGGGTGAGTTGGTGCTAGAGCTTGAAGTGAGCCAGCCCACGGTTTCGAAGCACCTCAAAGTTCTGCGGGAAGCAGGGCTTGTCACCATGCGGGCGCAGGGCCAGAAGCGCTTTTATTCACTCGAGCCGGAGCCATTGCTCACCGTTGCCTCCTGGCTTGCCGAGTTCCAGTTGCCCGCTCAGAAGGTCAACTCCTCGCTCCCGCCAGCCGTCCTGGAACCGGAACTCGATGCGCTGGTCTCAGTAGGGCCGGGCGTTACTCCCATCGATGGCGCTCAACCGTTCGGGCGGACCGTCGGCAGAGCTGCCGAACGCGCTGCCGACCTTCTGTCCCAGTTTCCGAAGCTGCGCCGCCGCAAGGAGTAGCCGCCGTGGGTGCTCCGTGCCCACGGCCTTCTGCTTACCTGCTGACTGTTCAGGGCGCGGGGATTTGGGCTCGCCGGCACTAGTCGTTTCAGCTGTCCCTGCTGCCTGAGACGTCCGGCTAAGTGCGCGCGATTTGTTCAGCAGAGTGTCCAGTAGTGGTTGCGTTGGGGTTGTTGGTGTGGGTCGAGGTGTGGGGGTGGGATGAACCAGGGGAGGCGGTCCCGTATCTGGATGGTCCATTCGTTTTGATGGATCAGATGGTGGTGGTGGCTGCACAGAAGTATTCCGTTGTCGGTGCTGGTGGTTCCGCCGTGTGACCAGGGTTGGATGTGGTGGGCTTCGGTCCAGTGGGCAGGCATGGTGCAGGTGGGGAAGGCGCAGCCTTGGTCTCGGGCGATGAGGGCTTTGCGTTGTTTGGCTGTGAAGAGCCGTTGTGTGCGGCCGAGGTCGAGGATTTCGCCTTGTCCGCCGAGGACGACCGGGATGATGTCGGCGTCGCAGGCGATTTTGCGGGCTGTGCGGGCGTTGACGGGCCCGGTGTAGGCGAGCGAAGCGCCGCCGGCTGAGGAGAAAGAGGCGTCGGTCGACGGTCCGGTGGCGGATGGGCCAGCAGAAGTGCCGGTGAACGTACCGGTGGCGGGGGAAAACACTCCGGTGCGGGTTTCGAGGTCGCCGAGGAGTGTTTGGTAGTCGATGGTCACGAGTACCTGCGGCCGCTGCCCGCCGGTGGCGGGTAGCTTGTCGGTGGCCAAGGCTATCTGGCAGGCTCCGACGAGTCCGTCCAGGAGCAGCTGTGCCCGTGTCCTGGTCTCGGCGGGTGCTTCGGACTGTTCGCCGCCCGCTTCGCCGTTGGTGCTGCTGTCGCTGGTGTGGCCGTCGCCACCCGCTCCGCCGCTGGTGCTGGCGTCGCTTCCGCTGTCTCCGGGGTTGGTGGTTCGGGGGTTGGTGGCGGTGTTCATGATGGTGGTGAGGTATTCGTATTGTTCATCGGTGGCGGCGATGTCGAGTAGGTGGAGGCCGCGTTTTTTGCCGCGGAGGAATACGCCTTGGCGGGCGGTGAGTTCCTTCTCGCTCGGTTCCGGTCCGTCGGGGTCCAGGTGCGCTTCGACGCGGCCGATGAGTTTGGTGAGGAAATCGGGATCGAAGCGGGTGGCGCTGGCGGTGAGTTGGGCTTCGATCGTGTTGAGCACGGCTGGTTCGGTGGTGAACTGTGCGCGGTCCAGTGCGCTGTTGATCATGGTGGCTGCTTTGCCGGACACCACTCCGGCTGAGACCGCCGCTGCGAGGTGTGCACAGGCGGCGGGTAGGGGTTCTCCGGTGAGTGTGGTGCGGGGGATGAGTTTCGCGCCGAGGCGGAGCCGGCGGTTGGCTTCGCTTCTGCTGATCCGTAGCCGGTCCTGCAGGTATCCGGCGGTGCACCGGTAGGCCGAACGCCCACCGGACTGACCGGACAAACCGAACGCGAAACCGACACCACCACCGGTGGGGGTCCCGTTGTCGGTCGTGGTGTTGTTGGTGTCGGTGGGCTTGCCGCCCGCTGCGGCGCTGCTGCGATCCACTGCCGTTGCCGCAACGAGCTGAAGGTACTCGACCGTCCGGGACAGATCCTCGATCCCGGTCAAATGCTCGGCGACGTTGATCCTGTCCCATTCCCGCGAACTCGGCCACCAAACGCGAGGTGTACGCGGCAAGGAGCTGCTTCAGCTCGCTGATCGAAGGTTCGGAGCAACCGGCCGGATCATCGAATCCGAAGGCTGGGAGAGCGCGCAGCCGTTCGCCGGGGAGGGCGTCGAGTGCGGCTGTCAGGCTCATACTTCATTCTATTAGAAGATATCTTCGAAAGAAAGGGGATGTGGGAAACTTTCAGCGTTGGAGAACTTTCAGCGTCAGCCGTCACATACCGATACCAAAGTTCACAATTCAGATGGCGCCGTCTAACCTCGTTTCATGACAACCCGTTGGTATGCGTATTTTGCGTTGGCTCTGGAGGAGCCTGCGGCCTGACACGCTGACCAACACCTTCAGAGCCAATAGGGCAGGACACGTTTCCTGCCCTTCGTCGTTTCCACGGCGGGTTCTGTAGGACAGCCCCGCCGGAGAACCACCTTCGAAAGCCGGGACCATGAAAACCCTTACTTCAGCCTCTTCCAATCTCAATGTCCGCAGCATTGATCCGCTGCCCACGCCCGCCGCAGTTCTCGCTGAACTTCCTGTCAGTTCCGAGGTTGCAGCATCAATCCGCCGCTCGCGCGAAGAAATCCGGGCAGTCCTCAATGGCGTGGATGATCGCCTGCTCGTCATCGTCGGTCCCTGCTCAATCCATGACCCCGACGCCGGTATCGAGTACGCGCGCATGCTGGCTGACGCCGCGCAAATGCACCGCGAAGATTTGCTGGTGGTTATGCGGGCATACTTCGAAAAGCCCCGCACCACGGTGGGTTGGAAAGGGTTGATCAATGACCCGCACCTGGATGGGAGCCATGATATTGCCGCCGGCCTGCGAACGGCCCGTAGGTTCCTTCAAGAGGTTGCCGCCCTGGGACTTCCACTTGGCACCGAGTTCCTCGAGCCGATCAGCCCCCAATACATTGCGGACCTGATCAGCTGGGGTGCAATCGGCGCCCGGACCACCGAGAGCCAGATCCACCGCCAGCTGTCCTCCGGCCTGTCCATGCCCGTGGGGTTCAAGAACGGAACCGACGGTGGCGTCAGGGTGGCACTCGACGCCTGCGCTGCCGCAGGTGCACCGCAGACCTTCCTGGGGGTCGATGAGGGCGGACGCGCAGCCCTCGTCTCGACCACCGGAAACCCGGACACCCATTTGATCCTTCGCGGCGGATCCGACGGCCCGAACTACAGCCCCGCCCACATTGCGCACGCCTCTGCCGCGCTTGCTGCGGCAGGTCAGAACCAGTGCCTCATCGTGGATGCCAGCCATGCGAATAGTGGCAAGGACCATCGGCGGCAGGCGGACGTCGCCCGGGAACTTGCGGATGCAATATCCGGTTCCGGCACCATAGCCGGCGTCATGCTGGAAAGTTTCCTCGTAGAGGGCGCGCAGAAACTTGATGTGACAGCTGGAGGCAGACTTGCCTACGGCCAGAGCGTGACCGACGCCTGCATGGGCTGGGGTGTTACGGCATCGGTGCTTGGCGATCTCGCGAGAGGTTCGCGCCGGCGTCGTCAGGGTGGCGTTTCGTGACCTTGGCGTGCTTTCACTTTGGTCACAGGAACCACTAGAGTATCTCCCTAGACGGATAATCCTCAGGTCTCAAGGCGACACGCCGTCCGGCGTTCCATCAAGTGCGGTGGGCGCGCCTCTCAGGGTTAGCTCCAGAGAAAAGGACAGTGGTGAGATGGCGAGCGGCAGCAACTTCTCCGACGTGCGCTTCCTGACAGTTGCGGAAGTTGCCGAAGTGATGCGGGTATCGAAGATGACCGTATACCGGCTGGTGCACTCAGGGGACATGCCGGCGGTTCAGTTCGGGCGTTCCTACCGGGTGCCCGAATCCGCTGTGCAACAGTATCTGCGCTCCGCATCCGTGGAGGGTGAGTCGGGTACAGGCTAGGGTCGCGGATGGTGCCGGTCAGGGAGACCGGTCTGAGCGGGTACTCTGTTAAGAAGCGTTTTGCGTAGACGGTCGTATGTGCGGCCGCATGATGTACGTCACCGCGATGTGCGTCTTTTGTCAGATTCGAACGCCCCTGCCGCAGTTCATGCGGTAGAGGTTGTCCGGAACCGGAATGAATAGTTTGTGAGGACTCTATGGGTTCAGTAATCAAGAAGCGCCGCAAGCGGATGGCGAAGAAGAAGCACCGCAAACTGCTTCGCAAGACCCGCCACCAGCGCCGCAACAAGAAGTAGCATCGCATCCGGTCCGCCAGTGAGGCGGACCGGTTTTGCATTTAAGGACTAGCCTCTCATGCGGGTGAAGCCGCGCCACAGGCCGTAGATGGCACCGGCTCCCGTTGCTGCCTTGAGCCCCAATGTTGCCGCACGGCGGCCGCTTCGAAAATCATAGATTGGCCAGTTGGAGTCACGGGCGTGCTTGCGAAGGCGATGGTCAGGGTTGATAGCGATCGGGTGGCCAACAATGCTGAGCAGTGGCACATCGTTGTAGGAATCGCTGTACGCCCAGCAGCGGGACAGGTCCAGGCCCTCTTTCCGGGCAAGTTCGTTGACGGCCGTGGCCTTTGCCGGCCCGTGGAGGAACTCACCCACGAGCTTGCCTGTGTAGAAGCCCTCAGAGACCTCTCCCACAGTGCCGAGTGCACCCGTGAGCCCAAGCCGGTTGGCGATCACGCTGGCCACTTCGACGGGAGTGCCCGTGACCAACCAGACGCGGCGCCCGTTGCGGAGGTGCTGTTCCGCGAGGGCACGCGCTCCCGGCCAGATCTTCGACGCGATCATTTCGTCATAGACTTCTTCGCCAAGGGCCAGCACATCTTCATGCGCAATGCCGATAGCGAAGGCAAGAGCGGCATCACGGACAGCATGGATGTCGGTCATGTTCTCGCCGCGCATCACGAAGCGCAGCTGTTTCCAGGCCAGCCCTGCGGCAAAACGGAGCGTGAAAGCGCGCCGCTGGTACATCTTGCGCGCCACATGGAAGAGACTGGCGCCGCGCATCATCGTGTTGTCGACGTCGAAAAATGCTGCTTCCCCGGCCGGTCCGCCCAGCGGAGAAGATTCGGCAGGCACAGTCTCCGTGGAAGACCCGGGCTCGACTGCGGGTCGGAGGCTGGCTGCGGACATAGCACGAGTCTAATCACTGGTTGGCGTTCAGCGTGTCCGCGGACACCCACAGCAACCAGCCGATTTTTCACGCTTCGAGGGCGTTCCGTAATGGCGACCTGCACGGAGCCCGCGGCCAGTAAGCTTGTGGACCATGACTCAGCAGACCCAACCGCCTGTCGCGGAATGGAGCACGGGCCTCGTGTTGGTGACGAGGCCGGACTGCCACCTCTGTCACGCCGCCCGGGAGATAGTGAGCCGCGTGGCTGCCGAACTGGGCGTGCTTTGGCGGGAAGAGTCGATTGCCGATCACGCCGATCTGCTGGAACGATTCTCGGAAGAGGTGCCGGTTCTGCTTCTCGACGGGGTCCAGCGGGACTTCTGGACAATCGACGAAGCGCGCCTGCGCAGGCTACTCACCTGAGCCGTTGTGCTCAGCGCCCTCCTGACTTTGAGGGCTTCCACCAGGGACCTAAAGTGGGACTATCCCGCCGTCATCCTCCGGCGGGCGGGCGGAGCAGTTCAGGCCGCCGGCGAACAAATAACGGAGAGATGAACCAGTGACCATGTCGGAGCTTCCCGGATTACGGTCCGCCGCGAGCGATCAGCAGGGCAGGCAAATTCCGCCTGCATCGCTCGCCCGCCTGACCATTTATCTGCGCGCCCTCAACTCCCTTCTGGCGGAGGGGATTGAACGAGTGTCTTCGGAGGAACTGGCAGACGCGGCGGGCGTGAATTCGCCCATGCTCCGCAAGGACCTCTCCTACCTGGGTTCCTACGGCACGCGGGGTGTCGGCTACGACGTCCAGTACCTGAACAGCCAGATCTCCACAGCCCTGGGACTGACCCAGGACTGGCGGGTGGCCATCGTCGGAGCCGGAAACCTCGGGCGTGCGCTCGCCGGGTACTCGGGGTTCCAGTCGCGGGGCTTCGAGGTGGTCGCGCTGTTCGACGCAGATCAGATGATCGTCGGTACGGAGGTCGGCTGGCTGCGCGTCAGCCCAGTGGAGGATCTGACAACCGTGCTTCACAGGACGCGCGCCAATATGGCTGTTCTCGCGGTACCAGCGGGCGTTGCACAGCAGTTGTGCGATGAACTTGTTGCGGCCGGGGTGACAAGCATCCTAAGTTTCGCGCCGGTAGTGCTGCAGGTTCCTGACCGGGTGCAGCTGCGCAAGGTGGACATGGCCACGGAGCTGCAGATCCTCGCTTACCACGCACAGCGGGCGCAGGATCCGGATCTTGATGCCGGTTCCAGCGCCCGCGCGGCCCAGTAGGGCCGGTCCAGCAAGCTTCTGCGCGCTAGTGCGTGATTTGCTGCCGCTTGAAGTAGGCGTTGGACGGCTTGAGCCAGCACAGCACAACTCCGGCGACGCCAAGCAGCACCACGAGCACGTTCAGCGCGATGGAGAATCCGCTTGGCTGCAGGCTTTCCCCACCCAGCTGCGCCTGGACTTCAGCGTTGCCCTGCAGCGCGGCGAGCGTCACCCAACTCATGATCATGAGCAGAACCGAAATACCCGCAAGAACAGTGGCGGTTATGCGTGCCCAGTTGTGTCCCTTGCGGATGAAGACGGCCAGCAGGACGTATACGCCGGTGGTAAGGATGCCGACAACGATCCCGATGCCGACACCGATTGCAGCCGCTCCCGCCGGCCCACCCGTGGTGCCTGATCCCATCAGGGTGGTGATGAAGTTGAGAACCCCAGCGGCGATGATCAGCCAAAAAGCCAGATTGACTTCCTTGGGGAGGGGCGGCCGCGCCTGTTCCGGCATGCGGGCTGCACTCGGGTAGGCATACCCTGCGGGCTGGGCCGACTGGTAGGAGTATGGAGATGCAGGTTTCTGCGGTTCGGGGGAGAGGCCCGCACCGGAGTTCTGTGTTGGTCCGGGCTCATTGGGATTGAGTGACTCAGTTCCGGAGAGCTGGTGCGGATCGCGTTCTGAAGGATCGTGTGATGGCGTACTCATGCGCTCAGCGTACCGCCGTCAAGCTTTCGCCGTCGGGCTTTCAGGACAGAAGAAACGAGGGGGCGTGCCGGAAAGCCGGCACGCCCCCTCGAAGGGATTCGTGAGCAAAGAGCCTAGTTGGCCGAGGGTGCCACGAAAGCGGCGTCAAGGTTGATGGTCACCTTGTCGCCCACCAAAACACCGCCGGCCTCAAGAGCTGCGTTCCAGGTCAGGCCGAATTCCTTGCGGGAAATGACCGTCTGGCCGGAGAATCCAGCGCGGGTGGCACCGAAGGGGTCAACAGCAACACCGTTGAACTCGGTATCGATGGCAACTTCCTTGGTGATCCCGCGGATGGTCAGGTCGCCGATCAGCTTGTAGGTCTCGCCGGCGCCTTCGACCCGCTTGGACACGAAAGTTATCTCGGGGAACTGCTCAGCGTCGAAGAAGTCGCCGCCGCGAACGTGGGCGTCGCGGTTCTCATCGTTCGAGTTGAAGGATTCGGTCTTGATGGTTGCGGTGACCTGCGAATCCTCGAGTGAGGATCCAACCTGCAGCGTGGCGTCGACGGTGTCGAAGTTCCCGCGTACCTTGCTGATCCCGGCGTGGCGGACGCTGAAGCCCACTTCGCTGTGCGAGCCGTCGAAGTTCCAGGTGCCCTGAGTGAGTCCGGTGGGGATAGCCATGATGTTTCTCCTGATCTGTCGTGCTTTGGGTTGGTGTGCGGCCGAGGCGACCGAACGAGCGTGTACCTCTAATAAACATGCATTTGCATCTTTTATTCCATCAATTGCTTCAATGTTCAAATATTTTTCTCTACCGCCTCTTCCGACAGCCAGTCGCCGGCCGATTTAGCCCTCTGGCGCGAGGGATGCGAAACTTGATGACATGCCCTCAGCCACCGTTCACCTCGTGCGCCACGGCGAAGTCCACAACCCGGACGGGATCCTCTATGGCCGCCTGCCCGAGTTCCATCTGTCAGAGCTCGGTCGTGAGATGGCCGAGCGGGTTGCGGGCTACTTTGCGGAGCGCAGGAACGACGGCGCCGACATCGTGCATCTCGTCGCCTCACCCCTCACGCGCGCACAGGAGACCGCTGAACCGACAGCTCGTGAGCTCGGCCTCACCGTTGTAACCGATGAGCGCATCATCGAGGCGGAGAACCGGTTCGAGGGGATGGCGCAGGTCGCCCAGCAGATCAAGCACCCCCGGCACTGGAAGTCCCTGCGAAACCCGTTCACTCCATCCTGGGGTGAGCCGTACAGTGCCCAGGTTGAGCGCGTCATGTCCGCTGTCCATGATGCGCGGCGCGCGGCGTTGGAAGCTTCCGGCGGCAAGGACGCCGAGGCGATCATGGTCAGCCATCAGCTGCCCATCTGGGTTGCGCGGCTGGCAGCCGAGAACCGGCGGTTGTGGCATGATCCGCGCCAGCGTAAATGCACGTTGAGCTCCGTAACCTCCCTCTATTTCGACGGCGACCAGCTCACTGGCGTGCGGTATGAGGAGCCCTGTGCTGATCTATTGCCGCGCGCGAAGAACATCCCGGGAGCGTAATACAATTACTACACGTTGTAGAACTCGTGGAAGCCGTTGTGACTCAAACTGAAGCCGCCCCGCGCCGCCGGCCAGGCCGCGCACTGATGTGCCTTGCCGCGTCGGCGATTGCCGCCGTCGTTGTCCTTTCTGGCTGTGCTGCACAGGACCCGCTGGCCCAGCAAGCGGCCGAGGGCAGCAACAAGAATTACATTGCCGGCGATGGTTCCGTCACCGAGTACGCCGCTGCCGAACGCGGTGAACCCGTCCAGATCGAGGGGACCCTCTACAACGGCGAAACTGTTTCCTCATCCGCGTGGCCAGGAGAGGTGACGGTACTGAACTTCTGGTACGCAGCGTGCGCACCCTGCCGGGAAGAGGCTCCGGACCTCGTTGCGCTGCATGAGGAGTACCAGTCGGAGGATGTGCAGTTCTACGGCGTCAACATCAGGGACAGCAAGGAGAACGCCGAGGCCTTCGAGCGCAACTTCGGCATTCCCTACCCCAGCTTCAACGATTCCGACGGCGGGGTCCTCCTGGCGATGACCAGCCACGTCCCGCCGCAGGCTGTGCCGACAACTCTCGTGCTTGACAAGGAGGGCCGCGTTTCGGCCCGCATACTGGGCCTGGCCGACAAGGGAACCCTCAGCGCACTCATTGACTCCGCGCTGGCCGAGTAGTGGCTGTGTCCGCTTCCCTCCCACTCGGTGCCGCTATGGCCCTCGCGCCGGCCGGGAATGCCTTTGCCGATACGGTCCTGAACGGTTCAATGCTCCTTGCTCTGCCAGTGGCGCTGCTCGCAGGCCTGGTGTCCTTCGTATCACCGTGTGTGCTGCCCCTGGTGCCCGGGTACCTCGGCTACGTCAGCGGACTCACCGGTGTGGATCTGGAGCAGCAGAAGCGTGGACGGATGGTCGCGGGAATCGGGCTGTTCGTCGTCGGGTTCTCCGCAGTGTTCATGGCGTACGGAGCGCTTTTCGGTCAGCTGGGAGCCTGGCTGGCAGGCTCGCAGGAGTGGCTGATCCGGATCTTCGGGCTCGTGGTGATTGTGCTCGGCATCGTCTTCATGGGCGGGTTGTCCTGGTTCCAACAGGACCGGAAGCTCCACGCCCGCGTACCGAGCGGCCTCTGGGGTGCGCCGCTGCTGGGCCTCACCTTCGGTCTTGGCTGGGCGCCCTGCATCGGGCCCACGCTCTCAGCCGTGCAACTGCTGGCTTTCTCCAACGACGGCGCCAGTGCCGCCAAAGGCGCGCTCCTCACCTTCGTGTACTGCCTGGGCCTGGGACTGCCCTTCCTGCTGATCGCGCTCGGACTGCGGCGGGGGATGGGAGCCATGAAATTCTTCCGACGCCACCGGCTGCTGCTGCAGCGAACCGGCGGCGGAATGTTGATACTGGTCGGCGTGCTCATGGCGTCCGGTGTCTGGAACCTGTGGATCAACGAGCTTCAGCAGTGGCTCGGCGGCGTGACGTTACCGATCTGAACAACTGATGGCTAAACCAAAGGAAGACTCCATGGCAACGAAGGAGCGAGAAGACGGCGTCGCGCTGCCCGCTCTTGGATTCCTCGGCACCGTGCGCTGGATGTGGACTCAGCTGACGAGTATGCGTACAGCCCTCTTCCTGCTGCTCCTGCTGGCGGTCGCCGCCGTGCCCGGTTCGCTCTTCCCGCAACGCCCGGCAAACCCGGCAGTCGTCACCCAGTACATTCAGGACAATCCGGAGACCGGACCCATTCTGGACTGGTTCCAGTTGTTCGATGTCTACTCGTCCGTCTGGTTCTCAGCGATCTACCTGCTCCTGTTCATCTCACTGATCGGGTGCGTCATCCCGCGCGCGATGGTCCACGGCCGTGCCTGGCGGTCGAAGCCGCCCCGGACTCCGAGCAGGCTCTCGCGGATGCCCGCTCACGGGACATTCGTCCTGCCGGCCGCGCAACAGTCCCAGCCCAGCCGCCGGGGAGGGGAGCGGCCCGTCTCGGCGGGTGCCGCCGTCGTCGACGCCGCAGCTGTGCTGAAGAAGCGCGGCTACCGGGTGGATGTGCGAGATGAAAACAGTGCGCGGCCCTCCGTCGGCGCAGAGCGGGGATTCCTGAAGGAGCTCGGGAACCTGGTGTTCCACGTGTCCCTTATCGGCGTGCTCATTTCCGTTGCCGTGGGTGGGCTGTTCGGATACCGGGGGCAGAAAATCCTGATCGAGGGTGAGACCTTCGTGAACACGCTGGTGGGTTATGACTCCTTCACGCCGGGCACCAACTTCTCCGAAGACAACCTGGACCCGTATTCGATCACGCTCGAGGACTTCGAGGTGCAGTTTGACCGGCAGCTCACGCATTACGGCCAGCCCATCGACTTCACCGCCACCATGACCACCAGGACCGCTCCGGGGGCTGAACCGGAAGAGCAGATCCTGAAGGTCAATGAACCGCTGACCATCGGCGGCACCAGCGTGTACCTGGTAGGCAATGGCTACGCCCCCGTCATTACGGTGCGCGACGGCGAGGGCAACATTGCGCACCAGGGACCTGTTGTGTCCATTCCACAGGACGGACTCTTCACCTCCCTCATCGTGCTGAAAGTACCGGACGCACAGCCGGACCAGCTCGGTTTTGTCGGGTTCTTCCTGCCCACCGCAGCAGTTGACGAGAACGGCGTCTCCTTCTCCCGCGACCCGGACCCCTTCCTTCCGCAGCTGAACCTCAATTCCTACTACGGTGACCTCGGACTCGACGACGGAAATCCGCAGAACGTCTACGTTCTGGACACGGACACCCTGACCGAGCTGAACAGCCGGAACAGCGAGGCGGGCGGCATTGTGCTCGACGCCGGGGAAACGTTCGAACTGCCCGATGGCAAGGGCTCCATCACCTTCGACGGGCTGCGCCGCTATGCAGCCCTGGACATCACGCATGACCCGGCTGAGCTGGGCGCCCTGGTGTTTTCCTCGCTTGCGCTTGCCGGGCTCAGCGCGTCCCTGTTCATCGGCCGACGCAGGGTCTGGATTGCCACCGGCACACGCACTGACGGCAGCATCACGGTCGAGTACGGCTTGCTGGCGCGCGGTGAAGACCACCGTCTGGCGGGCGAAGGGGCAGCGATCGAAAAACTGCTCCGGCAACGCTGGCTGGCAGACAGCACCGAAGACGACGAGAATGAGACAGCGCACGCGGGGGCGTCAGCGCCCGGAAGCGGTAAGGACAACTGATGCAGAACATAAACCAGACCCTGGGACAGTACAGCGAGCTCTTCATGCTGCTCGCTGCCCTGGCGTACACAGTGGGATTCCTCGCGTTCACCTGGGACCTCGTCAAGAGCAGCCGGCGCATCCGCGAGATTGAAGCCGGTCTCGCGGAATCCGCCAAGGACCGGGAGCTGGTGCTTGCTGGCGCCGTGGCCGGAGGCAAGCGCGGAAAGGCATCCGCTGACGGCGCTCCAACGGGCTCAACCGCCGACGACGCCATGGACTATCAGGGAGAGCGACGCTCCGCCGCCCGCATCGCCGTCGCGCTCACCATCGTTGCTGCGGTGATCCATGCAGTAGCTGTTGTCACCCGCGGCGTTGCCGCTGGCCGCGTGCCGTGGGGCAATATGTACGAGTTCTGCACCACCGGCGGGCTGGTGGTCGCCGTCGTCTTCCTGTTGGTGCTCACCCGCAAGGACCTGCGCTTCCTCGGAACCTTCGTGATTGGCCTCGTGGTAGTCATGCTGTGCGCGGCCACCATTGGATTTCCGACGCCGGTGGCTAACCTGGTGCCTGCGCTGCAGAGCTACTGGCTCATCATCCACGTGTCCGTGGCCGTTGCTGCCTCCGCCCTTTTCACCCTGACCTTCGCGATGTCCGTACTTCAGCTGATCCAGGCCAGCCGGGTTGCACGTCTCGCCTCCGGCGGTGAAGACCGGCTGCCGTTCATGCGGCTGGTTCCCTCCGCGCTGAGCCTGGAGAATCTCTCCTACCGGATCAACGCGATCGCGTTCGTGCTGTGGACCTTCACCCTCATGGCGGGCGCAATCTGGGCGGAGAAGGCCTGGGGCCGGTACTGGGGCTGGGACACCAAGGAAGTCTGGACCTTTGTGATCTGGGTGGTCTACGCCGGTTACCTCCACGCCCGGGCAACCCGTGGCTGGACCGGGACAAGGGCGGCCTGGCTCTCGATTGTCGGCTACCTGTGCATCGTCTTCAACTTCACGATCGTCAACATCTACTTCTCGGGACTGCACAGCTACGCCGGAGTCTGATCCAACGCGAAGTTAAGCCTTCAGCTCCTGATGATGCGTTGCTGTCTCGCCGTTGATATGGCGGCGGTGCGGTTGTCCACGCCGAGCTTGTCGTAGATATGGACCAGATGCGTCTTCACGGTTGCCTCGCTGATGAACAGCTCTTTGGCAATACGCCGGTTCGGCATGCCGGTGGCAAGGAGTTCCAACAGCTGGATCTCGCGGGCGCTCAGGGACGTCGTCGGGCTTGAGATGCGGCCCATCAGACGCGCGGCTACTTCCGGTGCGAGCGCTGTCTGTCCGCGGGCCGCGGACTGCACCGCTCGACGGATTTCTTCCGGCGGAGCGTCTTTCAGCAGATATCCGCCGGCTCCGGCCTCCACAGCAGCGATGATGTCCGCGTCGGTGTCATAAGTGGTCAGGATCAGCACCTGCGGCGGGTCAGCCAGCGCGCGGATGCTCCGCGTCGCCGTGACTCCGTCCATGCCTTCGCCCATCTGGAGGTCCATGAGGACAACATCCACCGGGTGACCGAGGGCCGCGCGTTTTTGTACTTCTGCCAGGGCGGCAGCGCCGTCAGCCACATCTCCGGCCACGAAGACGCCGTCGAAGTCGTTGAGCATTGCCCTCAGGCCGGCCCGGACAACCGGATGGTCGTCCACCAGAAGTACGCGGATCTCAGTCATCCGCTGTCCCGTCATCAAACGGCAGCAGGGGCAAACGGATGCCGACGACGGTGCCCTCACCTGCCTCGGATTCGATGTCAAGAACTCCGCCCAAGGCGCTGATCCGCTCCCGCAGGGCCCTCAGCCCGAATCCGGTTCCATCTGTCCGCTTCATCGCAGACTCAAGTGCACCATCCACATTGAACCCCCTGCCGTTGTCGTAGATATCGAGCGTTACCTCTGAGCCCACGAAGGTGAGCGTGACGACGGCGGTGCCCGCCCCTGAGTGCTGCAGGGCGTTGGACAGAGCCGATTGCGCGGCACGCAGGAGAGCAACCTCGTACGGAGCCGGCATCCGGACGGGTGTGCCGTCAATCTCAAACCGGCAACGCAGGCTGGTGCCCTGGGCTGCTGCCTGCTGTTCGACGCTTGCGCAGGTTCTGCGCAGGCTGCCGACGAGGAATTCGGGATCACCTTCAGCCGCACTCAACCCGCGCACAAAGCGGCGCGCGTCCGCAAGATTGTCGGACGCCGCCTGCTGCACCGTGCGAATGCGTTCCCGCGTCGTATCCGTTGCCCCGGCTTCGAGTGAGGCTTCGGCTGCACGTGAGATGAGGACAATGCTGGACAGGCCCTGCGCCAGCGTGTCATGGATTTCCCGGGCCAGACGCTCCCGTTCAGTGAGCACTCCGGCCTGGTGCTGCGTCCGTGCAAGCTCAGAACGGGTGCGCCGGAGCTCCTCGAGCGCCTGCCGCTGGTTGACGCCCTCCAGGTAGAGGCTCTGGTAGACGATCGTCATGACTACCGCGAAGACCGCACCGAACGTCGGACCGAGGATCATCGGCGCCTGGAGCTCTCCCTCGCGGCTCCACTGGGCCGCAATGACGACGCCGGTCAGGAGGACGATCGCAACCACTGCATGCCTGGTGCTGAGCAGGTGCAGGTGCAGGAAGAAGAGGGCGAATGCCAGCCAGGAGAAGTCGGCACTGAGCACCATGAGGACAATCCAGAGCCCGGTGACTCCGGCCAGCCAGAACCGGGCGTAGCGGGTTCCATGCGACGACGACGGCGGCACCACCTGCCGCTTGGCGGCCCGCTTCTCGCTGATGGTTCCGGCCAGGTACAGTCCGCCGAGGCACAGGGAGAAGAGAAGAACCGGATACACGACTGCCGGGCCGGGTTCGGAACTTGCGGTCGCCGCCACTCCCACCAGAAGCAGTGCCAGGAAACCGGCGTGAAGGGTGATCCGGAGCATCCGCAGGACGGTTGGAGCGGCCATGTATCCGGCCGTGCTCGCGGGGTCTCGCATACAGCAACCCTAGCCGCGCCGGGCGACAGCGACATCAACCGAATGGTTGACCGACGATTGCGGAGGCCGGCGCCCACTGCCCGCGGAGTGTTTACCGCACAATGGCGGGAGGATGCCTGCTAACCCGCGATCGCCCTCAGCAGGGGCGCCATCCGGTAGGGAATCGGTTGGCGCAGGAACATGCTGGTCCTGGTCCGCAGGATTCCCGGACACAGGCGGATTTCCTCGGACACCCGGTAGAGATCGTCAGGGTCCCGGGCCACCACGCGGCACAGCAGGTCTGTCTCGCCTGCAGGCGCAAGGCATTCGATGACCTCTGGAATGGCGCGCAGTCCCTCAACAGCGAGGTCTATGCGGTGCTGATCCAGCTCGGCAGCGACATGCGCGGAAATTCCCATGCCCAGTGCCTCCGGATCAATCCGTACGTTGTGCGGCCTGAGGACTCTTTCACGCTCGAATCGGTCGAGGCGGGCCTGGACGGTGCCTCGGGCCAGGCCCGTCCGCTGGGCGATCGCGAGAATGGTCATCCGAGGCTCGGCGTCGAGTGCCTCGAGCACAGCCCGGTCAATGGCATCTCTGGTGTGGCGCGGTTCCTTGTTCATCGGTCTGCGGAGCTCTCCAGGTGGGGGCTGGTCAGATTGACCACTATTGTCGGAAGGATTTCATTCAGCGTAGTCATTCTGACTATCCAGACCAAGGGCTGTTGTGCAAATCTTTGCACAGACCGTCAAATAGGTGACATGGAAGTGGAAACGGGACACCATCTCGGGAACACTGTGCCGCGGCTGTCAGGGAACATCAACCCGCAGCCGTGTCAGGTAGCCCACAAGGCTTTGCCTGAGCGCTACGCAAGACCGCCTACGTACCGGCCTAGGCGGTCTTGCCGTCGCTGGCCGTGCCCTCGTCGTTCTTCTTCTTCTCCGCTTCGCGTGCACGTTCCTCAGCGTCGCGCTTTCGCTGTTCGGCCTCGCGGGCTTCCTGGCGACGCCTGACCTCGAGGTCTCGCAGAAACTGGGGATCATCATCCGGTGCCGTGGGGCCCCGCTTCTGGCGCTGGGCTGGGCGGTCGTCCCTGCCCGGCCGACCGAAGAGGAACCAGAGGCCGGCGCCCAGAAGGGGGACGAGGAGGATGGTGAAGAACCAGGCGGGTTTCGAAATGCTGCGCACCGATTCTGCCCGGCTCATGATGCAGTCGAACAGCGCGTAAATGATGACGGCGATCCCCAGGATCACGAGGAGCAGCAGCAGGCGGGGCATGCATCAATTGTAGGCGAGTAAACTTGAGACGTGCCTTTCCTAAAATTCACCGCTCTGCGCCTCGGCTTCGTCGCGGTGTTCTCCGTGATCTGCTATTCCTTGGGTCTGGGCGCGATCTTCTCGGTGATAGCCGGTGCAATTCTGGCGTGGTGCGTCACATACCTGTTCTTCCGCGAGATGCGCAATCGTGCCGCGTCCTCCCTGCAGCGCCGTTTCCGTGACGGAGCTCCGCCGGTCCGTTCAGCCAGTGAATTGCGTGATGCGGACGCCGAGGACAGCCTGGATCCCAACACCCCGGTGAATTCCGACCGCCGCAAGCCCTAGCTCCGCCGTGGAGGCGTAGCCCGGCCGCTCAAAGCTAGGCCAGCACTCCCGAGAGCACCACACCGGCGCCGAAGAGCACGCTGAAGCCGAGGTTGATGATGCTCGTCTGCTTCAGGACCGGAATGAGGCTGCGGCGCTTTTTGCCCTTGAGCATCAGCCAGCTCGGCATCAGGCACAGAGGGATGAGGAGCAGCACCAGCAGCACCCACGGGTAGTCGTAGACCAGGAGCAGCGGCAGCAGCAGGGCCACCGCGAGCATCATCACATAGCTGATACGGGCGGCGGTATCGCCGAGACGGACAGCGAGGGTAAGCTTGCCGGCTTCCCGGTCGGTGGGAATGTCCCGCACGTTGTTGGCCATCAGCAGCGCCATGGCAATGATTCCCGTGCAGACCGCACCGACCCATGCCGGGCCGCTCAGTTGACCTGCCTGCGTGTAGGTGGTTCCGAGGGTAGCGACCAGTCCAAAGAAGACGAAGACAAACAGGTCGCCCAAGCCCATGTAGCCATAGGGATTGCGCCCGCCCGTGTAGCCCCACGCAGCGGCTACGCAGCCGAGGCCCACGAGCAGCAGGAACCACGCCTGGGAGAGCACAATCAGTGCGATTCCAGCGAGCATCGCCAGCGCGAAACATCCGAAGGCCGCCCACTTCACCTGCCGCGGCTTCGCGGCCCCGGAACCCGTCAACCTCAGCGGGCCGACGCGGTCGTTGTCCGTGCCGCGGATTCCGTCGGAATAGTCGTTGGCATAGTTCACTCCCACCTGCAGGAGGATGGCGACGAGTGCGGCGAGCAGGGCGTTGACGGGTTTGAACGCGCCGAGGTCAAAAGCCGCAGCGCAGCCGATAATGACGGGCGCCACCGCCATGGGAAGTGTGCGGGGGCGCGCTCCCTCCACCCATTGCGCAGCTGTTGCCACGGTGCTCCTCCGGTTATCTGTTCTCTGGATTTTCGCTTGGATGCCCTGAACCTGCGGGCGGATTCGCTACAGCGCTGACTGCTCGAACAGTGCGCGCACGGCCATCCGGTCGGGTTTGCCATTGGGCAGCATTGGGAGTTTATCGAGCGTCAGCACAATCCTTGGGGCCGCGTGTGACCCAAGATGCTCCTGCGCATGCTGCCGCACTGCGTCCGGATTGACCGAGCCTACGACGGCGGCAGCCACCTGTGCGCCCCACTCCGGATGCGGTACCCCCAGCACCAGTGCTTCGCTGACCCCCGGCATGCCCTCAAGGACACTGGACACTGCGACCGCGGACACCTTGAGTCCGCCTGTGATGATGACGTCATCCACGCGGCCGTGGACGGTGAGGACGCCGCCGTCAATAGTGCCGTCGTCGTCCGTTCGGAACCAGCGCCGGCCGGAGTTGAAGGGAAATTTTTCCCGGGTGAGATCCGGCTGGCCCAGGTAGCCGTCCGCCAGGACCGGTCCGCTGATCCAGAGCCGGCCCTCGTCGTTGGTGAGCTGCACGCCTTCGAGGGGGACGCCGTCGTACACGCACCCGCCGCAGGTTTCACTCATGCCGTAGGTGCGGACGATCTTCAGGCCGTGTGCGCGGGCTCTGCTGCGGAGGGCGTCGGTGACCGCCGCCCCGCCGAGCAGGATTGCGTTGAAGCGCTGGAGCGCCTTGATGGTGTCGGGGGCCGGGTCCTCAAGCAGCCGGTGGAGCTGCGTGGGAACCAGGGACGTGAAGCGCACTTTGTCGGTCAGCTCACCGGCAGCTTCCGTGAATCGCTCCGGGCTGAACGTCACGGTAAGGTCCATCGCCCACGGCCGTGTCCCCGCGTACAGCGAGCGCACCAACACCTGGAAGCCGGCCACATAGTGCACGGGCAGGGTGAGCAGCCACTGGCCCTCGGACTTCAGGGCGTAGGCGGTCCCCATGGCGGATGCGGCAAGGGCGTCGACGCTGAGCATGGTCTGTTTTGGGGTGCCGGTGGAGCCGGAGGTGCTGAGCACTGCGGCGATCTCATCGTTGGGCAGTTCGCCATTGAAGCTCTGATGCCCATCGGAGTGCGGTGCTACCGCGGGTCCTTCACCGGCAAGGGCCGCTGCGAGAGGTGCAAGCAGTGTATGTGGGTCGAAGCCGGGCGGAGTGTGAACGGGGAAGAGTTCCATGGGCGCCTAGAAGTAGTAGGGGAAGCTGGACCAGTCGGGACTGCGCTTTTCGAGAAACGCTTCCTTGCCCTCGACCGCTTCATCGGTCATGTAAGCCATGCGCGTGGCCTCGCCGGCGAAGACCTGCTGGCCGGCCAGGCCGTCATCGGCCAGGTTGAACGCGAACTTGAGCATGCGGATTGCCTGCGGGCTCTGGTTCGCGATGTCTGCCGCGTACTCAAGCGCCACGTCCTCGAGCCGCTCGTGGTCAACGGCCTGGTTCACGGCGCCCATGGCCACCATGTCCTCGGCCGAGTACTCCCTGGCGAGGAAGAAAATCTCGCGGGCCTTCTTCTGGCCGATCTGGCGCGCGAGGAGCGCCGAGCCGTAGCCGGCATCGAAGCTGCCTACGGTCGCGTCGGTCTGCTTGAACTTGCCGTGCTGCCTGGAGGCGATCGTTAGGTCCGACACAACGTGAAGGCTGTGCCCGCCGCCTGCTGCCCACCCGTTGACGACGGCGATGACCACCTTGGGCATGGTCCGCATCAGCCGCTGGACTTCAAGGATATGGAGCCGGCCGGCGCGTGCCGGGTCGATGGTCTCCCTGGTCTCACCCTCTGCGTACCTGTACCCATCCCGCCCACGGATCCGCTGGTCACCGCCGGAGCAGAAGGAGTGCCCGCCGTCCTTGGGAGAAGGGCCGTTGCCTGTGAGGAGGACCGTTGCAACGTCCGGGGTCATTCGTGCGTGATCCATTGCGCGGTACAGCTCATCCACCGTGCCAGGGCGGAAGGCGTTACGGACCTCAGGCCGGTTGAACGCAATGCGGACAGTCGGCAGATCGCGTGTGCCGGCGCCGCGGTTCTGGCTGCGGTCCACGTGGCGGTGGTAGGTGATGTCCTGCAGATCCTCGAACCCCTCCACGAGCCGCCAGCGGGCAGGGTCGAAGACATCGGATACCTGGGGTGGGAGATCTGTGGTCACCAATCGAGTCTAGCTTTGGAGACGGGGGGAACTTCAAAGTGGTGGGCCGGCTAGCTCACGCAGAACTCATTACCTTCCGGATCCGTCATCGTGTACCAGATGTGCGGGCCTTCATTGCCCTGGTACAGGAACCGTGCGCCACGCTTTTCCAGTGCGGCCCGCACGGCGTCCTTGTCATCACCGTCAAGACGGATGTCCAGGTGCGTGCGGTTCTTGACCGTCTTGGGCTCGGGGACCTTGACGAAGAGGACGCGTTGCCGCCCCGTTTTTCCGTCCTCGTCCGGCCGGCAGATTGCCTCACCGGTGCTCCAGACGCGGATGCCGTTGTGCTCGATGAGGTCGCTCTGCTGCGCATAACCTTCTGCGAGCATCTTGTCGATGAAGTCCTGGTCCGTAGGCTCCACCCTCCAGTCCAGGGTTTCCGCCCACCAGCCTGCCTGCGTGTGGGGATCTTCGCTGTCGATCACTATCTGGATGCTGTACGTCATGAAACAAGAGGGTAGGCGCGTCCGCCGGCTCAATCCGGAAGATTCCGGACGATTCGCGTCCGCGATACATGGCTGGAGCCGAGCTTCGAAGGGCTGGACCGCGACGGTGGGGAGGACTAGCGTGGCACCCACCCGCCGGAGTTGCCGGCGCCCGGATTCAGGAGGAAGCATGGCGAACCATACTTACAGCATTTCCGAGGTCGTCGGAACGTCGCCGGACGGGGTGGACGCGGCAGTCAACAACGCAGTGACCCAGGCAGCGAAGACCCTTCGGAATCTCGACTGGTTCGAGGTCAAGGAAATCCGCGGTCATCTTGTGGATGGCGCCGTCGCCGACTGGCAGGTCACCGTCAAGTTGGGCTTCCGGCTGGAGGACTGACTCGCCTGGACTGACTCGCGTGGACCGCCTGCCGACGGCCGACCTTCGGCGGTCGACCGCGGCCGTTAAAGAAACCGTTGACGAAAGCCCGCAGCAGGGGCAGGCTGTTTCCTACGTGGTTCTAACCCGCGCCCGTCTTCTCGCCGGCGTTGAGCCCGCCCCGATGCGAAGATCCCGGGGCGGCTCCGCCGGCGCTTTTTGCCCTATCCCATAGGCGAGCCGAACACGGAACAATCCCGATCCGTCATGTCAGTTGACCGCTCCGGCGCCCCGTGCGATTCTTTATAGAACGAACGGTCGGTAATTATGCCGCCCTTCCTGCACGCTCTGACGACGACGATGACGGAGGCTGGCATGGCCGAGGCTTTTCTGGTGGGCGGGGTCCGTACCCCGGTGGGACGGTATGGCGGAGCGCTATCGGCGGTTCGCCCGGATGACCTGGCGGCATTGACCCTGCGAGAACTGGTCCACCGCACCGGCCTGGACCCCGAGACAATCGACGAGGTCATCCTCGGCAACGCGAACGGCGCCGGCGAGGAAAACCGCAACGTCGCCCGCATGGCCACGCTGCTTGCCGGCCTGCCCAACACCATTCCGGGGATCACCGTCAACCGGCTCTGCGCATCCGGTCTGTCGGCCATCATTATGGCCTCCCACATGATCAAGGCAGGAGCTGCCGACGTCGTTATTGCCGGTGGTGTCGAGTCCATGAGCCGTGCGCCGTGGGTGATGGAAAAGCCGACGACGGCATTCGCGAAGCCTGGCGCCGCTTTCGACACCTCGATTGGCTGGCGCTTCACCAACCCCACCTTCGCGGCCCAGGAGAAGACCACGTTCTCGATGCCGGAGACGGCCGAGGAGGTTGCCCGCGTGGACGGCATCTCGCGGGAGGATGCAGATGCCTTCGCACTCCGTTCCCACCAGCGGGCCATTGCCGCAATCGAGTCAGGGCACTTCAAAGACGAGATCGTTCCCGTTAACACCACACACCGCAAGAAGAACGTCACCGTTGATACGGACGAGGGACCCAGACCGGACACCACGCTCGAGGTGCTCGCGGGGCTGAAGCCGGTTGTAGCAAAGGACGGCGTGGTGACGGCGGGCAATTCGAGCTCGCTGAACGACGGCGCGTCCGCCGTGATCGTAGCGTCCGAAGCCGCACTCACCCGGCTCGGCCTGACCCCGCGCGCCCGCATCGTCACGGGTGCCTCCGCCGGAGTGCCGCCGGAAATCATGGGCATCGGACCCGTCCCGGCCACGCAGAAGGTCCTCAAGCTCGCCGGCCGGTCCATCGGCGACCTCGACGCCGTCGAACTCAACGAAGCCTTCGCAACACAGTCCCTCGCCTCGATCCGCAGGCTTGGCCTCGACGAGGACATCGTCAACCGGGACGGCGGCGCCATCGCCCTGGGGCACCCGCTGGGTTCCTCGGGCTCGCGGATCGCCATCACCCTCATGGGCCGGCTGGAACGGGAAGGCGGAAGCCTGGGACTTGCCACCATGTGCGTGGGCGTGGGACAGGGAACGGCCCTGCTCCTGGAGCGTGTGTAGTGCAGACCCTGACAATCGACGACGGCGGGAACCGCCTCAGCGTCCAGCTCAACCGGCCCGAGGTCCGCAACGCAATCGACCAGCAGATGGTCGACGAGCTTCACGAGGTGTGCGCCGACCTTGAGCGCAACCCGCGGATGCTCGTGCTCTCCGGCACGGGCGGCGTCTTCGCCTCCGGAGCAGACATTGCACAGCTAAGAGAACGACGGCGGGACGACGCCCTCGCCGGAATCAACTCGACACTCTTCTCCCGGATTGCGAAACTTCCAATGCCGGTGATCGCGGCGCTGGACGGCTATGCGCTTGGCGGCGGGGCGGAACTCGCTTTCGCTGCGGACTTCCGGATCGGGACACCCGCACTGAAGATCGGCAACCCGGAAACGGGCCTCGGCATCCTGCCGGCGGCCGGCGCAACCTGGCGGCTGCGCGAGCTTGTCGGTGAGCCGCTCGCCAAGGAGATCCTGCTGGCAGGCCGCGTGCTGAACGCCGATGAAGCCCTCGCCGTCCGGCTCATCACCGAAATCCACCCGGCCGTGGATTTGCTCCCGGCAGCGCACCGTCTCGCTGATCGCATCGCGCGCCAGGACCCACTCGCAACCCGCATCACCAAAAGCGTGTTCCATGCGCCACCGGAGGCGCATCCCGTGATTGATCAGCTTGCACAGGGCATTCTGTTCGAGTCCGAGGCAAAGTTTGAGCGCATGCAGGCATTCCTCACAAGGAAAGACACCGACCGGGAGAAGAAAAAGTGAGCACAGTGGGGACCAACAGCGTTCCGGAGACCGTTGGCGTTCTGGGTGGCGGGCGGATGGGCGCGGGAATCGCACACGCATTCTGTGTGGCCGGTGCCGCCGTCGTCGTTGTTGAACAGAACGACGACGCCGCGGAGGCGGCGCGCGGACGGATCACTGCTGCGCTGGACCGCAGCATCGCCAAAGGGAGCACGCAGGAAAGCCTGGACGCGCTCTCGGCGCGGCTGCAGGTAAGCACCGATTACAAGGCTTTTGCGTCCTGCGGCCTGGTGGTCGAAGCCGTGCCGGAGGACCTTGCGTTGAAAACGGCCGCGCTGCGCGGCGTGGAGGAACAGCTCGACGACGGCGCCTGGCTCGCCACGAATACGTCCTCCTTGTCGGTCGGTGAGCTGGCAGGCGTCCTGCAGCGGCCCGACCGGTTCTGCGGCCTGCACTTCTTCAACCCGGTGCCGGCGTCAACGCTCATTGAGGTTGTCCTGGCGCCTTCCACCTCGGCAGAGCTGGCCGAGAAGGCCCGCGGCTGGGCCGAAGCACTCGGCAAGACTCCCGTGGTGGTCAAGGATGCGCCCGGTTTTGCCAGCTCCCGCCTGGGTGTTGCTATTGCGCTGGAAGCGATGCGCATGGTCGAGGAGGGCGTGGCGTCCGCTGAAGACATTGATACGGCAATGGTGCTCGGGTACAAGCATCCGGTCGGTCCGCTACGGACAACGGACATCGTCGGCCTCGATGTGCGGCTCGGGATCGCCGAATATCTGGAGTCGACGCTGGGGGAGCGCTTTGCTCCGCCGCAGGTCCTCCGGGACAAGGTTGCGCGCGGGGAGCTCGGGCGTAAGTCGGGTCAGGGGTTCTTCGCGTGGGACGAGTAGCCCATGCCGCAGGCAAGGGCTAAGGTTTTTTTATGACTGAGCGGACGACGCTGGCAGAGAAACCGCTGATCGGACCTGTTGAGCCGCCGCAGCTTCATATTATGACCTACAACATCCGGCGCCGGGTGGCTCATGTGAACCCGTGGAGCCACGATTTCTGGGGTCGCCGCGAACCGCTGGTCCGCCGGCTTCTGGCGGCCGAACAGCCCACCATCCTCGGTGTGCAGGAGGCGTTGCCGGACCAGATGCCGGCGATCCTGGAGGGGCTGGGCGAGGGTTACAGCAGCATCGGCCGCGGCCGTAACGCGGACGGCGGTGGTGAACAGTGCCCGATCGTCTACGATGCACGGCGCCTGGAACTGCTGGAATGGGATCAGGACGCGCTGTCCAACACCCCGGACACCCCAGGATCAAGTGGGTGGGGCAACCTCATCCCGCGGGTAGTTGTGACGGCTCGCTTCCGGGACCGTGAAACCGACAAAAAACTGACCGTCCTCAATACCCATCTCGACCACATGTCCCGAAAGTCGCGTCAGCGTTCGGCGGAGGCAATCCGGTCCCTGGTCGCGCGTACGGAGGGGGCCGTCGTCGTGACCGGAGACTTCAATACGGGGGCAGCATCGCAGCCCTACGAGGCCATAACCAGCGGTGAAGTGCTGGCGGACGCCTGGGATGAGGCCAAGGAGCGGCTGACCGAGCTGTGGGGGACGTTCCCGCACTACCGCGCTCCGAAGCAGGGGCGCAAGCGGATCGACTGGGTCATGGTGAACTCGGGGGTCACCGTTGTGGAGACGGGTATCAACACCACCCGCTACAACGGCGCGTGGCCATCCGACCACACGCCGGTGCAGGCGATCATTACTGTGGATTAGTCGAGGTGCTTCACTGCCTGCCGGATCTCGTGCAGGTACCCGTTCTTGTAACCCTTCGCGGTTGGGTGCAGCGCGCCCGGGTCCGTGAACGGCTGGATCCAGGGCTGCGGCGAACCGAGGCCGTGCCTGTCGAACCGCTTGACGACGTCGACGTAGGTGAAGCCGGCAAGTTCCGCCTGGGTGCGGATGGCAGCGTTCAGGGCGTCGGCGCCGTCGTTGAGGATCTGCTGCTCGGCCGGTGTGAGCGGCAGCGGCGGAACCGGCGCGCCCGTCGGGTCCAGGATGGGCAATCCTGTCTCCAGATTGATGGCGGGCACGAAAAGCGTGGTGCCGAACTCGGGTGAGAAGAGGTGCGGGTAACCCGTCACAACTACATCAGCGTAGAGAGCCGAGCCTCTGACTCCGTCATACAGTGCGCTGAGCCCGGCGGAAAGTTGGTTCTGCGCTTCGGTACCCACCGCCTGATTTACAGCGGCTGTACAGGTCAGCGTTCCGTAGCCGCAGGCAGCAATCACGAACTGGTATCCCACATCATTACCGCCGACTGTCAGGGTGACGAGGTCTGTCGTGGCGTTCAAGTTGCCGAGCGCTGAGAACACGTCGGAAATGGTGTCGCCACTGCAGGTCGCGTTGGTGACCAGGTCGATCCGTTTGCGCTCGTCGAGCAGTTCGGGGTAACCGAGCGCTGATTGAAGGCAGTCTGCCGGGTCTGGATCCATGTAGTAGTTGGCCCCAACCCCGGATGCGTACGAGTCACCGAGCGCGACATATTGGGTAGTTCCGCGATCGCCTGCCGACGCCGGCAAAACCGCTGAGCCTGCAAGGAGGCCCGAAGCCAGGAGTGTGCTGGCCGCAATTCGGAGAAGTTTCATCGCATCAACATACTCCTGAACCGGGGTGCCGGATAGAGCGAAGCGGCGCGCCGTGCCGCTTGTTATTCTTCAGCCATGGCTTCGATTGATCTGGCCCAACTGCATCGACACGGCTCGCACCGTAACGTCCCCTGGGACGGCGCCGTGAATGCACGGGATCTCGGTGGCGTCAGCCCTGACATCAAGGCCGGTCGGCTGTACCGGATGGGCCGCCATGAATGGCTCACCGACGCCGGTTGGCAGCAAGCGTACGACGACGGCGTCCGCACCGTTGTTGACCTTCGAAACCCTGATGAGCGAGGACGGCGGGAAACGGATCCGGTCCTGAACACCGCAGTCCTGGACCGGTTTCAGGTGGTGAACTGCCCTACTGAGGACCAGTCGGATGAGGAGTTCATGCAGCTGGTCGGGCCCTACCTGAACTCACCGGAGTACTACCTGGAGAACCTGCGCCGATGGCCGGAGAAGATCGCCGCAGTGGTGCGGGCCGTGGCGGAGTCGGAGGGCGCCGTCGTCGTGCACTGTGCTGCGGGGCGGGACCGCACCGGCATGGTGACCGCAGTGCTGCTGACCCTCGCGGGCGTTGACCATGAGCACGACCATGAGCACATTGCTGACGACTATGCGCTCGCCGTCCACGGCATCAACGAACACCACCTCGGGCAGGAGACGCCGCACGAGACGCCGAAGTCTCCCGAGGAACTGCACGACTGGGTCATGCACACCCGGGCGCATCTTCTGGAGCTGCTGGACGGCCTTGACGCCGAGGCGTATCTCCGTGACGCCGGGTTGTCGCAGGGGGAGCTTGACGCTGTCCGAGCGAAGTTGACGTTTTAGCGCCTATTTCTTCTCAAGCAGCAGATTGGTGATGCGCAGCGTGCAGAGGCGGCCGCCGTCGTCGTTGGTGATCAGCACCTCATGTGTAGCGAGGGTGCGCCCCAGATGGATGGGGGTGGCGGTGATGGTGATGGTGCCGCTGCGCGCGGACTTGTGATGGGTCGCGGAGACGTCCACGCCCACGGCAGTCTTGCCCAGCGTGCTTGCGTGGATGACGGCTGCCCAGGAGCCAACGGCTTCACCGACCGCGAGCGACGCCCCACCGTGCAGGAGGCCGAAGGACTGCCGGTTACCTTCCACGGGCATCGTCGCGACCACCCGCTCGACCGACTGTTCGAGGATCTTCACGCCCATCTTCTCGTCGAGTTCGCCGAGGGTAATCTGCCAGGGTTCGCCGGTCACTGAAGGCTCCTTGTGGGATGTGGAGGGATGGTGCGTTCATGTACTCTGGACATATTACCGAACGTCCGTTCAGTAATGTTTGTCATGTTTCTTGAGCTCCCCAAACGCGAAAGGTCAACGATGACTTCGACCGCCCTCAGCGTGGACATTGTCCCCAGCTTCATCCGCGACGCCTGGTGGACCCCCGACCAGCACACGCTGTCCGAAGACAACGCCACTGAAGTACGGGACGCCAGCACCGGCGAACTGCTTGCCATGGTGAGCACCAGCGGCCTGGACGTTGCCGACGTCGTCGATTACGCCCGGAACACCGGCCAGAGCGAACTCGGGAAGTTTACGTTCCACCAACGCGCACTGAAGCTCAAGGCGCTCGCCCAGTTCCTGAACGGACAGCGGGATCACCTCTACGAACTCTCTGCGCGGACCGGGGCCACGAAGGTGGACTCCATGGTGGACATCGACGGCGGAATCGGCGTCCTGTTCACGTTCGGTTCCAAGGGCCGGCGGGAACTGCCGAACTCGCAGGTTGTCATCGACGGGCCTGTCGAGGTTCTTTCGAAGGACGGGTCCTTTCTCGGCGAACACATCTACACCCGCATCCCCGGGGTTGCCGTGCAGATCAACGCGTTCAACTTTCCGGTGTGGGGAATGCTCGAGAAGCTGGCACCGGCGTTCCTGGCCGGAGTGCCGACCATCGTGAAGCCGGCAACGCCTACCGGTTATCTGACGGCCGCCGTCGTGAAGCTGATCATCGAGTCCAACATTCTGCCCGCCGGGTCGCTGCAGCTCATTTCGGGACCGGCCCGCGACGTGCTGGACACGCTTGATTACCGGGACATGGTGCTGTTCACCGGTTCCGCTTCCACAGCGAACAAGCTGAAGTCCCACGACAACGTGACCACGGGCGGCGTGCGTTTCTCGTCCGAAACCGACTCCCTCAACGCCGCAATCCTCGGCGAAGACGCGGTTCCCGGAACGCCCGAGTTCGACGCGTTCATCAAGTCCCTCGTCACCGAGATCACGGTCAAGGCGGGCCAGAAGTGCACGAGTATCCGCCGCAGCCTGGTTCCCAAGGCTCTGGTGAACGACGTCGTTGCTGCCGCCCGCGACCGCATTGAGCAGCGCATCACGCTCGGTGACCCGCGTGCTGAGGGCGTCACCATGGGCGCGCTTGCTTCGGTCGGGCAGATGCGCGACGTCCGCGCCGCCGTCGAGACCATGCTTGCAGCAGGCGGCGAACTCGCTTACGGAACCCTGGACTCTCCCCGGGTGACCCACGCTGACGGGACCGTGGACGTCGCTGAGGACGGCGCCTTCATGGCTCCCATGCTCCTGACCTGGGAAAACTCTGATGCGGTTGAACTTCACACGGTGGAGGCCTTCGGTCCCGTCGCCTCGGTGGTGGGGTATGAGGACACCGCACACGCCGTACGGCTGGCCGCCATGGGCGAGGGGTCACTGGTGGCGACGGTCTGCACCAACGATCCGGCCATTGCACGTGAGCTGGTGATGGGCATTGCGGCCCACCACGGCCGCGTTCTGCTGCTGAACCGTGAGGATGCGCGTTCCTCCACCGGCCACGGTTCGCCGGTGCCGCACCTGGTGCATGGAGGGCCGGGGCGTGCCGGGGGTGGCGAGGAGCTCGGCGGCATCCGCTCAGTGCTGCACCATATGCAGCGCACAGCCCTGCAGGGATCACCGAACATGCTGACCGCGATTACGGGCGTCTGGCACACCGGGGCGGACCGCAACTTCGATGAAGAGCACCCGTTCCGGAAGAACCTCGCGACACTGCGGATCGGTGATGCAGTGCGCTCGGACCTGCGTCAGGTGACGCTTGAGGACATCACGGCGTTTGCGAATGAGACCGGCGACAAGTTCTACGCGCACACCAACGAGGAAGCTGCAGCCGCGAACCCGTTCTTCCCAGGCATTGTTGCGCATGGCTATCTGCTGCTGTCCTGGGGAGCCGGGCTGTTCGTGGAACCTGCTCCGGGGCCCGTCCTCGCGAACTACGGCCTCGAGAACCTGCGGTTCATCACTCCCGTTGCTGCCGGTGACTCGATCCGCGTGACCCTTACGGCCAAGCGCATCACGCCGCGCGAGGACGAGGAGTACGGCGAGGTGTCCTGGGATGCGGTGCTCACCAACCAGAATGACGAGATCGTGGCGACCTACGACGTCCTGACCCTCGTGGAGAAGTAGGCCCGCCGGCCCGGACCGCCTATCCCACTGGGTGCCCCAACTGAGTGGGACACGGCGGTCCAATCCCACCCGGATGGACGTTCTACTGGGATTTTCGGGAAGCGAGGCCCTGCCGGACTAACCGAATGAACGAGTCGGGCTCCCGTAGGATCAATTTTGCGCTGACACGCAGGATCGGGATGCCCTTCACTGTGAGCAGGTTCCACCGCCGGCGGTCCTCCTCGAACTCCTTGTGACCGCTGTGGTGCTCCCGACCGTCTGCCTCTATTCCCAGAATCCCTTCAACAAAAAGATCAAGCCGCCCGACACCTGGGATGTAGACCTGCGAGCTGACGTGAAGACCCTCCTCCCCGAGGCGGTAGCGCGCGACTGTCTCAAGAATGGACTCGGCATGAGGATCAACCAGTCCGATGATCCGGCGCAGGGGAGCATCGCGGGCGCCGGTTGCAGAAGCGCGAAGCTGTTCGAGCGTGACCTTCTTCTGGACCACGGCGGACTCAACAATGCAGAGCGCATCCAGTTCCGGCAGGCACCTCATGCTCTGCACGCAGATGTCCGCAAGTGACAGCGGCTTGACCTGGCGGTGGACCCGGAAGACTCCTTCAAGCGGTCGGCCGTGATCGACGGTCACATGGACAAATGACGGTTCCCGGAACACCCATAACCCTAGGTGTTTCGCAGCGGTGATACAGGCAAGCTCGGCTCCCGCGCAGGCAGCGCTGACCAGTGCACTATCAGATCCCGGAAGTGCGTAGACGCCTCGGGCCGGCCGCAGAATACGCTGTGCGGATAGAGCTTCGTCAATGCGCTGACGGGGGACACCGTGGGCGAGCAGAGTACCTCGGCGCGCAACTCCTCCTTGTATCTGCAGGGCTGCGACGATGTCCATGCTTCCATACTGCCCAGGACGCATGGGGTGCGGATGGACTCGGACGGCTATGTGGATAACCCCTGCTCCCAGCGACCGGGTGAGACTGCTGGGATTGGGCTGCTTATTCCCAGCGGACGACGCATGTGGGTGGGATTCGCGGCAGGAGCTTCGGACTGTCCCGACGAGGAGGGCGTGGTGTGGCCGGGCTCAAGCGTGGTGGTGCAGTCCCTCAAAGACCATGGCAATGACATCGTCGGCAAGCTTCTGCGGCGTCAGCGGACCCCCCGGCTTGTACCACTCGACCACCGAGTTGATCGTGCCGAACAGCAGCCTCGTGGTGGTCCGCGGATCGATGTCCTTACGGATGGAGCCCTCGGACCGCGCAGCCTCAACCAGGGACGCCACCTGATGATCAAAGGCACGACGGCGCTCAAGGGCTTCGCGCTCAACCTCCGTATTGCCGCGCAGCCGCAGTAGGAGCGTCACAAAGGGAAGACGCTCGGTCAACACAGCGATGGTGCCGCGCAGCACGTACTCGAGCCGCTGATCCGCCTTGCCGGACGTTGCACTCGCATGCGTCAAGACGGCTTCGAGGCCTCCGAGCGCATGATCCAGTGCCAGGCGCAGCAGATCGCCCTTCGACGGCACGTGATGGTAGATCGCCGACTTGCTGATGCCCAGGTTCTCCGCAAGGACGCCCATCGACGTGGCCTCGTAGCCATGCCGGTTGAAGACATCGACGGCGATGTTGAGCACAGTTTGCTGATCGTATCCGGGACGTCCGCGACGGGTTGCGGCCTGTGAGCTGGGCATACGGGCTATTTTCGCATGAACGTTCGGTCAGGCCCCACTGCGGTCCGCACGTCAGACTCCAAAGAGTGCAGCACGCAGTTACAGCTTCGGCCGCAGGTCATAGATGCGCTTCAGCTTCCCGCTTGAGCGTGCCAGGGAACCGCTCTCGACGACGGACACCGCGCAGCTTGACCCGATGTGGATCTTGATCTGTTTGCTCAGCTCGGACGCTGCAGCAGCAGCGTCGTCGGCGCTCACGCCTTCGCGCGGCTCGATGCGGACAGTCAGCTGGTCCATCCGCTGCCCCTCCGGACGTGTGAGCTCCAGTTGGAAATGCGGGCTGAGCGCAGGGATTCGAAGTGCAATCTCCTCAATCTGCGTAGGGAAGAGGTTCACGCCACGCAGGATGATCATGTCATCGCTGCGCCCGGTGATCCGGTCCATCCGCCGCATGCCGGGGCGGGCGGTGCCCGGAAGCAGTCGGGTCAGGTCATGCGTGCGGTACCGGATGATCGGCAGCGCTTCCTTGGTGAGCGAGGTGAAGACAAGCTCACCGGACTGGCCGTCATCGAGCACCGTGTCAGTGAAAGGATCGATGATCTCCGGCCGGAAGTGGTCCTCCCAAATGTGCGAGCCGTCTTTCGTTTCAACGCACTCTCCGGCGACGCCGGGGCCCATCACCTCGGAGAGCCCGTAGATGTCGCACGCGTCGAATCCCATTCGCTGCTCAAGTTCGGTGCGCATCCGGTCAGTCCAGGGTTCCGCCCCCAGCACCGCGGTCTTGAGGGACGTGCCCTTCGGATCAACGCCGGCCGCAACCATCGCGTCCAGGATGGTGAGCAGATAGGTGGGGGTGCTGAGGATGGCGTCCGGCTCGAAGTCCTGGATGAGCTGCACCTGGCGTTCGGTTTGCCCGCCGGAGATCGGGATGACGGTGCAGCCAAGCTTCTCTGCTCCGAAGTGTGCCCCCAGCCCGCCCGTGAAGAGCCCGTAGCCGTAGGCATTATGGACCTTGTCGCCCTTCTTGACCCCGCTGGCCCGCAGGCACCGCGCAACCAGCGACGCCCACCGGTCAAGATCCCCGGAGGTGTAACCGACAACCGTGGGCCGCCCGGTGGTGCCCGACGACGCGTGAATGCGGGCCACGCGCTCCTGCGGAACCGCGAACATCCCGAAGGGGTATGTCTGCCGGAGGTCTTCCTTGGTGGTGTAGGGGAACTTGGCCAGATCGGAAAGCTCCCGAAGGTCCTCAGGGCGCACGCCGGCGTCGTCGAACTTGCGGCGGTACAGGTCCACATTCTCGTACGCGTACTTCACCGTCCACTGCAGCCGCTCCAGCTGGAGTTCCTCGATGCGCCCGCGGTCATAGGTCTCCTCGGGATCCAAGGTGGCTGCATCCGCTGCTGTCGCCTTGATGGCCGTGGTGCTCATGGGGTCCTCTTCTCGGGCTGGTTCGTGGCTGAAGCACCGCGGTCGGCTTTGTTGGGAACGGTGCGCGATCGGCCGCGGAACTCGGCAATCAGGCGGGTGCCGCCGTCGTCGTTCGCGGCAGTGATCGAAATGTCATAGAGGCCGCTCCGGCCGGCGGAGGCTTTTCGGTCAGCGACCGCGGTCAGCACATCGCCCGGAAAGGCGGGGGCAAGGAAATTGATGTCGACGCCGGATGCGACGGTGATCGTCTCCGTCTCACCGGGAGGATTGCAGGCGAGCGCGAAGGCCGAATCCGCGAAGGCAAAGACCATGCCGCCGTGAGCGATCCCGAAGCCGTTGAGCATTTCCTCGCGCAGGCGCATGGTGATGGTTGCATGCCCGTCAGCGAGACGGAGAACTTCGATTCCCATCCAGCGGGAGGCGTGGTCCTGTTCGAGGATGGGGTGCGCAGGGCGGACGTCAGTGTCCTTCATACAGGCCTCTCAGAATTATTTACCGATCGTTCATTAGGTAATACCGGAACCGCCTCCACTGTCAAGCAGATGAAGGCATTATGGCGCGCGTGGTACCGGCAGAAATTGGCTGCAAACACGCCGGGTGGTGTCAGTCTCCCGGCGGTGCCGGCGGGTCCGGTCACCCCGGTGGTGCGGGGCTTGCCGGTGGTGCCGGAGTGGTTGGTGGTCCGACGGCGGGTGCGGAGGGGAGCGAAGGTTCAGGCACGGCCGGCCCTGAAGGTTCGGGAGAGGGCGGAGCGGGCGCCGGTGTCGTTGGGGGTGGAGGTTCGACCGGGGCGGGTCCGGTGGGTTCCGGTTCAGGTCCAGGCTCGGGCGGCGGAGCCTGGCTCGGCGCTGGGTCTGGGGGATCGGTCACGGGTGGAGGAGTAGATGCGGGATCCGGCACGGGCTCACGCGACGTATCCGGTTCCGGAACGGGAATCGGAGCGGGAACGGGGACCGGCGCAGGTGGCGGCACCGGACCCGGGGTGGGCTGCGTCGGTTCAAGTTCTGCCTGCTCCGGTGTTGGTGTCGAGGGATCTGTTGGCGTGGCCGGAGTTGAGCTCTCGTTCAAGGTGCGCTCGAAGTACGCCCGGAGATTGGCTATCGCTTCTTCGATCTCCTGCTGTTGTGCAGGCTCGATTGCGCCGATGAAACCAAGCGTTGCCAGCCGCCTACTGAGAGCGTCGAGTGCATCCAGTGCCTCCGCGAAATCGCCGTCAACAGACAATTGCGTGACGTCCAGGACATCGGCCTGTAATTGCCGCGAGGCGGCGGCACCGTAATCGGGAGCGAGACTGCACCCGCCGCTGAAAAGGATCAGGCTCAGCGCCGCCGCTGCAGCGCCCAGGCGGGTTCTTCGGCTCCTCATGGGGTCACGCTTTCCTGTAGTTCTTCCAGCAGCACACCGAGTTCTCCTGTTGCCGGAGGGTAGTTGACCGGCTCGGAACCAGCTCCGGACATAAGAGCGGGTACAAGGATGACTGCTGCAATCAAGAGCATCAGTGCCGCTGCGAGTGCAATCAACGCCCAACGAAGCACCCTAGGCTTTCTTCGTCCCTGCGGAGCTGTGGGGACAGCTGTCGCGGAATTTCCCGGCCCGCCGTCGTCCTCCCGGCCGCCGTCGTCGTCAGGTGCATGCAGCGCTGTCCCGGGCCGCTCCTGCACCGGCTGCTGCGCCGTGGTCGGCTGCGGGTCCTGCCGGATGCGTTCCTGCTGCTCTGTGGGAGGTTCCGATGCTTCCGGCGAGTCCTTGCGGAACCCGCCCATTCCGTCCGCTGTCATGGAGGGTGAACCGAGTGCGCGGGAAACATCCTCCGCGGACGGGCGGGACGCCGGATCCCGGTGCGTCATACCCCTGAGCAGTGGGCTCCAGTGGCTACCCAGATGGGCAGGGATCACCGGGTCTCGGTGAAGGCGCGCTGCGGCTGACGCTGCCGCCGGGCCAGGGAAGGGCGCCTCTCCTGTAAGGCACTCAAGCAGCACCAGTCCGAGAGAGTAGATGTCGCTGGCAGCGGTGGCCCCGAGACCTTCCGCCTGTTCCGGACTGAAGTAGGCGGCGGTACCGACGGATTGCCCCGTCGCAGTCAGATGAGCTTCTTCCACGAGGCGGGCGATGCCGAAATCCGTGAGCTTGGGATGCTCGGCCCGGTGTGGATTGCTGCTTGTGCCGAGGAGAATGTTGGCCGGTTTCACATCGCGGTGGATTACCCGCTGACTATGGATATAGGCCAGAGCCTGGGCCACGCCCCTCCCCATGGCCTGCGTCTCTTCCGCAGTGAGGGGAGCATGGAAGTTGGCCCGGTGAAGATCCTCACCCTTGATCAACTCCATCACGAGGAAGGTCCGGCGGTGCAGGTCAACCGTGTCAGTGCCGATGTCGAAAACGGTCACCAGATTGCGGTGGTTCAGCCCCGCCAGAATCTGGGCTTCCGCCCGTTGGCGAGCTTCATCCTCGGGGCTGATCGAACCGGTGTGGAACACCTTGATGGCCACATCCCGATCAAGCACTTCATCCCGCGCCTGATGCACCGAGGCCATGCCTCCCTGACCGAGGAGGGCATCCAGCCGATACCGCCCGCCAAGGACCTGGGGTAAGCCGAGGCCGGGTTGGGAGCCTGGGTCTCCCACCGTCGTTGCAGCATGTGCCGATCCGGCACTCTTGCTGTCCATCTGTCAACTATACCGGCGCCGGGCTGTTCTGGCCCGGCGCCGGGAACCAGCGGCCCGGACGACGGGCCGAGCTCCTCCCACGCCTGAAGTTTCCATACAGAGTGTTCGGAGCCCCGGCACCGAAGTATCGCAGCAGCGCTGGAAATTCGGGAGGCTATCCTGTGGCGCTCGCTCCTGAAAGCACCCGGGTGGCACCCAACGCGTCAGCGACAAAAGCGTAATCCCACGCGACATCCTTCCATTGTTCATACCGCCCGCTCGCACCGCCGTGGCCGCCGTCCATCTCGGTCTTGAGGACAATCGGTTCACTTCCGGTGGTTTCCTCTCGCAGCCTCGCCACCCATTTGGCCGGCTCCACGTACAGCACGCGGGTGTCGTTGAAACTCGTCACTGCGGCGATGCGCGGGTACTCGGCTGCGCGGATGTTCTCGTACGGGGTGTATTCCTTCATGTACCGGTAGACCTCGGGGTCCGTGATGGGGTTGCCCCATTCCTCCCATTCCAGGGCAGAGAGTGGAAGTTCCGGATCCAGAATGGTGGTCAGGGCGTCCACAAAGGGCACCTGCGCCACAATTGCGCGGTACTTCTCGGGAGCCAGGTTGGCGACGGCGCCCATCAGGAGCCCGCCGGCGGAGCCGCCGATAGCGGCAATCCTGCTCGGGTCCACCCAACCGGAGCCGGCCAGGTGCGTGGTGGCATCGACGAAGTCCGTGAAGGTGTTCTTCTTCTCGAGCTTCTTCCCCTTCTCATACCAGGTGCGCCCCATCTCTCCGCCACCACGGATATGTGCGACGACGAAGATCACTCCGCGGTCCAGCAGCGACAGGCGCGAGATAGAAAAAGCCGGATCCATGCTGATTTCATAGCTGCCGTAGGCGTAGACAACGGCGGGGTTGCTTCCGTCCTGCTGCAGATCCCGGCGCCGAAGGACGGAGAGCGGGATCTGCGTGCCGTCCGCCGCCGTCGCCCACTGGCGTTCGGCGACGTAGTCCTCCGAGCGGTATCCGCCGCGCACCTCCGTCTCCTTACGCAGGGTGAGTACACCGCCGTCGAGCAGGTAGTCATAGACGCGCGGTGGAGTGAAGTAGGAGGCGTAGGAAAGCCGGATCACAGGGGACTCGAACTCGGCACCCGCCAGGTTGCAGGTGTAGAGCGCCTCGTCGAAGGCAGGCTCGAGCGGCACCGGCTGCGCAGGCGTGCCGAGGCCCACCCGGGGCAGGATCTGCACGCGCATGGTGGTGTCCTTGCGTACCGAAACCAGGACGTGCGTAGCGGTGACGGTGGCACCGTGGACGCGGACGGCGTCGTCGTGCTCGATCACCGGCAACCACTCCTGCTCGGCCAGCGGGCGCTGGAACTGCTCGGCGTCCACGAGGCTGACCATCGAGTTCTTCGCGCCGCGATCATGCGTGAGCAGGTAGTGCAGACGGCCCTCGATCCGCAGCGGCTCCGGCTCGTAGAGGACGCGGTCAGAGCGCGGAATCAGCGTGGTGAGACCGGCCTCCTGATTCTCAAGGTCCAGCACCCGGTACTCGCTGTACTCGGAGCAGCCGATGCCGATGAGCAGCTGGGTGCGGTCCGCGGCGAGGTCGAAGCCCGTCCACATGGCGACGTCGTCCTCCTGGTACACCAGCTCGTCCTGTTCGACGGCGGTGCCAAGCCGGTGCGATTTCACCTGGTAGGGGCGCCAGCTGTCATCAACGACGGTGTAAAACACCTGGGATCCGTCCGGTGAGAACGCAAGACCGTAGAAGATGTTGGGGATCTCGTCGGGCAGGAGCTGGCCGGTGGACAGGTCCTTGATGCGCAGGGTGAAACGCTCATCCCCGGCGTTGTCCACGCTAAAGGCCAACAGGTTCCCGTCCTCGCTGACGGTGAGGCCGCCCAGTGAGAAGAAGGGCTTGCCTTCCGCCTCTGCGTTGCTGTCGATGAGGACCTGTTCGCCCTCGACTGGTTGGCCGGCGACCACCTCAGGGGGCGTCCAATCCCGGGCGACGTCCCCGGTGTCCGATGCCCGTACCCGGCAGTGAATGCTGTACTGCTTTCCCTCTTCGGTACGGGAGTAGTACCACCAGTCCTTCTTACGGGCGGGGACGGACAGATCGGTTTCCTGCGTGCGGTTCTTGATCTCGCTGAAGATCTCCTGGCGAAGCTGTTCCTGCCCGGCGGTGACTGCCTCGGTGTAGGCGTTCTCGTCCTTGAGATGCTCAACCACCTCGGGGTTGTCCTTGGCTCGCATCCACTCGTAGGGGTCAATCACGGTGTCCCCATGGTGGGTTCGTTCGGTGGGGACTTTCTTGGCAACGGGAGGGGTGAGAGTCATGGCTCCATCCTGCCAGAGGTAGGCCGTCCTGCCTGAGAGCGGGCAACTCAGCCGGGAGCGGCCGTGGTGGATCCCCGGACAATCAGGTCGGACTCGAACAGAACCTCGGCGCGACTGCTGCGTCCGCCGGAGAGTTCCGTGAGCAACGCCTGGACGGCGGCTTCGGCCATCGCTGAGACGGGTTGCCGCAGCGTGGTCAACGGCGGGTCGGTGAAGGCCATCAGGGGCGAGTCATCGAACCCGACAATGGACACGTCCTCGGGCACGCGGAGCCCCCGCGAGCGTGCGGCGCGGATGGCGCCAAGAGCCATGACGTCGGAGGCGCAGACAATGCCGGTGTGGCCGGAGTCCAGAAGCTCGACGGCGGCGCTGTGGCCGCCCTCGATGCTGAACATAGTGACGGCGGTGTGTTCGGCGGGATCGATCTGGTCGAGGTGCTGTTCCAGGCCGACGCGGAATCCTTCCGCCTTCCGGCGACTGGGGATGAAGTGTTCGGGGCCTGTGGCGAAACCGATGTGCCGGTGCCCAAGCGAGGCAAGGTGACGGACGGCGGTCTGGACGGCGACGGAATCGTCATTCGCGATGGCCGGGGCATCAATTTCCGGCCGTGTTCCATTGACCAGCACAAAGGGGATGCCGCGCGCACGCAGCCGTTGATATCGCTCAACGCTTGCACGGCCGTCCGCATGGGCGGCGCACACGAAGATCAGGCCGCGTGCGCCCTGATCCAGGAGAAGGGACACATACTCGTCCTCGGGAACGCCGCCGCCCGGCAGTGTGCAGAGTGCGGGAATGTAGTCATTGGGAGCAACCAGAGCGCTGATCGCGCCGGCGAAGGCAGGAAAAATCGGGTTGACCAGGTCAGGCACCACAATGCCGATCTGCCCCTTGGCCCTGCCGGACAGGCGGTCGGGCCGCTCATAACCGAGGTCATCCATGGCCGTCAGTACCGCCTGGCGCGTCTCCCTCGAGGCCCCGCTCCGCCCGTTCAGCACCCGCGAAACCGTGGGCACGCTCACCCCGGCGTGGCGTGCTACATCCTCCAGCCGGGGCTTTTCTGTCTGGGGAGGAAGGGTCACTGGTCCATCGTATCCGGCTGATACGGACCACTGAAAAGTTTCATGAAAGTTTCAGTAATCTCTTGACCGGCCAGCGACCCCTTTCTAGGGTGAGAAGCGCCTACTACCAAGATCGGACGTGCACTGGAGCGCGTCGAGGAGGATCCATGTCCAACGCACCATCCGTTTATCGCGGCCGACGGCGCGCGGCCGGGCTGGCCGCCGGTGTCTTTGCCGTACCGCTGCTCGTCAGTCTCGTGCCTGTTCCGGCGCTCGCCGATCACAGCGCTCTGCCGGCGTCCGTCACCCTCGTGGGCTCACTGCAGTCCGAGCTCGGCTGCCCCGGCGACTGGCAGCCCGAGTGCACGGCGACGGCACTGAACGAAGTCGAAGGCTCGCCCGGCACCTACAGCGCCACCTTTGACCTCCCCGCAGGGGATTACGCTTACAAAACGGCCCTCAATGGCACCTGGGCCGAGAACTACGGCGACGGCGGTGCGGCAGGAGGTGCCGATATCGCCCTGACGTCCCAGGGAGGGCAGATCACCTTCACCTACAACCACAGCACCCATGTGATTACCAGTGATGTTCCGGCCTCGCTGGTCTCCGGCGCCGCAGCCCACTGGCTTGCGCCCGGCGTCCTGGCGTGGGACCTTGCGGACGCCCCGGAGGGCTCCTCTTACCGCCTTTACTACGCGCCCGACGGCGGGTTGGAAGTGGTTGACGGCGCGGTTCCGAATGGGAATTACGTTGACCTGCAACGCAGTTCCGACTCGCTCGGCGCCGAGCTGGCCGCCACGTCTCCGCACCTGGCATCCTTCGACACTCTGGCCCTTCCGAAGAAGGCCGCGCGCCAGGCAAAAGACCTGCTCAAGGGCGAGCTGCTTGTTGTGCAGGTCGGTGCCGACGGAACGGTCCTGCAGGCCACCGGCGTGCAGGTTCCCCGCGTACTGGACGCCCTCTACCCGAAAGCCCTCAAGCGCACACTCGGTCTGAGCTGGAAGGGCCCGCGCCCGCGCTTCGACCTGTGGGCGCCGACAGCCCGCCAGGTGAGCCTCCACGTGTACCGCGAGGGGTCCGGCGGCGAGGCCCTGGCCACAGTTCCCCTGAAAGAAGGGCACGACGGCGTGTGGTCGCTTCTCGGCGAGAAGGACTGGAAAGACGCTTATTACCTCTACGAAGTGGAGGTCTACGTGCCGGAAACGGGGGCAGTGGAGCGCAACCTCGTCACCGACCCCTACAGCGTAGGCCTGTCTACTAATTCCGAGCGCAGCCTGATCGTTGACCTGGACGATCCGGCACTGGCGCCGTCCGGCTGGAAGTCGCTCGAGAAGCCAGCCCTTGCACAGCCCGAAGACCTTTCACTGTATGAACTGCACGTCCGGGATTTCTCGATTTCCGACACCACAGTGCCTGCCGAGCGCCGTGGGACGTACGCAGCCTTTGCCGAAACGGGCAGCGACGGAATGAAGCGGCTTGCGGACCTGGCGGATGCCGGGCTGAACGCCGTGCACCTCCTGCCGGTGAATGACATCGGAACGATTGAGGAGCGCCGCGACGTCCAAGCCGAGCCGCAATGTGATCTGGAGAGCTTCGCTCCTGACAGCGAGGAACAGCAGGCCTGTGTCTCTGCCGTCGCGGGCAAGGACGGCTTCAACTGGGGCTATGACCCGCTGCATTACACGACACCGGAAGGCTCTTACTCCACCAACCCTGAGGACTCCACCCGCATCCGCGAATTCCGCGACATGGTGGTGGGCCTGAACACCACGGGCCTGAGGGTGATTCAGGACGTGGTCTACAACCACACCGCCGGCGCCGGCCAGACCTCGACCAACAACCTGGACCGGATCGTGCCCGGGTATTACCACCGGTTGAACCCGACCAGCGGCGGCGTCGAGACCTCGACCTGCTGCCCAAATACGGCAACCGAGAACGCCATGATGGGCAAGCTCATGGTGGACTCCATTGTGACCCTCGCGCGCACCTACAAGCTGGACGGCTTCCGGTTTGACCTGATGGGTCACCACAGCAAGCAGAACATGCTCGACGTTCGCGCGGCGCTCGACGAGCTGACGCTGGAGAAAGACGGCGTCGACGGCAAAAGCATCTATGTCTACGGCGAAGGCTGGAACTTCGGCGAGGTGGCCAACAACGCGCGGTTCGAGCAGGCCACCCAGCTGAACATGGCGGGCACGGGCATCGGCACCTTCAATGACAGGCTGCGTGACGCCGTGCGCGGCGGCGGACCGTTCGATGAGGACCCCCGCGTGCAGGGCTTCGGCTCCGGTCTCTGGACCCAGCCCAACGGCGCGGAGGTCAATGGCACGCCAGAGGAGCAGCGCGCACGCCTGCTGCTCAGCCAGGACCAGATCAAGGTGGGGTTGACCGGAAACCTGCGGGACTACACCTTCATCGATCGCACCGGAGCGGAAGTGACCGGCGCCGACGTCGACTACAACGGCAGCCCCGCGGGCTACACCGCCGATCCGCAGGAAGCGATCACCTACGTCGAGGCCCACGACAACGAGACCTTGTTCGACAGCCTCGCCTTCAAGCTGGCGCCAGGAACATCGATGGCCGACCGCATCCGGTTCCAGACCCTCTCGCTCAGCACTACGGCCTTCGGTCAGGGCATTTCCTTCTGGCACGCCGGGGGAGAGGCCCTGCGCAGCAAGTCGCTGGATCGCAACAGCTATGACTCCGGTGACTGGTTCAACCTCCTGGACCACACCGGTACGGACAACGGCTTCGCCCGTGGACTGCCGCCGCGTGCGGATAACGCGGACAAGTACGAATTCATGAAGCCGCTGCTGGCGGATCCCGCGCTCAAGCCCGCGCCGGCGGACATCGCAACGGCTCGCGAGCAGGCTCTGTCCCTCCTCGAAATCCGCAAGAGCACGCCGCTGTTCCACCTGGGTGCGGCCGAGCTGGTTCAGCAGAAGGTGTCGTTCCCCACGGGCGGCCCTGACCAGACTCCGGGCGTGATCGTGATGCACATTGACGACACCACCGGACCGGACGTGGATAGCGAGCGGACCGGCGTCGTCGTCGTTTTCAATGCGTCTGACACTGCCGCAACCCAGACGGTTCCGGGGGCGGAAGGGCAGTCCTTCGGGCTGCATCCGGTCCAGCGCAGCGGCTCGGATGATGTGGTGAAGGCTGCGTCCTTCGACCCCGCGACGGGCAGCTTCACCGTCCCGCCGCTCACGGTGGCGGTGTTCGAGGCGAAGTAGCAACCAGGCAGGGAAAGGGCCGGAACAGCAGAGCGTGCTGTTCCGGCCCTTCGTGCGTCCCGGGACCGCACCGGTGTTGACTCTGAACTCACCTCGCCGATATCCTGAACGAACGGTCGGTAATTATTTCGGGCTGGCACTTGGGCCGGCCTCGCACAGTGAGGTGACCATCATGACAACCGCGACTGACGCTCCGCAGGACCTGACAGCGGAGCAGGAACAGTTCGACAGGCTGATCGCCGAGGACTCCCGTATTGAGCCCCGTGACTGGATGCCCGAGGCTTACCGCAAGACCCTCACCCGCCAGATCTCCCAGCACGCGCATTCCGAAATCATCGGCATGCAGCCGGAGGCCAACTGGATCACGCGCGCGCCGAGCCTCAAGCGCAAGGCCATTCTGATGGCTAAGGTCCAGGACGAAGCCGGGCACGGCCTGTACCTGTACTCAGCGGCGGAGACTCTCGGAACAACTCGCGATTCGATGATGGCTGACCTCATCGCCGGCAAGGCCCGCTACTCCAGCATCTTCAACTACCCCGCGCGCACCTGGGCTGACATGGGTGCCATCGGCTGGCTGGTCGACGGCGCTGCTATCGCCAACCAGGTGCCGCTCTGCCGTGCGTCGTACGGTCCGTACGGGCGTGCCATGGTCCGCATCTGCAAGGAAGAGTCCTTCCACCAGCGCCAGGGATTCGAGATTCTGCTGGAACTCGCCAACGGAACCGAAGCACAGAAGCAGATGGCGCAGGATGCCGTGAACCGCTGGTACGCGCCGAGCCTCATGATGTTCGGTCCGCCGGATGAGGATTCACCGAACTCGCAGCAGTCCATGGCCTGGAACATCAAGAGGTTCTCCAACGATGAACTGCGCTCGCGCTTTGTGGGCATGATCGTCGAGCAGATCAAGACCCTCGGCCTGACCCTCCCGGATGACCAGATCAATTACAACGAGGCCACCGGCAAGTGGGAGCATGGCCCGCTGGACTGGAATGAGTTCAAGGAAGTCCTCGCCGGCCGCGGACCGTGCAACGCCCAGCGCCTCGAGCGGCGTCGCGAAGCGCACGACGACGGCGCCTGGGTCCGTGAGGCCGCGGCGGCTTACGCTGCAAAGCAAGCCGCGAAGCATTCTGAAATGAAAGAGGCGGCATAAATGGTCGGCGGATCAACAACGGGCGACGACGGCTCCAAGGCTCCCAGCGCGGAGCAGCCGGGTCATCCGGCGGCCGAACCGTGGCCGCTATGGGAAGTATTCGTCCGGTCCTCACGCGGTCTCAGCCACGTGCATGCCGGCTCGCTGCACGCCCCTGATGCTGACATGGCCGTCCGCAACGCCCGCGATCTGTACACCAGGCGCAACGAGGGTGTGAGCCTATGGGTAGTACCGGCGTCGTCAATCATTTCCAGCGATCCGGACGCCAAGGGGCAGTTCTTCGAGTCGCCGCAGGGCAAGGACTACCGGCATGCCACCTACTACACCAAGAGCGAAGGGGTGAAGCACCTGTGAGCGAGTCGAATGCGAGCGCCACGCGCATCACTCCGGGTAACGCGCTCCGGCCGGAGGACATTGCGGCGTCAGACGTCAAGCCGAGCGAAGCCGTGGGGGAGTACGCGCTGCGCCTGGGTGATGACGCCCTGATTCTTGCGCAGCGTCTGGGCTGGTGGATTTCGCGTGCACCGGAGCTCGAGGAGGACGTGGCGCTGGGCAATATTGCGCTGGACCAGATTGGGCATGCGCGCTCTTTCCTCGCCTACGCCGGGCATGCCTGGGGCAAGACGGAGGATGATCTCGCGTATTTCCGTGGTGAGGACGAGTTCCGCTCCTGCCACCTCGTGGAGCAGCCCAACGGCGATTTCGCGCGGACCATTGCGCGGCAGCTCGTGATTTCCCAGTACCAGTTCACCCTCTACGCCCGGCTGATGAATTCCGCCGACGACACGTTGGCTGCCATCGCGGCCAAGGCAGTCAAGGAAGTCGATTACCACCGGGACCACGCCCGCCAGTGGGTGCTGCGCCTGGCGCTGGGGACGGAGGAATCCCGCCGTCGCATCGTCGAGGGGATCCTTCTTACGTGGCCGTACGTGGGTGAGCTCTTCGAGGATGATGATCTTGTGACCGGCCTCGACGGCGTCGCGGTGCGTCCTTCGGGCCTCCGCCAGGCCTTCGATACAGACATCGAGTCCCTCTTCGCCGAGGCCGAGCTTGAAGTGCCGGCCGTCCCCTTCGCCGTTGGCGGCGGGCGCAACGGGCGCCACAGCGAACACCTCGGGTACATCCTTGCCGAAATGCAGGTCCTGGCCCGCGAACATCCGGGAGCGACATGGTGACCACAATGCTTACCCTTGAGCAGACTGTCTGGGACATCGCCGCAACAGTAGCGGATCCCGAGATTCCTGTGCTCTCCATTGAGGATCTCGGTGTTCTTCGCGCGGTGAACATCGACAACGACGGCGCCATCACCGTCACCATTACCCCCACCTACTCGGGGTGCCCGGCCATGGACGCCATCCGCGACGACATCATCACCGCACTCGCGGTGCAGGGCCACAGCAACGTGCGGGTCAACCTGGTGCTGTCTCCGGCCTGGACCACGGATTGGATGAGCGCGGCGGGCAAGGCGAAGCTCGAGGAGTACGGCATTGCGCCGCCCACGGGGAAGGCCGCCGCAGGCAAAGTCAGCATAGGCCTGAGCGTGAAATGCCCGCAGTGCTCATCACTGAACACCCGTGAGCTCACCCGTTTCGGCTCCACCTCCTGTAAGGCGCTCTACGTCTGCCAGGACTGCCGGGAGCCCTTCGACTACTTCAAGGTCCACTAATGGCAGTGAAACTGGCGCCGTCCACCAAGCGGAGAACCGCCTTCCACGAACTGACGGTCGCCGAAGTCCGCAGGCTCACCGAGGATGCCATTGAAGTGACCTTTGCCGTCCCGGAGGAACTGGCCGGCCGGTTTGACTACGTGCCCGGGCAGTACGTAGCCCTGCGAACCACGATGGACATCGACGGGGAACCGAAAGAGGTTCGGCGAAGCTATTCCATCTGCGCCGAGCCGCAGCCGGGGGAGATCCGCGTTGCCATCAAGAAGGATCTCGGCGGTACCTTCTCCACCTGGGCCAACGAATTCCTCAAAGCCGGCGACAAGCTGGACGTGATGAGCCCCATGGGCCAGTTCATCTCGAAGCATCCCATGGCGGGGCTGAACGATCCCGAGAGCATTGACACCACCACCGAGCACTCCTTCGTAGCGGTGGCCGCCGGCTCGGGGATCACGCCGGTCATCGCCATTGCGCGCTCGGTGCTCGCCGCCAGCCCTGCAACCCGGTTCGACCTCATCTACGCCAACAAGGCCGCGATGGACGTCATGTTCCTCGAGGAACTCGCGGACCTGAAGGACCGGTACCCCGCGCGGTTCGCGCTGCACCATGTTCTTTCCCGCGAACAGCGCATTTCCCCGCTGTTGAGCGGGCGGATCGACGCCGAAAAGCTGCAGACCATGCTGACCAGCGTCATCCGCACCGAAGAGGTGGACGAGTGGTTCCTGTGCGGTCCCTTCGAACTCGTCCAACTGTGCCGCGACACCCTCGCCGAGCGCGGTGTCGCCCCGGAGAAGATACGTTTCGAGCTGTTCACCACCGGCGAGCCGACCAAACCCGAGGGCCAGATCGGCCGGCCGGTGAAGGACGACGGCAACGCCGATTCCTACTCCATCAACTTCAACCTTGATGGCCTGCAGGGCACAGTTTCCAGCCCGACCCATGCACGCGAGTCCATCCTCAACGCGGCGCTTCGCGTCCGACCTGATGTGCCGTTCGCGTGTGCCGGGGGAGTTTGCGGCACCTGTCGCGCCAAGGTGGTCAGCGGAACCGTGGACATGGAGGAGAATTACGCGCTGGAGCCGGACGAACTGGCGAACGGCTACGTGCTGACGTGCCAGTCGAGGCCAACCAGCCCCGAAGTCACCGTCGATTACGACGCCTGACCCCCATCACAGAGGAGGAGCGGTCGCTTGATCGACCTGACCATTGACGGCAACGTCGCCGAGATAGTCCTGGACGCGCCAGAGAAGCTGAACTCCCTCAACGAGGAGGGGCTGTCTGAACTGTCAAAAGCGTACGACGACGCCGCCTCCGCTGCCGCGGAAGGCCGGGTCCGCGCGCTGCTGCTGCGGGGCGAAGGAAGGGCTTTCTGCGCCGGGCGCGATATTTCGCAGGTAACCCCCGAAACCGACGACGCCGTTGCCTACCTGGACGGGCTGGTCACCCCGCTGCTCAAGAAGATGGCGGCTTTTCCCGCGCCTACGTTCGCGGCAGCACACGGCGCGTGTCTCGGGGTAGGACTGGGTCTGTTGATCGCAACGGACGTGGTGTACGTTGCCGACTCAGCGAAGATCGGGTCCCCGTTCGCCAAACTGGGTGCAACTTTGGACTCGGGCGGGCACTGGCTGTTCACTGAACGGCTCGGCGCGCACCGGACGCTCGACCTCATTTATACAGCCGATCTGATGAGTGGTGCGGACGCCGTCGCTTCTGGACTCTTCAGCAGGGCTTTTCCGGCGGAGGAGCTGTTGCCGTCAACGAGGTCCACGGTGGAGCGGGTTGCCGAGGGCGCTACGGGTGCGTTCCGCGCGTCGAAGGAACTGGTCGCATCCATTCGTGACCGGCGGCTTGGCTTGTGGGAGTCGGTTGCTGACGAGAACACCGTCCAGGGCGAGCTCTGCAGCAGCCCGGACTACGCCGAAGGATTCCGGGCATTCCAGGAGAAAAGGGCGCCCATTTTCAAGGGGTGACGGAGGCAGGAGTCCTATGTCACAGCCGATTCTGGAATCTCGCCGGAATTCAACTGGTTGTCGCAAGCATGACCTCGACAACACTCGATTCCACCGTCCGCAACGCAGAGACCAGTATCCCGCTGGTTCCACTGCTCGACGAGCGCTGGAGCCCGCGTTCGTTTGACCCTACAGCTACCCTCACAGACGAGCAGCTCACTGCGCTGCTTGAAGCAGCACGCTGGGCGCCGTCCGCGGCGAACAGCCAGCCCCGCCGCTTTGTTGTGGGCCGCCGCGGGAGCACCACATTCGATGCGATTGTCAAGGCACTCATGGGATTCAACGCTGCGTGGGCAGGAAACTCGTCAGCGCTGATTGTAGCTATTGCGGAGACCTCCACAGTCGAAGGCGAGCCGCGGCAGTGGGCAGAGTATGACCTGGGGCAGTCGGTGGCACACCTCTCGGTTCAGGCACATCATGAGGGTCTTCACACCCACCAGATGGCGGGCGTCGACTGGGACCAGATCACCGCGGCCTTTGATCTGGCGGACAATCTGAAGCCGGTCACCGTGACCGCCGTCGGAGTTGTGGATGAGGCAGAAAAGCTGGTCGAGGCGCTTGCTGAGCGTGAGACGGCTCCGCGCACGCGCTTGTCGCTGGACGAACTGGTTCTGGTCCGCGACTGAACGCGAATTCGATACGCTAAAGCAACCAGTTATGCAACGGTTTGAACTCAATACTGCGTAATCTGCGGTGAAGAGCCGACATTTGTCTTTTCGTGGCATTTACTGGGACAGGTGGCCGGAGCAGTCTGCCGGGGGGCCTCATGGGGGATGGTGACATTCAGAACGGGATGTCACCTCCAGTACGGCGGACGTCCGGTCACCACTTTCCTCGTCGTAGTGACTCCAGGATCCAGTCTCCACCTCGGGCTAGCCTAGGCGAAGCTGGTCCAACAACTCCAGTTCCTCGGATCGGCTCAATCCGGACCTGCGTTCACGCTCAAGACCGAGCTCTCGTTCGGCTTCCAGCGTTCGTTGCACCGTTTGCCGAAGAGGCCTTAGTTTCCAGCCCGCCGCACGGAAGGCACTGTTGTCCCGCTGCGCGAAGGCGATGTCTGTCTTGGGAACCCAGAGCGGCAGCGAGCGGGGACCGGCCCAGAATCGGACATCGTGTTCAATGAGCCGTTCATCGAAAACGCAGACCAGCTCACCGGTAAAGCCGGCAACGTCTGCACAAAGCGCGAGCACGTCGGCGAGAGCATGTTGGTTGCCGGTGGCGTTGATGGCGCCGGTGATGCCGCTCTTGCCGGCCTGCGCAATGAAGATGGCGAGATCCTCGACATCAATCACCTCTACCACCCGATCATCAGCGATTGGTGAAAGCATAGGCCCTTCTCCTGCGAGAGCGAAGCGTCCAACCCAGTAGCTGAATCTGTCGCTGCCATCCCCAGGGCCCGCAATCAATCCCGGCCGGACAATGAGGAGCCGGTTACCCAGGGCTTTCTGTGACACCTGCTCAGCGGCGACTTTCGCTTGCCCATAATCATTCAGATCCACCGGCTTGAGTAGAGGTGCGGACTCCTCGGCACCCGCGTCGGTGTTCGTCGCGTACACGGAGACCGAGGAGACCAGGGTCCAGTGCTTCGCATTGTCGGCAAGGGCATCGAGTGCGCCCCGCACCATCGCCGGGTCGTAGGACAGTTCGATAACTTCGTCCCAGGCCTCATTGGCGACCGCCGCGTAGGCACCTGGTGAACGTCGATCCGACGGGACGAAGACGGCCCCGGCAGGTGCTTGTCCGGACTCGCCGCGCGCCAAACACGTCACCGCGTCGCCGCTGGCCAGCAATTGCTCGGCGATCTCGAAACCAAGCCAAGCAGTTCCCCCGAGCACCAGGACGTTACGCATTTGTTCAGTCGCCAGCTTTGAGCACAAAGAAGATGAAGGACAAGAACGCCGTCTTCTCGCCGTCAAGGATGCGTTGCGGAAGGAGTTCGCGCGGGGTTTCTGGAGATGGCGCTGGCTCGCTGACGGTGACTATGCGGTATCCCGCCGATGTAAAGGCGTTGATCATGGCGTGGAGTGGTCGATGCCAGAAGGTCAGGACCGCGGGCTCGCCATCGAATTCGTAGTCCTCCGAGTACTGCCGGATAGCGAAGTAGTCCTCGTCGGGTTGGTTGATCAGGCTGACCGTGGGGTGGTTCACCGACAGGATCAGGCGGCCCCCGGGCTTCAGCACCCGCCGCACTTCGGCAAGGGGTCCTGACCAGTCCTCAAGATAGTGCAGTACCAAGGACGAGACGACGTCGTCGAACGAGTCATCGGCGAAGGGGAGCGACTTGCCGAGATCTGCCAGGCACAGGTTCGCCGTCGCACCCAGACGCTGTCGCGCCAGTTCGAGCATCGCGGGGCTGGAATCAAAGCCGGTCATGATGGCGCCCTTCGCCTTCAGAGCGGCGGCCAGTGGCCCAGAGCCGCACCCTGCGTCAAGGACCCGGTGGCCGTCGACGTCGCCGGCGAGGGCGAGCATCGCCGGCCGCTCGTAGTATGCGTTGAGAAGGCTGGACTCGTTCTCCGCCGAATAGCTGTCAGCAAAAGCGTCATACAGATCGGCTTTCACGAATCCTCGCTCTCGCGTTCGACGTCATCAGGTTGTGGATGCTGAGCGTCCGATACATTTTGGTGATCGTCAAAAGTCACGGACATGGTTGAGCTATACGCCGGCGCATAGGACCCGGAATAGTGCTCGGCATGAGGGCGATACCCGAAGGACGGGCTGGCATCTTCCGCCGGCCCGTCTGTTCCCCGTTGAGAGTTGCTACCCAGCAGGCTCCGGGTGAGGGCGGCACCGTCTGCCATCAACTCATTCACCGCGACTAGCAGGTGATCGTCGCTCAAGGGAGTCGCATCAGAAGCTGCAGCAAGCACGGCACGGCGAACGAGTTCCTTCGTGAAAGAGGCCGTCGTTCCCTCCGTTCCTACCGCTGCCGCGTGGACAGCTTCGGGACTGAACGCTTGCCGCGGTGCGTAAAGCCTCAACAGGGCGGCGCGTTCACCCTCATCCGGAAGCGGAATCTCGACAGCGAGGTCCACCCGGCCGGGACGCTGCGCAAGGGCGCGTTCGAGCATGACCACACGATTGGTCGTAAGCACGAACGTGACGTCCGCATCATCATCGAGGCCGTCCATGGCGTCCAGCACTTCAAAGAGTAGAGGTTGCGGGCCATGGCCGAAGCTGCGGTCTTCCGCAATGAGGTCACAATCTTCAAGCACCACGATGGACGGTTGAAGAGCTCGTGCCATCCGGGCTGCCTCACCCACATGGGCGAGCGTGCCTCCGGACAAGATGATGGCCGTTGTTCCCGGGCTGGCACCCAATAAGTAACGAACTGTGTGTGTTTTGCCCGTGCCGGGTGGGCCGTACAGCAGAATCCCGCGCTTGAGATGTTGTCCAGCTGCGACAAGTTCGTTCTTGTGGGCGGCAATTCCGAGGGCATGCTCGCTGATCCTGGCAAGGAGACCGTTAGGTAACACGATCTGGTTCCTGGTCAGATCCGGCCGCCGGTGGAATGTGACGCCCGCGCTACTAGGACCGAACTCCTCGACGGTGAAGGACAGTATTTGTCCTTTGAGGATGCTTTCGCGCTGCATACGGCGCCGAAATACGGCGAGGAAGTCGGCTGTGACCGCCGCATCCGCACAGAGCACTTCCATTGAAGCGAACTGCCGACCATATCGGGGTTCCGCCTTGCGCTGCAGGAGTGCTATCGGTTCGCCGTTGTGGTGAAAGAGGCGCAGACCGAGCGCAACAGTTTGTCGTTGCTCGTCAGGACCGACTGGCAGATTAGCGTAGTCGGGCTGCGAGAGCGGAAAGTTCGGATACATATCGGACTGCTGGACCATGTCGCTCAAGGACATATGGTGCCTCTGGTCACCGCCGCCGATGCCAGTCAGCGTGCTGTTCCCACCCACGAGCGAGGCGAGGACTATATCCGCGTCGACCAACCGGTGAACAGGCACTTCCTCAACAACCAGCGGAAGGGACGATGGCGGAGCGCCGAGGTGGGCAGCCAAGGCATTGACCAGTTCCCGACCACGTTCCGAGGTAGGTTGTGCCGACTGCACAAGCCTGACCATCGCACCGAAATCACTAACAAACTTCGCCGTATTATCCCCCATGCAAGGAGGCTAGCAGCCCCGTCAAGAAGCCTCCCAGCCGCCCATGAGAGATGGAAGTGAATCAACTGGATCCTTCAGCAGGTGATTGCACGGAGACTTCTCGCTATGTCGGAAGTTGCTTGTTCCAATCAGTGGTTGAGAACTCCGCACGATTTGAAGAAGTTGCGCAGATTCGTGGAGTCGCCCTCGTACGCGGTGTCGACCACTGCGGAGTCGAAAACTTCAGGGTTCTGATGGTGAGCCACTATAGCTGGCAAGGATGTGTACTTTTCGATCTCGTTCAACGCTGAGCTTGCACCTGCAGCATCGCCGGTATCGGAAGCTTCGATGTACTCCGCCGTCCACGCGCACAGCCAGAACTCAGCAATACTCGTTTCTGCCACACCCACTTCAACAACAACGTCTTGCCCTGCGGCGACTGGTGCCACCGCGTTCTCGGCGGGCCAGGCGTATCCAGCTGGTAGCTCCTCGGGAAACTGTTTGATCGCCTGTCGCCGCGCTTCCGGCATCTCGGCGGCACCGATCATTTCATGGGCATCGGGTGTGAAAGCGCCGGCAGCCGTCTCCACTTCAGGTTCTGACGGCGCCGCGCAACCGGCCAGCAACAAACCCGTCAACAACACACCAGCAGCACGGACCCGGACTAGTTTCATTGCAATCCCCCGAAATCAACGAATGCTAAGGAGACTGACTCTACTGACACTTCCGCACCAGAGGCATTCGGCGCGTGCGGACACTCTCCTGTAAGGGGAACCGACGCCCGTATGAGCGACCCTTCACCGCGCCCTTCCGGCGTCGATTGGGAGGGGTGCCGAACCGGAACGAGCATCCCCAGGCTACGTGCTTCGGCCTGAATCGTGAGATTCGGAGCGGCTTTTTTCTGGCTTCAAGTCTTGAGCTTCCATCGGTTCGAAACCATAGAGTTCGGATTGAATTCCGCCGGACTTGAAGACTGGCCCCAGTACGTCATTCTTAACTCCGTGCTTTCCCCGGCGGAATATGACGATGATCAGCCTGACGAGAATACCCCCGATGATAATCAGGAGTATCGCGGACCCGATGATTCCTCCTATAGCTGGAGAGCCGGACGAAACGGCGATTGTGTTGTCCAACATGACCGGCGCTACCGCGTCTCACTTCGCGGTGAATCGTTAGAAGAACCGCTCGTGTTCGGATGAAGTGAGAACTCGTGACCATTCCATAGCAGCATGGCGGCCCCTGCCGGAAAGAAGAACAGGGCTGGAAGCCACTGCCAAATCGCTAGAACGGCCAGAGATACAACCATCACCACCAAACCAATGATTCGCACTGACCTAACCATCGCACTCTCCTAATCGCTGTTGATCAAAAGGGACGCTCCCTGAATTAGGGCAAAATTACCCACCGCTTCAAGCCGCTGAGCTGACTAGCTGAGTGTGAATCCCCATATCGTCACGTTACCAACCCGATCGCTCGACGCCGAGGGACCCGAAGATATGCAACGTCACCGTTACCGTCTGGCAAAGCGAACTGAGCGGATCCTTCACCGAGCATGTGACTCGGTGCTGACTAGCGGACCGGGAAGTCACCCTCGTAGTCATTCCATGTACCTGCCAGTTGATGCATAGCGAAAAGCTGGTCGTTCACAGAAGCGTCCTTGCCTGCGAAGTCCATGACGAAGTAGTTCACACTAAAGCTGTCGGTAAGGGTCGAGTTGTACTCTGTGGCCGCGGCACACTTCGAAAACGGTAGTAGTTCGCTTCAGCAGTGCTGTATGCCTCAACGCAGCCAACCTCGGCACCGCATGCTAAGTCAGTGATCTCTGTGACCTCGGTAGTTACATCTTTCCCTGTGTGCTCAGCTTCGATCACGTCCTCGAGCGTGAGGGTGAGTTGAGGGCGCAGAAACAAATAGATTATCCCTGCTACGAAGACCACTGGTACTGCTACCAGGACTGCGATCAGCCATTTCTTCCCCATACCGCACCATTATGCAGGAGTCGGTCGAGTCGACGACCGTCCGCAAGCCGGTCGCTCAGAGCCCGTAAGCCGAACCCTCACCGCGTCGCTCCGGGCGCGTTTCGTTTGCAGAGAGAGCCGCGTGTCCGGTACAGCTGCCAATCCCGTAGGACCCGCCCTCAATAATGCCCGGTGAAGGAGCCCCAACCAAGCTGCATATGAGCGACTCCCGGCTCCGCAGGCAACAAGCGACTAGCGCGTATCCATGTCCTCAAACACCAGGAAGGTCTGGGTGTCCAGCACACCGGGCATGGACTGCAGCTGATCGAAAATGACCCGCCGAAGATCCACATTGTCTTCAGCGCGAACCAGCAGGATGACGTCGAAATCGCCGCCCACCAGCGCAATGTGATGCACCTCCGGAATGGCACGCAGCTGCTCCCTGAGCTCCCGCCACGAATGCTGGCGCACCTTCAACGTTACATAAGCCGAAGACCGGAGCCCCGCCTTGATCGGGTCGATCAGTGCAGTGAACTTCGTCAGCACGCCGCTTTCTGTCAGCCGCGCAATCCGGGAATACGCATGCGCCCGGGAGATGTGAACGTTCTCGGCCACCGCCGTGACTGAGAGCCGGCCGTCGCGGGTGAGCTCGGCGAGGATCTTCCGGTCCACTTCATCGAGCGGCTGTTCCGCCATCTGTCTACACCCTTGTTAGTTATCCAGCTCACATTGTCGATATGTCTGCAGAATCAGCCACAGAACGACTATTCTTCCACGATATTGCCGGATTGTGGATACGAATCGGATGGCAAACGCATAATTGAGCAACAGATACAGTTCCTCAGCCATGGGCCGAGGATGCCAAGGCAGCGAAGCCGTCCCTCACAGTGGAACGGCTGAGGGAGGCAGTATGACCATTTCAACCGGCAACTCCGCCAACAACCAGTTCGGCGAGTCAATGAAGCCCACCGGTCGCAGCAGTGACCAGGGCCCTACGGCGGAGGAATACATGCTCCCGTCCGCCCAGCCGGTCCAGCTCGTGGACCCCAGCGGCGAGCACATTCACAATGACCGCTACCCCCTGCCCGACGGCGAAGCTCTCCTCAGCGCCTACGAGAAGCTGGTCGTCGGCCGCCGCATCAACGATCAGGCCAACGCACTGGTCCGGCAGGGCCGGATGGCTGTCTACCCCTCATCGCACGGGCAGGAGGCCTGCCAGGTGGCTGCCGCCGTCGTGCTTGAAAAGGATGACTGGCTCTTCCCGACCTACCGGGACACCGTTGCTGTCATCACGCGCGGCGTGGATCCCCTTGGCGTGTTGACGCTCCTGAGGGGCGACTGGCATTCCGGATATGACCCCTACGAGTACAAGACCGCCACCCAGGCAACGCCGCTGGCTACCCAGCTGCTCCACGCCGTCGGCGTGGCCCACGCGGCCAAGCTGCGCGGTGAAAACACCGTGGTGCTGGCCCTGTGCGGTGACGGCGCCACCAGCGAGGGTGACTTCCACGAGGCCCTGAACTTCGCAGCCGTGTTCCACGTGCCGGTGGTCTTCCTGGTCCAGAACAACGAGTACGCCATCTCGGTTCCGCTGAAGCACCAGACCGTGGCGCCGTCGCTGGCGCACAAGGCGATCGGCTACGGCATGCCCGGCGAACGCGTGGACGGCAATGACCTCGCTGCCATGCTGTCCGTGCTGGGCAAGGCAGTTGACCGAGCGCGCGACGGCGGTGGCCCGGCACTCGTTGAAGCCCACACCTACCGCATGCAGGCACACACCAACGCTGACGATCCGTCGCGGTACCGGGCCCAGTCCGACGTCGACGAGTGGGTTCCAAAAGACCCGATCACCCGCATGCGCACCTACCTGGGCAACCTGAACCTCCTCACCGCAGAAGAGGAGCAGCGTGTCGCCGGGGCGGCCGAAGAGACGGCCAGCACCCTGCGGGACGGCCTCAACTCCGAGCCGGAGATCAACCCGGCGGACCTTTTCGAGTACGTCTACACCGAGAAGACGAGCCAGCTGCGCGAGCAGGCCGCACTCCTGGCCGACGAGCTCTCACGGGAAGGTGCCTAGCCATGACTGACACCGCAGTTCGATCCGGCTCGGCCGAAAAGGCAACCGCGAACAAGACAGGGCTCCAGCCGCTCACCTTCGCCAAGGCGCTGAATACCGCCTTGGCCGATGCCATGGAAGCTGACCCCTCCGTGATCATCTTCGGCGAGGACGTCGGCCCGCTCGGCGGCGTCTTCCGGATCACGGACGGGCTTACCGCGCGCTTCGGCGAGGAGCGCTGCTTCGATACACCGCTCGCGGAGTCCGGCATCATGGGCATGGCAGTCGGTATGGCGATGAACGGGATGACTCCCGTCGTCGAAATGCAGTTCGACGCCTTCGCCTACCCCGCCTTCGAGCAGGTGGTCAGCCACGTCGCGAAAATGTCCAACAGGACCAAGGGCAAGGTGAAGCTGCCGCTGGTCATGCGCATCCCCTACGCCGGCGGCATCGGGGGAGTGGAGCACCACTGCGACTCCTCGGAGTCCTACTACGCACACACACCCGGGCTTACGGTTCTGGCCCCCGCCACCGTGCGCGATGCCTACCTGATGCTTCGCGACGCCATCCGCTTCCCCGATCCCGTGGTCTTCCTTGAGCCGAAAAAGCTCTACTGGACCAAGGAGACACTGGATCTGGACGAGCTTCGCAAGGAAGCCGACGACGCCGCCATTACCGGTTCCACGGTGGGCCGCGCCGTGGTTGCCCGCTCCGGAACCGACGCCACCCTTATTGCCTACGGACCCTCCGTGCCGACGGCGCTGGCCGCCGCTGAAGCGGCTGCGGCCGAAGGGCGCAGCCTGGAAGTCATCGACGTGCGCTCGCTCGTGCCGTTCGACGACGAGACCGTCACCGCCAGCGTGCGGAAGACGGGACGCGCCGTCGTCATTGCGGAAGCACCGGGGTTCGCCTCGGTCGCCGCCGAGATCGTTGCCCGTGTGCAGGAGCGCTGCTTCAACTCACTGGCTGCCCCCGTGCGGCGTGTGACCGGGTTCGACATTCCGTATCCCGCACCCAAGCTCGAGCACTTCTTCCTGCCAAGCGTTGACCGGATCCTCGACACCGTGGATGAACTGCAGTGGGAGGACGCATGAGCGCCATGACAACGAGCCCCTCGGTGAAGGTGTTCCTGCTGCCTGACCTCGGTGAGGGCCTGACCGAAGCCGAACTGGTGAACTGGCTCGTGGCCGAGGGGGACACCGTCTCCGTCGACCAACCGGTGGCCGAAGTGGAGACGGCGAAATCCATGGTGGAGGTACCCTCTCCGTTCGCTGGCGTCGTTGCCCAGTTGCACGGTGAAGCCGGGACCACCATCAACGTTGGCGCTCCCCTGATCTCGGTGCGGCCCGACGGCGCAGCGGCCGAGACAGTGGCTGCCACAGCAGCTTCCACGGGTAACCCTGACGCTGAGGCGTACCGCGAGGAGGAACGAGCCGGGGTCAGCGTGCCTACGGACGCGGAGGTCGCCGCAGCGCCGGACGCCGCGGAATCAGCTGCAGAGTCGGGTGAAGGTTCGGGCAATGTCCTGATCGGCTACGGCACCCCCGGAACCGGTACCGGAGGCCGGACCCGGCGTCGCAGGGGCGACGCCGGTTCAGCCGCGGTCTCAACCTCCGCTGCGGCAGCGGAGGCGCCGGCGAGCATGGAAGCGCCGGAGACCGCTGAAGTGCCGGCAACGCAGACGCAGGACTCACCTGTGGCAGCGTCCGAGCAGCGTGCAGTGCTGTGCATCTCGCCGCTGGTCCGCAAGCTTGCGCGGGATGCCGGCCTCACTCTGTCCTCTGTCGAGGGTACGGGCGTGGACGGCATGGTCCTGCGCCGCGACGTCGAGCGCGCTTTGCAGGCTTCCGCCGGAACGTCCGGTGAAACGCAGGAGACCCTGCCCAGCACCAGCAGGAATCAAACCACCAGCATCGATCAGAGCACCGCTGGGGGAGTGGACCAGGATCGCCGCAGTGGTCTGCAAATCGCTGAGCGCATCCCCGTCCGGGGCGTCCGCAAGGCGGTAGCCGAGGCCATGACCCGCAGTCGGCGCGAGATCCCGGAAGCAACGGTCTGGGTGGACGTCGATGCCAGCGCGCTGCTTGACCTGCGCACCGAGCTCAAGCGCAGGCAGCCGGATGCAACGCCCGGCCTGCTGGCATTTGTCGCACGGTTCGCACTGGCCGGGCTCGCCCGGTACCCGGAACTGAATACGCGCATCGTCGAGCGTGAGGACGGTAGCTCGGAGATCCTGAAGTTTGACGGCGTGAACCTCGGTATCGCCGCGCAGACCGACCGCGGGCTTCTGGTTCCCGCGGTTCAGCGGGCCGACCGGATGAGCGCACGGGAACTGGATGCGGAGATCCGGCGTCTTGCCGCCGTCGCACGCGAGGGCAAGGCGACACCCGCGGAACTCACCTCAGGTACGTTCACGCTGAACAACTACGGTGTGTTCGGCGTGGACGGCAGTGCAGCGATCATCAACCACCCGGAGGCCGCGATCCTCGGGCTGGGACGGATCATTGACCGGCCGTGGGTCGTCAACGGCGAGCTCGCCGTCCGGAAGGTGACCGAGCTGACGCTGACCTTTGACCACCGTGTCTGCGACGGTGGTGTGGCCGGAGGCTTCCTGCGCTACGTTGCCGACGCAATAGAGAACCCGGGCGGCGTCCTCGCGGACCTCTGACGATTACGCTTAGCGGACAGCCGCCACCAGAGAGGAACCCATGTCCGAGCGAGAAGACGAACAGTCCCACCCCTGGACCCAGTTGGGAGACCGCGTGTGGATGCTTCGGACCGATCCTTTCGGCCTGAACACCGGACTGGTTGTGGGAACGGACCGGGCGCTCGTGATAGACACCGGGGCGGGGCCGGAACAAGCAGCCCGGATCCTCGACGCTGTGCGTGGGCTGACTGACCTGCCGCTATGCGTGGTCAACACCCATTCGCACTTCGACCACGTGTTCGGCAACGCGTATTTTGCCGCCCACGGCGCTGAGGACTTCTGGGCAACTGACCGGTGCGCCGCAGTCGTTCGCGAGAGCGGCGAGGAACAGCGTGCGGAAGTTGGCAAGACAGAGCCGGCGATGGCCGAGAACCGCGGTGATCACACGGCTATCCACCCGGCCGACAGGCGTGTTTCGGGATCGCCGGTGGATCTGGACCTCGGCGGTATCTCGGTTACCCTGTTCCACCTGGGCTTCGGTCACACGGACAACGACCTTCTGGTTGGCGCCGGCAACGTGCTGTTCACCGGTGATCTGGTCGAGGAGGGCGCGGATCCCGGTTTTGAGGATTCATTCCCGGCGGAGTGGATCCGCACGCTGGGCAAGATCACGGCGCTCGATGACCTGTATGACGTCTTTGTCCCCGGTCATGGTGCGCCGGTGGACGTCGACTTTGTGGCCACGCAGCTGAACAAGATGCGCAGCGCCGTTCGGGTCACGAAGGTAGCCATGGACGAGGCATCGGTGGACATGACCAAGGCCATCCCGATTCTCCCGTACGGCCCGGAGCAGTCGCGGGCGCTACTGACTCGCCTGCGTACCCTCGCGCACTGGAAGTGGCTGGAGCGCCAGGGCAGCAGCAACTGACGACGAACCGGGCGTGCGCAGCCGGGCCTCGATGTGCTTCGCGAGCGCCTCGGCAATCTCTGCCGCGGTCCCGTTCGCATCCACGAGGGCGTAGTCCTCGAACCCGGGCAACTGCCGGTAGGAAGCGTCGAGCGCGGTGAGGAATTCAAAGGTTTCCTCGTCGGTATTCCGCGAAGCAACGCGGGCCTGCGCCGTGCTCGGGTCAACGCTGAGGTAAACCACAAGATCGGGCTGCGGCAGAACGCGCAGCAACCAGGGCAGCAGTCGGCCGGCGTCAAGACCCCGCTCCCGCCGCAAGGCCAGCTGGCACTGCAGGTGGCGGTCAAAGAGAACGACACCCCGCCGTCGTCGTGCCTGCAGCGTGGAGCGCAGCACTGCAAGCACGCGGAGGAAACTCTCGACTGCATCCAGGAAGCGGCTTCCTAGCAGGGATTGAGCGGTGTGCGAGTGCCGTGACGCCCAGCGGTCGAGGGTTCGCCGGCCGCCGGGATTGCGAAACAGCGCCGCCTCGATGCCGTCCACCCGGAGCTTGCGAACAACTGACCGCGCGGCCGTTGTTTTGCCCGCTCCGTCGATCCCCAGCAGGACCACGCGGAGAACCTGTGGATTCCTTGGGAACCGGGTCATTTTCACCTTTCACGGGTGTACTCTCTGTGAACAATCATCGCAAGGGCGGCTGGACGAAGACTGATAGCGCCAGTATCACTCTGTCTCTGCAGTTCATCCGGCTTCCCACAGCGAAGACCAGGTGAGAGGGATGCATGCTCCCGGGGAAGCCGGTGGTGAATCCCGCCGGAATGGAGAGCAATGAAAATCACGCGTAGTGCCCTTGGCCTGGTCCTTGCTGCAGCGCTCATTGGAGTGGCCGGCTGCGGTTCAGGCGGCGAGCCGACCAGTGAGGCGCCGCCGGCCGAGACCAGTAGTGCGGCCGAGCCCACGGCAGAGGAGACAACCGCAGCTGCGGAGCCCAGCGAAGCGGCCTCTGAAGCGCCCAGCGAAGCGGCCTCGGAAGAGCCCACGGAAGAAGCGCCGGCCGAGGAAATCGTCATCACCATCCGCAACTTCGAGTATGAGATGCCCGACTCCGTGCCTGCCGGTGCGGAGATCACGGTAGTCAACGAGGACACCGCACCCCACACGGTGACCACCACCGAGACCGAAGACTTCGACGCCATTGTGCAGGGCGGGGAGACCGTAACCTTCACCGCGCCGTCCGAACCGGGCGAGTACCCCTTCATCTGCACCTACCACCCCAACATGACGGGGACGCTGGTGGTGAGCAGCGATGGCTAACGCGGCAACGCACGGCCGGGTTACCCGCGGGCGCGGACGCTCGGCTCCGCTGCTAATGGTGATCCGCGTGGTCATTGCGCTGGGGTTGGCTGTTGACGCCTACGTGCACTTCATCCTTGCTCCCCAATACCAGCAGGCTTACCCCGACGGCATGGGCGGCGGGACTCTTTTCCGCATCCAAGCCGTGGCGGCCATCCTTGCGGGGCTCTACGTACTGATCCGCGGAAGCCGCCTGTCCTACGCCATCGCCGCGCTGGTTGCGCTCTCGGCCTTCGCCGCCGTCGTGCTGTCCGTCTATATCCAGCTCCCGCAAGTGGGCCCGATTCCGGCCATGTATGAACCGCTGTGGTTTTTCGAGAAGACGCTCAGCGCGGTTGCCGAGGGCATAGCGGGAGTTCTCGCCGTCGTCGGCTTCTTCCTGGTTCCGCGGAAGGACACTGCACTGCGCTAGCGTGTGAACGGTGCCCCAGGAACCGTTCAACCTCCGAAAGATTGCCGTTGGCGCATACGGCCCGTCACTCCTGTACGGCGCGGCAACGGGGTCCATCATCCCGGTCATCGTGCTCTCTGCCACTGAGCTCGGCGCCGATGTGGCGACGGCGGCGCTCATCCTCACGCTCACCGGCATCGGATCGCTGGTCACCAACGTACCTGCGACGCTGATCACCTCCCGGTTTGGGGAGCGGTGGGCGCTGGTAGCGGCGTCGCTCTTGTGCTCGGCGGCGATGATCCTTGCGCTATCGGCGCCTAACCTGGCCGTATTCGCGGCTGCGATCTTCATGGTCGGTATGGCAGGGGCGGTGTTCGGGCTCGCCCGCCAGAGCTACCTCACTGAGGCGGTGCCCGTTCACTTCCGGGCGCGCGCGCTCTCGACCCTCGGTGGAGTGACCCGGATCGGTGTCTTTCTGGGGCCGTTCGCCGGCGCGCTTGCCATGAGTTTCCTGGGGCTCGACGGCGCCTATTGGGTGGGTGCCGGAGCTACCTTCGTTGCCGCTGTCCTCAGCTTCCAGGTTCCCGAGTTGGGTGGTCCGCGCGCGTCCCTCGGCCAGGGCACGGCGGCTGCGGCTGCGGCGCCGCCGACCCTCCAGGCCATCTTCCGGAGCCACGCCCGGGTCTTCGGCACAGTGGGCCTGGGCGTGTTGCTGATTGCCGCGGTCCGGGCCACCAGGCAGGCCGTCCTGCCGCTCTGGGCTCAGGAGATAGGGCTTGACCCCGCAACGACGGCGCTCATCTACGGTCTCTCCGGCGCCATCGACATGCTGATTTTCTACCCCGCGGGCAAGGTGATGGACCTTTACGGCAGGCGCTGGGTGGCGGTGCCCTGCATGCTGATCATGGGAGTGTCGCTGCTCCTCCTGCCGCTCACGCGTGACGCGCTGAGCCTGCTGGCCGTCGCGTTGCTCATCGGGTTCGGCAACGGGATCGGCTCGGGGATCGTCATGACGCTCGGAGCAGACTTCTCACCATCGCCTGGGCGGCCGCAGTTCCTCGGGATCTGGCGCCTGCTGACGGATGTGGGGACCATGGCCGGTCCGGGAACCGTGTCTGCCGTGACGGCTGCCGCGTCCCTGGCGGGAGGTATCTGGACAACGGGCGCGCTGGGGCTCGTGGGGGCGGTTGTCCTGTGGCTGTGGGTGCCGCCGAGAGAGCAGCGCGTGCGGCAGCGGTAGCGCGACTGCCGAAAGGCCCGGCCGAGGCTCAGCTCGCGGCGCGCTGCAGCCGAGCCTGGGAGCCGAACAGCCAGCACGCCGTAGCGCTCAGCGTGTAGCCCACCCCAACGATGAGCGAGAGGCCGGACCAGAAGAACAGCGGAACGCCGGCCGTGCCTGGAACTGGAGCAGGGCCAATTGCCTGAACATACACGTAGAGACCAAGGGATAGCGCCAGGCCCAGCAGGCCCGGGACCCAGCACAGTGCCAGCCAGGCCCGGGACGCACCCCAGAACCGTCCAAATCCCTCCCACACGTTCCAGCGGTTTCCGGAGCGCAGGATCAGGAGCCCGCCGATGAGCGTCCAGGCTCCAACCACCAGGTACGCGGCCACGACGTCGGCCGGCCGGTGCCACAGATTGATGAACGTCGCGGCCCCCGCCAGAACGGAGTAGGTGCCGCCGGCGGCTGCCGCGAGCGGGCGCCAGCGGGGGGATACAACGAGGAAGATCGCGGCAGCGGCAGAGGCAGCCAGCGTTGTATGCCCGGACGGAAGTGAGTTGAAATCGAGGGTGGGCACCCCGCGGTCCGGACGGTCAAAGAGGACGTTCTTAAGGATCTGCGTTGTGAGATTGGCGCCGATGATGGTGCCGAGCGCTATTCCGGCAGCCGCCCACCGCCGTCGTCCGAGTGTCACAAACAGAATCACCGCTGCGGCGATGAACACCGAAATCAGAGGCAGGCTGTCGAGGAACCGAAGGAAGGGGACCTGGGTATCGGGTGCAGCTATGCCCGCTTCCGCCCACGCGGACTCGTCTGCGAACTGCCCAGTGGTGGTGCGGACAAACGCCCAGTAGGTCCACCCCACAGCGACAAAGCAGCCAAGCGCCCCGAGGACAAACAGCACTGGGTGCCGTGCGGCTGTGGAAAAGCGGCGTGCCGTTCTCGAGTGCTGGGTGTTCACCTGTTTAACACTGACACAGCGCCGCGTTGGTTCCTGAATCGGGCGGGTTTGTCCAGGCACGCGGCACAGCTCCGCCCGCACCGGGGCAGGTGCGGGCGGAACCGGGTGCCACTGCTTGCTACCGTGTTGAGACAGGTATCGTGATGGATCCGCCGGCCGAGGATGAGATGGTGATGGTCGCCGTCGCCGGGGCGGTTGAGTTCCGCGTGCGGATGGTCCAGCTGCCGTCAGCTGCAACGGTTGCCGTACCAATCACCGACCGGGCGAGATTCGTGCTCCGCGCAGTGATCGTATTACCGGCAGTGATGGTTGCCGTCCCGGTGATTCGCCATTCACGGCGGTCGGAGCGGAACTGCGCCGATGCCGTGAGCTGGTCGGCTGGGGTGACGGTTGCCGAAGCCCCTGCGCCGAAGGTCGCCGGTGCACTGTTGCCTGCCGCGCTGGTTGCGACAAGTTTCAGTGAGTACGCCGTACCGTTGGTGAGCCCGTTCAGCACTGCGGTGCGGGCTGCGGCGTCTGTTGTCACCGTCACCGGTGTTCCCGTTGCCGGCGTGGCGGTCAGGATGTAACCCGTGATCGGCGTGTTCGCGGCAACGGCCGCTTGCCACTCGACTGTTGCAGTCCCGTTGCCCACAGTGGTCCGCACGACCTTCGGTGCCGCGGGCGCCTGGAGGGTGACTTGCACGGGAGTGAAGGCTGTCGGAGTTGCAGACGTGTCACCTGCGGCGCTCAGCGCGGTGACGACAATACCGTACGCCGTGCCGGGCGTGAGTCCTTCAAGCCGCGCGGAGGTTGCGCCGCTTGCGGCCGTGACGGTCTTTGCGACACCGGCACTGGTGGTCGCATCGACGCGGTATCCCGTCACTGCGGCGCCGTTGGCGGTCGCAGCTGTCCACGTGACATCCGCCGATCCGGCCAGGGTGCCGTCCTTTACTGCCACGCTGCCTGGAGCCGTTGGTGCAGTGGCTTCGGAGACTGCTGTCGCAGAAACGGTGACGTTGCCGCCGGAGGCAGGCATGCTCGCCTGACCGTTGAGTGCAACGACGCTGACCGGGTAGACCTGTCCACCCACCAGACCCTGAATGGTGGCCGTGGTGGCGGTGGAGCCAACCTTGATGCTTACCTCCTGGCCGAGCACGGTATCCGCCGCGATCACCTGGTAGCCGGTGATAGCCGGGGCATCCGCGGGAACGGTTGCTGGTGCCCAGGTCGCCGTGAGGGTGCCGTTGCCGGACGCCTTCGCGAAAACCTCGGTGGGCTGGTTGGGGGCCTGCCCTGCCGGACCGGCGGGGCAGCCACCGAAGCCCGGGCCGTCGATCTCCTTGAATTCGGAGATGGTCAGGCCAAGCTGAGCCTCGACAGTTGCCGGCTCGGCCTGCCAGCTCGCGACCGACGGATCTCCCGCGAAGGCTGCGTCCTGTTCCGCCTTCGAGAAGAACCCGTACGTGACGGTGAACGCGCCGTTTGCGGCCGTACCATCCACGGTGTAGCCCGCCGGTACCTCATCATCCGGCCAGCCGATTGCCCGTTCGCCGATCCCCATGTCCCGCATGTCCGGATTGACGATCTCCACACCCATGCGTGCCGTGTCCACGTCGGTGCCGTAGGTACCCTTGACGACAACCCTGCCCTCGACGTCTCCTGCGATATCGGTGGCCGGAAGGTCCTCCCTCGTCACGGAGGTGATGACGGCGGTTCCGGCGTTGGCGCCGTCTCCACTGCCATCCGCGAACTCAACGCTGACCACATCCTTGCCGGTGATGTTGGGCGTGACCACATCCCAGCAGACGCCGCCGGGGTGGTTCACCTCGAGGAAGCCGGTTGCGTCGACCACCCCGTGGGCAATGCCGATCAGGTTCCCGTCGCGGGTGACCTTGATGGTGGCATCCTGGCCTGCCTGGGCGGTGTAGCCCTCAATGGCCACCATGTCCCGCTTGGTGAAGATTTCAACGTTGCCGGGACCTACCGGCGGGTTGGCTGCCATGACCACCGAAGCTCCGGCGGCAACCAGGACAACCGTCGTGGATCCGGCGAGCAGGGCCGGGAGTGCGCGCTTGCGTGAACGCGGCGCTTTCGCGGATGGAACGGACGTAACGGGACTTCGTGAATTCATCACGCATCCTTTCGTGACGGAGCGGACGGGCCCCGAGGATGATCCGCAGGACGGTCGCCTGCTGAAGAAACAATCGCGGATAGAACTTGGGAATAACTTGGCCACTCGTTATCACTACGCTGGTGGCATGAAGCAACCCACTGTCGAGGAACTGCTGGCGTCGGCGCGCGTCGTCTCCGTGCCGATGCGCGTCCGCTTCCGCGAACTGACCCATCGCGAGGCCCTGATTCTGCAGGGACCGGCCGGCTGGGGCGAATTCTCACCCTTTCCCGAGTACGACGACGACGAGTCGGCTACGTGGCTCCGCGCCGCAGTGGAAGCCGCCTGGCACGGATTCCCGACGCCGCTGCGCAGCCGTGTACCGGTGAACGCGACCGTGCCTGCGGTGCAGGCGTCCGGCGTCGAACCTGTCCTGGCGCGGTTCGGCGCGGTGAGCGCGGTCAAGATCAAGGTGGCGGAACGCGGGCAGTCCCTTTTCGACGACGTCGCGCGCGTGGCGGAGGTGCGCCGCCTCCTCCCGGAGGCAAACCTGCGCATCGACGCCAATGGCGGCTGGAGCACGGCCGAGGCACTGACCGCGCTGGAGTCTCTTGCCCCCTACTCCCTGGAGTACGCCGAGCAGCCCGTGATGGACACAGCAGACCTGCGCGCAGTGCGGCTGGAAGTGCAGCGGCGCGGACTCCCGGTGCTCATCGCCGCTGATGAAAGCGTCCGGAAAGCCGAAGACCCGCTGCGCGTCGCCCGGGAGGACGCGGCGGATCTGATCGTTGTGAAGGTCGCGCCGCTCGGAGGCGTGCGGAGGGCACTGGACATCGTGGCGCAGGCGGGACTTCCCGCCGTCGTCAGTTCTGCACTGGACACCTCGGTGGGGATTCGAGCCGGAGTGGCCCTGGCTGCGTCACTGCCGCAGCTGCCGTATGCGTGCGGGCTGGCAACGCTGTCGCTGATGGACGGCGACGTATCGCCTGAGCCGCTACTGCCCGACGGCGGCTGGTTGCCGGTGCGGCCGCTCACCGTTACGGAAGAGCTTCTTGATCGTCATGAGGCTCCGCGGGACCGTGCGAACTGGTGGCTCGAGCGGCTGAAGCGGGTGTCCGGGAAGCTGTAGGGATCCGGCAATGCGTGACGGCCGGTATTCGCCGGTCGTTGGGTTGGCGTTCACCGAAGGACCCTCCAAAGGTTCATTTTCCTTGTCAGGGTGGGACGGACCCCACGTCTGTACACCGGAAGGTTCCTCAAGTGAGCGACACCAAGCGCCGTCTCCTGCCCATGCTCGGCCACACCAACGGCAAGCGCAGCGCCGTCACCTGCGCACTGAAGTGCGACAACGCCTGCGCGTCCGCGGTCTGCAACACCAGCAGCAACAACTACTTCCGCGACATCGTCTCCAACGAGCTCTCCCGCCGCAGCGTCATGGGCGCAGGAGCCGTGGGCGCCCTCACCATGCTCATCGGCGCCAACGCACCGCAGCTGGCGCCGGGCGGAACGGGCATTGCACCCGCCGTAGCGATGAAGCGCCAGGGTGGAAAGGGGAAGCTGAAGTTCACGCCGATCGACCCGGTGGACGCGCTCGTTGACGACTTCACTGTTCCCGAAGGTTTCGCCTGGCGTCCGGTGATCCGCTGGGGCGACCCGCTGTTCCGTGGTGCTCCAGCGTTCGACGCCAACAACCAGAGCGCCGCCGCGCAAGCGCAGCAGTTCGGTTACAACTGCGACTACACCGACATCGTCGAGATTCCCGGCAGCAAAGGCCGCCGCGCCGTCCTGTTTGCCAACCACGAATACACCAACGAGAGCATCATGTTCCCGCCGGAACTTCCCGCCGGCGAAGTACGGGCCATTGCCCGCGCGGCTCACGGGCTCTCCGTCGTCCAGCTTGAGCGGAAGAACAAGAACGCGCCGTGGAGCTACATTGTGGGCGCGGGCCTCAACCGCCGCTACCTCCTGGATACCCCGTACGAGTTGACGGGCCCAGCGGCCGGATCCGAGTTCGTGAAGACCATCGATGACCCTGCAGGACGCACCATTCTCGGTACGCTGGGCAACTGCGCCGGCGGCACCACGCCGTGGGGCACCATCCTCTCCGGCGAGGAAAACTTCAACGGCTACTTCGTCACCCCGGGAATGTCCGACGCCGACCGCCGCTACGGTCTCACATCCCGGCCCACCGGGCGCGCGTGGGAAACCGATGAGCCCCGTTTCGACACCCGCAACGCCGGCTACGCCAACGAAGCGAACCGGTTCGGCTACATCGTGGAGGTCGATCCATTCGATCCGAACTCCATACCGAAGAAGCACTCCATGCTGGGCCGCTTCAAGCACGAGGGTGCAAACGTCATTGTTGCGGGCGACGGCCGCGTGGTTGCCTATTCAGGCGACGATGAGCGCTTCGACTACCTCTACAAGTTCGTTTCGAAGAACACCGTCCGCACGGGAAACAGCGCCGAGGACCGCAGGGCAAACATGGAGCTGCTCTCCGAGGGTTCGCTGTATGTGGCCCGCTTCCAGGGCAACTCCGTTCCGGAAATCGACGGCACCGGTGCGCTTCCCTCCGATGGTGCATTTGACGGCGTCGGCGAGTGGCTGCCGCTGATCATTGACAACGAGTCCGCCGTTCCGGGCATGAGCGCCGCTGAGGTTGCGGTTTTCACCCGCCTGGCAGCGGACAAGGTGGGACCCACAAAGATGGACCGCGCCGAAGACGTGGAGCCCAACCCGGCAACCGGCAAGGTGTACGTCGCGTGCACCAACAACACCAACCGCGGCGTACCGGGCCAGGCTCCGGTGGACGAGGCAAACCCCCGCACCCGCAACCGTGACGGGCACATCGTGGAACTCACTGAAAACGGCGGCGACCAGACCTCCACACGGTTCACCTGGAACCTGCTGATGGTCTGCGGTGATCCCGCCACCAACTCGAGCACCTACTTCAGCGGCTACCCGACGGACAAGGTGTCCCCGATCTCCTGCCCGGACAACCTCGCGTTCGACACTGCCGGCAACCTGTGGATTTCCACCGACGGTCAGCCGGGCACCATCGGCTACTGTGACGGACTCTTCCGGGTGGGCCTCGAGGGCAGCGAACGCGGCCGGGTGGACCAGTTCCTCGCGGTTCCGCGCGACGGCGAGACCTGCGGACCGATCATCCACGACGATGAGCGCAACGTCTTCGTTGCCGTTCAGCACCCGGGAGAGGACGGTGCCTGGGGCGCCCAGAACTCCCTGTTCCCCGACTACGTCGAGGCGGGCACTGCTCCGAAGCGCGGCGAAGGCGCCCTGCCGCGCCCGTCGGTCATCCAGGTCTTCCCGGCTGAGCGCGCAGGCAAGGGCGATGACAAGCCTGGCCGCGGACACGGCAAGGGGAAGCCGCGGACGGACGACAACCGCGGGGGCCGCGACGCCAAGTAGCCACCCAGGGGAACTTTGGTGCAGCTCCGGTGGGTTCGACCGGTCGTCGACCCGCCGGATCTGCGCAAAAGTTCCCTGACGTGGTGCGTAGGGATGTGAGGATGGGGGAGTGGACTCTATCGAATCAGCCCGCCGCGTGACTGCAGCCCTCGCTGCCGCCGGAATCACCGACGTCGTTCTCGCTCCCGGATCGCGTAGCGCACCTCTGGCCTACGCGCTCGCCGAGGCAGCGGAGCGCGGGGAGCTCCGCATCCACGTGCGCGTTGATGAACGGGTGGGTGCCTTCACCGCGCTGGGCCTCGCGCTCGGTGCACAGCGGCCGGCCGCCGTCGTCACCACCTCCGGAACCGCTGTGGGGGAACTGCTTCCGGCGGTCATGGAAGCCAATCATGCCGCTGTGCCCCTCGTGGTTCTCTCTGCTGACCGCCCGGAGGAGCTGCGCGGAACCGGCGCCAACCAGACCACCCGGCAGCCGGGACTGTTCGGTGTCCACGTCCGTGCCGCCATGGATGTCCCCGCCGGAACCGATCCTGCCCCCTTCCTCGCCCGGGCGCTCGCCGAAGCGCGCGGAGCCAGCGGTCCGGCCGGTCCGGTGCACGTGAACCTGGCGTTCCGGGACCCGTTGGTGCCGAGTATTGACGGCGCCGCGGGCTCGGCTGGGGCAGCGCGCAGTGAGGCGGGAACGGAGCCCGGAACGGCGACAGCAACAAGCGCAGTCACAGCACCAGACATAACAACCGCACCACAACGGACGACGACGACGCCTGCACCTTCCGGTGACGGCGCGCGCACCGTTGTGGTCGCCGGGCACGGTGCGGGGGAGCTGGCGGCGGTGTTCGCGCAGCACCTGGGCCTGCCGTTGCTGGCTGAGCCCTCGTCGAACGCCCGGTTCGGCCTGTCGGTGATCGGCGCGTACCGGCTGCTTCTCGAGCGGTTCGGCCCGCAGATCGAGCGTGTTGTTGTCTTTGGCCGGCCCACCCTCTCCCGGCCGGTGGCGGCGCTGCTGGCCAGGACGGACGTGGAACGCGCCCTGTATGTGCCCGAGCCGCAGGCGTGGTTCGAGGAGGGCAGGCGCTCAGAACGGCTGATCAGCACCCTCGATGAACTGCTGGCCTTTGCCGGCCGCGGTGCAGACGATTGGCTCGGCGAATGGCGGAAAGCCGGGGCCCGCGCCGAGGCCGCTCTGCAACTGCATCTCGCGGACGAGCCGGTGCTGACCGGACTGCACGTGGCGGATGCAGTGTGGGAGAACACGACGGACAATCTCGTGCTCGGGTCCTCCAACCCCATTCGCGATGTGGACCTGATGGCCACGGGTGACTGGCACCCGCTCGAGGTGTACGCCAACCGGGGTCTCGCCGGGATCGACGGCACCATCTCCACCGCAGCCGGAATCGCGCTCGCAGCCGGAATCCCCACCCGGCTCCTTGTCGGTGACCTGACCTTCCTCCATGACGCCGGCGGCCTTCTGCTGGGGACGGGCGAAGAAGAACCGGACCTCCAGGTGGTTGTGCTCAACGATTCAGGCGGCGGCATCTTCGGGCTGCTTGAGCATGGGAACCCGGCAACGCTGGAGCGCTATGGATCCGCCGTCGAACGCTTGTTCGGCACGCCGCACTCCGCGAACCTCGCCGCTCTGGCGGAGGGGTTCGGCGTGCCCCATCGTCTGATCAGCACAGCCGACGAGCTGGACGCAGCGCTGGAGGAACCGATCAGGGGCCGGTCGGTCCTGGAGGTGCGGACCGACCGCGCCGCGCTGCGTGCCATGCACGCGCGGGTGAAGCAGGCGGTGCTGGACGCCGTCGGGCGCTGACCGCAGCTCAGCCTCATCCAGCGGAGCAGGGTGCCGAAACGTCCCCGCTCACCGGAACAGCCGGTAGGTCTGCCAGCCGTGGCCGATGGTCGCGGCAGCTCCCCACCGGTTGCCCGGCATCGGGTAGTACCGAAGTTCTCCCGCAGCTGAGCGCGCCCGCAGACCATATGAACCGGGACCCTGGAACCCGGCAATGGCCTTCACACTGTCCATCCCCTGCCACCCATGGCCGATCACACGCCGGGCTTCATTGACGAACGCACCGGCTCCTGTGGAACGGTACAGTGCCAGCTGTCCGTTGGTCCGGATGGCGAGGATGTCCTGGTTGCCGTCGCGATCCCAGTCGGCCTGAGTGAGGCGCAGGTTTTGCCAGCCGTGGCCTATCCTGGCGGGCGCTGACAAACCGGCGCCGGCGGTGTTCGCGTAGTGCCACAGCACGCCTGCACCGTCCTTCGCCACCACGGAGGGGAACCGGCTGCCGCGGAGCCAGGCTCCCACGGTGATGTCGTAGCTTCCCCAACCATGACCTATGCTGATCGGCGCCCGGAATCCGCCGCCGAACTGACCGCGGTACAGCGTCAACCGGCCGTCATTCCACTGCGCAAGGATGTCCTGGAGCCCGTCGGCATTCCAGTCGGTGCTGAAGCCCGCCTTGAGCGTGGACCACCCGGCGCCGAGCCGCGCACGCGGACGAAACCCGTTGAGGAAGTTTGACGGATATGTCCACGACGTTCCCGTCGAGTCGACTGCGACCACGTCGGAGGAGTGCTTGATGGGCGGGTTGGAGCCGTTGTAGTAGTGCTCCATGGTGGGGATGCCTCGGGTCCGCATCTCGGTGGCCACGGACCTGCCGACATAGCGCAGGTGCCACGGCTCGAAGGTGTAGCCGGTGGTGGACTGATACCCGTCCGGGTAGCGGATGATGAACCCGTACCGGTGCGCATTCGCTGCCACCCAGCGGCCGCCCGCCGTGGTGGCGAAGCAGGCGTTGAGGCCGCATGAGCCGCTGAGGTTGCCGACGTCGACCGCCAGCCCGGTCTGGTGCTCGCTGTGGCCGGGACGGGCAGAAATGGTGTCCGCGACCGCCTGGCCGTACTGGGCCACGTACGAGTTGTACAGCGCAGCCTGCTGGTCATAGGAGCGGTACGCGCTGACCACGGCAAGCGGCGCGCCGGCGCTCCTGGCACCCGCGAAGAGGTTCTGCAGATTCGCCGACACTTCACGCCGGAGCACATAGTTGGTCCCGGGGAAGAACACGAGATCCGGCGCAATGTACCGGAGGGGATTGAGCGGCCGGGACTTGGTCACCAGCACCTGGATGTTGCCGGGGTCAGTCACCGGGAGCGCGGCAACGGCCGGCGGTGCGGTAAGCAGCCCGGTGAGCAGAGTGAAACAAACGACGACGACGGCGGCGAACCGCGCTCTCAGGCGCGGCCGTCCGGCGGTGGGAAGCTCGGACATGGGATTCCTGGGGTAGGGGAGACCAGGCGGGTTGGTGCGTATATTTTTGCACGCACCAACCCGTTTGGAAACGGCCCTCAAATCACAATTAGAGAACCTTCGAGAGGAAGCCTCGCGTGCGCTCGTGCTGCGGGTTTCCAAGGACATCATCCGGCTTGCCCTGCTCCACGACAACGCCGCCGTCCATGAAGACAACGCGGTCGCCGACCTCGCGCGCGAAGCCCATCTCGTGGGTGACCACCATCATGGTCATGCCATCACGCGCAAGCTGCTTCATGACGTCGAGGACGTCTCCGACCAGCTCCGGATCGAGTGCGCTGGTCGGTTCATCGAAGAGCATCATGTCCGGGTCCATCGAAAGCGCCCGGGCGATGGCGACGCGCTGCTGCTGGCCGCCGGAAAGCTGAGCCGGGAACGCATCGACCTTGTCCGCCAGGCCCACCTTGTCCAGGTTGCGGCGGGCGATTTCCTCAGCTTCCGCCTTGCCCCGCTTCTTCGCGCGGATCTGGGCGAGCGTCAGGTTCCGCAGGACCGTGAGGTGGGGAAACAGGTTGAACTGCTGGAACACCATGCCAATGCGGGTACGCACCTTGTCCAGGTCAGTGTCCTCATCGGTGATGTCGACGCCCTCAACGATGATGGTTCCCGAGGTGGGCTCTTCCAACCGGTTGACGCAGCGCAGCAATGTGGATTTGCCCGATCCGGACGGGCCGATGACGCAGACCACCTCGCCCTGATCAACGTGAAAGTCGATGCCCTTGAGCACCTCGTTGTCCCCGAAGGACTTGCACAGCTTGCGTACTTCAATGGCGGGTACGCCCGTTGTTTGCAGTTCGGCCATGACCTACCGGCCTCTCTTGTTATGGCGTTCCAGTTTGGCAACCAGCTGGGTCAGCGGGAGGGTGATGATCAGGTACAACAGCGCGGCAAGAACGAGAGGCGTCGAGTTTGCCTGCGAAGACACGGTGTCGCGCGCGAAAGTGGTCAGTTCCCTGTCGCCGAGCGCCATGCCCGCGATGAACAGCAGCGAGGTGTCCTTGATCAGGATGACCAATTCGTTGGTCAGCGGTGGAGTGATGATGCGGAATGCCTGCGGCAGCACCACGGACACCAGTGTCCACGAGGGCCGCATACCGAGCGAGCGTGCCGCTTCAACCTGACCTTTGGGCACAGCCTCGATGCCCGCGCGGATTGTTTCAGCGATGTAGGCCGAGGAGACAACGATCAACGCAATCAAACCGGCGCCGGTCGAACCTCCCGGCGGACGCCACTCGAAGGCGATCGGCACGGCGAACGCGAAACCGAAGATGACGAGGAGCGCCGGGAGGCCCCGGAAAAGTTCGATGTAGGCAGTGGCAACCCAGCGGTAGGGACCCACCGGAGAAAGCTTCATCAGCGCCAGGATCAGACCGCCGATCATTCCACCGATGAAGGCAATGACCGTGTAGACGACGGTGTTTTTCGCGGCCTCGGTGACGACCGTGGGAAAGGCTTCAGCCGCAACATCGAGGTTGAAGAAGTTGGTACGTATTGCTTCCCAGTCGGCAACGAGGATGACGGCAGCGACGGCAAGGATGAAAATTGCGTACAGGACTCCGCGGAACAAGCGTTTGCGGGTAGATGGTCTCACGTGTTTTACCTATCTTTCAGGAGGTGAACACGGCTGCGGCAGTCCCAGAAGCTGGAACTGCCGCAAGTCCGTGGAAGCTTACTGCTCCTCGAAGTAGGTGTTGTAGATTTCGTCGTAGGTGCCGTTGTCACGCAGCTCCGCGAGCTCGGTGTTCACAGCCTCGACGAGCGCTTCGCTGCCCTCCTTGGGGAATGCGAAACCGTACTGCTCATCAGTCTCGAACTCCGCAGCGATGGTGTACTCGCCTTCCTGCGTGTGGTTCAGGTTCACCGGCAGGTCCTGCAGGATCGCGGCAACGTTGCCGGCCTGCAGCGCCGCGTAGAGCTCGGCGTCGCTCGGGAAGGCCACTACCTCGGTGTCTGCGGGGACATTATCGCGGGCGTACTGCTCGCCGGTGGTGCCCTGCTGGACGCCCACGGATTTGCCGGCGAGGTCTTCAAGAGTGGCGACGTCAGAGTCAGCAGGAACCAGAAGCGACTGCAGGGAGTCGTAGTACGGGTCGGCGAAGGTCAGGTTCTCTTCCCGATCAGGAGTGATGGTCATGGCGCTGGCGCCGACATCGCACTGCCCGGCGGCAAGCACGGCACCGGACTGCAGGCCGTCGAAGCCGACATCCTGCACAGTGAACTCAAGGTCAAGTCCGGCAGCAATCTCCTTCATCAGGTCCATATCGAACCCGACATACTCACCGTTTTCCTCGTATTCGAACGGCTCGTAGGGGATGTCAGAGCAGACGGTCAGGGCACCGGGGGATACGAGGTCGAACTCGGAACCACCTGCTGCCTCGCCGCCCTCTTCGGACTCGGAACCGCCGCCACACGCGGTTAGTGCCAGGGTGCCGATTGCCATAACGGCGAGCGACTTGGAAATCTTGGAAAACATGCAGTACCTCAGCTCGGGACGGAGTAAAGACTCGGGACGGAGTAATGAAACGTCATGGACGATTCTATCGGTAAAGAGATGTGCATCACAGGCTACAGGAATTGCCTATTGGTAACCAAGCGCGACAGCAATCGAGTCAGGATCGTAATGGTGCCCGCAGGCCCAGCGCCTCGATCATCGGCCGGAACTTGCTCCACGTTTCCGCCAGCTCCGCCACCGGCTGGGAAGCCTCGACAATGCCGCACCCGGCGTACATCCGGACCCGCGTCGGGGTCTCGACGACGGCGCCCCGCAGGGCGATGCCCCACTCACCGTTTCCTGTTGCATCCATCCAGCCCACCGGCCCGGCATACGGTCCGCGTTCCAAATGTTCCAGCTCGCGAATCAGTTCGCCCGCCACCGTAGTGGGCGTCCCGCACACGGCGGCGGTGGGGTGGAGCGCCTCCACCAGGGCCAACGACGACGGCACGTTGCCCTCGCTGTCCACCGTGAGCTCCGCACTTACATCGGACGCCAGGTGCCACACGTTGGGAAGTTCAAGGACAAACGGTTCGCTGTGCGAGGTCATGGTCCGGGTGAAGGGCTCCAACTGCCGTGTAAGGGAGTCGATCGCAATCTCATGCTCGTGCTGCTGCTTCTCGGAACCGGCCAGAACCCGGTTCGCGTATCCGCTCTCACCGGCGGGGGCGGTTGAGCGGTCGAGGGTTCCTGCCAGCACCCGGGCGCGGGCTGTCTGGTCCTCGACCTTGATGAGCATCTCCGGCGTGGAGCCGATCAGCCCGTCCACCGAATACGTCCAGCAATCGGAGTACCGGACAGCGAGCTCGCGGAGCACCTGCGACGTCGAGATCGGGGATCCGAGTTCCGCGACGACATCGCGGGCCAGCACGAGCTTGCTCAGCTCACCTTCCCTGATGTGCGCGACCCCGCGGCTGACGGCCGTCATCCATTGCTCTTCGGTCAGGATTCCCGGGGCAATCCGGTCTCCCGAACAGGGTTTGCGTTCGGGCTCCACCTCGTCGAGGTAGGCGGCGAGTTCCGCTTCGGCGGCTGAGGCACTCAGCTCTGCGCCGTCGTCGTCCGTGATGTAGGTGATCCAGCTCTTGCCTTCCCGGCTGCCGACAAGAATGCGCGGCACTATCAGGCGCGACAGGTGACGGGACGTCTTTGAGAAGGCGAACGAGCCGAACGCCACCAGCCCGCTGCCCGGCTGGGCGAGGGGGTCAACGACGTCAGCCGCCGCAACAACCTCGCGCCACCAGGCCTGAGCCTCAGCGAAGCGGCCGGGGCCGGAGGTGGTGAAGCGCGCCGTTTCACCGAAGGCAACGATGCCTCCGCCGCGCCGGATCCAGGTGTGGACATCACTGCGGACCACGAAGTCCAGGAGGCCGGTGTCGAGCTGGAGGTCGCCCCGCTCAAAGGTGATGCTGCGGAGGGCCGGCGCCTGATTCAGCGGCGTCGCCACTGCGGCAGGGGACGGATTGCTCATGATGCTCTAGCGTACTCCCGAGCGGCAGCCCGCCCGTTCCGCTAGGCGAGGGGCCGCATTTTTCGGCACTGACAATGTTTGAGACAATGACAAAGTGAATCGAGCATCGCTGGATAAGCGTCCTGACGAAGTTGCAGCCATGTTTGACGACGTGGCGCCCAAGTATGACGTCGTGAATGACGTGCTGTCGCTGGGGCAAACCCACCGGTGGCGGCGGATCGTTGTTGATGCCGTAGACGCCAAGGCCGGCGAGCGGGTGCTCGATCTCGCAGCCGGTACGGGCACCTCCAGCGAGCCTTACGCGGACGCCGGCGTACACGTGGTCGCGTGTGATTTCTCACTTGGAATGTTGCGGGTGGGCAAGCGCCGCCGGCCGGATATCGACTTCATCGCCGGAGACGCCACCGACCTTCCGTTCGCCGACAACTCCTTTGACGCCTCCACCATCTCCTTCGGCCTGCGCAATGTGGACAGGCCCACCAGGGCGCTGGAGGAGATGCTCCGCGTCACCAAGCCTGGGGGCCGCCTCGTCATCGCCGAGTTCTCCCAGCCGATCGTTCCGCTGTGGCGAACCCTGTACACCGAATACCTGATGCGGGCGCTCCCGGCGATTGCCACCAAGGTCAGCTCCAATCCCGCCGCCTACGTCTACCTCGCCGAGTCCATCCGAGCCTGGCCCAACCAGGACGAGCTCGCGGGTTGGATCACGCAGAGCGGCTGGGAATCGGTCGCGTACCGCAACCTCAACGGCGGCATCGTCGCGGTGCACCGCGCCACCAAACCGGAGGGCACCATCACGACGACGGCGGCCGCCTCACAGACGCGCGGTCGGCGCCGCAGCAGCAGGGCTGCCAACTAGGTGTCAGTCCTCATCATCGGAGCGGGGCCTGCCGGGTCCACTGCCGCCTACTACCTGGCCGCCGCAGGGATCGAAACCACTGTTGTCGAGAAGACCTTCTTTCCCCGGGAGAAAGTGTGCGGCGACGGCTTCACGCCGCGCGCCGTCCGGGAGATCCAGCTGCTTGGGTTGCCGCATGGCGAGGAACTCGGCTGGCGGCGGAACAAGGGCCTGCGGCTGCTGGCCGGCGGCCGCACGGTGGAGCTCCCGTGGCCCGAACTGTCCGACTTCCCCTCCTACGGGCTTGTCCGTACGCGCCTCGGCTTCGATGAGCAGCTCGCCTCGCACGCCCGGTCCGCCGGAGCGCAGATTCTCGAGGGCCACTCCGTCACCGAAGCAGTACGGGATGAATCCGGGCGGGTGACCGGCGTCGTCGTCAATGTTCTGGGTCCCAACGGGCGCCGAACCGGCGAGCAGAAAACACTCAGCGCGGACGTCGTGCTGGCTGCGGACGGCAACTCGACGCGGACCGCCGTGAGTCTCGGTATGGCCAAGCGGGATGACCGGCCGCTGGGCGTCGCTGTACGTACGTACTTCACCAGCCCCCGGCATGAGGATCCGTGGATGGAGGGCTGGCTCGAGCTGCCGGACGCCTCCGGAAAGCCGCTGCCCGGATACGGCTGGGTGTTCGGTGTGGGCGACGGCACGTCGAATGTGGGCCTGGGGATTCTGAACTCCTCGGCGTCGTTCGGGAAGCTCGATTACAAGCAGGTGTTGCGTGACTGGACTGCCGGGATGCCCGCCGGATGGGGGTTCACCGAGGAGAACCAGGTCGGCGAAATCCGCGGTGCGGCGTTGCCGATGGGGTTCAACCGCACGCCGCACTATTCACCCGGACTGTTGCTGCTGGGGGACGCCGGGGGCATGGTGTCGCCGTTCAATGGTGAGGGCATCTCCTATGCGATGGAGTCGGCGCGGTATGCGGCCGAGTTCATCGAGCGGTCGTTCACCGCTCCGCCGGGGATTGGGCGGGACACCGTGCTTGCCGGCTACGCGCCGTACATCCAGGACCAGTGGGGGAGCCACTTCACCCTCGGGCGGATCTTCGCGGGGCTCATCGGTAAACCGGCCATCCTTCGCCTCGCGCTGCGCACCGGCATGCCGATCCCGGTGCTGATGCGGTTCGTTGTGCGGATGCTGGCCAATCTGACTGACTCCTCACCGAAGGGCTTCGAGGATCGGCTGATCCATGTGCTCGAGAAGCTGGTCCCGGCAACCAGCAACCAGTAGTTTGCCCGAAACCCCTCGGGAACTTTTGCGCACGTCCGGTGGGTTCGACGGCCGTGGAACGCACCGAAACTGCACAAAACTTCCCGGGTTGTGCGCCTGATCCCCGCTGCGCTCGCATCGGGTCCCTCGCCCGATAGGCTTAGACCCATGACGGATTCCCCCCACACCAGCTGGACCCGCGCTGGCCATCCTCGGCCGCTCATCGACGAGCTGGACCCGAGCACCGGTGTGATTGCTACCGGGATGCGCCTGCCGGCGGGTTTCGCCCTGATCGCTGAGGACCCGGAGCTTGGTCCGGCGGTGTCGAGGTGCCTGGCGAAGGTTGAGAAGCAGCTGCGGGAGGCGATCTCCAGTTCCGACCCCCTGGCCGATGCCACCTCCCGCCACCTGGTGGAAGCCGGCGGCAAGCGGATCCGTCCACTGTTGACCATCCTTGCCTCCCACCTCGGGGACGCAAGCAAGGCGGAGGTGGTGGTTGCCGCCGTCGTCGTCGAACTGACTCACCTCGCAACGCTCTATCACGACGACGTCATGGACTCCGCGCCCTACCGCCGCGGTGCGCCCACGGCCCACGAAGTGTGGGGCAATTCCGTGGCCATCCTGACCGGGGACCTGATTTTCGCCCGTGCGTCGATCCTTGTCTCGGAATTGGGATCGCGTGCGCTGGGCATCCAGGCGCGCACCTTTGAGCGGCTGTGCCTGGGCCAGTTGCATGAGACCGTCGGCCCCCGTGACGGCGAGGATCCGGTGGAGCACTACCTGTCGGTCATTGCGGATAAAACCGGTTCGCTGGTTGCCGCGTCCGGCCAGTTGGGTGCAATTTTTGCGGATGCACCGGCGTCGGCTGTGGACGTCATGGTGTCCTATGGCGAGAAGGTCGGAGTGGCGTTCCAGCTTGCTGACGACGTCATCGATGTCACCGGGCTGAAGGACAAATCGGGTAAATCCCCGGGTACCGATCTGCGCGAGGGCGTGCCCACGCTGCCCGTGCTGTTGCTGCGGCAGGCGGCGGCGTCCGGTGATGACTCCGCGCAGCGGGTGCTCGCGCTGGTCGACGGCGATCTGACGTCCGATGAAGCCCTGGCTGAAGCCGTGTCCGCTCTTCGCGGGCACTCCGCCACCCGGCAGGCGTGGGCTGTTGCGCAGCAGTGGGCGGAAGATGCGGTGACGGCGCTCGACCCGCTACCTGACAGCATGGTCAAGACGGCCCTTGCGAGTTTTGCGCAGGCGGTCGTCAGCCGAGACGTCTGATTCCCGGTCAGTTCACCTCCCGCGTGCACAATCCTGCAACTTCCGGGCGTTTCGGGGGACGCCGGCCAGGGCATTCCGCGTCGTTGCTTGCGGAATGAGGAAGGAGCCCTCAAGAACCTGCAGGATTGTGCACGGTTCAGCGCCCGTGAGGCCGTCCTCGGCGTAACGCCAAGCGAATCTGATCCAACATCGCTTCCTGCTCGAACATGACGTCCTCGTAGCCGTACCGGAGAATGAGGTAACCGTTGAGGAGTGTCGCATTATTGCGGCGGTGGTCTCGTCGCAGCGCCTTTCGATCGGAGTGAAAGGCAGCGCCGTCGATCTCCACCACAAGGAAGCCGTCGAGTAGAAAGTCCACTCGTCCTACTCCTTCGATGCTTACCTGAGTCTCCACGTGGAACCCAGCCGCTACGAATAACAGTCTGGCGACCACTTCAATGGGTGATTCAGCGCATCCGGTCACGCGGCGCAGGGCTTCCCTGGCCTTCCCATTTCGGTCTCCGTCCAACCGGTCGAACAGAAAAGACAAAGCCATGTCACCACGCCGGACGGCACTCTCGACCATCACCACCGCTTCATGCAGGGGACGACAACGCAGCACGTGAAGGAGTGCATCGCCCAACCCGACCAATGGTAGGTATGGATGAGGCGGCACGCTGAGGGACCGGTGATTCACATGGGTCCCGCTTCCGCCGTCCGGGCAGCTCAGGTGGAGCATTTCGGGTGAATCCAAGCACCACAGACCGAAGTGGCTGGCTGCTGATACACAACTGAGCCGGCCGTTGTGACTCACTGCCGACACGAAATCCGAAGGCGCCCCGGGTATGGCGAGTATTCCTCGTCGTACTTTCAGGACTTGCCCCGTGCTGATGGCATGATCCATGGCACGCCGGCTGACGCCGCGTTGGCGAAGCGTGCGGACTGGCGCGACGCCACCGACATGGCGCAATTGTGCAGCAGGATCCATTCGGCCAGTGTCAAGCCAACCGGACCAGGGTTCGGACTGGAGCGTCCCAATGTGGACTAACTCAGCCGCCGGAGGAATTTGTGGAGGAATGCTGACCGAGCACAATCCTGCAGTTTCTCTCACCTGGACGAGTCCAGATCCGCATGTTCTCAGGGCACAACGGCGTGGCATCCCACCGATCGAGCCTGAAAGTGCAGGATTGTGCTCGGGCGTAAGCAGCTAGCAGCTAAAGCGCAGCGCGGAGCTCGCCAGCCTTGCGGGCCCGGATGGCGGGGTCCACGATGGGGCGCTTCGGCGTGAAGTAGAAGCCGTCGTCGTGCCAGCGGGGGAGGACATGCTGGTGGTAGTGCCACACGTGCTGGCTTCCGGCCGGCTCGTTGTGCTGGCGGGTTGAAACGCCGTCAGGGTTCCACGCGCGCTTGATGGCAATGGCCATGTCCCGGGTGACGGTCATGATGCGGCCCGCGACGTCGTCGGGCAGTTCATACAGCAGCTCATAGTGGGCGCGCGGAGTCACCAGGACGTGCCCGGGGTTCGGCTCGAAGCCGTGGGAGGCGATGAACGCCAGCACCAGGTCATCCGAGTAGATCAGGTCGCCGGGCCTGCAGAGATTGGTCGGGAACCGAAACTCGCCGGACGCCAGATCGCAGAAGGGGCACTCATACCCCGCAGGAGCGTGCGTTGTCCAGGTCATTCTGCCTCGTCGTCGAACACCCAGTCGAACATGTCAAGCATGAACTCACTGAACGTTCCTTCCTCGTTCTTCCAGGAGGCCCGCGCATTGTTTCGCCGCCACACTATGGGATCCGGGACATTCAGCTGATCTGCCTTGATGCCCCAGACAAACTTCTCATCCACGTCTTCCATGAAGAGCAGGAATCCGTCTTCGATCTCCAGCTCGTCCGGATCCCACACATAGTGGAACGCCTCCATGAGATCTTCGGAAGCACCGACCGCGAGGTAGAACTCGTGCACGGCCATCGGAAGCGGGAAATCCTGGCCTTCGCGCAGCTCCGCCAGCTCGTCTTCCGAAAGGCCGTCTTCCGGCACCCAGGGTTCCTCGAAATAGGCAGGTACGAGGGCACGGAATTTATCCAGGAACAGCTCGGTCACAGTGGCTCCAGGTGGTGTCAGGGGGATGCCCTCATCCTATCCCGTGGACGGGGGGTCGGCGCGACGCGCGTCCTGGGCTGCGAGGGGTGCATGCCAGCCCGACCGCCACGCCATCACCCGCAGCGTGAATACCAACACAGCGACGACGATCCCCGTCACCACGTTGAACAGGCCCAGCTCTGCCAGCGCAACAGTGAGCGTTGCACCGAGGAAGGCGGGTAGGGCATACAGGTCACCGGTGAAGAGCTGCGGCACCTCATTTGCAACGACGTCGCGCAGCAGACCTCCGCCGACTGCGGTTGTCACTCCCAGCAGCACTGCCGCTACGGGGTTGAGGCCCTCGTTGATGGCCTTGAGCGCACCGACGATGCAGAACAGGGCAAGGCCTCCTGCATCGAAGAGCACCAGCGGCCGGCTTGCTTTCTCGATCCCGGAATACAGGAAGTAGACCAGGCCAGTGGCAAGCAGCGGCGGCACCAGATAGAGAGGGTTGTAGAACGCTACGGGCTCGACGTCGATGATCAGGTCCCGTGCCACTCCTCCTCCCAGCGAGGCGAGGGAAGCCAGCAGCAGCGAGCCGATCAGATCGAACCCCTTGCGCGCCGCCAGCAGCGCTCCGGACATGGCAAAGAAGAAGACGCCGAACAGGTCCAGGACCAGCGGCGCGTTCATGAGGTCTCTGCGTTACGGGACACAACTGTCAATAGTCGCAGGCGGGTGCTTCAATGGCCAACATGCAGACGCCCAAACACCCCGTCCTGATCGCCTGTTCGCACGGAACCAGCAGCGCTGAGGGGCAGGCGGCCGTCAATCAGCTGCGGGATGAGATGCGTGCCCTGCGCCCCGAGCTGGACATCCGGGAAGCCTACGTCGACGTCCAGGAGCCCGATCTTCCCGGGGTAGTGGCCTCGCTTCCGGACGGCCCGGCCGTCATCGTGCCGCTGCTGTTGTCCGTGGGGTATCACGTTAAAGTGGACATCGCCGAAGCGGTGCAGAGCCGCCCGAACACCTTCGCCGCAGCTCCGCTAGGCCCCGACCCGAGGCTGGCGGAGCTGCTGCAGCAGCGGCTGGAGGAAGCGGGCGTGCAGGTGAGTGACGCCGTCGTACTTGCTGCAGCGGGTTCCTCGGACGCCTGCGCGGCTGTGGACGTCGAGGAGCTGGCAGGGCAGCTTAACGGACTGCGGACCGGGCGGATGGTCGTCGGGTATGGGGCCAGCGCGAGCCCCTCCGTTCCGGAAGCAGTGGCAGGGGCTCATCAGGACGGCACCGCTCCGGCGATCGCCTCCTATCTGCTGGCTCCCGGCTACTTCCATGACCAACTCGCCAAAGCCGGCGGCGCCGTGGTGAGTGCGCCGCTGCTACCGTCGACGGCGCTCGCGGAGATTGCGCTTGCCCGGTACGACGACGCCGCCAGCCGCCTTCAGGTGCCTGACCCCACCAGGGACTGCGGCAGGGCCTGCCGGCCCCTCGTCAAGGCATGCGCCAGGCCCTGACCAACGCTGGTTCCGCGAGCGCGCCAGTCCTGTCAAGACCCTGCTGGCATTGTGACGTGCTGTGTCCCCACGTGAACGGGTGTTTCCGGACCTTTGAAGGGCTTCCGAGGCCGGTCCTACTGTCTTTACATGACGAGTTCACTCGCGACCGAAGCAGCCCCTGAAGCCGGGCGAAAGCCGCGCGCGGCCAGGCCCGCTGCCAAGCCTCACGGCCAGTGGAAGGTTGACGGCACCACGCCTCTGAACCCCAATGAAACCTGGAAGCAGGAGGACAACGGGCTCAACGTCCGTGAGCGGATCGAGCAGATTTACGCGAAAAACGGCTTCGATTCAATCGATGGCACGGACCTTCACGGGCGCTTCCGCTGGTGGGGCCTCTACACGCAGCGCCGGCAGGGTATCGACGGCGGCAAGACCGCCACGCTCGAACCGCACGAACTCGAAGACAAATACTTCATGCTGCGCGTGCGCATTGACGGTGGTGCGCTCAGTACTGACCAGCTGCGGGTCATCGGCGGTATCTCCACCGAGTTCGCCCGCGACTCCGCGGACATCACGGACCGCCAGAATATCCAGCTTCACTGGGTCCGCGTTGAGGACGTCCCCGAGATCTGGAACCGCCTTGAGTCCGTCGGCCTCTCCACCACCGAGGCCTGCGGCGACGTTCCCCGCGTGATCCTCGGTTCACCCGTGGCGGGGATCGCAAAGGATGAAATCCTCGATCCCACCCCGCTCATCCGCGAACTGAGCGACCGGTTCATCGGCGATCCCGAGCTGGCGAACCTTCCGCGCAAATACAAGACCGCGATCACCGGCCACCCGAGCCAGGACGTGGTGCATGAGATCAACGACTTCGCCCTGGTCGGTGTGGTCCATCCCGAGCTCGGCGCAGGCTACGACCTCTGGGTAGGCGGCGGCCTCTCCACCAACGCCCGCCTGGCGGAACGCCTGGGCGCGTTCGTCACTCCGGAGGTCGCCGCCGAGGTATGGCTTGGCGTGACCAGCATTTTCCGGGACTACGGCTACCGCCGCATGCGCACCAAGGCCCGCCTGAAGTTCCTCCTCAACGACTGGGGTGCCGAGAAATTCCGGCAGGTCCTGCAGGACGAGTACCTCGGTTTCGAGCTCCCTGACGGTCCCGCTGCGCCCAAGCCCGATACTCCGGGGGACCACATCGGCGTCCACGAGCAGAAGGACGGGAAATTCTTCATCGGCGTCTCGCCCACGGTTGGCAGGGTCTCCGGAACAATCCTCACCTCACTCGCCGACACCCTCGAAGCTCACGGCTCCACCCGGCTGCGCACCACCCCGCACCAGAAGCTCGTAATCCTCGACATCGAGAAGGAGCAGGTGGAGCCGCTCATCTCAAAACTGGATGAGCTGGGGCTGTCCGCCCGGCCATCGCTGTTCCGCCGCTCCACCATCGCGTGCACGGGCATCGAGTTCTGCAAGCTCGCCATCGTGGAAACCAAGGTCACCGCAGCCACGGCCATCGCCGAGCTTGAGCGCCGCCTGAAAGACCTCGTTGACAGCGGCACGCTCACCCAACCGATCGCGCTGAACATCAACGGCTGCCCCAACTCGTGCGCCCGCATCCAGACTGCGGACATCGGCCTCAAGGGCATGATGCTTCCAACGCCCGACGGCGACCCCACTCCCGGCTTCCAGGTTCACCTCGGCGGCGGGCTAGCGGATTCCAACCGCGGTGAGGCAGGCCTCGGACGCACTATCCGCGGCCTGAAAGTCACCGTCGAGAACCTGCCCGACTACGTCGAACGCGTTGTCCGCCGCTATGTCGGCGGTCGCCAGGATAACGAGACCTTCGCCCAGTGGGCGCACCGAGTCGAGGAAGGAGACCTGCAGTGACGCTGTCACCCGAGAACGTTTCCCTGGAAGCCGCAGGCCGGTCCCGCCGCCCTGAAGCCGAGTTGAAGGCACTCGCCGCCGCGGGTGCCGAAGAGCTCGGCTGGAACTCCTCCGCCGAGCAGGTGATCGCCTGGGTAGCCCGAAACTTCAACCTGTCCCAGGCCGCCGTTGCCTGCTCCATGGCCGACGCCGTCCTGCCGCACCTGGTGTCGCAGCAATTCCCCGGCATTGATGTCCTCTTCCTTGACACCGGCTATCACTTCACTGAAACCCGGATTACCCGGGACGAGGTTGCCGGCCAGCTCGACGTCACAATCGTCGACGTAATGCCCGGGCAGACTGTCGCCGAACAGGACGCTACCTATGGCAAGGACCTGTTCGGCCGGGATCCCGCCCAGTGCTGCGCGCTCCGCAAGATGAATCCCCTCAAGAACGCCCTGGCCGGCTATGAGGTCTGGTTCACCGGGGTCCGCCGTGACGAGGCACCCACCCGGACCAACACGCCGCTGGTCACCTGGGACCACGTGCACAACCTGGTCAAGATCAACCCGCTCGCCGCCTGGACGTTCGACGAGCTCCTCGACTACGCGGGCGAACACCAGGTCCCCGTGAACATGCTCCTATCCAATGGCTACCCCTCGATCGGCTGCAAGCCGTGTACGCGGCCGGTAGCCCCAGGAGAAGACCCGAGAGCCGGCCGTTGGGCCGGCCTAGCGAAGACAGAGTGCGGAATCCACCAATGAGCTCATCAACCAACACCTTCCTTCCCAGCGGTGCAGGCTCCGCCTCCACCGCTGATGCCGCCCCCGCCCCTTCGCCGCACGGCCGATCTACGACCGACCAGGCGCGCGGCTCCGACAGCGGTGGCAGCCTACCCAACGCTCGCAAGCTCGCGTCGGGGCCCTCGGCTGACACCTTAGATGCCACTCCCTGGGCGGCATCAGCGGCTCCGGCTCAGCGGGCACGTCACCTCAGCGCGGAAACGGCTTTGCAGACAGACCGCATCGGGGGAGCCACGCACCGCTTGAGCTCATTGGATACGTTGGAATCCGAAGCCATTCACATTATTCGGGAAGTCGTTGCCGAGTTTGAGCGGCCCGCTTTGTTGTTCTCCGGCGGCAAGGACTCCGTGGTCATGCTGCACCTTGCCACCAAGGCGTTCTGGCCCGGCAAGGTTTCGTTTCCGGTGCTGCACGTGGATACCGGGCACAACTTTCCCGAGGTTCTCGAGTTCCGGGACCGCACGGTTGAGCGGCTTGGGATCCGCCTCGTGGTTGGGTCCGTCCAGGAGTACATCGACCGCGGCGAGCTGAGCGAACGAGCTGACGGGACACGGAACCCGCTGCAGACCGTCCCGCTGCTTGACACCATCAACGCGAACAAGTTTGACGCAGTCTTCGGCGGCGGCCGCCGGGATGAGGACAAAGCCCGCGCCAAAGAACGCATCCTCAGCCTGCGCGACGAGTTCGGTCAGTGGGATCCGCGCAACCAGCGGCCCGAGCTGTGGAACCTGTACAACGGCCGCCACACCATCGGGCAGCACGTGCGGGCCTTCCCGATCAGCAACTGGACTGAACTGGATGTCTGGCGCTACATCGAACGCGAGAACATCGAGCTGCCCGGACTGTACTACGCACACGAGCGCGAGGTCTTCCGCCGTGACGGCATGTGGCGTGCCGTCGGTGACGTGTCCCAGCCAACCGAAAAGGAGACCGTTGAGACACGGATGGTCCGCTACCGCACGGTCGGTGACATGTCCTGCACCGGTGCAGTCGAATCGGCTGCGGCAGACGTCTCGGCAGTCGTGAGGGAAGTCGCCCTCAGCACTCTCACTGAACGCGGCGCCACCCGCGCGGACGACCGGATCTCGGAAGCCGCCATGGAAGACCGCAAGAAAGATGGGTACTTCTAATGAGCACAGCAGTCGAAACAGCACTTGAGCACTCAACCCTTTTCAGATTTGCAACCGCAGGCTCCGTCGACGACGGCAAGTCCACCCTCGTGGGCCGCCTCCTGCATGACAGCAAGTCAGTCCTGGCTGACCAGCTCGACGCCGTTGCGCGCACCTCCGCCGAGCGAGGCTTCGGCGGGGAAGGGGCCACCGGCAGTCAAAAGCTGGACCTCGCGCTGCTGACCGACGGCCTGCGTGCCGAACGGGAACAGGGCATCACGATCGACGTGGCCTACCGGTACTTCGCCACGGCCAACCGCACCTTCATCCTCGCGGACACCCCGGGGCATGTTCAGTACACGAAGAACACGGTGACCGGCGCTTCCACGGCTGACGCCGTCGTCGTACTGATTGACGCTCGCAAGGGTGTGCTGGAGCAGACTCGCCGTCACCTCGCGGTGGCGCGGCTGCTGCGCGTCGCGCACATCATTGTGGCGGTGAACAAGATCGACCTCGTGGACTACAGCGAGGCCGTGTTCCGCGACGTCGAGTCCCAGCTCAAGCAGGCCGCCCGCGAACTGAAGGTCGATGAACCGGCAGTCATTCCCGTGTCCGCCCTTGAGGGTGACAACGTGGTGGACCGCTCGGAGAAGACCCCGTGGTACGGCGGCCCGTCGCTGCTGGAGACCCTCGAGCAGCTGCCGGCGCTCGCCGAGCTCGAAACCGATCTCGAAGCCTTCCGCTTCCCGGTCCAGACCGTCATTCGCCCGCAGGGTGCAGTGGCTCCCGGGCTCGACGCCGACGCTTACCGTGACTACCGCGGCTACGCCGGGCAGGTGGCGGCCGGGTCCATCCGGGTGGGGGACGCCGTCATAGTGCAGCCCTCCGGACGCGAAACGACGGTCACCGGCATCGACTTCGCCGGGCAAGACCTCGAGGAAGCCTTCGCTCCGCAGTCAGTGGTGCTGCGGCTCGCCGACGACATCGACATTGCCCGCGGAGACCTGATTGCTGAAGTTAGTTCAACCGCCAGCCTCCCGCAACCCACTCAGGACCTCTACGCAGCCCTCTGCTGGCTGTCGCCGAAGCCGCTGAAGGAGGGCTCCAGGCTTCTCATCAAGCACGGCAGCAAGACCGTCCAGGGGCTGGTTCGCCAGGTCATCAACAAGCTGGACCTCGCCACGTTCGCCGATCAACCGGCGTCGGGCCTTGAGCTCAATGACATCGGAACCGCCCACATCCGGCTCGCGTCAGCGCTGCCCGTGGACAACTACGGAAACTTCCGCCGTACTGGAGCCTTCCTGGTCATCGACCCGTCCGACGGCAACACCCTGGCCGCAGGCCTGGTGGAGTCCGACCACCTTGAACTGTCTGCCCGCGAGGACGAGCGTTATGACAGCTAGCAAGCCCGGTGCGCCGTGAACGGCGCACCCACTGTGGAAATTGCTAACCTGAGCAAGAATTTCGCAAGCATCCCGGTCTTCGAGGGGCTCGACCTGTCGATTTCCAGCGGCGAGTTCGTCTGCCTGGTCGGCGGATCGGGCTCGGGCAAGTCGACCCTGTTGAACATCGTCGCCGGGCTCGATCATGCCGACGGCGGTACTGTGCTGGCGCCGCCCGCAGCAGTCATGTTCCAGGAATCGGCGCTGCTGCCGTGGCTCAGTGCGGCCGGTAACATCTCGCTTGCGCTGAAGTTCGCCGGCGTGCCGCGGCAGGATCGTCAGCAACGGACGCAGGAACTTCTGAACCTGGTGCGGCTTCCCGATGCCGGCTACCGGTTGGTCCACCAGCTCTCCGGCGGGATGCAGCAGCGGGTAGCGCTGGCACGCGCCCTCGCGCAGAACCGCAGCCTGCTCCTCATGGACGAGCCGTTCAGCGCGCTCGACTCCATCACGCGGGATTTCCTGCACGACGAGCTGGAGGATATCTGGCGAGCCACCGGCCGGACCATCGTCCTGGTGACCCACAACGTTCGCGAAGCAATCCGGTTGGGCCAGCGCGTTATTCTCCTGGCCTCCGATCAGGGTTCCATTGCCGGCGAATGGCGGGTCTCGGATACCCAGCGCCATGACGCCGTCGCCGGTGCAGCCCTGGCTGAAACAATCAGGACCGTCCTCCACCGGGAGGTGCACGGTCTTGCCGCAGTTAGCTGAACCCAGACGGTCCGCGCAGTCCGTTCCGACCGTTTCCAGGGCACGCCGGCACGGGGGAGTCCTGCTGACCCTGGCGCCGGTTGTCACCCTCGCCGTGGTCCTCGGTCTCTGGGCCGCTGCCTCGTCGATCAACGGCGGAACGGGGCCCTCAGACCTCTTCGCTGCGCTGGGACGGCTGTGGCACTCCGGAGAGGTCGTCCAGGGTGTCGCCACCAGCCTGAGCCGGGGAGTACCGGGGTTCCTCCTGTCCGTGCTCGTGGGCACTGTGCTGGCGCTGGGCTTGTCCGCCTCGATCTGGCTCCGCGCCGCCGTCGCCCCCTATATGACGTTCCTGTTGACGCTGCCAACCGTGGCCTGGGTGCCGCTGGCCATTCTCTTCTTCGGCGTCACCGACGCCACGGTGTACTTCGTGGTGCTTACCGGCGCCGTTCCGGCCATCGTCAACGGCCTGCTCGCCGGCGTGGACCAGATCCAGCCACTGCACCGCAAGGTGGGCAGGGTACTCGGCGCGGGAACCTGGGACACCGCCCTCCACATCGTGCTGCCTGCGGCACTCCCGGCCTACATCTCCGGACTCCGGCAGGGCTGGGCATTCTCCTGGCGAGCGCTGATGGCCGCCGAAATCATTGCCGGCGGCCAGCAACTGGGCCTCGGCCTTGGCACGTTGCTGCAGCGCGGGCGCGAGCTCGACGACGTCGGCGGTGTCATGGCAACCATCCTGCTCATCCTCGTCGTGGGAGTAGTGATTGAAGTGTTGGTTTTCGGGCCGCTCGAACGTCACCTGCTCCGCCGCCGCGGCCTGCTCACCGGAGGTTCGCAATGACCTACCCTCTTGGACTGCAGTTGCGCGGTCGCAAGGTCCTCGTGGTGGGCGGCGGCCCGGTGGCCGCACGCCGGCTGCAGGCACTGCTCGACGACGGCGCACTGGTTACAGTTATCGCCCCCTATGCGTGTGAGGACATCACCGACGCTGCCGCCGCCGGCCGCGTGGACTGGCAGCAGCGCGAGTACCGCACCGCCGACCTCGACGGCGCGTGGCTGGTCCTCGCCCATTCCGGTTCCGCCGAAGTGCAGGACCGGATAGCCGCCGAGGCCGAAGCGCTGTGCATCTGGTGCGTCAAGGGCGGCGACTCAGCGGCGTCCGCAGCGTGGGTTCCCGCAGTCGCCCGTATCGATGACGTGACTGTTGCCGTCAACACCAACGGCGACCCCAAACGGGCGGCGGCCCTGCGCGACGGCGTTGCTGCCGCCCTCGAATCCGGTGAGCTGCCGCTGCGTCGGCATCGCACGGCCGAGGGGATGGGAACAGTCGCGCTGGTGGGCGGGGGACCGGCGGATGCCGGCCTCATCACCACCCGCGGCAGGCGCCTGCTGGCCATGGCCGACGTCGTCGTGGCTGACCGGCTCGGACCGCGTTCCCTGATCACGGGCCTTTCTGCGGACGTCCAGGTGATCGAGGTGGGCAAGCTCCCCGGCCACCATCCGGTCCCCCAGGAGGAGATCAACCGGATCCTCGTCGAGCAGGCTCTGTTGGGCAACCGCGTTGTGCGGCTGAAGGGCGGCGACCCGTACGTCCTGGGCCGCGGCGGTGAAGAGGAAGCCTACTGCCGCGATCACGGCGTGCCCGTCGAGGTGGTTCCCGGCGTCACATCCGCCATCTCCGTGCCGGCCGCCGCCGGCATCCCCGTGACGCACAGGGGAGTGGCGAAGGGCTTCAGCGTCATCACCGGTCACGAGGACATCCGGCAGCAGACAGGGCTCATCCCGCCGGGCAGCGACCACACACTGATCCTCCTGATGGGAGTGTCGCTGCTGCGTTCCTCCTCGGCGTCACTCATCACCGGCGGCCGGAAGGCGTCCACGCCCGTCGCCATCATCGAAAACGGGTGGATGGAGTCGCAGCGCGTGACCACCGGCACTCTTGAAACCATCGCGGACCTCGCCGAGCTGCGCGATGTGAAGTCTCCCGCCGTGATTGTGGTGGGAAACGTCGTCGCGCTTTCACCCCACTGGCAACCCGCCTAGCCCACGCCACCCAACACCACATCACAGCAAAGGAACACAGCCGTGTCGCAATCCTCCACGTTCTCCTCCGGTGACTCCCACCGCCCGCTGAGGGTCGCTGTCATCGGCTCCGGTCCGGCTGGCGTCTACGCTGCCGACATCCTGACCAAGTCAGCGCCCGTTGCCTCGGGTGAGCTGAAGGTCAGTATCGACCTCTATGACCGCTACCCGGCGCCGTACGGTCTCATCCGCTACGGCGTTGCGCCTGACCACCCGCGCATCAAGGGCATCGTCAATGCCCTGCACAAGGTTCTGGACCGCGGCGATATCCGCTTCTTCGGCAACGTTGAATACGGTACGGACCTCACGCTGGAGGACCTGCAAACCCATTACGACGCCGTCATTTTCGCCACCGGCGCGATCAAGGACGCGGACCTCAACATTCCCGGCATTGAACTTGAGGGCTCCTTCGGCGGAGCGGACTTCGTCTCCTGGTACGACGGGCACCCGGACGTGCCGCGCCAGTGGCCGCTCGAAGCCACGGAGATTGCTGTTCTGGGCAACGGCAACGTGGCCCTCGACGTAGCGCGCGTGCTCTCCAAGCACGCCGATGACCTCCTTGTCACTGAGATCCCGGACAACGTCTACCAGGGGCTGAGGAACTCGCCGGTGACGGATGTGCACGTGTTCGGCCGCCGCGGGCCGGCCCAGGTGAAGTTCACTCCGCTGGAGCTACGGGAACTTTCGCACTCACGGGACGTCGACATTGTGCTCTACCCCGAGGACTTCGAGTTCGATGCCGAGTCCGACCGGCAGATCCAGACGAACAACCAGACCAAGACCATGGTCGGCACGCTGACCAACTGGATCGCCGAGCAGCCCGAAGACCCGGCTGAATTCACCGCATCCCGCCGGCTCCACCTGCACTTCCTCCACAACCCGGTGGAGGTCCTGGGCGAGGACGGAAAGGTCACGGGCATCAGGTTCGAGCGCACCGCACTCGATGGAACCGGCAACGCCGTCGGCACCGGCGAATACCTCGACTACCCGGTCCAGGCGGTCTACCGCGCGGTGGGCTACTTCGGCTCAGCCCTGCCGGAGGTCGAGTTCGATCACCGCCGCGGTGTCATCCCGAACGACGGCGGCCGCGTGCTGGATGGCTCCGGCGTCCCCGTGGCAGGCGTGTACGCAACGGGCTGGATCAAGCGTGGCCCTGTCGGTCTCATCGGGCATACCAAGGGTGACGCGCTGGAGACGGTGACCCACTTGCTGGAGGATCTTGAGAACCTCCCGGCGGCCGCAGCGCCGGCGGATGACGCCGTCGTCAATCTTCTGAACGGACGCGGCGTGCAGTTCACCACCTGGGAGGGCTGGCTCGCGCTCGATGCGCACGAGCGCGCTTTGGGCGATGCCGCCACCGAGATCGACGGCGTGGTCCGTGAGCGGATCAAGGTTGTGCCCCGCGAAGACATGGTCTCCGTCGCCCGGAGCGTGCAGGTCGACGCACCGGCCGACGCATAGCATTAGCGGCGCGCAGGCGATCCGCGCCCCGAGGTCCTACCGCCGGGGAGCGGACTCCTTAGAGAGGACCCAGACGTTGGTGTTCCCCTGACGTTCAACCGTGACTGTGGTGACCAGGGCGTTGATCAGGAACAGGCCGCGCCCGGATTCCAGCTCCTCGGGATCACCTGTTGCCGGCGTCAAAGGATCCGGATGCGCTGCCGCATTGATTTCCAGAATGCGCGCCTGAAGCCGGGTGGCGGTGGCGCTCAACTCGACGCCGAGGCGCATCCCAGCGCGGTCGAGCGGAACTCCGTGCTCAACGACATTGGAGGCGGCCTCGATGACGGCGGTGGTGAAAGCCATCTGGTCCTCGAACGGGACATCTTCAAGGTCACTCCAGAACCGGTCAAGCTCATCGTGGAGATCGTTGATGGCCGCCGGAACTGCCTCGGCTTCGAACCGTCGCTGTGAATCGCGGTCAGTCACTGGCGAATGCCTCTTCTACCGTCGCGTAAGGAGACAGCACCCGGTTCATGTTGGTGAGCTCCAGGACCATCTGTACCTGCTTCTGCGCACAGGCAATCCGGAGATCCCCGCCTGCCTGCCGAGCGACCTTGAGGCAGCCGATCAGGGCGCCGAGTCCGGAGGAGTCCATGAAGTCCGTGGCCGCAAGGTTGACCACGATGTGGCGGCTGCCGGCTCCGACGGCCTCATCGACGGTGCTGCGCAGCGTAGGCGCTGAGACCATATTGAGCCGGCCGTTGGCCACCACCTCGGTGTACGTGCCCCTGTCCTCAATCGTGAACTGCATCAGCTTTCCTTTCCTCGATGACGTATCCCTCGTATTTCACTGCCTTGATGAGCACGCTCAACACAATCAGGTCGAAGACGACCCAGAAGACGTTGACGAACGTTCCGAGTGGTTCGTTGAGTCCGGTGGCCAGCCGGACTATGCCAACCACCGCGGCAATGACAAGCAGCACCATGACAATCAGCTGCGGCCGGATCAGGCTCCAACTGGGTCCGCCGTCCTGCCGGGCCTTCGGCGTGACCGCAAAGCCCAGCGGACGGCCAAACCAGACGTTACGCGCCGCCGTCGTGCAGGCTTTGATCCAGGTCGGGAACAGCGCCAGGCTGTACTGTTGGCCGCGCCAGGTGCTCACCCCTCGGCCCACCACCGCGAAGAGCAACTGGTTGACAATCATGAACGGCAGGAAGCGGATGAAGAAATCGAAGCTGATGCTGTTCACCGGAAGGATACCGAGCGTCAGGTAGATGATCGGTGCGGCGAAGTAGACGACGGCGGCGAAACCGCTCAGGTAGCTCCACATCGTTGCGAAGTACATCAGCCGCTGAACCAGGCTCATACCCTTCTTCAGCAACGGATTCTCGCGCAGGAGTACCTGGATGGTTCCCTGCGCCCAGCGGAGCCGCTGCGTCAGCATGGTCTTCAGATCCTCGGGCGCCAGTCCGTGGGCAAGGATCTCGTGGTGGTAGACGCTCTGCCAGCCCATCGCGTGCATGCGCATGGACGTAGCCATGTCCTCTGTCACAGAGATTGTGGCCAGCGGCATGACCGGTTGAGCCTCGTCATCGCGGTCCACCGAGATGGCATCGAGGACGGCCTGCACCGACTCAAGTGCGCCCAGGGGCGACCACGCTCGGTCCGACAGCTGCTCGACCGCCTGATCCAGGTTGTCCGGGACAGCAACCCCGGGTTCGCTACCGAGGTCCATGGCAGCGATCTCGGCAAGATCCGCCTCCATCGCCGACATGTCAGCCGCGACCATCTGCTGCACTGCGCTGTCCACCGAGCGGCGGACCCGGTAAGTCACCTCGGCGAGGGGCGCGCCGGCCGCTTTTTCCGTGCGCGCCGCGGCGACCGCCTTCTCGACATCGTCCAACAGTTCGGCCACCAGCGGGTTCGCGGCCTCCGGAGACTTCCGGGCGCGGCGTACCGCAGCGCGGGCGGATTTCAGCGCTGCGGTGACCGCCCTTTCCACCTCCTCGACATACCCGGCGAGTCCGAGCTGCATGAGCGCCTCACGGCGGAGGATGGCGTTGGAGCCGCAGAAGAATGCGGCGTTCCAGCCGTCCTTGCCCTGCTGGATGGGACCGTAGAAGAGGGGCGCCTGACTTCCGAGGGGGTCATCCTCGGGAACGTTCACGAAATACTGTGGTGTCTGCACGAGGCTCACGCGCCGGTTGTTGAAGTAACCGAGGGTCCGGTCCAGGATGCGCGGGTCCGGCACCTGGTCCGTGTCGAGAATGAGCAGAAACTCGCCGGAGGTGCTCATCAGGGCATTGTTGAGGTTTCCAGCCTTGGCGTGCCGGGGCCGGTTTGCCCATTCCGGCCCGCGCGTGATGTAGCCCACACCGATTCGGTCTGCGGCCTCCTGCAATTCGGGACGCGAGCCGTCGTCGAGAATCCAGGTGTTGTGCGGATAGGTGATTCGCTTCGCCGCCTCCGCGGTCTCAAGCACCATCTCGACGGGCTCGTTGTAGGTCGTGATGAAGACGTCCACCGTTGCGCCGACCGGCGGCTCGGGAGCGGTGCGGCGCTTAACCCGCCATACGGTGAGCCCAAAAAGAGCAACATCGATGAGGCTGTAGGTTTCGGCTGCGACCAGCGGCACGGCAATCCACCAGGCCTCCCAGTTCAGCGATTCCAGCCAACGCCACGCGATGTAGTTGATCCCCAGGATGACAGTGAGCACAACCAGCAGCCGCACCCAGAACGCGTTCATGCGCCGACCCCGGCTGTCCGGCGAACCACAACAGCGGTGACGTCATCTTCCACGCGTGGATCTTCCCCCAGAATCAACAGCTTGTCGCAGGCGTCTGCAGCCGAGGACGACGTGGCAACGACCTCTGCGGCGGCTGCAGCAAACTCGTCCAGTGTGTCGTAGATGTCCAGCAAGCCGTCACTGATGATGGCGAGGGCATCACCGGCAGCCAATGTCACGGTCATCACCTCCCAGTCCCAGCCCGGAACGGTGCCCAGCGGCACCCCGCCGGAGGCTAGGCGTCTCCATGAGCCGTCGGAGCTGACATGCAGTGCGAGGCCATGACCGGCGTCGATGAGGTCCACGGCGCCGTCGGAAGCGGTGAGCCGGCCGTGGAGAAGCGTGACGAAGGACGACGCACGCTCAAGGTCGGCGTCGAGGGATGCCGCCGCAGAGGTGAAGGCCCGCGCAAGGTCCGGTTCCTCGGCAGTTGAGCGCAGCACCGCGCGAACCGTGGCGGCTACCAGGGCGGCTCCCATACCTTTGCCCATGGCATCGGCGACGGAGAAGTGCATGCCGTCAGGGGTGGGGTACCAGTCGAAGAAGTCTCCGCCAACGTCGCGGGAGGGGCGAAATTGTCCCGCGATGTCATAACCGGGCAGTTGGAGACCGTGCCGGGGCAGCAGGCTCTGCTGCACCTGCGCGGCGCGTTGCCTCTCATCGGCGTCCGCTTCAGTGGCCGCGGTGCTGGCAGCGAGTTGGCGGTTCTGGCGACGGAAAAGAGAATTGATGCGCGCTACGAGTTCGCGCGGGCTGAAGGGTTTGACGATGTAGTCGTCAGCACCGGTATCCAGTCCCTGCAAGCGGTCTATCTCACTGCCGCGGGCAGTGATCATGAGGATGTAGGCGTCTGAGATAGGCCGGATCTGTGCGCAGGCGTCCAGTCCGTTGCCGTCGGGCAGGTTGAGGTCCAGGGTAATGATGTCCACGCCGCGCCGCGCGGCTTCAACCCCCTCACGAACCGTTCCGGCCTCCATCACCTGGAAACCCTCGCGCTTAAGCAGCGACGCCAGAAGCATCCGGATATCGGGGTCGTCCTCGATGACAAGAGCGCGGCGTTCCGGCGGTGAGACGGTCATGCTCCATTTAACCCACAATTTCCGGCCGGGTCGCACACGCTGCGTCACATCCCTGCGAAGCTGCGATTTGCCGGTTGCGCCGATCTATAGAGTTGGCAGTGTCGGAACGGCACCCGAGCGCTAGGAGCACCAGTCACCATGGACAATGTTCTGTCCTATCTGACGTTCAATACCAGGCAGTTCCACGAGATGTCGATGCGCTCACGGGTGCTGCTTAGTCAGGCTCCATTATCGATCACAACCGCGCTGCTGGCAGCAGGGAGCGTCGCTTTCCATCCGGTGGTATGGGCCAGCGCAGCGTTCCAGTGGGGCATGATCCTCAGCTGCGGAATTCTCCTGCTGTGTGCGCTCATCCCCTGGGACCGGTTGCCGTACGGACTGTTCCTGACCATTCCGGTGCTCGATTTCATCCCGATCGCGCTGCTACGCTTCGGCGCCAACACGGAGGTCCTCGGGATCGGGCTGATGGCGGTTTTCCCGGTCCTGTGGCTGGCGGCTTCCGGCCTATACCCGCGGCTTGGCCTTGCGCTGAGCCTGATTGGCCCGTTCGCGATGATCTGGGTTCCACTCTTCGCGGCGAACGCCGGCGTCAGTGCATCGGACCTGACCCAATCAGCCCTGCTGCCCACCATCATCTTCGGCATCGCGGTGACAATCCGGGTCATGACGGCCAGCATGATGGACCAGCAGAAAGCCATGGAGGAAAAGGACCACGCACTGCAGCAGGTGCTCCACCGCAGCGCCCAGCGGGAGCGGTTGCTGAATGCCACGATGAACACCGTCGACGTCGGTCTCCTCGCCATCGACGCGGACGGGCATGACATCCTGTTCAACCGGCGCCAGCACGAGGTGCACCGGATCGGGCTGCCCGATGGGGTGGATGACGCACCGGAGAAGGACCTCCTGCTGTTCCGGCCCGACGGCGTCACGCTCATCCCCACCGAAGAACGCCCGGCCTACCGCGCCGTTGCGGGTGAAACATTCTCCGATTACCTCATCCGGATCGGCGAGGGAGACCACCAGCGCGTTCTGTCAGCCTCTGCCCGCATGATGCTGGACGAGGGCGGACACCGTGAGGGCGCCGTCGTCGCTTTCAACGATGTCACTGAGCTGGTGAACGCGCTGAACGCGAAGGAGGAGTTCGTGGCGATGGTCTCCCACGAACTGCGCACTCCGCTGACGGTCATCGTCGGATATCTGGAGATGATGCTCGATGACGACCCGCCGCCGGAGACGCTGACCGGCCTGAACGTCATCGGCCGCAACGTGACGCGCCTTCGCAGGCTCGTAGACGACCTGCTCACCGCAGCCTCCGGGCCGCCGGAAGTGTCCCCGGTGCGCGCGGACCTCGCCGACATATCCCGCGAATCAGTGGATGCCATCATGGCGCGCGGCAAGGAAGCCGGCGTCGACATTGTTGACGAGGTTCCCGTGGGCACCATCGCCCGGTGTGATCCCGCGCGGATCGGTCAGGTTCTGGATAACCTGCTCTCCAATGCGGTCAAGTATTCGCCGGCGGGCGGAACCGTTACGGTGCGTGCGCAGAAGATGCCGGGCTCCGTGGTCTGCGAGGTGGAGGATCAGGGAATGGGCATGAGCCCGGAGGACAGCGCCGAGGTGTTCTCGAAGTTCTTCCGGACCTCCAGTGTGCGGCAGGCGGCGATCCCCGGCGTGGGGCTGGGCCTGGCCATCGTCCGTTCGATCGTCGAGGAACACGGCGGCCGCATCCATTGCCGCAGCGAGCTGGGCCGCGGCACCACGTTCACGTTCGAGCTGCCGGATAGTCCTCGCGAAGCTGAA
>NZ_BAAAON010000001.1:328741-356199 GCF_039530425.1 Arthrobacter parietis | reverse complement strand
CTCCCACAGCCTGAGGCTGCGGGAGCGTCGTCGTCGTGACAGGCAGTGGCTGCCTACCGTGCAGCGGCTTCCTCGGCCGTGCCGAGGTCTTCCTCCTGACGCTCCGGCTCAAGGGCCGGTGCAGCGGGAGTACGACGACGTTTCGCGCCGACAATCGCCGGATCCTTTGAGAGGTCCATCATGAGCGCCACGCAGAGGCCCACCATGATGAGGACAAACGGTGCTGCGGCGATGATCGTCAGCGTCTGCAGCGCACCGAGACTGCCGATGAAGAGCAGGACTGCTGCTACCGCGCCGGTCATGGTTCCCCACAGAATGGTGAGCCACTTCTTCGGGTTCTCGGAACCGAAGGAGGAGAGCGAGCCCAGCACGATCGAGGCGGCATCCGCGCCGGAGATGAAGAACACCGCAACGAGCAGGACGACGAGGATCGCCGTCACCGAGGCCAGCGGGTATTCAGCCAGCAGCGCGAACATCGCTGACTCCTGACTCTCCGCGTTGGCCGCGGCGATGTCCACGCCGTTATTCTGCGCGGTAATCGCGGTGCCTCCCCAGACACCGAACCAGACGAGGCTGACGAGGCTCGGCACAGCGACGACGCCGAGGATGAACTCACGGATGGTGCGGCCGCGCGAGATCTTGGCGAGGAAGGAACCGACGAACGGCGTCCATGAAACCCACCACGCCCAGTAGAAGATAGTCCAGGCTGAGAGCCAGTCCTGGCCGCCGAAGGCTCCGGTGCGAGTTGCCATCTGGGGGAGGGCAAACAGGTAGTTGCCTGCGGCGGAAGGGATCAGCTCGAGGATGAAGACCGTCGGGCCCACGATGAACAGGAAGGCGAGGAGCACCAGCGCGGCAATCATGTTGCCGTTGGAGAGCCATTTGATGCCGCGGGAGATACCGCTGACGGCGGAGACGACGAAGCACACGGTCAAGAGCCCGATGAGCCCTACCTGGACCCAGATGTTGCTTTCGATCCCGAAGACTTCGGTGAGCCCACCGTTGATCTGGACAACGCCGAGACCCAGGGAGGTAGCGGAGCCGAACAGGGTTGCGAAGATAGCGAACACGTCGATTGCGCGCAGGGCCTTGATATTGGTGCGCCCGCGGAACAGCGGAGCGAAGGCGGCGCTGAATCCGATGCCGCGTCCCTTGCGGAACGCGGAGTAGGCCAGGGCCAGTCCGACGACGGCGTAGATCGCCCACGGATGCAGAGACCAGTGGAAGAGCGTGTAGTTCATGGCCTGACGGGCGGCGGCGTCGGTACCTGGCTCCACACCTGCAAGCGGCGGCGTCAGGTAGTGGGAGATGGGTTCGGTGACGCCATAGAACATCAGGCCGATCCCCATGCCCGCGCTGAACATCATTGCAATCCAGGAGGCGCGGGAGAAGGCTGGCTTCTCATCGTCGGCTCCGAGGCGGATGCGGCCGTACTTGCTGAAGGCGAGGAATGCCGCGAAGACAACAAAGCCGGTTGCGGTGAGGACAAAGGCCCAGGAGAAATTGGTTACCAATCCATCGAGGACGCTGCTGGTGACATCGGCAAAACCGGTGGGGAAAGCGACACCGAGGATGACCAGCGCCAGCACGACCACCAGGGACGTGTAGAAGACAGGACGATCAAGAACACCCTTGCTGGGTGCTTGTGCGGAGGCCGTTCCCGGCGGCCCTGACTGTACTTGGGCAGGATTGTGTGCGGAATCAGACATAATTCCACCGTACGCTCTGTACACAAGCGCATTCGGTGTGTTAGGTGCAATGGCCCATCAGGGGTTGGATCGTGAGAAAAGTTACCGAAACTTAGCGGATTCGGGTTGCCAGCCCGGGATATTCGATAACCACGCCCTCCCTGTCGATCTGCAACTCCGCCGTGAACCCATGGTTGTCGGAGCTGTAGAGAACTACGCCGTTCCGCTCGTTGTTCGCTGAACGCAGTTGGCTGTACATCTGGCTGCTGCGCATCACCCGAAGGCTCGGAACCTCCACCCATGCCATGACCATTGAGGTCTCATCCGCCGGCGCCAACTCCTCGGAGTGCAGGTTCAACCGCAGGATGGGCATCGTGTTGGTCAGCGGGCACAGCCCCAGATCACAGTCGAGGGCACCGATCAGCAAGGAAGGGTCTTTGATGCCTGGTGCGGGGAGGTCGCATTCGCCGGAACTTGAGCCGGTGCTGGTCCACACGCCGTCACTGTCCCGCCCCAGCTCGAGGTGCCGGCTCCAGCCGTGACCATGCACCGTCGCGGTCAGGCGGCGGGTTACCCAGCCCTCCGCCGTCGTGAGCGCCCAGCTCATGGCATACGAGTCTGTCCTGGATGTGCCGTGTGCGCTCAGCCGACCCGGCTCCAGATTGATCGTGGCGGAATCCAGGCGGCCCGGATCGTCGATGCCCTGCCAGGTGTGGAGCAGACTCGTATGCAGTTGATTAGCCATTCGATTACCTTATGGAGCGTTGGGGGCGGCGCGCCAGAGAGATCGCTCGTCGGGCACCGGATTCCCCTGTTTCCGTACCAAGTTCAGAAGCAGGGGCGCGGCCTACCGGAGGCCGCGCACATTCAACGCCAGGTACAGGTGTACGCGGTCTGCGGTGATGGCGGGATCGTAGCCCGTGAGTTCGACGATCTGCTGCAGACGGTAGCGAACGGTGTTCCGGTGCAGCTGCAGCACGTCCGCAACGGCGGCCACCGACCCGTTATGAGCCAGGTACTTCTCGAGCGTGAGCATCAACTCTGCGCCGTGGCGGTCATCGAACGCCACGACCGGATCGAGCGCTTCGGCGGCCAGATCCGCCAGCGGCACGTCCTCACTTGCCATGAGGAGGGACGTGAGGCTGAGCCGGTCCGGTTGGTTGACCGCCTGGCCCCGGGTCAGCGACTCCCGCGCCTCGAAGTAGCTCCAGCGCAGCCCGCTGGGCTGGGCATAGCCGCCCCCGAAGCCTACTTTCGCTGTGAAACCGGCGCCGTGAAGGTAGGCGCTCAGCGCCTGGCTGAAAGACTCCCCGTCACCTTCCGGCACCGCGATCACCAGGCGGTCGTCCACAACGGCCGTGACGGCGTCGTCGTACGCGCCCGGCAGTGGAAGCGTCCGCAGGGCGCGGCGCTGACCGGTTGCCACATCGGCAAGCACAACGCACTGCCTCCGCGCAGTGTCGATGCCGGCGCTGCCCAGGCGCGCTGCAGCATCGCTGCCGGTGAGCGAGCCGCGCACCACGTCCTGCAGCAACTGCCCGACGACGGCGCGCTCACTCGCCCTGCGCCTGGCCTGGTTGCTCAGTTCCACGCTGATCAGGCTCTGTGCGTAGTCCGTGATGGCGTCGCGTTGGTACGGTTCGCCGATGGCCAAAGTGCAGCGGTCCTTCAGGCCCGTCGCCACCGGCATGCGGTGCCACGCGCGGTTCTGCTCAGCGGCCTGCTCGGCGGCCTGCTCAACTGCCCCGAAGCCCGGGGCGCTGCCACTGGTTGCGAACAGCACCGTTCCATATTGGGACAGCGCGACGTCGGTGCGCAGCATCGCGGCAAGCTCACGCAGGAGCTGGGGGAGCCCACCGCCGCCCAGCAGTGCAGCGGCCAGCACCTGGTGGCCCGTGAGCAGGTTTTCGAGCCGCGCATAGTGTTCGGCGGACAGGGAATCAGCAACGATTTTTCCGATTGCGATGAATGGCGTCTCGTACGGAACGCGGAACACCGGGAGTCCGAGCTCGTCCGCCTGATCCAGGAACGCGGCGGGCACCTTCTCGTGGCTGAGGCCCGTTGCAAACCCGATCGCGAGTGCGCCGGAGGCCTGGACGTGCCGGACGAAGTTCCGCTGTGAGGTGGCTGATTTCTGCCGGAGGCCGGTGGTGAGCACCACTTCGCCGCCGCTGAGGAATGGCTTCGGATCTTCCAGCTCGGTCACCGCAACCCACTGGACCGGGACGTCCGCCACAGCACTGGTGCCCACCTGTTGGAGCTTCAGTGCGGGCGTGGCAAGGAGGGCCGACAGTGTGATTGCCATAACGTCCACTATAGGCTGACGCGCTTGTGCGGATGCATCACGCTTTTGCGGAAGCGCTGTGCGTTCAAACCTAGGCGGCGTGGCGTGGACCACGTATGGTCGGCAGTGAATTTGGGCACTCCTGTCCGGAAACGAAAGGAAATACGCCGTGGTCGCAACCCTGCAGAACTTCATCAACGGCAAGTTCGTCACGCCGAGCGGCAGCGAACTGCTGGACATCGTCAACCCGACCAACGGTGAAGTGGTCGCACAGTCACCCGTGTCAGTCCAGGCTGACATCGACGCCGCGATGAGCGCCGCCAAGACGGCCTTCTCCTCCTGGAAGCGGGAGACTCCCGGGCAGCGCCAGCTCATGCTGCTCAAGCTTGCGGACGCCATCGAGGCCCACAGCGAGGAACTCGTTGAAGCCCAGCACCGCAACACCGGGCAGGTCCGCGAAATGATCGCCTCGGAGGAAGTCGCAGCCGGAGCTGACCAGATGCGCTTCTTCGCCGGCGCCGCCCGCATCCTTGAGGGCAAGTCCGCCGGAGAGTACTTCGAGGGCCACACCTCGTATGTCCGTCGCGAACCCGTTGGGGTCATCGCCCAGGTTGCACCGTGGAACTACCCGTTCCTCATGGCCATCTGGAAGATCGGACCGGCGCTCGCCGCAGGCAACACGATTGTGCTGAAGCCCAGCGACACCACTCCGGAATCCACTCTGGTCCTCGCCCGCCTGACGCAGGGCATCCTGCCCGACGGCGTACTGAACGTTGTGCTGGGCACCGGAGCCACCGGCGCAGCCATGGTTGAGCACAAGACCCCGGCCATGGTCTCGATCACCGGCTCGGTGCGGGCGGGCATCGCCGTCGCCACCGGAGCCGCGAAGGGCCTCAAGCGGGCCCATCTCGAGCTCGGAGGCAAGGCTCCTGCCATCGTCTTCGGGGACGCTGATGTGAAGAAGAGCGCGGCGGCCATCGCCGAGGCGGCCTTCTTCAATGCAGGTCAGGACTGCACCGCCGTGACCCGTGTGCTGGTGCAGGATTCGGCCCACGATGATCTCGTGGCTGCCATGGTTGAACACACCAAAACCCTGACGACGGGCGACGCCGATGACTCGAAGAACTACTTCGGTCCGCTCAACAACATCAACCACTTCAACGCCGTCAACGCCGTCATGGATGCACTGCCCTCGCACTGCTCCGTAGCGGTCGGCGGCAAGCGCTCCGGCGACAAGGGCTACTTCTACGAAGCCACCATCATCACCGGCGCCCGGCAGACTGACGACATCGTGCAGAAGGAAACCTTCGGACCGGTCATCACCGTGCAGAAGTTCTCCACCGAGGATGAAGCAATTGAGATGGCCAATGACGTCGACTACGCCCTGGCCTCCAGTATCTGGACCACCGACCACGGAACAGCCATGCGCGTCTCCCGTGACCTGGACTTCGGGGCTGTGTGGATCAACACCCATATCCTCCTCACTGCCGAAATGCCCCATGGCGGATTCAAGAGCTCCGGCTACGGCAAGGACCTCTCCATGTACGGCGTTGAGGACTACACCCGCATCAAGCACGTCATGAGCGCGCTGGACGCCTGAGAACTTCTTCGTCGAGATTCTTAGTCCAGATTCCTAGTCCAGAAAGGACTTCCTATGACCACCCAGGCACTCCAGCCGCACTTCCGGCTCGAGCAAAAGCGCCGCATCATCGGCGACTTCCCCGGCCCCAAATCCACCGCTCTCAACGCACGCCGCTCCGCCGTCGTTGCCAAGGGTGTTGCCTCCGGCGTTCCCGTGTATGTTGCGGACGCCGACGGCGGGATTCTGCACGACGTCGACGGTAACTCGTTCATAGACTTCGGCTCAGGTATCGCGGTGACAAGCGTCGGCGCGTCCGATCCCGCCGTCGTCGGCGCCGTGAAGGAACAGGCGGAGCACTTCACCCACACCTGCTTCATGGTGACCCCGTATGAGGGGTACATCGCCGTCGCAGAGAAGCTCGCCGAGCTGACTCCGGGCGATTTCGAGAAGCGGACGGTGCTGTTCAACTCCGGCGCTGAAGCGGTGGAGAACGCCGTCAAGATTGCACGGATGGCCACCGGCCGGCCAGCGGTAGCCGCGTTTGACCACGCCTACCACGGCCGCACCAACCTGACTATGGCGCTAACCGCGAAGTCGCTGCCCTACAAGGCCGGCCCCGACGGCACCTTTGGTCCGTTCGCTTCCGAGGTGTACCGCCTGCCCATGAGCTACCCGTTCCGCGAGGAAAACCCGTCAATCACGGGTGAGGAAGCGGCGCAGCGGGCCATCTCCGTGATGGAGAAGCAGATCGGTGCGGAGTCACTCGCCGCGATCATCATCGAGCCGGTGCAGGGCGAGGGCGGCTTCATTGTTCCCGCTGACGGCTTCATGCCCACCCTCGCAGCGTGGGCGAAGGAAAAGGGTGTCGTCTTCATTGCCGACGAGGTGCAGTCCGGATTCTGCCGCACCGGCGAATGGTTCGCAGTGAACCATGAGGGAGTTGTTCCTGACCTCATCACCATGGCCAAGGGCATCGCAGGGGGCATGCCGCTCTCGGCAGTCACCGGCCGGGCGGACCTGCTCGACGCCGTGCACCCCGGTGGTTTGGGCGGCACCTACGGCGGCAACCCCGTTGCCTGCGCTGCGGCGCTCGCTGCGATCGACACCATGACGGAGCTGGACCTGTCTGCCCGTGCGCGGCGGATCGAGGAGATTGTGGTGCCCCGGCTGCGCGCGCTGCAGGAGCAGACGGACATCATCGGCGAGGTCCGCGGCCGCGGCGCCATGCTCGCCGTCGAATTCGTTCTGCCGGGCACCAGAGAGCCCAACCCGGTGGCCACGAAGGCGATTGCGGCGGCATGCCTGGAGGAAGGGGTCATCATCCTCACGTGCGGAACCTACGGCAACATCATGCGGCTGCTGCCCCCGCTGGTCATTGGCGAGGAGCTCCTGAACGACGGACTGGACGTCCTCGAGAAGGCAATCCGCGCGGTCAAGTAGAGCTGAGCGCATAAACGACGACGACGGCGGTCGGCTGGGCGGTTCCCTTGAGGGACTGACCCGGCCGGCCGCCGTCGTTCTTGTGCGTTGATTCGGCCGGAAACGCCCCGAATGGAGGGTGATCAGGGGCATGTCCTGCCAACTCATGGGTGGTGTCTCTTGCACACGGGCGTCGGAGCCTGCATACTAAACGAACGCAATTCGTTTATGTGATCCAGGTGACAGTGGAGAACCCGCTGGCGCGCATCGCGGTCTCACCTGAGAGAACCAGACTTCAAGACAATTCTTAACGAAGAATTCCTAACAAAGAGGTAAGGAACCCATGAGCACTATGAAGGTGCGCACCGGCGCTCCAGACGGCACACCCACGTACTCCGGCAAGGGACTGAAGACGGGGCAGCTCGGCCTCCTCGCCGTCGTCGTGATCGGTATTTCCACCATTGCGCCGGCGTACGTCCTCACCAGCACCCTGGGCCCCACGGTGCAGAGTATCGGCGTGCACCTTCCGGCGATCTTCCTGGTCGGGTTCATCCCGATGTTCCTGGTGGCGCTGGGATACCGCGAGCTCAACGCGGACAGCCCGGACAGCGGAACAACGTTCACCTGGGTGACCAAGGCATTCGGTCCGTACATCGGCTGGATCGGCGGGTGGGGGCTGCTGGCGGCCAACATCATTGTGCTCTCCAACCTGGCCGGCGTCGCTGTCGACTTCTTCTATCTGTTCCTCGCCCAGCTCACCGGGCAGGAGGCCATCGCGGACCTCACCGGTATCCGCTGGCTGAATATCCTGACGTGCCTGGTGTTTGTCGGCGCTGCCGTGTGGGTTTCCTGCCGCGGCGTGAAGACCACCAAGGCCGTGCAGTACGCGCTCGTGGGACTGCAGGTCGGTGTGCTGGCGTGGTTCGTAATTGCAGCGTTCAGCCGCATCCAGCAGGGCGCAGCCGCTGACACCGTGGCGTTCAGCTGGGACTGGTTCAACCCCTTCGCCATCGAAAGCTTCTCCGCCTTTGCACTGGGGCTGTCGCTGTCCATCTTCGCGTTCTGGGGCTGGGACGTCTGCCTCACGGTGAGCGAGGAATCACGGAACGGCAAGCGCACGGCCGGCCAGGCCGCAACCTGGACTGCCGTCGTCGTACTGGGTATCTACCTGCTCGGCGCCATCGCGACAGTCATGTTCGCCGGCATCGGCACTGAGGGACTGGGCCTCAACAACGCGGACATCTCCGAGAACGTCTTCGCGGCGCTCGCAGCTCCGGTCATGGGACCGTTTGCCATCCTGCTCTCGCTCGCGGTGCTGTCCAGCTGCGCGGCCTCGCTGCAGTCCACCTTCCTCTCCCCGGCCCGCAGTCTGCTGGCCATGGGCTACTACCAGGCGCTGCCGCAGAAGTTCGCAACGGTGCACCCGACGTACCGCTCGCCGGTCTTCGCAACCGTTGTAGCGGGCGTCATCTCCGCCGGGTTCTACTCGCTCATGCGCATCATCAGCGACAACGTCCTGAACGACACCATCATGGCCCTCGGCCTGATGATCTGCTTCTACTACGGCCTGACCGCACTGGCCTGCGTCTGGTACTTCCGCCGGACGGCGTTTACCTCGGCGCGGAACTTCGTGTTCCGGCTCCTGGCTCCACTGCTTGGCGGAATCGGCCTCGTGATCGTGTTCCTGCAGACCGCCGTGGACAGCTGGGACCCGGCCTTCGGCAGCGGCTCGGAGATCTTCGGGGTGGGCCTGGTGTTCGTGATCGGAGTCGGGATCATCGCACTCGGCGTCGTGGTAATGCTCGTCGTCCGCCGCACGCATCCAGGGTTCTTCCGAGGCGAGACGCTGCGCCGGGATACTCCGGCGCTTGAGGTGGCCGAGTAGTCAGACGCTCGCGGGCTGCTGTTGCTGCCCGCTCTTGCGGGGCCTCGCGTTCTTCCGGACCGTTCGGACCATGTCCACGGTGAGGAGCGCGAGGCCTATCCATACCAGCCCAAAGCCGATCCACCGCTCCAGCGGCATCTCCTCGCGGAAAACCGTGAGGGCCAGGATGAACTGAAGGACCGGCGCGAGGTACTGCAGCATCCCGATGGTGGTCAGGGGCAGCCGTCTGGCGGCTGCCCCGAAGAAAATCAGTGGAACGGCGGTGATAATTCCCGACGCCGCCATGATCCAGAAGTGGCCAGGCCCCTCCGTGGTCAGCGTTGCGCCGCCGGAGAGCGCCAGCCAGATCATTACGACGGCGGCGATCGGCGTCAGCACTGCTGTTTCGATGCTGAGGCTGGTCACGGCGTCGACACTCGGCCCCACCCGCTTCTTCACAAACCCGTAGAAACCGAACGAAAACGCCAGCGCCAGGGCAATCCACGGAACGTTCCCGTAGCCAATCGCCAGGACGACGACGGCGACAAGCCCCATTCCCACGGCTGCCCACTGCAGCGGGCGCAGCTTTTCCCGCAGCACGAGGACACCGAGAAGTACCGACACGATCGGGTTGATGAAGTAGCCCAGCGAAGCTTCGATGGCGTGACCGTTGGTAACCCCGTAGGTATAGACGAGCCAGTTCACCGCAATCAGGAGAGCGGCAACGGTAAGGGTTCCGAGCACCCGCCGGTTCGCAAAGGCGGTGCGGACTGTGGCCCAGGACCGCAGAACGGTCAGCAGCAGTGCGCAGAAAATCAGTGACCAGAGCACACGGTTCGCGACAATCTCCACTGCGGTGGCCGGCAGCAGGATGAGGAAGTAGATGGGGAGCAAGCCCCACAGTCCGTAAGCGCCGATACCAAAAAGCACGCCCGTGGCGTTTTCGCTACGGGCAGGACGCGTACTGGTGCGGGTGCGGCTCACATGCGTGCCAACCGCCGTCGTGCCGTTCCTATTCCGTAAGCAACGCGGGTGGGGGAGCGGGTGATCCGCGCCACTGGTTTCGACGCGCATCGGACGGGGGATTTAGAATAGGAAACTGTGCGCTAATGTGCGTCCGTTCATCCCTTAGGAGAAGTCCTCAGGGAGCCCCCAGGTCATCCACCAGGAAGAAGGCATCAGTGTCCAGCACGACGTCGGTCCGTCCACTTCGGGTCGCCATCATCGGCGCAGGCCCGGCCGGTGTGTATGCCGCAGACATCCTGACAAAGTCGCAGGAGGTCAAGGGCGGAGACTTCGAAGTTTCCATCGACCTTTTTGACCAGTACCCGGCGCCGTACGGCCTGATCCGGTACGGTGTGGCCCCTGATCACCCGCGTATCAAGGGAATTGTGACCGCGCTGCATAAAGTGCTGGACCGCGGGGACATCCGCTTCCTCGGTAACGTCAACTATGGCCGCGACCTCACACTGAAAGACTTCCGCACCTTCTACGATGCCGTCATTTTTGCCACCGGTGCGGTGAAGGACGCGGACCTCAACATCCCGGGGGTCGACCTCGAAGGCTCCTTCGGCGGAGCGGACTTCGTCTCCTGGTATGACGGGCACCCTGACGTTGACCGGGACTGGCCGCTGGACGCCAAGGAGATCGCTGTTATCGGCAACGGCAACGTGGCCCTGGACATCGCCCGCGTCCTCTCCAAGCACGCCGATGACCTCCTGGTCACGGAGATTCCATCCAACGTCTACGCCGCGCTGAAGAAGTCGCCGGTGACGGACGTGCACGTCTTCGGCCGCCGCGGTCCCGCACAGGTAAAGTTCACGCCGCTGGAACTGCGCGAGCTGTCCCACTCACGGGACGTCGACATTGTGCTGTACCCGGAGGATTTCGACTTTGACGAGGCCTCGGAACAGCAGATCGCCAGCAATAACCAGACGAAGACGATGGTCAAGACGCTGACCAACTGGCTGGTTGAGCAGCCGGAAGACCCGGCGGAGTTCACGGCGTCGCGCCGCCTTCACCTGCACTTCCTGCACAGTCCTGTGGAGATCACTGACTCGCCGGAGACTCCGGGCAAGGTTGCGAACATCCGCTTCGAACGCACCCGCCTCAACGGCAGCGGCTCAGTCGAGGGTACGGGCGAGTATCTCGACTACCCGGTCCAGGCGCTCTACCGGGCTATCGGCTACTTCGGCTCCGAACTTCCGGAGGTGGGCTACGACGAGCAGGCCGGCGTCATTCCCAACGAGGGCGGCCGGGTCATCGACGAGTCAGGCAACGCGGTGCCCGGCATCTACTGCACGGGTTGGATCAAGCGTGGGCCCGTGGGGCTGATCGGCCACACCAAGGGTGACGCCCTTGAGACCATCGGCTACCTCCTGGAGGACCGCCTCAACCTGCCCCCGGCAGAGCATCCGTCGGAAGACGCCATCATCAACCTCCTTGAGGATCGCGGCGTCCGGTACACCACCTGGGAGGGCTGGCTGAAGCTCGATTCCCACGAAATGAAGCTGGGCGCCAACTACATGCACGACGACGGCAGCCTGCCTGAGCTGGTCCGCGAGCGTGTGAAGCTGGTTCCGCGCGAGGACATGATCGCGATTTCCCGCGGGGAGTAAGTGCCAGGGGTTCTTCGCGGTGGGCCGGTTTCCCCACCTTCTTAGGGATGGCTTGCCCAATAAACGGCGTGTCGGTAGGCGACACGCCGTTTCATGCTCAGTACCCGGGGAATGTGGCCCGCACGCGCGACGGCGGGAACGCCAGTTTGCACTCTGTGCAAAGTTGCACATAGTGTAAGTATGTGACAGAACAGCAAATCAGCCGCCGCGAGCAGAACAAGCTCGAAACACGGAGGGCCATTGCCCAGGCGGCTCTGGACCTCGCACGCACCCACGGCATGGGCGGATTCACGGCTGAGCAAATAGCCGATCAGGCGAACGTCTCCCGACGCACCTTCTTCAACTACTTTCACAGCCCAGAAGAGGCACTGATCGTCTCCACGGAGTCGTTTCTCGACCGCGCCGAAGCCGAACTCGCGGACCGTCCCGGGGATGAGCCCATCCTCGACGCGATGATTGCCGCGCTCGCCGCCACCACCAAGGTGGAAAACCTGAAGGACTGCGGCGACCTCTTCCGCATGGCTGCAGGCAACCCGGACCTCCTCGGTACCCACCTCCTCGCCTGGGAGCGGGCTGAAGCCCGCATCATCAGCGCGGTCGAGGACCGGCTGCGCGGCCAGGCATCAACCCTCTACGTGCACGCGCTGGTCGGCTCACTTCTCTCCTGCGCCAAGGCCGCAATGCGGGAATGGGCATCGAGTGAGAACCCGGACCACAATGCGGCGCAAACCCTCGAGGACTCCATCGTCGCGACGCTGACCATGCTGCGCGACGGCTTCTCCCGTCCTTCCTCCTAATCCAGACCTCTAACCCAGGACGCACAACACCATGGCTTTCCTCCTGTACCGACTCGGTTCCTTCGCCTACCGCCGCCGCTGGTGGGTGGTCTCCGCCTGGCTGGCCATCATGGTTGCGGTAGGTGGCTCCGCCGTCGCCTTCTCCGGCACACTGAGCAACAACTTCACCATCCCGGGCACCGAGTCACAGCGTGTCCTCAATCAGCTCAAGGAGGAGATGCCCGAGGCCGTCGGCGGCATGGGGACCATCGTTTTCCAGAGCACTGACGGTGAGTTCACCGCGGAGCAGCAGGAGGAAGTCACGGCTGCCCTCACGGAGGTGGAAGGGCTCGACGGCGTCGAATCAGTCATCGACCCGTTCGAGACTGCCCAGCAGCTCGCCGACAGCCGCGAGGAGATCGCGAACGGCAGGGCGGAACTCGAGGCCGGCGCCCAGGAGCTCGCCGACGGCGCCGCCCAACTCGATGCCGCCCAGGCGCAGCTCGATGACCAGCGCGCTCAATTTGAAGCGGGGAAGGCGTTCCTGCCCGCTGAGCAGATCGACGCAACCGTGGCGCAGCTTGATGCCGCCCAGGCCGAGATCGACGCCCAGCGCGCCCAGCTCGACGAGGGCCAGGCAGAACTCGACGCAGCCCGAGTGGAACTCGAGCGCGGAGAGCGCCTCCTCGAGGCCACCTCAGCCATTCAGTTCGTGTCCGACGACGGCACCACAGCGGTTGCCAGCGTCCAGTTCACCACCGCAGTAGACGCCATCACACCCGAGACCCGTGAAGCGGTCCAGGAAGCAGCGGGCGCCGCGACTGAAGCCGGGCTGAACGTCGAATACAGCAAGGAGATCGTCCAGGACATCTCCGAGATTTTCGGTCCGGCCGAGGTCATCGGCCTCCTGGTCGCCGCCATTGTCCTGATCGTCATGCTCGGGACGCTGGTAGCAGCCGGCCTGCCGCTGCTCATGGCCATCGTCGGCGTAGGAGTCGGCGTCGGAATAACCTTCGCACTCACCGGAGTCATCCAGATGAGCTCCATCTCGCCGGTGCTCGCGCTGATGCTCGGACTCGCCGTCGGGATCGATTATTCGCTCTTCATCGTGAACCGCCACCGCACACAGCTGCTGCGCGGCATGCCGCTGCAGGAATCCATCGCACGCGCCACCGGAACCGCGGGCAACGCTGTGCTTTTCGCGGGCATCACGGTCATCATCGCGCTGGCTGCGCTCGCCGTCCCCGGCCTGCCGTTCCTCACGATCCTCGGCCTGTCCGCTGCCGGAACAGTCGCCGTCGCCGTGTTGGTTGCGCTCACCCTGACGCCCGCGCTGCTTGGTTTCATGGGCCGCAGGGTCATCTCGAAACGCCGCTGGAAGACCGCGCACTCCGCCAGCGAGGCAGAGGCTGACGAGCACTCTGTTGACAATTCCTATGCCGCAGGCCGCGGCTGGGGCGGTTTTGTCACCCGCAAACCCATCCTCACGGTACTGGTTGGCGTCGTCGCGCTCTGTGTGCTTGCTTTGCCGGCGCTGGAACTGCGCGTCGGCCTGCCTGACGGCGGCTCCGAGCCGACCGATTCCACCGCCTACCAGGCCTACACACTGGTGGGGGAGAAGTTCGGCGAAGGCACCAACGGACCTCTCCTCGCCGTCGGTGAACTGCCCCCGATCGAGGACGAGGGCGAGCGCACCGACCTCCAGCTCGACGTCGCCGACCGCCTCGCCGCCATTGATGACGTCGTCACCGCTGTCCCTGCCGGAATCAGCGACGACGGACGCACCGCGATCTACCAGGTCATCCCGGAAGAAGGCCCGGCGAGCGAGAGCACCGAGCAACTGGTGCGTGACCTCCGTGCCGAAGCCGCCAGCATCGAGGACGCTACCGGCGTGACCGTGTCCGTCACGGGGCAGACCGCCGCGAACATCGACGTCTCCGCGAAACTCATGGAGGCCATGCCGCTCTACCTGGGCATCGTCGTCGGGCTGTCGCTGGTATTGCTGCTCCTGGTGTTCCGGTCCATCCTGGTGCCGCTCATCGCCACCGCCGGCTTCCTGCTCTCGCTACTGGCCAGCTTCGGTGCCACCGTCGCGATCTACCAGTGGGGCTGGCTGGGAGACTTCTTCGGCGTCACCAACCCCGGCCCGATCCTGAGCTTCCTCCCCATCATCCTGATCGGCGTGCTCTTCGGTCTGGCCATGGATTACCAGATGTTCCTTGTCTCCGGTATGCGCGAGTCCTTCGTCCATGGCCGGCCCGCCAAGGAAGCCGTGCGGGTCGGATTCAGCCACGGCGCCAGGGTGGTCACGGCTGCGGCCATCATCATGGTCTCGGTGTTCGCAGGCTTTGTCTTCTCGCATCTGACCATGGTCCGCCCCATCGGTTTCGGCCTGGCGTTCGGTGTGCTGCTCGATGCGTTCGTGGTCCGGATGACCCTCATCCCGGCCGCGATGCACCTCCTCGGCCGCTCAGCCTGGTGGCTGCCGAAGTGGCTGGACCGCGTCCTGCCCGATGTTGACGTTGAAGGCGCTCGCCTGGTTGAACACACGGACGACGACGGCGCACGCCCACTGACGGAGTCGGCGCCTGTCTCAACCAGACACTGACCGTCCCAATACGCCTCCACATTCGTCTCACATGCCGAGACGAATGTGGAGGCGTATTACGTGCTCATTACGATTGACCGGTCAGTTTTCCCCACAGAGGACACAAAGCCGTGAATCTTTTCCGTACCAAGTCGATCGAACAATCGATCGCAGACTCAGGTGAGAAAGGCCGCACACTCAAGCGGTCGCTGACCACCTGGGACCTCATGATCATGGGCGTCGCAGTTGCTGTCGGTGCCGGGATCTTCTCTGTCGGTGCCCAGGCAGCAGCATTCAACGCCGGCCCTGCAGTGACCATCTCGTTTGTGCTCGCCGCCATCACCTGCGCGCTCGCCATCATGTGCTACGCCGAGTTCGCAACGGCAATGCCCGTGGCAGGCAGTGCGTACGTCTTTACCTACGCCACCATGGGAGAGCTTCTCGCGTGGATCATCGGGTGGAACCTCATCCTCGAGCTGCTGATGGCGGGCGCCGTCATCGCGAAGTTCTGGGGCGTCTACCTCAGCGATCTGTTCGCGGTGCTTAACCTCGACGTTCCGTCCCAGGTCAACCTCCTGGGCATCACGGTGTACTGGGGCCCGCTGATCATCGTCGCCATCTTCACGATGATCCTGGTGCTGGGAACCAAGCTTTCCGCCCGCGTGAACAACATCTTCACGATCATCAAGATCGCCATCGTCCTGTTCGTCATCGTCGTTGGGTTCTTCTACATTGATGGCGCAAACTACACGCCGTTTGTCCCTGCCTCCGAGGCACCGGCCGAACTCGACAGCAGCTGGGCGTCCCAGCCGTTCCTGTCCTTCCTTAGCGGCGCAAATCCTGCCATGTACGGCTTCACGGGCATCATCTCCGGCGCGGCACTGGTGTTCTTCGCATTCATCGGCTTCGACGTCGTGGCCACTTCCGCGGAGGAAGTGAAGAATCCACAGAAGACCCTCCCGCGCGGCATCTTCAGCGGACTCGCCCTGGTGACCGTGCTTTACATCCTGGTGACGCTGGCCGTGACAGGCATGGTGTCCTACCAGGAGCTGGCCGCAACCGAGTCGCCGTCGTTGGCCACCGCATTCCAGCTTGTGGGTGCTGACTGGGCCGCCGGAATCATTTCCGTGGGCAGCCTGATCGGGCTGACCACGGTCATCATGGTGCTGCTCATGGGCCTGGCGCGCGTCATCTTCGCCATGAGTCGCGACGGCCTGATGCCCCGCGGACTGAGCCGGACCTCAGCCAAGCGAAGCACTCCTGCGCGCACGCAGATTCTGTGTGGCGTCGTCGTCGCTCTCCTGGCCGGTTTCACCGAGGTTGAACTGCTCGCCGAGATGATCAATATCGGCACGCTTTCCGCGTTCGTCACCGTCAGTCTGGGCATCCTGGTACTCCGGAAGAAGCGGCCCGACCTGAAGCCATCCTTCCGTGTGCCGTTCGGCAAGGTCATTCCGATCCTGTCGGCCATCCTCTGCGTGTACCTCATGCTCAACCTGGCCACCGTGACCTGGGTGTTCTTCGGGATCTGGCTCGTGGTCGGTTTCGCTATCTACTTCGCCTATGGACAGCGGCACTCACGCCTTGCCGCAGAAGATAAAACGGGCGAGCCGGTGTTGGAGGAATTGCGCGCCGGGAAGTAGGAAGTGCGCACGGGGGCGTGCTCCACGCGCTGTACTATTCAGCAATGGCGCGCCCCCCGAAACCGGAACGGAAGAACGAGCTCCTCGAGCAGATTGTCGATCATCTCCTCGACAAGACGTTCGCGAGCCTGAGCTTCCGCACCCTGGCGGACGGCCTGGGTATCAGCAGCTACGTACTCGTGTACCACTTCGGCAACCGCGAGGAACTCATCAATGAGATTGTCCGGCACATCGAGGCGCGTCATGACGCGTTGAAGCCTGAGAATCCCGAAGGATTTGCCCGGGAAGATTTCCGCAGGTGGATTCTCGATTCCTGGAACTGGCTCCTGATTGAGCGAAACCGACAGCTGCAGCGCCTTGAATTCGAAGCGGCTCTTCAGGATGCAGTGAGCCTCAATCCACGAGGCAGTGCCATGAGGAAGTTCGCTTACTGGCATTCCTTTTCGGCAGACTGGCTGGTCAATCAGGGTATGCAGCGTGCGGAGGCCGATTCCTCGGCGCGGTTGTTCACAACAAGTCTGTACGGCCTGCAGTATGACTACGTCCTGAACCAGGACCGGGATTCCGTCGAACAGGCACTGCACTTGCTGATGGACCGCTTCTTCACCGGACTGGACCAGGCTCTCTCCCAGGCAAACAGATAAGAAGTGCAGGAAGGGCGGGCCCGCTATGGGCCCGCCCTTCAGCGTTGCGTGGTCAAACGCTACGGACTAGAACTTGTTCGCAGCCTCGGCGTCAGAGTTCTGTGCAGCACCGGACGCGCTGCCGAGGTTGGCGCGTAGCTTCGCACCGAGATCGGCATCGACATTGGTCCAGTACTGGATGGCGCGTTCGCGGATGTCCGCAATGGTTACTCCGCTCACCGCACCGGTGATGTTCTCCAGGAAACGGGCCTTCTCGGCGTCGTTGTAGACCTCCCGGTACAGCGTTCCGGCCTGACCGAAGTCGTCGTCCTCAGCGTGGAGGCTGTGGGCGGCACGCACCAGATCGCCGTCGTTCTCCCAGCCGCCCTCGGGGCCCGTCAGCGACGGATCTGCAGCAGGGCCGCCCATCGAGTTCGGTGCGTAGACCGGGGTCTGCGGCGAGTTGAAGAAGAAGCGTGCGCCGCCGTCCTTGGAGTAGTTGCGAACCTCGCTCTTCGGGGCATTGACGGGCAGCTGCGCGTGATTGGTGCCCACGCGGTAGCGGTGTGCGTCTGCGTAGGAGAAGATGCGTGCCTGCAGCATGCGGTCCGGCGACGCGGCGATGCCCGGAACGAAGTTCGACGGCGCGAAGGTTGCCTGTTCGATCTGCGCGAAGTAGTTCTCCGGGTTGCGGTTCAGGGTCAGCTTGCCGACCGGGATCAGCGGGTAGTCCGCGTGCGGCCACACCTTGGTGAGATCGAACGGGTTGAACCGGTAGTTCTTCGCATCCTCATACGGCATAACCTGGACCTTGAGATCCCAGCTGGGGAAGTTGCCCTGCTCGATGTTCTCGTAGAGGTCACGGATGTGGTGGTCGGCGTCGGAGCCGGCGAGTGCCTCGGCCTCGTCGCCGGTCAGCGCCTCGTGGCCCTGGGCAGATTTGAAGTGGTACTTGACCCAGAACTTTTCTCCGGCCTCGTTGATCCACTGGTAGGTATGTGAGCCGTAACCGTTCATGGTCCGCCACGAGGCGGGGAGGCCGCGGTCACCCATCAGCCAGGTCACCTGGTGTGCGGACTCGGGGGAGAGGGTCCAGAAGTCCCACTGCATGTCTGCATCACGCAGGTTGGAGCCGGGAAGGCGCTTCTGCGAGTGGATGAAGTCGGGGAACTTGATGCCGTCGCGGATGAAGAAAACCGGGGTGTTGTTGCCCACGAGGTCGTAGTTGCCCTCGGAGGTGTAGAACTTCAGGGCGAACCCGCGGGGGTCGCGCCAGGTATCAGGAGAACCCTGCTCACCGGCGACGGAGGAGAACCGGAGCAGCGTCTCGGTCTGTGCGCCCTGTTGGAAGAGAGCTGCCTTGGTGTACTTGCTGACGTCCTCAGTGGCCTCGAATACGCCGAATGCGCCGCCGCCCTTGGCGTGCACAACGCGCTCGGGCACGCGCTCGCGGTTGAACTGGGCGAGCTTCTCGATCAGGTAATGGTCAGTCAGCGGGATGGCGCCGTCGCGGCCCAGCGCCGAGGAATTGCTGTCGTCAACAACGGGGGCACCCGATTGGGTGGTGCTGTAGTTGGCAGTCATGGATTCTCCTTCTTTCAGTGTGTTTCAGTTAGTTCAGGAAGTAGTGGTGAAATTTTGGGCGGATGCCTCGCGGCAGTCGTTGCACAGGCCCTGATAGACGACGTCGGCAATCTGGATGGTCATCTGGTTTGAGCCCGGCGACCAGGCGGGCGTCAGGCACGGTGCATGCCCCACGGCGCAGTCCACATCCTCGATCCGGCCGCACCCGGTGCAGACGGCGTGGTGGTGATTGTCATTCACCCTGGTCTCATACCGTGCGGGCGAGTTGGGTGTTTCGATCCTGCGCAGCAGTCCGCTGACGGTGAGGTCGGAGAGCACTACGTAGACCGACTGCACGGTGATGTCGGCGAGTTCGGCGCGGACCGCAGTGACGACGTCGTCCGCGGTTGAATGCGGCGACTGCTCAACGGCGGCGAGTACCGCCAGGCGCTGCTTCGTCACCCGGCGTCCCGCTGAACGCAGGGACGCAGCCCACGTGTTCGCGGGCGCGGTATGTTCGGTCATGACACCAGTCAAACATCTGTTGTGAGTAATTCATAATAAGCCGAACCTAACGGACTACGCTGGATGGAGATGCCGGCGATGAAGGGTAGGAGAATGGGCCGCGGGCCATGGGATGACGTAGTTAAGGAGCGCGTTGCGGACTGCGTGGTGACCGTGCGGAGAGTGGGGCGGGGAGATCCTGTGGTGCTGGTTCACGGTATCGGCGTCTCGGCCCGCTACTTTGAGCGTCTCGCCGCCGAACTGGCGCGGAACAGTGCGGTGTATGCCATCGAGCTGCCCGGGTTCGGTTCCTCTCCAGGGCCGCACCGCCCGCTGTCTGTTCCGGAGCTCGGAGAGATTGTGCTGACCGTTCTGCGCAACCTCGATGTGGGCTCCGTGGTGCTTATTGGGCACTCGATGGGGTGTCAGGTGGCAACCGAAACTGCGGCGCACGGGCCGGAGCTGGTGCACAAACTCGTGCTGCTTGGCCCTACCGTGAATGATCGCGAACGCTCCATCGGCAAGCAGGCGCTGCGGTTGGCGCAGGACACGCTGCGTGAATCACCGGCCGTGAACCTGATGGTGTTCACGGACTATCTGCGCTCGATCGTGCCGTATCTGCGGACCCTCCCGGCGATGGTCGGCCACAAGCTCGAGGAGGCGCTTCCCTGCGTAGCGTGCCCGGTGGTGCTGATGCGCGGGGAACGGGATCCGATCGCCCCGACGGACTGGCTGCTGCGGCTGGCCGACGCCAATCCCAATGCCACAGTGGTGGAGGTTCCGGACGTTCCGCACGTCCTGATGTACAGCCGACCGGCAGAGACCGCTCGGGGGCTGCTCAAGGGAGACCCGCATGCGGCTGCTTAGGCGCGGCGGGGCGTGGATCCTCGATTACGCCTATGTTGGCTTCTGGCAGGCCCGTGGCTTTCTGTTCCGGGGAGATGCTGGTCGGCAGCTGTCCGGGGACAAGGCGCCCGTGATTCTGCTGCCCGGTATCTATGAGCCCTGGCAGTTCATGCACCCGGTGGCATCCCACCTGCACGCAGCGGGGCATCCTGTGCATGCGGTCACGGCTCTGGGCTACAACCGTGGAACCGTTCCCGCGATGGCTGAGCTGGTGGAGCAATACCTGCGTGAGCGAAACCTGACCGACGTGGTCCTTGTGGCCCACAGCAAGGGTGGCCTGATCGGGAAGTACGTCATGACCCTGCCGGATTCCGCGCCGCGTGTCCGCCAGCTCATTGCGGTGAACTCGCCGTTTTCAGGCTCGGTTTACGCCATGTTTGCGCTGCTGCCGAGCCTGCGGGCCTTCTCGCCACGGAACCGGACCCTGAACGCGCTGCGCGCCAACCTCGCGGTGAATTCGCGCATCACCTCGATCTACGGGACGTTCGACCCGCACATTCCGGGCGGCAGCGAGCTGGTCGGGGCCACCAACGTGCAGTTGGATGTGATGGGGCACTTCCGGATTCTCGGGAATGAGCGGCTGCTGGAGGCGATTGACACCGCCATCGCCGAACACGCTTCAGACTGATCCGTCAGGACGGCCCATTCAGCCTGGCGATGGCGACGGCGTCTGCCGGAGTTGAGAGCCATGGCTCGCCGTGTCCGGTCAGCACCCTGTCGGCGGGAAGCGCCGCGATCCGGTCGAGCGATTCCAGTGCCTGCGGTGAGTCCGCCGTTGCCGCTCCGGAGACGATCTGGGGTCCTTTCAGGCCGGTATAGGGATTCAGGGTGACCAGTGCGTCGCCGACGATCAGCGTTTGCCGGTCCGCGAAGTGGAGGGCCACATGGCCGGCGGTATGGCCGGGAACGTGGATGATCTCCGGGGTGCCGGGAAGGTTGCCCGCAATTCCGGGCACAAGCGGCAGCGTGTCCGTGACGCCGCGGACCGTCAAAGCCCCCGCGAGTGTCATTCTGCCGAGGATCGGCAGGCTTCCCGGATTGCGCAAGGGTACGGTCAGGCGGTTCAGCTCGTGCTTGTAGCGGTAGGGATGCGCGGCAATGTAGGCGTCCCCGGGATGGACAAGAATGGGCAGGCGGTAGGTAGTGCGCAGCTTGGCGGCTACGCCCACGTGGTCAAAGTGCGCGTGAGTGAGAACCAGTGCCACCACCGAATTCTCGAACCCGAGTTCCCGCAGCGCGGCCCTGATGTGCGGCCAGATGCCCGGAAGGCCGGCGTCGACAATCATGACGCGATCCTCCTGCTCAACGAAGTAGACGTTCACGTGGGCGTGCTCGAGCCAGTGGATTCCTTCAGCAACTTCGCTGGTAAGCATGATGATTTTCCTCCCGCTGGATGATCGGCGACGCACCGCACTGTGAGAGCAACCCTAGCCACCGTAGGAAGGAAAGTCAGCAGGCTGATGAAACGGTAGGAGGAACCGTGAGTCGTTGCCGGAGGTAACCGCTCCGCCGGTACACTTGCCGGGTGCCCAGACTCCTTGCCGATATCACTCCGCTAAAGGAAAGTCCGGCGTTCCGCAGACTGTACTTCGGCACGGCGCTGTCCGCGATCGGCACCAACCTCACCCTCGTTGCAGTCAGCCTGCAGGTTTACGACATCACGGGATCAAGCCTGAACGTCGGTCTCATCGGGTTGTTCGCACTGGTGCCGCTAATCTTCGCCGGCCTGTATGGCGGCGCGGTGGCGGACGCGCATGATCGCCGCAAGGTGGCGCTGCTGTCCGGTCTGGGACTGTGGGCGTCAACCATCGGCATCGCGCTGCAGGCCTGGATGGGTGCTGACAACATCTGGCTGTTGTACCTCCTGATCGCCGTCCACAGCGGGTTTGCAGGCATCAACCAGCCCACGCGGACGGCCATCATCCCGCGGCTGGTGCGCCCTGAGCTGCTTCCCGCAGCCAACGCCCTGTCCATGATCACGTTTGGGCTCGCCTTCACCGTCGGTCCCATGCTGGCCGGCGTGCTCATCGCCCAGGTGGGCTATGGCTGGACCTACACCATCGACGTCGTTACCTTCACCGCCGCGCTGTGGGCGCTGTTCCGCCTGCCAGCCATGCCGCCGGAAGGGCCGGTGCGCCGAGCCGGCCTTGCCACCGTCATCGAAGGATTCCGCTACCTCGGCACGCGGCCGAACATCCGGATGACGTTCCTCATTGACCTTGCGGCAATGGTCATGGCCCAGCCGCGCGTGCTCCTGCCGGCGGTGGGTGCCGTGTTCATCGGCGGCGGTGAGCTGACCGTCGGCATCCTGCTGGGAGCAAGCGCATTCGGGGCAGTCCTATCCGGACTGTTCTCGGGTCCATTGGGGCACATCCACCGGCAGGGGCGGGCGGTCCAGTGGTCCGTCGTCGGCTGGGGCGCGTCGATCAGCGCCTTCGGGCTGGTCGTCATCCTGGCCGGGCGGTCACCCGACGGCGGGATGACGCCGTGGATCATCCCTGCCGCCGTCTGCCTCCTGTTGGCGGGTGTTTCGGACTCGGTCAGCGGCGTCTTCCGCAGCACCATTCTGCAGTCAGCAACTCCCGATGCGATGAGGGGGCGCCTGCAGGGAGTGTTCATCGTCGTCGTCGCTGGCGGCCCCAGGCTGGGGGAGCTGGTGGGCGGCGGGTTCGCCGAGTGGATCGGTGAGGGCTGGACGGCGCTGTGGGGCGGGATCGTGTGCATCCTGCTCGTGGTGCTGCTGGCACGCCTCCAACCGCGCTTCGGCCAGTACGATTCCCGGAACCCCGAACCCTGACCGGCGCTGCCCGGACTGACGCTGCCGGCGGCCGGTGCTACCGGCCCAGCAGCTTGTCGTTCAGTTCCTGCGCCCTGCGGTAGTAGTCGATCAGCTGCAGCTGGGAGGCTGCCTCGGGATCCAGAACGACGACGGCGCGTGGGTGCAGCTGCAGGACCGAGGCAGGGCAGAACGCACTCACCGGTCCCTCAACCATTGCCCGGACGGCGCCGGCCTTGTTGGCACCCAGCGCTACCAGCACCGCCTGGTGCGCCTCGCGGATGGTTCCGAGCCCCTGGGTCAGGCAGAGCTGGGGAACCTCACCGCCGGGGAAGAACCGTGCGTTGTCTGACCGGGTGGCTCCGGCGAGGGTCTTGACCCTGGTCCGCGAATTGAGGGACGACGTCGGCTCATTGAAGCCGATATGCCCGTTCGCACCGATGCCGAGGATCTGGATGTCGACGCCGCCGGCTTCGCGAATGGCCTCGTCATACCTGACGGCTTCGGCCCGCAGGTCTTCCGCGTCCCCGTGAGGAGTCAGCAGTCGGGATAGCGGGAGGTCCACGTGATCCACGAACTCGCGGCGAATGGTTGAGTGGTAGGACTGGTCGTGATCCAGCGGGAGCCCCGCATACTCATCGAGCGTGAACGCCGTGGCGTCGCTGAAACTCAGCTGTTCTTCCCGATGGCGACGGATCAGCTCGCGGTAGGTTCCCGACGGCGAACTGCCCGTCGCAAGGCCCAGCACTGCCGGCCCTTGCCGTACGCGTACCTCGATGATGTCCGCGGCGCGCGAACCGACCTGTTCCGGTGACTCGCAGATGATGACCTGCACAGTTAAGACCTTTCCTTTGGTGCTGGCTGTTGCAGGGCACCTGAGCGGTACACCTGCAGTACTTCGAGCTCGTCCGAGGCGACCACTACATCTGCCCGCCGTCCGGGGCTGAGCATTCCGACGTCGTCGTTCCCGATGAGCCGTGCCGGAGTGGAGGATGCGGCCGCAACCGCATCGGCGAGGCTTATGCCCCAGTCGCGGCAGCGCCGCACGTTCTCCAGCAGGCGGCTGGTGCCTCCGGCGATGGCGCCGGCGGTCCAGTCCGGGGAAGCGAGCCGCGCGGTTCCGTTGCGCACCTCGACGTCCAGTGTGCCGAGCGTGTAGTCGCCGTCGCTCATGCCGGCGGCGGCCATGGCATCCGTGATAAGAGCGATACCGTCCGCGCCGACGAGGCCGAAGACCATCCGGACGGTGTCCGGGTGCAGGTGCGCGCCGTCGGCAATCAGTTCCAGGACCATGGAGTCCGGCGCACGGCGGGCTGTTTCGAGCAGCACTGCGATCGGTCCTGGGCGGCGATGGTCCAGAGGAGGCATGCGGTTGAACAGGTGCGTGGCCGACCACGTCCCGCCCGGATTGTGCTCAAGGGCCGCACGCATCTGCGCGGCGGTCGCCGCCGTATGCCCGACCGACGGAACGACGCCGTGTTGCCGGCAGAGGGACACCAGCTCGTCGAAGTGGGGGGTTTCCGGGGCCAGTGTGAGGGACCGTATGGTTCCACGCCCGGTTTCGAGCCACTGACGAAGCAGGGCGGGATCGCCGTCGATGATTGCCGCGGGGTTCTGTGCCCCGCACATATCGGCGGCGAGGAACGGGCCTTCGAGGTGCAGGCCGGCGAGAGTTCCGTCGTCGACCAGGTCCCGCAGCGCCTCAATCTGTACCATCAGCTCCTCAGCCGGTGCGGAGACCAGCGAGGCGAGCAGCGACGTCGTTCCGTTGGCAGCGTGATGGGCCGCGACAGCGCGTGCGCCGTCGGGGTCGGCCGAGAAGGTGTGCCCAGCCCCGCCGTGGCAGTGCAGGTCAACCAGCCCCGGCAGGATCACCGGGGCCTCCTCGACCTCCTGCGGACTCCCGGCTGGCAACTCCGACGCCGGTCCGCACCATTCGATGCGGTCCCCGGCGAGCCAGATGGCGCCGTCGTCAAGAATGTCCGCGGCCGGCTGGCCGGTGACCAGCCGGCCGCGGAGTACCCGGTCCTGGCCGCTGTTCATCTGGCCTGGGTATCCGGTCGGGGATGGAAGTTTTGTGCAGCTCCGGTGGCGTCGAGGCCGGCGGAGTCACTGAAGCTGCACAAAATTTCCCGGCGGTGGGTGAGCTGCCTGCCATAGGGCGTCATGCGGGTCCTTAGGTCTTCAGGGGCAAATGCATACTGGTCGGTTCATTCGATGACACAGATCGAGTTCCTGGCGCGGTGACTGGTTATAACCAGTTGTTCTGATATTACAGATGCATGGAGAAAACGCACAGCACCGGTGTAAACCGGTCAGGCGAGCTCAAGCATCTCCGGTTGCGGCGCCAGGTCCAGGAGCTCGCGCAAGGATTGAAGCCGGGCGAAGCGCTGCCCGGTGAACGCCAGCTCGAGGAGATGTTCGGGGTTTCGCGCATCACCGTGCGCCGAGCCATTTCCGATCTCGTCCGGGACGGCGAGCTGGTACGGGAAAAGGGCAAGGGCACCTTCGTGTCCCATGGCATGGTTCGGTCGGTGCTGCACCTGGCGTCCTTCAATGACGACATGCGCGCTGCCGGGTTCCAACCCAGCACCCGCGTGATCACAGCTGAGCTCTGTGAACCGCCGGACGCCGCGGCGTCGCATCTTCGCCTTGCCGAGAATGCGCCGGGATACCGGTTGAGGCGACTCCGGCTCGCCAACAATGCACCCGTCAGCGTTGACGAGTCCTGGCTCCCGCCAGCGCTGCTTCCCAACCTGCTGGCCGAAGACCTGACCGGTTCCCTCTACCGCGTGCTCTCGGCGTCCGGGCATCCGGTGCGGCGCGTGGAACAGACCGTCCAGGCAAGTGCTGCGTCAGCGGATATTGCGCAGCTGCTCGACATCGCGCTGGGCGCCCCGGTGCTCCTCTTTCACCGGCGCTCATTCACCGGACCGGAAGAACCCGGCACGCCGATCGAGTATTCGATCTCCACCTACCGGTCCGACCGCTATCAGATCTCGATGACCCTCGCGCAATAAGGTGCTCCGATAGGTCACAGCTGCCCCGTGCCGCGACATACTGGGGTCATGGACAAGCTCACCAGCACGCAGATTCTCGACGCCGGGCTCAACGACTGGCGCCAGCTCGCACAGGGCATCCACGCCCGTTTCCGCACCGGCAGCTTCACCGCGGGGCTCCGGTTCGTGACCGCTGTGACCGAGGCCGCAGAGGCAGCCAACCATCACCCCGATGTCACCCTCACCTACCCGCACGTGGACCTGAAACTGATCAGTCACGACGTCGGTGCACTGACACAGCGCGATGTGGACCTCGCACGAGCCATCAGTTCCATCGCGCACGAGCAGGGCCTGACGCCGCAGCCAGGGGCGCTCGCCGAAGTGGAACTCGCGCTCGATACCGCGGCGCTCGCCGACGCGGGACCGTTCTGGGCCGCGTTGCTCACCGGCGATGCCCGCAATGTGAGTGGTGACGACGTCGTGGACCCTTCCGGCCGGGTTCCGCTGCTCTGGTTCCAGGGCACAGATGCGCACGAGACCCCACGGCAGCGGTTCCACCTCGACGTGTGGGTGCCGCACGACGTCGCTGACGCGCGCATCGCCGCAGCCGTCGCCGCAGGAGGCACCGTCGTCGACGATGCGCAGGCGCCGTCTTTCACTGTGCTGGCCGACGGCGAGGGCAACCGCGCCTGCGTGTGCACCGTCCTTTCACGCTGAAGGGCTGCGGAACTGACGGCGGAACAGGGCGCAGCGCAGCGCCGTTGTACCGGTAGGTAAGTCAACAAGGAGAACAGGTGCACAACCACTTCAACGGCGCCAAGACGGCCCTGCTTTTCGGATCCCTGATGGGGATCTTCCTGCTGTTCGGTGCGGTGATCGCTTCGGCCACGCGCAGTTCGGCGTTCCTGTGGATCTTCGCGCTGATCGGTGTCGGCTCGATCGCGTACAGCTACTGGAACAGCGACAAACTCGCTATCCGCAGCATGAAAGCTGTTCCGGTGACGGAGCAGCAGGCGCCGGCGATGTACCGCATCGTGCGCGAGCTCAGCACCAAGGCGGGCAAGCCGATGCCCCGCCTGTACGTCTCGCCGACCATGGCGCCCAACGCATTTGCCACCGGCCGGAACCCGGAAAACGCAGCGGTCTGCTGCACCCAGGGCATCCTGCAGATTCTCAGCGAGCGCGAGCTGCGGGGTGTGCTTGGGCATGAGCTGATGCATGTCTATAACCGTGACATCCTGACCGGGTCTGTTGCCGCCGCTGTTGCCGGCGTCATCACCTCGGTTGCGCAGATGTTCGCGTTCACTGGCCTGATGGGCGGCAACCGGAACTCGGGTGGCAACCCGATCGCGGCGCTGCTGTTGGCGTTCCTTGCACCGCTTGCTGCGGGGCTCATCCAGATGGCCATCGGCCGAACCCGCGAGTACGACGCCGATGAAGACGGCGCCCGCCTCACGGAAGACCCGCTGGCTCTCGCCTCCGCCCTGCGTAAACTCGAGCGCGGAACGCAGCAGGCGCCGCTGCCGCAGAGCCAGCAGCTGGTCAACACCTCGCACCTGATGATTGCGAATCCGTTCCGCGGCGGAGGGGTGAAGAAGCTGTTCGCCTCCCACCCGCCCATGGCAC
>NZ_BAAAON010000001.1:256755-328617 GCF_039530425.1 Arthrobacter parietis | reverse complement strand
GGCGACGCCCCCTCTCAAGGGAGCGTCGCCGTCGTTGGTGGCTTGGATGCCTACCGCATGTTCACGAACTGGAGGTCCGCCTCGTCAAAGTTCTTGAGCAGAGCCATGGTGGCCTGCAGGTCATCGCGGGACTTGGAGCTGACGCGCAACTCGTCACCCTGGATCTGGGATTTGACGCCCTTGGGTGCCTCATCGCGGATGAGCTTGTTAATTTTCTTGGCGATGTCCTGTGCGATGCCCTCTTTGATGGTTGTCTCGAGGCGGAATTCCTTGCCCGAGGCGTAGGGCTCGCCGGTGTCGAGGGACTTCAGCGAGATGCCGCGCTTGATCATCTTGGACTGCAGGACGTCGAGCACAGCGAGCACGCGCTCTTCCGAGTTTGCCTTCATGAGGATCATCTCGCCGCTGAAATCCACCTCAGCTCCAACACCCTTGAAATCGTAGCGCTGGGCAAGTTCCTTCTGTGCCTGGTTCAGCGCGTTGGCAACTTCCTGCTTGTCTACCTTGCTTACAACGTCGAATGTGGATTCACTGGCCACCGTTGCCTCCTTCTGGTTGGTATTTTCCTGCTCCTACCCTAATTCACAGCTTCGCGACAGGCGGCGTTCATGTGCGGGTGAAACGGTGGAACCCTCAGCCGTTCTCAGGAGGAACTCTTGACCGCGCAATCGCGTCGCTACTTTGTCCATGCCCGACATGCTGTTGCCGGGTCGCTGATCATGGCCGCCTCGCTGACAGGGGTGGGAGCGGAGCCGTCGGTTGCTGCATCGCCCATCGTTACGCTGCCGCAGGAGCCGGATGTTGGGTCAGAATCCTCGTCTTCTGTCCGATTGCAGGGCGTACGCGCGGACCTTCAGAACGCGGTGGAGATGGGCCTGGTGACCGCTGACCAGGCGAAGAGCTTCTACGCGCAGATCGAGCGTCGGGTGGCGTCCGGTCGCTGAATTCGGCTATACCGGAACACGATTCGATAATGCGCGGGATGTTCTGTAAAGTTATTTTGCCTGCGGACGGCGATCCGCGGGCAGTCTTCCTGAAGAGTTTTTCTTCACGAGACGTTCGGCAGATTACCCGAGCGGCCAAAGGGGGCTGACTGTAAATCAGCTGGCACAGCCTACGGGGGTTCGAATCCCTCATCTGCCACTCGCCACGAAGGCCCGTACTGCCCGGAAATCCAGGGTAGTGCGGGCCTTTCGCTTTGATCGCGCTGGATCAAGCAGCGCTTCGGGCACCAAGCGCGTGGATGTCCCAGAGGTAGCAGATGGTAGTCGCATCTGTGTTGTGCAGTGTGTTGAAGTAGAGCCACTGCCAGCCTGTAGCGCCATTGCTGTCCATCGGTGCAGGAGGACACTGCTCGGGCGTGTGCCAGCTTTGCCCATCGAAAAGGTGGTGCACGTCTCCGGCCGGGGTTGCTGCCAGTTCCTCGCCGTGCTGTCCCCGAGGAAGCACGAGCTTCTCTTTCAGAGCGGTTGCAGGCGCCACGGCATGTAGTTCCGTGCGTCCTGGATCGGGAATGAAAGGGAGTTTCGAGAACAGGTCGTCGAGCAGAGCGATGCTGCGTTCGAGTGATTCTTCAGCATCCAGTTGGTGGGTGAGAATCAAAGCCGTATGGCGGGTCATCTTGCGTCCTTTCCGTAGCGTTTTCGTCCGCGAAACTGACGCTATTCGAAGCGCTCCGCCCACAGCGGCACTTGCAGGAAAATGTGGATAACCGCCACCCACCTGTCCGAATTGGAATGAAGCGCGCCGTCTTCTTGTCTGCGCGCATCCAGCCTCGCGTTGTACCAAGCGGCCTCGCGCAGAGCGAACAGGACGAGACATCTCCGCCGATTCTCGTTAGCGTGAAGACATGGCAACTATTGACATCACTGAGGCAACTTTCCCCGAGACCATCGAAACGAACGACATCGTGTTCGTCGATTTCTGGGCTGAATGGTGTGGCCCGTGTAAGCAGTTTGCTCCCGTGTACGACGCCGTGTCCCAGCAGCACAGCGACGTCACCTTCGCGAAGGTGGACACTGAAGCCGAGCAGTCGCTCGCCGCGGCAGCAGGCATCACCTCCATCCCCACGCTGATGGCGTTCCGCGAGAAGGTCCTCGTCTTCTCGCAGCCGGGTGCACTGAACAACAACCAGTTCACCGAGCTGGTCGACGCCGTCAAGGCACTGGACATGAAGGAAGTCCACGCACAGGTCGCCGAGCAGCAGGCCAAGGCCTCCGCTGACGGCGCGCAGCCTGAAGGTGCTCAGCCCCAGGCATAACAAGACTTCGTCGAAGGCTCCGACCCCCGTCAACAGTGGGGGCCGGAGCCTTCGCACGTTAAGCCCCAAACAAACGCACAACCCTGCAGCTTCTGGCCGGACATGACGACGACGGCGCAGCCAACCGCCGGAAACAGGCGGACGGCAGGAACACCGACAGCGAGAAGGTGCAGGATTGCGCGCACCGGCAGCAGAACCTACCGCCGCCGGTGGTCTTCGGGCGACAGCCGCGGACCGTACGCCTGCTTCCGGAACCCGCTCGCGTACAACATCCGCACCACCCGCTGACGCTGGCCCGCCCACGGTTTGAGCAACTCGAGCATGCCGGCGTCGTCAGTGCGCTCGCCGGTCAGCGCCGCCCCAACGAAGGCCGCGAGGTGGAAGTCGCCCACCGAAATCGAATCGGGACACCCGTGCGTGCGCTGAAGCACCTCGGCGGCAGTCCACACGCCGATCCCGGGAATCGAGCACAGCCCGGCGTGCACACCCGCAGCATCAAGTCCCGCCAACCGCTCCAGGCCGGACGCGACGCCGGCAGCCCGCAACGCTGCGGCCGACCGTTTCGAATCAACACCTGCCCGGTGCCACTCCCAGGACGGAACCCGCCGCCACTGTGCAGCAGTCGGAGGCAGCCGAAGCTCCCGCGGAGCGCCGGGCGCTGCCGGTGCGGGATCACCGAAGCGGGTCACCAGGTACCGCCATGCCCGCTTCGCCTCAAGCCCCGTCACCTTCTGCTCCAGAATGACGCGCACGACGGCGTCAAGCATCCTTCCGGTTGCAGGCAACCGGAGGCCGGGCTGAAGATAGCGGCCCTTCCGGGCCAACTCGGGCAGCGCGGCCGCGAAGGCAGGGGAGTCGAACCCGCTCCAGTCATCGACCAATCCCGCCAACTGCGGAACAGAGGCAAGGGCAAGGGAGGCACCCGGTCCCCACGCTGTTGCGTGCACTGAAGATGACCGCAGACCGCCCCGCTGGGACAAGCGAAGGGTGGCCGCGCCGTCGTCGTTCCGGAAAGCCATCCACACTGCGCCTTCTCGGATCACGACAGTGGGATCGGAAGGACCGCACTGCAGCGGTCCGACGGAAGGCAGTAGCGCGTACGGCTCATGGAGCTCCCACTCTGCCGACAGAGCGGCCGGGGCGGAAGTGGTGATGGTCATGCTGTTAATGCTCGCACGTGCCGGTGACGGTTCGCCGGTCGCAGGTGCGCCGTCAGATCCATTGAGTCAGGTCCACGGAGTGCATAGCGGTAACTTGTTAACCATGAAGTTCGCCAACTCCGTCCTGGATCTCATCGGTAACACCCCCCTCATCAAGCTCAACAAGGTCACCGATGGCATCGCCGCTACGGTCCTGGTGAAGGTGGAGTACATGAATCCCGGCGGGTCGGTGAAGGACCGCATCGCCGTCAAGATCATCGACGCCGCAGAAAAAGAGGGCAAGCTGGGCCCCGGAGGTACCATCATCGAGCCTACGTCGGGGAACACCGGCGTCGGGCTTGCGCTCGTTGCCCAGCAGCGCGGGTACAAGTGCATCTTCGTGGTGCCGGACAAGGTGGGCGTGGACAAGCGCAACGTCCTGGCAGCGTACGGCGCCGAGGTGGTGGTCACCCCGACGGCCGTTGCACCGGACAGCCCGCAGTCCTACTACGGTGTCTCGGACCGCCTGACGCGCGAAATCCCAGGTGCCTTCAAGCCCGACCAGTTCTCCAATCCCAACGGCCCGCTCAGCCACTATGAGAGCACCGGCCCTGAGATCTGGCATGACACCGAGGGGCGGATCACACACTTCGTCACCGGCGTGGGCACCGGCGGCACCATCAGCGGCACCGGCCGCTACCTCAAGGACATTTCGAAGGACCGCGAGTCGGGGACCGTCCGCGTCATCGGTGCAGACCCGGAAGGTTCGGTCTATTCCGGCGGCACCGGGCGCCCGTACTTCGTGGAGGGCGTCGGCGAGGACATGTGGCCGGACGCCTATGACCCGTCGGTTCCGGACGAGATCATTCCCGTGAACGACGCCGAGAGCTTTGCCATGACTCGCAGGCTCGCCCGTGAGGAGGGCCTCCTGGTGGGCGGTTCGTCCGGTATGGCGGTAGTGGCCGCGCTCCGCGCGGCGAAGGACCTTACCGAGGAGGACGTCGTCGTCGTTCTTCTGCCTGACAGCGGCCGCGGCTATCTAGGCAAGATCTTCAATGATGACTGGATGAAGTCCTACGGCTTCATGGACAGCGGTGATGAGTCGTCGGTCGGCGAGGTGCTCCGCTCGAAGAACGGCGCGCTGCCTGATCTCGTGCACACGCACCCGAATGAGACCGTCCGGGACGTCATCATGATCATGAATGAGTTCGGCGTGTCCAACATCCCGGTCCTCTCGCAGGAACCGCCGGTGGTGATGGGCGAGGTCCTCGGCTCCGTCGATGAGCGCCATCTCACGGAGAAGATCTTCCACGGCGCAGCCAAGCTCACCGACAAGATCTCCGAGCACATGGGGGAGAAGATGCCGCTCATCGGCTCGCTTGAGTCGGTGACCAGCGCACGTGAGCGGCTGCAGGGCAGCGATGCCCTGATGGTTACCTTCGTGGGAGCGCCCGTGGGAATACTTACGCGCCACGACCTGCTGACGTATCTGAGCAGCTAAACCTTTCGAAGGAGAGCAACCCAGTGACCTCAACCAACGGCTTCAACACGCGCGCAGTCCACGCCGGGCAGACCCCTGACCCCACCACGGGCGCGGTCATTCCGCCGCTGTACCAGACAACCACCTTCGCGCAGGACGGCATTGGTCAGCTGCGCAACGGGTATGAGTACGGGCGCGGCACCAACCCCACCCGTGATTCCCTCCAGGCCCAGCTCGCAGCGCTTGAGGGGGCGGAGCATGCTTTCAGCTTCTCCTCAGGCCTTGCTGCCGAGGACGCCCTGATCCGGGCAGCTCTCCGGCCCGGCGATCACATCGTTCTGGGTAACGACGCCTACGGCGGAACCTACCGGCTCATCAACCGCGTGCTCGCGGACTGGGGTATCACCAATTCAGCTGTAGACATGTCGGATCTCGACGCCGTCGAAAATGCGGTGAACTCCGGGAAGACCCGCATGGTCTGGGTTGAGACGCCGTCCAACCCGATGATGAAGATTACCGATATTGCAGCCATTGCAGCCATCGCGAAGAAGGCCGGCGCGATGCTGGTTGTCGACAACACGTTCGCAACCCCGTACCTGCAGCAGCCGCTCTCGTTCGGTGCCGACGTGGTTGTCCACTCGACCACGAAGTACATCGGTGGGCACTCGGACGCAAGCGGCGGCGCCGTCATCCTCAATGATGCTGACCTTGCCGAGAAGGTGGGCTTCATCCAATTCGCAGTGGGCGCCGTATCCGCGCCCATGGAGGCGTGGCTGACCACGCGCGGTCTGAAGACCCTCGGTGTGCGGATGGATCGGCACAGCACCAATGCGCTCGCGATCGCCCAGTGGCTCCAGGGTCGTGAAGAAGTGGAGCGCGTCTACTACCCGGGCCTGGCGGATCACCCCGGCCATGAGCTTGCTGCGCGCCAGATGCGGGACTTCGGCGGCATGATCTCCGTGTCTTTCAAAGGCGGAGAGCAGGCCGCGCGCACGGTCGCTGAATCGACGGAACTCTTCACGCTCGCGGAATCCCTCGGCGGCATCGAGTCCCTGATGAACTATCCGTCCGAGATGACGCATGCCTCGGTCAAGGGCACTGAGCTGGCGGTGCCGGAGAATCTGGTGCGCCTGTCCGTGGGCATCGAGGACGTTGAGGACCTCATCGCGGACCTCGAAAAGGCGTTCACGAACCTCTAGGGGATCAGCGCTTCCGGAACGGGCTTACGGTCCGGCTGACCAGCCGCACCCACTTGTTCTGCGGCTTCGGGCTGATCCGCTGGAACCAGGCTGTCGACGTCGGCAGCCACATCAGCACGACGCCGATCAGCATGACCACGCTCACCACGGACAGGCCGGGCGTGCGGCGGACCAGGATTGGAACTCCGACAATGAGCCCGATCGTCGTCAGAAGCTCACGGGCGCCGCGTTTGCCCCGGCGGAGTCCCAGCACCAGCACCAGCTGAACGACGGCGAGTCCGCCCAGCAGCGCACCGAGGCCGATCAGCCCCGCCCGGTCTATCTCCTGGGCCGCCGCGGAGATCAGGAAGCTTGCGGCGGCGATCAGGAACAGGACGCTGACCAGCACCTCCACGGCAATCGCTGCCCGAATGGTCAGCGGCCGTGGCGGAAGGTCTGGGCGGGGCTGTCGTGCCACGTCAGCCGCGGGGAGCTACGACGCCGGTGCGCGCCGCCTCGTCGTAACGGTAGACCTCTTTGCCGCCGATCCAGACGGTGAGCGCACGCTGCATGACATCCAGCGGATCACCGCTCCACAGGACGACGTCGGCGTCCTTGCCCGGCTCCAGGGAACCGATGCGCTCAGCCAGCCCCAGCACCTTCGCGGGGTTGATGGTGATGGAGCGCAGCGCCGTGACCGGGTCCAGCCCCTCCTTCACGGAGAGGGTCGCCTGATGAACCAGGAAGTTGATCGGGATGACCGGGTGGTCCGTGATGATGGAGATTTCGACGCCGGCCGCCGCCAACTTCCCCGGGTTGGCGATCGAGCGGCCGCGCAGCTCCACCTTGGACTTGGTGGTGAACAGCGGTCCGATCAGCACCGGGATCCCGCGCTCCGCCAGCACATCGGCGAGCAGGTGCGCTTCGGTACCGTGGTCAAGCACGAGGTCGTAGCCAAACTCGTCCGCTATGCGCAGCGCAGTGGCGATGTCGTCAGCGCGGTGGGCGTGCTGCCGCCAGGGAATCTCGCGGCGCAGCACCATGGCCAGGGCCTCAAGCTTCGGGTCACGGGCGTTCTCGTCCGCCTTGCCCATGTAGTTCTGCGCATCCATGAACGCCTTACGGATGATCATGGCCGTACCCAGCCGCGTGGATGGCGTTTGCTTCTTTTCGCCGTACACGCGCTTGGGATTCTCGCCGAGGGCGGACTTCAGCCCGCTGGGGGAGCGCAGCACCATCTCTTCGATGTACCGGCCGTGCGTGTGGATCGCAACCGCGAGGCCGCCGATAGGGTTACCGGATCCGGGATTCACGTTCACCGAGGTCACTCCGCCGGTCAGGGCGTCGTCGAATCCTGGGTCTAAGGGGTTCACCGCGTCCAGGGCGCGAACGCCGGCAGTGACCGGATCCGTCATCTCGTTGGTGTCATCGCCGGCCCAGCCCTCGCCCTCTTCATGCGTGCCGAGGTGCACGTGCGCATCGACGAAGCCGGGAAGGAGCCACTTGCCGTCGGCGTCGACGACGTCGGCACCCTCCGGAGCGGTGACGTCCGCTCCGAGTGCGGAGACCTTGCCGTTTTCGATCAGCACGGTTCCGTCGAAGGGTTCGCCTTCAATGGGAACGACGTGCGCGTTGATGATTGCTGTGACAGTCATGGGTGGAGACCTTTCGCCGGTGGTGGGGGTCACAACCAAACTTACCGTCTGCCTACACTGATCCGATGATGCAACGATCAGCCCTGATCACCGGCGCCGGCCGTCCCGAGGGGATTGGGGCGGGAATCGCCCGTGCCCTCGCGGCGGAGGGATGGGACCTTGTCCTCTCCTACTGGCACCCCTATGACGAGCGGGTGAACCAGGCCACGGATCCATACGCCCAGTTGCGGGATCTCGCCGCGGAGCTGGAGGCGATCGGCTCACGCGTCACGCTGCTGCCCGCCGATCTGGAGCAGCCGGGCACGCCGGATGCACTGATCTCCGACGCCGCCGAACTGGGTCCGCTGACGGGGCTGGTGCTCTCACACGCGGAGAGCGTCGACTCATCAATCCTCGACACCACCGTGGAAAGCTTCGACCGTCATTTCGCCGTCAACGTCCGTGCAGCGTGGCAGCTCATCCGCGCCTTCGCGCTGCAGTGCCCGGACGACGGCGGCGCAATCGTCGCGCTGACCAGTGACCATACGGTGCACAACCTGCCGTACGGAGCATCGAAGGGCGCACTCGACCGGATCGTGATCGCTGCGGCACGCGAGTTGGGGGAGCGGAAGATCAGTTCCAACGTTGTGAATCCAGGTCCGGTGGACACCGGATGGATGACCGACGAGGTACGCGAAGCGCTCATCCAGCAGCAGCCAACGGGAAGCCTCGGCACGCCGGCCGATGTGGCCGGCGTCGTCGCTTTCCTTCTCTCGCCGGCGGGCCGGTGGATCAACGGTCAGCTCATCAAGGCCGACGGCGGGTTCTCGGCCTCCTGAAAAGCGCCGGCGCGCGACGTGCGCGCTGCCGGATACCATCGCTACATGACAACAGGTGCCCTTCTTGCCGTATGCCGCGTCCACGCCCTGCTGCCCACGAAGGATTCCACCGGTGTCACGGCAATCGACAAGCGGGCTACGGCCGGGCCCGTCAAAGTGCATCCGCTCGGTCTGACCGGGGACATTCAGGCGAGCCGGAAGCACCACGGCGGCCCGTCCAAGGCGGTGTACGCCTACTCACAGGAAGACGCCGACTTCTGGTCAGCGGAACTGGGACGCGACATGGTGCCGGGCAAGTTCGGCGAAAACCTCCGCGTGTCCGGAATTGAATCCACCCATGCGGTGATCGGCGAGCGGTGGCGCATCGGAGACGTTCTCCTCGAGGTGACTGAGCCGCGGACTCCATGCATGAACTTCGCCCGCTATCTGGGGGAGTCCAACTGGGTGAAGCGCTTCGCCGCGGAAGGCAGGATCGGCACGTACCTCCGCGTCCTGAAGGGTGGGCACATCGAGGCGGGGGACGCCGTCGTCGTCGAGCATCGACCGGAACACGGGGTGACGGTCGGCCAACTGTTCGCGGGCCTCTCGCCTGAGCAGGCAGCGAGGCTGCAGGCCGCGCACGACGACGGCGCGATCCTCACGCCGGACGTCGCCAAAGTGCTCGCCCGGGCACAGGCACAGATGAAGGCACAGCAGGTGCCAGCCTGACCTGTTCTGAACGATGCCGGAGAGGTCCTGTGGGCAGCCTCACGTCGAGATTGCGTCTCCCACGGAAGAGCCGGGAGCTCCGTGGGGTACACTTGAAACATCCCCCACACCGGTTTTCCCTTTATTCCTGCCCTCATGCGGCATGGATTGGTTGTGTTGGGGCCCGCATCGTTGATCGAAGCGGGCAGATTCATTCAGGGAGCGCCGGTCAGAAACATTGCACTTCACCGCTGTGATAGCGGTGCAAAGCTGGAATGTATGGTCCTGCCGCGGGATTGAAACAGCGCTGGATTTCCTGTTCATGCGGCTCACCACGCCGCCCGGCTCCTAGTGAAGGTCAACTTCCCCATGCCTGAAAACCTGTCCCCTGACGTTACTGCCACCCCTGAAACCGAAACTGCAGACACCGGCACGCCTGATGTAAAGTTCACCGACTTCAACCTCGACGGTCGCGTGCTTGCAGCGCTGTCCGACGTCGGCTACGAAAAGCCGTCCCCCATCCAGGCAGCCACCATTCCGGTGTTGCTGGAAGGGCGCGACGTCGTAGGCCTCGCCCAGACCGGAACCGGCAAGACCGCCGCATTTGCCATTCCCGCGCTGTCCAGGATGGCTGAGCTCGCGGACCTCAACGGTCCTGCGAAGTTCACGCAGGTCCTTGTCCTTGCACCGACCCGCGAGCTCGCGCTTCAGGTCGCTGAGGCATTCGCCTCCTACGCCAAGCACATCGACAACTTCACCGTGCTGCCCGTGTACGGCGGTTCGGCCTACGGCCCCCAGCTGGCAGGCCTGCGCCGCGGCGCTCAGGTAGTGGTCGGCACCCCGGGACGTGTCATCGACCACCTGTCCAAGGGATCACTGGACCTGTCCAACCTGCAGTACCTCGTGCTCGATGAAGCTGACGAGATGCTGCGCATGGGCTTCGCCGATGACGTGGAGCAGATCCTCGCAGGAACGCCCGAGGACAAGCAGGTTGCGCTGTTCTCGGCGACCATGCCGAGCGCCATCCGCCGCATCGCCTCCAAGTACCTGAACAATCCGCAGGAAATTACGGTCAAGTCGAAGACCACCACCGGCGCCAATACCCGCCAGCGGTTCCTGCAGGTCATGGGCCCGCACAAGCTCGACGCAATGACCCGCATCCTTGAGGTCGAGGACTTCGACGGAATCATTGCCTTCGTGCGCACCAAGATGGCCACTGAAGACCTGGCGGACAAGTTGCGTTCCCGGGGCTTCCAGGCGGCTGCCATCAACGGTGATATTCCCCAGCAGCAGCGCGAGCGCACCATCGAGGCCCTGCGTGAGGGCAAGATCGACATCCTCGTGGCAACGGACGTCGCAGCCCGTGGCCTCGACGTTGAGCGCATCTCCCTCGTGGTCAACTACGACATCCCGCATGACACCGAGTCCTACGTTCACCGCATCGGCCGCACCGGCCGCGCGGGCCGTTCCGGCGATGCCATCCTGTTCATCACGCCGCGTGAGAAGTACCTGCTGCGTTCCATTGAGAAGGCGACGCGCCAGCCGGTCGAGCAGATGCACCTGCCCTCCACCGAGGCGGTCAACGAGCTCCGCCTGAACAAGTTCGCGGAGCGCATCACCGAGACCCTCGCCACTGAGGACGTCTCGATCTTCCGTGACCTGATCGCCAACTACGAAAATGAGCACAACGTGCCCGCCGCGGAGATCGCCGCAGCGCTCGCCGTCATGTCCCAGGGCGGAAACCCCATCCTGGTCAAGGACATCCCGCAGGCGCCGGCGGGCCAGAAGGAACGGGCAGGCGGCCGCAAGGACGCCTTCGGCTCCCGCGGACCCACGCGCACCCTCACCGAGGGTAACGCTACCTACCGCATCGCCGTTGGTCGCCGCCAGCGCGTCATGCCCGGCTCCATCGTTGGAGCCATCGCCAACGAAGGTGGATTGTCGTCGTCGCAAATCGGCGGGATTGACATCCGCGCGGACCACACCCTGGTTGAGCTCCCTGCCGAGCTCTCCAAGGACCAGTGGCGCGCGCTGTCCAAGACCCGCATCGGCGGCGAACTGATCCACCTCGAGCTGGACAAGGGACGGCGCCCCAACAGCGACCGCCCCGCCGGTGACTTCAAGAAGCCGCATCGCAAGGGTGAGGGCTATCGCGGTGACCGCGGACACGACGGCGGCTTCCGCACCGAGCGCTCGCACGACGGCGACTTCCGCGGCGACCGCGGAGCAACCTCCGGCGACCGCAAGCCGCGTCATCAGAAGGGCGCCGGTGCCGGTAACGGCCGCCGCGAAAAGTGGTAATTCGAGCATCCTGATGGGACGCTGAACTCCGTCCTCCGCAAAAGCGCCGGTGTTGTGCAGATTCGTGGGAAGTTCCCCACGTTTGTGCGCAACACCGGCGCTTTTCGCTGTGCTGGGCCACCCCACAACTCGATTTTTCAGCACGCGATTTAGCTGGTAAAGTTTTCTGCTGTTGCCCCCCTAGCTCAGTGGTAGAGCGCGTTCTTGGTAAGAACGAGGTCACCGGATCGATTCCGGTGGGGGGCTCTCAAATGGGAGGCCCGCCAAAGATCGTAAGATTGAAGCGGGCAGTCTCATTTATGGCGGTGTAGCTCAGCTGGTTAGAGCGCACGACTCATAATCGTGAGGTCGCGGGATCGAGTCCCGCCACCGCTACAAGTGTCAGGCCGGCGGCTCGCAGTGAGCTGTCGGCCTGTTGTGTTTTCCCGGTGCCTGCACCAGGGACGGGCTGTGGTCAGCCTCCTTATAGTATGGGGCGCGAGGCACATCGACAGGACAGGAACCATGACTGACAACGATTCGGCCTGGGGGCCGGGCGAGAACCCGGAAGACTTCCCAACCCGGGCAAGCCGACGCCGCACCGGACGTGACCCCGGAACAGGGCCCATCTCGGAGGTTCCCCGCTTCGCGGACCGCTTGTCACCGGCTCCGCAGGCGCCGCAACAGGGCGCACAGCCGGAGGGCCACACCGAGGACACCGTTCGGCGTCCGGTGCTCGACATCCGCTTTGACGAATCGGCCCATAGCGTCCGCACCATGTCCGTTCCCGTGGTCCTTCCCCAGCAACCACCAGCACCCGCTGCCGGCTCCGTGGCGCCCGCCGGCTCCATGACTCCCGCCGTATCCGCTCCCGTGCCGTCGGCTCCCGCCACGGCACCACCCACCGCGCCGGAGGGCCGCATGCAACCAGAAACCGGACCAGGTACGACGACGGCCGTCACCACCCTGCCTCCCGTTCCGTCGGTGCCCAGCACCCCCGCTGACCCGCCACGCCAGTCGCGTCGGCAGGACTCAGCCGAGGGCAGGCGCCGTTCCTTCCTGGCATCGGATAACGGAACTGTTCCCGCAGAGACCGGTTTCCGCGGTTTGCTGTCCCGGTTGGGAATCCGCGTTGCGCCATCGAAGCGGGAATTGGTCATTCGGGCGCATACGCGTGCCGTGAGCCAGCACTGGCCGGGTCCACGGACCATCTCCGTGGTGAACGGCAAGGGTGGCGCAAACAAGACGCCGACCACCGTGATGCTCGCTGCGGTTTTCGCCCGGAACGGCGGGGGACCGGTGCTCGCCTGGGACAATAACGAAACCCGCGGCACGCTGGGCTGGCGGACCGAACAGGGGCCACACAACTCCTCGGTGATGGACTTGCTGCCCGAGACAAGTCAGCTGCTGGCTCCCTCCGCCCAGTCTGCGCTGCTTGCCCGCTACGTCCACCACCAGACGGAAGACAAATACGACGTCCTGCGGTCCAAGCCGGATGTGCTCGCTTCCGAGCAGAAAATCACCGCCGATAATTTCGACGCCCTCCACGAAGTTGCCTCAAAGTACTTCCGGCTGAACATCGTCGACTCCGGAAATGATGAGACCGCCGAGCGTTGGCTGCGCATGATCCACCACACGGACCAGCTGGTCATCGCCACCACCACGCTTGAGGAGCACGCGGAAGCGGGCGCGCTACTGCTCGAGGCTCTTCGTGCACGCGGTGGGAAGTATGCGGAGCTGTCGCAGAACGCCGTCGTCATTGTCAGCCAGTCAGACAAGAACGGTACAGCGGCGCAGGCCCAGCAGATTGCGGACGGTTTCGCACAGCTTGCGCGGAGTGCCGTCACCATTCCTTATGATGTGGCGCTGCTGAAGGGCCGCATCCGCTGGGGTGCGCTGAAGCCGGCGACACAGGGTGCCTGGCTTGCTGCTGCCGCCGCAGTAGCTGACGGCCTGTAATAGTCAGGTTGCTTATCATTCCGATCGTTCCTAGGCTTAACCCGTAAGCCAACGGAATGGAGGAAGCATGACTATGCACAATATTTCCGGCAAGAAAGTGGCCTTCCTGCTCACGGACGGCGTGGAACAGGTTGAGTTGACCAGCCCCTGGGAAGCAGTGAAGGGCGCTGGTGGAGTGCCCACACTCGTGGCGCCCGGCGAGGGCTCGGTGCAGGGTTTCAACGGCACGGACAAGGGTGATGAATTCCCCGTCGACCTCCCTCTCAGCCAGGCAAAGGCCGAGGATTTCGACGCACTGGTGCTACCCGGCGGCGTCGTCAATGCGGACCATCTGCGGGTGGATAAGGACGCACAGGCCTTCACACGCAGTTTCTTTGAACAGCACAAGCCCGTAGCTGCGATCTGCCATGCTCCGTGGCTGCTCATTGAAGCCGGCGTGGTCAGCGGTCGGTCGATGACCTCCTACCACACGCTCGAAACGGACCTTCGTAACGCGGGTGCCGAGTGGACCGATGATGAGGTTGTAGTGGACAAGGGGTTCGTCACCAGCCGTAACCCCGATGATCTGCCCGCCTTCAATGACAAGGTGCTCGAGGAGATCGCGGAAGGTCCGCACGAGGGACAGACGGCCTGACCCTCCGGCGGCGTACTTCAAACAGGAGGGTCCGGTAGCGTGGCGACATGCTTACCGGACCTTTCCTGTGCCACAGCGTGTCCTGGGACCGGTCCGGTCCGTCCCTCGTCCTTGCCACGCCGCCGGGCGCTCCGGCGTCGTTGCCGCTTGAGAATCTTCCGGCAGGTTTTGGATTCCGACTCCTCGGGGACAGGGGTGCACGCTTCTGCCTGGGCTATTCAAAGGTGCCGGGGCCCAAGGACCGCCGCTCCTTTCCCTGCCCGGAACAGACGACGGCGGAGCGCGGCTACCAGTGCGGCCCCTGTTTCGCGCGTGATGACTTCCGGTTCATGCACGACGTTCACCGCTCCGGTGTGGCGCCTCCCGGGCTTGCCGCCTACCTCGCACAGGAGCACTGGCTCTATGTCGCGACCTTCGCTGACGGCGCCACCAAGGTGGGAACGGCCTCGCACCGCAGCAAATGGAGCCGGCTGACCGAGCAGGGCGCAGTCGTTGCCCGTTATGTCGCTCGTGCGGACGACGGTCGGATAGTCCGCGTCCTTGAAGACGCTGCAACCCGCCATGCAGGCCTGCCGCAGGCTGTCCGGTCGGCGGCGAAGACTGCGGCCCTGGCCCGCCCACGGGCGCCCAGGGATCTGGATGTTCTGAATGCCGCAGCGGCAGATGGCCTGCGTCAGTTGCTGGCTGCCGACGTCGGCATTGATGGGTTCGAAACGGTGGAGGAGCAGTGGGATCCGCCGGGCAGCTGGGAACAGGTACTGACAGCGCGGGCGTCGGCCTACCCGCTCAGCTTTGAGACAGGGGATCACGGTGGGGCCGTCCTTGCGTTGCTCGGGCAAACCGCACTGATCGCTGTGCCGGAAGGCAGGTTCCTCCTGAACCTCGCGCTCCTGCGGGGCCGTCGCGTGGAGCTTGGGGAGTTCCGGTCCGCGCCCATCGCCGTGCAGGACGAACTCTTCTGACGGGCTTTGCACTTCTCGTCTTGGCCCGGACGCAGCGCAGGTAGTGATCTTCGCAACATAGTCGGAGGGTCACATCTGGATAGGTTAGGCTTGCCTTTGTAAAGCTTGCTGCGGCTGTCGCCGCTACCTTCAGGAGTACCCCTATGCCTCGACCGAAGCTCCTTGCTGCCTGCACCGCGTTTGCGGTTCCCGTGCTTGCCCTCTCCGGGTGTGGCGTGCTCGGTATCGGCGCCGCGCCTGCAGACCTGCAGATCTACTCGGCCCGCCACTATGACCTTGAGGGTGCGTTCGCTGATTTCACCGATGAAACCGGCATCTCCGTGGAGTTCATCACCGGTGATGACGCCGAGCTGCTTGAACGGCTCAAAGCCGAGGGCAGTGACACCCCTGCAGACGTTTTCATGACCGTGGACGCTGGAAATCTCTGGAACGCCGCCCGCCAGGATGTGCTGGCACCGATCAGTTCGGACGCACTGGATGAAGCCGTTCCTGAGGACCTCCGCGACCCGGATGGGCAGTGGTTCGGTCTGGCCATGCGGGCGCGAACCCTCACCTATAACCCGGAAAATGTTGATCCGGCAGAGTTCGACGCCACGGACAGCTACGCGGGACTGGCCGATCCGAAGTGGAAGGGACGGCTGTGCATGCGCGACGCCACGTCCTCCTACACGCAGTCACTGGTCGCGAGCCTGATCGACCTCCACCGCCGGGACAAGGCACTGGAGATCGTCAGGGGCTGGGTGGCCAATGACGTGGATATCCTCAGTAATGACATCCTCCTGCTCGAAGCGATCGATGCCGGTGCGTGCGATGTGGGAATCAACAACCACTATTACCTCGCACGTACCCTCGAGGAGAACCCTGACCTGGCAGTGGACCTCTACTGGGCCAGCCAGGAGGGCGCCGGCACCCACGTGAACATCTCCGGGGCCGGTGTCGTGGCGAACTCGGACAACGCGGCGCAGGCCCAGCAGCTCATAGAGTGGCTCGCTACCACGGGGCAGAACGCCTTCGTGGACGCCAACCATGAGTTCCCGGTGAACCCGGCTGCCAAGCCCGAGCCGGTGATTGCCGAATTCGGGGAGTTCAGCCGCATGCCGCTGAACGCTGCGGCCTACGGCGACCTGAACGCCGAAGCGATCGATGTCCTGTCCGAGGCCGGCTACAAGTGAGCGAATCGGCTGTCCTGGTTGACGCAGCCGTTGCAGGTCAACGGCGGCATCGGCTGACCGGGAACGGCCGTCCGCTGTGGTCCGCGGCTGTGCTGCTTGCCGCAGCACTGGTGGCAATGCCGGTCATCGCTGTGGTGGTCGACGGGCTCGGAAGCCTGAACTCCGGCAGCATCCCGCAGGACATCGGTTCGATGGTCCTGATCACGGTGCTCCTGCTGGTGGGAGTGGGTGTGGGGACGCTGCTGATCGGCGGCGGCCTGGCCTGGCTGGTGACTGCCTATGATTTTCCACTGCGGAAGACGCTCTCCTGGGCGCTGGTCCTTCCGCTCGCGATGCCCGCCTACATTCTGGGCTTCGTCTTTCTCTCCACCTTCGACGTCGGGGGACCGGTGCAGGCCGGTCTGCGTGCAGTGCTCGGTCCCGGCGCCTGGCTGCCTGACGTACGTACGCTGGCGGGCGCCGTCGTGGTTCTATCCCTGACGCTTTACCCGTACGTCTATCTGCTGGCGAGGTCGGCGCTTATGGAGCAAAGCGCAACAACGTACGACGCCGCGCGCACCCTCGGTGCAGGCCGCGCCCGCACGCTGTGGCGGGTGGTGCTTCCGCTGGCGAGGCCCTCGCTTGCCGCGGCGCTGGCGCTGGTGATGATGGAAACCCTGACGGATTTTGCAACCGTCCAGTACTTCAACGTCCAGACCGTTTCCGTGGGAGTCTACCTGGTCTGGAAAGGCACCTTCGACTTCAATGCGGCAACCCAGCTTTCCGTGCTGGTGCTCTTGTTCGCCGTCGCCGTGCTGGGCGGTGAGCGGCTCCTGCGGGGACGGTCGCGGTTCCACCAAAAGCCTGGACGGGGAGAGGGCCTGCAGCCCCGAAGGCTCACCGGCTGGACCAGATGGGCTGCCGCCCTGACCTGTCTGGGGGTGCTCGGGTTGGGCTTCATCCTCCCGGTCGTACAGCTCATCGGTTGGGCTGCCGGTGAGGCGCTCGCCTCGTCCGAACCACTGGTGGACCCTCGCTTCGCCGAGTATCTCGTAAACAGTGTGACCGTCGCATTGTTGGTCGCAGTCGTGTGCGCAGGACTCGCGCTCGTCACCGGGCACGCCCAGCGTTTGGGCGGAGGTCCGGTCGTGGCAACTGCAGCGCAGGTTACCACCTTCGGCTATGCCGTGCCGGGGGCAGTGATCGGCATCGGTGTGCTCATCGCCTTCGCCCGCGTGGATGGATGGCTGGAATCCGCGGGCGTCCCGGGCGGAACCGGCCTGCTTGTGACCGGGTCCGTGGCGGGAATCCTTGTTGCCTACGTGGTGCGCTTCCTTGCGCCTGCCTACCAGGCGGTCGACGCGAGCTTCGCCAAGATCTCCCCGGCACTGACTTCCTCCGCGCTGAGCCTCGGAGCCACACCACGCAGGCTCCTGGCACGCGTGCATCTGCCGCTGGCCCGCCGGGGCGTCGCTGTCGCTCTGGCGCTGGTGGCGATCGATGCCGTGAAGGAACTGCCGATAGTGCTTCTGCTGCGACCCTTCGGATTCACCACAGTCTCTGTCTGGGTCTACGAGTTGGCCCGGGAGAACTTCTGGGAGAAGGCTGCGCTGCCGGCATTGGGCATCATCGCCGTGGCCGTCATCCCGGTGTATTTCCTGTTCCGGCGGTCGGCGGGTCTGCAGGCAGGGGCGGTGACCCATGCGCGGTGAGGTTGTCAATGTCAGCACGGCGCTGACCCTCAGCGGGGTGAGCAGGCGGTACGGCGCCATCGCGGCCGCGACCTCCCTCGATCTGACAGTGGCTCCCGGAGAGATGCTCACCGTCATTGGGCCCTCCGGCTGCGGCAAATCGACGATGCTGCGCATGATCGCAGGTTTGGAACGGCCGGACTCCGGAACGATCACGATCGCCGGTGATGTTGTGGCGGACCGGCGGAACTTCCAGGAACCGGAACGCCGCCGTGTGGGGCTGGTATTCCAGGACCATGCGCTGTTTCCCAACCTCACTGTCGCCAAAAACGTTGCCTTCGGGCTGAACCGGCTGTCCCTCCCCGAACGGCGGAAGCGCGTTGCTGAGGTACTGGAGCTGGTCCGCCTCGACCATCTTGCCGCCCGCTATCCGCATGAGCTGTCAGGCGGAGAGCAGCAGCGGGTGGCGGTGGCGCGTGCACTGGCGCCCCGCCCCGCCGTCGTACTGCTGGATGAGCCCTTCTCCAGCCTGGATGAGACGCTCCGGGGCCGGGTACGAGCAGATATCGTAGCCGTGCTGAAGGAGACAGGAACCACCAGTCTGCTGGTGACCCACGACCAGACGGAAGCGCTGTCCGTGGGAGACCGGGTTGTCGTGATGCACGACGGCGTGATTGAACAGGCAGACACACCGGAAAAGGTGTTCGAGCAGCCCGCCACCCGGTTCGTGGCCTCCTTCATGGGCGATGCCGATTTCCTTCCAGCCAACGTCCACAACGCGCTGTTGACCTGCGAGATCGGTGTTGTCTCGACCGTGCCCGGGTGGGCCAACTGCGACGTCGACGTCGACGTCGTTCTGCGTCCGCATGAAGTGGCGCTCGCTCCGGATCCGGGCGCATCCGCACGGGTTGTGTCGCTGGAGTACCGCGGGGCGTTCGTTCTGCACTATGTCCGTCTGGCATCCGGCCGCACGCTGCGGTCCTGGCAACCGCACCATGTGCGGTACGCGCCGGGCACTGCCGTCACTGTGACGGTTGCGTCCGGGACCTCACCGACTCTGCTGGTTGATGACCGCGCCGTCACCGAGCCGCCGATCGGTATCGCAGGCCACGCACTGCAAGCGCCGGAACCGTTCCCGATTCCCACATCGAGGTGAACCTGTGTCTCTGACAACGCCGATTCTGCCCCTGAAACCCGCTACCCGGTCCGTCGGGTTCGCAGCGGACCTCGCCCTTTTCGCTGACCGCGCTGCGATCGTGACGGACGGTGAAACCCTCAGCTACCGTGATCTGGCGGAACGAGTGGAGGCTCTTGCGGACCGTCTCGGTCCGGACCGGCGGTTGGTGCTGCTGGCGGCAACCAACACCCTCGACTCCGTCGTCGCCTATCTGGCTGCGCTGTCCGCGGGGCACCCTGTGATCCTGGTACCGGGAGACAAGCCCTCCGCCGTCGACTCACTACGGAGTACTTTCGACCCGGATGTTGTCATTGACTCGGGCGGCGGGAACGGAACGCCGCGCATCCGTGAAATCCGCGCTGTCACCAGTCACGAACTGCATCCCGATCTCGCACTCCTGCTGAGCACCTCAGGATCAACGGGTTCGCCGAAGCTCGTCAGGCTCTCACACCGGAACCTCGAGGCGAACGCCGCGGCCATCGCCGAGTATCTGAGGATAGGGCCGGCGGATCGGGCTGTCACCACCCTGCCTTTGTCCTACTGCTACGGGCTATCGGTACTCAACAGCCACCTGCTGATGGGAGCGTCACTGGTACTCACTGACCTTTCAGTCGTGGACCCTTGTTTCTGGGATTTGTTCCGCCGAACGGACGCAAGCGCCTTCGCCGCCGTTCCGTACACTTTCGAGCTGCTCGAGCGCGTCGGTTTCGCAGACATGGACCTGCCGACACTGCGGTACGTGACCCAGGCCGGCGGCCGCCTGTCTCCGGATCTGGTGCGTCGGTACGCGGAACTGGGGAATGACCGGGGTTGGGAGCTGTTCGTGATGTACGGCCAAACCGAAGCGACGGCGCGGATGGCCTACCTGCCTCCAGCCCTTGCCGCGGAGAATCCATCCCGGATCGGGGTGCCCGTGCCCGGCGGCAGTTTCCGGATCGATCCGGTCGATGGGCTCAAGGACGGTGAACTGGTGTACACCGGCCCCAACGTCATGCTCGGTTACGCGGAGACGTCCGCGGACCTCGCTGCTGGCCGCACCGTTGACGAGCTACGCACCGGAGACCTGGCGCGGAGGCACCCGGATGGACTGTACGAGGTGGTTGGACGGCGCAGCCGCTTCATCAAGGTCGCGGGGCTGCGGATTGACCTTGGACGGGTGGAGCAGATCCTCGCCGACCTCGGCGTGCGGGCCGCCTGTGCCGGGACCGATGAACACCTGGTTGTCGCGTTGGAGGGCGATCACGAACCGGGGCTGCTCCGTAAGGTACTGGCGCCTGACCTAGGCATACCGCGCGGGGCGCTGACGATGTACGCCGTGGAGCAGATTCCCCGGCTCAGCAGCGGAAAGCCGGACTATCAGTCGATTCTCGCCCTCGCCGACCCCGCACCGGAGGCACGTGCACCGTCGGTCACCCTCAAGGAGGGGCCGCATGACGTGCGCGTGATTCTGGCCGAGCAGCTGGAGGTACCCGCAGTCGATGATGACAGCACCTTCGTATCACTGGGCGGCGATTCACTGTCCTATGTAGCGACGTCCGTACGCCTGGAGCGGGCCCTGGGCACCCTGCCCGCGGACTGGCACGTGCGGTCCGTCGCAGAGCTTGTTGAGGTTGCACAGCGCGCGGCGGCCAAAGCTCCGGTGCGTCGGCGCAGATTCTTCGCGGCCGTCGAGACGAGCATCGTGCTGCGGGCCGTCGCCATCATCTTCATCATCAGCACGCACATAGGGCTGTTCCACTGGGAAGGGACGGCGCACGTGCTGATGGCCGCAGCCGGGTACAACTTCGCGCGTTTCCAGCTCCAGGGCGAACGCTGGCATCGGTTGCGGCGCCAATTGACCAGCATCGCCCGCATAGTGCTGCCGAGCGTGGCGCTGATTCTTCTGGGCTACATCATTACCGATCACTACAGCGTCGCCAATATCTTCCTGCTGAACGCGCTCGTCGGCCCGCAGGAAGTCACACCTGAATGGCATTTCTGGTTCGTCGAGGTGCTGACCTACCTCCTTGTCTGTGTGGTTGCACTGCTTGCCCTTCCTCCCGTTGCACGGCTGGAACGGCGTTTTCCCTTCGGGTTCCCGCTGGGATTGGCCGCCGCGGGTCTGCTGACGCGGTTCAACATCGTTGACCTCGAGGTGCCGAACACTGCCCCCGCGCTCTGGCTGTTCGCCCTTGGGTGGGCGGTGGCGAGAGCACGGCGTACCGCACACCGCTTCCTGATCACCGCTGTTGCATTGCTGTGCATCCCCGGCTTCTTCTATGGGGACCTGGCCCGCGAAATGACCCTCCTGACAGGGATGCTGCTGCTCGTGTGGGTTCCCCGACTCCCGGTCCCCACGGTCCTTCAGCAACTGACTGTGGTGCTCGCAAGCGCATCGCTGTACATCTACCTCGTACACTGGCTCGTGTTCCCGCACCTTGAAAGCCTCCATCCCTCGGTAGGCGTTGCAGCCTCCCTGGTAGCGGGAGTGCTCTACTGGGCGCTGGTCATGCGGGTGCCGGGACTGTTCCGCCGATGGACGCCGGCGCTAACCGGTCACCGGCGGGAATCGCTTCGGTAGGGTTAAAGGATGCTGAACACGCCCTGGGACACCGGATCGCCGCTGTACCGCCGGCTCGTCATCGCTGCGCTGATCCTCACCGGCGTCGGAATCCTGCTGGCCATCGCCGGAGCAATGCTCGAGACAGATCCCCTGGTCTTCGCGGCCCTGCCGATCATCATTGCGGGAATGGCGGCACATCTGGCCGGCCTGGTGGTGCGTGGACGTGACGCGCAGCGCCGCCATCGGCCTAAGGATGGTTCCGGCCCAACCAGCCGGTAGCCTGACGAGCAGTTACCCTGAACAGGCGTGCCCGCGACGGGAAGCCCGGATCATAAGGAGTTTCATGACGATCAACCCCGACCTCCAGGGGCGCAGTTACCCTGCTGGTGAGGTCTACACCGTAGGCCGCGAGAAGATTCGCGAGTTCGCCCAGGCAGTGAAGGCGACGCATCCGTCGCACTTCGACCCGGAAGCCGCCCGCGCGCTGGGGCACCGCGATGTCGTCGCGCCGCCCACCTTCGCGATCATCATCGCCCAGCGGGCTGACGCACAGCTGATCAACGATCCCGAGGCCGGCATTGATTTCACCCGCGTGGTCCACGCCGACCAGCGGTTCATCCACCACCGGCCGATCATCGCGGGGGATGAACTGGTTGCCGAACTCCACGTCGATCAGGTCCGGGCCATGGGCGGCGGAGCAATGATCACCACCCGTGCTGAGATCTCCACCGTGGAAGGTGAAAAAACCGCAACAACCACGTCATCCATCCTGGTGCGCGGGGAGGAGCAGTAAGCATGACAATTTCGCTGACAGATCTTGAAGTGGGTCAGGAAATCGGCCGTTCCTCCCTCGACGTCACCCGGCTGGACCTGGTGAAGTACGCAGGAGCATCCGGTGACTTCAACCCCATCCACTGGAATGAATCCTTTGCCCGGGGTGTGGACCTACCCGGAGTCATCGCCCATGGCATGTTCACCATGGGCGCGGCGGTCCAGGCAGTAACCGACTGGATCGGTGATCCCGCCGCCGTGATCGACTACCAGACCCGCTTCACCCGGCCGGTTGTTGTTGAGGACACCACGGCGCAGCCTGGCAGTGCCGGGGCGGTCATCGAGGTTGTCGGAGTTGTCGGGGCTGTGGACCCGGACAATTCGACTGCGCGCATTGACCTGACCGTCTCCGCCGGGGGACAGAAGGTGCTCGTCAAGGCACAGGCAGTGGTGCGGATCTGGTGACATCCCTCGCCCAGTTCACCACGTCGGCCGTCGGCGGCCCCGCCCGCAAATTCGTGGTGGCACGCACTGAAGCGGAACTCATCGAGGCGATCCGCTCCGCCGATGAGGCGGGGGAGCCGCTCCTGCTGATTGGCGGCGGTTCGAACCTGCTGGTGGCGGACAGCGGCTTCGCCGGAACAGTGGTCAAAATTGCTTCGACCGGCTTCACAGTGAACGACGACGACGCCACCTGCGGAGGCGTAATGGTTACCGCCCAGGCCGGCCAACCCTGGGATGAGCTCGTCGAGTACACAGTGCGGCACGCTTACTCCGGGCTGGAGGCGCTCTCTGGCATCCCCGGTTCCACCGGGGCGGTACCCGTGCAGAACGTCGGCGCGTACGGATCAGAGGTGTCCCACACCATCGCCATGGTGCGCACGTATGACCGCGAGACCAGGTCCATCAAATCCCTGGCCAACTTTGACCTGAAGTTCGGGTACCGGGATTCCCTCCTGAAGCGCACGACCGACGCCGGATCTCCCCGTTATGTGGTGCTCACGGTTCAGTTCCAGCTGGGACTCGGCCGCATGAGCGCACCGGTACGGTATGCCGAGCTGGCGCGCGAACTCGGTATCGACGCCGGGGGACGGACCTACGCCACCGATGTGCGACGTGCCGTCCTCAAGCTGCGTGCAACGAAAGGCATGGTGCTGGACCCGGAAGACCGCGACACCTACAGCACCGGATCATTCTTCACCAACCCGATTGTCGACGCGGCAGAGGCGGAGTCCCTGCCGGCGGAGGCGCCCCGGTACCCGATGCCCAACGGCTCCGTGAAGCTCAGTGCGGCCTGGCTCATCGAGCATGCAGGTTTCGGCAAGGGATTTGGCCTGGCAGATGATGCCGGCCACCGCGCGGCGGGCGGCAGGGCCGCGTTGTCGACCAAGCACACCCTCGCCGTCACAAACCGCGGCGAGGCCTCGGCGGAAGACCTGCTGAGTATTGCCCGGCTGGTTGCCGATGGTGTGGAGGATCGATTCGGCATCCGTCTGCACCCGGAACCCCTGCTGATCGGCTGTTCCCTGAACTAGTTCTGGGGAGCGTTGCATCGCAGGGCACGGGCCCCTTTACGTGGTTGCCCGCCGCCGCGCCTTCTCCGCTGCCGCCCGCGTCTGCATGACGGCGTGGCGGTGCCACCGGCTGTCCACCAGCTCCCGGCTGCACAGCCATTGAACCAGCCGTGAGACCAGGCTGATCTGCGCGAGCCGGTCGTGGAAATCCGGTAGCAGCCACGCGGCGCTGAGGAACCGGGGGAGTGCGAAGACGAGCTCTTCCGCACCGAGTATCCGCTCGAAGGCGCCCTCAGGCTCGAACTGCCGCTCCAAAACGAGCAGCGCCGCCGTATCGGAACTGACCGTGGAATGGCCCTCCCGGTCGAGAAACAGCCGCAGGTGGTCGAAGACGCGCCTGTAGCGCTCAACCGTGGCGGGATGTCTACCCGCGGCGCTCGCCGAAAAGTACCGCGTAAGGATCTGATCTACCGGAATCTGCGTCATGCAGAACAGTCTGCACCGTACCTCTGACATTTTTCTAGTACACAGATTCGAACTTCCCCGGTCTCTTCGAGAGGGCGCACGCAGGCTGGCCGCTATGCAGTGGCGGACATGAGCAGGGTCAGGCTGCGGGCTTCCGGGGCGAGAGCCGCTGTTGGCCATACATCCGGCCCGCATGAGCGGGTGCCAAGCCCGTGCTGTGCTGCGTCGAGATAAAGCCAGGAGCGATCCGAGGCTGGTAGTTCGTGCGGGTGCGCTGCGGTGGCGAGCTCTTGGGCTGTGTGTCGGGACAGCGTGAAACCGGGCAGGCGTCCCTGCGGATCCGGGAACGCGTCGATCCGCAGCCATGGGTGGGCCCCGGTGCGGAGATCGAGGGAGCGCAGGCCGCTGCGGTGGCCTGTTTCCTGTGGGCGCCCGTATTTGACGGGGAGCTCGTCGATACCAGCCTGGTACCGCCCCACCAAAGCCGCGTGGACACTGTCCGGGTAGGATTCGTGCGGGCCGAGACCGAACCAGGAGGCGCCGTCCACGGTGTCAGGTAGACCGAAACGAACTCCTGCGCGTGGCCAAACGCCTTCCCAGCCGCTGCTGGGAAGGAGATCGATGCGCAGCCATAGGCACTGTCCGTCGAGTTGCCACGTCTCATCGACGGTGACGCAACGGGCCTGGTCCGCGGCCCCGTAGCGGGTGCGGACGTGCACGGCGCCCGTTTTGGTTTCTATTGATTCAACCCTTCCGTGCATACGGTTCAGCCCGGCCGAGTGCCAGCGTTCCGCCGATGACGGGCCAGGTCGGCCGTTGCCTGGGACGCCGTGGGCATCGGGTGCCCAGGGGTCCGAGTCGATGTAGCTGCCGACTAACCGGCCGCGGTCGTTGTCGGTGGGGGCGCGGAAGAGCTCCAGGCGTGGGCCTTCTACTGTCAGGCCTGCCAGCGCGACGAGGCGGCCGTCGTCGAACACGGCCGGGCCAAGCTCAAGTCGGTTGGTGCCGACGGCCGGTGCAAGCGAACCCAGGACCGGTCGCGGACCGGCGGGCGCGGATCGTTCAGCGAGCTGCATCTGTGCGGCGGAGATCTCATGTCCTGCTTCCGCCCACGGCGTGTTCTTGGCGAGAACGGCTTCGACGGTCAGCCACGCCTCACCCCGGCAGCCTTGCCCCGTGGTGGGCAGCGCGAGCACTGCTTCCTCGCCGGCTTCGAGGGGCCCGCCGTGCTGGCCGAGAATCGAGAGCTCACCGGAGGCGACCGTCTCACCGTTATCCTCCAGCCGCCAACGGAAGGTGAGGTCTTCGGTACTCGCGGTATGGCGGAGATTCCGCACGCGTAGGAGGGGCTTGCTTCCAGCGTCCTTTCCGCCCGGTGATTCGAAGGAGATCCGTATGGGGGCGACGACGGCCTTGAACTCGTAGAGGCCGGGGGTCGGTGTGGAGTCGGAGAGTACGAGACCGTCGAGGACGAAGTTTCCGTCGTGGATTTCTTCTCCGAAGTCGCCGCCATAGGCGAAGTACTCGGTCCCATCGGAGGTGCGGGTACGGAGTCCATGGTCGCGCCATTCCCATACGAACCCGCCGTGCAGTCGCGGGTACCGGTCGACAAGCGCCTCGTAGAGTGAGAGGTTACCGGGGCCGTTGCCCATCGCGTGGGCGTACTCGCACAGGATGAACGGCTTGGTACGCTGCCGGGCAGCCTCGGCGGCCGAGCAGCCGAGCAGCGGATTGGTGTCGCCGTCACGGCCGATTGTCTCCGTTTCAGGCACTGTGGAGTACATGCGCGAGTAAACGTCTGTGTAGGCGCCCGTGTAGTCGCTTTCGTAGTGGACGGGTCTTCCGGTGTCCCGGGCATGTACCCACGCGGACATCGCAGCGAGGTTCGCGCCCGTACCGGATTCATTACCAAGGGACCACATGACGATGGACGGGTGGTTTTTATCTCTCTCCACCGTCCGCTCAATGCGGTCGAGGTAAGCATCATTCCAAGCAGCGTCGTCGCTCGGGTTACCGACCCAGTCGTGCCGCTCGAACCCGTGCGTTTCAATGTCGCATTCGAGAATGACCCAGAAGCCCAGCTCGTCCGCCAGTTCGAGCAGCCGCGGGTGGGGCGGATAGTGGCTTGTGCGGATGGCGTTCACATTGAAGCGCTTCATGAGTAGAAGGTCTTCGCGGGCGAAGTCTTCGTCGAATACACGTCCCTGTTCGGGGTGGGTCTCATGCCGGTTCACGCCGTGGAAGGTCACTGTACGGCCGTTAACCAGGAACTGGTCGCCAATGATTTCTACGGTTCGGAACCCGATCCTCAGCGCGATTGTCTCCGTGGTGCTGGCGACAGTCGCGTCGTAGAGTTGCGGTATTTCGGCGGACCAGGCCTGGACGCTGCCCACCTCAAGCGGCGCGACATCCGCGGGTTTGGCCCACTCGACGTCGATCCCGAGCTCCGGGATGCTGAGGCGGATGGGGAATGACGACGCCGGTGCGATCACCTCTGGATCGAGCGTCCCGATTCCGTCGTGGTAACCGGTGCGGAGCCAGAAATCCTCAATTCCACCAGCCGGGCGTGCCTGAAGTGTTACGGAGCGGAAAATGCCCGGGAGCCACCACTGGTCCTGATCCTCGACGTAGCTTGAAGCGGACCACTGATGGACGCGGACGGCGATCGTATTGGTTCCGGCCCGAAAAGCTGGCGTGACATCGAATTCTTGGGCCAGACGGCTGCCTGCCCCCCAGCCGATCTCTTCGCCGTTGACCCATACCTTGTAGCGGGATTCGACGCCCTCGAAGCGCAACACGATGCGTTCAGCCTGGACCCACTCCGCCGGAATCTCGAAGGTGCGGCGGTAGTCCCCGGTCGGGTTCTCATCAGGGACGAACGGCGGGTCGCATGGGAAGGGGAACTGGACATTCGTGTAGATCGGGCGGCTGTAGGCACCGTCACCTTCAAGCACCCAGTGCGATGGAACGGGCAACGTGTCCCACGCGGCGTCGTCGTACTCTTCTGTGGCCATACTCTCGGGCGCCTCGCCCTGGGGGAGGAAGCCTCGACCGCCGGGCGTGCCGGGCACGCCGGGGAGGAGGCGGAAGCGCCACTCACCGTCGAGCGTCAGTGACGGAGCGTCGCTGCGCAGCCAGGACCGTGCAGGGAGGCGGTTTCCTCCGCCGGGGGCGGTATCGGTGATGTAGGCGGCAACTTCAGAACGGCGGGGGATCACTTTGACGGCTCCTTCAGTGAGGTCTCCACGCTACGAGGATGGAGGACGATTATGGTTGCGACGGCCGTAATGATTGACAGAAATGCCCGGCCGTGAAGGGGCCCACTCAATCAACCGTGTCAGGCCGATTGAGTGGGCAAACTGGTTCCTGCGACGCGTTACTCGACTACAGGAATGGACTGCGCCTTCAGTGACTCAATGGTTTGCTGTTCACCGCGTTGGAGGGCTTCCATGAGGGTGGACTCGCCTGCGATGGCGGCGCCGAAGCCGTCGGAAACGTCTGTATAGGTTTGGGTCATCGTTGGTCCCCAGGTGAATTCAGGGTCCACGTTCTGCGTAGCCTCGGCGAAGACGTCATAAACAGCCTGTCCGCCGAAGAACTCGGACTCACCGCTGAACGCTTCGAGGTCTGCGCCGGCGGTAGCTGCCGGGTACAGCCCGCCGAGCTCGTTCGCGAGAGCCAGTGCTTCGGGATCGGTATTCAGCCACAGTGCAAACTGTGAGGCCTCGTAGGGGTGGTCGGAGCCCTTCAGTACTGCTGTGGTGGAGCCTCCCCAGTTGCTGGCAGCACTCTGGCCCGCATCCCACTGCGGCATCGGGGCAACTGCCCACTTGCCGGCGCTGTCGGGGGCAGCGCTTTGCAGGTGCCTGGTGCCCCAGACCGCTGAGATCCAGGTCCACTGCTCGCCCTCGCTGATGGAGGCGTTCCACTCGTCGGAGAAGGAGGGCACTGTGGAGATGAGGTCGCCCTCGAGCAGTCCCTGCCAGTACTCGGCCACCTCCATGGACTCTTCACCGGTCAGGTTGACCTCCCAGCCGTCGTCCTCGCTGCTGAACCACTGGCCGCCCGCCTGCCAGACGAGGCCAGCGAACCAGTTCACGTCCGCGCGCTGGAAGTTGTGGATGTAACCGCCTTCCCCGCGGATCTGATCGGCCGCGGCCGCGTACTCTTCCCAGGTGGTCGGAACCTCTATCCCGGCCTGCTCGAAGAGGTCCGCGCGGTAGAAGAGGGCCATGGGACCGCTGTCCTGCGGGACCGCGTAGACGGCATCTTCTTCTCCGAAGGTCACCTGGTTCCAGGTCCAGTCGATGAACTGGTCACTCGCTTCGGCGATACCTTCGCAGGCCGCGATGTTCTCGAGGCCGTCCTGAACGCGGAAGTTGGGGAGTGCGTCGTACTCGATCTGACCCAGGTCAGGTGCGTTGCCGGCCTGCAGCTGGTTGAAGAAGTTCCGGTACGTGCCGGCGTTTCCATTGGGGCCCGTCTGGACTGTCACCTGGATGTCCGGGTTTTCTTCGTTCCACAGCTCCACTACCTGGTCCATGCCCGGAACCCATGCGGTGTAGGTGAGCTCCACCGGCTCGGTAGAGGGCTCACACGCCGCTGCTTCAGGCGCTCCGGCGGAGTCGCCTCCACTGGCGCAGCCCGCGAGGGCCAGGGCAGAGACCATGACGACGGCGGCGGTGGTCTTTCCGTGATGCATACGCATTCTGTTTTTCCTTTGTGTATGGATGAGGCCGGCAGGCGTGTGCCTTCCGGCGGTTTCTTAGGGTCTTGCAGTCTGGTTACTTGACGCTTCCGGCGCTGAGTCCGCTGCTCCAGAAGCGCTGCAGGCCGAGGAAAGCGATGATGAGCGGGACGATGGAGACGAGCGCACCGATAATCACGAACGTGCGCAGTTCAGGGATCTGGCTGATTTGGCTGTTCCACGCGTACAGACCCAGCGTCACCGGGAAGAGGGCCTGGTCGCGCAGCATGATCAGCGGGAGGAAGAAGTTGTTCCAGATGGCGACGAACTGGAACAGGAAGATCGTTACCAGCGCCGGCGCCATCAGGCGGCTGGAGACAGTGAAAAAGGTACGCACCTCACCGGAGCCGTCAAGCCGGGCTGCCTCGAGGAGTTCCCCGGGAACCGAAGCCGCGGCATAAATCCGCGCGAGGTAGACACCGAAGGGGCTCACAAGGCTGGGGAGGAAGACCGCCCAATACGTGTTGGTCAGATTGACCTCGCTGAAGATCAGGAACAGCGGCAGGGCCAGCGCGGTGGCGGGCACCAACACACCGCTTAGGACAACATTGAAGATGAGTTCCCGGCCCCTGAACTCGTACTTGGACAGGGCATAGCCACACATGGCGGCGATGATCGTGCCGAGCACCGCGCCAGCTCCCGCGTAGAGGGCGCTGTTGGCCAACCATTTGACGAACAACCCATCCTGATACTGGAAGAGCCCGATGAGGTTGGTGAAGAACGTCGAGATGGAGTTCGGTGTGAACCAGAGCGCTGCCGTCCCTGTGATTTCGCTGCCGGACTTCGTGGAGGTGACGAGCAGCCACCAGATCGGGGTCAGGAAGTAGAGGGTGAAGACGCCCATGATGAGCATCGCCGCGGCGCGAGACATGACACTCTGCCGGGGTCCGCGGGAATGGATCTTCTCCGCGGTCGACAGGGGAACGGTTGGCGCGCTCATTGGGATACCTTCCGTTGGGTTGCCTTCAGGAAGACAAAGGAGAGGATGAACGTGGCCAGTGCCAGAACGACGGAAAACGCAGCGGCCAGGTTGTAGTTGGGCACAGAAGCGGTGGTGTAGACCGCGAGGTTCGGTGTGTAGGTGCTGCTGATCGCCGAGCTGAAGCTGCGCAGGGTCTGGGGTTCGGCGAGGAGTTGGAGGGTGCCGATGATGGAGAACACCCCGGTGAGGATGATCGCGGGAGTCACCAGCGGGATCTTGATCCGCCAGGCGATCTGCGCGTTGGAGGCGCCGTCAAGCCGTGCCGCCTCGTAGATTTCCGTGGGAATAGCGAGCAGCGACGCGTAGATGATGAGCATGTTATAGCCCACGTACACCCAGGTGACGATGTTCGCGATGGACCACAAGACCAGGGACCCGTCGAGGAAGTTGATTTCCGAGGTGACCGCGCTGAACGGTGAGAGTGAGGGCGAGTAGAGGAATCCCCACATGATGGCCGCAATGACGCCCGGCACCGCGTAGGGAGCGAAGAATGCCAGCCGGAAGAACTTCTTTCCCTTGAGGAGCGGCGAATCGAGCAGTAGTGCAAACAGCAGCGCCATGCCCAACATGATCGGCACCTGTACGACGCCGAAGAGCAGCACCCTGCCGACCGAGGCCCAGAACGCCTGGTCCTGGAAGACGAGCGCGTACTGGCTGAATCCGCCGAAGACCTGCTGCGGCGCCCCGAACGTGCCCTCACGTTCCACCACCAGGAGCGACTGGATGACCGCGAAGATGATCGGTGCCGCGTAGAAGAGGAGAAAGAGCACTGCGAAGGGTGCAACGAAGACGGCTACCGCCTTACGTGTGCTGCGTCCCTTCTGCGCCGTTCTCGGCGATCGCCCCGCCGAGCGCGGCTGGGTATGGGCCTGATTCAGGGTAGCCATCAGGAGGCCTCCTTGCCTGTTGAATGGGTGCCTATAGCGCCGAGCGTGCCTATGGGAACGGCGACGACGTTGCGCAACTTCAATCCGAGCACCAGCTTCGACCCGGGGTGCCGAGTGATAGGTGGTACGCGTTCTCGCCTCAGAGTTCGTCTCGCAACCGCGAGGGCGTAGTCAAGAGTTCAGGATGTCGATATGACGAGGATAACATGAAAAACGAGTAGTTACTCTATATTTAAGCCACCTAGACTTGGCTCCATGCAAACCAAGTCAACTGCCCGGGGAGGCACACGCGGACCTTACGCGAAAACTGCCGCGCGCCAGCGTGAAATCCTGGAGGCTGCGGTAGCCGTGTTCGGGTCCAAGGGCTACAGCGCCGGGAGCATCCAGGAGGTTGCCGACCGGGCTGGAATCGCACAGACGACACTGCTGCATCATTTTCCAACCAAGGCGCAGCTTCTTGTGGCTGTCCTTGAGTACCGTGACGAAATCAGTCCTGACACCCCGGGGACGCGCGAGCATTTCACCGAGGTCGTCGTTCAGCAAGCGAAGAATAACGAAGGCGTTCCCCATCTGATCGAGCTCTACTCGGTGCTGTGTGGAGAAGCGACCACCGAGGACCACCCCGCCCGGGAGTACTTCGTGAAGCGCTTTGAGCGCCTCAGAGGGGAGTACAGCAACGAACTGCGTTATCTAGCCAGCATCGGACGACTGCGGCCCGGCATTGACCCGGGCATCGCCGGACCCACGATTGTTGCCCTGTGGGACGGCATTCAAACCCAGTGGCTTCTCAATCCGGAGGACGTTGATGTCCCGCAAACACTCAAGGCCTATCTTGATCTGATCATCATTAGTCCCGAAACTGGGTCGGCACAGCAACCCATGGCAGACAGCAGCGGGTCGTGAAAGTATTTACGCCGGCAGACCGGAGCAGCCGGGTTAGACCCCGGTAGGGAAGCAGCCCTAGAGATTGCCGGTTGCGATCAGGAGCGCGCGGCGAAGCGGCTCGGCAGCACCCCACAGGAGCTGGTCTCCCACGGTGAACGCGCTGATGTATTCCGGCCCCATTTCGAGCTTGCGGATTCGTCCAACCGGAATCTCCAGGGTTCCGCTGGCAGCTACCGGTGTAAGGCCCCGCAGGGTGGCTTCCTTGGTGTTCGGGACCACGGTTGCCCACTCGTTGTCCTGGTCGATCAGTGTTTCGATCTCACTCACGGACAGGTCTTCGGTGAGTTTCAGCGTGAGTGCCTGCGAGTGGGAGCGCATGGCGCCGATCCGTACGCACAGTCCGTCGAAGGGGATCCGGGCTCCGTCGGTGTCCTTGCCGAGGATCTTGTTGGTTTCCGCGCCGGCCTTCCACTCTTCCTTGGACTGCCCGTTGCCGAGGTCCGCGTCGATCCAGGGGATCACCGATCCGGCAAGCGGCACCCCGAACTGGGAGGCGTCCATGGCCGGATTCTTCTGCTGGGTCAGCACTGCGCGGTCGATGTCGAGAATTGCTGACGCCGGGTCTGCCAGATTCTGGGCGACTGCGCCGTGGATGGACCCGAATTGGTTCAGCAGCTCGCGCATATGCCGGGCTCCGCCGCCCGAGGCTGCCTGATAAGTCATGGAGGTTCCCCACTCAACCAGGCCGTTTCTGAACAGCCCGCCGAGGCCCATCAGCATGCAGGAGACCGTGCAGTTGCCGCCGATGAAGTCGCGGACACCGCGGGCGAGCCCGGCATCGATCACGTCCCGGTTCACCGGGTCCAGCACAATGATGGAGCTCTCCTCCATGCGCAGCGTGGAGGCGGCGTCGATCCACAGGCCGTCCCACCCGGCGTCGCGCAATTTGGGGTACACCTCTGAGGTGTACCCGCCGCCCTGGGCGGAAACGATGATGGGCAGCTTTGCCAGGGCCTCGACGTCATAGGCATTCTGCAGCGGACCGGCGCCCTCGGCGAACGACGGAGCCGCGCCACCGGCATTGGACGTGGAGAAAAAGACCGGGTTGATGAGACGGAAATCGCCCTCATCCTGCATGCGCTGCATCAGGACGGAGCCGACCATCCCACGCCAGCCGACCAGACCGACGGAGGGCACGGACGAGGAGGGGTGCGCTGCGGTTGTCATGCATCCAGTTTAGGCGAGGATGCCAAACCCACGCCGGTCGGTTACGTCACAGCCGTAGGGCGACGACGCCGCGCGGCTCAGTAGGCGGGCCGCGGCAGCCCGCGCGCCTCGCGCAGCTTGTGTGCGCGCCACTCCCGCACGAGGTTTCTGACGGCGAAGATCTCGAGTATCACCAGGAGAGCCGGAATAACAAGGAATCCGAGCATCCCTGAATCGCCCTCAACCAGAAGGTTCCGCAGGGGAAGGTAGACAAAGATGCCAATGATGACCGCAATAGCGAGAACATAGACAAGATGCCCCCAGCGCGTGTTGATGCGCGGACCCAACCCGAGACGCCCCACACCGTACTCATCGCGGGTATAGCTGACGAGTTCACCGTTGATCCCGCGCGTCAGCACTCGATTCTCACCGGTCCGCGCCACCTGATCCTCGTGTGCGGCCCTTGTTACGGCATCCCGGCGTTCCCGCTCGGCGTTGTAGACCAATGCTTCAGTCCTGTCGTAGTGCGCGTAATTGGGCCAGCACATCGCTGTCGGACAGGCCCCGCTTTGATTCAACGGAATCCGCGCCCGGCAGTCGGCGTCCAACAGTCCAGGCGCCCTCTCCCACCTTGATCAGCAACTCACCGGCCTCAGGGGTCTCCCGGTTCTTCACCAGTGCACCGCCGTCCGGATGTTCAGCACAGTGAGACTGCACGATGAAAAGGTTTGCTTCAGCGCTGGTGATGTCAGGCCGCTTGGCCATCGCAAACCAGGTGAGATGGCTGCGCGGCTGCATCAGGATCTCGTACTCCGCCGATTCGATGGAGATCACGCTGTCCGAGTAATTGGGCGCAACGAGGCTGATCTCGATCCGGCGCTGCGCCGTGGTGAGCGCACGGGTCACTGCGGCGACAGGGCCGCCGACCGAGAGCACGCCGTCGTCGTCGGGGAAAGCCAGCCCGCGTGCCACAAGGGAGGAGCCGCCCGCCGCAACCATGCGGGTGTCACCGACTTCATCGCTCACCCGCAAGGCTGCGGCACTCGCCGTTGCGGCTGCGCCCGGAGCGAGGCTCAGCAGAGCTGCCACCTCGGCGAACCCGAACCCGATGGCGTCGGGATACGGGCTGTCGGCCTGCTCAGGCTTCGACACGGTCTCGGTCATCGTGCTGCTCCTCGTGCGATTGAAGTCCTAGAAACCAAAGAAATCACCGACGGCTTCGGCGCCGTCGGAAAGGGCGCCGCCCACATCCTCAGCGGTATCGGCGATTGCCCCGCCCACAGCATTGACGGCGTCGTGCACCACCGGAACGTTGTCATAGATGGCAAGGGCTCCACTGGCCACCATGGCGACTGTGCCTACTGGTGGGGGAAGGAAGGAGGCGACCCCGAGAACCGTTTTGGCACCGGAGTAAAGTGCATCGCCCGTGTCCCCGTTATTCAGGTGGTTGATCGTGTCGTACAGGTCCAGCCCGGTGCCGACGACGCCGAGCCCCTTGCCCAGCACATCGAATGCAGCGAAGGCTCGGGAGCCTTCAGTCAGGTTCAGCGCCGTATGCCAGTTCCCGTCGAAGAGGTCGCCGGAGGTGTTGAAGAAGCCGCTGAGCATGTTCGAGTTGCGCAGCGCAGTCCAGGCGGCAGGGTCGCCGAAGCCGCTCCGCAGAGCCGGCGTCAGCATCGCGCCGATGTCGAAGAGCCCGGCGCGCATGTTCGGGAACGCCTTGATGAGCTGGTACATATCCCAGCCGTCACGAAACGGCGAATCGGGACCGAGTAACCAGTCCGGACCCGGCACGTTACCGTCTTCTCCGGGGATGGGCATACGTTCCGATCCGCCCGCCGGTGTCATGCCCGGCCCGCCAGCCCCATCAGCGTCTGAACTTGTGCGCTCCTGGTCCGCGGCCTGCTCCAGCAGTTCGGACTTGGCGCGGTCGAGGCTCGTGGAGGCGGAGAGGATCTGCACCCGCAGCACGGTATTCCACCGCTGGCGGGTCTGATCCGCGTCAGTGCCCTTCCAGAACCCGGGATTGTTGACCACCGCGGAGACGCTGGCGGAGATGTCGAGCAGGGACTGTGCCCCTGCACTGCAGTGTTGCGCCAGCGAGCGCAGCTGATCCGGGTTTGCCCCCAGCGTCCCAGTCATTTTTCCCCGTGCCTCTTACCTTGCCTGATCTTCGTCCCGCTACTGAGACTACCCAGCGGGGCGGGTATCCCGCGATGGGGAGGGCTGCCCACCTTGCTCCGCCCGGGCCCACAGGCTAATCCGGAACCGGGTTCCGTTCTGCGCGGTGGTCCAGCCCTCGGACGGCTCAACTCCGGCGAGATTCCAGGAATTCGCGAGTGCAGGAGCGTAGGTGTCACCCTCCTCCGCTGAGTCGATCACCGTGACATAAGCGGCGTTCGCGTGCTGGGCCGCTTCCGCATACACCTGACCGCCGCCGATGATCCAGATCTCGTCGGCACCCTCACTGCGCTGGGCCTCGCTGACGGCCTCTTCTAGCGAGCCGACGACGACGGCGCCCCGGTATTCTGCCGGGTCCGGATCCTGTCTACTCACCACAATGTTGGTGCGGCCGGGTAATGGGCGGTACTTCTCCGGGAAGGACTCCCATGTGCGCCGTCCCATGATGACGGGATGCCCCTGCGTGGTGCGCCGGAAGTGTGCCAGATCCTCGGGCAGGTGCCACGGCATGGTGCCGTCCCGGCCGATGACGCCGTCCACTGTCTGTGCCCAGATCATCCCTACAACAGGGCTGCCGACCAGCGCAGCGGCGCTCAGGGACTCGCTCATACGGCGATCGGCGCCTTGATGGTCGGGTGGTGCTGGTAGTTCTCCACCGTGAAATCCTCAAGCTCATAGTCGAAGATGCTCTCGGGCTTCCGGTTCAGGCGCAGTGCGGGGTAGGGGTAGGGCTCGCGGGAGAGCTGTTCGGCAACCTGCTCAACATGGCTGTCATAGATGTGGACATCGCCGCCGGTCCAGACGAACTCGCCGGGCTCAAGGCCCACCTGCTGCGCCACCATGAGGGTGAGCAGCGCGTAGGACGCAATGTTGAACGGTACCCCGAGGAAGGTGTCCGCGGAGCGCTGGTAGAGCTGGCAGGAAAGCTTGCCGTCCGCCACGTAGAACTGGAAGAAGGCGTGGCAGGGAGGCAGTGCCATGCTCTCGATATCCGCAACGTTCCAGGCCGAGACGATGTGCCGCCGGGAGTCAGGGTTGGTCTTCAACCCATCGATGAGGCGTTCAATCTGGTCGATGTGGCCACCATCGGGCGTGGGCCACGAACGCCACTGGACGCCGTAGACGGGGCCAAGTTCGCCGTCCTCATCAGCCCATTCGTTCCAGATCCGCACCCCGCGTTCCTGAAGCCAGGACACGTTGGAGTCGCCGCGAAGGAACCAGAGCAACTCCAGGGCCACTGACTTGAAGTGCACCCGCTTCGTGGTGATGAGCGGGAAGGACTCCGCGAGGTCGAACCTCAGCTGCCGCCCGAAAACGCTGCGCGTTCCGGTGCCGGTCCGGTCCGATTTCGGGGTCCCGTTAGCCAGGACGTCGCGGAGCAGGTCTTCGTAGGGTGTGGGAACCGGAGTAGTCACGGCATTTAGTCTAAGACCGGATCCCACACGGCCGGAATCAGTCGTCGTAGGCACGGAACTGCTCGACGGAGACAACCTTGCCAGCCTTCCTGCAATTGACCTGGCAGATGATCGCCTCACCGGGAGCCAGGTACGGATCCGACGCCGGCAGCAGCTCGCCCAGCTGGGACGGCATGTGCCCACGGAGTACGTCGAACAGCAGCGGCAGCACCGGGCGGTGGCTGCACACAGCCACCGGAACGCGCCGGTCGAACAGCTTCTCAACGGTGTTGCTGGCCCGTCCAGGCTTGCGGGCGGCGTCGCGTTCCGTAATGGCGTCCACGAGTTTCAGTTTCGCGTCGGAACGCTTCACATACGGCATGATCGTCTGCACGCAGCGGTCCCACGGGCTGCTGACGATGCGCTCGGGGGACCAGGCCTCCAGCAGTCGGCTGACGGCCTGTGCCTGCCGCCGCCCGGACGCGGCCAGCGGTCGCTCGCCCTCCGCGCGGGTCCACGAGGACCGCGGCTTGGCCTTCGCATGGCGGACGATGATCAGCGGCCAGGTGGCCAGACGGTCCTCAGCAAACGCTTCTACCAGAGCGTTCAGCGGCTCTCTGTCCGAGGGGTTGCTGAGCAGCTCGGCGGCGCGTTCGGGAGAGCACCACAGGAAGTCGTCCACCTCCTTGCCATCCGGTTGGGGGGCGGCGGTGTCAACTTTCGCTGCCCAGTAATGCACCACCTTCAGCCCGGACGCCACCGGGTACTCGATGGTCGGCAAAGGGATGCCGAGCTGCACCGTAATGCCGATTTCCTCACGGACCTCGCGTACGGCGCACTCGGGTGTGGTCTCACCCGCGTCGATCTTGCCCTTCGGCCAGGACCAATCGTCATAGCGGGGACGATGGATGAGAAGGACTTCCAGCGCACCCGAGCGCCTGCGCCAGCACAGTGCACCGGCAGCGACGACGGCGGCGCCCTTCTTGCTCTGCCTGCTCTCTACCGCTGTGTCCGGCTGCGTCATCACTGGCGGGCGGGCCGCAGACGGCTGCGGGAACGGGAGGCCAATAACCACGACTGCACGTCGCTCAGGGGATTGCCGTCGTCGTCCTTGTGGTGCCGGATCCACTCTCCGTCGCTGTCCAGGTGCCAGCTCGCCGTGCCGCTGTCGAGGTAGCGGTCCATCAGTGACAGCAGGTAGGTGATGTGTTCGGGTGAGGACAGCTGGACCAGCGCCTCGACCCGGCGGTCGAGGTTGCGGTGCATCATGTCAGCTGAACCAATGAATACCGCCGGATCTCCTGCGTTCGCGAATGCGAAGACACGTGAGTGCTCCAGGAACCTGCCGAGAACAGACCGGACGGTGATGTTGTCGCTGAGGCCCGGAACGCCGGGACGTATCGAGCAGATGCCGCGCACTATCACGTCCACCCGAACTCCGGCCTGCGAGGCCCGGTACAGGGAGTCGATCAGTGACTCGTCAACGATCGAGTTCACCTTGATGATGACGCGGGCTTCGAGGCCGGCCTGACTGTTGGCGATTTCCTGCTCGATGCGTTCAATCAGGCCGGAGCGGACCGAGCGCGGCGCTACGAGAAGCCGTTTGAAGGTCGACTTCGGGGCGTAGCCGGAGAGCTGGTTGAACAGCCGTGAGAGGTCCTCGCCCACCTGGTGGTTGGCGGTGAGCAGCCCGAGGTCCTCGTAGTAGCGGGCAGTGCGCGGGTGATAGTTGCCGGTGCCGATGTGGCAGTAGCGGCGGAGTCCGTCGATTTCCTGGCGTACCACGAGGGAGAGCTTGCAGTGGGTTTTCAGGCCCACAATGCCGTACACGACATGCACGCCTGCCTGTTCCAGCTTCCGCGCCCAGGAGATGTTCGCCTGCTCGTCGAAGCGGGCCTTGATCTCCACCAGCGCGAGCACCTGCTTGCCCGCCTCAGCAGCATCAATCAGCGCATCGACAATGGGGGAGTCACCGGAGGTCCGGTACAGCGTCTGCTTGATCGCCTGGACCTTCGGGTCCACCGCGGCCTGTTCGAGAAAAGCCTGCACCGAAGTGGAGAAGGAATCATACGGGTGGTGCAGGAGGATGTCCCGGCGCCGCATCGCTGCGAACACGTTTGCGGCCTTCGAGGTTTCACTCTCATTGAGGTCCCGGCTGGTGTGCGCCACGTGCTTCGGATAGTGGAGGTCGCCGCGGTCAATACGGGCGATGACGCTGAGGCCCCTCAGGTCCAGGGGAGCGGGCAGGTCATAGACCTCCGCATCCTCAACACCAAGCTCGCGGGAGAGCAGGGCGCGGATGCTGGGGTTGATGTCCGTGGTGACCTCAAGCCGGACGGGCGGGCCGAACCGACGCCGCAGCAGCTCCTTCTCGAGCGCCTGCAGCAGGTTCTCGGCGTCATCCTCCTCAACCTCGAGGTCTTCATTGCGGGTAACCCGGAAGGTATGGTGCTCGAGGACCTCCATGCCGGGGAACAGCTGGTCCAGATGGACCGCAATGACCTCCTCCAGCGGAATGAAACGGGCAGTCCGGCCTGCCACGTTCCCCGCGCGCGGCCCGTCAACGGAGATCAGCCGCGGCAGCTGGTCGGGTACCTTCACGCGAGCGAAGAGTTCCTTGTCGCTCACCGGATTACGCACGACGACGGCGAGGTTCAGAGAGAGCCCGGAAATGTACGGGAACGGGTGCGCCGGATCGACAGCGAGCGGCGTCAGGATGGGGAAGACCTTCTCGGCGAACAGCTTGTTCAGATCCTGCCGTGCAACTTCATCCAGCTCATCCCACGTGGTGAGGTGGATGTTCTCTCCGGTGAGTGCGGGCCGGATGTGCTCGGCGAAGATGGCGGCATGGCGGCGCTGAAGCGCGAGGCCGTCGGCCATGATCGTCTCGAGCTGCTCAATGGGGCTGAGGCCGGCGGCGGACGGGACGGCCAGCCCGGTGGCGATCCGGCGCTTCAGGCCGGCCACGCGGACCATGAAGAACTCGTCCAGGTTGGAGGCGAAGATGGACAGGAAGTTGACGCGTTCCAGCAGCGCCAGGTCCGGGTCTTCGGCGAGGTCCAGTACTCGGGCGTTGAAGTGCAGCCAGCTCAGCTCGCGGTCCAGGAAGCGGTCGGCGGAAATATCGCCTGACGGCAGCAGGCTCGGGGCGAACTCCGGGATGTCGATGCGGTCCTGGGTGGCCCGGGCGGGAGCTACTTCGGATGATCCGTACCGTGCCGGTACCCGGGCGGCGGTTTCGGCTTCCATAGTGTCTCCTTTGGTGGTTCCGGCGTGGGGCGCTGCCTGCCCTGGCAGGACAGGTGAAGGCCCTGCTCAACCTTACAAGTTGCCGGCTGTATTACCTGGTGCGTACATGACGTCCACGTCCCACCGGGTGAAGCCCAGCGAACGGTACAGCGCGACGGCGGCCGTATTGTCCGCGTCGACGTACAGCATGATGGCCTGCAGCCCGAGCGAGTGCAGGTGTTCAATTCCGGCAATCGTCAAGGCCTTTCCGAGTCCCATGCCCTGCGCAGCGGGAGTCACTCCCACGACGTACACCTCGCCGATGGCAGGGTGTTTGCCGCTGCGGGGGTGCACCTTGGTCCAGTGGAAACCGAGCAGCTCCCCGTCCGACTCCCGGACCGCAAGGATCAAACCCTGTGGATCGAACCAGTCCTCCGCCATCCGCGACTCCAGGTCCTCACGGGTCATGGCGCCCTGTTCAGGATGGTGTGCAAAGGCGGCAGCATTCGCTTCAAGCCAGGCCTGCTCATCCTTGCCCGGTTCGAAGGTGCGCAGGCGCACTCCGTCAGGCACCACGGCGTCGGGCACTGTCGCTTCGAGTGCGGCGCGCGTCTGCCGCATCCGCCACAGTTCACGGACCGGGATGAACCCGGCTTTGCCGGCGAGTTCGACGGCGGCCGCATGATTCCCGTGCGACCACACCCGCAGGTCCGGCAACCGGCGGTCCTGCAGCACGCGCACCAGGCTGCTGCCAACGCCCTGGTTGCGGTAGGTGGGCCGGACCACGAGCTCAAGCACGCCGGGTTGGCTTTCGCCACGTGGAAGGCTGACGACGGCGACGCCGGCCAGCTCCTCACCCGCCTCGCCGATGCCGTTTCCGTCACTGGCATAAGTTGCAAACACCAGCAGGGAATCCGGATGTCCTGAGGAGGTACGCAGGTTGACCAGCGTCTGTTCGGACAGCGGAGGGTTGCCGTCCGCGTCTTCCGCAGCACGGGCGAGGCCGAGGATGTCCTGCAGGACCTCAGCGCGTGGGACACCGCCGATGGTGCGGATGGGCCAGGTGGGTGCGTCAGCTGCAGTCATCTGATTAGCGTAGCCGCGGGCACCACCATTCCGGGAGGATTTTGGCGGCGTCGGGCGGCGTGGGGTAGGCTTTTCAAGCGTTCGAAAGAGTGCAACCGGGGGGATGCGCCAGTGGGGCGCCCTCGATACGTTCGACCCGTATGTCCTCCACAAACACAAAGGCTCCTTCTCCGCAGCGCGGGAGGGAGCCTTTGTTTATGCCTGCCGGCTGACGTTATGCCTGCTGACTGACTGCCGAGTCACCGCTCTGGCGGCTGAGCGTGAACCGGTAGCCGACGTTCCGCACGGTGCCGATCAACTGCTCATGGTCCGGGCCCAGCTTGGCCCGCAGCCTTCGCACGTGCACGTCGACGGTCCGGGTGCCCCCGTAGTAGTCGTAGCCCCACACCTCATGCAGCAGCTGGTCACGGGTGAAAACCCGGCCGGGATGCTGCGCGAGGTACTTCAGGAGCTCGAACTCCTTGTAGGTGAGGTTCATCGGCTCGCCGCCCACCCGCGCGGTATAGCTGGCCTCATCAATGACGACGCCGGAGGCATGGATCTCGCTCGATACCTCCTCGGCCGCGGTATGTGCCCGAGAAATGACAAGGCGCAGCCGCGCCTCTACCTCCGCCGGGCCGGCGGAGTCGAGGACGACGTCATCGGCCAGCCAGTTGGCGGCTACGGCCGCCATGCCGCCTTCGGTGAGAACCAGCATCAGCGGAGCACTGAGCCCTGTGGCGCGCAGCAGCTGCGTCAGTGAGCGGGCGCCCACCAGGTCCTTCCGCGCATCGATGATGACGACGTCGGACGGTTCAGTTTCGAGCAGCGCGGTGGGCTCGGCGGGAAGGATGTGCACCTTGTGGTTGAGGAGCTCGAGCGCCGGGAGGATCTCCACGGAGGAGCCGGGGCTGTTCGTCAGCATCAGGATGTGCGGCATGTGTCCTCCAGGGATTGGGACGCGCATCATCGGGCGGGCGCAGCGGTGACCGCGTGCCGAAAACAGCAGGACGTTCCGGCAGGCCGACAGCGGATTGCAGTCCAGTATACCGGTGTGACCCGGGGCACCCCCGTAACATCGCGTCCGAAACGGCTGATCCCTCGCTACACCGCGGGAATGATCCCGCCGGGAAGGCCACGGACGGATTTGCCGCTTTCGACGCCTCACGCGTGGGTAGTGCAGTATTGCAGGGGTGAGAATGATGATGGCGGCACTGGTTGCGGCGGTAGCACTGATAGCTGTCGTCGGCGCTTCTTACGTGTCGCTGACGGTGAGCGCCGTCGCCGTCGTTGTTCTGATCCTCGTGGCCGCGATCGGGTGGCCGCATCTGCTGGGAGTCCCGGCGCGCAAGAGCCAATCCGCGGCCATCGCGCTGAGCGCCCTTGCGGCCACCGCCGCCGCCTACTTCTCCCCCTCGGGGGCAGCGCTGACCTGGCTCCCGGTTGCTGTGGCCCTCGGTGTCGGGGCAATCTTCCTCATTCAGCTCCTCCGGGGTACCGGCCAGAGTCACCGCCTCGAATCAACGCTCGGCGCGAGTTCCGGCGTGCTGCTCATCGCGCTGGGCGCCGGCTGGGTCGCTGCCGAGAACCTCGGAGTGAACGCGGGCAGCTCCGGTGTCACCCTCGTGACGGGAATCAGCGTCCTGATCGCAATCGCCACGGCCCTGCTGCCCTGGCCTGACCGCATGGTCGGGCCGCTCGGTGTTGTCCTCGCGGCGCTCGCCGGACCACTGTGCGCGCTGATCTTCACGGATGTCGAGGGCCTTGCCGCCGCAATCATCGGCGCGGTGTGCGGCGCCGTCGTCATGGCCGGCCGGCGGCTCGTCATCAGCAGGGAGACGCCGCTCAATCCGGCGGCCGTGCTCGCCGTGGGAGTCGCTCCGATCCTGGGCATCGGCTCGCTCGCCTATTTCCTCGAGCGGCTCCTGCTGAGCTGACGCGCGTGTCTCCCGGAACCGTCCAGAGTGGCGCACCCGGCGGAAACACGGCGTTAGGATGGAAGCATGTCAATTCTTGCGCTGGAAATCTTCTTCATCTCCCTGTTGGTGATCGCGGGCCTCGGCATGGCCGGCTTCGCTGCACTCGTCGTCACGCGCCTGTACAAGGGCCAGAAGTAGCGTTCGCTGATCCATGTCGTTTGAGATACCGACGGACCTGACTCCCGAGCTCGTTCCGCTGTCCTGGCTTCTGGGAACGTGGGAGGGCTCCGGCAGGCTGGGCGAGGGCACCGCTGATTCCGAGCACTTCTTCCAGCGTGCCGTGTTCACCCAGCACGGGCTGCCCTACGTGCAGTACACCGCTGAGAGCTGGCTGACGGATGAAGAGGGCAATACCCTTCGTCCGCTGTCGGTGGAGACCGGCTTCTGGGCGTTGGACCGCAAACTGAACGATGCCGACGTCGGGCCCGGCCTGTCGCCGGCGGACATCGTGCCTGCCCTGAAGAGCGCTGACGAGGTCGAGCAGTTCCGTAATGATGCGGGCGGGTTCGACATCACGGCCACAATCGTCCACCCGGGCGGTATCGCAGAGCTGTACTACGGCAGCATCAAGGGTCCGCAGATCCAGCTCTCCACGGACCTCGTGATGCGCGGCCAGCACTCCAAGGACTATTCGGCGGCCACGCGGCTGTTGGGCCTGGTCAACGGAGATCTGTACTGGCGTTGGGACATCGCGGCAGACGGCAGCTCACTGGAGCCGCATGCCTCCGCGATCCTCAGGAAGTCGTCCTGAGCGGCACTGCGGATTGTATGAGTGCTCCGTTGGAATACCCCTTGCCGGAATACGCTTTGCAGCCTATGACGTTGCCAACGGTATGACTTACTCAAGCCCGCTACTTTCCCTGCCCGGCGCCGTGGCTGCCGGCGCACCCGATGAGGGGGTGGCAGCGCACTACGGTGACCCGCTCAGGGAACAGCGTTCCCTGGCCCGCGGCGAGGCCATTGTTGATCTTTCCCACCGCGGTGTCGTCACCGTCAGCGGCCCTGACCGCCTGACCTGGCTCAACACCCTTTCCTCGCAGCTCCTGCTCGACCTGGCGCCGGGTGAATCGACTGAAACGCTCCTGCTCACCGTGCAGGGCCGGATCGAATACAGCCCCCGCGTGGTCGACGACGGCGCTACCACCTGGCTGCTCACCGAAACCTGGGAAGCCGCTCCACTTGCTGCATGGCTTGACCGCATGAAGTTCATGCTTCGGGTAGAGATTGCGGACGTCACTGGTGACTGGGCCACGCTCGGTTCAGTCCGGCCGGTAGAGCGGTTCGCGGACAACATCACCTGGACGGACGCCTGGCCTCACACCCGCACCGGCGGGTACTCCTACAGTGTCGTCGGCGAGGAATCACACCCGGGTGCGGAGCGGCCCTGGCATGAATACCTGGTTCCCCGCGCGGAACTCGCGCAGTCCGTGGATGAGCTGAACCTGGCCGGTGTCATGGCGTCGGAGGCGCTGCGCATCGCTGCCTGGCGTCCGCGGCTGGGTGTGGAGACGGACGAACGCACCATTCCGCACGAGCTGGACCTCCTGCGGACGGCCGTCCACCTGTCGAAGGGCTGCTACAAGGGCCAGGAGACCGTCGCCCGCGTGCACAATCTGGGGCACCCGCCGCGTCGGCTCGTCTTCCTGCAGTTGGACGGAAGCCAGCACACCCTCCCGGAGCGTGGAAGCGCCGTCGTCGTCGGTGGCCGGACGGTGGGTACGCTCACCTCAGTCGGGCAGCATTATGAGATGGGTGCTGTCGGTCTCGCCGTCATCAAGCGCAGCGTGGACCCTGAGGCTGCCGTAGACGTGGTCGACGGCGAGGAGCACTACGCCGCCGCACAGGAACTGATTGTCGCCACGGATGCCGGCCAGGTTGTCGGCCGTCCCACCGGACTGCTGAAAGGCGGTAGGGGATGACCGAGCGGGAAGCCCCGGATTCTTCGGCTGACGCAGTAATCGCGCTTGCTCACCGACTCCTTGACGCAGCACGTGAGGGTGACGGCGCAACCCTGCGGAAGTATCTCGACGCCGGAGTGCCGGCCACGCTGACCAATGCTGCCGGAGACAGCCTGGTGATGCTCGCGGCCTACAACGGGCACGCGTCGGTCGTCGAGGACCTCCTTGCACGTGGAGCCGACGCAGAGGCCCCCAATGATCGCGGCCAGACTCCGCTGGCCGGTGCGGTCTTCAAGGGCTACGCGGACGTAGCGAAAGCGTTGCTCAGTGCAGGCGCCAGCCCAGACGCCGGAACGCCATCGGCACGCGACGCCGCAGCCATGTTCGGCAGGACGGACATGCTGGAGCTGTTCAGCTAGCCGCGCTGTTCCGCCTCTCCTCGCACAGCGCCGCTTTCCAGCACAACGGAGGTCTGGCTCCCTGCGTGGACAAAGCCTGCCCGGAGCGCTGTACGCTGCGAGGCCACATTGTCCGTGCGGGCACGCCACTGCGGAATGAGTCCGGCAGCCATTGATTCCTCCACGGCAACCGACACTGCATAGGATGCATGACCCCGCCGGCGTTCATCAGGGGCGGTGAGGACGCCGAGGTGGGCAAGGATGCCTTCCCAGATGTCATAGCCGGCGCCGGCGAGCGGGAGCGGCGGTTCGCTGGACTCGTCCACAAGGACGCAGCTGTTCTCCATAGCGCTCAGCCCCACCTCGGCCACATCATCCGGCGGGCAGAGCCGCTCGAGCGCCCGCGCGTGCGCGGGGTCGCTGCTGACCAGGGGCCCGCTGTCCGGGAATGACGGTAGGTTGTCAGAGAAGTACAGGTACGCTTCGCCGAGCCCCCGTCCGCCGTGCGGGCGGCTCATGGACAGCAGCGTTGAATGCCGTGAAAGTTCGACGCCGGTCAGATCCTTTGCTGCGTCCAGCGCCCAGGTGGGGCCGACCAGCGCTTCCTTCCCGAAGAGGGACACGAACATGAGCAGCGGTGCGTTGTTGTCTTCGCGGTAGATGCGGTGGCATGTGCCGGCCATGGCGCCGTCGTCGAATCCCAGCAGCCTGGACCAGGCCAACTGGATGATCGAGATTGTGCCTGGTTCGAGGTTCATGGAACTCCCGTTAGCTGGGAAGGGCAGACGTCCGGCCGGTACTCAGCCGAAGAGGATGGCCGCTTCGTCGTAGCGGTGCTGCGGAACGCATTTGAGGTTGCCGAGCGCGGCATCGAAACCCACGTGTGCGATCTCGGTGCCGTTGAGCGAGACCATGGTGCCCCACAGCCCGTCGATGACCGAGTCGACGGCAGCCATACCGAGACGCGTGGCCAGCACCCGGTCAAAGGCGGAAGGGACGCCGCCCCGCTGGATGTGCCCGAGTACCGTGGCGCGGGTTTCAATGCCCGTTCGGGCCTCGATCTCGGGAGCCAGCTGGTCCGCGATACCGCCCAGGCGCGGCCTGCCGAAGGTGTCCAGCCCGCGCTCGGAGTGCGGCTGCTCCATGTGTGCGGGGACAAAGCCTTCGGCGACGACCACCAGCGGCGCGCGGCCGCGGTCCCTGGCATCGGTGACCCACTCGCAGACCTGTTCGATGGAGGTTTGCTGTTCGGGGATGAGGATGGCGTGTGCACCGGATGCCATGCCGGCGTGTAGGGCAATCCAGCCAACGTGGCGGCCCATCACTTCGGCGACCATGCAGCGTGAGTGTGATTCACCCGTGGTCCGGAGCCGATCGATGGCTTCGGTGGCAATCTGCACGGCTGTGTCGAAGCCGAAGGTGTAGTCGGTGGCGTCGAGGTCGTTATCGACAGTCTTCGGGACGCCGACAATCTTCAGCCCGGCGTCCGTGAGGCGCTTGGCCGCTGCCAGGGTGCCTTCGCCGCCAATGGCGATCATCGCGTCGATGCCGAGCCGGTCAAGGGTGGCCTTGATCGCGTCAGGGCCACCCTTGCCGTCGAACGGGTTGGTGCGCGAGGTCCCCAGAATGGTGCCGCCCTGCTTGGAGATGCCCCGGACCGCATGCCGCGGAAGGTCGATGATGTCGCCTTCCACTACGCCCCGCCAGCCGTCACGGAACCCCACGAACTCGAGGTTGTCGGTCTTGATGCCCTTCAGGACAGCTCCGCGGATTACCGCGTTGAGCCCGGGGCAATCGCCTCCGCTGGTGAGGATTCCGATCTTCATCTAAGGCGTTTTCCAATCAATGGTGGACTTGGGTGATCTGGTCAGGCGCCTCCTTGAGCCACGTATGATTCTAGACACACTGAACCGCCGCGGGGGTTTGTGAAGGCCCCGTGGCGGTTCCGGAACGTACAGTCAGCGATTCGAAACGAGCTTTTCCAGCGCAATCGTGCCGTCGGTCTTGGGCAGCAGCAGCCAGAGCACTACGTACACCGGCAGGCCGATCACGGGCAGCAGGAAGCTGAGCAGGATGCCGATCCGCACCAGTCCCACGGACCAGCCGAACCTGAGGGCGATCCCGGAAGCGATGCCGCCGAACCAGCCGCCCGGCGCGCGTTTGATGGGGGAGGAGCGGAGGGCGTTGAAGAAGGAGTTCATTAGTCCATGCTTTCGTAGTGGAAGGGGAATGTCACGGGCAGTAGGGGATTGGCTGATACCGCTCAGTTGCGGCGGTTCATTGAAAGGATGCCGCCGATGATCAGGGCCACGCCGGTGCCGACGAGGAGCACCATAGCCACGAGTACCGGGTCAAGCACCAGGCCTGTCAGTTCACCGGCCAGCACGAGGATGCCAATCACAATGGCGAGGACGCCCCAGATGATGGTCCCGGCGCGGGGCCGTGCGTCGTCGTCATGCTTGTTGGGGTTTTGCTTGCTGGGATAGAGGGTGCTCATCGTTCCTGCCTGCTTTCGGTGTCCAGGAGTGCGGTTTCGGTGGTGGCGACGGTGATGTGGCTGACCACACCGCGCATGTCGAGAATGATGCGCGGGCCGTCTGCGTCCTCGTTCAGGTGCAGGGTCCGCGGCTGCCAGATTCCACCGACGCTGGTGGTTTCACCGGCACTCACCACCTCGGTTGAGCTCAGCGCCAGCCGCGACCGCACATCAACTGGAACGCCTTCCGGAACCAGGATCCCGACGTTCCCGGCCGCTGCGTTGACGGGGATGATGACGTCCTCAGTGATGTCCGCGAGTCCGGTCAGGTCCACGCGGCCCTGGCCGACGACGACGGTGTACCCCTCGGATGCCGGGCTTGCGGCCGTCATGGACCATCTGCCCTGATCGGCGAGGACCCAGTTGCCCGTCACGGGCGACGCTGACGAAAGAACGGTGGCCGCAATCCCGACCGCGGCCAGGAAACCGAGTCCGCCGGACGTGCGTCCGCGGATTCCCAGCAGGACAATTCCAAGCCCCAGAACGACGACGCCGGTCGCCAGTGCCACAGCGATGACGCTGCCGCCGAGCGCCAGTACGCCGACATAGTCAAGGACCAGCACGAGTGCTGCGAGGAGGAGCGCGCCGCCGAGGAAGATGGCGACGTCGGCTCCCGTGGGGCGCGGTGCCGACGGTTTAGCGACGGCCTTGACCGGAGGGCGGGTCGGACCGATGAATGGTCGGGTGGGAGGAGGAGCCGTCGAATAGACGTCAGTGGGCGCGGTACCGGTAGCGCTGCCGGTCCCCGCTCCATCGTTCCTGTTCCTGTTCCGGTTGGCGTTGGAGATCCAATAGACAATGAACACCGCAACCCCGATCCAGAACAGGCTCCAGATGAACCCGCCGAATCCGCCGGTATTGCCGAAGAACGGCGCGTTCGGGCGCCACAGCCCGAGGAGGGAAACAATCAGGGCACCGGTCATCCCGGACGTCCAGCTGCCGCGTGCAGCGGATTCCGCGTGGATGCGACCGTCGGGTTCCGGCAGGAGTGCCCACGCAAGCCCATAGGCGAGCAGCCCGATTCCGCCGAAGATTGCGAGCACCACAAAAAGTCCGCGGACCAGGACCACGTCCAGCCCGGTTCGGGCGGAAATGCCGGTTGCGACTCCGCCGATCCAGCGGTCCTGCCCACGGGTCACCCGCAGGCTCCGGACCCAGCCGAAGAAGCCGGCACCGGAGCCGGCGCGTGGAGTGCTGGAAGCGGCGCCCGGGGAACCACCGGGTGTTGCACCCGGCTGGCCGCCGTCATGTGCGTGGGGGTTTCCGCTGCCTGCAGCGGATTCCGGAGCGCTGTCAGCGTCCCGGGGCGAGGAGGAAGGGCCATCATGCGAGTTCATATCTTCATCCTTGTCCTCCGCCGGCCTTCCAACCATCGGGGCTGACCCTGAACCACCCCTGAGCTACGGCGGTATTCCCCTGAGAACGGGTAACGGCGAGCCCTGAGCGTGCTTGGATTGACTCATGAGACCCCCGCTGCTCCGCTCCGATGATGCCCTCATCGCGGGCGTCTGCGGCGGCCTGGCAGCACACCTCGGAGTCTCGTTGCGGGTCGCCCGCATCTCCATGGTGGCGCTTTCCCTGGTGGGCGGTGCCGGCGTCGTTCTCTATGGCTGGCTGTGGCTGCTGGTTCCCACCACTGAAGAACGACGGCGGGGCGTAGCGACGCCCGCCGGCCTGCGGCTGGGCGCGCCCGTCCTCGCAGGACCGGGATCCAAACCGCCGCGGTCATTCGGTGCTGCGGGCAGCAGGGAGGTGATGATCGGCGTCGGGCTCCTCGTGGTCGCGGCCGCATTCGTGGCCCAGCAGCTCGGGGTGACCGTCCAGTGGGGCTGGCTGGTACCGGTCGGCGCGGTGGCCCTTGGCGCCGTTCTCGCGTGGTCCCAGCTCGACGAAACCCGCCGCGCCCGGCTGATGGATAACGCGGGGGCCACCCGGGCTGAAGGTGTGGCACGGCTGGCTGCGGGCCTGGTACTGGTGATGGTCGGCCTGTTGATTCTTGTGTCCGGCTCGCTGTCCTGGGAGTTCACCTGGCCGGTGCTGCTGGCCACGGCAGCGGTGCTCGGCGGTGTAGGGCTGGTACTGGCGCCGTGGGGCCTGAAGTTCTGGAAGGACCTTGAGGCTGAGCGGTCGGCGCGTGTCCGTGAAACCCAGCGCGCGGAAATCGCGGCCCACCTCCATGACTCCGTGCTGCAGACGCTGGCACTGATCCAGAACCGTGCAGCCTCCGAGCAGGATGTCATCCGGCTCGCGCGGGCACAGGAACGGGAACTGCGTCGGTGGCTCTACGCAGATACGGCGGAGCGGACCGGGAACCTCGCGGATCGCGTCAAGGCGGTTGCAGCGGAGGTGGAAGAGGAATACGGGCATCCCGTCGACGTCGTCTCCGTGGGAGAGGCACCCATGACTCCGCGCCAGGATGCCTTGGTGCAGGCAACCCGCGAGGCCATCCTCAATGCAGCCAAGCATGCGGGCGGCGCTGTCTCCGTCTATCTTGAGGCCGGGACTGCTGTCTCGCAGGTGTTTGTCCGCGACCGCGGTGCCGGTTTTGATCCGGAAGCGGTTCCGGCCGATCGGTTGGGCATCCGTGAGTCGGTCATCAACCGCATGCAGCGCCACGGAGGTACCGCGCGGATCCGAAGCTCGGAAGCGGGAACGGAAGTTCAACTGACCATGCCCGAAGAGGAAGCAGGAGCTCCGCATGACTGAGCTGATCACCGTCGTCGTTGTTGATGACCACGCCATTTTCCGGTCCGGTGTGAAGGCGGATCTCGACGGCCGTGTCCGGGTTGTCGGCGAGGCAGCCACGGTGGAGGAGGCCATCGCGGTCATCCTGGAACAGCAGCCGCAGGTAGTCCTCCTCGATGTCCATCTGCCGGGAGGCAAAGGCGGGGGAGGCGCTGAGGTGATCGCAGGATGCGGTGACGTCCGCCAGACCACGCGGTTCCTGGCGCTCAGCGTGTCCGATTCCGCCGAAGACGTAGTCACCGTCATCCGGGCAGGCGCCCGCGGATATGTCACCAAGACCATCACGGGCGCTGACATCTCCAACGCGGTGCTGCGCGTGGCGTCAGGCGATGCAGTGTTCTCGCCGCGGCTCGCCGGCTTTGTGCTCGATGCGTTCGGCACCGCAGCGGTAGCGGCCGCCGAGAGTGAACTCGACCGGCTGTCCGCCCGGGAACTCGAAGTGATGCGGCTGATCGCCCGCGGTTACAGCTACAAGGAGGTCGCGAAGGAGTTGTTCATTTCCATCAAGACAGTCGAGACCCACGTGTCAGCGGTGCTGCGGAAGCTGCAGCTCTCATCCCGGCACGAGCTCACCCGCTGGGCGGCGGAGCGCCGGCTGCTCTAGCGTCCCTGGTCTTCGCGGGGTGCGTTATGCGACGGCCACCGCGGGCCCTGCCCGCTCCGCGATGCCCAACCACTCCGGGGCATCGCGGTGGCCGCCGGATGAAGCGCAGGTCACCAGGGCCCGCGGCGGCCGCCGCAGCGCCAAGCGCGCAAGTCAGCGCGCTGAACCGAGGAACTCCTGGAGGCGGCCGACGCCGGTCGCGAGGTCTTCGTCGCCAAGCGCGTAGGAAAGTCGAAGATATCCGCTCGGTCCAAAAGCTTCACCGGGAACCACCGCTACCTCGACGGTGTCGAGGATCAGGGCAGCCAGTTCCGCCGACGTCGCCGGCCGTGCACCGGCAAGCTCCCTGCCGAGGAGTTCGCGGACATCCGCATACGCGTAAAACGCGCCGTGCGGTGTGGGGCACTGGATACCGTCAATCTCGTTCAGCCCGGAAACCATGGCACGACGACGGCGGTCGAAGGACTTCTTCATCTCCTCCACCGCGGTCAGTGGTCCGGACACAGCTGCGAGAGCCGCCATCTGTGACACATTGGCCACGTTCGACGTTGCGTGTGACTGCAGGTTGGTTGCTGCCTTCACCACGTCCTTCGGGCCGATCATCCAACCTACGCGCCAGCCCGTCATTGCATAGGTCTTGGCCACGCCGTTCAGGATCACCACGCGGTCGCCCAGCGAGGGTGCGGCTGTCGCAATCGAGGTGAACGGGACGTCGTCGTAGGTGAGGTGTTCGTAGATCTCGTCCGTGACTACCCACAGGCCGTGACCGGCCGCCCACTCACCGATTTCGCGAACCTGTTCCGGGGAGTACACCGAGCCGGTGGGGTTGGAGGGGGAAACGAAGAGCAGGATCTTGGTGCGCGGCGTCCGTGCGGCCTCGAGTTGGTCGATGGATACCAGGTAGGACTGCTCCGGGCCGGCAAAAACCTCGACCGGGACTCCTCCGGCCAGCCGGATGGCCTCCGGGTAGGTGGTCCAGTACGGGGTCGGGACCAGCACCTCGTCGCCCGGATCCAGCAGCGTGGCGAACGACTCGTAGACTGCCTGTTTGCCGCCGTTGGTCACCAGAACCTGGGCCGGGTCCACCTCATAGCCGGAATCACGCATGGTCTTCTCGGCAACAGCCCGCTTGAGTTCCGGCAGCCCTCCTGCGGGGGAGTAGCGGTGGAACCGGGGCTGACGAGCGGCGTCGACTGCGGCATCCACGATGTAATCCGGTGTGGGGAAGTCCGGCTCGCCGGCGCCGAAGCCTATTACAGGCCGTCCTGCCGCCTTCAGCGCTTTGGCCTTGGCGTCGACGGCCAGCGTCGCTGACTCTGCGATCGCGCCGATTCGCTGGGACACGCGTCCGTTGGAGTGCTGGGACAGGGCATCAGCGGCAGTCATGGTCTTCCCGTCAGTTGAGGTGGGTTGGTCTTGGAGATGAGGTCAGGCTCGGGTGTAAGCCTTGTCTCAGCTTAGGGCTTACCCGCTGAACACAGCCTGTCGCGACGCACTGGATGACGGGGCAGGAGGCGTTCGAGCGCGCGTGGTTCGTCCGGTTCGACGTTGGGTCCGTGATTGCGTAGACTAGTTCCTCGGTGTTGAAGTCGCCATGATGGTCCGTGCCTGCGCAGCGGTATTGCTGAGGGTAGGGGCAGCAGCGAATCTTCACTCCAAAGGGTAGTGGCGCAATTGGTAGCGCAGCGGTCTCCAAAACCGCAGGTTGCAGGTTCGAGTCCTGTCTGCCCTGCGCATCACCGTCATGGACAGCATGCGGCAGTGCGGCGTTGAACGCTCTATGAGTGATGGGTCAGTGCGGCCAGCTCAGGTACCTACAGGATTGGTGAGGTTGAAGGTGACCGATACGGCTGAAAGCAGCTCCAAGGGAAACCCCGCCGGCAAGGAGAGTCCGAAGCGTGGATTCTTCGGTCGGATCATCCTGTTTGTACGTCAGGTCATCGCCGAACTGCGCAAGGTGGTTGTCCCCACCCGCAAGGAACTGATCCGGTTCACTATCACCGTCCTGGTGTTCGTGATCATCATGATGCTCATCGTCACCGGTTTGGACTTGTTGTTCGGCGCCGGTGCGGTGTGGGTCTTCGGCGGCAGCTAGTTTCTGCCCTCAAGAGGCAGTATCGAGCAAGCACAGCAATCCAGAAAGCAGGCAGCTAGGTGTCCGAGCAAGAACTCGAACGACAGATCACAACCGACGAGGAAGATCTGGGTACCGAGGATCAGGTAACAGCAGCAGGTGCGGAAGACGCCCCTGCTGATACCGCTGCGCCCGCGGACAGTGACGACGCCGCTGCTAGCGATGACTCCGCTCCCAGCGATGACTCCTCTGCCAGTGATGACGCCGCTACCAGCGAAGAAACCTCGGTTGAGGCGGACTCTGCTGAGGAGGCTCCGGAACCCGAAGTGGACCCGGTTGCCGAGTTCAAGTCGAAGCTTCGTCGCCAGGACGGCGACTGGTACGTGATCCACTCCTACGCCGGTTATGAGAACCGCGTAAAGGCGAACCTGGAAACCCGTATCCAGACCCTGGACATGGAGGATTTCATTTTCGAGATCCAGGTGCCCATGGAAGAAGTCGTGGAGATCAAAAACACCACGCGCAAGATCGTGAACCGCGTCCGTATCCCGGGCTACGTGCTGGTACGCATGGACCTCACGGATGAGTCGTGGGGCGCGGTTCGGCACACCCCCGGCGTCACAGGGTTCGTCGGTAACGCGCATGATCCCGTGCCGTTGAGCCTCAATGAGGTTTTCTCGATGCTGGAGCACACCATCGTGAAGAGTGGCGGCGAGGCAGGTAAGCCGGCGCGAGCACAGGTCACACCAGCCATGGTCAACTTCGAGGTCGGCGAGTCCGTCACCGTCAACGAGGGTCCCTTCGAGACTCTTCCGGCCACCATCTCCGAGATCAAGCCGGAATCCCAGCAGCTCGTTGTGCTGGTTTCCATCTTCGAGCGCGAGACCCCGGTTACCCTCTCGTTCAACCAGGTAACCAAGATCCAGTAAGTTTCGTCTTCGACGGGTCCGCTTTGACCCGTCAGGACGGCCGGCCGCCACGCCATGGCGGTCACCATCCCCGGGACGCTCCTGTCCCGAGGAACGAAATGTAAGAAAAGGACCCTTTCATGGCCCCCAAGAAGAAGGTCACCGGCCTCATCAAGCTGCAGATCAACGCAGGCGCCGCCAACCCGGCTCCTCCGATCGGTCCGGCACTTGGCCAGCACGGTGTCAACATCATGGAGTTCTGCAAGGCGTACAACGCCGCAACAGAATCCCAGCGCGGGAACGTTATTCCCGTTGAAATCACGGTGTACGAGGATCGCTCGTTCACCTTCGTCACCAAGACCCCGCCGGCCGCCGAGCTGATCAAGAAGGCAGCAGGCGTGCAGAAGGGTTCGGCTACGCCGCACACCGTCAAGGTTGCCAAGCTGAGCCGGGCGCAGGTTGAGGAAATCGCCACCATGAAGATGGAAGACCTCAACGCCAATGATGTCCAGGCAGCAGCCAAGATCATCGCCGGTACCGCCCGGTCGATGGGCATCTCCGTCGACTAACATCGACAACCACTGATAGATCAAAGAATGACACCGTGCCATACGGGCACAGGATGTCTGTGGCAGGGCCCAGCGCGGTCCGTAGACCACAACTGCATAAGGAGAAAGAGCAGATGGCAAAGCGCAGCAAAGCATATGAGGCAGCTGCCGCCAAGATCGACGCGAACAAGCAGTACGCGCCGGTAGAGGCAGTAGCCCTGGCGAAGGAAACCAATCCTTCATCATTCGACGCAACGGTAGAGGTGGCTTTCCGCCTCGGCGTTGATCCCCGTAAGGCAGACCAGATGGTGCGCGGCACCGTTAACCTGCCTCACGGCACCGGCAAGACCAAGCGCGTCCTGGTCTTCGCAACAGGTGACAAGGCTGAGGCGGCAATTGCTGCCGGAGCCGATTTCGTCGGGTCAGACGACATGATCGAGAAGGTAGCCGGCGGTTGGGTCGATTTCGACGCAGCAGTTGCCACCCCTGACCTCATGGGCAAGGTTGGCCGCCTCGGTAAGGTGTTGGGTCCCCGTAACCTCATGCCCAACCCGAAGACCGGTACCGTCACCCCCGACGTCACCAAGGCTGTCACCGACATCAAGGGTGGAAAGATCGACTTCCGCGTCGACAAGCACTCCAATCTCCACTTCATCATCGGTAAGGTCTCCTTCGACGAGCGCAAGCTGGCCGAGAATTACGCGATTGCGCTGGAAGAAGTGCTCCGCCTGAAGCCGTCAGCTTCCAAGGGCCGCTACATCCAGAAGGCAACGGTCACCACCACCTTCGGACCGAGCATCTCGGTTGACCCGAACGTCACCAAGGTCCTGGCAGACGCCTAGGGATTCGATGTGTTGAGGCGGGTGCGGCTATTGCTGCACCCGCCTTTTTCGTGCGTGTTCCCAGCGGGGAGCCATTGCAGTCAAGAAAGTGATTGACATTCCCCAATCACAAAGCGAGAATTCTCACCATGACCATTACCGACGTGAGTGTTCGGCCGTACGTGCTGCCGGAGTCCCTGGATGTACCCGAGGCCCAACCGTTCATTGCCGCCTCGGAGCTCAGCAACCTCATTGAACGTGAGGTGTGGGGCAATGACGATCACTGCCATACGGCACAGACGCGGTTCGAGAGCTCTAAACCGAATCATTACGAGGAGCGGGCCATCTTCCTTGCTTTTGAGGGGGAGCGGGTGGTGGGCAAGGCCGTCGTGGACGTACCGCTCACGGACAATCTTCAAACCTGCTACGCGTTCGTCATCGTCCATCCTGAGCGTCGCAGGCTGGGCTTCGGCTCAGCCCTCTACGCCGCTGTCGAGGACCATGCGCAGCGGCGCGGTCGCTCCACGATCATGGGGTGGACGGACCACCGGGCCGGTTTCGATCCGGCCAGGGTACTCACTCCGGCAACAGGGGCAGGCGCCTTCCCGTCGACGTCGCTCGCTGCCTGTTTCGCCACCGCACGCGGATTCTCCCTCGCGCAGGTGGACCGGTGCAGCGTGCTTCCGGTGAATTGGAACTCCTGCCGGCTCACAGCGCTTACCGCTGATGCCGCCAAAATCGCAGGTCCGGATTATGCCGTAGTGGACTGGGTGGACCGCTGCCCCGATGAGCTCCTCGAGGAGTACGCACACTTGCGGAAGACCATGAGCACCGACGTCCCGATGGGGGAACTGGACTGGGAAGAAGAGGTGTGGGATGGAGGTCGCGTGCGTGAGAATGAGGGCCGCCTTGAACGTGAGGGCGGCAGCAGTCTCGTTCGGGCCGTTCTACATAGGCCGAGCGGACACCTGGTCGGTCATACCATCCTCGAAAGGCGCGCGGAGAAGCCTGGAACGGCGTATCAGGAGGACACCCTGGTGGTTTCCGCCCACCGCGGTCACCGGCTGGGGATGTGGCTCAAGGCGGCGAACCTGCTTGCCGTTCCCGACGTCTGGCCGGAAACGCGGCAGGTCTACACGTGGAATGCCGAGGAGAACCGGCACATGCTTGACGTCAATATTGAGCTTGGATTCACACCTGAGGGATATACCGCCGCCTGGCAGAAGAAGCTGGAGTCCGCGGGATAAAGGGGTAGGGCGGCCAATTTGGCCGCTCCGCCCCTGTCCCGTAAGGTTGAAGTACCAAAGACCGTCGGTCGATGAACACCTGCCTGAATTCGTTCAGCTTCTTGTGTGCATCTGAAAGTTCCCGTAAGGGCGGCCAGCGCAGGTGAACGAAGCTAAACCTTCCGGAGAGTAACAAGCTCTGAGTGGTCAAGCCCCGTGCATCTGCGCGGGGCGCTTTTATTGGGCCGATCACCGGCACCAATTCCCCGGAAGGAGGGTTATGGCAACGCCAACAAAGGTTTCGGCCGTGGATGAGATCACCACTGATTTCAAGGAATCCACCGCTGCTGTCCTAACCGAATACCGTGGGCTCTCCGTTGCACAGCTTAAGGAACTGCGCCGTTCACTCGGCGCCGAGACCAAATACGCTGTCGTCAAGAACACCCTGACTGGCATTGCAGCCAAGGAAGCCGGCATCGACGCGTTCGAAGGCCAGCTTGCCGGACCCACTGCAATCGCTTTCATCAAGGGTGACGCCGTTGCTGCGGCAAAGAGCCTGACGGATTTCGCGAAGACCAACCCACAGCTCGTCATCAAGACCGGTTACTTCGAGGGCAAGGCCCTCGACGCTACGGCGGTAGTCGCTCTTGCTGCTCTTGAGTCGCGTGAGTTCCAGCTGGCCCGTGTGGCAGGTGTCCTCAAGGCACCCATGTCCGCACTTGCCCGCACCGTCGATGCCCTGCGCATCAAGTTGGAGGAGAACGGGGACGCTGCACCTGCGGCAACCGCCGAAGCTCCCGCGGCAGAGGAGGCACCCGCAGCCGCGGATGCCGCTCCTGCCGAGGCTGCCGAAGAAGCAGCTGCCCCCGAAGAGAAGTAATTCTCACCCACCACACTCCGGTGCCGCGCGCACCACATCAGGAAGGATGCTTTAGCCATGGCAAAGCTCACCAACGAAGAGCTCATTGAAGCCTTCAAGGAACTGTCCATCATCGAACTCTCGGACTTCGTCAAGCTGTTCGAGGAGACCTTCGACGTCACCGCTGCTGCAGTTGCAGTTGCAGGCCCCGGCGGCGGCGGCGCAGGCGAAGCTGCTGAGGAAGAGAAGGATTCCTTCGACGTCATCCTCGAAGCTGCCGGCGACAAGAAGATCGCGGTTATCAAGGAAGTTCGCGCCCTCACCTCCCTCGGCCTGAAAGAGGCCAAGGACGTTGTAGACAGTGCACCGAAGGCTGTTCTCGAAGGCGCCAACAAGGAAACGGCAGAGAAGGCCAAGGAGGCCCTCGAGGCCGCCGGCGCTACCGTCACCCTCAAGTAGGTTCTTCGAACCTTCTAACACAGCCCCGGAACCATCTGGTTCCGGGGCTGTTTTGTGTCTGCGGCCTGATGGTCTGCGGGCACCGCAGAGCACGCCGGGTGTCAGTCGCGGTACAGCAGCAGCGCCTCGCCCTGGCCGCCGCCGCCGCAGAGGGATACCGCGGCTTTTCCGCTGCCTCTGCGCTGCAGTTCCAGTGCCGCATGGAGGGCGAGCCGTGCCCCTGATGCGCCAATAGGGTGGCCGAGCGCGATCGCACCGCCGTGGATATTGCATTTGTCCAGCGGCAGGTCGAGGTCCTTGAGGGATTGGCAGGCAACCGAACCGAAAGCTTCGTTGATCTCGACAAAATCGAGGTCAGCGGTACTCCACCCAGCGCGGTCGAGAGCCTGCTCAATGGCCTTGGACGGCTGGGAGTGCAGGGAATTATCCGGTCCCGCCACCTGGCCGGGGCGCCCTACAACGGCAAGGATCTCCCAGCCGTTGGCTTCCGCATTCTCCCGGCTGGTCAGTACCAGGGCGGCCGCGCCGTCGGACAGTGGGGAGGAGTTCCCCGCAGTGATGGTGCCATCCTTCGCGAAGGCGGGCTTCAATCCGGCGAGGGTTTCGACGGTGGTGTTGGGCCGCAACCCCTCATCCGCGGAGACAACCAGGTCATCGCCCTTGCGCTGCGGAACGTGCACGGGAACAATCTCGTCCTTGAACACTCCGGACTCTGTTGCTGCCGCGGCACGCTGGTGTGAGGATGCTGCGACCTCGTCCTGTGCTGTCCGGTCGATACCCAGGCCCGTGTTGCCGCGTTCGGTCGACGCGCCCATCGATTCGGAGTCGAAAGCGTCGGTGAGGCCGTCGTGCGCAACGGAATCGACTGCGGGCATTGTGCCGTAGGTCCAACCCTGGCGGGCACCCGGAAGCAGGTGCGGACCATGCGTCATGGATTCCTGTCCGCCGGCGACGACGACGCTCGCCTCTCCGCTGCGGATCAGCCGTGCAGCGTCAATCACCGCGGTGAGGCCGGAAAGGCAGACCTTGTTGACCGTCACAGTAGGAACATCCCAGCCGATGCCGGCCTTGATGGAGGTCTGCCGTGCCGGGTTCTGGCCACAACCGGCCTGCACAACGTGCCCCAGGATGACGGCGTCCACATCTGCGGCCGACACTCCGGACCGTTCCAGCGCACCGGCAACGGCGAAGGCGCCAAGCTCGACTGCGGTGAAGGCTGCCAGCTGTCCATTGAGGCGGCCCTGCGGAGTGCGTGCACCGCCTACGATGACAACATCCTGGGGGTTCTGCTCGGGACTGTTCATGGGAGGTTCCGCTCGCTTTCGTCATCGAATTGCACGGCGCATGGTGCTGCCGGCGCGTCCTTCTTCAAGATTACCGCCACACCGTCGCTTTTCAGCTAATGACCATTCACTGAAACCATCTTGCTGCGATCGATTGCCGTCGAACCCGTATACCACATCCGGTTGGACATTGTCGCTACCCTGACGTACAGTAGATATTTGCGTCTTCCCTCATAACCTCAGCCTTCATATAGCGGTGGGCTTTGCCACGCATTCGTCATTTAACGGAAAAGTCGGGTTGCCCTCATTGGCTTCCCTCTGGGCTGTATCCGATGAGCGTATGCGGGCGTCAGGTTGGCACCTAACCGGTGCAGGGAGTGATCGTAAGAACACGCCTGTTGGTCTGTGGAAGGATCCCTCTTGGTCGCCCCGAGCACCTCACTTAATGCAACCGCTACCAGCCAGGTCGACGCCGACGGCGCCGCACCCCGGCTATCATTCGCAAAGATTCACGAACCGCTGGACGTTCCCAATCTTCTCGCCCTGCAGACAGACAGCTTTGACTGGCTGGTAGGCAACGAGCGCTGGAAGGCGCGAGTTGAAGAAGCGCTGAAGCAGGGCCTCCAGGGTGTGGCCACCACTTCCGGCCTCGCTGACATCTTCGAAGAGATTTCTCCGATCGAGGACTTCCAGGGCACCATGTCCCTGAGCTTCTCGGAGCCTGAATTCGCTGATCCGAAGTACACCATGGCTGAGTGCAAGGACCGCGACGCAACCTACGCGGCCCCGCTGTACGTCAAGGCCGAGTTCATGAACAACAACACGGGCGAGATCAAGCAGCAGACCGTGTTCATGGGCGACTTCCCGCTGATGACGGAGAAGGGTACGTTCGTCATCAACGGCACCGAGCGTGTCGTTGTCTCCCAGCTCGTTCGTTCCCCCGGCGCATACTTTGAGCGCGCTGCGGACAAGACCAGTGACAAGGACATCTTCAGCGCGAAGATCATCCCGTCTCGTGGTGCCTGGTTCGAGCTCGAGATCGACAAGCGCGATCAGGTTGGCGTACGCCTTGACCGCAAGCGCAAGCAGTCGGTCACCGTGCTCCTCAAGGCCCTTGGCTGGACTGAAGGCCAGATCCTCGAGACATTCGGCGAGTATGACTCCATCCGCGCCACCCTCGAGAAGGACGCTACGGAGACCCAGGAAGACGCCTTGCTGGATATCTACCGCAAGCTCCGCCCGGGAGAGCCGCCCACGGTCGAGGCTGCCAAGACGCTGCTGGATAACCTGTACTTCAACTCCAAGCGCTATGACCTGGCGAAGGTTGGCCGGTACAAGATCAACCGCAAACTCGGCATCGACAAGAACCTCGGTGATTCTGACGCCTCGGTCCTGAACATCGATGACATCGTCGCGATGATCAAGTTCCTGGTTGCACTGCACGCCGGGGAAACCACCCTGACGGGCAAGCGTGACGGCGAAGACGTGGAGCTGCGCGTTGAGGTCGATGACATCGACCACTTCGGCAACCGCCGCATCCGCGCCGTCGGTGAGCTCATCGAGAACCAGGTCCGCACCGGCCTGTCCCGTATGGAGCGCGTTGTCCGCGAGCGGATGACCACCCAGGACGTCGAGGCGATCACGCCGCAGACCCTGATCAACATCCGCCCGGTTGTCGCTGCGATCAAGGAATTCTTCGGAACTTCCCAGCTATCGCAGTTCATGGACCAGAACAACCCGCTCGCCGGACTGACGCACAAGCGCCGCCTGTCCGCGCTGGGCCCGGGTGGTCTTTCCCGTGACCGCGCCGGCATGGAGGTCCGTGACGTTCACCCGTCCCACTACGGCCGCATGTGCCCGATCGAAACTCCTGAAGGCCCGAACATCGGCCTGATCGGCTCGCTGGCATCCTACGGCCGGATCAACACCTTCGGTTTCATCGAGACCCCGTACCGCAAGGTTGAGAACGGCGTCGTCACCGACCAGATCGACTACCTCACGGCAGACGACGAGGTTGAGCGGCTGATTGCCCAGGCAAACGCGCCGCTCGATTCGAACAACAAGTTCGAAGAGGACATGGTCCTCGTGCGTACCCGAGGTGGTTCAGGCGAGCCCGTTCTCGTCGAAGCCGCCGACGTTGAGTACATGGATGTCTCCCCGCGCCAGATGGTGTCCGTCGCAACCGCGATGATCCCGTTCCTGGAGCACGACGACGCCAACCGCGCCCTCATGGGTGCGAACATGCAGCGTCAGGCCGTGCCCCTGCTCCGTTCCGAGCGGCCCCTCGTGGGCACCGGTATGGAGCGGAACGCCGCCGTTGACGCCGGTGACGCCGTAACGGCCAACAAAGCTGGTGTGGTGTCAGAGGTATCGGCTGATCTGGTGACCGTCCTGAATGATGACGGCACCGAGACCAACTACCCGATCATGAAGTTCGCGCGCTCCAACCAGGGCAACGCCTACAACCAGCGTGTGCTGGTTGGCGAGGGCGACCGCGTCGAGTACAACACGATCATCGCGGACGGTCCCTCCACGGACCAGGGCGAGCTCGCGCTCGGCAAGAACATGCTCGTTGCGTTCATGTCCTGGGAAGGCCACAACTTCGAGGACGCGATCATCCTGTCCCAGCGCATCGTCTCCGACGATGTCCTGACCTCGATCCACATCGAGGAGCACGAGGTTGACGCCCGCGACACCAAGCTTGGTGCCGAGGAAATCACCCGCGACATCCCGAACGTCTCCGAAGAGGTGCTTGGCGCGCTCGATGAGCGCGGCATCATCCACATCGGTGCGGAGGTCGAGGCCGGCGACATCCTGGTTGGCCGTGTTACCCCCAAGGGTGAAACGGAACTGACCCCGGAAGAGCGCCTGCTGCGTGCCATCTTCGGCGAGAAGAGCCGCGAGGTTCGCGACACATCGCTGAAGGTTCCCCACGGGGAATCCGGCACGGTCATCGGTGTCCGCATCTTCGACCGCGACAATGACGACGAGCTGCCCCCGGGCGTCAACCAGCTGGTGCGCGTCTACGTTGCCCAGAAGCGCAAGATCACGGACGGCGACAAGCTGGCCGGCCGTCATGGCAACAAGGGCGTCATCTCCAAGATCCTGCCGATCGAGGACATGCCGTTCCTCGAGGACGGAACCCCTGTCGATATCGTCCTGAACCCGCTGGGTGTTCCGGGCCGTATGAACGTCGGCCAGGTCCTCGAGATCCACCTTGGATGGGCTGCCAAGCAGGGCTGGAAGATCGAGGGCGAGCCCGAGTGGCTCAAGAACCTTCCGAACCTTCCCCGGGAGATTGACACCACCACCGTCGCAACACCAGTGTTCGACGGCGCTACCGAGGACGAGATCGTCGGTCTTCTTGGTTCCACGAACGTCACCCGCGACGGACACCGCCTCATCGGCGAGTCCGGCAAGGCACGCATGTTCGACGGCCGCTCCGGCGAGCCGTTCCCGGATCCGATCTCCGTTGGCTACATGTACATCCTGAAGCTCCACCACCTGGTGGATGACAAGATTCACGCCCGGTCCACCGGCCCGTACTCGATGATCACGCAGCAGCCGCTGGGTGGTAAGGCGCAGTTCGGCGGCCAGCGCTTCGGTGAGATGGAAGTGTGGGCCCTTGAGGCTTACGGTGCGGCTTACACGCTGCAGGAACTCCTGACCATCAAGTCTGATGACATCCACGGACGCGTCAAGGTGTACGAGGCAATCGTCAAGGGCGAGAACATCCCCGAGCCGGGTGTTCCGGAATCCTTCAAGGTTCTGATCAAGGAAATGCAGTCGCTGTGCCTGAACGTGGAAGTACTTTCCACGGACGGCACCACGATCGAGATGCGTGACTCGGATGAAGAAGTCTTCCGGGCCGCGGAAGAGCTGGGCATCGACCTCTCACGGGCCGAGCCGAGTTCCGTCGAAGAGGTTTAGCTTTCACAGCGCCGAGCCGGCGTTCGATTGAACGCCGGTTCGGTGCACCCCTCCTCGCCCCGCACCCATAAGACTTTGTGAATTTAGAGAATAAAGAGAGACAGGGACCATATGTCCAGCGAATCCTCATTCGGCCACATGCGAATCGGCCTGGCCACCGCGGAAGAGATCCGCGGTTGGTCGTACGGCGAAGTCAAGAAGCCGGAAACCATCAACTACCGCACCCTCAAGCCTGAGAAGGACGGACTCTTCTGCGAGAAGATCTTCGGCCCATCGCGTGACTGGGAATGCTACTGCGGCAAGTACAAGCGCGTGCGTTTCAAGGGAATCATCTGTGAGCGGTGTGGCGTTGAGGTCACCCGTGCCAAGGTGCGCCGTGAGCGCATGGGCCACATCGAGCTGGCCGCTCCCGTGACACACATCTGGTACTTCAAGGGCGTTCCGTCGCGTCTTGGCTACCTCCTTGATTTGGCACCGAAAGACCTGGAAAAGGTCATCTATTTCGCCGCCTACATGATCACCTCGGTGGACGAGGAGAACCGTCACGCCGAACTGCCTAACCTCCAGGCCGAACACGACCTCGAGAAGAAGCAGCTCGTCGACCAGCGGGACTCCGACATCGCTGCCATCGCCCGCGACCTCGAGGACGAGCTTGCCCGTCTTGAGGGTGAAGGCGCCAAGGCTGCGGACAAGAAGAAGGCACGTGACTCGGCGGACCGCCAGATGGCGAACCTCCGCAAGCGTGCGGATGCTGAGATCGAGCGCCTCGAGCAGGTCTGGGACCGCTTCAAGACCCTCAAGGTTGCAGACCTCGAAGGTGACGAGGGCCTCTACCGTGAGCTCCGCGACCGCTACGGTCTGTACTTCGAGGGCTCCATGGGAGCCGAGGCTATCAAGAAGCGCCTCGAGAACTTCGACATGCAGGCTGAGGCCGCGCTGCTCCGCGACATCATCCAGAATGGCAAGGGCCAGCGCAAGACCCGCGCCCTGAAGCGCCTGAAGGTTGTCAACGCGTTCCTGACCACCACCAACAGCCCGCTGGGCATGGTGCTCGATGCCGTACCGGTGATCCCGCCGGAACTGCGCCCGATGGTTCAGCTGGACGGTGGCCGCTTCGCGACCTCCGACCTGAACGACCTGTACCGTCGCGTGATCAACCGCAACAACCGCCTGAAGCGCCTGCTCGATCTCGGCGCACCCGAGATCATCGTGAACAACGAAAAGCGCATGCTCCAGGAAGCTGTTGATTCCCTGTTCGACAACGGTCGTCGCGGACGTCCGGTCACCGGGCCGGGCAACCGCCCGCTGAAGTCGCTCTCTGACATGCTCAAGGGCAAGCAGGGCCGCTTCCGCCAGAACCTCCTTGGCAAGCGCGTCGACTACTCGGGCCGTTCGGTCATCGTCGTTGGTCCGCAGCTGAAGCTGCACCAGTGTGGTCTGCCCAAGCAGATGGCTCTGGAGCTCTTCAAGCCGTTCGTGATGAAGCGTCTGGTTGACCTCAACCACGCTCAGAACATCAAGAGCGCGAAGCGCATGGTTGAGCGTTATCGCCCGCAGGTCTGGGATGTCCTTGAAGAGATCATCACCGAGCACCCCGTGCTGCTGAACCGTGCGCCTACCCTGCACCGTCTCGGCATCCAGGCGTTCGAGCCGCAGCTGGTTGAAGGCAAGGCCCTTCAGCTTCACCCGCTGGTCTGTGGCGCGTTCAACGCTGACTTCGACGGCGACCAGATGGCAGTGCACCTGCCGCTGAGCCCGGAGGCCCAGGCTGAGGCACGCATCCTGATGCTGTCCTCGAACAACATCCTGAAGCCTTCGGACGGCCGTCCGGTGACCCTTCCTTCGCAGGACATGATCATCGGTCTGCACCACCTGACCACCAAGCGTGAGGGTTCGGCAGGGGAGGGACGTATCTTCTCCAGCCCGGCTGAGGCGATCATGGCCTTCGACTCCGGCGAGCTGCACCTGAACTCGGTCGTGAAGATTCGTGTTCCGCACTTCATTCCGGGTCCTGACACCACAGCCCCCGAAGGCTGGGAAGAAGGCACTCCGGCGCTGATCGAAACCTCGCTCGGCCAGGTCCTGTTCAACGACACTTTGCCTGAGGATTACCCCTGGGTGGACAAGGTCGCTGACAAGGGTGAGCTCTCCACGATCGTGAACGATCTCGCCGAGCGCTACCCGAAGGTCGTCACCGCGGCAACGCTGGACAACCTGAAGGACGCCGGTTTCTACTGGGCAACCCGTTCAGGCGTGACCGTGGCCATCTCCGACATCTCCGCGCCGATCAACAAGGCCGGAATCATGGAGGGCTACGAGACGCAGGCAGCCAAGGTGCAGTCGCAGTTCGACAAGGGCCTCATCGCTGATGAGGAACGCCGTCAGGAACTGATCGACATCTGGAACAAGGCAACCAACGAGGTAGCCGAGTCCATGCGCGGTGCAATGCCGAAGGACAACACCATCAACCGCATGGTGTCTTCCGGCGCCCGTGGTAACTGGCTGCAGGTTCGTCAGATCGCCGGTATCCGTGGCCTGGTGGCAAACCCCAAGGGTGAGATCATCCCGCGTCCGATCAAGTCCTCCTACCGTGAGGGCCTGTCGGTTCTGGAGTACTTCATCGCCACGCACGGTGCCCGTAAGGGTCTCGCCGATACCGCTCTGCGTACCGCGAACTCTGGTTACCTGACCCGTCGTCTCGTGGACGTGTCCCAGGACGTCATCGTCCGCGAGGACGATTGCGGTACCGAGCGCGGTCTGAATGTCACCATCGCTGTACCGAATCACGACGGCGAGCTCGTCCTGCATGAGGAAGTCGAGAACTCGGCTTACGCACGCACGCTGGCCACCGACGTCGTTGATTCCAAGGGCGAGGTGTTGGCTCCTGCTGCCTCCGACGTCGGCGACGTGCTGATCGGCAAGCTGTTTGCGGCTGGAGTGACGGACATCAAGGTCCGCTCGGTCCTGACGTGTGAGTCCAGTGTCGGTACCTGCGCACTGTGCTACGGCCGTTCGCTGGCCACCGGCAAGACCGTGGACATCGGTGAAGCAGTCGGCATCATCGCTGCGCAGTCCATCGGTGAGCCGGGCACGCAGTTGACCATGCGTACCTTCCACACCGGTGGTGTTGCATCGGCGGAAGACATCACCCAGGGTCTGCCCCGTATCCAGGAGCTCTTCGAAGCGCGTACGCCCAAGGGTGTCGCGCCGATCTCCGAGGTCGCCGGACGGGTCACCATCGAGGACGCAGAGAAGCAGTTGCGCCTCGTGGTCACTCCGGACGACGGCTCCGAAGAGATCGCCTACCCGGTACTGCGGCGTGCACGCCTACTGGTAGCCGACGGCGATCACGTCGAGGTTGGCCAGCAGCTGGTCTTCGGTGCGGTTGATCCCAAGCAGATTCTCCGCATCCTCGGCCCGCGCAAGGCACAGGAATTCCTGGTGGACGAGGTTCAGCGCGTGTACCGCAGCCAGGGCGTCGGCATCCACGACAAGCACGTGGAAGTTATCGTCCGGCAGATGCTGCGGCGCGTCACGGTCATCGAGTCCGGGGACTCGGACCTGCTCCCGGGTGAGCTGGCCGAGCGTCGCCGGTTCGAGAACGAGAACCGCCGCGTGGTGTCCGAGGGCAAGAAGCCTGCTTCAGGCAGGCCCGAGCTCATGGGTATCACCAAGGCCTCCCTCGCCACGGAGTCCTGGCTGTCAGCCGCTTCCTTCCAGGAGACCACGCGTGTCCTCACGCAGGCCGCCATGGAAGGCAAGAGTGATCCGCTGCTCGGCCTGAAGGAGAACGTGATCATCGGTAAGCTCATCCCGGCCGGCACCGGCCTGGACCGCTACACGAAGATCACGGTCGAGCCCACCGAGGAAGCCAAGGCCAACCTGTTCACCGGTCCGAGCGCGTTCAGCGACTTTGACTATGCAGGTGTCGACGGCGGACTCAGCCCTGAGTTCCATGCCATCCCGCTGGATGACTATGACATGGGATCGAGCGACTTCCGCTAGGAGACATTTCCTTCCTGAGTGAGTGAAGGGGCCCGGACAGCAGATTCCACTGCAGTCCGGGCCCCTTTACCATGCCGTTCCAGTCACGACGCCCAATCTGTTAGACTTGTTGGGAATTGTTTGTGTGGCAGTGGATCGGCGTCTTCGGCTTGAGTCTTCGACGTATCTCCGTGTTGTAGGGAACTTGTACAACGAATGCCACATTTTTGCACGCCTACGGTCGTTTTACTCTTATCTCGCGTAGGCACGCCAAACGACTGACAAGCTCTGATTCGCCAACCGGCCGCGCGCCGGCGGTGCGATGCGGAGTCAGCAGAGATCTGATCTCGAGACAACATACGGAGAACTGAGAAGTGCCTACCATTAACCAGCTGGTCCGTAAGGGCCGGTCACCTAAGGTCTCCAAGACCAAGGCGCCCGCACTGCAGGGCAGCCCCATGAAGCGCGGTGTCTGCACCCGTGTCTACACCACCACCCCGAAGAAGCCGAACTCGGCTCTGCGGAAGGTCGCACGTGTTCGCCTCAACGGCGGCATCGAAGTAACCGCCTACATCCCGGGTGTCGGCCACAACCTCCAGGAGCACTCCATCGTGCTCGTGCGCGGCGGTCGTGTGAAGGACCTCCCCGGTGTGCGTTACAAGATTGTCCGTGGCGCACTGGATACCCAGGGCGTGAAGAACCGCAAGCAGGCTCGCAGCCGCTACGGCGCAAAGATGGAGAAGAAGTAATATGCCTCGTAAGGGCCCGGCCCCCAAGCGGCCGCTCGTTGTAGATCCCGTTTACGGATCCCCCCTGGTCACGCAGTTGATCAACAAGGTGCTCGTTGACGGCAAGAAGTCCACCGCCGAGCGCATCGTCTACGGCGCACTCGAAGGTGCCCGTGCCAAGTCCGGCGGCGATCCCGTGGCAGCTCTCAAGAAGGCCATGGAGAACGTCAAGCCAAGCCTTGAGGTTCGCTCCCGCCGTGTCGGTGGAGCCACGTACCAGGTTCCCGTGGAGGTCAAGCCGGGCCGTTCCACCGCCCTGGCCCTCCGCTGGCTGGTTGGCTACTCGAAGGCCCGCCGCGAGAAGACCATGACCGAGCGTCTCCAGAACGAGATCCTCGACGCTTCAAACGGTCTGGGTGCCGCTGTGAAGCGCCGCGAAGACACGCACAAGATGGCCGAGTCCAACAAGGCCTTCGCTCACTACCGCTGGTAATCGCGCTGCCGGTCTTTCCTACCGCTTCGGCGGTGCGGGGGACCGGCGGTCCAGCAGAACTCCACCTTAGATAAGGGAGACACCGTGGCACAGGACGTGCTTACCGACCTCAACAAGGTCCGCAATATCGGCATCATGGCCCACATTGATGCCGGCAAGACCACTACTACCGAGCGCATCCTGTTCTACACGGGTGTCAACCACAAGATCGGCGAAACGCACGACGGCGCTTCAACGACCGACTGGATGGAACAGGAAAAAGAGCGCGGCATCACCATCACCAGTGCCGCGGTGACCTGCTTCTGGGAACAGAACCAGATCAACATCATTGACACCCCCGGTCACGTCGACTTCACCGTTGAGGTTGAGCGCTCCCTGCGCGTCCTCGACGGCGCAGTCGCTGTGTTCGACGGCAAGGAGGGCGTAGAGCCCCAGTCCGAAACCGTCTGGCGCCAGGCGGACAAGTATGAAGTGCCCCGCATCTGCTTCGTCAACAAGATGGACAAGCTGGGCGCTGACTTCTACTTCACCGTGGACACCATCATCAGCCGCCTGGGCGCGAAGCCGCTCGTCATGCAGCTGCCGATCGGCGCCGAGAATGACTTCATCGGCGTTGTCGACCTGCTGTACATGCGTGCACTTGTCTGGCCCGGTGACTCCAAGGGTGACGTGACCATGGGCGCCAAGTATGAGATCCAGGAGATCCCGGCTGACCTCCAGGCCAAGGCTGAGGAATACCGCGCAGCCCTGGTCGAGGCCGTTGCTGAGTCTTCCGATGAGCTGATGAACAAGTACCTCGAGGGCGAAGAGCCCACCATCGAGGAGCTGAAGGCCGGTATCCGTAAGTTGACCATCAACTCGGAGATCTACCCGGTACTGTGCGGCTCTGCCTTCAAGAACCGCGGAGTTCAGCCGATGCTCGACGCCGTCATCGACTACCTGCCTTCCCCGCTGGATGTGCCTCCCATGGTCGGGCACGATCCCCGCGACGAGGAGACCGCGCTGACGCGCCAGCCGAGCACCGAGGAACCCTTCTCGGCGCTGGCATTCAAGGTTGCAACCCACCCGTTCTTCGGTCAGCTGACGTTCGTCCGGGTGTACTCCGGGCATGTCACGGCCGGCACGCAGGTTGTGAACTCGACCAAGGGTAAGAAGGAGCGCATCGGAAAGCTGTTCCAGATGCACGCCAACAAGGAAATTCCGGTTGACGAAGCCTTCGCTGGTCACATCTACGCGGCAATCGGACTGAAGGACACCACTACCGGTGACACCCTGTCTGATTCTGCCAACCAGATCGTCCTCGAGTCGATGAGCTTCCCGGAGCCGGTCATCTCGGTTGCGATCGAGCCGAAGACCAAGGGCGACCAGGAGAAGCTTTCCACTGCTATCCAGAAGCTTTCGGCTGAGGATCCCACCTTCCAGGTGTCCCTCAACGAGGACACTGGCCAGACCATCATCGCCGGCATGGGCGAGCTTCACCTGGACATCCTGGTAGACCGTATGCGCCGTGAGTTCAAGGTCGAGGCCAATGTCGGCAAGCCGCAGGTCGCGTACCGTGAAACCATTCGCGGCACTGTGCAGAAGCATGATTACACCCACAAGAAGCAGACGGGTGGATCGGGACAGTTCGCGAAGATCCAGATCAGGATCGAGCCGATGGACACGTCCGAGGGCGAGATGTATGCCTTCGAGAACAAGGTCACCGGTGGCCGCGTTCCGCGCGAGTACATCCCGAGTGTCGATGCCGGCATCCAGGACGCGCTCAACGACGGCATCCTGGCTGGCTACCCGGTGGTCGGTATCAAGGCAACGCTGCTTGACGGCGCATACCATGATGTTGACTCCTCCGAAATGGCCTTCAAGATCGCCGGTCGCATGGCGTTCAAGGAAGCTGCCCGCATGGCAAAGCCCGTGCTGCTCGAACCGCTGATGGAGGTGGAAGTCCGCACGCCTGAGGAATACATGGGTGATGTGATCGGCGACCTCAACTCCCGCCGCGGCCAGATGCAGTCCATGGAGGACGCAAGCGGTGTCAAGGTCATCAAGGCGCATGTGCCGCTGTCCGGCATGTTCGGGTACATCGGCGACCTGCGTTCGAAGACCCAGGGCCGCGCTGTCTACTCAATGCAGTTCGACAGCTACTCGGAGGTCCCGAAGGCAGTAGCCGACGAGATCATCCAGAAGACTCGCGGAGAGTAATCCCGGCTCGTCCGGACAGTAATTTCACCAAAATAAAAGCCCCCAGTAGACTTGCATGAGTTTCAGCCGCGAAAAGCGTGGCTGGGGAGTAAGTCTTCTAAAAACGTTCTAGGAGGAACCCGTGGCGAAGGCAAAGTTCGAGCGGACTAAGCCGCACGTTAACATCGGCACCATTGGTCACGTTGACCATGGAAAGACCACGTTGACGGCTGCCATTTCCAAGGTGCTGTATGACAAGTACCCCAACCTCAACGAGGCACGGGACTTCGCGTCCATCGACTCGGCTCCCGAGGAGAAGCAGCGCGGCATCACCATCAACATCTCGCATGTTGAGTACCAGACCGAGAAGCGCCACTATGCACACGTAGACGCTCCCGGCCACGCTGACTACATCAAGAACATGATCACCGGTGCCGCGCAGATGGACGGAGCAATCCTTGTGGTTGCTGCGACCGACGGCCCGATGGCCCAGACCCGCGAGCACGTTCTGCTTGCCCGCCAGGTTGGTGTTCCCTACCTGCTGGTCGCGCTGAACAAGTCCGACATGGTCGAGGATGAGGAACTGCTCGACCTCGTGGAGATGGAAGTTCGCGAGCTGCTCAGTGCGCAGGGCTTCGACGGCGACGATGCACCTGTGGTGCGCGTTTCCGGCCTGAAGGCTCTCGAAGGGGACCCCGAGTGGGTCAAGTCCGTCGAGGACCTGATGGATGCTGTGGACAACAGCGTTCCGGACCCCGTCCGCGACAAGGACAAGCCGTTCCTGATGCCGGTTGAGGATGTTTTCACCATCACCGGTCGTGGAACCGTTGTCACGGGCCGCGCCGAGCGTGGAACCCTGAAGATCAACTCGGAAATCGAGATCGTCGGAATCCGTCCGGTTCAGAAGACCACGGTTACCGGTATCGAGATGTTCCACAAGCAGCTCGACGAGGCCTGGGCCGGCGAGAACTGTGGTCTGCTGCTTCGCGGTATCAAGCGCGAAGACGTAGAGCGTGGCCAGGTTATCGTCAAGCCGGGTTCGATCACCCCGCACACCGATTTCGAGGCCAACGTCTACATCCTGGCCAAGGACGAGGGCGGTCGTCACAACCCGTTCTACTCCAACTACCGCCCGCAGTTCTACTTCCGTACCACTGACGTCACCGGTGTCATCACCCTCCCCGAGGGCACCGAAATGGTCATGCCTGGCGACAACACTGAGATGACCGTTGCGCTCATCCAGCCCATCGCCATGGAAGAAGGCCTCGGCTTC
>NZ_BAAAON010000001.1:184343-256628 GCF_039530425.1 Arthrobacter parietis | reverse complement strand
CCCCGCTGCGTTACGCAGCGGGGCCTTTCGTCTTTCTGCCGTAGAGTTATCCGGTGCAAATTTACTCAAGCGTCCCCCTGCAGCGCGGTTGGCAGGTCCTCACTGATCTATGTGCCATAGCTGTCGTCGTCGTCGCCTGGCTTTTCTCGCGCGCAACTTTCGAAGCTGTTTCGGGGCTCGCTGTGTTCGGGCGCGGCATGGAAGATGCCGGGATCGGTTTCCACTCGTCGATGAGTGATGCTGCGGAGCGCATCGGGGGAGTGCCCCTCATCGGGGACCAGGCAAGCGCGCCTTTCCTAAGTGCTGCGGAAGCCGGCGCGTTTTTCGTCAATGCCGGCCAGGACCAGCAGAACTCGGTTGCGCAGGCCGCGGCCGTCGTGGGGTGGGCTATCTTCCTGCTCCCGGTTCTGGTCCTCATTCCGCTCTGGCTGGTTCCCCGGGTGCAGTTTGTTGTACGGTCAACACGGGCGCGGCGTTTGAGCCGCGAGGCCGGGGGGATGGAGCTCCTTGCGCTGCGGGCCCTGGTCCTTGCGAAGCCCTCCCAGCTTCAGGAGGTGTCCGTTGACCCGGTCCGCGCCTGGCGTGAAGGTGATCCAGCGGACCTTGAGCGGTTGGCCAAGCTCGCTCTGAAGCGCGAGGGTGTGCGTTCCCGCTAGCACCCGGATGGCGTGTGGGCAAGCTGACACAGGGCCGGATTCGCAATGTGCTGCATAATCTGGCAGACTAAATGAGTTGTTCAAGCGCCTGTGCGCGCGGTTTGAGCTGTAGTCCCGGTCAGGATAATGCCTGGCGCAGGGTCGCATCCGCCGCGGAAGCTGGCCCAAATATAACCCACCCCAATCGACAAGCTCGGTTCTATGCGGGATTCTTCGCTTTCTTTTGCAGAAGATACGCGACACGCCCGAGCGCGGGGGTCGGAGCCTCGGCAGGGTGAGGAACCCGGAAGTATCCGGATTCAGTCTGCTGGAGGAGCGCCATAACAACAGGCGCATTGTACGTAGCCAGGAACGTCACCGCACGGTGGCGCTCTACATGAAGAGAGAGAGTCGAGACGCCATGGCGGGACAAAAGATCCGCATCCGGCTGAAGTCGTATGACCACGAGGTCATTGACGTTTCAGCTCGGAAGATCGTTGAGACGGTGACGCGCGCAGGCGCAACGGTAGTAGGCCCCGTGCCGCTGCCCACGGAAAAGAACGTTTACTGCGTTATCCGGTCGCCGCACAAGTACAAGGACAGCCGCGAGCACTTTGAAATGCGCACGCACAAGCGTCTGATCGACATCATTGACCCCACGCCCAAGGCCGTCGACTCGCTCATGCGCCTCGACCTTCCCGCGGACGTGAACATCGAGATCAAGCTGTAAGGGAGAGAAGATAACTATGTCTACTTCGCTTACGCGCCAGGTCAAGGGACTGCTGGCTACCAAGCTCGGCATGACCCAGGTCTGGGATGAAAACAACCTCCTCGTACCGGTGACGGTCCTGCAGGCTGACTCCAACGTCATCACGCAGCTGCGCACCGCCGCCGCTGACGGCTACAGCGCCGTCCAGATCGGCTTCGGCCAGATCGATCCGCGCAAGGTCACCAAGCCGCTCGCAGGTCATTTCGAGAAGGCAGGCGTCACGCCTCGCCGCCACGTCGTTGAGCTGCGTACATCCGATGTCGATTCCTACTCGCTCGGCCAGGAACTCTCCGTTGAGCTGTTCGAAGCCGGCCAGCAGGTCGACGTCATCGGCAAGACCAAGGGCAAGGGCTTCGCGGGCGTCATGAAGCGTCACGGCTTCCACGGCGTTGGAGCCTCGCACGGTGCGCACAAGAACCACCGCAAGCCCGGCTCGATCGGTGGCGCCTCCACCCCCAGCCGCGTCTTCAAGGGTATGAAAATGGCAGGCCGTATGGGTGCCGTTCGCCAGACCACGCTGAACCTCACCGTTCACGCTGTGGACGTCGAGAAGTCGCTGCTGCTGATCAAGGGCGCTGTCCCCGGCGCCCGCGGACAGGTCGTACTCGTACGCACCGCCGTGAAGGGAGCATAAGTCATGGCTACCAAGACTCTGAACGTCGATCTCCCCGCCGAGATCTTCGACGCACAGACCAACGTTCCGCTGCTGCACCAGGTCGTCGTGGCCCAGCTTGCTGCCGCCCGCCAGGGCACGCACAAGACCAAGACACGCGCCGAGGTCAGCGGAGCCGGCCGCAAGCCGTTCAAGCAGAAGGGCACCGGCCGCGCACGCCAGGGCTCGATCCGCGCACCACACATGACCGGTGGTGGCGTGGTTCACGGACCCACGCCGCGTGACTACAGCCAGCGCACACCCAAGAAGATGAAGGCTGCCGCCCTGCGCGGTGCCCTGTCTGACCGGGCACGCAACGGGCGTATCCACGTCATCGAGTCACTGGCCGGCGGCGAGAAGCCCTCGACCAAGGCCGCAATGGCAACGCTGCGAGGCATCTCGGAGCGTCCCAACCTGCTGGTTGTCATCGAGCGTTCAAACGATCAGGCCGCACTGTCTGTGCGCAACCTGGTTGAGGTCCACACGCTGTACGTGGATCAGCTGAACACCTACGACGTACTCGTAGCGGATGACGTGATCTTCACGAAGGCTGCCTACGACACCTTTGTTGGTACGGCCCAGGCCGCTGACGCCGACATCACAACTGAGGAGGACGCCAAGTGAGTGGCTCCATCACCAAGGATCCTCGCGACGTCGTCATTGCACCCGTCGTGTCGGAGAAGAGCTACGGCCTGATCGACGAAGGAAAGTACACCTTCCTGGTCGACCCACGCTCCAACAAGACCGAGATCAAGCTGGCCGTGGAGAAGATTTTCTCCGTCAAGGTCGACTCGATCAACACCATCAACCGTGTAGGGAAGCGTAAGCGCACCCGCTTCGGATGGGGACAGCGCAAGGACACCAAGCGCGCAATTGTCACCCTCAAAGAAGGCACGATCGACATCTTCGGCGGTCCGCTCAGCTGAGCGGAGACCACTTTAACGAGGAACTGAAAAATGGCTATCCGTAAATACAAGCCGACAACCCCGGGCCGTCGCGGCTCGAGCGTTGCCGACTTCGCAGAAATCACACGGTCGACGCCGGAGAAATCCCTGGTGCGTCCGCTCCCCAAAAAGGGCGGCCGTAACAACTCCGGAAAGATCACTACCCGTCACAAGGGTGGTGGACACAAGCGTCAGTACCGTCTCATCGACTTCCGTCGTCATGACAAGGACGGTGTCAACGCGCGCGTCGCTGAGATCGAATACGATCCCAACCGCACCGCCCGCATTGCACTCCTGCACTACATCGACGGCACGAAGCGCTACATCATCGCGCCGAACAAGCTGAAGCAGGGTGACAATGTTGAGGCCGGCCCCGGCGCCGACATCAAGCCCGGCAACAACCTGCCGATGCGCAACATCCCCGTGGGTACTGTTATTCACGCTGTTGAGCTTCGTCCCGGCGGCGGTGCCAAGATGGCACGTTCCGCAGGGGCATCGGTCCAGCTCGTTGCCAAGGAAGGCCGCTTCGCGCAGCTTCGCCTGCCGTCCGGTGAAATCCGCAACGTTGATGTGCGCTGCCGCGCCACCATCGGCGAGGTCGGCAATGCCGAGCAGTCGAACATCAACTGGGGCAAGGCAGGCCGCATGCGCTGGAAGGGCGTTCGCCCGACCGTCCGCGGTGTTGCGATGAACCCTGTCGATCACCCGCACGGTGGTGGTGAAGGCAAGACCTCCGGTGGACGTCACCCGGTCAACCCGAACGGTAAGGCCGAAGGCCGTACCCGCCGTCCCAACAAAGAAAGCGACTCGCTCATTGTGCGTCGCCGTCGTTCCGGCAAGAACAAGCGATAGGAGCCTGGAAACATGCCACGCAGCCTGAAGAAAGGCCCCTTCGTCGATCAGCACCTGTTCGTCAAGGTGGACCGCGAGAACGAGAAGGGCACCAAGAACGTCATCAAGACGTGGTCCCGCCGTTCCATGATCATCCCGGACATGCTCGGCCACACCATTGCCGTGCATGACGGGCGCAAGCACATTCCGGTGTTTGTCACCGAGTCGATGGTCGGGCACAAGCTCGGCGAATTCGCTCCCACGCGGACATTCCGCGGCCATGTGAAGGACGACCGCAAGGGCAAGCGCCGCTAAGGCGCCTGTTTCTACGGCTAAGACGAGAGAAGGAAAGCAATGGAAGCCAAGGCTATTGCGCGTCATCTGCGCGTAACGCCTATGAAGGCCCGGCGCGTCGTCAACCTTGTTCGTGGTAAGCAAGCGAATGAGGCTCTGGCAATCCTGAAGTTTGCCCCCCAGGCAGCTTCGGAGCCGGTTTTCAAGGTAGTACAGTCGGCGATCGCCAACGCACGGGTCCTCGCGGACCGCGACGGCGTGGCGTTCGACGAAGGCGACCTCATCATCAGCGAAGCGTTTGTTGATGAAGGCCCGACCATGAAGCGGTTCCAGCCGCGAGCTCAGGGTCGTGCATTTCAGATCAAGAAGCGGACCAGCCACGTCACTGTGGTAGTCGCTACCCCTGAGAAAGTGGAGGCTCGCTAAGTGGGACAGAAAGTAAACCCGCACGGGTTCCGACTCGGCATCACCACTGACCACCGGTCACACTGGTTTGCTGACAGCAACAAGCCGGGCCAGCGCTACAAGGACTTCGTCCGCGAGGACATCAAGATCCGTCAGCTCATGTCCACAGGCATGGACCGCGCCGGCATCGCCAAGGTTGAGATCGAGCGCACCCGCGACCGCGTTCGTGTGGATATCCACACGGCTCGCCCGGGTATCGTCATCGGCCGCCGCGGCGCCGAAGCGGATCGCATCCGCGGCGAGCTCGAGAAGCTCACCGGCAAGCAGGTTCAGCTGAACATCCTCGAGGTCAAGAACCCCGAGATCGAGGCGCAGCTGGTTGCCCAGGGCGTAGCTGAGCAGCTCTCTTCACGTGTGGCCTTCCGCCGCGCAATGAAGAAGGCCATGCAGTCGGCACAGCGTGCCGGTGCCAAGGGCATCCGCGTACAGTGCTCCGGCCGCCTCGGCGGCGCGGAAATGAGCCGCTCGGAGTTCTACCGCGAAGGCCGTGTGCCCCTGCACACCCTCCGCGCGAACATCGACTACGGCTTCTTCGAAGCCAAGACCACCTTCGGCCGCATCGGCGTGAAGGTATGGATCTACAAGGGCGACGTCACCGCCAAGGAGCTCGCAGCCCAGGCTGCCGCAGCACCGTCGCGTGGCCGTGGTGGCGGAGACCGTCCGGGCCGTGGCCCTGCCGGCGCTGACCGCGGCGGCGATCGCGGAGGCGACCGTCGTCGTCGTAATACCGATCGCGGTGCAGGTCAGGGTGAAGCTAACGCTGCTCCCGCCGAGTCCGCACCGGCTGAGTCCGCTGCTGCAGCGGAAGGAGGACAGGCTTAAATGCTTATCCCACGTCGAGTGAAGTTCCGTAAGCAGCACCACCCCGGTCGTTCGGGCGCTGCTACCGGCGGCACGGAGGTCAGCTTCGGTGAGTGGGGTATCCAGGCTCTGAGCCCGGCATACGTCACCAACCGCCAGATCGAATCTGCGCGTATCGCAATGACCCGTCACATCAAGCGTGGCGGAAAGGTGTGGATCAACATCTACCCTGACCGTCCGCTGACCAAGAAGCCTGCTGAAACCCGGATGGGTTCCGGTAAGGGTTCCCCTGAGTGGTGGGTCGCCAACGTCAAGCCGGGGCGCGTTCTCTTTGAACTCTCCGGTGTCAATGAAGAGGTAGCTCGCGAGGCCCTGCGCCTGGCGATCCATAAGCTGCCGTTGAAGGCACGTATCGTGCGTCGTGAGGGTGGTGAATAGTCATGGCACTCGGTTCAAAGGAACTGGCAACCGACCAGCTGGATGGGTTCGATAAGGACCGTCTGGTGGAGGAACTCGCCAAGGCTAAGGAAGAGCTGTTCAACCTGCGCTTCCAGTCAGCCACCGGTCAGCTTGAAAACCACGGCCGCCTGCGCTCGGTGAAGCGGGATATCGCCCGCATCTACACCGTGCTGCGTGAGCGCGAGCTGGGACTGCGGCCCGACGTCGTAGCCCCGGTAGAAGAAGCGAAGACTGAAAAGGCCGGCAAGAAATCGAAGGGTTCCAAGGCTGCCTCCACAAAGGACGAAAAGTCCGTGGAAACACAGGCTTCTGAGGAGGATGCCAAATGAGTGAAGAGAAGAACGGCACTGTAGAGGCTGACGCCCGCGGTCACCGTAAGACCCGCCGCGGCTACGTCGTGTCGGACAAGATGGACAAGACGGTTGTCGTGCAGGTTGAGGATCGTGTTAAGCACGCCCTCTACGGCAAGGTCCTGCGCCGCAGCTCCAAGGTCAAGGTCCACGATGAGCAGAACAGCGCCGGCATCGGCGATATGGTTCTGATCAGCGAGACCCGCCCGCTGTCCGCTACCAAGCGGTGGCGCCTGGTGGAGATCCTGGAAAAGGCCAAGTAAGGCCGCAAAGGCAAGCTCTGTCGACTCGTCGACAACGGCAGTCCCTCGTTCCTCGCGGAACGGGGGACTGTTTGCGTTTCAATACGTGCTAGGATATTGAGTTTGTATGGCGCCTTCCGTGCAGATTTGGTCTGTACACCTCGAGCGTCAGCATGAAACCTCGTAAACAATCGTGCTCCGGCATAGTACTTCCCTGCGCTGCGGCGCCTGGGAGGTAAATGCCTCGGGCACGGGCGTTTAGGCTCATCCCTGGCAAAATCCAGGTGGGTCCAGAGACACCCCGATCAACCGTTCCGCAAGGCTCATTCCGTATGCATTATTTCGGTCTGAGAACCGGCGCGACGCAAGGAGTAGATAGTGATTCAGCAAGAGTCGCGACTCAAGATCGCCGACAACACCGGTGCTAAGGAAATCCTTACCATTCGTGTTCTCGGTGGATCCGGACGTCGCTACGCAGGAATTGGCGACGTCATCGTCGCCACCGTCAAAGACGCCATCCCTGGTGGGAACGTCAAGAAGGGCGATGTGGTCAAGGCCGTCATCGTCCGCACCAAGAAGGAACGCCGCCGTGCGGATGGTTCCTACATCAAGTTCGACGAGAACGCTGCCGTGATCCTCAAGGCTGACGGCGATCCCCGTGGTACCCGTATCTTCGGTCCGGTCGGTCGCGAACTCCGCGACAAGCGCTTCATGAAGATCATTTCACTGGCCCCGGAGGTGCTGTAGTCATGGCTCAGACCCGATCGAAGCTGAAGATCAAGAAGGGTGACCTCGTTCAGGTCATCACCGGTGCCAAGCAGGAGCGCGGCGGAGACCGCGGCAAGCAGGGCAAGGTCCTCAAGGTATTCCCTGAGAGCAACCGTGTACTGGTCGAAGGCATCAACCGCATCACGAAGCACACCAAGGCTGGGCAGACGCAGCGCGGCACCCAGACCGGTGGCATCGAGACCGTTGAGGCTTCCATCCACATCAGTAACGTCGCAGTGGTAGACCCGGAGAGCAAGAAGCCCACCCGAGTCGGCTACCGCACCGAAACCGTGGAGCGGGACGGCCGTGAGCGCACGGTCCGCATCCGCGTCGCCAAGGCATCAGGGAAGGATCTGTAATGACTGCTGAAGCCGTAGAAACAAAGATCACCCCCCGCCTCAAGGCCCGCTACGCATCGGAAATCAAGTCGACGCTGCTGGAGGAATTCAGCTACAGCAACGTCAACCAGGTTCCCCGGCTGGTCAAGGTCGTTGTGAACATGGGTGTTGGAGATGCCGCGAAGGACTCCAAGCTCATCGACGGTGCGGTCCGCGACCTCACCCAGATCACCGGCCAGAAGCCGCAGGTCACCAAGGCACGGAAGTCCATCGCGCAGTTCAAGCTCCGCGAAGGAATGCCGATCGGTGCACACGCAACTCTGCGTGGAGATCGCATGTGGGAATTCGTCGACCGCCTGGTCTCACTGGCACTGCCCCGTATCCGCGACTTCCGCGGCCTCAACGGGCGCCAGTTCGACGGCAACGGCAACTACACCTTCGGTCTCACGGAGCAGTCAATGTTCCACGAGATCGACCAGGACAAGATTGACCGTGTCCGCGGCATGGACATCACCGTTGTGACCACTGCCAAGACTGACGCCGAAGGCCGCGCCCTGCTCAAGGCGCTCGGCTTCCCGTTCAAATCCGAAGACTAATTCAACTACGTTGCAGGTCCGTTCCGGGGTCTGACCAGCTGATGCTGATTCTCACCGGAGTAGCGGAAACCGTTCCGAGGAAGGGCTAGAGCCCAATGACAATGACAGATCCAGTTGCAGACATGCTTACGCGTCTCCGCAACGCCAACTCGGCATACCACGACACCGTGTCCATGCCATACAGCAAGCTGAAGGCACGCGTTGCCGACATCCTGAAGGCCGAAGGTTACATCGGCGGCTGGAAGGAAGAAGAGGCTGAGGTGGGCAAGAAGCTCACGATCGACCTCAAGTTCGGTCCCGACCGTCAGCGCTCCATCGCGGGCATCCGGCGCATCTCCAAGCCGGGCCTGCGCGTCTACGCAAAGTCCACCAATCTGCCGCACGTACTGGGCGGACTGGGCATTGCCATCCTGTCCACGTCCTCCGGTCTGCTCACAGACCGCCAGGCAGCCAAGAAGGGTGTAGGTGGGGAAGTCCTCGCCTACGTCTGGTAGCGGGAAAGGGAAAGAGAAACATGTCACGTATTGGACGTCTCCCCATCACCGTGCCCGCAGGCGTTGAGGTCAAGGTTGACGGCAGTGTTGTGTCCGTCAAGGGATCCAAGGGCGAGCTGAGCCACTCTGTAGCCAGCCCCATCCAGGTATCGCTTGAGGAAAGCACCATCACCGTCTCCCGCCCGAATGACGAGCGCGAAGCGCGTTCGCTGCACGGCCTGACCCGCACCCTGATCTCCAACATGATCGTTGGAGTGACCGAGGGCTACAAGAAGAACCTTGAGATTGTCGGCACCGGTTACCGTGTGCAGGCCAAGGGTTCAGACCTGGAGTTCGCACTGGGCTACAGCCACCCCGTGGCCGTGAAGGCCCCGGAGGGCATCACGCTCACCGTGGACAGCCCCACCAAGGTGTCCGTCTCCGGCATCAACAAGCAGCAGGTCGGCGAAGTTGCTGCGAACATCCGCAAGCTGCGCCGTCCGGATCCCTATAAGGGCAAGGGCATCCGCTACGCGGGCGAAATTATTCGCCGCAAGGTCGGAAAGGCTGGTAAGTAACCATGACACTGAGCATCAACAAGAAGCGCACGTCGAAGAGCAAGTCCGCCCAGCGCGGGCGGCGCCACCTTCGGGTCCGCAAGCGCATCACCGGTACGGCTGTTCGTCCCCGTCTGGTAGTCAACCGTTCAGCCCGTCACATCTTCGTGCAGGTTGTCGACGACACCAAGGGCATGACTGTCGCATCGGCTTCGACCCTCGAGGCGGACCTGCGTTCGTTCGACGGCGACAAGACCGCCAAGGCCAAGCGCGTTGGCGAGCTCGTTGCTGAGCGGGCAAAGGCTGCGGGCATTGAGGCAGTCGTATTCGACCGTGGTGGTAACAAGTACCATGGCCGGGTTGCCGCAATCGCAGACGGCGCACGTGAAGGTGGGCTGGCACTGTGACCGAGCAGAACAACGCAAAGGAAGCCTCATTGAATACTGCAAAGGCTGAGGAGGCTGCGACTGTTGCTCCCGCGGCCGGTTCCACCGAGACGGCGTCAGCTACTGACGATCGCCGCGGCGGTGGCGGTCGCCGTGGAGAGCGCGGCGGACGCGACGGCGGTCGTGGCGGTCGCGACGGCGGTCGTGGCGGTCGTGACGGTGGTCGCGACGACAAAGACAAGTTCGTTGAGCGCGTCGTGTCGATCAACCGCGTATCGAAGGTCGTCAAGGGCGGCCGGCGATTCAGCTTCACCGCACTCGTTGTTGTCGGCGACGGCAACGGCATGGTCGGTGTCGGCTACGGCAAGGCCAAGGAAGTTCCCTCGGCTATCGCCAAGGGCGTAGAGGAAGCCAAGAAGTCCTTCTTCAAGGTTCCCCGCATCGGCGGCACCGTTCCCCACCTGGTTCAGGGTGAGGCAGCGGCCGGCGTCGTACTCCTGCGTCCCGCATCTCCCGGTACCGGTGTAATCGCCGGTGGTCCGGTGCGCGCCGTTCTGGAATGCGTCGGTATCCACGACGTCCTGTCCAAGTCCCTGGGTTCCTCGAACGCCATCAACATTGTTCACGCAACTGTTGACGCGCTGAAGAGGCTCGAAGAGCCGCAGGCAGTGGCTGCGCGCCGTGGTCTGCCGCTCGACCAGGTCGCTTCCACGTCGATGCTGCGCGCTATGCAGGATCAGAAGGCAGGTGCGTAATGACTGCTATTACACCAAAGCGCGTGGTTGTCAGCTCAGCGAAGCTGGAAATCACCCAGATCAAGTCCGTCATTGGCGGTAAGCAGAACCAGCGCGACACCCTTCGTTCACTCGGTCTGAAGCGGATCGGACACACCGTTGTCCGCAACGCTGACGCAGTGACCGTAGGCATGGTCAACACGGTTCCGCACCTCGTGAAGGTTGAGGAGGCCAAGTAATGGCAGAGAAGAAGACGGTGGAGGAATCCACCGAGAAGAAGCCGGCCCGCAAGCCTGCTGCCAAGGCTGCTGCTGCTCAGGAAACTGCTGAGAGCACGCCCCGCGTCCACGCGCTGAAGGTACACCACCTTCGTCCCGCCCCCGGAGCCAAAACCGCAAAGACCCGCGTTGGTCGCGGTGAAGGTTCCAAGGGTAAGACTGCAGGCCGTGGCACCAAGGGCACCAAGGCGCGCTACTCGGTCAAGGCAGGATTCGCGGGTGGGCAGCTGCCGCTGCACATGCGCCTGCCGAAGCTGCGTGGGTTCAAGAACCCGTTCCGTGTTGAGTACCAGGTAGTGAACCTGGACAAGCTCAACGAGCTGTACCCCCAAGGCGGTGAGGTGTCTGTGGACAGCCTGATCGCCAAGGGCGCAGTGCGCAAGAACCAGCTCGTCAAGGTGCTGGGAACGGGCGACCTCTCGGTCAAGGTGGACGTCAAGGTTCATGCCGTGTCCGCCAGCGCTGCAGAGAAGATCACCGCCGCAGGCGGATCCGTCTCGGCGCTCTAGTTCCCAGCATCGATCCCCGCCGTCGTCGTTCGGCTCGTCCTTAGGACATCAGGACGACGGCGGCAGGGGAGCCGGCTGTGATCTAGCTCATGAAGCAACTAGACTCTTGGTGGGCCGGGATCCCCGGTCCGCCAGGAGTTTGTTTCGTTAACAGGCTCAATTGATTCCCCGGGTTCTCTAGCGCCCGGTTCCACCCGTTAGACTCGGTTGGTGTGTATTGCCCGTGAAGGGCCACTAAGACTTATTCAGGAGGACGCTTGCTTAGCGCTATTGGCCGGGCTTTCCGGACGCCAGACTTGCGGCGCAAGCTGTTGTTCACGCTGGGAATCATCACCATTTTCCGTTTGGGTGCGTTCATCCCGGCGCCCGGTGTTGACTACGGCAACGTGCAGCAGTGTTTGCAGCTCGGCAACACAGAGGGCGGCCTCTACCAGTTCGTGAACCTTTTCAGCGGCGGTGCGCTGCTGCAGGTGTCCATCTTTGCTCTCGGGATCATGCCCTACATCACGGCCAGCATCATCACTCAGCTGCTCCGTGTGGTCATCCCACGCTTCCAGGAACTGCATCAGGAAGGCGCACAGGGCCAGGCACAGCTGACCCAGTACACGCGCTATCTGACAATCGCCCTCGGGCTGTTGAACGCCACGACGCTGGTGTCGCTGGCACGATCAGGTGCATTGCTGGGTAACTGTCCGGTGCCGATCATCCCGGACGACAGCCTCATCACCATTATTCTGCTCATCATCACGCTGACCGCCGGTACCGGCCTCATCATGTGGATGGGTGAACTCATCACCGAGCGCGGTGTCGGCAACGGCATGTCGCTGTTGATCTTCACGGCGATTGCTGCCGGTTTCCCCAGCTCGCTGGGTGAGATCCTGCGCACGCAGGGATGGACTGTCTTCCTCAGCGTGCTGTTGATCGGCGTTGTTACGGTGATGCTCGTGATCTTCGTTGAGCAGTCGCAGCGCCGTATTCCGGTGCAGTATGCCAAGCGCATGATCGGCCGCCGCACGCTGGGAGGCAGCAGCACCTACATTCCGATCAAGGTCAATATGGCGGGCGTCATCCCCGTCATCTTCGCATCATCGATGCTCTATCTGCCGTCGCTGATTGCCCAGTTCAACACCCCCACAGACGGCGAGACACCGCCGCCGGAGTGGGTCAACTGGATCACCACGTACCTGACCTCGGGTGATCATCCCTTCTACATGGCGCTGTACTTCGCGATGATCGTGTTCTTCACGTATTTCTACGTAGCGATCACGTTCAATCCGGAGGAAGTGTCGGAGAACATGAAGAAGTACGGCGGCTTTATCCCGGGTATCCGGGCGGGGCGGCCTACCGCTGAGTACCTCCAGTACGTCCTGTCCCGCATCACCCTGCCGGGCGCCATCTATCTCGGTCTTGTTGCGCTCATCCCGTTGATCGCGCTCGTGGCCATCAATGCGAACCAGAACTTCCCGTTCGGTGGAGTCTCGATCCTCATCATGGTCGGCGTTGGCCTCGAGACGGTGAAGCAAATTGACGCGCAGCTGCAGCAGCGCCACTACGAAGGGTTATTGCGATGACACGGATGCTCATCATTGGACCGCCCGGGTCCGGCAAGGGCACGCAGGCCGCGCGGATCTCCAAGCGGCTGGGAGTGGTGGCGATTTCCACGGGAGATATCTTCCGCGAAAATGTCCGCAATGAGACACCGCTCGGCGTTGAAGCCAAAAAGTACATGGACGCCGGAGACTTCGTTCCGGACAGCGTGACCAACAGCATGGTCCGCGCCCGTCTCACTGAGGATGATGTGCAGGAAGGCTTCCTGCTTGACGGCTATCCCCGCACCGCCGCCCAGGTGACCGAGCTGGATGACATCCTCCAGCAGAATGACCTGGCCCTCGACGTCGTACTGCAGCTCACGGCGGATGACGAGGAACTGGTCCGCCGGCTCCTGGGCCGGGCGCGCCTGGACGGGCGTACCGATGACAATGACGTTGTCATCCGGCATCGCCTCGACCTCTACCACGAGCAGACCGAGGCTGTTGTGTCCCAGTACGAGGCACGCGGCATCGTGACCCGCGTTGATGGCATCGGCGCAATCGATGAAGTCACCGAGCGCGTCATGTCGGCTCTGAAAGTAACGCAGTAACCCCGATGTTTCGCCAGCAGCGGGTCGAGTACAAGTCGGCAGATCAGATCCGGACCATGCGGGCGGCGGGCCTCGTGCTCTCCGACGCCCTGGACCAGGCGGTCGCTGCCGCACGGGTAGGCATGTCCACCCTCGAGCTGGACGCGGTGTTTGCCGGCGTTCTCAAGGACGCTGGCGCCACCTCCAACTTCCTCGGCTATCACGGCTTTCCCAACAGCATCTGCACCTCGGTGAACCATGAAGTTGTCCACGGCATCCCCGGCGGGTATGTGCTGCAGGACGGTGACATCATCTCGATCGACGGCGGCGCTATCGTCCGCGGCTGGCACTCGGACTCCGCCCGTACGGTGATCGTCGGTACGCCACGTCCGGAGGACGTGTACCTGTCAAGGGTCACTGAGGAAGCCATGTGGCGGGGGATCGCTGCCCTGGCCACCGGCAAGCACGTTGGGGACATCGGCGCAGCCATCGACGACTACGTCTCGGCAGCGGAAGGCCCGGCTCTCGGTATCCTGCAGGACTATGTGGGCCACGGCATCGGTACGGAAATGCACCAGTCCCCGGACGTGCTGAACTACCGCAGCAGCCACCGCGGCCCCAAGATCAAGCCGGGGCTGTGCCTCGCGATCGAGCCCATGCTGGTTCAGGGACGTGTAGAAACGGCGGTCCTGGACGATGACTGGACTGTGGTCACTGTTGACGGCAAGCGCGCCTGCCAGTGGGAACACACTGTGGCAGTTCACGACGGCGGCATCTGGGTTCTCAGCGCAGCTGACGGCGGCGCCGCGAAGCTGGCGGAACTGGGCGTTACCGTCGCTCCGCTCGACTGAGGTTCGCTGGAACCACGCACGGCAGAGCGGCCGGATTTAACTTCTGGCACGCCGTAGCGTAGAGTTATTTGTTGGTTGTCGCTACTTTTGCGCCCTTTTGCGCCCTTCCTCCGAACGGATCGCTCCGTTGCGGGTGGAACGGGATCTCGCGATGCCGGGTGGGGGAGTCAGGCAATCAAAACCCCTAGACCGACCGCCGAAGCAAATGGCGGCACAGAAGTTAGCGGAGGATATGGCCAAGAAAGACGGTGTCATTGAGATTGAAGGCACTGTGAACGAGGCTCTGCCCAACGCGATGTTCCGCGTTGAGCTGGCCAACGGACACATTGTTCTAGCCCACATCTCGGGAAAGATGCGTCAGCACTACATTCGAATCCTCCCCGAGGACCGGGTGGTAGTGGAGCTTAGCCCTTACGACCTCACCAGGGGTCGTATTGTCTACCGCTACAAATAAGAACGAACGCAAAGGATAACCATGAAGGTCCAGCCGAGCGTGAAGCGGATTTGCGATAAGTGCCAGGTGGTTCGCCGCAAGGGCAACGTACTCGTAATCTGCGAAAACCCGCGCCACAAGCAGCGCCAGGGCTGAATCCTCTCTTTTGAGGGTCACCCACGCGTAGTAACACCACAATAAAAAGCAGTGCAGGGCAAGCCCTACCAGGTAAGCCCACACCCCCGGCACGGAGGCCGGGGACCGGAGATCATCCGGGCCGCACTGTTTCAGACCTCCGGTCATCAAAAGGAGAACCGCCACTATGGCACGTCTCGCTGGCGTAGACATTCCCCGCGAAAAGCGGGTTGTCATTGCGCTTACCTACATCTACGGCGTGGGCAAGACCCGTGCAGATCAGACGCTCGCAGAGACCGGGATCAACCCGGAAACCCGAGTGAAGGATCTTTCTGACGCTGAGCTCGTACAGCTCCGCGATTACATTGAAGGCAACTACAAGGTCGAGGGTGACCTCCGCCGTGAGGTAGCTGCAGACATCCGCCGCAAGGTGGAGATCGGCAGCTACGAAGGCATCCGGCACCGCCGCGGCCTTCCTGTGCGTGGACAGCGCACCAAGACCAACGCGCGTACCCGTAAGGGCCCCAAACGCACCGTCGCAGGCAAGAAGAAGGCCGGCCGCTAGTTCTAGCGGTTGCCCATAGCCACCACCCAAAACCTTCGTAGGAGAAGTAATGCCCCCCAAGACTCGTGGAGCGGTGCGTAAGCCGCGTCGCAAGGACAAAAAGAATATCGCCTTCGGTCAGGCGCATATCAAGAGCACGTTCAACAACACCATCGTCTCGATCACCGATCCCAGCGGAGCTGTTATCTCCTGGGCTTCGGCTGGCGAGGTCGGATTCAAGGGCTCACGCAAGTCCACCCCCTACGCTGCGCAGACCGCTGCCGAGGCCGCTGCAAAGCGCGCCCAGGAGCACGGCGTCCGTAAGGTCGACGTATTCGTGAAGGGTCCGGGATCCGGACGCGAGACCGCGATCCGCTCGCTGCAGGCTGCCGGCCTTGAGGTTGGCTCCATCCAGGACGTTACCCCCAGCGCCCACAACGGCTGCCGCCCGCCGAAGCGCCGCCGCGTCTAAGTAGCTCCCTTGGCTCCAGGCTCGCCCGCGCTTCACCGGAAGTGTGGGCGGCTTGGGGCTGACTGTCGTTTAGCTACTGAGTTCCGCTCTCTAGCTTTCCCTTTCCACCATTTGTGTTGCGTCATATAGCGGATGCTCCCTGAAAGGAAATGTAAGTGCTCATTGCACAGCGCCCCACCCTGACTGAAGAAGTAGTCGCTGACAACCGTTCGCGGTTCGTCATCGAACCGCTGGAGCCCGGTTTCGGCTACACCCTCGGCAACTCGCTTCGCCGTACGCTCCTGTCCTCGATTCCCGGAGCAGCTGTCACCAGCATCCGGCTCGACGGCGTGCTGCACGAGTTCACCACCGTTCCCGGTGTGAAGGAAGATGTCACTGAGATCATCCTGAACGTCAAGAACCTGGCGGTGTCCTCCGAGCATGACGAGCCCGTGGTTGCCTACCTGCGCAAGCAGGGCCCCGGCGTCGTCACTGCAGCTGACATCGCTCCGCCGGCCGGTGTGGAGTTCCACAACCCGGACCTGCACATCGCAACCCTGAACTCGAAGGGCAAGTTCGAGCTTGAACTGACCATCGAGCGTGGCCGCGGTTATGTCTCTGCTTCGCAGAACAAGTCCGGTGACTCCGAGATCGGCCGCATTCCGGTTGACTCGATCTACTCGCCGGTCCTGAAGGTGACCTTCCGCGTGGAAGCCACCCGTGTTGAGCAGCGCACCGACTTCGACCGCCTGATCGTAGACGTCGAAACCAAGGACGCTATCGCTCCGCGCGATGCCGTTGCTTCGGCAGGTACCACCCTGGTTGAACTGTTCGGCCTCGCCCGCGAGCTGAACACCGCCGCTGAAGGCATCGAGATTGGCCCTTCGCCCAGCGACGCCGCTCTCGCCGCTGACATGGCCCTTCCGATCGAGGATCTCGAACTGACAGTTCGTTCCTACAACTGCCTCAAGCGTGAGGGCATCCACACCGTGGGTGAACTCGTTGCACGCTCCGAGGCTGACCTGATGGACATCCGCAACTTCGGTGCCAAGTCCATTGATGAGGTCAAGGCAAAGCTGGTTGACCTGGGTCTGTCCCTGAAGGATTCCCCTCCAGGGTTTGACCTTGCAGCCCGCGCCGCTGCGATTGAAGAGGACGACGACGCCTACGGCGACGAAGCACTCTAAACGTTAGAAACCTGGTGCCGCTTTAGGATGCGGCCTCGGGCACATTTATGAGGAGATAACACATCATGCCCACACCCACAAAGGGCCCACGCCTCGGTGGCGGTCCGGCGCACGAGCGCCTGATGCTCGCCAACCTGGCCGCCTCGCTGTTCGAGCACAAGCGCATCACCACCACGGTGACCAAGGCAAAGCGGCTTCGCCCCTACGCCGAGCGCCTGATCACCTTCGCCAAGAAGGGTGACCTGGCCTCACGCCGTCGTGTCCTGGCTGTCATCAGCAGCAAGGGTATCGTCCACGAGCTGTTCACGGACATCGCCCCGGCTGTTGCTAACCGCAACGGTGGCTACACCCGCATCACCAAGATCGGCAACCGCAAGGGCGACAACGCTCCCATGGCTGTCATCGAGCTGGTGCTGGAGTCAGTTTCCGCCAAGCAGGCAGTGGTCGGCGAGGCTGAGCAGGCTGCCGGTAACGCCGCTGCCCGCGACGCTGCAGCTGCTGCACCCGTAGCGTCGGCTGAGTCCGCAGATTCACCGGAATCGGCTGAGTCCGCAGAGTCCGCTGAATCGGCACCCTCGGCAGCTTCGGCTGACGAGGTTGCGGCAGAGGACACCACGGTAAGCGCCTCTGAGGGCGACGCCGAGGAGACCGTTGTTGTTGAAGAAGGCTCCGTGCCGGAAGCAGACGAGAAGAAGTAGTTCTTCTGCTCTGCTGAACACATGAACGAACAAATGCCCGTCATCCCGTCCGTGGATGGCGGGCATTTGCGTGTTCGGATCGATTTAGCGTACGACGGCGGTCCGTTCTCCGGTTGGGCTGTCCAGCCTGGTCTGCCAACAGTTCAGGGCACAGTGGAATCGGGTCTGGGGTTACTTTTTCGGAGACGCGTGCGCCTGACCGTTGCCGGCCGGACTGATGCGGGCGTGCACGCACGCGGTCAGGTGATCCACATCGATCTCGAGCCGGGGGAGTGGTTTGCGTTGAGCCGGGGCCGGGACATCGATCCCGCGTTGGCCCTGAAGCGTCGCCTGCAGGCCACCGTGAACCGCTACCTGCCGCCCGGCGCTGCCGCGCGTACCGCCTATGCGAGCAATCCGGCGTCACCCGTTGTGGTGCGCGCTGTGCGGCTTGCTCCGGCGGGCTTCGATGCGCGGTTCTCGGCGTTGTGGCGCCGGTATAGCTACCGGATCGCTGATCGTCTTGACAATCAGGATCCGTTGCACCGCAGCACTGTGCTGTGGCACTCGGAGGAACTGGACGAGGGCTTGCTGAACGAGGGGGCCCGGCCATTGCTGGGGCTTCAGGACTTCCGGGCATTCTGCAAGCCCCGGGTGGGTGCCACGACTGTTCGGGAGCTGCAGCGATTCGAGTTTGAGCGGGAACCGGATGGTGTTCTTCGCGCAACCATCCAGGCCGATGCCTTCTGCCACAACATGGTGCGTGCGCTGATCGGTGGCGCACTGCGGGTGGGAAGTGGTGAGGAACCGCCGGAGTGGATGGGGGAGCGGCTGCGTTCCCGTCAGAAGGACTCGCGTTCTGTCCTCGCTCCGGCGCATCCGTTGGTGCTTGAGGAAGTGCGATACCCGGACGACGCCGCCGAGCTGGCCTTGCGTGCGGAGCTCACGCGGGCGAAGCGTGATCACGTTCGGGGCGATGCCTGACCAGCTGGCAGCGCAAGACCGAGGGGTCGGCGGCGCCTCGCCTGGTCGCGCACGCGGCCGTTCCGTTAGAAGGGCGGTCACGCTCCGGCCGGCGCACGTGGCCGTTCCGTTAGAAGGGCGGTGCCTGTGCTTGGGCGTGGATCGGCTCGGGGTGGGTGGTGTAGGTCCTTCCGGTGAGGGAGGTGGACACAATGGTGCCTTCGACCGGTTGCCGGTGTTTCCAGAAACCCATGGTTTTGAACAGGTGATGGCGTTTACAAAACGCCCCGAGGTTGTCTGCGCAGGTTTCTCCGCCCTGGGACCATGGTGTTGTGTGGTCGATTTCGCACCGTACCGCTGTCCGGTTGCAGCCGGGATGTCGGCAGGTCTTGTCCCGCACCCGTACCCAGTCCTGCAGGTCTTTGGGTGGTTTGTACCTGGTCCTGCCAACCGAGAGGACCGCTCCGCTTTCCGGGTGGGTCAGCAGCCGTGTGAATGACGGCGCGTGGCCGGCAAGCTTCCGGGCCGTGTCCGGATCGATGGGCCCATATCCGTCGAGTTCGGCGGGCTCATTCCCGCCGAGCAGGGTCATCACCGGCACGGTGACGAACACCCGCGCAGCCACACCGCGATACCCATCAGAGGAAGAACCGCCAGAGGACCCGGCAGAGGACCCAGGAAAAGGCACGGAGGAGGCCCCGGCACTTGGTCCGGAGGAGGAACCGGACCCCAAAGCGGGCTGGCGGTTCGCTGTGGTGGTCGTCGGGTCGGTGGCACAGGTGTGGGTGAGCAGGTCCGAGAAAATATCTGCCCGCAACTGACCAAGCGTCCGCGGCTCGTCCGGGCCGTTCAAGGTCCGGGCGGTGCCGTCGATCCGGTGCATGATCCCATACGCTTCCTCGGCGGGCAGGTAGGCGCTCAACCACGCCATGCCGTCGCTGGCGGGATCCACGGCGACGGAACGTTCACGGATTTTCTTTTCCCGCCGTACGGTCAGGGCTTCGGGGTGCATCAGTTCACGCAGCCGCCGGGCACGGTTGGACAGCTTCGCCACCGTTGTTCCCCGTGCAATTTCGAGGAGTTGCTCCTCGAAGTCCGGGATCTCCTGCTCGGGAACACCGCAGCTTTCCTGCGCCACAGTCAACGCGTGCCGGCGGGAGATCTTCCCGAGTTGCAGCGCTTCGACGGTGGCGGGAAAGAAGTTCACCAGCAGCTTCGACTGCTCAATCAGCTTCCCGGCCGAGGCGTCCGGGATCCGCAGTACCGGCCCGATCTCAGCGGCCGCGAGGCTTTCCCCGTACTCCTGCGCAACAAGGGTGCCGTATCCGTCTTCCATGAGGGACCCTACAGTGAGCTCGGCTATGTGGGTCAGCAGCTTCGCTTCCTGCGCATCGACCCAGGCCCGCAACGTAGCGAGTTCCTCCACACACTCAAGCGACGCCACAAGATCCCGCTTGGTTACCGGATGATGCGACAACTGCCCAGCTAACGGGCCCATGACCGAATCCGACGCCCACAACGCCGTCTCCTCAGACACCCAACCCGAACGCTTCCCCGCCATGAAAACATTCCATCACCCGCCACTGACAAAACCGCCCGACGCCCAAACACAGCCGCCAAGACAACCCAGCCCGGCACGGAAGGCTCCGAAGAGTAGGCCCCGAAGAAGCTAGTTCTGCTCCGACCGGTGGAGCGGCAGGGTCACCGTAAACGTGGTTCCGGCACCTGGCTGACTGCTGCACCGGATGGTCCCGCCGTGGCTGTCGACGATCGCCTTGGTGATGGATAGGCCAAGCCCCACGCCCGGAATGGACGACTCCCGGGCCGCAGCAGTGCGGAAGAACTTGCCGAAAATCTGTGTGGTCTCATTCGGCGACATCCCGATGCCGGTGTCCTGCACTTCGAGCAGAGCCGCGTCGCTGTGCTGCCGTGCGCGTACGGTGACCGTGCCGCCGTCGGGCGAGTATTTGATGGCGTTGGAAATGAGGTTATCCAGCACCTGGCGGATCCGCAGCGGATCCGACGTGGTCCACAGGATGTCGGGAACATCCGCCTTGAGGGTCACTCCGGTGCCTGCGGTCTGCGGCCACGCCGATTCGATGCTGTGCTCAACGAGGCCGGTGAGATCGGTTGGCCGCAGATGGACGCTTGCGGCGCCGGACGCGGAGGCAAGCAGGTTGGACACCAGCGCGTACAGCCGTTCCGCGTTGCGGCGGGCAACGCAGAGCTGGTGGGTGACGTTTTGCGGGAGGTCGTGATCGTCGTCGAGCACCAGGTCAAGATGCCCGATGATCGAGGTGAGCGGCGTCCAGAGTTCGTGCGACACGTTGGACACGAAGTCCTCTTTGGCGCTCAGGGCCTCCACCATGTCCGTCACGTCGTTGGAGACGATCACGGATCCGGTGAACCGGCCGTCGCCGTCTTTCATGGCCGTCGCGGCCGTAGAGACGGCGCGCTGGTTGTCCTTCGGCCCGAGCCACACCAGATAGTTGGCGAACGTCTCGCCGGCTGCGGCCCGCTGCACGGGATACCGGGCGGTCGCCACGGGAGTGGATTTGTCCGCAGCGTAAAGGTGGCTGGCGCCGTCGTCGTTGGTATTGCCTGCCTGGACGAGGAGGTCATAGGAGCGCTGCTGGCGGTTGGTGTGGGTGCGGTTGCCGCTGGCGTCGAGGGCTACGAGGCCGACGTCGATTGTGTCGAGGATGGCTTCGAGGAGCAGCTCGCGCTCGTTGTTTTCACCCTGGAGGCGGTCTACCTCGGCCTTCGATGCTTCGAGTTTGCGCTGGCTGTAGACGGAGTTCATGCTTGCGAAGCGCAGCGAGGTCCACACCGTAGCCATGGCCACACTCAGCAGCACGGCCGTGCCGACCTGGCTCAGCGGCGCGAGCCCCAGCAGGGGAGCAACGCCGAGGATGAGGAACGGGCCTGCGAAGCTGGACAGCAGGCTCAGTGACGGCTTCATCCCGGACGCAGACAGCCAGATCACCGGGAAAATGGCCAGGAGGCTCAGGCCCGGAAGCACCTCAGCTGCGCCATTGCGGGTCAGCGAGATGGCCACGAAGTCCAGCAGCGGGATGGCTACGTAGGAACCCTCGCGGAACTTCTCCCATGGAGCCAGGAAGGCCGCCGCCAGCAGGCCCGCGTGCAGGAGGAGCCCACCAAGGAACAGGGGATCTACCAGTAGGGAGGGTGCCACGATGGCAGCGATGATGGCAATGACGGCCACCAGGAGCGCCAGGGGCAGCTCGCAAAGCCCTACCCGAGTGCGGAATTGCAGGTTCGAGTAGGCGCGCTTCACTTTCAGGAACATCACGCGATCGCTCACGGTGCCGCCTTGGCGCGCGCACACAGAACAGTAGGGACATGCCTCCGAGACCAGGACATACCATCCATTATGTGGCCACTTGATACAGCAGAAGGACCATAACTCCTAACCGGTTCACAAAGTTCCGATATTGTGACCGTAAACACCTTTGCACGCGTATGCTGTGTAGCACGTTGCGGCGGTTCACTGCTCGTCGCGGTGTTTCGTCCTTTTGTGATGAACTGAACAACCACAGTTCTGTCGGGGCCAGGAGGAGATAGTGCCAGATCCAGGTGTGGCGGTAGTCGTCGAGGATGATCTCGACGTTCGCAACCTTGTGAGCACGGTGCTCACGCAATCGGGATTCGTTGTCCATACCGCTGCTGAGGGCCGCGATGGCGTGGCAGCGGTCAAGGAGCATAACCCGACGCTGGTTACCCTCGACGTAGGGCTTCCGGACATTGACGGCTACGAGGTGCTTCGCCGCATCCGCGGTCTCAGCGACTGCTACGTGATCATGCTGACCGCGCATAACGAGGAGATTGACACTCTGACCGCGCTGCAGTCCGGCGCCGATGACTTCGTCACCAAACCCTTCCGCCCGCGTGAACTGCGGGCGCGCATCGCCGCAATGCTGCGCAGGCCGCGCGGCGGACTCAGCGAGGAACAGCCAACGACGACGACGGCGCCCGCCGCTGAGGAGCCAAACCTTCCGCCACGTCCGGATTCAGTGCTGCGGCACAACGGCCTCGAGCTGGACAAGGACACGCGCACCGTCACCGTTCGCGGTGAGGAACTGGTGCTGACCCGGAGCGAGTTCGATCTGCTGCACGAGTTGCTGCGCAGCTCCGGCGCTGTGCGGACCAAGGGTGACCTGGTGCGCGTGGTGCGGGGGCAGTACTACCGGACGGATACGTATATCAGCGAAGCCGATGAGCGGGCCATTGAGGTTCACATCGGAAACCTGCGCCGAAAGCTGGGGGAGGACTCGCGAAGTCCCCGCTGGCTGATGACCGTGCGGGGTGTGGGCTACCGGCTGGTGCCCCGGCGCGTGGACTGAGTTTTCAGGGCTTAATTCTTACGGCTTGTTGAGGTGCAGCAGTCTTAGCTCACGCATGGTGCGTACTCCGCATCGGTGAACATGTGGGAGTGCAGCCTCAGCCTCTTCCAGTTTGCCCTCACGGAGCAGTTTTTCCAGCGCGCTTGCCAGCGTGACAAGCTGGGTGGCTCCAACCATGGTGGACGTGATCTTCAGGCTGAGCACGGCGTCGAGTGAGGCGGCCTGGTTCCGGCGCGCAATGGCGGAGGAGATTCGTAGGTCGCGTTCGTCCCAGACGGCAACGTAGTCGCGCACAAACGCCCGGGCGGCGGCGGGGCTGTCGAGCTGATCCTCGAGGTCATGGAGCACGTTGGGATCCACGAGAGGTGTCCTGTCTACACGGTGGCTGCCGCCTGGGGCTCTCCGCGGCTCAGCGCCGACGGCGCGCAGGGACTCTGCGTCGTCGTCATCTGCGCTGGGGCGGGAGAGGGCCATGGGCTAACGCTACTTTCACAAAATGGGAGAAAAGCGGGAATTGCATGATGCTGTGCAAACATTGCGGAATTCTTCGGCTTGCGTACTAACTGGATTTGAAGCTTGGGGTTACGAACCGCTGAACGTCGCGATTGCGTTAATGACTGCGGGTCCGAGAATGATGATGAACAGCACCGGGAAGATGAAGAAGAGCAGCGGAAAAAGTACCGTGACCGGCAGTTTCATTGCCTTTTCCTCGGCACGTTGGCGCCGCTTCACCCGCATCACCTTGGCCTGCGTGCGGAGCACGCCGCTCAGGGCGATGCCGTACGCGTCAGCCTGCACAATGGCTTTCACGAAGCTGCGCAGTTCAGGGATGCTGGTGCGGTCTGCGAGGGCGAGGTAGGATTCGCGTCTGCTGCGCCCCACCTGCATGTCCTGAAGGGTCCGGACCAGTTCCTCTGCGAGAGGGCCCTTACCGGTTTCGCCTGCGCGCTGCATTGCGCTTTCGAACCCGAGGCCGGCCTCTACCGAGATGAGCATCTGGTCCAGCGTGTTCGCGAGTTCCAATTGCATGGCCTTCTGCCGTTCCTGGCCCTTGCTGTAGAGCAGAAGGTCTGGGATGAAGTAGGCGAGGACAGTCACGAAGAGCGCCAGCATCGTGATCATGGGCTTCTGGGCAGCGCTTGCCATGAGGTAGCCGAGTCCGGCTCCCACCAGGCAGAGTGCCGGCTTCGCCCCGAGTACCTTGCCGAGCGGCATGGACGCCGGTCTTCCGGCCAACGCGAGGAGCTTGTCCAGCTTCTCCACGTACGAGGACGGCGTGAGCCTATAACCGAGGCGCGCCAGAGAGCCGGAGGAAGTCTTCTGAACATCGTCCGCAGCATGGAGTCCGCGGCTAAGGTTCGCCTGGATCGTCTTGTAGGTCTTGTTACCGGGAGTGAGCAAAGCCCACCCCAGATAGCCCAGGGGCGCAGCGACGAGGAACAGGGATGTCAACAACACTGGATTCACGCCGGCCTCCTAGAACTTCAGATCGATGATTTTGCGGAGCCACAGGCAGCCGATGGTCATCATGACCACGGAAGCGCCGATCATGACCCAGCCGAGCGGATTCTCAAACAGCGGGTTGATATAGCCCGGGCTGACCACCGTGAGCATGCCGCCGATGGCGAACGGAAGCGCTACGAGGATGTACGCCGAAAACTTGCCTTCTGCCGCCAATGCCCGGATCTGTCCCTTGATTTCGCTGCGCTCACGGATGGTGGCACCAACCTGATCGAGGACATCAGCAAGGTCGCCGCCGACTTCACGGTTGATCTGGATTGCCTGCGCGATCCACGCGAAGTCTTCACTTTCCATGCGCTTGGAGGTGTCCGTCAGGGAGGCGAGGAGATCCTTGCCCAGACTGGTTTCAGTGACCACCCGCCGCATCTCATCTGAGGTAGGTGCGTCAGCTTCAATGGCGGCAGCATCAATGGCCCGCAAGATGCTGTGCCCCGCGCGCAGACCGCCTGTGAGGAGCTGAAGGGTGTCACCGAGCTGGGCATCAAACTTGGAGCGCCGACGGGCGATCCGAAAGATCAGGGCGACATGAGCGACAACCGGAGCTAGCAGGAAGAAGAGAATGCCCAGCAGTGGACCACCCACCAGCAGGCCGAGCGCCAACCCGGCGATGCCGCCGGTGACGACGAGCAGGAACATGTCGGCCTGAGTGAGCCGTACGCCGGCCGTTTCCAGGAGCTCCGGCCGGTACAGTCTCTGCGGGCGCTTCTTGAGGAAACGTTCCATGGCACGGACGGCGGATCCGGCGAACTTGCTGAGCTGGGAGTCCGACTCCTCCACCGGCGGACGACGGCGGTCCAGCGGAACTGCTGACTGTGCAGGACGAGTGGCGAAGAGCAGGAGGCCGAGAGCTGCGAGGCACAGCCCCGCACCATACAGGAACAGCAGCGTCATCGGCTTACCTCTGCCCGATCAGCGCAGCACCAAACACGGCGGGGGACACAGTGATGCCCAGGTCCTCGAACCGTTCCATGAAGCGCGGTCGGATGCCGGTGGGGATCGGCTTACCAAGGAAGCGTCCGGAGGAGTCAACGCCGGCGGAGTAATCAAAGACGAAGGCGTCCTGGAGGGTGACTACGTCGCCCTCCATTCCCTGTACCTCGGTGACATGGGTGATGCGGCGGGTGCCGTCACGCAGTCGTGAAATCTGGATGACCAGGTGAACAGCGGAAGCAATTTGTTCGCGGATAGCTCGTAGTGGCAGATCCATGCCGGCCATGAGAACAAGAGTCTCGAGCCTGGCGATCGCGTCGCGGGGCGAGTTCGAGTGCACAGTCGAAAGGGAGCCGTCGTGGCCGGTGTTCATGGCCTGCAGCATGTCGAGCGATTCCCCGCCACGGACCTCACCGATGACAATGCGGTCAGGGCGCATACGCAGCGAGTTGCGCACGAGGTCACGGATGGTGACTGCGCCCTTGCCCTCTGTATTGGGCGGTCGACTTTCGAGGCGCACCACATGCTGCTGCTGAATCTGCAGTTCCACAGCGTCCTCGATGGTGACAATGCGGTCGCCATGGGGAAGGAACGAGGACAGCACATTGAGCAGCGTCGTCTTACCCGTGCCGGTGCCACCAGAGACGATGATGTTCAGCTTGGCCTTGACGCACGCGTCAAGCAGCTCGGCCATCTCCGGTGTGAGGGTTCCGAAGCTGATCAGGTTCTGAACCGTCAGTGGAGTCTTGCTGAACTTTCGGATGGTTAGCGAGGATCCGTTTACAGCCAGCGGAGGAATGACGGCGTTCACACGCGAACCGTCCTCCAGACGCGCGTCAACATACGGCGAGGACTCGTCAATGCGGCGGCCTACCTTGGAGACGATGCGCTCGATGACGCGGCGCAGGTGCTCCTCGGACTTGAAGCTGGTGTCGGCGAGCACAAGCTGACCGCGACGTTCGATGTAAATCTGGTCGGCGCGGTTCACCATGATCTCGGTAATGTCTTCGTCGTCGAGTAGTCGCTGGAGTGGTCCGTATCCGAGGACGTCGTCGGCGACGTCCTGAATCAGGCGCCGGCGCTCGTCTGGAGTCAGCGGCACCTGCTCCGCGTCGATGACCTGGCTGAGCTCTTCGCGCGCGGCTGCGCGGAGGTCCTCTTCCTTCAGGGTTGAATCGCTGAAGCGAGCGCCCATTCGCTCATACAGCGCTTCGGCTGCCCGCTGTTTAATGCCGGCGAAGACGTCGACGCGGGCGGCCACCGGCGCTTCCGGTCCGGTGGAGGTTCCGGAGCCGACGACGACGGCGCCCTGGAACACCGGCTCGGTCGCCTCACCTGCGGCGTGCGTCGGCACCGAGTGCGCGCTGGTGCCAGTAGCAGCGGACGCAAGGACAGAAGCCGTCGGCGTGGGAGCTGCCGCAGGGGTCGACCCGTTGGCTTGATTGAGACGATCGGAAAGTTTCATCGGATGACGACCCGCCGGTGGGCTTTACGCTGGTTGCCCTGCCGCCACTCCGGGGTGAAGCGCTGGACCAGTCCGTGGAGGTTTTTGGTGGCGGGGTCGCGCACTTCCTCCTGCAGCAGGGGAACACCGCGGTTCGTGGCGAGGGACAGCGCCCGGGAACGCGGAATCGAGACGTCGACCGGTGCGCCGAGGGTTGCCTCAATGTCCTGAACAGACAAGCCGGTCTTGGAGTCTGCAAAGTTGAGGACCACATGACGGGTTTCGGGGATGAGATTGAGCTTGTTGAGGATATCCAGGCCTGACCGAAGGCCGCGGACGCTGGGCACATCCATGCCCGTGACCCACACCGCATCGGTCGATTGTTCCAGAGCAGCGAGGCTGTGCTCGGTCAGTCCCGGGCCGGTGTCGAGGACAACGTACGGGAATTCAGCGCTGAGCTGCTTGATCAATGCGCCAAGCTGTTCTGCAGAGATGCTGTCGGCATCCGCCGGATTGCTGGGAGCGCACAGTGCATAGATACCCGAGGGGTGAGGTGTCAGAAAGGCCTTGAGCACCATGGTGTCGGAACTCGCTGAGCTGGACACCGCGTCCCGGACCGAGTACTCCGGGTTGAGGTATAGGTTCGATGCCACGTCGCCGAACTGCAGGTCAAGGTCTACGAGGACCACGCCCATGGGAGCAACCTTGCCGAGACCGACGGCGATATTGGAGGCGATGGTTGTCTTGCCGACCCCACCCTTCGGTGAGAAGACGCCGATGACCAGCCCGTGCTCCTGCTTGGCAGGGGCGACAGACTGAACGAACTCGGCACGGTGGCGGCTGGCGAAGGCCTGGCAGGCGCGCTCCAGCAGCAGACGCACACTGGGAATGTCAGCCGTTGGGTCGACGACATCGCGGACACCGGCCCGCATGGCGGCGAGTGCGACGCCGGAGTCTTCCGGCGCGACGAGCACCATGCTGAGGTTCGGGAACCGAACGTCGACGATGGTTGCAAGTCGTAGTGCACCGTCCACAACCATCCCCGGACCGAGAATCAGGACTTCAGGCTGCTGGACTGACAGCAGATCTAACAGGTCGCCGGGCTGTGGCAGGAGCGCTGGCTTGACCGCGAGTACTTCGCCGGGCAGGCCGGCAGCGGTGGCCAGACGGACCTTCTGCTCGAAGGCGTTGTCCGCTGTGATGAGGAGAAAGCGGCTCATCGGTACAGCTCCTCGTCCTTGACAATGAGCGGGGGAGCGTCATTCTCGGCGACTGTAGCTTTGCTGAGCCAGATTGACTCGTATTCGCTAGCAAAGACGAGGCGTGATGCTTGATCCGGGGTTAGAGCGAGAGTCACCATCAGGGAACCGGTTGGCAGCGCTGCGGCTGCAGCGGCTGCCGCGTCTTCTTCTGTCGCTTCGGGATCGGCTGGCGCTGGTTCGGGTGCGCGCTGGACCGCCGAAATAAGCACCCGCGGCAGCAGGAGTTGAGTGGATTCTTCTTCTGGCGCAGCTACTATGCCGCTGTCCGATTTTGATACGAAGACGCCAACGAAGTCACCAGCCTCCACCCTTCCCCCGGCGATACGCTGCGGTTCGACAAGAATCGATACCTCGTGCAATCCGGCAGGCACTTCTACAGACCCTGGGGTTTCGAGATCTTCCGGCTTTACGAGTCGTTCCGTGATCAAATGTTCACCCGGCACGAGGTCTACTGCTGTAACCAGCCCCGCAGAGCTGTCAAGGTTGGCGAGGGCAGTATCTGCCACAGATGCGTCGGGAAGTTGGGTTGTGGCTACCGATGCGGTCAGTTCTGCTACGGGTGTGCCGGCTGGCACAGCGGTCTGCACAATGAGGACATCAACCGGCTCGAGTTCCTGTATTGCGCGGGCATCTGCGCGGTTGGCGTAGCTGAACACCATCACGGCCCCGACAAGGGCAAGGACTATTGCGGCGATTCCGGCTATCAGGCGGGACTTCATCAGGGTGCTCCGAGTGTGAGTTGAACAACATTGGTGCCATTGACGTTGGGTGCGCCCATTGTGTAGCCATCGGCGAGTGAGACATATTTGACGAACTTGCCGACAATTCCACGGCAATCGTTTGTGCACGCGGCGGAGCCAACGTCGGTCGCCGTGTTGTGGAAGGAATTGCCTCCGCCACTGAAGTACCAACCGTGGACCTCATAGGCGGCGAACGATTGGAGATCGTAGACGGCGCCGCTGCCGGTTCCCGTTACTTTGTAGAACACGGGCAGGACCACGATTGGGTAGGTGCCCGCGTTTATAGCTGCCTTCCACCTGTCCAATGTGGCGGTGCAATTGCTTGGTGCGGCATTCCCGGGATTGCTGTCCGCTTCGTCGAAAGCAATATCGATCAGGGCGCCGCAATTACCGGGGTCCGGTGCCAGCCAGCCAAACCCGCCGGGAACGGTTTGCCCTGAAGGACCGTAATTGCAGTCCGGGTTGGCATTCGAACCGTGGCTCTGCAGAACCTGCAGACCACCTCCAACGTGTCCTTGAACTTGGCAGATCGAAAAGGCGATGGGAAACGGAGTCTCGCCTGCAATGGGACTTCCCCAAGCGGCGGAGGAGGTGACTGTCACTTCAGCGTCATCAAAACCAAGAGCTCGGGCAAATAGGAGTGAAACCTTATTGGATGTTGTGCCTGCTTCAAGCGCACCCGCCGTTACCGACACTTTCCCCGCAGTTTTGTTTAGCGTGACATTGCTGGGATTGCTTTGGTTGTCGAGTGCGTTCGCGTCAACCATTTGCTTCGCAAGAGAGCCTGACATGATTGACGTACTGCATTTGGTGTCTTCCGAGTTATACGCACAGGTTTGAGCGATGCTCAGGGCTGCCGCGTCGGCACCGTTGCGCAGCTGGGCTTTTTCCGCGTATAGCATCCCGACATCCACTGCGATTGCGGCGAAACCAAGCAGCGCGACCAACAGGATGGCAACGATGACGGCAACAGCACCGCGCTCGTCGCTCTTCTGGTTCATCCGCCGCATCGCATGGTTCCTTTGCCGGTCATCGTAAAGGGGCCAGCGATACCAGTGAGGCTAGGCAGCTGGTACGAAATGACGAATGTGGTGTTGGTGGTAGTCGTGCCTGTCGTGCTGGCCGGGCAGGCTGTGGGAGCAGGACTGAAATTGGTAAGGGTCAGTTCGGGCTTCAGAGTCGAAGCTGCAGCCGTGGCGGCTGCTCGCGCTTTGACCGGATCATTGGTGATGGCCATGGCACGCGCACCGTCGCGCGCTGCGTTGGTCAATGTGACTTGGGCGTTGTACGCCCGACCGAATTCCATGATGCCGAGTAGCAGGAGGACCAGCACCGGAAGAAGCAACGCCATTTCAACTGCGACCGCGCCCCGATCTCTGTTTCCTACCACCAGGTTCACCTTTCATCCGTTGACAGAAAACGGGCCTGGGGGAACATCGGTGCTCGCCCAGGCCCGTCAATCAGTTTTAGGCGCAGCCTTCGGCTACCGCAGCGACTGCTGGGGTAGATCCTGAGGCGGGCACAGCGGGCGCAGCAGCGGTGAACGTCTTGCCTGACATGGTGCACGCGGCACCCTTGAATGTGTTAGTAAGCTGCGTGCCGAGCAAAGTGACAGCAACGATGATTGCGATGGCAATGAGGGCAACCATGATGCCGTACTCGACGGCGGTTGCGCCGGTCTCGTCGCGGTTGGTGCGGGCCTTGATGGTGGACTTGGCGTCTGCCAGGAATGCTACGAGCATTTGGGTTTCTCCTGTACGAGATGGGCGGCTGGCCCATCGCCAGCTCTGCCAAAAAAGTAGCAGTGGAAATCCCCGAAAACTCCAAGATTGAACCAATCCTGAGCGAACCCTAACCGGGGTAGCTTTTTATGTGTGTATCCTGCGCTTTTCCTGCGCCAGCGTCAGGATTTGCGGCGCCGTCGACCGCTGTAGGTGGCCGGTACTTCGATCATTTCCGACGCACTCGAAGGAGCTGAAACAGGGGCGGCGGACCGACCGCCCGCCCCCAGAATCCGCCCGTCGTGCAGCTCCAGAACCCGGTCCGCACGCTGCATCAGTAGCGGGTCGTGGGTGGAAACAATCGCAGCCACCTCATGACTGTGCACGAGGTCGCTGATGAGGTCCATCATGGTGCCGGCAGTCACGCTATCGAGCTGCCCGGTGGGTTCGTCAGCAATCAACACCTTCGGCCGGTTCGCCAGTGCCCGAGCCAGCCCAACACGCTGCTGCTGGCCGCCCGACAGCTCCGCCGGCCGCTGATGATGGTGCTTCCCCAATCCCACCAGCTCAAGCAGCTCATCCACCCGTGCCTGACGCTCGGCAGCGGGCATACCGACCAGACGCATTGGCACCTCGACGTTCTCCGCAGCAGTCAGGATGGGAATCAACCCAAACGACTGAAATACAAACCCGAGATGCGTCTGCCGCAACGTCACCCGATCCTGCTCCCGCATCGCCGTCAGCTCCAGATCCCCAACGAAGACCGTCCCGCTATCGGGTTCATCCAGCCCGCCGATACAGTTCAACAGCGTCGTCTTGCCCGAACCAGACGGACCCTTGACCACCAGCAGCTCACCCGGCGCAACCGACAACGACACATCCGTGCACGCATGCACAGCGCTCTCACCGGAGCCGTATGTCTTCGTCACGCCTTCCGCACGCAACGCGGGGGCAGCGGCACTCATGGTGTCTCCTCGGAAGCACCTGAAGCAGAAGGGCCATCAGCGGAAGCCGGCGTCACCCGCACATGATCCGGCTCCAACCCCAACCGCACACGATCCTTCATATCCAGGCTCTCCATAAACTCCTGCGGCAACTGCAACCGCCCCACACGATCAATCACAGCGAACTCCTCGGCAATCAGGTGCTCATCGCCGTCGTTATTCACGCCTGTCCGGCGCAGAGTCTCCGTAGAGCAGCGGCCGTCGCGGATCTGCACCGTGCGCTTTACGTGCTCGGACACGGTGGGATCGTGCGTGACAATCAGCGTCGTGGTACCCAGCTCCTCATTGACCCGTCGCATCGCCTCCAGCACTTCCGCGGAGGTGTGCTCGTCCAGCTCGCCGGTCGGCTCATCCGCCAGGATCACCTTCGGCTCATTCGACAGCGCGACGGCGAGAGCCACCCGCTGCTGCTCCCCGCCGGACATTTCCTGCGGCTTGCGGTTCCGGCAATGCGCCACCCCGGCCAGCTCGAGCAGCGAAGCCACCCGAGTGTCGGCATCCTTCCGGCGGGTGATGGCCATGGGCAGCGCCACGTTCTCTGCAGCGGTGAGGTAGGGCAACAGGTTCCGTGGCGTCTGCTGCCAGATGAACCCGACCGTCTCCCGCTGATACCGCGAACGCTCCTTGCGGCTGAGCCCCAGCAGATCCACGCCCGCCACCTGCGCCTTCCCGGCGGACGGACGGTCCAGGCCGGACAGGATGGTCAGCAGAGTCGACTTCCCAGAACCTGACGCGCCGACCAGAGCCGTCATCTCACCCGGCATGACCGTCAGGTTGAGCCCCTGAAGCGCCTGCACCTCGATGCCCTCACCCTTGAAGATGCGCACCACATCCTCACACAGGATGTGCGGCTGCCTTTCGTTTCCCACCGTTATCACCTCAGGTATCCGTCATTCGAAGAACCGCAGCCAACCGCTGCCGCCGACCAGCAGCCACAGCACCCGCCACCGAGAGAAGCACCACCACCACAAACCCAACCAGCAGGCCCAGCAACAGCAGGGGATTCAGTGCCAGCGCCGGCTCGGCAGCACCGCCGGTAAACGCCGACAGGTCAATCGCACCCAGAATGACCAGCGGCAGCACCAGCCCAAGAGCAGTCCCGGCCAGCACCGCAGCCCCGGTAATCGGCCCGAGCTCCCACAACATCAACGCACCATCGCGACGAGGCGGGAACCCCAGCGTACGCAGCAGCGCGATCAACCGGTTGCGGGCCGGCGCATTCACCACCGACGTCATGACGATTGTCAACGAACACAGCGCGGCCATCGCGCCGATCACCGCCCACAGCCCTAGCTGCAGTCCCCGCCCGGACGCCGATTCGAGCGTCTGCTCAACCTGCTGGTCCGGAGTCTGCTGCAAAACGGGCACGCCGGCGATGTCCGCAACTGCGTCCATGACAGCCTCAGAAGCAGCGCCATCGTGCAGGTCAGCCAAAAGCACGGACGGTTCAAACGTCCGCTCCTGCACAGAGCCGATTGCCTGCTCACCCACCAACATCCAGACCGACGACGCCGAGAACACCACGTCCTCCGGCCCAATGCCCACCACCTCCGCGTCCACCGACGTCCCGCGGTAACGCAGCTCAATAGCCGTACCTTCCGCAAGCTCCAGTGCAGGCGACGCGATTACAGGTAGAGCTCCATCCGAAGCATCGCCCTCCAACGCGTTCAGCAACGCCGGCGGGAACGCACCAGCGAGGTCCTCCTGGACACTCAACACCGCACCGGGATCGGCCGCGAGTAGGTTCACGTCCTTGGTTTGCCGGCCACCCGTCTCCGCGCGCAGGGTCCCCAGATCCGTCACCGCGGCCACCGACGCGACGCCCTCGACCGACCGGATCCCCTCAACCTGCTCCACCGAGAACGGCGGGCCCTGGACGCGGAGGTCAGCACCGACGTCGGCCTGTGCAGCATCGGTGACTCCCTCACTGAACGTCGACAACAGCACGCCGGAAAAGAGCACGACGGCGAGCCCCACGATCAGCGCCAGCACCGGCACCAACCCCGCACCAGGCGAGCGCACCGCACGCGACGCCCCCAGGAACCCGACCAGCCCGGGACCCCGCCGCCGAACCCGCGCGAACCACTCAAGCGGTACCGGATACAAACGCAGCACCAGCACGCACACGGCAAGCGCAATGAGCAGCGGCGTCGCCGACAGCAGCGGATCCACCTCGCCGTACTCCAACGCCCCCTGCGCCAGCCCCCGCTGCGTCAGCAGAACCGTGGCCATTCCAGCCAGCACGACGACGGCGGCCTCCGCACTCACGCGCCACCGGTTCCGTGCAGAGGCGCCAAGATCCTGCCGCAACGAAGCTTCCGGACGATGCTGGACCGCCATCAGCACTGCGGGCACAAAGGCCGCCAGCACCGGCCACAGCAGGTGCGCCGGCGAGAACGGCACGGGCACCAGCAGGAAAGCCGCCAGCGCACCGAGCACGGCAGCCGGGATGCCGAGCAGCAACCCGTCCAGCGCCAGGGCGCCGCGCAGTTGCCAGTAGCTGGCCCCGCGCGCCGACGCCAGAGCCAGCGCGCCCCGCCGTCGTTCGAGGAGAAGCCGTACCGCAAGGGCGGCGGTTGCCAGGCACACGCCAAGCGGCCCGGAAGCCAGCAGCGCGAGGATCTGGTTGGTCGACGCGGCACGCTGGGTGGCATCGGCTATCGCGTCGGGTGTTTCGGATCCGAAGACGACAGTGGTCGGCAACGGGGAGGTGGAGGGAACGGTGTGCGGCGTCCCGAGGAACTCACTTAGCTGCGCGGCGGTTTGCGGTGCTGTGCTGGCGGTCAGGGAGTCGGTGGACACCGGGTACCAGTAGGAGGTCTGCACATGGTCAGCCGCTCGCGAGAGGAACGGGAACGCCCTGGGGGAGACGAAGGCCGTTGCATTCACGGCCGTGCCGGTGTCCGGATTGAAGTCCTCGGCCGCTGAGAGCAGCGTGTTGTTCAGGCTCCAGTAGGGGGAATCGGGGTCCTTCGGCGCGTAGATGCCGCTCAGGACAATCGGCTGCGACCGCACCTCGTTGCCCTCATCGCCGGATTGACCCGGCAGGAAGACGGCGACATTCCGCTCCCCGCCGACCGGCCACTTCGCTGACGCGGCGGAGTCCCGCGAGAGGATAATTTCCACCGGATCCTCGCCGTACTGATCCGGCGGCGGCCCCGGCAGCGCGCCCTCCACCAGCTCGATGTGCTCGAGCGCCTGCACATCGACTGCGTAGTTCAGCACCAGTTCGCGGATACCGTCCGGCAGCGGCCCGATGCTCGAGTTGACGCCGGTAGCCAACCAGCGGCCGTTCCCGAGGACTGAGCCAAGCGGCTCGGCCAGGTCTTCCCGAATGGTGGCGAGCGCGTCCTCGGTGGCCCCGTCAATGTCCGTCTCGTCGAAGGCGCGGTCGAAGTCCTCAAGCGGCGGGAAGGACGTACTGAACGCGCGGACTGCCTGCTGGGATCCCGCGAGCTCGGACACCGATTCCTGCAGGTCCGCCGTATACATCGAGTCCACTGCACGCGGCCACGCGCACAGCAACGCCGAGACCACCAGCACAATCGACGCCACCAGCACCGAGGGCCAGCGGGAGTGCCGGAACTCGCGGCGCAACAGCCGGTACAGACTCACAGCGCATCCACCGCCAACGCCGGCGTGAGCGCCTGCCGCTTCACGCGCTCGCCGTAGAACCAGGCCGCAAGCACCAGGATCAGCACCTGCACCGCGAGCACGCCCAGCAACGGCACGACGGCGATCGACAGCGGCGCCCGCAGCGCCTCCGACGCATTAACCACCACCGCCTGCGCCAGCAGCGACACGGTTAGCGCCGCCACTCCCAGCCCTGTCAGCAGACCCAGTACGACGGCGGCACCTCCGACACTGAGCACCTCCCACCGGCGCCCGCGCACCTGGTCGCGGGCCTGCATGCCGAGCGCTCGCAGGACGGCCACCTCGGAGCGCCGGGATTGCACGAGGGTCACGATGCTGGCCGTCAACGCCGCACCGCCCACGAGCAGCGCTCCGATCGCGCCGATCCAGAGCGAGGTGGTTGCCGGTGCCAGAAAGCGTCCGATGAGTGAGTTGTCTGCCGTGGAGACGGTTGCGCCGGGTCCGGCCAGGCTGGCGGCAGCGCCGGCGGTGGCGGTCCGGTCCGTTGACGCGAGCCAGACTTCTCCCGGCCGCGGAGGAACGGGTGAACTGGCCAGCGACGCGTGACTGTAGGCCTGCAGATCCACCAGGACGGCGCTGCTCTCCGTGGTCCCGGGCAGTACGGGTGCAACCGCGGCAACGACGCCGTCGATCTCGACGCCGCCGGGACGCAGCGACACTGGGTCACCCACCGTCAGGTCGAGGTCCGCGAGCAGTTCAGTGGTGAAGGCCACCGGAAGAGGCGGCGCATCCTGAGCTCCGACCATGAGCCGGGCCTGCGCGGTGCCGAACGTTGAGCCCTCCTGGGGGAAACGCACGCCGACGCCCGTCTCCAGCGGCAGCACACCGGACTGCGCGGACCCGAACGCGGCGGACGCGAGCCGCAGGTCGGAATCCTCGGTGAACCGGCCCTGCCCGGTACCGATGCCGCCGTCGCTGGACACGCTCGTGATTTCGAGCTCGTAGCCGCGCGGGGCCTCGGACGGGTCCAGGGCGATGTCCACGGCTGTGATTGCTGCCGGGCGCAAGTCCTCGGGCAGCGGAAAGGACAGGGAATGCGCCTGGTTCCCGGAACCGGACAGAACGAGCGTGCCGGCTGGCACAGGCACCAGGAGCCCGGCCTCCGAGCGGATCCAGACGGTGACGGAGGCAGAGCGGGCGGCAGCGCCGTCGTCGTCCGGTGTTTCCGAGGTGCCGCGCGAGGTGAACTGCAGACGGACCTGGGTGGCGGACGGCGTCAGGGCCAGCGCGGGTTCGGGGACGGGGGACTCGAAGGCCAGCGCGCCCGCAAGCTCTCCGACGTTCACCAGGTTGGCGCCGTCGTCCAGGAGCCCCGGCAGCGATCCGGCATCAACGGCGAGCAGGGGAGCGGTGATCGATGCCAGCCGCGCTTCGCCCCGGTAAGCGAGGGAGGCCGCGGTCACCGCCTCACGTTCGGCGAAGGTGTTCAGGGCCGGAACGTCATCAGCGGACCGGATGACCAGCGGACCGGGCACCGCGACACGCACGTCCGAACCATTGCCCAGCTGGGATGCCGCTTCCTGGGACCGGCTGGTGGTCTGCGCATACGCGGCAGTGAACGTGGCGGTGCCCACCGTGACGGTGACCAGCGCGATCGGAATCACGTAGGACGCGATCCGCCGGGAGACCTGCCGCGCCGCCAACGGCACTCCGAGGGTGGCGCGGGAGGACGTCCGGCGCTCTACCCGGCGCGCCAGCCACGCGGTGATGACCAGGGCCAGCGCGGTCCCGGACAGGAGCAGCAGGGCAGGAGCGGGAGCGGCGAGCGGGTTGACCTTGAGGGTGCCGCTGCCGGACTCTACCAGCGGCGACCGGTACAGCAGGAACTGCCAGAGCGAGAGCGCGGTCGCAGCAACGAGCAGCGCCAGCACGCCGAAGGAGGCCACCCGTGCCGTACGCGCTGCATCTCCGCCCGGACTGTGCTCACGCAGAGCGTCGAGCACCGCAACCGCGACGAACACCAGCGCCGTGATCCCCGCGCACAACACCGGCACGCTCCAGCTGGCCGAGGCGAACTCACCCATTCCCTCGACATACTCTGTCTCACTGCCGGTGGAAAGCAACGGACCCAGCACGACGGCGGCAACCCACCCGAGCAGGCAACCCGCGACGGCCAGCGGCACCACTTCGAAAGCGGCGACGGCGGCGCGCTGACCCGTCGTGGAGCCGCGGGCACTGATCAACTTGTCCTCCACAGCACGCGTATCGGCCAGGAGCCGCGCGAACTGCACCACCGTCACCGCACTCAGCGCCACCAGCAGAAGCAGGGCAATGGGAAGGACAGCCCGGACCGACTGCGTTGCATCCGCCGCGGAAGCCAGCAGGCCGCCGAGTTCACCGGACGGGATCACGCCGCCGTCGTTGATTGCTGGATCGCCGCTCAGCCGCTGCGGCAGCTGGCGCAGCCCCTCAGCCAGCCGGGACAGCTCCGCCGCTGAGACCGAGTCCGCATCCACCGTGAACACCCACTGGACTTTCGGCTCACCACTCAGCGCAGGAATGGTCTGCGGAGGAACGACGACGGCGGTGGGCACCGATTCCGCGCCCTGGACGGGCACCGGGTCGAGGAAGGCGGCGTCCGGGCCCACGGGATTCAGGGTTGCCACCAGCTCGAGCCGGACCGTTCCCTCAGCACCCTCCACGGCGAACGTGTCACCCACGGCGAGGCCGAGGGATTCCGCGGTCGAAGTCTCCAGGGCAGCGGGAATGGGGCCGGTTCTGTTGAGTTCACTAGCGGCACCCGACGTGAGTGGTGCGAGCGAGCCGGCTGCCGGCGTCGTCGTCGGTGTCCAGCCGACCGGCAGGAAGGTGAGGTCAGCCGGGAGGTTGGTGGCGCTGCCGCCGGAGGGCACCAGCGGGCGGGGCGGTGAATACGGTGCGATGGAGATGGAGAGGCCGTTGGGAAGTCCCAGTTCGGCGAAAGCGGCTTCGGCGGCTGCCTGCTGCGCAGCGGCGTCGTCAGCGATGGTGGTGTGGATGCGGAAGAAGCCCTGCGCGCCGGAGGCTGAGGCCCCGGAAGCTGAGGCGAGGGAGCGCAGTGCCTCCGTTGCGGCCAACTGGGTGAAGCCGCTGATGCCGGCGAGGACCGCCGTCAGCACTGCGAGGGTCAGCGCAATAATGGCCAGAAGGCTGCGGCGGGCGGCAGAACGGCGCGACGCAAGTTGGACCAGCCGCACTCTTCGCCCTACCCCCTAGATGAACCTCCTGCCATCCTATGCTGATGGGTATGGCTGACGTGTTTTGACCCGGGGGTCACGTCCGCGCTAACCTTGAGAGTCGTTGTGCGTATCCCATCTCGATATGTCCATGCCCGCGTGCGGCTCAGTTGCAGAGCTACCTGGTCCGCGGATATGGCCGAGAACCCAGGGATCACCGGTGTAGCTTTCAGTCCTCACCTGAAGTTCCGGTAACGCATGCATCAGCTGCGTTGGCATCTGGAGGTCATTCTCCACGTGTGCCAGCGTCACCGTAGAACAAGAAACGAAGGCAAAAACCGTGCGTACGTACACCCCGAAGCCCGGCGACATCAACCGCCAGTGGCACGTCATTGACGCCACCGACGTTGTCCTAGGCCGTCTTGCCAGCCAGACCGCAACACTGCTGCGCGGAAAGCACAAGCCGACCTTTGCCCCCCATATGGATATGGGCGACTTCGTCATCATCATCAACGCTGAGAAGGTTGCCCTCACCGGCGCCAAGCTCGAACAGAAGCGTGCCTACCGCCACTCCGGTTTCCCGGGTGGACTGAAGTCCGTCAACTACGCAGAGCTGCTGGAGAAGAACCCGGTACGCGCTGTGGAGAAGGCCATCAAGGGCATGCTGCCCAAGACCTCCCTCGCTGCCCAGCAGATCGGCAAGCTGAAGGTTTACCGCGGTGCAGAGCACCCGCACGCGGCCCAGCAGCCCCAGACTTTCGAAATCACCCAGGTCGCTCAGTAGTCCTGGCCACCACAGACTAAGAATCACTCAAGGAGAACCGTGGCTCAGAACACTGAAGAGCTGAATGAACCAACCGAGGAGCTCACCAGCTACACCTCGGAATCGTCGGCCGTCTCGGACGCGCCCGTCAAAGAGCGCCCCGCGCTGACCGTAGGCGGCGCCGCTGTGGGCCGTCGCAAGGAAGCTGTTGCACGCGTCCGCGTCACACCGGGAAGCGGCAAGTGGATTGTCAACGGCCGCGAGCTGTCTGACTACTTCCCCAACAAGCTGCACCAGCAGGAAGTCAACGATCCGTTCAAGCTCCTCGAGCTCGACGGCGCGTATGACGTCATTGCACGCATCCACGGCGGTGGCCCTTCCGGCCAGGCCGGTGCACTGCGCCTCGGTGTTGCCCGCGCGCTCAACGAGATTGACCGCGAGAACAACCGCCCCGCCCTCAAGAAGGCAGGCTTCCTGACTCGTGACGCCCGCGTCATCGAGCGCAAGAAGGCCGGTCTCAAGAAGGCACGCAAGGCGCCTCAGTATTCCAAGAGGTAAAAATCGCCTACCCCAGGAATACCGCTGGCGCGTTATTCCTGGGTCCCCTCGGCGATTTTTCGCTCTTGGCTCCACAAGCGCTGATTTCACCAGCTTCACCCGTTACGCCCGCTCGGCTGCTGCCGGGCGGGCGTAACGCTCTAACAGCGTTCTTCGACGCTTCCCGGGTGCGGGACTTTTCTCCCTTAGGATGAACCACGATGACTAGATTATTTGGGACCGATGGCGTCCGCGGTCTGGCGAACGGCCTCCTCACCGCAGAACTCGCTTTGCAGCTTGCCCAGGCAGCGGCCGTGGTGCTGGGGCATCAGCAATCCGATGGCAGGCGCCCCACCGCCGTCATCGCGCGGGATCCGCGTACCAGTGGCGATTTCATTGCCGCTGCCGTGGAAGCCGGCCTGGCGAGTGCCGGCGTCGACGTTTTTGACGCGGGCGTCCTTCCCACACCGGCTGCGGCTTTCCTCGTTGCTGACCTGAACGCTGACTTCGGGGTCATGATCTCCGCCTCCCATAACCCGGCGCCGGACAACGGCATCAAGTTCCTGGCGCGCGGCGGCAAAAAGCTCGACGACGCCCTCGAAGATGCGATCGAATCCGAACTCCTCGCACCCCGGCACCGCCCCGTTGGGCCGGACGTCGGCCGCATCCAGCGCTTCGCCGATGCTGAGGACCGCTACGTGGTCCACCTCCTTCAGTCACTACCGCACCGGCTCGACGGCCTCAAAGTGGTGCTGGATTGCGCCAACGGCGCGGCCAGTGGCTGCTCACCCCAGGTGTTTTCCGACGCCGGCGCGGACATCGTGGTCATCGGCGCTGACCCGGACGGTAACAACATCAACGAGGGCTGCGGTTCCACCCACCTCGAAATGCTGCAGGCCGCGGTGCTGGAACACGGCGCAGACCTCGGTATTGCGCACGACGGCGACGCCGACCGCTGCCTCGCCGTGGACCACGAGGGCACCGTGGTGGACGGCGACCAGATCATGGCGATCATGGCAGTTGCCCTCAACTCGGCCGGGCGCCTGAAAGACGGCACACTGGTGGCCACCGTGATGAGCAACCTCGGCCTGAAGCTCGCTCTGCGGGAAGCCGGAATCACCTTGCGTGAGACTGCGGTGGGGGACCGCTATGTTCTTGAAGGCATGCGCGACGGCGGCTTCAGCCTCGGCGGCGAACAGTCCGGACACGTCATCTTCGCTGACTACGCAACCACTGGCGACGGCGTTCTGACCGGCCTGCAGTTGGCGGCGCAGGTCGCGTTGACCGGCCGCAGCCTGAAGGAACTGTCGACCGTCATGACCAAGCTTCCCCAGGTGCTGATCAACGTCAAGGGCGTGGACAAGTCGAGTGTGAACAGCGACGACGAGGTGCAGCGTGCGGTCCGCGACGCCCAGGAATCCCTCGGGGAAACCGGCCGCGTACTGCTGCGCCCCTCCGGCACCGAGCCGGTTGTCCGCGTGATGGTTGAGGCCGCCGACATGGTTACGGCCGAGCGCACTGCCGAGACCCTCGCCGGGATTGTGCAACATCAGTTGGCGCTCGAACCCGCTTAGGCCTCCCTGCTCCGTCTAAACATGGATAGCGGATTGACTATTCATGTTTAGTGGGTGAAACATGAACAACATGAAGCATGTTCTGGGTTCTACGGCGAGCCGGTAACCGGATGTGGCCAGCGCATAATTACGAGAAGCGGCCGTGGAGGTTTTCCGGGAGACCGCCGCGGGAGGATCGGCTCTTCGCGGAGGTGGTGGTATCCCTGCCGCCACTGATCGCCGCTCAGGATTACTACCCGGAAAAGGACACACTGGTCGCGCTGGAGGAGGCCGCCGTTGCTGTCGCTTCCCTGGACGCTACTTCCGGCGCACGCATGGCGGCGATCAGCGGTTTTCTCCTCGGGAGCGAGTCTGTCTCTTCCTCGAAGATTGAACATGTAGAAGCGCCACGGGATGACTACGCGCGGGCAGCAATCGGGATTAAAGCCAGCGCGAACGCCCGTTCAATGGTCGCTGCCACAGACGCCATCCAAGCCATGATCGACGGAGCCGGCTCCACGGGCACGATCTCGGTGGATCAGATATTGAAGGCGCACCACCTGCTCATGAAGGACGATCCGGTCGACTTCACGTACGCCGGCCGCTTTCGCGATGTCCAGAACTGGATCGGCGGTTCTGACTACTCTCCGCGCAACGCCATTCATGTTCCCCCTCCGCCGGAACTCGTCGACGACCTCATGGCCGACCTGATTGTATTCAGCAACAGGGTCGACCTGCCGGTCATAGCCCAGGCAGCCATTGCACACGCTCATTTCGAGTCCGTGCACCCATTCACCGACGGCAACGGCAGGATCGGGCGTGCCCTCATCGGCGCTGTCTGCCGCCGCCGTCGGCTGACCACCGGGACCGTTACCCCCATCGCTTCCGCCATGGTCGCCGACGTTCAGCAGTACTTCGATCTGGTCAATGCCTACAGAACCGGCGATGTCGACCCGTTCGTGAAGTACCTGGCGGTCTCGGCGGTAAGGGCGACTGACGCAGCCCGCGCATCGATTGCCGAGCTGGAAGAGCTACCCGGTATCTGGGAGGAAGCCGCAAAGCCTCGGCGCGGTTCAGCTGATGAGAAAATCATCGCTGCCCTGCTGGAGCACCCGGTCCTCGAAGCGCACACTGCTGCCCACATCGCAGGTGTCACCCTGAACGCCGTCTATGCCAGCTTGGATCGGCTGACAGAAGCCGGAGTAATCGCCCCCATTACCCGAAGCAAGCGGGACCGAGCCTGGGCGGCGACCGAGGTGCTCGACGAGGTTGATCGGCTGAACGCGCGCTTGGCAGGCAAGTAAGGTACGGCAGTAGCTAGACGGAACGCTGCTTGAGGCTGTCGCGGATCTCGGTCAGGAGCGCAACCTGCGGGTCAACCTCTTCGACCTTCTCCTCCAGGTTCAGTTTGCGGTCGCGCCGCTCGATCAGCTTGTTCATCGGCATGACGATTACGAAGTAGACAGCAGCGGCGATCAGGAGGAAATTCACGACGGCGGTGAGGAACATCCCGAACAGGATCTCGTTGCCGTTGATGGTCACCTTCGCAAAATCGTCGAAGTTGGGTGCGCCGACCAGCGCTGAAATCAAGGGCATGAGGATGTTCTCGACGAGCGATTTCACCACCGCCCCGAACGCGGCACCGATAACCACGGCAACAGCCAGGTCAATGACGTTGCCCTTCATGATGAAGTTTTTGAATCCGTTGATCATGGGTTCAGGTTACGGGAAGATTTGCGCAGATCAGGTGAGCCCGACGGGCGTGCAAGTCGCGCGAGCTGCGCAAAAGTTCGGGGTACATCAGTAGCCGGGCGCCGGTGGCAGGTTGAAGTACTCCTCGAGGGTTGCCACACCGTCCTTCCGCATGGCCTGCGCCAGCTCAACGCTAACGTACCGGTAATGCCAGGCCTCGCCGGAGAACCCGGTGATGCCCTCCGCCCCCAACGGATACCTCAGGATGAACCCGAACCGGTGCGCGTTGGCTGCCATCCACTGACCTGCGGGAGTGTCGGCGAAGCAGGAGGAGAGGGTGCACGCGCCGTCGTCCTGGCCCACATCGAAGGCGAGCCCCGTCTGGTGTTCGGAGAACCCGGCGCGCGCCGAGATGCGGTCAGCTGCTGCCGTGTCACCGCCGTACTGCGCCACCCAGTGTTCATAGGTCGAGACCTGGTCCTGGAAGGACCGGTACCCGCTGACCAGGGTGAGGCTCACGCCGTCGCTCGCTGCAGTTGCAAACATCTCCTCCACAGCGGCAGCGGTGTCACCACGCAGCAGGGCATTAGGCTCGGCCACGGCCAGCGGGACCGCGGGCAGTACCAGACCGGAAGGAAAGTAGTCGATCGGGTTGATCGGCCGTTGCTTGTTGACGACGACGCTCACCGAGGTTGGGTCGCCCAGCTCGGTTGGCTCTGGAGGCGGTGCAGCAACTGGAGGCGGCGGAGAGGGAGAAGCCGCAACACTCGGCGCGGCGGTGGGTTGCGCTGGTGGCGTCTCGGGGACCACCGACGGAGCAGAAGTTTCAACGGGAGCGGGTGCACGCTGTCCCGGGGCGGGAATGGTGCCGGGGGTCTGGGACACGGCCGGAGAAGGCGGAACTGAAGAAGCGGGCGGAACCGATGACGCAGGCGCGGAGGCGGGGTTGTCCGCTGCAGGTGGCGGCGTACCGCAGGCTGACAGCGCGACGAGGAGCACCGCCGTCGTCATCCAGCTGGATGGGGTGCGGTGCCGCCGCGGTTTCGTCAGGTTTTTCGTAGCAGCATTCTTCGGATCGAGTGGTCGGCTTCCTTGGTGAGGACCAGGGTGGCGCGGCCGCGGGTGGGAAGGACATTGGCCATCAGGTTCGGCTCGTTGATGCGGTGCCAGATGCCAAGCGCGGTCTCGCGGGCCTCCTCGTCGGTGAGTGAGGCGTACCGGTGGAAATACGACTCCGGGTTGGCGAAGGCGCCGCTGCGCAGCGATTGGAAACGCTGGACGTACCACTCCTCAATATAGGAGGTTTTCGCGTCCACGTAGATAGAGAAATCGAAGAAATCGCTGAGCGCGAGGCCGGAGCGCCCGTCCGCCCTCATGCGCGCCGGCGCAAGGACGTTCAGGCCCTCCACAATCAGCACGTCCGGCCTGCGCACCACCACTTCACGACCAGGCACGATGTTGTAGGTCAGGTGCGAATACCAGGGGGCGCGGACCTCCTCGGCGCCGCTCTTGACCTCACTGACGAAGCGCAGCAGACGACGGCGGTCGTAGGACTCCGGGAAACCCTTCCGCTGCATCAGGCCGCGCCGTTCCAGTTCCTCGTTGGGGTAGAGGAAGCCGTCCGTGGTGATCAGCTCAACGTTGGGGGTGCCGGGCCAGCGGCGAAGGAGCTCGCGCAGCACGCGGGCAGTGGTGGACTTGCCGACCGCCACCGAACCGGCAACGCCGATGACGAACGGCGTCCGCGTGGTGGTCTCACCGAGGAAGGTATTGGTGGCGGCATGCAGTTCACCGGCGGCGGCTACATAGAGCGAGAGCAGCCGGGACAGTGGAAGGTAGACCTCGCGCACCTCGTCAAGGTTGAGGGCGTCTCCCAGGCCGCGCAGACGGAGGATGTCCTCGACGTTGAGCGGCGACTCGATCTCATTGGACAGCCGCGACCACGTCTGACGCTCGAGTTCAACGAACGGGGTGACACCGGCATCCACCGTCGCTGTGGGCCCGGTACCGGGAGATTGCTCACTCACCCTGTGAATTCTGCCCCCTGACCAGGACATTAACAAACGGATAGCGGCCTCTCCGGTGAGCTGCACCACGCCTGAACTTCGCGGCGCAAAGGAAGGAGTGCTCGGCAGGTACGCTTAAGCCCATGTGTGGAATCGTAGGATACGTAGGCCGGAACAACGGCGCATCACTGAACAGCGCGGTACTCGAGGACGTCGATTCAAACGGCAGTCACGGCGCCCTTGACGTTGTCATGGAGGGCCTGCGCCGGCTCGAATACCGCGGCTATGATTCCGCGGGCGTTGCAGTCCTGACGGAATCCGGCATCCAGTCGCGCAAGAAATCCGGCAAGCTGACCAACCTTATTGCCGAGCTTCAGGAAGCGCCCCTTCCTGATTCACTGACGGGAATCGGCCACACCCGCTGGGCCACCCACGGCGGCCCGACAGACCAGAACGCACACCCCCACCTGGCCGACGACGGCCGGCTGGCGATGATCCACAACGGCATCATCGAAAACTTCGCAGAACTCAAGGCCGAGCTTCTCGACGCCGGTGCCACCTTCATCTCCGACACCGACACCGAGGTTGCCGCCGTACTGCTGGGCAGCATCTACCGCCGCCTGGCGGACGCCGACGCCGGTTCAGGTTCCGGTTCCGAGGACACGCTGACCCGGGCAATGCAGGAAGCCAGCCAGCGCCTCGAAGGCGCCTTCACGCTGCTGGCCATCCACCAGGACGCCCCCGACGTCGTTGTGGCCTCTCGCCGCAACTCGCCGCTGGTTGTGGGCCTGGGCGAGGGCGAGAACTTCCTCGGCTCGGACGTCTCGGGCTTCATTGACTTCACCCGCCGCGCAGTGGAGCTGGGCCAGGACCAGGTGGTCACCATCACCCCGGACGCGGTTGCAATCACCGACTTTTTCGGCGCTCCCGCCGAGGGCAAGGAATTCCACGTCGATTGGGACGCCGCTGCCGCGGAAAAGGGCGGTTATGACTCCTTCATGGAGAAGGAAATCAATGACCAGCCCGACGCCGTTGGGCAGACGCTGCTGGGCCGCACCGACGCCAAGGGAAACCTGGTACTGGATGAACTCCGCATTGACGAGTCAATTCTGCGCTCGGTGGACAAGATTGTTGTCCTCGCCTGCGGAACCTCTGCCTACGCCGGCTCGGTGGCCAAGTACGCCATTGAACACTGGTGCCGTATCCCCACCGAGGTGGAGCTCTCCCACGAGTTCCGCTACCGGGACCCCATCGTCAACGAGAAGACCCTCGTGGTTGCCATCTCCCAGTCCGGCGAGACCATGGACACCCTCATGGCGGTCCGCTACGCCCGCGAACAGGGCGCCAAGGTGGTTGCCATCTGCAATACCAATGGGTCCACCATCCCGCGTGAATCGGACGCCGTGCTGTACACCCACGCGGGGCCGGAAATCGCTGTGGCATCCACCAAGGCCTTCCTGGCGCAGATCACCGCCGCCTACCTGCTCGGCCTCTACCTTGCCCAGCTGCGCGGCAACAAGTTCCGCGACGAGATCAACGCCGTCCTGAGCGATCTCAACGAGATGCCCGCCAAGATCCAGCAGGTGCTCGACAACGCGGATGCCGTCAAGAAGCTCGGCCGGGACATGGCAGATGCCAAGTCCGTGCTCTTCCTGGGCCGCCACGTCGGGTTCCCGGTGGCCATGGAGGGCGCGCTCAAGCTCAAGGAACTCGCTTACATCCACGCCGAGGGTTTCGCTGCCGGTGAGCTCAAGCACGGCCCCATCGCGTTGATCGAGGAGGGCCAGCCTGTCGTCGTCGTGCTGCCGTCCCCGCGCGGCCGCGACTCCCTGCACTCCAAGGTGGTCTCCAACATCCAGGAGATTCGCGCCCGCGGTGCGGTCACCATTGTGATTGCCGAGGAGGGCGACGAATCCGTGGCAGCGTTCTCCCAGCACGTCATCCACGTGCCGCAGACCTCCACGCTCCTGGCGCCCCTGCTCACCACGGTTCCGCTGCAGATCTTCGCCCTTGAACTGGCATCAGCCAAGGGTTATGACGTTGACCAACCCCGTAACCTGGCCAAGTCCGTCACGGTCGAGTAGGCGCCGATGATCATTGGTATCGGCGTAGACGTTGTGGACGTAGCCCGGTTCGAGCGCCAGGTCGAGCGCACACCCGGGTTGCGCGAGCGATTGTTCGTTGCGGCGGAGCGCGGGCTCAACACCCGCTCGCTGGCCGCCCGCTTCGCCGCGAAGGAAGCTGTGGCCAAGGCGCTCGGAGCACCGGCGGGCATGAACTGGCAGGACTGCTGGATAGGCCTCGACGCCAACGGCAGCCCCACGGTCCAGGTTTCCGGGACGGTCCAGGCCGTTGCGGATGCACGCGGAGTGAACCGCTGGCACCTCTCACTCAGCCACGACGGCGGGGTAGCAACCGCCATGGTGGTTGCCGAGGGGGAATATCCGGGGGCCACCCGGTAGGATTCTAAGCATGCTTAGTGCTTATACCGGGAATCAGGTCCGGGCAGCGGAATCCCCGCTGCTCGAGGCGGGTCTCGGCGGTGAGCTGATGCAGCGTGCTGCGCACGGCCTCGCACAGGCCTGCGTTGGGGAACTGCACGCAACGGGCGGCACCTACGGACGCGCCGTCGTCGTACTGGTTGGCAGCGGCAACAATGGGGGAGACGCGCTCTACGCCGGCGCCCGCCTGCAGCAGCGGGGAGCAGGCACGACGGCGGTACTCACCTCGGATCGCGTGCATACCGATGCTCTGGCCGCCTTCCGCGCCGCGGGCGGGCGGGTTGAACGGCTCACCGGGAACCTCGACCGCATCGCTGAGCGCGTCACCGCGGCCGACCTCATTCTTGACGGCATTCTCGGCACTGGGGGAGTCGGCGGACTGCGCGGCGAGGCGGCCGAGCTGGTCACGAAGGTCAATGTTCGCGGAACCTCCGGCCGGGTTGTGGCGTGCGATGTTCCGAGCGGAGTCAACGCAGACACCGGCGCTGCCTCCGGCGAAGTATTGGCAGCCGATCTCACGGTGACCTTCGGCGGCCTGAAGTCCGGGTTGCTGGTTGGTGCCGGGGCGCGGCTGGCGGGACGCGTCACCACCATCGACATCGGCCTCGGCGACACGCTGGCCGAGCCCAGCCTCTACTCGCTGGAGCCGTCGGAATTCCACCTCCTTTATTCCCAGCCGCAACCGGCCGACCACAAGTACAGCCGTGGTGTTCTCGGCATCGCAGCCGGTTCGGGGATGTACCCCGGAGCGGCCGTGCTTGCCACGGGCGCAGCGCTGGCTACCGGCGTTGGAATGGTTCGCTTCCTCGGCCCGGACGCGGTGACCACCCTCATCAACACCGTCCATCCTGAGGTGGTGTGCTCCCACGGTTCGGTTTCCGAGTCTCATGTCCAGGCGTGGCTCGTGGGCCCGGGTGCCGCCGAGGATCCGGGGCAGCGGCAGCGGGCCCGCGATGCCATTACCTCCGGATTGCCTGCTGTGGTTGACGCCGGAGCGCTCCCGCTGCTGCCGGAGACCGTCGGCAGCCACGTCATCCTCACGCCCCACGCGGGCGAGTTGGTGGCGCTGTTCGAACGGCGCGGGAAAAGCGTGGAACGGGAAGCCATCGAGGCAGCGCCTCTCGACTCTGCCCGCCGTGCCGCCGAGGCGACCGGCGCCACCGTCCTGCTGAAGGGCAACACCACGGTGGTGGCAGCACCGGACGGCACGGTCTTCAGCCAGACCAACGCCACGCCGTGGCTCGCCACAGCAGGCTCGGGCGATACCCTCGCTGGGATCCTTGGCGCGCTGGTTGCCACCAACACGAAGCATGACGACGCCGGCGCATCGCTGGGGCTGCCGCCGTCGTCGCGCTGGGCAGCGCTTGCAGCAGCAGCTGCGATGCTGCATGGTTTGGCCGGTCAACGCGCTGCGAAGCGCGGGCCGATTGTGGTGAGTGAGCTGCCACGCCATGTCCGGCTGGTTATCCACGAGCTGTTGCGGGACCCGCCCCGCGCTGACCAATAACTTACGTTCACCAAAATGTCAGATCCCTGCGCTATGAAAAGATGCAGGAGACGGCCCGAGCACATCGGGTGACACAAACAAGCAAGGAGCACATATGGAACTGTGGCCAGGAGATGCCTATCCGCTGGGGGCAACCTATGACGGCACGGGGACCAATTTCGCGCTCTACAGTGAGATTGCCGAGAAAGTGGAACTCTGCCTCATCCATGATGATGGCACCGAAACCCGCGTGGCCCTGAAGGAAGTGGACGGGTATGTGTGGCACGGATACCTGCCGCAGGTTGCTCCGGGGCAGAAGTATGGTTACCGCGTCCACGGCCCCTACAACCCAGCCGAGGGCCACCGCTGCAACCCCAACAAGTTGCTGCTCGACCCCTACGCCAAGGCCATCCACGGCGAGATGGACTGGGACCAGGCGTTGTTCAGCTACAACTTCGGTGACGAGACCTCCTATAACGACGAGGATTCGGCATCACACATGATGCTCGGCGTGGTCATCAACCCGTTCTTCAACTGGGACGGCGACCGGATGCCGCGCACCCCGTACCACCAGTCCGTGATCTACGAGGCGCACGTCAAGGGGCTTACCCAGCTGCATCCGGAGATCCCCGAAGAGCAGCGCGGCACCTACGCCGCAATCGCGCATCCGGCGATCATCGCCCACCTGCAGAAGCTGGGGGTGACGGCCATCGAGCTGATGCCCGTGCACCAGTTCGTCAATGACAGCACCCTGCAGGAAAAGGGCCTCTCCAACTACTGGGGCTACAACACCATCGGATTCTTCGCGCCGCATAACGCCTACGGTTCCTCGGGGGATGAGGGCGAGCAGGTCCAGGAATTCAAGGCGATGGTGCGTGAACTGCACCTTGCCGGTATCGAGGTGATCCTCGACGTCGTCTACAACCACACGGCCGAGGGAAACCACATGGGGCCCACCCTGTCGATGCGGGGCATCGACAACTCGGCGTACTACCGCCTGGTTGAGGATGACAAGCAGTACTACATGGACACCACGGGAACCGGCAACTCACTGAACGTAGGACACCCCCATGCCCTGCAGTTGCTGATGGACTCGCTGCGGTACTGGGTGACCGAGATGCACGTTGACGGCTTCCGCTTCGACCTTGCCTCAGCGCTTGCCCGCGAATTCTACGAGGTGGACCGGCTCGCAACGTTCTTCGAACTCGTCCAGCAGGATCCGATCGTCTCCCAGGTCAAGCTCATCGCGGAGCCGTGGGACGTTGGTCCCGGCGGCTACCAGGTGGGCAACTTCCCGCCGCAGTGGACCGAGTGGAACGGCAAGTACCGGGACACGGTGCGGGATTTCTGGCGCGGCGAGCCCTCGAGCATCGGCGAGTTCGCCTCGCGGCTGACCGGCTCTGCAGACCTGTATGAGCACTCGGCACGCCGACCGGTGGCCTCCATCAACTTCGTCACCGCCCATGACGGCTTCACCCTGCGGGATCTGGTTTCCTACAACGAGAAGCACAATGAGGCCAACGGCGAGGACAACAACGACGGCGAGTCCCACAACCGTTCCTGGAACTGCGGTGAGGAAGGGCCTTCGGATGATCCGGTAGTGCAGTCCCTGCGCGCGCGCCAGCAGCGGAACTTCATTGCCACGCTCCTGCTCTCGCAGGGTGTACCGATGATCTCCCACGGCGATGAACTCGGCCGCACTCAGGAGGGCAACAACAACACCTACTGCCAGGATTCGGAGCTGTCCTGGGTGCACTGGGACAACCTGGACCAGCCGCTGCTCGAATTCACCGCCGCCGTGAACCGGCTCCGTTCCGAGCATCCTACGTTCCGGCGCCGTCGGTTCTTCGACGGACGTCCTGTGCGCCGCGGCGAGGGCGAGGCCCTGCCGGACATCGTCTGGCTGGATACCGCAGGTGATCTCATGGCGCCCGAGGACTGGGACTCCGGATTTGGGCGCTCCATCGGCGTCTTCCTCAACGGGCAGGGAATTCACGGGCGCGATCAGCGTGGCCAGCGGATCACTGACCTGAACTTCCTGCTGTACTTCAACGCCAATGATGAACCGGTGACCTTCACGATTCCCTCGGCTGAGTACGGGCCCATGTGGGACGAGGTCATCGACACCGCCGGCGTGTACGCGGACTCCGAGCCCATCCCCGCGGGAGGGACGGTGACCGTGGAGGCCAAGTCCATGGTCGTCCTGCGTGCCCATGAGGAAGCCGAAGATCTGGACCACTCGGTTGCCGCGTCACTGGCAATCCTCGCAAACGAGAACACCGGGAAGACAACCGCCCCGTAAAGGCTTGTCCAACCGCACTACCACACCTCCGAGGAGGCATTCGTGCTGACACCCAAGTCCACCTATCGGCTGCAGATTCGATCCAGCTTCGATCTGACCGCCGCAGCGGAGACCGTGCCCTATCTTGTAGACCTCGGGGTGGACTGGGTGTATCTTTCACCCGTCCTCACGGCGGAACAGGGATCCGACCACGGGTACGACGTCACCGATCCCACCTCGGTGGATCCGGAACGGGGAGGCACGGAAGCATTCGACGCACTGTGCCGGACGGCCCACGAGGCTGGGCTCGGTGTCCTCGTGGACATCGTGCCCAACCACGTGGGCGTTGCCACCCCGGCGCAGAACGCGTGGTGGTGGGACCTCCTGGCCAAGGGAAAGGACTCCCGCTACGCCGAGGCGTTCGACGTTGACTGGGACGCCGGCGGCGGCCGGATCCGGGTGCCGGTGCTCGGAGACAGCGACACCGAGGAAGACCAGCTCAAGGTCGTCGACGGCGAGCTGCACTACTACGAGAACCGGTTCCCCATCGCCGAGGGGACAGCGCAGCCCGGTGACACCGGTGCTCAGGTCCACGCACGGCAGCACTATGAGCTGGTGAACTGGCGTCGTGCGGACAGCGAGCTGAACTATCGCCGGTTCTTCGGCGTGAACACCCTTGCCGGGGTCCGGGTGGAGGTGCCGTGGGTGTTCGATGAGGCGCATTCGGAAGTTCGCCGCTGGTTCACGGAGTCACTCGTGGACGGCGTGCGAATTGACCACCCGGATGGCCTCGCGGACCCGGCGGGTTACCTCGAGAGGCTGCGCGAGCTCTCGGGCGGCGCGTACACGCTCGTCGAGAAGATCCTGGAGCCGGGGGAGGTGTTGCCGGAACGCTGGGCCTGCGAGGGAACCACCGGTTATGACGGCCTGGCCGTGGTGGACCGGCTCTTCGTCGACCCGGCCGGCCAGCCCGCGCTGGATGCGGCGGTCCCCACCGAGCCTTTCGTTCACATGATCCACGGGACCAAGCGCGGCATCACTGACGGGATCCTGCGTTCCGAGGTGCTCAGGCTCGCCCGGCTTGTGCCCGGTTCCGCACAGCTTGATCCGGAACAGAGTGCCGACGCGGTTGCCGAACTGCTGACGTGCTTCCCGGTCTACCGGAGCTACCTGCCCGATGGTGCGGACCACCTCGCCGATGCAGTGCTGAACGCCAAGGTTCGCCGGCCGGACCTCGGGCCCGTCATTGACACACTGCATCCCCTGCTGAACCCTTACCTCTCGGACGCGAAAGCTGAACTGACGGAGCTGGCGGTCCGGTTCCAGCAGACCTCGGGCATGGTGATGGCCAAGGGTGTGGAAGACACCGCGTTCTACCGGTTCAACCGGCTGACCTCGCTCAATGAGGTTGGCGCAGATCCGTCAATCTTCTCGCTGGACACTCACGAGGTGCACCGCGCGCTGCTAGAGCGCCAGGAGTTCTCCCCTCTGACCATGAACTCGCTCAGCACACATGACACCAAACGCGGTGAGGACACACGGGCCCGCATCACGGTGCTTTCCGAGCTGGCAGGGGAGTGGACGGAGGCCCTCGACCAGCTCAACCGGCTGGCACCGATCGGTGACACAGCCTTCGCATCCCTGATGTGGCAGGCCCTGATCGGAGCCTGGCCGCTGAGCCGTGAGCGGGCCCACGCCTACGTCGAGAAGGCCTCGCGGGAAGCCGATGCCAGCACCCACTGGACGGCGCCCAATGCCGCGTTCGAGGAGAAAATGCACGACGCCGTCGACGCAGCCTTCGACCGCCCTGAGGTGAACGGCCTCATCACGTCGCTGGTGGAGAAGACGGCTGCGCCGGGGTGGTCGAACTCGCTGGGCGCCAAGCTCGTGCAGCTCACCATGCCGGGCGTCCCGGACGTCTACCAGGGCTCCGAACTGTGGGAGACCTCCCTGGTGGACCCGGACAACCGGCGTCCGGTGGACTTCGCGGCCCGCAAGCAGGGGCTCGTGGACCTCGCGTTCGGTGCGCTCCCGCAAATTGACGACGGCGGTATGGCCAAGCTCCTCGTCGTCTCGCGTGCCCTGCGGTTGCGCCGGGACCGGCCGGAACTGTTCTCCGGTTATCGTTCGGTGCTGTCCACCGGATCTGCTGCCGAGCACGCCTTCTCCTTCGATCGCGGGGGCGCAGTCACGGCCGTTACACGTCTTCCGCTGGGACTGGAGCGGGCCGGCGGGTGGCGGGACACCGCCGTCGTACTCCCCGAAGGCACCTACAGCTGCGCAATTACCGGCACCGGTTTCGAGGGTGGGCCGGTTCCCGCCGCGCGGCTGTTTGAGACCTACCCAGTGGCACTTCTCGTGAAGGAGGAAGCTCAGTGAATCCAACGATCGCAGCACGCTCAAGGTTTGATGTCTGGGCGCCGAAGGCGCAGTCCGTAACGCTGGTGGCAAACGGCACTAACTACCCCATGGTTTCCCGCGAGGGCAGCTGGTGGGAGGCCCCGGAAGCTCCGGCCAGCGGTGAGGTGGACTACGGTTACCTGATCGACGGCGCTGATCAGCCGGTCCCCGACCCCCGGTCCCGGCGACAGCCGGAAGGAGTACACAAGCTCTCCCGAACGTTCGACGCCGGTGCCTACTCCTGGGGCGACAGCAGTTGGGCATCACCTGGGCTGGACGGGAACGTCATCTATGAGATGCACATCGGGACGTTCACGCCGGAAGGCACGCTGGACGCTGCCATCGGGAAACTCGATTACCTGGCGGGCCTCGGCGTGCAGTACGTCGAGTTGCTGCCCGTCAATGCCTTCAACGGCACGCATAACTGGGGTTACGACGGCGTGCTTTGGTACGCGGTGCAGGAAACCTATGGCGGGCCTGAGGCTTACCAACGGTTTGTCGACGCCGCGCACCAGCGCGGGCTCGGCGTCATCCAGGACGTTGTGTACAACCACCTCGGCCCCAGCGGCAACTACCTGGGCCTGTTCGCTCCGTACCTGACCGAGGGCAAGTCCAACACGTGGGGCGATTCCCTGAACCTGGACGGCCCGCTGTCCGATGAGGTCCGCCGGTACGTGGTTGAGAATCTGCTGATGTGGTTCCGGGACTATCACGTGGACGGGCTGCGTCTCGATGCCGTGCACGCCCTGCATGACGAGCGCGCCATCCACATCCTCGAGGAATTCGCGGTGGAAACGGACCGGTGCGCCGCGGAGCTCGGCAAGCCGCTGTTCCTCGTGGCGGAGTCGGACCTCAACAATGCGAGGCTTATCGCACCGCGCAGCGTCGGTGGGTACGGCCTGGCCGGCCAATGGAGCGATGACTTCCACCACGCGGCGCATGTCAACGTCACGGGCGAGACAGTGGGCTATTACGAGGACTTCGACTCGATCGGTGCGCTGGCGAAGGTCTACACGGAAGGCTTCTACCACAACGGAACCTGGTCTTCCTTCCGTGAGCGTTCGCATGGGCGTCCCATTGACCCGGCCAGGCACAGCCTGCACCAGCTCGTGGTCTGTACCCAGAACCACGACCAGATCGGCAACCGCGCGGCAGGCGACCGGATCAGCGCCTCGCTGAACACCGCCCAGCTGGCTCAGGCGGCAGTACTGAACATCGCCGGGCCCTTCACCCCGATGCTGTTCATGGGGGAGGAATACGGCGCACTCACGCCGTGGCCGTTCTTCACCTCGCACCCGGAGCCTGAGCTTGGAAAGGCGACGGCGGAGGGACGCCTGCGGGAGTTCGAGAAGATGGGCTGGGACCCGGACACCGTGCCGAACCCCCAGGATCCGGAAACGTTCGTCTCCGCGAAACTCAACTGGACAGAGCAGGAGCGCCCGGAACAGGCACGCCTCCTGAACATCTACCGGGAACTGATCGCGCTGCGCCGGAAGAACAAGGACCTGCACAACCCTGACTTCACGTCAGTGAAGGTCAGCTTCGACGAGGACCAGCGCTGGCTGGTGCTCCACCGGGGAGGCACCGCCGTCGTCGTGAATTTCGCGGACAGTGAGCGGCAGATTCCCGTGTCCGCGAAGAAAGTGCTGCTCAGTACCGAACCCGGGGAATCGATGGGGGACGGCACCGTCTCGCTTCCGGCGCACGGAACAGCAATCGTGAAGGTCTAGGAAAGGCAAGGCCACCATGCGCGAGCTCAGCACGGAGGTGCTTGTGGTCGGAGCCGGACCTACCGGCCTGATGCTCGCCGCCTGGCTGGCCAGGCTCGGTGTCGATGCCGTTCTCGTGGACGGCAAGAACGGACCCACCCGGGAGTCGCGGGCGCTTGGTGTCCATTCGCGCAGCATGGAAATTTATGACCAGCTGGGTGTGGTGGACCGTGTGCTTGCCGAGGGGTACTCGGCGGTAAAGATCCGTCCGGGCTATGAGAACCGTTCCTTCGGCGCCGTACCGATCGGCAGGTTCGGCGCCGGGCTGACGCCCTATCCCGGGCTCCACATCCTGGAACAGAGCAGGAATGAACGCATCCTGCTCGACCGCCTGATGGAACTGGGTGGATCTGTCGAGTGGCAGCTCCCGCTGGTCAGCCTGACCTCCGACGCCGGCGGTGTGACCGCGGAATGCAGCGGGCCCGCCGGGTCCCTGCGCGTCCAGGCGCGGTTCTGCGTCGGGGCGGATGGCGGTTCATCGGCGATCCGGAAGCTTGCGGGAATTCCGTTTGAGGGCCAGACCAACGAGCACACGTTCTACGTGGCGGACGTCAATGCTGTCTTGGGTGTCGCCGAGGACAGTGTGAACCTGCGCTTCGGGGCCGAGGAATTCCTGCTCGGTTTCCCGATGGGTCCCGGCGGCCATCATCGGCTGCTCGGGGTGTTGCGGACTGCCGGCAGTGAGGATGTTCCCGAGTCGCTGGCGCGTCAGCGCGTGGAAAAGGTGTTCGGCGTCTCCTACCGCGAGTCGCTCTGGTTCTCCACATACCGCATCCACCATCGCGTCGCAGCCCGCTTCCGGGAAGGTCCGCTCTTCCTTACAGGGGATGCCGGGCATGTCCATTCACCAGTCGGCGCGCAGGGAATGAACACCGGGCTGCAGGATGCGCACAACCTGGCGTTCAAGCTGGCGGACGTGATTCAGGGCCGTGCCTCGGAGTCCCTGCTCGACCGGTACGAGGTTGAGCGGCGACCGGTGGCGCTGCGCCTGGTCAACAGCACCGACTGGGTGTTCGGCCTGGTGACCTCCGACCACCGGGTGGCCCGCACCATCCGGCGCATCGCTCCGCGGCTCGTCGCCCCTGTGGCCATCCGGCTTCTTCCGCACTTGCCCATCGCGCCCAGGCTCTTCGGTTACCTGTCCCAGATCCGCATCCACTACTGGATGGACGGCTCCTCTCCTGGACGCCGGGGCCGGGTGATCGGCCGGAGACTGCCGTGGACCGGGTCGAATTTCGAGGCACTGCGCTCAGCGGCCTGGCAGGTCCACACCTACGGTGAGGTGGATTCGGAGGTGGCTGCCGCCGTCGGGCATGGTTTGAAAGTGCCGGTTCACTCATTTCCCGCGACGGCCGGCAAGGGGCTTCAGGAGGGGCTGTGTTACCTCGTGCGTCCGGACGGATTTGTGGCGGGGGCAGCGCCGGTGCATACCGCGGTGTCGCAGTTACGGGCGCTCCTGCCTGATCAGTGGTTCGAGGCCGGGCCCACTAGCGACCTAGGATGAATTCATGACCTTTCACCCCGCGGACAACCGCTATGACACCATGCCGTACCGACGAGTGGGCCGCAGCGGGTTGCACCTGCCGGCCGTCTCGCTGGGGCTCTGGCACAACTTCGGCGATGACAAGCCGTTTGATGTGCAGCGGGATATTCTGCGGCGTGCGTTCGATCTTGGCGTCAACCACTTCGACCTTGCAAACAATTACGGTCCTCCCTATGGCTCGGCGGAGACCAACTTCGGCAGGCACCTCAAGGATGACTTCCGGCCTTTCCGGGATGAGCTCGTGATTTCAAGCAAGGCTGGTTACGACATGTGGCCAGGCCCGTACGGCAACTTCGGATCACGGAAGTACCTGCTGGCGAGCCTCGACCAGTCCCTGAACCGGATGGGACTGGACTACGTCGACATCTTCTACAGCCACAGGCCCGATCCGGAGACTCCGCTGGAAGAGACCATGGGTGCGCTGGACACCGCAGTGCGGTCCGGGCGGGCGCTCTACGCCGGCATCTCCTCGTACTCCCCAGAGCGGACCGCTGAGGCAGCGGCGATCCTGCGCGATCTCGGCACGCCGCTGCTGATCCACCAGCCCTCGTACTCCATGCTGAACCGCTGGGTGGAGAACGGCGAGCCGAACCTGCCCGAGGTCCTTGAGCAGGTTGGCGCCGGTTCGATTGCGTTCTCCCCGTTGGCGCAGGGCCTGCTGACCAGCAAGTACCTCAACGGAGTGCCTGAGGGGTCCCGTGCGGCGTCGAACAAGTCGTTGTCCGAGGATCACCTGTCCGAGGACAATCTGCGGCGGGTCCGCGGACTGAACGGCATTGCGGAGTCCCGTAGGCAGACGCTGGCCCAGATGGCCATCGCCTGGATTCTGCGTCCGCAGGGCAAGGGTTCGCCCATCACGTCGTCGCTGATCGGAGCGTCGAGCGTGAAGCAGCTCGAGGACAGCGTGGGCGCCATCAATAACCTCGACTTCAGCGAGAGCGAGCTGCACGCGATCGACGAGTTCGCCGTGGAGTCGGACATCAACCTGTGGGCCAAAGCGCTCGAGGCGTAACAACAACTACTCAGCGTCAGCCTGCCGGTAGCGGCGCCCCCCGTTCGCGCTGGCTCTCAGACGCGGGCGACTATGAGCCAGCCACGGCCCGGTGCATAGGGCAGGTCACGCACTTCGGTACTGGTGAAACCTGCTTTAGCCAGGGACAGGCAAAGCGCCTCTTGGGAGCGGAATCGCAGAGTGGACATGGAGTCGATGCGCTCACCATCAGCGTGGAAAATGGTCGGGGATTCGAACGTAACGAACTCCCCATCAACCTGGGTTACCTGAACCCAGTCCTCGACCGGTCCCTCTCCCTGGCAAGCCATTCCCCGTCATCAAGAAAGACCTGCGCGACATTGGCAGTCATTGTCGCCAGGTCGTACTGCCCTTCCTGGGAGGAATCTGCGGCAACATCCACCGCGGTTCCCACCAGCCATGTCACCCGGTCTGCCCCCGGTTTGGTCCGGGCGACATCCACCGAGGCCCCGGCAGGGTCGACCCCGAACACCTGGAGACTCCGCTCTGTTACCAGCCGGGAGCACAAGGTCCCTGTACCGCAACCAACGTCGAGAACCGCTGACGAGCCGAACTCGTCCACAAGGTCCACATAGGTCTCCAGATCGCTGCGGTCGGGATCAAGAGGGTCATACACGCGGGCAACCCGTGGGTGATCAAAGATAGCGTCAGGCATCACACAGACGGTACCTCACCCACTAGGGCTCCAGGGATTCAATGGGCTCCCGGAATTACCGCCAGAGATCCCGCAATTCCGGGAATGCCTTCTCGTACCCTCTAAGTAGCCGCTGCGCGGTGTGCGCGGAGTCGATCAACGGATGCAGTGTGAAGGCACGCAGCGCCAGTGAGCGGTCCCCCTGCACGACGGCGGCGATCACGTCCTGCTCGACCCCTTTGACCTGTGCCATCAGGCCGAGCTGGTGCGGCGTCGGCGTGCCCACCGGCAGAGCCTCGACGCCGCGGCCGGTGACGCGGGCCGGGATCTCCACCACGGCACCTGCGGGCAGCTGGGAGATTGTGTGCCCGTTGCGGATGTTGAGGATTAGCTCAGCAGCCTCGTCCCGCACCAGTGCACTCATTACCGTCAGGGCGACCTGCTCGTATCCACCGCCCGCCAGGTCTGCTTCATCGCGGGATTCCTCCTCCGTACGGGCTTCGGCAAGGTACCCCTCTTCCCGGAAACGCCGGGCTGCTTCCCAGACGGCGAACGGCGTATCGGTCACGAGCAGCTCCGGGTACAGACCCTCCTGCTGCCGAACCAGCGATTCCCCCCGGGTTTCGGCAGCAGCCGAGACGGACCGCCGGGTCTCCGCGTGGAAGTAGTAGTAAAAGAGATACTCGTTTGGGAGCGCACCGAGCATGTGCAGGAACTGCGGACCGAACACCCGGCCTTCCTCGAATGAAGCCAGCCGGGAAGGATCGGCGAGCAGAGCGGGCAGGAGGTCACCGCCGTCGTACTCCAATCTCCTCAACCATCCCAGGTGATTCAGGCCCACGTAGTCGACGCCGGTCAGGGCACCGGGCGGCAACGGTACGCCGGCCGCAAGGGACGCCCTGCTCACCAGCCCGGACGCGGAGTCACAGATCCCGATGACGCGTTCGCCGAGGAGCGGCTGCAGAGCCTCGGTGATGATTCCGGCGGGATTGGTGAAGTTGATGACCCACGCATCCGGGCATACCGCGACGATCGCTTCGGCTACCGAGAGCATTTCCGGAATCGACCGCAGCGCGTAGGACAGACCGCCGGCACCCACCGTTTCCTGCCCCAACAGCCCTTCGGCGATCGCCACCCGCTCGTCCAGCACGCGCCCGGAGGCACGGCCGGGACGGATGGCAACGAAGACGACGTCGGCCCCCGCCAACGCGTCCTCCAACCGGTCGCTCACGGTGAGACGGGGTGGCTGCGCGCCGTCCGGTAGGGGCATGTCGTGTGCCACACGGGCGACGGCCGCTGTGCGGGAGGGATCGGCGTCGTACAGGCGGACTTCGTGGACCAATCCGGCAAAGACTCCCGAGCAGAGCGCACGGTAGATGAGGGGCACGCGAAACCCGCCGCCGCCGATGATAGCCAGTCTGATGGCATGCATGTGGTGATCCTTCCTGTCGCCTGAGCGCAGAGTAATGTGCCCTACATGGCCGCACTGAACCGCTTCGATCCGCTCGCCTCCGCTCGGACCGGGAACGATCCGGAATTCGACCTCCTGCTGACCGGCTCGGTGTTCTTCGACATTATCTTTACCGGCCTCGAAGCGCTGCCCACACCCGGAACCGAAGCCTGGGCCGAGGGGATGGGCTCGTGCCCGGGCGGGGTGGCGAACCAGGCCATCGCGGCAAGCAGATTGGGCCTGCGCACCACCCTGGCGGCCGCATTCGGCGACGACGGCTACGGCGCCTTCAACCGCAGCATCCTCGAGGGGCAGGAGCACGTTGACCTGTCCAGGTCAAGGACTTTCGAGCAGTGGCATTCGCCGGTGACGGTCTCGCTCTCGGTCGACAGGGACAGGTCGATGGTCACGCACGGACATCCCTCGCCGCTCTCGGCCTCCGCACTTATCGCGGACCTGCCGCGCTGCCGGGCGGCCATTGCTGAGGTCGGCCCGGAGGTGGAACCTTGGGTGCCCGCAGCACACGCCCAAGGCATGCGGCTCTTCGGCGACGTCGGTTGGGACCCAAGCGGAACCTGGTCTTCGGAGGCGCTCGATTCGCTGCAGTTTTTCCACGCTTTCCTGCCCAACGAGACCGAGGCCATGGCCTACACCCGGACCAGCGACCCGTGGGCGGCCCTGTATGCGCTCGCCGATCGGGTGCCGGTGGCAGTAGTGACGGTCGGCCAGCAGGGTGCCATCGCCGTCGACTCCCTGACCGGGGAGGAGGAATGGGTGCCCGCGCTGCCAGTGAATGCCTACGATCCCACGGGCGCCGGTGACTGTTTCGGCGCGGCTTTCGTGATGGGTGATCTGGCGGGGTGGCCGCTTGCGGACCGGCTGGCGTTCGCCAACCTGTGCGCTTCGCTGTCGGTTCAGGAGGTGGGCGGTTCCCTCGCAGCACCCGGTTGGGGAGACATCGCCGACTGGTGGCGGCGGGTGAGTGCCGAGCGCGACGGCGTGCGGAAGCAGTGGCTGCGGCGCTACGCCTTCCTGGAGGACATCGTGTCGAACGTTCCTCCGTCAGCGGTGCGGCGCGCGAGCGCCACCATTGCGACGCAATCGGACGCGTAAGGGGGCTTCCAATCAGACCGTTCGCCAGTCGTCACTGGTGATATGCGATCCCGCCTGTGGCCCCATCTGTAGCATTCCGCCGTCCACAGCCCACGATGCGCCGGTGACGTAACTGCTGGCGGGCGAGGCAAGGAACGCGATGACGGCGGCGATTTCCCGGGCATCGCCCGGGCGCCCCAGTGGTATGCCGGGACGGCTGATCTCGTGCGGGTCCTCGTTTTCCTCGTGCGTCATGGGAGTAGCGATCTCGCCGGGGAGAACCGTGTTTGCCGTGATTCCGCGGTCGCTGAGCTCAAGCGCAATGGTGCGGATCAGGCCGCCCAAGCCGTGCTTCGATGCGTCGTAGGCCGCTGCACCCACCCGGGGCTGTTCCTGGTGCACGCTCGTCACAGCGATGATCCGTCCACCTTTTCCCGCACTGACCATGTGCTTCGCCGCGCGCTGGATGCAGACAAAAGCGCCGTCCAGGTTCGCCCCCACGGTGGTGCGCCACGTATCCAGGTCCAGATCCAGGAACGGAGTTCCGTCACCGGTTCCGGCGTTGTTGACGAAGACGTCCACGCCGCCCAGCTCGTCAGCCAGCCGGTCGATGACGTCGCCGCACACTGGGATGTCGGTGGTGTCGAGTTGCGCGACGGCCGCTTTTCGGCCTTGAGCCCGCACCTGGCGGGCTGTCTCCTCAGCCCCCTCTTGGTCCGAATGCCAGGTGACGCCGATGTCGCATCCCGCTTCTGCGAGTGCTACCGCGGTAGCGTGTCCGATGCCGGAATCAGACCCGGTGACTATTGCCGTTTTCGGTGAGAAGGTCATGGTCCATCCTGTCGCTCCCTGAAAGTTGAAGGCAAGGGTGCACAGCGCGCGGTGCAGCCGGATTCCCGGCGGTCCGCCCGGAACTGACAGAATGGACCTGTGAGTTTTTCAGCAGGACCAGTACCGGAACGGCGTGTGGACATTGACCTCGCCGCGCTGCGGCACAACGTTCGCCACATCGCCGAGATAGCGAGCCCGGCACGCGTCATGGCCGTAGTGAAGGCGGACGGCTACGGACACGGCGCGGTTCCCGTGGCAAAGGCGGCGCTGGAGGCGGGCGCAACGTGGTTGGGCGTTGCCCACATCGCCGAAGCCGTTGAACTGCGCCGCGCCGGCATTGAAGCACCGATCCTCGCCTGGCTGCACACTGAGTCCAGTGATTTCGCCGCTGCCATCGAGCTGGGTGTGGACCTCGGCATTTCGGGTTGGGAGCTGGCTCACGTCGTCGCGGAAGCACGCAGGATCGAACGTCCCGCGCGCGTGCACCTCAAGATCGATACCGGCCTGGGCCGGAACGGCTGCCCGCCGGAGCAGTGGGAAGCACTCCTGGGCCGGGCGCTGGAGCACCAGGAGGACGGGCTGCTGCGGGTGGTCGGAGTCTTCTCCCACCTCGCCGTCGCGGATGAACCCGACCGCGAAGAAACCGACGAGCAGATTGACCGTTTCCGGGAGGCTGTCGCAGTCGCCGAGGACGCAGGAGTTGACCTTGAGGTACGCCACCTGGCCAATACCCCCGGCACGCTCTCCCGGCCGGACGCGCATTTCGACCTTGTACGGGTGGGCCTTGGAATCTATGGGCTCTCGCCGTTTGACGGGCAGTCCTCGGAGGAGCTCGGGCTCCGCCCGGTCATGAGCTTCCGGACCACCATCGCCAATTGCAAGGAAGTGCCGGAAGGCCACGGTGTCTCCTACGGACTGGCCTACCGCACGGACAAGCGAACCACGTTGGGGCTCGTGCCGGTGGGTTACGGCGACGGCGTGCCACGAGTAGCAACCGGTGCCCCTGTCTCGGTCGGCGGCAGGTTCTACCCGGTAGTGGGCAGGATCGCCATGGACCAGTTCGTCATCGATTTCGAGGAGACCGGGATCGCGGACTCGGAGGACAGTCCACTGGGCCAGGAGGCGGTTCTCTTCGGAGCGGGCGGCGGCACGCCCACAGCCGATGACTGGGCCCGGGCAAGCGGCTCAATCAACTACGAGATTGTCACCCGCATCAGCCCCCGCGTGACCCGCCGGTATGTCGATTCAGAGGCTATTGACGCGGAGGCTGACCAGTGACCGGTCTTGTCTGGTCGCAGGAATTTTCCGTAGCATCCGTCGAGGAGTTGCAGGGCGCGGCCACAAGCATTGGAAGCCGGCTCGCCGCCGGTGACCTTCTCATCCTCACCGGCGAGCTCGGAGCGGGCAAAACCACCTTCACGCAGGGACTGGGCCGCGGGCTCGGCGTGCGGGAAGGCATCATTTCTCCCACCTTTGTGCTGGTCCGGAATCATCCCTCGCTCGCCGACGGGCCCGCGCTGGTCCACGTCGATGCCTACCGGCTCGAGTCAGACTCAGAAATAGACGACCTCGACCTTGAATCGACGCTGGACAGTTCCGTCACAGTGGTGGAATGGGGATCCGGCCGGGTGGAGCACCTGGCTGAGAGTTGGCTGCACATCACGCTGGTGCGTCCCGCCGCCTCTCCTGCTGCCGGTTCGCCCGCGGGGCAGGCGGCACCAACCGATGACGACGACGACGAACCGCGCCAGGTGCGCATCGAAGCCTTCGGTCCGCGCTGGGTGGACCAACAGCTGGGAGCGCTGGTCTAACGTGCTGATTTTGTCCCTTGACACGTCCGCCGCCGCCAGCGCTGGGCTGGTGCGCAACGGCGTCGTTCTCCAGCGGTTCGCCTCAACCGACACGCGCTCACACGCTGAAGTGCTGGCTCCCGCCGTCGAGCAATTGTTGGCAGACGCAGCAGTGCGCGGAACGGAACTCGATGCGATCGTGGTGGGCGTCGGTCCCGGCCCGTTCACTGGGCTGCGTGCCGGCATCGCGACGGCACGGATGCTGTCCTTTGTATGGAGCGTGCCGCTGCACGGAGTGATGAGCCTGGACGCGGTGGCGCTCGACGCCGGGCACGCCGGGGGCGAGTTCGCGGTGGCCACCGATGCCCGGCGAAAGGAAGTGTACTGGGCGCGCTACCGGGCGGAATCTCCGTTGCCGGTCCTCGTGGACGGTCCGCATGTGGGCCCCGCGGAAGATGTTCCGAACCTGCCGGTGTATGGCCGCGGTGCCGGCCTCTATGCTGAGCGGCTGACCGGTTCAGCCGCTGCAACCGAACTCACGCCCGACGCCGCGGCGCTGGCTTTGGTCGCGGAGCATACCCTCGCCAGGGGTGGGACCCTGCGCCCGACTACTCCGCTGTACCTCCGGGAGTCGGATGCCAAGGTGCCGGGCCCGCGGAAGAAGGCGCTGCTGTGACGTTTACTCTTCGGCCCATGCGGCTGCAGGACATCCCCGCGGTCGGCATGCTGGAGCAGAAGCTTTTTCCGATTGATGCCTGGCCGCTGGAACTGTTCTTCGACGAGTTCGCCCAGACCGAGACGCGGGAGTACCTGATTGCCGAAGTTGATGGGGAGCTCATTGGCTACTGCGGCGTCATGGTGGTCGGTAGGACGGCGGACATCCAGACCATCGGTGTGCTGCCGGAGTATGAGGGCCGGGGAATCGGCACGGCAATGCTGACCAGCATGCTCAAGGAAGCGCGGCGGCGCGGTGCAGCGGAAACCCTGCTCGAAGTCCGCGAGGACAACCCGCGGGCGCGCCGGCTGTATGAGCTGTTCGGTTTCGAGCACATCCACACTCGGCGACGGTATTACCGCGATGGTGTGAATGCGCACGTCATGCGGCTGATCTTCGACTCCTCCGGCGCAGCGAAAGGTGATCATGAACCGGTCTGAACCCCTGGTGCTGGGGATCGAGTCCTCCTGTGACGAGACCGGCGTCGGAATCGTGCGCGGAACCACCCTGCTGACCAACGCCGTGTCATCCTCCATGGACGAGCACGTGCGCTTCGGCGGTGTCATTCCCGAGATCGCTTCCCGGGCACACCTTGACGCGATGGTGCCCACGCTTCAGCAGGCGCTCGATGACGCCGGGGTGCAGCTGGCCGACGTCGACGCGCTCGCCGTCACCTCTGGCCCCGGGCTGTCCGGAGCGCTGATGGTCGGCGTGGCGGCCGCGAAGGCGCTTTCAGTGGCGACGGGCAAACCGCTTTACGCGGTGAACCACCTGGTGGCACACGTCGGGGTAGGGCTGCTCGACTCCGGCGAACTGCCCGAGAACCTTGGGGCACTGCTGGTATCCGGTGGGCACACGGAGATCCTGCGCGTGCGCAACCTGGCTTCCGACGTCGAGCTGTTGGGTTCCACGATCGACGACGCCGCCGGTGAGGCGTACGACAAGGTGGCGCGCATCCTCGGTCTCGGGTATCCGGGGGGTCCGGCGATTGACCGGATTGCCGCGCAGGGCAATCCTGCTGCAGTGAGATTTCCGCGCGGGCTGAGCCAGCCCAAGTACCTGGGGACCGCTGAGCAACCCGGCCCGCACCGGTATGACTGGTCGTTCAGCGGACTGAAGACCGCCGTAGCACGGTTCGTCGAGGACTGCGAGGCGCGCGGTGTCGAGGTGCCGGTCGCGGACGTCGCGGCGTCCTTTCAGGAAGCTGTGGTGGACATCATCACGTCGAAGGCGGTGCTGGCCTGTACCGAGAACGGCATCACGTCGCTGCTGCTGGGCGGGGGAGTGGCGTCGAACTCGCGGCTCCGTCAGCTGACCCGGGAACGCTGTGAGGCGGCGGGGATCACGCTCACTATTCCGCCGTCGTCGTTATGCACTGACAACGGCGCCATGGTGGCGGCTCTTGCCGCGCGCATCATCATGGACGGCGGCGAGCCCAGCGGGATCGGCTTCGGTACTGATTCCTCAATGCCGGTGAGTACGGTTCACCTCTAACCCTTCGCGTTCATTTGTCAGGACACGCCCCCAAAGGACGCGCGAAAGGGGAGTGTCCTGTGAATTCGCGGGGGGCTGTCGCTCGGGTGGCCTGCGGTTTACGGTAGTGCGATGACTACCTACTCGGAGCTGTTTAGGACTGAGAATGCCCGCTTGACCGAGATCCTCGAGACTGTGGAGGACTGGAATGCCCCGTCGCCGTGTGCCGGCTGGACAGTCCGCGATGTCCTTGACCACCTGATCGACACTGAACGCGATTTCCTGAGCCAGCATGACATTGACACGGGCTCCAGGCCGGACACGGCGCAGGACCCGGCGGGCGCGTGGAAGACTCATGCGTCGCGGGTTCAGCACGTCCTCGACACCGCCGAGCTCGCGGAAACGTCGTTCGACGGGTTTTTCGGGCCGACGACGGTCGGCGCTACGCTCGCAACCTTCTACGGGTTCGACCTGCTGGTGCATCGCTGGGATATTGCCCGCGGCGCCGGCAGGGACACCAAGTTCAACGAATCAGAGCTTGACCTCATTGAGAAGTCGCTCGAGGGATTCGGCGAGAACCTCTACATGGAAGGGATTTGCCGGCCGGCGCTTCCTGCCCGGGCAGATGCGGATCGGGCAACAAGGCTTCTGGCTCGGATGGGCCGCGACGCCGGCTGGCAGCCGGCCGTCAACGCCTGAGTTCGCGCACAACCTGGCGTCGAGTTGTCAGGACACGCACCTAAAGGACGCGCAAAAGGGGTGTGTCCTGCGAATTCAGCGCGGGGGACGGTTAGGCGCGGAGCTGGCGCACCATATCCAGTACGACGGCGCTCAGGTCGCCATTGTTCTCGGCGGCGATGCGGCGCTGGCGCTGGTAACCCGCGCCGCGCTGCAGGATTTTCTCAACGTCGGCGAGCTCCTGGCTGCAACCAAGCTTCGCCGCGACGGGCTCGAGCCGGTTCAGCTCGTCCATCAGATGCTCGGTGACCAGGCGCTCGTTGCCGGCGGCGTCCAGAATGATGATCGCTTCCAGCCCGTAACGGGCGGCGCGCCACTTGTTCTCCTGCACATGCCAGGGCGGCATGGTGGGGATCGAGCCGCCGTTGTCGAGGGTGGTTGAGAAGTCGTCCACGAGGCACTGGGTCAGCGCAGCCACCGCGCCGACGTCCTCGAGCGTCGAGAGCCCGTCGCACACGCGCATTTCAACGGTTCCAAGGTTTCCGACCGGGCGAATGTCCCAGCGGATTTCGCTCACCGTATCGATCACACCGGTGGTGAACATGTCCTGCACATAGGACTCATACTCCGCCCAGCTGGGGAACTGGAACGGCAGGCCGGCGGTGGGAAGCTGCTGAAACATCAGCGCGCGCTGGGACGCGTAACCGGTATCTTCGCCTCCCCAGAACGGCGACGACGCTGAAATCGCCTGGAAATGCGGGAAGTAATTCACCAGCCCATCGACCACCGGAAGCGCCTTGTCCCGTGAATCCAGACCCACGTGCACATGGACGCCGTAAATGACCATCTGCTGGCCCCACCACTGGGTGCGATCGATCAGCTTGAAGTACCGGTCCTTGTCCGTGACCGGTTGGGAACGCGGCGCACTGAACGGATGCGAACCGGCGGAGAACAACTCAACGCCCATCGGGTCCGTGACCTCGCGCACCGCGGCCAGCGACCGGCTCAGGTCTTCTTTGGCTTCAGCGACGGTATGGCAGATGCCCGTCACAATCTCCACAGTGTTGAGGAGAAGTTCCTGCTTGATGTGGGGATGCTCGTCATCGGCCTGCAGCTCGGGATGCCGTTCGTTGACTCCGCGAAGTACCTCTTTGGCCACAGAGACCAGGTCACCGTTGTAACGGTCGACCAGGGCGAGCTCCCACTCAACGCCGAGGGTCGATTGCTCGGACTTCGCGAAATCAATCTTCAATGCTGCTCCTGACCGGTACCGGACTGTTGGAAATGTGTGCCTCGGTATCGCGCCATCGCGGGTGAGAACTGACCCAATAGTAGTGCAGGAGAGGTTCCGTTCTGCCGTGTGAAGCGACCACCCTCAGGAAACGACCGGCATAATTGACGGGTGCCGATCCTGAACAAAGACATGGTCCTGTGTATCTCCCTCGCCGCCCGGCCGAGCAATCTAGGAACCCGCTTCCACAACTGGCTGTATGACCAGCTGGGCCTGAACTACATCTACAAAGCGTTCACCACCACGGATCTTCCGGCAGCCATCGGCGGCGTACGCGCGCTGGGGATTCGCGGGTGCGCCGTATCGATGCCATTCAAGGAAGACGTCATCGAGCTGGTGGACCGCATGGATCCCTCCGCGCTGGCCATCGATTCGGTAAACACCATCGTGAACGACGACGGCGTCCTCATCGCCTACAACACCGATTACCTTGCGGTCGCGGAACTGATCAAACAGCGCTCGGAGGTGACGCCGTCGTCGTCGGTTCTGCTGCGCGGCTCCGGCGGAATGGCCAAGGCTGTTGCCGCGGCCGTACGGGACGCGGGCTTCACCCGGGTGACGGTTGTTGCACGGAACGAGGAGGCCGGCAGACGCCTGGCAGGGTTGTACGGGTTCCAGTGGCAGGCCGAGCCGGGAAACTCCACCGCGGACCTGCTCATCAACGTAACGCCGCTCGGCATGGCCGGGCAGGACGAGGAGGTACAGTCCTTCAGCGACGAGGCGATTGCTGCGGCGTCGCTGGTGTTCGACGTCGTTGCGTTGCCGTCGGAGACGCCGCTCATCCAGGCGGCCCGGCGCGCAGGCAAGCCCGTGCTCACCGGAGCCGAGGTGATTGCGCTGCAAGCGGCCGAACAGTTTGTCCTCTACACCGGCGTGCGTCCATCGGCTGAGCAGATCCGCCAGGCGGGAGAGTTTTCGCGGCAGCCTGCGTAGCTGCCAGAGCAGTACCGGATCTAGCCCAGTACAGGATCGACGACGACGGCGACGCGCTCTTCGCCGATCCGCGTCAGTACCAGCGTTGCCTTGTTCGTTGCCTTCTTCGAGCCGGCGAGGAGCTGCTTGCGCAGCTCTTCGGGCGTGACTGAGGTTCCGCGCTTTTTGATGTCGAGAATCCCTATGTCGTTGGCCTTGACCCACGCTTTCAACGCCTTGACGTTGTAGGGCATCACTTCGAGGACGCGGTAGGGCCGGGCGAACGGGGTGTCTACCAGCTCCGGCGCGCAGATGTAGGCGATGTGCGGGTCGACCAGGTGCCCGCCGATGGAACGAGCAACGTCGGCTACCAATCCGGCCCTGATCACAGCGCCGTCCGGTTCGTAGAGGTAGCCTTCCACCGGACCGATAGGGGCGTCGTCGTCCTCGCCGAAGTTGGTGTGGCTGGTCAGCTCAGCGGCGCCGTCGGCGCCGATTAGCAGGGCGCCGCGGCGGACGTTGTCGCGGCGGAGGGCGTTGAACCAGAGCACTACCTCGGCAACATCGCCGTCCACGCTTACCCACTGGGCTTCGCAGTTGGGCGGAACCGCGTCATGCGGGATCCCGGGCCCGAGCTTCACACCCACAGGCATGCCGGTGTCCGCGAGGCTCTCCACGAAGGACAGGGGAGGCGAGAAGGCTTCCGGGTCGAAGAGGCGCCTGGTGCCTGAGCTGGAAGTGGTCCGTCGGGCGGGGTCCAGCCACACGCCGTCGTACTCTGTCAGGTCAAGGGAGGAGGCATCAGTGTTGACAACGGTCGCGTTGGACCACGGCAGCAGATTCATGGTGGCGGCAGCGGCGGTGGTTTCGTCGAGTTCGACGGCGGTGACGTCGCGTTCCAGCGTGGCGAGGGCCATCGAGTCGGCGCCAATCCCGCAGCCAAGGTCTGCGACCTTCTGGACGCCGGCAGTGACGTAGCGTTGGGCGTGGCGGGCGGCGACGCTGAGGCGGGTTGCCTGCTCGAGGCCGGCTGGGGTGAAAAGCATCCGGTCGGCGAAGGGACCGAACTTCACCTGAGCCTTAGCACGGAGCCGGGACTGGGTGAGGGCTGCATTGACGACGTCGGGGGAGTGGCCCGCCGCGCGGAGCTGTTCGTTGAGCCGGAGGCTGTCCGCTTCGGAGTACGGTCCGAGAGAGTTGAGCAGCTCCCAGCCCTCGGGAGTCAGGATGGGCTCAAGGAGGTTCTGGGTCACGGTGTCGCTTTCAACTGGAGCTTTCGGCGAGGGGCTGGGTCCGGTTCTTCAGTCTAGGGGTTGTGCCCGGGGCCGGATCCCCCACGTCCTGCTGTGAAAGTCCGCGCATCACCGGCGTGTTCCCGCCGACACGCCCCTGCCGGCTCCAGGAAGCGGGGAATTCGGACCGGCGCAGGGGGCCCGGCCCGCCCTGCAACACCACCCCTCTGGCACTCGCCTTGACCGAGTGCTAACCGTTGCATAAAGTCAGACTTGGCACTCTCACTATGAGGCTGCTAATCCTTCGAGGATGCGCCAACCGGCACCGCGACGACGGTCAGCGCCTGCTCGATACCCAAAGATTCATTCAAACCAAGTGAAGGAGAGGTCCGAGTGTCGGTCTCTATCAAGCCTCTTGAAGATCGTATTGTCGTCCGCCCGCTGGAAGGCGAGCAGACCACCGCATCCGGTCTGGTCATCCCGGACACTGCCAAGGAAAAGCCCCAGGAGGGCGAAGTTGTCGCAGTAGGCCCCGGCCGCGTTGATGACAATGGCAACCGCGTTCCCGTTGATGTAGCTGAAGGCGACGTCGTCATCTACTCCAAGTACGGCGGAACCGAAGTCAAGCACGGAGGCCAGGAATACCTGGTTCTTTCCGCTCGCGACGTTCTGGCGATCATCGTCAAGTAGTTGTGCAGAAGAACCCCGGTCAGCATCGGCCGGGGTTCTTTCCTGTCAGTACACATTCCTGCACAAGCCTGAAAGGAACGAAACAACATGGCAAAGCAGTTGGAATTCAACGACGCCGCCCGACGCAAGCTCGAAGCAGGCGTCGACAAGCTGGCCGACACCGTCAAGGTGACTCTCGGCCCTCGTGGACGCAACGTCGTCCTCGACAAGAAGTGGGGCGCCCCCACCATCACGAACGACGGCGTGACCATCGCCCGTGAGGTGGAGCTGGACGACCCCTATGAGAACCTCGGCGCGCAGCTCGCCAAGGAAGTTGCCACCAAGACCAACGACGTCGCCGGTGACGGCACGACGACGGCTACCGTCCTCGCGCAGGCACTGGTCAAGGAAGGCCTGCGGAACGTTGCAGCAGGCGCTGCCCCCGGCGCTCTGAAGCGCGGCATCGAGGTCTCCATCGAGGCCGTTGCTGCCCGTCTGCTCGAGAACGCCCGCGAGGTCGTTGGCAAGCAGACAGCAAACGTCGCAGCTATCTCCGCCCAGAGCCAGGAAGTCGGCGACCTGCTCGCCGAAGCTTTCGACCGGGTCGGCAAGGACGGCGTCATCACGATCGAGGAATCCTCGACCACCCAGACCGAACTGGTCCTCACCGAGGGCATGCAGTTCGACAAGGGCTTCCTGAGCCCCTACTTCGTCACCGATGCAGAGCGTCAGGAAGCCGTCCTCGAAGACGCGCTCATCCTGATCAACTCCGGCAAGATCTCTGCTCTGCAGGAATTCCTGCCGCTGCTCGAGAAGGCGCTGCAGGCAGGCAAGCCGCTGTTCATCATCGCCGAAGACATTGAAGGTGAAGCGCTGTCCACCCTGGTGGTCAACAAGATCCGCGGCACCCTCAACGTCGTAGCAGTCAAGGCTCCCGGTTTCGGGGACCGACGCAAGGCCATGCTCCAGGACATCGCCACCCTCACCGGTGCGCAGGTTGTCTCACCGGATCTCGGCCTGAAGCTGGACCAGGTCGGTCTTGAGGTTCTCGGCTCGGCCCGCCGCATCACCGTGACGAAGGACAACACCACCATCGTTGACGGCGCAGGCAGCGAGCAGGACGTTGCGGACCGCATCGCTCAGATCCGCGCTGAAGTTGAGCGCACCGACTCCGATTGGGACCGCGAGAAGCTCCAGGAGCGCCTCGCAAAGCTCGCCGGCGGCGTCGGCGTCATCAAGGTCGGTGCAGCCACCGAAGTTGAGCTCAAGGAAAAGAAGCACCGCATCGAGGACGCAGTGTCCTCGACCCGCGCCGCCCTTGAAGAGGGCATCGTGGCAGGCGGCGGTTCCGCTCTGATTCACGCCTCGAAGGTCCTCGATGAGGACCCAAGCGTGCTCAAGCTCGAGGGCGACGCCGCGACCGCCGTCGGTCTCGTGCGCCGCGCCCTGGTCCAGCCGCTGCGCTGGATCGCCGAGAATGCCGGCTACGAGGGTTACGTCGTCATCGACAAGGTGAGCCAGCTTGAGGTCGGCCACGGCTTCAACGCCGTCACCGGTGACTACGAAAACCTGGTCGACGCCGGCATCATCGACCCGGTCAAGGTCACCCGGTCGGCACTGCGCAACGCAGCGTCGATCGCGGCACTGGTTCTCACCACCGAAACCCTCGTGGTTGAGAAGCCGGTTGAGGAAGAAGAGCAGGGCCACGGCCACAGCCACTA
>NZ_BAAAON010000001.1:0-184205 GCF_039530425.1 Arthrobacter parietis | reverse complement strand
ACCGGTCCACACGGACCGGGGCGCTGGTGCGTGAGGGTCCCCCAGCCTGGTGGGGATAACCCCACCAGACGCCGAGGCAAATAGGGGGTACGCACCAGAGACGCGGTGGTACCTCCAAGGGAAGGATTGGAGTATCACTTCCAGTAACAGCGAAAGGCACTTCCTTGAACGAGCGTGCACAACGCCGCCGCGGTTGGTTTGACCAGCTCACAGCGGATATCAGCTACAACTTCGCCGGTTTCTTCATCGGCCTGCCCGCTTTTGTGCTGGCGATTGCCCTATTCAGCGCGGGAATCAGCACCGCAATCATCTACATCGGCGTGTTCATCCTCGTAGGTGGGCTGTACACCGCGAGGTTCTTCGCATCAGCAGAGCGCCAGCTCAGCGAGCGGAACCGCGGGCCCTTGCCGCCCGTCTACTACAAGAGCGGCTCCAACAGCTCGAGGCTGCGGGCCGTCCTCGTGCCCATCACCGATCTCCAGTCCTGGAAGGACTTGATCCACGCCGTCGTCAGTTTCCCGGTCCGGGTCGCCGCCTTCTCGATCACTCTCACCTGGATTGCCGGCGCGCTCGGAGCAATGACGCAGTGGATGTGGATGCGGTTCATTCCAGGGCCACCCAGTGATATTTGGGACCTGCTGGGAGTCGATCCTGCACTTCATTGGCTCTTCCAGTTCGCCACCGGGCTGGTTCTCCTGCTCACCCTTCCGGCTGTCGCGAAAGGACTTGCCCTGCTCCAGCGCGCCCTCGCTGTGGGTCTGCTGACCAACGAACGCCGGCACCTGCAGGAGAGGACCGAGTACCTCACCAACTCCCGTAGCTCGGTGGTAGCAGCTGAGGCCGGAACGCTGCGCCGGATCGAGCGGGACATTCATGATGGTCCCCAGCAGAGGATCGTTCGGATGGCCATGGACCTCGAATCCGCGAAACGGCGGCTGCAGCCCGGCGACTCTGAAACCCGTGAGCTGATTGAAGGCGCGATCGATCAGTCCCGCGAGGCCCTGGCAGAACTGCGCTCGCTCTCCCGCGGGATCGCCCCGCCGATCCTCATCGAACGCGGGCTGCCGGCTGCGCTCGACGCCGCCGCGGCGCGCTGCCCTGTCCCGGTCACGCTCAGCACCGACGGAATGGGAACCGGCCGCTTCACGCCTGCTGCCGAAAGCGCCGCCTACTTCGCCGCCGTCGAAGCCTTGACCAATGTCGCAAAACACTCCAACGCCACCGAATGCCGCCTCAGCGCACGCGCGGAAGAAGATGTCCTCACCGTAGAAGTCCACGACAACGGCCGGGGCGGCGCACACGTCGGCAAGGGGACCGGGCTGGCTGGCCTGCAGGATCGGTTAGCAGGCGTCGATGGCGCCCTGGAGGTCGACTCTCCAGCCGCCGAAGGCACCACAGTGCGGATCAGCATCCCGGTCTCGGTCATCCAGCCGGTGTGAACTGAGCCAGCGCCGGAGCGGATGAAACCAGGCGGTAGAGTCCAAAGGTGCGAGTAGTCCTGGCAGAAGATTCCGTCCTCCTGCGGGAGGGCCTCATCCGGCTCCTGGCCGAGGGTGGCGCGGAGGTGCTGGCGGCAGTGGAGGACGGGGATGCCCTCACCGCCGCCGTCTCGACCCACGAGCCCGACGTCGTCATCACCGATGTGCGGATGCCGCCGTCGTTCTCTGATGAAGGCTTGCGTGCCGCAGCCGCAATTCGGCAAAGCCATCCGGGAATCGGCATTCTTGTCCTGTCGCAGTATGTGGAACTGACCTACGCATCGGATCTGATGGCGGGAGCGTCAGTGGCCGGAGCCGGTGGAGTCGGCTACCTGCTGAAGGACCGCATCTCGCGGCTGGAAGACATGATGGACGCGTTGGTCCGTGTGAAGGACGGCGGTATGGTGCTGGATCCGGAAGTGGTGGCCGCGGCGTTCAACCGGAGGGACGGCAACTCAGTGAGTTTGCTCACGCCGCGGGAGCGGGAAGTGCTGCAGCTCATGGCCGAGGGCCGCACCAATGCGGCTATCGCCCGGCAGCTCACGCTCTCCGCAGGCGGCGTGGAGAAGAACATTTCGTCGATTTTCACGAAGATGGACCTCCCGCCCCACCTGGATGACCATCGCCGCGTGCTTGCTGTGCTGAACTGGGTCCGGAACGGACGCTGACGCGACGGAATAGGGCGCACCCTCCTTTCGTTTTACGATAGAAGACCGCACAACCGGCAGAAAGAAGCCGGTGGTTCCTTCCTCCACATCCCCCGAAAGAGGCGCCGCGTTGAGCGAACTGTCGAACCATGACCCCTTCGGCTTCATCGGCCTGACGTACGACGACGTCCTGCTGCTTCCGGGGCACACGGACGTGATCCCGTCGGAAGCAGATACCAGTTCGCGGGTTTCCCGTCGGATCACCGTCCAGACGCCGCTGCTGTCCTCCGCCATGGATACTGTCACTGAGGCCCGCATGGCCGTCGCCATGGCACGCCAGGGGGGTCTCGGCGTCATCCACCGCAACCTTTCCATCGCGGACCAGGCCGAGCAGGTGGACCGCGTCAAGCGCAGCGAGTCCGGCATGATCACCCACCCCGTCACCATCGGCCCTGACGCCACTTTGCGCGAACTCGACGACCTCTGCGGCCACTACCGCGTCTCGGGGCTTCCCGTGGTCGACGGCAGCGGCAGGCTCCTCGGCATCGTCACCAACCGCGACACCCGGTTCGTCTCGGAATCCGACTTCCCCAACCGGCTCGTCCGTGAAGTCATGACCCAGATGCCGTTGGTCACCGGGCACGTGGGCATCAGCGGTGAGGACGCCATCGGCCTGCTGGGCAAGAACAAGATCGAGAAGCTTCCGCTGGTCGACAGCGACGGCATCCTCCGCGGCCTCATCACCGTCAAGGACTTCACCAAAGCGGAGCAGTACCCGCTCTCCACCAAGGACGACGACGGCCGCCTGCGTGTGGGTGCAGCCATCGGTTTCTTCGGTGACGGCTGGGAGCGCGCCATGGCGTTGGTGGACGCCGGTGTGGACGCGCTCTTCGTTGATACCGCCAACGGCCACAGCGCCGGTGTGCTTGAGATGATTGCCCGGCTCAAGGCCGAGAAGTCCGCCGCCCATGTGGACATCATCGGCGGTCAGGCCGCAACCCGCGAGGGCGCCCAGGCGCTGATCGATGCCGGTGCAGACGGCATCAAGGTAGGCGTAGGCCCGGGCTCCATCTGCACCACGCGTGTGGTGGCCGGCGTCGGCGTTCCCCAGGTCACTGCCATCTACGAGTCCGCGAAGGCAGCAATTCCCGCCGGCGTTCCCCTGATTGCCGACGGCGGACTGCAGTACTCCGGCGACATCGGCAAGGCTTTGGTGGCAGGTGCTGACACCGTCATGCTCGGCTCCCTGCTGGCAGGCTCCGCCGAGGCACCGGGTGAGCTGGTCTTCGTCAACGGCAAGCAGTACAAGACCTACCGCGGCATGGGTTCGCTCGGCGCCATGCAGACCCGCGGCAAGAACACCTCGTATTCCAAGGATCGCTACTTCCAGGCGGACGTCACGGGCGACGACAAGCTCATCCCCGAGGGTATCGAGGGTCGCGTCGCTTACCGGGGACCGCTCGCATCCGTTGCCTACCAGCTGGTAGGTGGCCTGCGCCAAACCATGTTCTACACCGGCGCACGCACCATTGAAGAGCTGAAGGCCAAGGGCAAGTTTGTCCGGATCACCTCGGCCGGGCTCAAGGAGTCGCATCCCCATGACATCCAGATGACCGTGGAAGCGCCCAACTACGGATCGAAGTAGCCAGCCGAAAGGCTAGAGCGGCCCGAACTGCATCCTGCCGTTCGGCTCGCTGTGCGTTCGGGACATTTCCTCAAGCGCCTGCCGTAATCCGGGCTCTTGACCAATCCGCTCGCGGAAGAGGCGCGCAGCGTTCTCGATGTGCCATGCGGGGATGAGGAGGGTCCCGGCGAAGAACGTGACAAGGAAGAAGACTCCCAGCACAGCACCAGTGACGGATCCGGGGCTGAGGCTCGCATTCCCGGATAGGGCAAGCGCCAGTATGAGTCCGCACGATCCAACCGCCACGAGGGTGATTCCGGTCCAGGCACCACGTACCGTGCGCGGGGCCCGTGATGACGCCGGATGACGAGATGTTGGAACCTGCCGGCCGCGCCGGCGCGCGTGAAGCGCACCCGCAGCTCCACCGGTGAGCACAGCCCCCGCAACAGCGTAGGGAGCCCCACCGGGTGCGGTGAACGCCAGCGCAAGTGCCACGAGAGCCAGCCAGGCGCACCAGAAATACAGCATGAGGAAAGTAGCCCGGCTCTGTGCGTCGTTGAGCGCCATACGCCTGAGGATGCTGCCGGTGCCCTGTCCTGCCTCGCTGAGTTGAGGCGACATCCAGTAGTCGAGTGAACGGGTTCCCTGACTCATTCGGAACCCGTCGTGTCGTGATCGAGCTCCAGGGCTTCCTCGAACAGCTCCAGCGCCACGGAGCCGTCCACTTCGCGTTTCGCCAGTTGATCGCCATCACCCGTGGCCAGCTGCCACGTGCCGGACTCGTCGACCATGAGGTTGGCTGTCTTCGACTGCACACCCAGACCATGGTGCTTGATCTGCGCGGCAACCGGTCGGCGCCCAGGTGATCCGCTCCCATCCGATTCCAGCCCTGAATCACCCAGGTAGTGTGCTGCCGCGTCCAACCCGAACTTCAGGACGGGCCTGTCGTTCTTCAGGGGAGTGAACCCGTGAGTGCCGTTGCCGTTGGCGTTCGCCACGAATGCCCCGCCGGCGGATGCCACAGCGAACATGACGTGGTTCCGCTCCGGAGTCACGAGCGCAATCTCGAGCCAATCGCCTGCAGTCGCCATCACGGCGGCGATAAACTCCGTGGGTCCCTTGAGGACCAAATCACTATCGCTTAGTTCGGCCAGGCCACGCACCAGCAGGGTTGTCATGCCGGCCTTGGTCAGTTGCTCGTTGTCTGCCTGCGGGGTGAGCCGAAAGATCTCGCGCGTCAGCGCAGTCGATTCACCGTCATTGAAGGCCAGGAGCGCCAAAATCTCGTGTTCCGTCAGTTGCAGCGAATCCGTAGTGGTCAATGCTCTCTCCGAGATCGGGGGCGGTTAGCGGTTCCTGAAGTGACGCTACTATCCGAAGGCCCAGTTCCACGCATCTTCCGCTCCTTCCGCGATCGCATCAGCCCCATCAGAGATGGCGTCCCCTGCATCGGATGCAAAGTCGGTGATCCTTTCGGTGACCGGCACGTCTCCGGACAGGAACTGTGCGCCGGCCCAGACAAGCGAGGCCGCCGCGAAGAACGGAGCAGCCGGCGTGGGCGTGAGGCTGCCCGCTGCAAGGATTGTAGTGATAGCACCGTCGGCAACAACGTGCCCGTCCCCTGACTGGATACCCTGGTAGGTCTGGCCCAGCCCGGTCAGAATGCTGAGCCCGCCGGCGAACTTGCCGGCCAGGTTCAGGGCATTGAGGGTCTGGGTTCCGCGGAGGTATCCCACTTCCGGCGCCGTGCCGAAGCCGGGAGTGAGCAGGTCCGCCCGCGCCATCGCATTCAGGAGGCGCTCGGCTCCAAGTCCGCCGGCAGAAGTGACCCAGTTCGCTATCTGGAACGGCGGCCAGGCACCAAGATCCCCGAGCCCGTTGCCGAAGAGGTCGAGGAGGTCATCGCCTGCGGAGGCAGGGGTACTTCCGTCCGCCGCGCTCGCAGGGACACCGTCGAAGCCGCCGCCGCCGCCGCCGCCGCCGCTGTCGTCGTCGTTGCTTGTCTGCTCCTGCTGCACAGCCTGATCAACCAGCGCGTGCGACTGCGTCTCCAGCATGGCCGCCGTCTGATTGAGCTGCACGCGTACGGAGGTGTGCCAGCGGGTACGGAACTGGGCCGCGTCCGGACCGTTCCAGGGGATTCCGTTCAGCAGCGCAGTGATGGTTTGGTCCGCCGTCGTTATCGCGGCGCTTGAACTCCCCATGGAGCGGGCGAGATCGCGCAACTGTTGGGGGTTGGCCCCGATTGTTTCCCCAGACATGGTTCTGACTGTACGGAACGGAACCCGGGCGAGCGATGGGCACCTCTCCCCGCTGGGATAACCTAGACCGGTGACTTACGAGATTGAGATCGGCCGAGGCAAACGCGGACGCAGGGCATATTCCCTCGATGACCTTGCGGTGGTCCCGTCCCGCCGTACCCGGGACCCACGGGACGTCTCGGTTCAGTGGCAGATCGACGCCTACCAGTTCGAGATGCCGGTCATCGCTGCGCCCATGGATTCGACCATGTCGCCCGCGACCGCCATTGCGATAGGCAAATTGGGCGGGCTGGGTGTTCTCAATCTCGAAGGCCTCTGGACGCGCTACGAGGACCCTACGCCGGTCCTTGAGGAAATTGCCGGACTGTCCGCCGAAAACTTCAGCCCCGCAGCCACCCGCCGCATGCAGGAGCTGTACGAGGTACCCATTCAGGCTGAACTTATTACCAGCCGGCTGGCCGAAATGCGCGACGCCGGCGTGACCGTTGCCGGGTCACTCACACCACAGCGCACCCAGGAGTTCTACAAGACGGTCTTGGCCGCGGGCGTCGATATTTTCGTTATCCGCGGCACTACGGTCTCCGCCGAGCACGTCTCCAAGAACGAGGAACCGCTCAACCTCAAGCAGTTCATCTATGAGCTGGATGTACCTGTCATCGTCGGCGGCGCTGCCGGCTACACACCCGCGCTGCACCTCATGCGCACCGGCGCGGCCGGCGTGCTGGTGGGCTTCGGCGGTGGAGCAACGACGACGACGCGGCGCGCCCTGGGCATTCACTCACCGATGGCGTCGGCCATCTCGGATGTGGCTGCTGCCCGCCGCGATTACCTGGATGAGTCCGGCGGCCGGTACGTCCACGTCATCGCCGACGGCGGGATGGGCACCAGCGGTGACATTGTGAAGGCCATCGCGGTCGGTGCGGACGCCGTCATGCTCGGCTCAGCACTGGCCCGCGCAGAGGAAGCACCGGGCAAGGGCTGGCACTGGGGGCAGGAAGCCCACCACAGCGAACTTCCGCGCGGAGACCGCGTCAACGTCGGTACCGTCGGGCCGCTTGAGGAAGTGCTCTGGGGGCCCTCTCATCACACCAACGGCACCTCGAACATGATCGGTGCGCTTCGCCGCGCCATGGCAACCACGGGGTATTCGGACCTGAAGGAGTTCCAGCGGGTCGAGGTAGTCCTCTCGCCCTACCTTTCCAACGGCTGATTGCCTAAGGTTGAGGGACCAGTCCGCAACGATGAAGGTGGATCACGGCCATGACCAAAGGCGCCCTCAGCCCCCAGCAGCGTGAAGATGCACTTGCCGCTCTCAAGTCCACCAACCAACCCGGCAAGGAGCTGGACATCCTGATCGTGGGCGGCGGCGTCGTCGGCGTCGGTTCTGCCCTGGATGCGGTGACTAGGGGCCTCGACGTCGGAATCGTTGAGGCGCGGGACTGGGCAGCGGGCACATCCTCGCGTTCATCGAAGCTCATTCACGGTGGCCTGCGCTACCTCGAGATGCTGGATTTCGCCCTGGTTCAGGAGGCACTGAAGGAACGCGGCTTGCTGATCCAGCGAATCGCACCGCACCTCGTCCGGCCGGTGCCGTTCCTGTATCCGCTGACCAAGCGGTTCATCGAGCGGCCGTACGTCGGGGCGGGCATCCTGCTGTATGACACGATGGGAATGACTTCCGGCAACTCGCGCGGCGTCCCCATGCACAAGCACCTCACGCGCAGGGGCACCCTCCGGGCAGCTCCGAGCCTCAAGGATGACGCCATGGTGGGGTCAATCCGCTACTACGACGCCCAGGTGGATGACGCACGCTATGTCGTCAACATGATGCGCACCGCGGCGTCCTACGGGGCCAAGGCAGCAAACCGGGTCTCCGTCGAAGACTTCCTCCGGGAAGGGGAACGCGTTGTCGGGGCACGGGTGAAAGACCAGGAGACCGGCGAGGAATTCACCATCCGCGCCAAGCAAGTCGTCAACGCCACCGGCGTCTGGACGGATGAAACCCAGGCCATGGTCACGGACCGCGGTCAGTTGAAGGTCCGGGCCTCGAAGGGCATCCACCTGGTGGTTCCGCGGGATCGCTTCCAGTCCACCGTCGGGCTCATTCTGCGCACGGAGAAGTCCGTCCTCTTCGTCATCCCCTGGGGCAGGCACTGGATCATCGGCACCACGGACACCGACTGGGATCTGGACAAGGCGCATCCGGCAGCGTCGTCGTCGGATATCGACTACATCCTCGAGCACGTGAATAAGGTCGTGAAGCGGCCGCTGACCCGTGAGGACGTGGAGGGCGTCTACGCCGGCCTGCGTCCGCTGCTGGCCGGGGAGAATGACTCCACGGCCAAGCTTTCCCGCGAACATGTGGTTGCCCACCCTGTTCCGGGGCTGGTCGTTGTTGCAGGCGGCAAGTGGACCACCTACCGGGTGATGGCCAAGGATGCCGTGGATGAAGCCTCGCGTGCGCTCGATGAACGGGTACCGGCCAGCTGCACCGAGACCGTCCCCCTGCTCGGTGCCGAGGGCTACCGGGCAGCCTGGAACAAGCGCGCCCGCATGGCGGAGGAAGCAGGGGTCCACGTCGCGCGCGTCGAGCACCTGCTGCAGCGGTACGGCACCGACGCAGAGCTGGTGCTCGGCCTCATCCGGGAGGACGCCTCGCTGGCAGAGCCGCTCCCGGGTGCCGACGACTACCTGCGAGCAGAAGTTGTCTTTGCCACCACGCATGAGGACGCCCGCCACGTCGATGACGTACTGACCCGCCGCACGCGCATCTCGATCGAGTCCTGGGACCGCGGCGTCTCGGCAGCTCCTGTTGTCGCAAGCCTGATGGCTCCGCACCTGAACTGGAGTGATGCGCAGGTGGACCGTGAGGTTAAGCACTACCTCGCCCGGGTGGAAGCTGAAAGACTCAGCCAACAGCAGCCCGATGACGTGTCGGCTGACAGCGCACGCATGGGAGTCGATGACATCGTGCCGCTAAGCTAGGGTCCGGATCGGTGCACCGGTCAGGCAGAGGCGCCCGGCGCACCCGTCCTCCGCACACGTTCCCGAGTTACCCGTGAGAGGCCGGTTGTGACACCCCTCGACCTGCATGACGCCGAATTGACCACACCACAGTTGGTAATCCTCGACATGGTCGCTGAAGACAAGGCCGACGCCGCTGGCCAGTTGGCGGCGCGCCTGCACCAGGCGGGGCGCGTCACGGACCTTGAGGGCTTCCTCGCGCAGGTCAACTCCCGGGAGCACCAGATGGCAACCGGCCTGCCCGGGGGAGTGGGAGTGCCCCACGCCAGGAGCGAGTTCGTCGAGCAAACCTCCATCGCCGTCGGAGTCACGCGGTACGGGCACAGCCTCGACTTCGGTGCCCAGGATGGTCCCGCAACGCTGGTGCTGTTGATCGCGACCCCCGCAGCGTCCTTCTCCGAGCACCTCGAGGTCCTCGCAACCCTGGCCCGTTCCCTGTTCAAGGAGAACTTCCGCGAGTCGCTGCGCCGGGCACACGACGCGGAGGTCATCAGCGAACTCATCAACTCATCGTTGGTGTTCTTCGACCACTAACACCTGGGAAATTTTGCGCAGCTCCGGTGGGTTCGACGCCGTCTGAACCCACCGGAGCTGCACTAAATTTCCGGGTTTATTCCGTCCGCCAGGACCGCCAGAGCGACGCATATGAGCCGCCGAGTGCAAGCAGTTCGTCGTGGGAGCCGAGTTCTGTGATGTTGCCGTTCTCCACCACAGCCACGCGGTCGGCGTCGTGCGCGGTATGCAGGCGGTGCGCAATGGCCACAACCGTGCGGCCCTCCAGAACCGCACTGAGTGAGCGCTCCAGGTCACGTGCTGCCTGCGGATCGATCAGCGAGGTCGCCTCATCGAGCACCAGCGTGTGCGGATCGGCCAGGACAAGCCGGGCCAGGGCAACCTCCTGCGCCTGGGCGGGGGTTACCTCGTACGCACCTGAGCCAACCTCCGTATCCAGGCCCTCAGGCAGGGCGCGCGCCCAACCCAGCGCACCGACGTCGTCCAGTGCCTTTTCGATTTCGGTGGATGTCGCGTCCGCCTTGCCAAGCCGGATGTTGTCGGCGAGGGACCCCACGAAGACGTGATGCTCCTGCGTCACCAGGGCTACCTCCTGCCGCAGCGCGTCGAGCGGCCGATCCACCAGCGGCACTCCGCCCACCGTCACTGAACCGCCGGTGGGCGGATGAATGCCTGCAATAAGCCGTCCAAGTGTCGACTTCCCGGCTCCCGAAGGGCCCACCATCGCAAGGCGCTCGCCGCGCCGCAACTGAAGGTCCACGCCGTGCAGCACGTCATGGCCCGGCCGGTAAGCGTAGCGGGCACCGGAGACAGTGATGTCATCGGACGAGGGCTGAACGTCGGTTGCCGTCCGGTCCGCCGGGACGTTCTTGATCCCGATGATCCGGGCCAGCGAGGCCGCACCCACCTGGATTTCGTCGGTCCACATGATGAGCAGGTCCACCGGGTCGATCAGACGGACGGCGAACAGTGCCACTGTTGCGACCGCGCCGGGAGTGACCAGGTCCATCGAGGCAAGCCAGCCGCCCCACAGCAGCACACCGGCCACCGGAAGCCAGAACGCGGTGTCCGCAGCCGGAAACAGCACCGATCGCAGCCATAGCGTGTAGCGCTCGGCAGCGAAACTGCCGGTCAGAGCCTCATCGATCCGGTTGCGTCGCAGTCCTCCGAGACCGAGCGCATCTACGGTGCGGGCACCCTCGATGGTCTCCGTGATGGATCCGTTCACCACCGCGTAGCTCTCCCGCTCGGCCTTGTAGCCGGCGGAGCTGCGCTTGAGGTACCAGCGGGTGGCCGGATACAGCAGGGGAACACCCACCAAAAGGGCAATCGAAAGCAGGGGAGAGGTGAGGATCGCTGCGGCCAGCGTGATGATGATGGTAACCACCGAGACCACCACCTGCGGAACGCCGAAGCGGACGGTGTGGGAGACGGAGTCAACATCGTTGGTGGTACGGGAAACGAGATCGCCAGTGCCGGCCTTTTCCACCGTGGACAGCGGCAGCGAGGTGACCTGCGCCATGAAATCCTCGCGTAGCTCAGCGAACACCGTTTCACCGAAGATCATGCCGGCCCGGACGGCGAGCTTGCGCAGGACGGCCTGAACCACCAGGAATCCGAGCATCAGCAGTGACATGGCCGCGATGAACCCACTGGTGGTGCCCGCTACCACGGCGTCGACAACCTGGCCGAGAATGAACGGCCCTACCAGGCCTGCAGCGGCTGAGCCGACGTAGAGCAGTACAACCCTGATCAGCCCGCCGCGGTGATGGCGGATCAGGCGCAGCGATTCCGCCTTCACTGCTTGTGCGTCAGCGACCGGCAGCTTCGCCGATGCAGCTACGGCCGGATCGGTCACCGGCTCTGACACCTGGGTATCACTCACTGCGGATCACCACATTTCGATAGGCAGGGACGGCGGACATCAGTTCCTGGTGCTTTCCTTGCGCACTCAGTCGGCCATCTTCGAGGAAGACAACATGGTCCATGGCGCCGAGCATCAGCGGGCTGGCAGTGACGACGACGGTGGTACCGCCTTCGGTGCCCCGCGCCCGTCCCAGCCGCTCGGCGATCCGGGATTCGGTGTGTGCATCGACCGCGCTGGTCGGCTCGATGAGCACGAGGGTCTCGGCATCCGTCAGCAGCGCCCGCGCAAGGACCAGGCGCTGGCGCTGGCCGCCGGAGAATCCGCGTCCCCGTTCGGTGACCTCGGAGTCCAGGCCGGCCTCCAGGCCGTCGAGGATGTCCAGTGCACTGGCGGCCTCCAGTGCGGCAAGGATCTCCACGTCACTGTGCCGCCCGTGCGGATCCAGCTGACTGCGCAGGGTGCCGGTGAACAACTGCGGGTTGGCCTCGCTCACCACAATGCGGCGCCGGACGTCATCGAGGGGGACCTCGTGCAGGGCGGCCCCACCCCACCGGACTACCGCTTCCCGCAACACCGCGTCATCGAACCTGCCCAACCGGGTGGCAAGGTCGGCAGACATCGCGGGGTCAGCTGAGACCAGAGCGGTCAGTCCGCCGGGCTTGAGAGCCACACCACTAGAGGTGTCCACGAGCGGAGCGGGACCGTCCGGTGCCGCGGCAGTTGCGTTGTCGGTGATGTTCGCGTCAACGGACAGCACGTTGATGATCTTTCGCGCTCCCACGAGGGCCCGGATCGAGTGGGACACCCCATCCGCCGCGCTGCGGATCGGAGTCATCAGGAACACGGAGTAGCCAAACAACGCCACCAGTTGGCCGGGCTCAATCTCACCGTTTAACACCAGCGTGGCACCCACCCAGGTGAAGACCACGCTGAAGGCACCGGCGATGAAGACCTGGGAGGCCTCCAGCGTGGCCAGCGAGCGCGCAACCTTGATACCGGCGTCGCGCGTTTCCGCCGACCGCTCACGGTACCGGCTGACGAAAATGTGTTCCCCGCCGATCCCGCGCAGCACACGAAGGCCGGCGACAGTATCGGCGCCGACGGCGGTCATCTTCCCTGAAGCGTCACGCTGTTCGCGCTGGCGTGCCTGCAACGGACGGACAACAAACAGAAGCAGCGCGCAGCACGCCGGAACACCGATCAGTACAACAACTGCGAGCATGACCGAGCTCAGAGCGATAAGCGCGCACACCACCAACCAGGAAACCAGTGCACCCGCCAGCCGGGCGGCGACGTAGAAAATCTCACCTAGGCGGGTAGCGTCAGAGGCTGCCGTGGACACGACCTCACCGGTCGAAAGCTTCTGCGGCAAAGCGTCGCCCGTGCGGGTGATCTTGTAGCCCACGAGGCGGATCGACTTGAAGGCCGCCTGCATCCAGTTGCTGATCGCCGCGCGGTGCGCCAGCATACCGGCGAACGCCTGCCCTACGGTAAGCGCAACCAGGATGAGGACCCACCACAGCAGTGCGTCCCAGCTGCGGCCGATCATCCCCTCGTCGATGGCGCGGCCCAGCGCGAAGGGAACAACGGCCTGCGCGACCATGAGGAGCGTTTCGAGTACGACGGCGGCAGCAAGGGTGCCCTTCTGTTTGGATGCCAGCCACAACAGATAGCGGGACGGCGACCTAAGGTCAGATTGGCCTGGATCGGGGTAGGGGTACGAGCGCACGAGAATCAATCCTAGTCTCAAATCACTCAAAGTGATAGATGATTCCCAATCACTCGCGCGAGAGTGATCTCGGTCTCCTGAGCAGGGCCGCAATTCGTTCCCTTCAGAGGGCACGAAGTACCGTTAAGGGGTGTTGAAAACCGCGCTCAAGCCGCGATGGATCCTTTCTCTGATCCTCGCTCTGGCTATTGCCGCGCTTTTCGTCCTTTTGAGCCAATGGCAGTTCTCGCGCTCGCAGGATTCCGCGCCGCCTCCTCCGAGTACCACCGAGCAGGTTCAGCCCCTCACCAAGGTCTTTCAGCCGGGCATCCCGATGACCGCCGGCGTGGCAGACCAGATGGTCCGGATGGAAGGCCGCTTCCTGCCGGACACCCGCGTTCTGGTGCAGACACGCCTGCAGGGGGACCGCGACGGACTGTGGGTGGTTTCCGCGTTCGAGGTAGCGGACTCCGGGCTGCCGTCCGCTGTTCTACCGGTCGTGCACGGTTGGGTACCTGAGGCACAAGCCGCGTCAGAGGTGCCCGAACGTGAGGGTGTGGCCGTCGTGCAGGGGAGGTTGCTGCCTACCGAAGCCCCGGCGGTTCAGGTGCCCGTTCCCGGTCAGGTTCCCACCCTGTCCGTTGCGCAGCTCATCAACGTGTGGGATGTACCCCTGATGTATTCCGGTTTCGTTGTTTCCTTTGAGACCGTCATGGACGGCAGCACCGTCCAGCCCGAGGCGCCCCTTGAGGCAGTGACCATTGGTCCGCAGCCGCAAGAGACACCGCTCAACTGGCTCAACATTTTTTATGCCGTGGAATGGTTCGTCTTCGCCGGATTTGCCTTCTTCCTCTGGTGGCGGCTCGTGGCTGACGATCACCGCCGCACGCTGGAAGAGGAAGAGGATCAGGACATCGCGTCGGATCAACACTCTCCGCAACAGCTACAACCCACTACCGACGAGGTAAGAACGTGACCGATTCCGCACCCGCCAAGAGCCCGGCCGGCAAACGCCGCTTCGGTGGAACCCACGCCCAGATCCGATCCGCGCTCAGCTTCTACAAGGTGCTGGCGTACGCGACCGGCATCATGCTGCTGCTCGTCGTGGTGGAGATGGTTGCAAAGTACGGCTTCGGTGCGGAGATCATCGCCGGCGGATCCGCTGGGGCGCTCGGCCTGGTTGAAGAAGCCCAGGTGGACGGCGCCGGCGGGTTCAACCTCTCAACAGCCGTGCTCATCGTCCACGGCTGGCTCTACGTGGTGTACCTGATCGCCGACTTCCGGCTCTGGCAGTTCATGCGCTGGCCGTTCTCCCAGTTCGTGATCATTGCACTGGGCGGCGTCATCCCGCTGCTCTCCTTCATCGTCGAGAAACGCGTCCACCGCCGGGTGGAGGAAGAACTCGCGGCCCACCCCCAAGCCAAGGCAAGGTACTGATTCCATGATGTGCAGCCTCACCCGCACTACCACTAGTGTTGACGCGTGACTACGCCCGCTCCTGCTCCAGAACACCAGCCGGTACTTGTTGTCGATTACGGCGCCCAGTACGCCCAGCTGATTGCCCGCCGCGTTCGGGAAGCGGACGTCTACTCGGAGATCGTTCCTCACACGATCAGCACCCAGGAGCTGCTCGCACGCAACCCCGCAGCAATCATTCTGTCCGGCGGACCGTCCAGCGTGTATGCCGAAGGCGCGCCTCGCATAGATCCTGACCTGTTCGACGCCGGTGTCCCGGTCCTTGGCATCTGCTACGGCTTCCAGGCCATGGCATCAGCGCTTGGCGGCACGGTCGCGAAGACGGGCCTGCGTGAATACGGATCCACCGACGTCGCCGTTTCCGAAGGCGCCCGGTCCATCCTCGAGGGAACCCCTGACCATCAGAATGCCTGGATGAGCCACGGCGACTCCGTTCAGGCTGCACCCGAGGGCTTCGACGTCCTGGCCAGCACAGCCGGTGCTCCGGTTGCTGCGATTGCCCACGAGGGCAAGCAGCTCTACGGCGTGCAATGGCATCCCGAGGTCAAGCATTCGGCACACGGTCAGCAGGTGCTGGAGAATTTCCTGTTCAAGGGCGCCCGTCTGAACCCCAACTGGACCACCGGCAATATTGTCGAGGAACAGGTTGAGCGCATCCGCCAGCAGGTGGGAGACGCACGCGTGATCTGCGGGCTTTCCGGCGGTGTTGATTCGGCAGTGGCTGCGGCTCTCGTGCAGCGTGCGGTGGGCGATCAGCTCACCTGTGTCTTCGTTGACCACGGGCTGCTCCGCGAGGGTGAAGCCGAACAGGTGGAACGGGATTTCGTGGCCGCTACCGGCGTGAACCTCTACGTTGCGAATGAGCAGAAGCGGTTCCTTGAAGCACTCGAGGGCGTCGAGGACCCGGAGACCAAGCGCAAGATCATCGGGCGCGAGTTCATCCGTGCCTTCGAGGAAGCAGAGCGGGCCATCATCGCCGACGCCGAAGCCCACGGCGAGAAGATCCGCTTCCTCGTGCAGGGCACGCTGTATCCGGACGTCGTGGAATCGGGCGGCGGCGAGGGTACAGCCAACATCAAGAGCCACCACAACGTGGGCGGACTCCCGGAAGACCTGCAGTTTGAGCTTGTCGAGCCGCTGCGCACCCTGTTCAAGGACGAGGTCCGCGCTGTCGGTGCCAAGCTCGGACTTCCGGCGGAGATCGTAGGGCGCCAGCCGTTCCCCGGTCCCGGCCTCGGAATCCGCATCGTCGGCTCCATCAACGCTGAACGCCTCGAGCTGCTCCGCAAGGCAGACGCCATTGCCCGAGCCGAACTCACGGCGGCAGGCCTCGACAACGAGGTCTGGCAGATGCCCGTGGTCCTGCTGGCAGATGTACGCAGCGTCGGCGTTCAGGGCGACGGGCGTACCTATGGGCACCCCATCGTGCTGCGTCCGGTCTCCAGCGAGGACGCGATGACCGCTGACTGGTCCCGGCTGCCGTATGAGCTACTTGCCCGGATCTCCAACCGCATCACCAACGAGGTCGACGGCGTCAACCGCGTGGTGCTCGATGTCACCAGCAAGCCGCCGGGAACCATCGAGTGGGAGTGACTTCCGGCCGGCAGCTGTTGCCGGCGGTGGAGGGCGCTTAGCTGATAACAGCGTGAAATCCGACGCCGGCCCGCGTTGCTTGCAGCCTCGGTGGGGCAGCGTCGGCTAGCTTGTAAGACATGCCTATCTGGTCAAGATCAGGCCGTGAGGCCGCAGGGAAGAGGACAACCGTGCCAGTGCAGGATGCCGGGGACTCCGCCGAGGATTTCCTGATTCCGTGGCTTCGCAGGCTGGGGCCGCACGCGGGAACAGATACGCTGCTGCATTTCACGCCGTCGCGCTCCAACAGCATAGACCTCACGCATGCGCATCCGTCCGGCCTTGCGCAGCTTCTGGCAGGCCGCCGGACACGCCTGTCCACCCTGCTGCGCGACCCCGATCAGTACGCCGCCGCCATGAAGGCTGCACGCCTGTTGCGTGCCAAGGTCTACGAACTCGCAACCGAGCGCGGAATCGACGTCGGGTATCTTGCTGCGGGCACCGCTTCGTGGCGGACCATGGACGACGGCGGCCGCACGGACTCGCTGACGGCACCGGTCCTGCTGACCTCCGTTGCACTGACTGTGCACGGATCGCAGGATGACTACGAACTTCAGCTGACGGAGCAGGCGCGGCTCAACCCTGCGCTGGTGCGTACGCTGCAGACGGACCACGGGATCGATTTCAACGCAGAAGCCGTTGCTCAGCTTGCCTACAGCACCGCCCGCTTCGACCCGCATCCCGTGCTGGACCGCCTCCGTGCACTGACCGACAACGTGCGCGGAATGACCATCGAGCATCACATCCTCGTGTCAACGTTCGCTGATCTAGCCGATGTCGGAGCGGACTCAGCTGTCAGCCCGGAGCATCCCCTGCTGTCTGCGCTGATGGACGCTGCCCGGGAAGGCATCGACGCTCCAACAGATGCGGAAGCGCCGTCGCGGGACATGCCGCTTGATGACAGGCATCCGTCCACCGAATTCCTGATCCTTGACGCGGACTCCGGGCAGCAGCGGGTCCTTGACGCGGTAACGGCAGGCGGGTCGGTTGTTGTGTCCGCACCTCCGGGAACAGGCCAGACGCAGACTGCCCTGAACGCAGCTGCTGCACTGGCAGAGCAGGGCAAGAGCGTGCTCGTGGTCGCCGAGCGGCGAGGAACCCTCAACCAGTTCGTGCAGCAACTCGACGCGCTGAATCTTGGCTCGCTCGTGCTGCAACTCAATGCCAACAGCAGCTCCACACAGTTGAAGGATCAGCTGGTTCGGGCCATTGTGCGCAATGAGAAGGCCGTGCAGCCGAAGCTCACGTCCCTGCATGAAACCCTCGTGTCCCACCGGCACAAACTGCTTGACCATGTCCGCTCCCTGCACAACGTACGCTCGCGCTGGGGGTGTTCGCCTTACCAGGCCATGCAGTCCCTCGCCGAACTGACGTCACTGAACCCTGCACCGGCCACCACGGTACGGTTGAAGCGCAGCGTCATGGACAGCATTCCGAACCGCACGGAACTGACCACGCGGCTCCGCCGTGCCGCCGAGTTGGGCGGCTTCAGCAAGGAAGCGACCCACAGCCCGTGGTACGGAGCGAAGCTGCGCAACCGCAAGGAAACCGAGCACGCCCACAGCCTGGCGGTGGACCTGGCCCGGGACATCCCGCTCTTGCGCGAGAAGGTCGGGGCGGTTGCGGCGCACTCGCACATCGAGCTGGGAACCACCTTCGAGGAGTGGGGCGGGCAACTGGACCTGCTGGTCGCCGTGCGCGCCAGCCTGGACAAGTTCACACCGGACATCTTCGATCGACCGGTCACGGACCTCATCTCGGCAACGGCGTCCTCGTCCTGGCGGCGGGAACGCACCATCGAGATGAGTTCGATGACGCGGTCCCGTTTGCGCAGGGTCGCCAAGGAATACGTTCGCCCGGGCGTTCATATTGCAGACCTCCACCAGTCCCTCGTAGAGGTACAGGAACAGCGCACACTGTGGACGAAGTACGCCACCACGGAGCGGCACCCGTCAGTGCCGACGGGGCTGGCGGAGATCAACAGCTTCTACCGCGCCATCGATTCCAAACTTACCGAGCTCACGGCGACGCTGGCCGGCACGCCGGGCGAGCCGCAGCTTTCCGGGATGCCGCTGGATGAGCTGGCAACCCGCCTTTCAGAGTTGGCCCGCGACCGGCAGAGTCTGGCTACGCTTCCCGAGCGCACGCTGCTGCTCGATGAGATGCGGGACAACGGCCTGGGTGAGCTGCTCGATGACCTCTCTGCGCGTGAAGTGGGTGCCCGCCAGGTGGGGGCAGAGCTTGAGCTGGCCTGGTGGCAGTCCGCGCTTGAGGCGATGATCAGCGGTGATGATTATCTTGCAATGTCCGACGGCGCCAGCCTCCGCACGCTTGAGGCGGAGTACCGCCTCGCTGACAATGCGCATGTCGCTTCCGGCGCGAGCCGCATCCGCTGGGCACTCGCTCAACGGTGGCGGGCCGCGCTCGAGACCATGCCCGCCGAAGCCGATCAGCTCCGCGGCCTGCTGCGCGAGGGTGAGCCCGGACTGGACGCCCTCAGCGCGCAGGCCGATGAACTAGTCACCGCACTCATGCCGGTCTGGGCAGCCAGCCCGCTGGTCCTGCCGCTGGTCCTTCCCCAGGGCAAAACGTTCGACGCCGTCATTGTGCTCGACGCCGAATCGATCTCCCTCCAGTCCGTGGTTCCCGCTTTGGCGCGGACACGGCAGGTCATCGCCTTCGGTGACGATCGCCTAGGCGGCCCGCGCAGCTTCACGGTTTCGGTCGAGGACGAGCGCCGGAACACACCTGAGCACCTCCCGAGCGCTTACCAGGCGCTGGCGGCAGTCCTCCCTTCGCTGAAGCTTCGGGAGATCTACCGGGGCGTGGACAAGGATCTGGCCGCCTTCCTCAGTGAACGCTTCTACGGAGATGAGCTGACCCGGCTGCCCTCGGCCTCAGAAGTTTCCGCAATGGAGCGCGCGTTCACCGTCGAGTACCTTGCGGACGGAACCGGCATGCCGAGCTCGGATCACGACGGCGTGGAGAGCGTCGCCGCCGAAGTGAACCGCGTAGTGGATCTGGTCTTCGAACACATCCGAAAGCGGCCGAGTTATTCCCTGGCGGTTGTGACTGCAAGCGCTCGGCACGCCCAGAGGGTCGGCGAGGCTGTTCGGCTTACCATGGCTGACGCTCCGTGGGCAACTGACTTCTTCCTGCCGGGCAATGAGTCTTTCCGCGTTGTGCCCATTGATCGGGCAGCAGGCCTCACCCGGGATGCTGTTATTTTCTCGCTGGGCTTCGGCCGGACGCCGCACGGGCGCGCGCTGCACAATTTCGGGCCTCTCTCAGCGCCGGGCGGGCGTGGCAGGTTTGTCTCCGCGATGACCCGCGCCCGCTACCGGCTGCACGTCCTCACGTGCTTCCGGCCGGAGGACCTGGATCCTGAACGCCTGGGACATGGCGCGCTTGACTTCTACGAGCTTCTGCGTCGGGAACTCGGCGAGGAAGCGGTGCAGAGCTCCGAGGTCCCGACGGAAGCCGCCAACGAAGACCCGCTGGTTGCGGACCTGGTGGAACGACTCCGGCAGCGCGGCGCCGTGGTCCGAAGCAATCACGCCGAGGTGCTGGACATTGTCGCAGCACCCGCTCCGGATGTTGCGACGGCCGATCAAGCTCTGCCTTTTGTTTCACCCGTGGCGATCGAGTCGGACGGATCGGACCGCTACCGTGGGATGACCGTGAGGGAGAGGAGCCGGCTCCGGCCACAGTTGCTCGAACGGATGGGCTGGCGCTACCTGCCGTTGTGGACGATCGAGGTGTTCACTGACCCGGAAGGCTGCGCCGACCGTATCTCCGGATATCTTGGTTTGGAGCAGGCTGACCGTCAGCGTTCGCGCCGGTCAGCACAGGAGCCGCCTGCAGGAAACGGGGAGACAATGGAAACCGGAACCGACAGCACCCAGCCCGAAGACAATGGCGATGCAGCCGGTGGCAAGGCCGGACCCGCCGCCGGAGACACGCCCGGCGATTCCGGGAGCGGGCATACTGCCGGCGCCGCATCCCCTGCAGCCCAGCCCAGCTCCGAGGCAACAACGAGTACCGCACCGCACGGAGATGTCATTCCGCAGCGTGCCGGTGAGGATGACCCGCGGTCCTGGAATGACGACGACGGCAACCATGACGAGTGGCTGAAGGAGCAGAAGCCGCCGCACTGGAGCTAGCATCCTCACTGCGGTGCTCGGGCCGGCAGCCACCATGACTCAGGACCAGTGCGCCACACTGGGATTCACTTACCCGCTGCTGTTCGCCGCGGTAAGCACCAGGTGAACCTGACCCGTGCTGGAGGCTCCGGCCAACGCCGCGGCTTCATCAGGGTTTGCAGCGACGACCACCAGCCCGTCTTCGGTCCCTGACGGGGCCGAGAACGGCCCCGTTCCTGATTCTTCGGACGTCCAGAGCACTGGTAGCCCGCGCGCCAGGACGGTGTTCTTCGCTGACACTTCAAAGCCGTTGCCCGTGCTCAGCACCACGTCCACCCGTTGCCCGGCCGCCACTAGCTGCACGGTTGATGCGTCAGCCGGTCGAAGGGGGACAGCCACCGTGCCCTCAGGGCTTCCGACGAGGAGGCCCGCTCCAACCAGGAAGTTCTGGGCGAGGATATCCCCGGCATAGACAGGCGTTGCCAGCTGCTGTCCGGCGACCAGGTCCGGTGAACCGAATGAGTGTTCCGGGACGGCCGCCTCGGGAAGATGAACAACGGATAGCTGGTCCGCAGTAAGTACCGTACCCACGGGAAGGTCCGCTGACGCAGCAACTACCTGCACGGTGGCCGGATCCGGTGGCAGGAACACTTCAACAGCGACGCCGGCGGCAGCGCAGAGGATGCCGGCAGCCAGCAGGCGCCGTTTTCGAAAGATGAACGCGCGGACCCGGTTCCGGGTCCGGTTGGGAGCGCTGGCGGATTTTCTCATGGACCAACGCTAGGCAGGCAGCCGTGCCAGTGGTCCGGAATGAGCCCCTATGTGGAAAAACCGCCCCGGGAGTGCCGGCTGTGCAGGACAACCGGGACTCCCGACGCGGAAAGCACTCGCGAAAAGATCCGGGCTAGGCCGAAGCCGCCGAGCTGGTTGTCGCGGTTCCCTTTGACCTTGCAGACGACGACGTTGCTGACGACGACGCTGGGGAAGAAGAAGGGGCCTTGCCCTCTGACCCCGACGAGCCTCCAGCCGGCTTGGCCGCCGGGCTGCTGCCCGCCTCGACTGAGGAGGACGTGGCACGGGAGTCCGTTCGGTAGAACCCGGAACCCTTGAAGACAACACCCACGCTGTTGAACTTCTTGCGCAGCCTGCCCTCGCACTCGGGGCAGACGGTCAGGGAGTCATCCGAGAAAGACTGCTGGACGTCGAAGGCATGGCCGCAGTCCCTGCAAGCGTAAGCGTATGTAGGCATGGACAATCCTCCTGGAGAAAGTTGTTCAGTGACGGTCCGGTTGCCCTGGTGACCCAGAAACGTTGGCACTCGACCCGTCCGAGTGCCAATTCTACACTGTCAGCCGGTGGGTGAGGAATGCTGCCCGGATACCTGGAAGAGACCCGAGGGCGTGAAAGCGCCGTGCAGCGGCATATCGAGCGGAGTTGCTTCGACCCTCCCGGCAGGTAGTACTTCCTCGTTGTACAGATAGCCGAGCCTGGCGGCATCCGGCTGTTCGAGGACCAATTGAGCCAGGAACCGGTCGTAGTACCCGCCCCCCTGGCCGATCCTGTTTCCCAGCTGATCCATGCCCAGCCCGGGCACAAGCACCAGGCGGAGCGGTAGCAGAGCCGTGAAACTTCGGCGCTCACCGACCGGCTCCCACAGCGGCGCGCGGGGGCTCTTGGCGAGCTCAACTCCGGGTTGCCAGGACACCCAGCTCAACTGGTACCGCGGTTCACACACCGGAACGACGACGTCGTAGCCCGCCTCAATCAGGGCAGGCAACAGCACCTCGGTGCCGGGCTCCGGAGGAGCTGACAGGTAGGCCGCAATGCACCCGGTGCCCCGCACAGTGCCGGAGTTCAGCCAGGTGAGCACGTGCCTGGCCAGCTCGGCTGCTGCTGTTTGTTGCTCCTGTGCCGCCACGTGGCGGCGCCGCTCACGCAGGGAGCGGCGAAGCTCCTCCTTCATCCGGGAGGCCGGCGTCGGGTTCGGCGAAGACTTCGGCAAAGAAGCGGGTGAGTCCATGCTGGCACTGTACAGCGGGCGTCCGACGTTGCATGTGCATCGAAGGAGCGCCCAATTCTGTAGTGTTGTGGCATGACTGAGCGACCAAGAGTGAACAAGGCCGTCATTCCTGCAGCTGGGCTGGGTACCAGGTTCCTGCCGGCCACCAAGGCGATGCCCAAGGAAATGCTGCCGGTTGTGGACCGGCCGGCCATTCAGTATGTGGTCGAGGAAGCGGTAGGCGCCGGTATCAATGACATCCTCATGATCACCGGGCGCAACAAGAGGTCACTCGAGGACCACTTCGACCGGGTGCCGTTCATCGAGCAGACCCTTGAGGCAAAGGGTGATTTCGAGAAGCTCGCCTCCGTGCGTCGCGCCTCGGAGCTCGGAGACATTCACTACCTCCGTCAGGGGGATCCCAAGGGTCTCGGGCATGCGGTGCTGCGGGCCAAGCTTCATGTTGGGGACGAGCCCTTTGCCGTGCTGCTCGGCGATGACCTGATCGATGAGCGCGATGAACTGCTTGAGACCATGATCGATGTCCAGGCCAGAACCGGGGGGTCCGTGATCGCGCTGATCGAAGTTGATCCCGATCAGATCAGCGCCTACGGCTGTGCTGACATTTCCGGGCTCGACGGTGAGGAATACGTCCGCGTCAACAAGCTGGTTGAGAAGCCCGCTGCTGACGAGGCGCCATCCAACCTTGCGGTCATCGGACGCTATGTCCTGCATCCTCGTGTCTTCGGAGTCCTGGAGGAAACCGGACCGGGCCGTGGCGGCGAAATCCAGCTGACCGACGCTCTGCAGACCCTTGCAGCCGCAGAGGGAGAGGGATCCGGCGTTTATGGCGTTGTCTTCCGCGGCCGCCGGTATGACACGGGGGACAAGCTGAGCTACCTCAAGGCAGTAGTCACCCTCTCCTCCGAACGGGAAGACCTCGGTCCTGACCTGAGGAAGTGGCTGCAGGAGTTCACTGGCTCCTTCGACGGCTAACAACTGACATGTGGGGTCGGTTCACCTGGCCGGTCACCCTTGAAGCCGGCAACCTAGTTCTACGTCCGCTCCGGCACCGCGACAAACGCGAGTGGCTGGAATTGCGTCAGCGCAACCTGGACTGGCTTTCGCCATGGGAAGCGTCCAACCCGGCACCGGGCGGATACTTGCCGACCTACCACGAGATGGTGCGGGCGCTGAATTCGCAGGTGCGCTCGGCCAGTGCGCTGCCGTTCGTGATCGCAGAGCGGCCCGAAGGTGGAGGCAGGCCTGCCATGGCAGGCCAGCTCACCGTGTCAGGAATCGTGTGGGGTTCCGCCCTCACAGCGACACTCGGTTATTGGGTGGACAGGGAGCGGGCGGGCCGGGGAATTGCGCCGACTGCGGTGGCGCTGGCAACCGACTACTGCTTCTGGGAACTCGGTCTGCACCGCATGGAAATCAACATCCGGCCGGAAAACGCTGCCAGTCTCCGGGTAGTCCAGAAGCTGGGTTTCAGGGATGAGGGTATTCGTCGGTCCTACCTGCATATCGCCGGTTCCTGGGCCGACCATCGTTCCTTTGCGTTGACGTCGGACGAGGTTCCAGGCGGTCTTTTGCGCAGGTGGCAGGAGAGAGCGCCGCGGCTCTGACGAACTTCTTGATTTCCCCCTCGGACACACCGCCGCGAATGAGAGACCGAAGGGGCAACTGCTCCTAACGTTTTGTAGGTGGACTTCTCTCTGAACAGCTCAGTCGTACTGGCGGCAATCGTCGGGCTCTGGCTCATCTGGGTGGCCCCCTTCCTGATGCGGCGCCGGCAGCCACTGCCCGTTACCGGCCGCGCACCCATCGCATTTCCAAGCACCGCACACGGAGACGCCGGTTTCCAGAGGAGCGTCATGACAATGTCCGCCGCTGACAATTCACGGCCCGCATCCGCATCCCCGTCTGCCGGGCGCGCAGGTTCAGGGTCCTCGAAGGTGTCAGGCGGCGCACCGGGCCTCCGGATTCACTGGGGCAGGCTCACAATCGCGCTGGTCGGCGCGGTTGCGCTCACAACAGCGCTTGTCACCTCGGTGCTCGCCGTCGTCGGCCTGGCCCCTTCAGTCCTTCCTGTGGTTGCGCTCCTGGTGGCGATCGCCAGCGTCGCAGTGCTGCGCACGCTTGCACTGCGCGGGCGCAGCCGCAGTCCCCAGCAGGTCTCGGCTGCACCGCGGGAGCCGGCAGCCGTCCCAGCCCCGGAACGGCACACAGTGCAGCGGCCCACCACGCTGTTCAATGCCGAGGAGCAGGGAAGCCCCAACACGGCGGAAGAAAGCACACCTCACGACGACGGCGCCTCCGCCACGGTCGCTGCCCCGGTCCAGTTCACTGCAGCCGAGCTGCGCGCAGCGGCACTCGCTGTTGCCGCAGAGTCGGGAGAGAATCCCGCCGGCTCAGGAACGCCCTGGCAGCCCGTGCAGGTACCGAAGCCCATGTACATTGAGGCTCCGAAAGCTGAGCGCGAGGATCCGGCTCCGCTGGACCTGCCCGAGGCGCCAAAGCCCGTGGCAAAGACGCCGATCAAGAACGGTGCCGTCGCGCCCACGACTGCTTCCGCGCCCACGACTGCTGCTCCGCAGGCCGAGACATCAGCTACACCCAAGATGAACCTGGACGACATCCTGCAGCGTCGCCGCGCCTAGTCCGCGGCTGAAAGCCCGAGTGTTTCGTTGACGGAGGCGGAAGAGCTCGCGCTGCTGGAAGGACGGGCCATTGGGCCGGCGCTCGAGGCGGCGGCAGCAGCCCTGACCGGTTCGCTCATCCAATGGTCCCTGAGCGGCATCCATCACCGGCCGGGCGCGGGAGTCACGGGTATTTACGCCATCCGATGCGAGGTATCGGGCGAAATACTGAACGGGTTCCTGTGCGTCACCACCCGTCCGGTACCCGGAACGTTTGCCCGTTCCGTGCGCCTGCACGGTCCGGAAGGCCTGCCGCTCCTGGCCTGGAGCCATCCCAATGATCCGCTGCTTCCTGATCTGGACTGGGCGTGCGATGCCCGCTCTGTTGGTCCCGAACTGTTCGGTGTGCCTGCGGCCACGCTGACAACGTTCGGCTATCGCCCCATGAGGCGGGCAGTGCTTCGGGCCGAGGGCGCGGGGGAGACCCGCTTCCTGAAGGTGCTGCCGCGGGGCCGCGCTGCGGCGCTGTACGAGAGGCACCGGCTACTGCTCGATGCCGGCATTCCCGTTCCACAACCTGCGGAGTCCCCGCGCAGGGATGTGCTGGTCACCAGGCAGGCGTCCGGAACACCACTCGCGCAGCGGCTGCTGGAGGATGGCGCAACCGGTTTTGAGCCGGAAGTTGTGGTCGATCTGCTGGAGCGGTTGCCCCGTGCCGTGTGTGACCTGCCGGCGCGGCGGCCGTGGTCTGCGGGAGTCCACCGCTACGCGGGCGCCGCCACAGCCGTGCTGCCTGACCAATCGGAGCGGATCAAAACGCTGGCTTCCAGGGTGGAATATGGCACCCGCGCAGCACCGGCCGGGCCGGTGGTTCCAACCCATGGTGATTTCTATGAGGGCAATCTTCTGGTCGATGGCGGAAGCATCACTGCTGTTCTTGATCTCGACGGGTTGGGTCCCGGCCACCTGATCGACGATTTGGCATGTTTCCTGGCCCACCTTGCCATGCTGCCCTGCGTTGATGAACGCTACACCGCAGTTCCCGCAGCGCTGGCGCGGTTCCAAAGGGTATTCGAGGAGCGGGTCGACCCCACAGCGCTTAGGGCACGGGCGGCAGGGGTGAGCCTGACTCTTGTAGCGGGTGCAAGGAATTCAGGCCGGAACCAGGCCGGCGGCGGCTGGCGGGAAGGCGCGCTGCAGCGGCTGCTGGTGGCTGAGAACTTCCTGGGTCCGGGCCGCGGTCCGGGTCCGGCTGCTGGATGAGAGTTTTCTCATCAGGGCTTCCTCCTGCTCTCACAATGGATCGCCATGATTGAGCAACGGGACCCGTGGCCGGTTCGGACAGCAGTTGTCCCAACCGGTCACTTCCGAAGGACCCGGGTGCGTCTCCCCCAACCGCGCCCGGGTCCGCCCATGCTGGAACCAGGTGGACGGTGGCCCGAGATCCGGACGCTGATCTCGCGGCGGTAGAGGTGTGTCAGGAAACGTCGGCGACGAGCCGGTAGCCCATACCGCGCACGGTCGCGAAGCGCTCGGCGCCCAGCTTGTTCCGCAAGTAGCGCACGTAGACGTCCACCACGTTGGAGCCGGGATCGAAGTCATAACCCCAGACGCGGGAGAGCAGCTGTTCCCGGCTGAGTACCTGGCCGGGATTGCGAAGGAACGCCTCTGCGAGGGCGAACTCCCGTGCTGAGAGATCCACTTCCTTCCCGTTGACGAGCGCCCTGCGGGACCTCAGATCAAGCTGGAGATCGCCGTGGGAGAGCACGGAGTTGTCGGCGGTCGGGGCTTCCTGCCGAAGGCGCAGGCGCACCCGTGCCAGCAGCTCTTCAAATCGGAAGGGCTTGGACATGTAGTCATCCGCACCGCCCTCCAGCCCCGCCACGGTGTCATCGACCGAGCTGCGCGCCGAGAGAATGATGACCGGAGTGCTGTTCTTGGACTCCCGGAGCCGGCGCAGCACGGTGAAACCGTCTTGGTCAGGCAGCCCGAGGTCCAGCACTATGAGCTCGAAGTCTCCCGTCTGCGCGAGCTGGTACCCATCCCGCCCGTTATCTGCCACGGTCGGCACGTAGCCGGCGGAACGCAGGCCCTTGGCCACGAAGGAGCTGATACGGTCTTCGTCCTCAACGATCAGGATCTGGCTCACGGACGTTCTTCCTCAGCGGTGGTCGGGGTGGAGCCCAGCGGCAGGGACGGGATCGCCATAGTGAACGTCGAGCCCTGCCCGGGTGCAGACCGAAGCTCAACGGCACCCCCATGTGCCTCCGTAATAGCGCTGACGATCGTGAGGCCGAGACCGGCGCCTTCGGTGCGCTTGCTGCTCGGCCCACGTTCGAAGCGATCGAAGATCCTCTTCTGGTCCTCACGGGCGATGCCCGTGCCTTCGTCGCGCACCCAGAGCCACGCGCCGTCGTCGTCCTTGCGGGAGCCGATCGCTATGGTGGTTCCTTCCTCCGTGAATTTCACCGAGTTGGCCACCAGCTGCAGCCACGCCTGGGTGATCCTGCGTGGATCCAGCACTGCAATTGCCTCCGCCCGCGAATCGATGATCCAGCGGCGGGCCCCCAGTGTCCGTGCCTTGTCCATCACATCGTCGGTCAGTCTGCCGAGATTTACAGGTTCGGGGCGCACGAAGTTCGGCCCTGCTATGCCGGCGAGGGTTACGAGGTCATCCACCAGCAGGCGCATCCGGTCGAGCTCATCCAGGGCGATGTCGCGCACCGCCTGGACATCCCTCGGGTCTGACGAGTCCTGCAGCTCCAGGTGCCCCTGCACAATGGTGATCGGCGTGCGCAATTCGTGACCGACGTCGTCGAGCAGTTGGCGCTGTGAGGTGAACGAGCCCTCCAGGCGGTCGAGCATGGCGTTGACCGTGCGGGTCAGGTCGGAAAGATCATCATTGCCGGTCACCTCGATCCGCTGCGAGAGGTCCGTGTCCGTGATGCGCTGCGCAGTTGTGCGGACCCTGCGGATAGGATCGAGCAGCTTGCCGACGAGGAGGAATCCTACGACGCCGATGAGCGCCAGCGTGGCGAAGCTGATCAGCGCATAGGTGCCGAAGGTCCGGTTCAGCTGCTGGTGCTCCGCCTCGGCATCAAATCCCAGTACGAAGAAGGTCGGTTGGGTATCATTCGCGAGCATGACCGGGGCCACCAGAACCCGGTAGTCGGTGAAGGCGGTACTTACCGACTGAATGGTTACCTGATCCGGCGGCGCTACATCGGTTACATAGTTGACCAGCTCCGGATCATCCTCAAGGCGGACGTCGACCTCCTCGTTCGCGAAGAAAATCACCTGGTCACCGCGTACCGCCATCATTCCTTCATTGGGCTGGGTCAGCGTGCGCTGCATGAGGAGGTAGACCAGCTGGTCCGCCTCCACGAACGGCTCCAGTGTGTCGGGATCAATACCGGTTGCCAACAGGGTTTCCAGCTCCTGGAAGCTGCGGGCCAGTGATTCATCCATCTCGCTGTTGAGGTCGTTGCGCTGCAGTGCGTAGGCAGTGGCGCCGGCGAGCAGCAGCCCCAGCGCGCTGAGTACCAGCATTGCCGCCAGCACCCGGGTGCGCACCGATGAGTATCCGCGCAGCGACTGGAGGATACGGGTCCGGAGTCCGGGTTTGCCCTCGCGTTCGCCAGCTGCAGCGGGAGCGTCTGGTTCCACCACGTGCGGCAGCTTCACGAGGATCGTCGGTTCAGCGGACGGGGGAGGGCCCAGCGCCATCCGCTCCGTGGGTGGTGCCTCACCCAGTGGCGGCAAGGCCGGGCCCGTTGCGGGACGGGTGGATGCTCCGGCGTCGGGCCTAGTCATCATCTACCTCGCCGTCATCCTCAATGCCGTCATCGCCGCCGCGTCCCCGACCTCTGTCGTCATCGTCGTCCTGGATCACGGGCGGCGGGGCGGGAACAACAGCGGGTGGCGGCGAGGCCGCTTCCGTAGGTTCGACAGTCGCTTCGGCCGAGGGCTCCGGCGCGGGAGGGGCGGGCACTTCCGAGGGGGAAACGGACGGAGCCGCGGTGCTTGCCGGGGTGGGAGTTTGCGTGGGGCTAGGCGAGGGAGTGCCCGGAGGCGCCGGTACCTGCGTGTCGGTCACGCCTACGGCTGGACCCAGGTTCTCCGGTGCAGGCCCGCGCAACGAGCCGATCATCGCCACGCCAACCGCAACAACAGCTCCCGCGCTGGCTGCGGTAATGAGCCAGGTATGCACCTGTGACCGTTTCATGTACCAAGTATCCCCACACATCATGAGATGCAGATGAGAACCGAAGCGGCTATTTCCGGGCGGCGATCAGGATTCCGAAGACGGTTTGGCCTGTGACTTCTCGGCAAGCAGCCGGTCAAGCAGAGGCTCCACGCGGTACGGGATGTGTTCATGCAGGGCGAGCACTGTCTCGGTTCGGATTACGCCCTTGATGCGCAGGACCGACCGTAGCGCTGACTGGAGGTGATGGGTGTCTTTCGCCGCCACCCGGCACCATACGTCGCCACGGCCTGAGATCTCATGAACCTCGAGCACCTGTTCCAGCGTGCGCAGTGCCGAGATGACACCGTCCAGTTCCCGGTGGGTTACTTCGATCGTGACGAAAGCGACGACGTCGTACTCCAGCCGCGCAAGGTCCAGTTCCCTTCCGCTCCTGCGCAGGATGCCTGATCTGAACAGCCGCTGCATCCTCGCCTGCGCGGTGTTGCGGGCCATGCCGAGAGTCTCGCTGAGCTGGCTGACCTGCGAGCGCGGTTCGTGGACCAACTCGCGGAGGAGACGGATGTCTGTTCGGTCCAGCATGCGTACAACTCCTCGTTCAGCCCACCGGGGAGCCTAATCTCCCACGAATTTTGAGCACGATGATCAGAGTATGCCGAATTCAGCTGCCACGCTAACCCCCAGACCTCACCATCAATAGGAGGAATGGTAGGAATCGGCGGAAGGTGTACATGAGCGTCATCAGCGAATTGCGGATGCGTCCTGCAACCGCGCAGTCTCCCCGCTGGGACGCATCAAGGCGCACACGGCTCGGCCTCACCGTCGTCGTGCTGGCCACGCTGCTGGTGGGGGCCAATCTCGCGACCCCGCTATACCCGCTGATCCGCGCCAACCTCGGCCTCAGCGCCTTCGATACGACGGTAGCGTTCTCCGCGTACGTTCTGACCCTTGTCGCGGGCCTGCTCCTGGTCGGTCACTGGTCGGACCATATCGGGCGCCGGGCTGCACTGGTGCTCGCCGTCCTCACCGGCGTAGTGGGTGTTGTTGTGTTCGGCACAGCCACATCGCTGCCCATGCTGGTCCTGGGCCGCTGCCTTCAGGGAGCGGCAGTGGCGTGCGCTACCGGCGCCAGTTCTGCAGCGCTGCGGGATCTGTTGCCGCACCGTCCGGAATGGGCGTCACGCTTTACGCTGGTTGCGTCCGCGGGGGGAGTGGCTGCAGGGCCGATCGTGGGCGGACTCCTGTCCCTGCTTCCCGAGCCGACAAGGGTTCCGTTCGGGATCTACGCCGTCTTCCTCGCGCTGCTTCTGATTCCATTGGTGCGCCTCGATGCCCGCCCCGCGATCAAGCCCGCGCTGCCTGCCCGCCCATTGTCCGCATTGAAGCCAAGACGCCCAGCGGTGTCCAGGACCGCGCGCAGGGCGTTCTGGTCCGCTGCCGCCGTCGGCTTTCTCAGTTTCGCCGTGTTCGGCTTCTCGCTCAGCCTGGCACCGACCTATGTCACCGCCATGGCCGGAGAGGTCAGCAGGCCTTTGGTGGGCGTGCTTGCCGGGCTGGTCCTGGCGGTCTCGGCTGCGAGCCAGCTATTCCCGCAGGGCGCAGCGAAACCCGCGCAGGCCGGAGCAGTTGGGCTGCTCATTATGGCGGGCGGGGTCGCGCTTGTTCCGCTCGCGGGCAGTGTGGGCAGCGTTTCCCTCTTTGTTGCCGCGTTGGTTCTTGCTGGAGCGGGGCAGGGGATCGCCTTCCGAATCCTCTTCAACGCGGTCGCGCAGCAGGTTGAAGGCTCCCAGCATGCACAGATCATCAGCACCGTCTATGTGATCACCTACCTCGGAAGCGCCGTCCCGGTGCTTGGTTTGGGCCTCGCCGTGGATGCACTGGGGCTGATGACTGCGGTCACTTTCTTTTCGGCTGTGATTGCGGCTGCCTGCGTCGGTATGGCGATTTACCTTCGCCGAAGCGCTGCATCAAAGGCCTGAATCTACAAAGAAAATATTTGCAAAGAAAGCATTGCAAAGGAATCTTTGCAGATGTATTCTCCTCTCATGGAGTCTGCCAAACCGAACGATCGCACTGTCGATATCAACGCTTTGAAAGCGCTGACGCATCCACTGAGGATCCAGCTTTTGAACGCATTGTCGCAGTTCGGTCCGCAGACTGCCAGTGCGCTCGCAGCCCGGCTCGGGGAGTCGAGCGGGTCCACCAGCTACCACCTGAGGCAGTTGGCGCGGCACGAGCTTGTCCGTGAAGTGGAAGGTCGGGGATCAGCGCGAGAGCGCTGGTGGGAGCGCCCACCCGGTGCCCTCAACCTCTACTCCAGTGAAATGGCGCATGATCCCGGTACCCGGGAGGTTGCCGCAATCGTCAATCGGGAGTTCAGCCATAATCGGGCCGCGCTGCTCGAGGACTACATGGAACGCGGTCCGTTCGTACTGCCGGAGGAGTGGCTGGATGCCTCGGTCATCTCCACCATCAACGCCCGTCTCACCGCTGCCCAACTCGCTGAGCTGTCGGATGAGCTGATGCGCCTTGCACGCGACCTCTTCGAAAAGTACCGGCCGGACGGCAATGCTTCGCCGGACGCCAAGGCCGTGCAGATCCACCTGAACACCTTTCCGATCGTCCAGGGCCAGTTCCCTGAGCCTGCTTCCCGAAAAGAGCACACGCCATGACCACGCTTGCCGGTCTCTACCCACCAGCACAACCCTCCGGATTCGAAGCCCTGCTCATTGCTGTTGGCCGCTGGCTCGTCAGCACAGGCGAACGGCGCGCTGCGCAGGAACACACGATGGTTGACCACCGTGCACACGAGGACCGTCTCCGCGACGGAACGGCTCTCCGTCATTCAGGGCTGTGGCTCTAGCCCTCTCCGGGCAGCAGGCCCGCGTTGCCCTCCATGCGGTTGAAGATCAGGGTGGTCTCCGTATGTCCTACCACCGGATCGGTGGTGAGGTAGTCCAGTACCCAGTCTCGCAGGGCGTCCGTGTCTGCCACCGCGAGGTGAATGAGGTAATCCACCGCACCTGAAACATGGTACGTGGCGACCACCTCGGGGAGTGCGGGCACGCGGGAGGTGAACCTGTCGATTTCCTCGCGGTTGTGCCCATTGAGCTGCACGGAGATCAGGGCCTGCACAGCACGGCCGATTGCGGCCAGATTCACCTCGGCGTGATAGCCGCTGACGACTCCGCGCTCCGTTAGCTGGCGGGTCCGGAGCAGCGCAGTGGATGGTGCAACGCCCACCTTCTCGGCGAGCTGCGCATTGGTGATCCGTGCGTCAGCGAGCAATTCCTGCACGATTCGACGGTCCACCGGATCCAGTCCGTCCGGTTTGCCACTGTTCGTCATGCGGGTGCTCCTGCCTTGCCTGAGTTCCTGCCTGTGGTCCTGTCTGCGGGAATTCCTCCAGCCTACCGGCGGTGCGTAACCTTGTGCTCATGCCAGAGCACAAGCACGAAAACCCAGCTGCCGACGTCGTCGGTCTCGATATCGGCGGTACCAAGACCCACGGGGTGCGCTGGAGCGCAGGTGTTGTGGCCGCAGAAGCAAAGAGCGGGAGCGCTAATGTCCAGAACGTCACAGCGGAGGAAGCGGCGCGGAACCTCGCAGAGCTCTTCACAGCCTTGGGCGGGCAGGTGGGTCACGTCGTGGCGGGGTCGGGCGGCGTGGATACCGACGACGACGCCGGCGCCCTCCGACAGCTGATCGCCGGGCAGGTGCCGAACGCCCGGATCGACGTTGTCCATGACACCCGCCTGATCCTTGCCGCCGGCGCAGCCTCCACCGGAATTGCGGTCATCGCGGGCACGGGGTCCGTGGCCTGGGGGCTGGACGGCGGGGGTCGGCAGGCGCGCTCAGGCGGCTGGGGGTACCTGCTCGGAGACGAGGGCAGCGGCTACTGGGTGGGCAGGGAAGCAGTGCGCGCAACGCTCCACCGCTTCAACCGCGCAGAACCGCTGGGGGTGCTGGGCGAGTCGGTTCTTGAGGCCACCGGCGCGCAGAAACCCGAAGAACTCATAGCCCTGTTCCACCGGCCGTCGGGTAGGCGCTACTGGGCAGGTCAGGCGCACCTGGTGTTCAAGGCCGCTGGGGCCGGCGACAGCGGCGCCCAAAGGATCATCGACGACGGCGCACGTTATCTGTGTGGGCTGGTTGCCGACGTGGCCTCGGTTCTCGGAGCACACAGTCCGGTCATCATCGGCGGAGGGCTCGCCGTGCATCAGCCAAAGCTGCAGGAATTGATCAAGGCCGGGCTCGAGAAAGACGGCTTCACAGATGTGCGCTTCCTCAGCGTGGACCCGGTGCACGGCGTGGACTACCTCCTGCGAACGGGCGCGCTGTAGCCGGCGGGCAGGTTTACACTGGCGTTCATGGCGCAGGAATGGGACACCCGGGTAGGAGCGTATGCCGTCGTCGTGCGGGATGGAATGATTCTGCTCGCGCACTGGAACGAGCACGGCAGGCAGGGGTGGACGCTACCGGGAGGCGGGCTGGAACTGGGAGAGGATGCGCCAACCGCCGCCGTCCGCGAGGTGCTGGAGGAGACCGGCTACGTCGTCGAACTCGAGGAGCTCCTGGGCGTCGACAGCCTGCACATTGCGCCGGAGGATAGGCTGAACGGTTCCGGCAGGCCGATGCACGCGCTGCGGATTGTCTACCGAGCGCACGCGGTTTCCGGTGAGCTGGTCCACGAACTGGATGGCTCCACTGATGAAGCGGCCTGGGTGCCGCTTGCTGAGGTGCCCAATCTGACACGCGTCGAACTCGTTGACACAGCGATCCGGCTCTCTTACCAAAGCCCGGGCCGGGCGCTACTATAAAACTCTTCCGCTTCCTACCCGGCGGACCACACACGCGATCGATTGCCCTCGAGGCTGACGGAGGTGACGTTATGAACACGGTTTCCATTGCTGCATCCTGCCTGACAGCTGCACGCACCGCCCTCGTCATAACCTCCGCCTCCCGCCCGCAATCGCACTGATTCTTTCCGTGGTGGAAGGCTCCTGAAGAAGGACTTTCCTTGAACACGCTTTCCGAGTACGGCTTTACCGACCGCATCCGCGATCTCTTTTCCTTCACCTTCCCATCCGCCGTTCCAACACCAGGTCACCCTGCGCTCGAACCGGCGCGTGCAATCCGTGCCGACAGGGGGCGGGTCCTGCTCATCACCGCCAACGGACCGCTGCACGTGGACACCGATGGCACAGTGGTCACCGGTGACTGGGTGGCGCTGGCACGAATCTCTGACGACGACGCAGCGCCTCCCGCCGTCGTCGGCCTCCTGCCGCGCTACTCAACTTTGCAGCGCAAGAAAGCGCACGATCCGCTGTCCGAAGCGCAGGTCCTCGCGGCCAATGTTGATTTGGTGGGAGTGGTGGTGCCGATCGACCGTCCGCTCTCGGCCAACCGGCTTGAACGGACCCTCGTGGCCGCGTGGGACTCAGGCGCTGTGCCCCTTGTCATCCTGACCAAAGCCGATCTGAGCAGCCGGTTCGACGAGGTTGTGGGCCAGACCGTCGAGCGCGCCCGCGGCGTGGAGGTCTTCACGACCTCCGCCGAGGCCGGGGACGGCCTTGATGCCCTTCACTCGAGGATCGGCGTGGGAAGCACCCTGGCGCTGATCGGTCCCTCGGGCGCCGGCAAGTCGACACTGATCAACGCGCTGGTGGGTTGTCACGCCCAGGACACCGGGGAGGTGCGTGCGGGTGACGGAAAGGGACGGCATACCACCACGGTGCGGGAGCTCATTCCGCTGGGAGCCGGCTCGGTGCTCATGGACACTCCGGGCGTGCGGGGGTTCGCCCTGTGGGATGCGGAGGACGGGCTGGAGGCGGTCTTCGGTGATATTGAGGAGCTCTTCGGACACTGCCGGTTCACGGACTGTGCGCACGGTTCCGAGCCCGGGTGCGCCGTCCAAAACGCTCTTGGCACGGGTGAGCTGGAGGAGCGCCGCTGGTTGAGCTACCAGAAGATGCAGCGCGAGCTTGCCGGCCTTCACCGCCGCCAGAGCGTCGCAGAGCAGCGCCGGCACGGCCGTTCCTTCCACCGCATGGCAAAGGAAGCGGCGCTCGCGAAGGACTTCCGCAATCGCTTCCGCGAGGGATGAGGCACCCCGAATTGTCGGCTCACAACCGCGCCCGTTAACAGGGAACCGGTTCCGTGTTAACGATTCGAGACAAAGTTTCCGTCCGGGCCATACAAGCGCTTGTGCACAACGAACGCCTAGCTAGACTCAACAAGGTGATGCCCCTGCCAAGCGTTTTCGCGCTTGCCGGGTAAGCAGAATCGCCAGGGAACGGCCGCGGGTCGGGCCCGACGTCGATGAAAGGTATGGCTTCATGACCGGCGAGACTTCAGGCCCCGGCGCGGGCAGTTCCAGCCCCAGGGCAATGATCCAGTTCCGTAACGTGTCCAAGAACTATGGCGGTGGCACGGCCGCTGTGGAGAACCTCAGTATGGACATTGATCGGGGAACAATCACGGTCCTCGTGGGGCCATCGGGCTGCGGCAAAACCACGTCCCTGCGCATGATCAACCGGATGGTGGAACCAACGTCCGGGACCATCCTCGTTGACGGCCAGGACATCGGCGGGCAGCGCGCATCAGAGCTGCGACGATCAATGGGCTACGTCATGCAGTCTTCCGGGCTGTTGCCGCATCGCACCGTGCTGGACAACATCATGACTGTGCCGCGGTTGAATGGCGTGGCCAGGACAGCTGCACGGAAGCGGGCAGCTGAGCTGCTCGACGTCGTCGGCCTCGCGCCGGCCCTCGGAAAGAGGTACCCCGGCCAACTGTCGGGCGGCCAGCAGCAGCGTGTCGGCGTTGCACGCGCACTTGCTGCGGACCCGCCGGTCCTCTTGATGGATGAGCCCTTCAGCGCAGTTGACCCGGTGGTGCGCCACGAACTTCAGGAAGAGCTGCTGCGGCTCCAGCGGGACCTCGCCAAGACCATCGTTTTTGTCACTCATGACATCGATGAAGCCACCATTCTCGGTGACAAGGTGGCAGTTTTTGCCACTGGTGGCCGGCTGGCCCAGTACGCGGCGCCGGAAGAGATTCTGCGCGCGCCCGTGGATGATTTCGTGGCCGGATTTGTGGGCAGGGACCGCGGGTTCCGCCGCCTTTCTTTCCAGGACGGCGGTGGCGTGCAGGTCCACCCCATTGAGACGGTGAGGGTAAGCCGGCTTGCAGATCCGAGCGTCTCCGTCGATTCCTCCTGGACCCTGGCGGTCGACGACGATGGACGCCCCCAGGGATGGGTGCCGAGGGCGATGCAGGACGCCGTCCGATCGGCGCAGGACCTGGTGCCTGGCGGTTCGCTGTACCGCCGTGGTGATTCGCTTCGCCGCGCTCTTGATGCGGCGTTGTCCGCGCCGTCAGGCCTGGGCGTGACAGTCGACGATGATGGCCGGGTCCTCGGTGTGGTCCAAGCGGCCGAGGTCCTTGAGCTCATCGAGGAGGCGCGACTGGACCGCGGCCGTACCGATCACAACACGGCGGTCTGACATGCAGTGGTTCATCGACAACTTCTCCTATATTGCGGAGCTCACGGGATACCACCTCGTGCAGGCCATCCTGCCCCTGGTCCTCGGTGTCATCATTGCGGTTCCGGTTGCACAGGCGGCCCGGCTCAGCAAGCCGCTTGGGGGAGTGATACTCACTACGTCCGCACTGCTGTACACGGTGCCATCGCTTGCCATGTTCGTGCTGCTTCCGCTCATACTCGGAACGCAGGTCCTGGATATGATCAACGTCATCGTCGCGCTGACCATCTATGCGGTGGCGCTGCTGGTCCGGTCAACGTTGGATGCGCTCAATTCCATTGACGACGGCGTCCGCCAGGCAGCGGTCGCAATGGGCTTCACCCCATTGCGCCGCTTCCTGACCGTGGACCTGCCGTTGTCCATTCCAGTGCTGTTCGCAGGCCTGCGGGTGATCTCCGTGACCAACATTTCGCTGGTCAGCGTAGGCGCGCTGATCGGTATTCCAAGCCTCGGCACCCTGTTCACCGACGGGTTGTTCAGATCCTTCCCGACTGTGATCGTGATTGGGATAGTCGTGACTCTCGTCCTTGCCCTCGTCATGGACCTGATGCTGGTGTTGCTCGAACGGCTGCTCACTCCCTGGGCGCGGCTGACGAAGGTCACCGCTGACCCGATGACCGTGACGAATGAAGCGAACCTTTCTGCAGATGCCTCACGTGCGGGAGGTGTCTACTGATGGACTACTCAAGCAGTAACCTGCTGGTCCAGATGTTCGAGTGGCTGACGTTCGGGCCGAACTGGAGCGGACCCGGTGGAATCCCGGTCCGGGTGATCGAACACCTGTGGTACACAGCGCTCACCATCCTTATTGCCGCTGCAATCGCCGTGCCGGTCGGCCTGATCGTGGGGCACACGGGGAAGGGCCGCATCATCATTGTTTCCGGCGTCGGAATCCTGCGCGCCCTCCCCACCCTGGGCGTTCTCATCCTGTTCGTGCTGCTGGCAGGCCTTGGACTGATGCCGCCGATCTGGGCACTCGTGCTCCTCGCCGTCCCGCCCATCCTCGCGGGCGTCTATGCAGGAATCTCATCGGTGAACCCTGCAGTCGTGGACGCCGCCCGAAGCATGGGGATGAACGAAGCGCAGGTCTTGTTCCGGGTGGAGGTTCCCAACGGGCTCCAGGTGATCCTCGGTGGCTTCCGCGCAGCCGTCCTTCAAGTGGTGGCGACGGCCGCCGTCGTCGCTTTCATCAATCTGGGAGGGCTGGGAGTCTTCCTGATCGAAGGCACCCAGCTGCGGGACAACGGGCGCCTCTTCGGCGGTGCCGTGGTGATCGCCGTTGTCGCCATTGCCGTTGACGGCGTGATGGCACTGCTTCAACGATTTGCTGTCTCGCCGGGCCTGCGCACATCGCGCACGCCGGCGGAATCACCAAAGACCGGTGGGCAGGAAGCCCACGTCAGTTCACAAGGAGGAACACCATGACCACAACATCCACGCGCGGCTTCCGCCGCAGTCTGCTCGGGTTGACCGCAGGGCTAACCGCGGCGCTTGCCATGACTGCCTGCGGGGTCAACTCAGACCCGCAGGGTGGAACGGAGAGCGAAGGCGCGGAGGGCAGCAGCGGTCCGCTGACCGTCGGTTCGGCAGACTTTCCCGAGAGCCAGATCATTGCCGAGATCTATGCAGGTGCGCTCAATGCCGCGGGCATCGAGGCTGACACCCAGCTCAACATCGGATCGCGTGAGATCTACTACCAGGCGCTCGTCGACGGATCGGTTGACATCATCCCCGACTACAGCGGAAACCTGCTCCTCTTCCTGGATTCGGAAGCAACCGCGGAGTCGGCAGAGGACATCATCGGCGCGCTGCCCGAAGCGCTGGAAGCGGAGTCGCCCGATGTCAACCTCGGGGTCCTGGAGCCTTCTGAAGCCCAGAACAAGGACGCCATGGTGGTCACCTCTGCAACGGCTGAGGAATACGGTCTGACGTCGATCGAGGACATGGCCGAAGTCTGTGACCAGTTGGTGATCGGCGCGCCGAGCACCTTCTCTGAACGTGCTTACGGCCTGCCCGGCCTGGAAGAGAACTACGGTTGCGTGCCGAAGTCCTTTGAACCCATCAACGACGGCGGCGGCGCAGTGACGCTGGAAGCGCTGCTGAATGACACCATCCAGGTTGCCGACATCTACACCACGACACCGTCGATCGCCGACAATGATCTTGTGGTGCTGGAAGACCCGGCCAACAACTTCATCGCCCAGCAGGTGCTCCCGCTGGTGAACCTGGATACGGTTGGCGAGGAAGCACGGGAGGTGCTGAACGAGGTCTCCAGCATGCTCACCACGGAGGACTTGATCAACCTCAACCGCGAGGTGAGCGGCGACGAAAAGCGCAATCCCGCAGATGCCGCCGCTGACTGGCTCGAGGAAAAGGGTCTGGCCGGCGAGTAACGCCGTTCGCCCGGGCATGCCCCAGTCGCATTCATCACAATGCGGTGGGGCAGGCCCGGGCTATGGCATTCTGGGTTGATGGCCGATTTCAAGCAATCCAACAAGCTGCACAACGTCCTCTACGACATTAGGGGGCCACTGCTTGAGCACGCCAAGTACATGGAGGCGGAAGGCCACCGCATCCTCAAGCTGAACATCGGCAATCCCGCGCCCTTTGGGTTCGAAGCGCCGGACGCGATCCTCGTCGACATGATCCGCCACCTGCCCAATGCGCAGGGCTACAGCGATTCCCGAGGAATTTTCTCCGCCCGAACGGCAGTGGTTCAGTACTACCAGGGCCGCGGGATCCAGAATATCGACGTGGATGACGTCTATCTGGGCAACGGCGTCAGCGAACTCATCACGCTCTCGCTGCAGGCCCTGTTGAACAACGGCGAGGAAGTCCTGGTGCCAACGCCGGACTATCCACTGTGGACCGCTTCGGTCAGCCTGGCGGGCGGAACAGCGGTTCACTACCTCTGCGATGAGAGCAACTCCTGGTGGCCGGACGTCGAGGACATCGAGTCCAAGATCACCCCGCAGACCCGGGGGATCGTTCTGATCAACCCGAACAATCCCACGGGCGCTGTCTACCCGCGCTCAGTGATCAAGCAGATCGTGGATCTCGCCCGGCGCCATGACCTCATCATCTTTGCCGACGAGATCTACGAGAAGATCCTGTACGACGACGCCGTGCACGTGAACGCTGCCTCAGTCACCGGCGACGACGTCCTGTGCCTGACCTTCAGCGGCCTGTCCAAGGCCTACCGCATCGCCGGGTTCCGAAGCGGCTGGATGGCCATCTCGGGGCCCAAGCATCGCGCTGCCGATTACATCGAGGGCATCAACCTGCTCGCTAATATGCGCCTGTGCGCTAACGTGCCTGCTCAGCATGCTATCCAGACTGCCCTTGGCGGATACCAGAGCATCAATGACCTGATCCTTCCGGGCGGCCGTCTCCGCCAGCAGCGTGACAAGGCGCATGAGTTGCTTAATGCAATCCCCGGCGTTTCCTGCGAACTGGCACAGGGTGCGCTGTATCTGTTCCCGCGGCTTGATCCCGAGGTCTACCCCATAAAGAGCGACGAGCAATTTGCGCTGGACCTGCTGAAGCAGCAGAAGATCCTGATCTCGCATGGGACCGCGTTCAACTGGATCAACCCGGATCATTTCCGTATGGTCACCCTGCCGAGCGTCGAAGACATCGAAGACGCGATCGGTCGTCTGGCGGAGTTCCTGAGTACGTACAAGCCCTGATCCGTGCGCCCCGGCGGGCGCCTCAACGAGGAGGTTCCATGCACGTAGTACCCGATTTCAGCGTTTCGCCCACGCAGGCGCTGCTTGCGGGACCGGATGTGGATCTCGCACGGATAGACCCGCACTCGACACCGGGTTTCGACGGCAACAAGCAGGAGGGGAAGGCGCGTCTCGAAGCGGGCAAGAAGGGCTTGTCCGAACTGCAGGAGAAGCTGTTCGCGGAGAGCCGGTTCGGCAGTTCGATCTCCGTCCTGCTGATTCTGCAAGCCATGGACACGGCGGGCAAGGGCGGCATTGTCCGGCATGTGGTGGGGGCAGTGGACCCGCAGGGTGTGGAGCATCATGCCTTCAAGGCACCGACGCCCACTGAGAAGAAGCATGACTTCCTGTGGCGGATCCGGAAGGAGCTTCCCGGTCCGGGAATGATCGGCGTTTTCGACCGGTCACACTATGAGGATGTCCTGATTCATCGGGTGCGCCAGCTGGCAACGCCGGAGGTGATTGAGGCGCGGTATGACGAGATCCGGGATTTTGAGGCGGGCCTGGTGGATTCCGGAACGCGCGTCGTAAAAGTGATGCTGCACCTGAGCAAGGAAGAGCAGAAGGAACGTCTGGCGGAGCGGCTAGAGCGTAAGGACAAACATTGGAAGTACAACCCGGGGGATCTGGACGAGCGGGCGCTCTGGGATGAATACCAGCACGCGTACCAGGTTGCCATCGAACGGACGAGCACTCCGGATGCGCCCTGGTTTGTAGTGCCGGCTGACCGGAAGTGGTATGCCCGGATAGCGGTCCAGCAGTTGCTGACTGACGTGCTTGCCGGAATGCAGCTCAGTTGGCCGAAAGCGACTTTTGACGTTGCCGCAGAGAAAGCGAAGCTCGCCGCTACCTGATCAGCTTTCGGATGCGCCCGGTGCATCGGTCTGGTCGCGTGCCGCCGCGAGCCGTTTGCGTGCGCCCTCCAGCCATCGTTCGCAATGGTCTGCGAGGGCTTCGCCCCGTTCCCACAACGCAAGGGACTGTTCCAGGCTCACTCCGCCTGCCTCGAGCTGGCTGACCACCTTCACCAGCTGCTCACGGGCTTCTTCATAGCTCAGCTGGGAAACATCGGTTGCTGCTTCTGTCACCTTCGCCGGAGATTCGGTCATTTCTGGTCCTCGCTGGTGGGAGATTCGATGATGGGCTTCTTCGAAGTTTCGGAACGGGCGCTGATTCGTCCACCCGCCACCCTGATGGCGAGCAGGGAATCCAATGGTGCCTGATCGGGGGTCCGGACTACATCGCCCTCCTCGTTCTGCACCACTGCATAGCCCCGGTCCAGGGTGTTCTGCGGAGAGAGGGACCTCACGTGGGCGCGAAGGTGGGAAACCCGGTCTGCTTCTCGTGCTACTGCACCTTCAATTGCCATGGTGCTGCGGTCACGCAGCCGTACCAGGTCATCATGGCGGACGCTCACCATTCCGGACGGTTGGGCCAGCACAGGGCGGGAGCGCAGATGTGCCAGCCGCTCAGTCTCGCGGGACATCAGTTGGTCCACGCAGCGTGAAAGCTGCGCCCGTGCCTGCCGGATGCGCTGCAACTCCTCGCTGACGTCGGGGACAACGCGCTTAGCCGCATCCGTTGGCGTTGAGGCCCGAAGGTCCGCCACGTCATCCAGGAGCGGATGATCAGCCTCATGACCGATCGCGCTGACAATCGGCGTGGTGGCCGCTGAGACCGCCCGGACCAGATCCTCATTGCTGAAGGCCAGAAGATCCTCCAGCGAGCCGCCGCCGCGGGCAATGATGATGACATCGACCTCCGGCATATGGTCGAGTTCCAGCAACGCCGAACGAATCTGCGAGACGGCGTTGACGCCCTGCACAGCAACCTCGCGTATCTCAAACTCGACTGCAGGCCAGCGCAGGCGGGCATTCTTCAGCACGTCTTTCTCCGCATCGGAATCGCGTCCCGTGATGAGGCCGATCCGGTGGGGGAGCGCCGGGAGCGCACGTTTCCGATGCGACGCGAAAAGTCCTTCGGCCGAAAGAGCCTGGCGTAGCCGCTCTATTCGCGCAAGCAGGTCACCCAGACCGACCGGCCGAATGTCCCATGCCTGCATTGACAGGCGCCCTGTCTTCACCCAGAAGTCCGCTTTGAGTCTGGCTACCACCCGGGAGCCACGCTCCAGGGGCATGGTGAGCCGATCCAGAACTGTGCCCCAGACCGTGAGCGACAGCGAGATTTCAGCATCAACATCACGGAGGGTGACAAAGCACATGGAACCGCGCTTGTTGAGTTCAATAACCTGCCCTTCAACCCAGGCGGCGGGGGCGCGCTCGATATGGGCTTTCAGCTTCTCGGAGAGCACATGGAGCGGCCAGGGCTGATCAGCCGAGGTTTCCCCCGCCGTCTCGGGAAGGGTTGTCGGATCCGTGGACACGGAGGAGTCAGCTGTGACCACGGTGCCTACCGGCGCGCCGTCGTGGTTCATCAAATACCGCTTCCTTCCAATACAAGACCCGCCCTATCAGCCTGTCCGGCACTCGTCACCTGCCACCCTCGCGTCACACGGAGGGGACGAGCTGGTGCCGTGCCACTGGTTAATGTTTATCAGGTGCTCCTGACAACGGTTGAACCCGGACCGCAATGTGCAGGAAGAAAGTTTCCGCCCGCCGGTGCCGCCGCAACGACGGCCCCCGCGGGCGCAGGCATAATCGTAGGATCGTCAATCAAGGGAACGGGAGCTGATGAGAACAGCCGGATCGGCCTTCTTTGTCCTGTTTGCACTGATGCTTGGTGTGGTGGCCCTGCCCAGTGCCTGGCTCGCTTCCAATGTGGTGGCCGAAGACGGCTTCGTCCAGCTGACCGCGCCTCTTGCTGACGATGCAAAATTCACGGGTACGCTCGCAGGTGCGCTTGCGGAGGAAGCAACAGCCAGTGTCGAGCTGCCCCCGGGAGTGGCGAACGCGGTGGAGCCGGTGGTGCGGGACGTAGCGCAGGGCATTGCACAGTTGCCCGACTTCGATCGGGCCTGGCAGGACACCCTGCGGCGCTCACATGGCCTGACTTTCGGAGGGCAGGAGCAATTAGATGGTGACTCCGGTGGTCCCGCGGTGTTCACCCTCGACGTTGCACCGCTCGTAGGCCTGGTGACTGCCGAACTTGGCGGTCAATTCGGAGTCGATGTACCGGAACCCGAGCGAACTCTGGTAAATATCGGTGGCACAGACCCGTTTGATCTCGGGGAGAGGGCAGAAACTGCCGCCGACCTGTGGCCGGCACTTGCGATCGCGGCCGGCGTGGGAGCCGTTCTCGCCCTTGTACTGGCTCGTCGTCGAAGCACAACGCTCGCTCTCCTCGGACTCGGAATCCTGCTCACTGGTGGGGTGCTGTGGATCGCCTCCGGTTTGGTGCCCGGCCTGGCGAACCAGGTTGGGGATGAAAGTGCAGTGGCCGACGTCTTCAAGGCCGCGCTTGCCGAGCGCGCAGCATCCAGCTTCCAGGAATGGTGTCTCGCGGCGTTGGCAGCGGGGATCCTGCTGCTGGTCGCGGGCGTCGTGGGTCGGCTGCTCAGTGGGTCCCGCCGCTAGCACCGCACCTCCTACTTTTCTGCTCACTGAAGCGCTCGGCTCTGAGCGGACAGCACCCATGCCCCGCCGGGCGGAGATGTGCGGGCCGTTAGCATGGAGGTATGTCCTCCACAGCTGTATCGGTACCCATGCCCATGGTGCCCCGGAACCGGCGCTCGCCGGAAGAAGTCCACGCCGCTGCACCGGTTGCCGGCCAACGCAAGGTACTCCTGGCTGCGCCCCGCGGATACTGCGCGGGCGTTGACCGCGCCGTCATCGCCGTAGAGAAGGCACTGGCACACTACGGGCCGCCGGTGTATGTGCGGAAGCAGATCGTCCATAACCTTCACGTGGTGTCCACGCTGGAGGAGAAGGGCGCCATCTTCGTTGAGGAGAACGACGAGGTTCCGGAAGGAGCGCTCGTGGTGTTTTCTGCACACGGAGTCTCGCCCGCGGTGATCCGGTCAGCAGAAGAGCGCAACCTGCGGACCATCGACGCAACCTGTCCGTTGGTGACCAAGGTCCACCGTGAGGCAGTACGTTTCGCGCGGGATGACTTCGACATCCTTCTGATCGGTCACGATGGCCATGAAGAGGTTGAGGGAACCGCCGGCGAAGCCCCTGAACATATCCAGATAGTTAACGGACCTGAAGACGTGGACAAGGTGACGGTCCGCGACCCGAGCAAGGTGATCTGGCTCTCCCAGACCACGCTCAGCGTCGACGAGACCATGGAGACTGTGGCGCTGCTGAAGGAGCGGATTCCTACGCTGCAGGATCCTCCCAGCGACGACATCTGTTACGCCACGTCGAACCGGCAGGCGGCCATCAAGAAGATTGCGCCGGACGCGGATCTCGTCATTGTGGTTGGCTCGGCGAACTCCTCCAACTCCGTGCGGCTGGTCGAGGTAGCGCTTGAGTACGGAGCGAAGGCTTCACACCGCGTTGACTTCGCCAATGAAGTGGATGAGTCCTGGTTTGAAGGAGTGTCCACGGTCGGAGTCACCTCAGGCGCTTCCGTGCCCGAGAATCTGGTGCAGGACGTCCTGCGGCTGCTCGCCGATTATGGTTACGCGGACGTCGAAGAAGTGGTTACTGCAGAAGAGGACATCATCTTCTCGCTGCCGAAGGAAATACGGGCAGCGCTGAAGGCCATGGGAGATCCCTCGAGCGGGCTCGGCGGCCGGGGACAGCGACCCACTTCCTGACGCCTCTCCAGCAAGCCGTAAGTTACGCCGTTCGCTCTGCGGGTTCGTCCCCCGATTCTGTATCGATGAGTTCCTGCGCGCTCAACAGCCGGGGTGTGGTCTCCACCGGCTTGGTGGTCAGCTCTGAGGCGCTCGCGTCCGTCTCAAATGCGTTGATCCGGCGCGCGGTGGGAAGCACCCGGGATTCCAGTGTGCCGACAAACGAGTTGTACTTCTCGACCGAGCTCTTGAGCGAACTGCCCAGACGGGTGATGTGTGAACCCATGGTGCCCAGCCGTTCATACAGTTCCCGTGAGAGGTCATACAACTCCTTGGCATTTTCCGTGAGGACATCCTGACGCCAGCTGAACGCGACCCCCTTCAGAATCGCGAGCAGCGTCACGGGGGAGGCCAGCACCACATTCCGCGCGAAGGCGTAGTCCAGCAACGCCGGGTCCGTTTGGAGTGCGCTCGACAGCACCGACTCGAGCGGAATAAAGCACACCACCAGATCGGGGGAATTGTCGGTCCCCTCCCAGTACTTTTTCCGCGCCAGCGTATCCACGTGTGAGCGAACCGCCTTGACGTGCTGGGTCAGGAGTTCGCTGCGGCGCGATTCCTCCGCACCATTGCGCTCTTGGTTCTCTCCGCCCGGCTGTCCTTGGGCTTCCAGATAAGCGTCCAGCGGGACCTTTGAATCGACGACGATCTGCTTGTTCCCCGGCAACTGGATGACCATGTCGGGACGGACAAGGTTGGAGGATCCCTCCCGGGACGCGATGGTGAGGGTAGCCTGCTCGGAGAAATCCACACGGGCGAGCATGCCTGCGGCTTCCACAATCCGCCTCAGCTGCACTTCACCCCAATGCCCGCGGGCGGTGGTGCTGCGCAGCGCGGAAGCCAGCGAGTGGGTTGTGGACAACAGCTTCGAATCCGATAGCTGTGCCTCCTGCAGCTGCTGCGCGAGCTGACCAAACTGATGCGCACGCTCCCTTTCCAGGTGACCCACGTGCGCCTGCACTTGACCGAGCTTGTCCGCCAGCGGTGCAATGGCACGCAGAACCGACTGGTCCTGACCGGACTGTTCGAGAAGCTGCCGGTTCTGTGCGAGCAGGATCCGGTTCTCCGCTTCTGCCGCGGCACGGGCAGACACCGCCGTGCCAAGGCGGGTGCCGGCGTCGTCCATGTCATTGCGCAGCCCGGCAAGGACCGGGCGCAAGAGCACGACGGCGATACCCGCACCGAAGACCAGCCCCAGCACTGCGGTGAGAACTACGAGAAGAAGAGTGTTTCCGTCCATTTCTCTACCATGGCAGGTGCCTCCGACAATTCCGGGATAGGTCGGCTCCGCGGGGCTCCGCGCCGACGCCTCGTCCACGACGGTAGACTGTTTTCCCGTGGCTCTTACTATTGGCATCGTCGGACTGCCCAACGTCGGCAAATCAACCCTCTTCAACGCTCTCACCAGGAACAACGTCCTGGCCGCGAACTATCCGTTCGCAACGATCGAGCCGAACGTCGGAGTTGTCAGTCTTCCGGACCCGCGCCTGGGAAAGCTGGCCGAACTGTTCAGCTCTCAGCGCGTGCTGCCCGCAACGGTGTCCTTCGTGGACATCGCAGGCATCGTCAAGGGAGCCTCGGAAGGTGAAGGCCTCGGTAACCAGTTCCTCGCAAACATCCGCGAAGCTGAAGCCATTGCGCAGGTAGTGCGTGTCTTCGACGACCCGGACGTGGTGCATGTGGACGGCGCCGTGAACCCGGTGTCCGACATGGAGACCATCAACACCGAACTCATCCTCGCGGATCTTCAGACGCTGGAGAAGGCAATCCCGCGCGTTGAGAAGGAGGTGAAGATCAAGAAGCGCGAGGCTGCGCAGCTGACTGCAATGCAGGCGGCGCAGGGTGTCCTCGAACGCGGGGATACGATCTTCGCTTCGGTCGCAAGCGACAAGCTCGAGATGGAGCATCTGCGGGAGCTGAGCCTGCTCACGGCCAAACCGTTCATCTACGTGTTCAATGCCGATGACGCCGTTCTCGGCAGCACTGAGCGTCAGAACGAGCTGCGCGCCCTGGTCGAACCCGCTGACTGCATTTTCCTCGACGCCAAGCTCGAAGCCGATCTGGTCGAGCTGGATCCGGAGGAAGCGCGTGAAATGCTGGAGATGAACGGACAGGAAGAGTCCGGACTGGACCAGCTTGCCCGCGTTGGGTTCCACACCCTCGGGCTGCAGACCTATCTCACGGCCGGTCCCAAGGAAGCGCGTGCCTGGACCATCCGCAAGGGCGCGACTGCCCCGGAGGCGGCCGGAGTCATCCACTCAGACTTCCAGCGCGGATTCATCAAGGCCGAGGTGGTTTCCTTCAATGACCTGGTCTCGGCCGGTTCCATGGCCGAAGCCAAGTCTCGCGGCAAGGTCCGTATCGAAGGCAAGGAATACATCATGGTCGACGGCGATGTGGTGGAGTTCCGATTCAACGTTTGATGTCGGGAGGACCGGGGCCGGAAACCGGCACTGGTCCGCCCATTGTGTCGGTGGCCCTTTCCGAGCATCGGGAGACATCCCGCGTCCCATATCCTTAACTGGTGGTTACGCGACGTGAGGCAGCTCAGATCCTTGATATTCCGTTGGAGATGGCACACCGTCACGGAATCCCTGCCCGGCTCTCAGACGCTGAGTTGTCCGAGCTTTTGCACAATCCACCGGTCTGGCTCGTTCAGTCCAAGGAAAACCGGACGAGTAATCGAGCCGTCTGGGTCCACCTGACCTGTGCGGTCTGTGGTTTCTCGGAAGCCGCGCGGCCCAAGAAGTGGTGGCCGCCGTTCACTTACGTTTGTTGCGCCCACCATTCCCTCGATGAAATCCCACCGGTAATTCCGGGTCTGGTTCGCAGCGAGTACGACGGAATTGGCAGCCGGTTCGTCGGCATCGTCGATGTAGCGGTGCCTGTTCCCTGACCTCCCTTGCCCGGAAGTGATTCAGCCGGGACGTGGGCGCCTCCGATTCTGCTTGATCTCGGACCGCCCACGCTTGTCTTCCAGTCGGCGAAGTTGTGACCCTTGTGTACGTCGGGTTGGACGACGGATGGTCGTGGGAGCGACGGCCTCGCGGAGGAGCTCGGCCAGCCGTTTCCTTGCCGCCGTCCGATTGCGTCGCTGGGAACGGTGCTCAGCAGCGCTGATCGTGAGCACGGTGCCCGACAGCCGGGCGGCCAGTCGCGCGAGGGCGAGTTCGCGTTGTACCTCAGTTAGAGCTGTCGTAGTCCCGAGGTCGAGACTGAGTTGGACACGCGAGTCCGTAGTGTTGACGCCTTGGCCTCCTGGTCCAGACGCATGGGAGAACTGCTCGAGCAGTTCTCCAGCCGGCACTGTGAAGCCCTGAGGCGCGCCGGGACCCGGGAGTACGTGCAGGCTATCCACACCTGCAAGTCTGCCGTATTCGGAAGAGTTCAGCCCAGGCTGCGCATGGTATCGGTCGATGACTGTGCCGGGCTGCAACTGGAGCCGCACCGTTGCCATGCCGTGCCCTGATGGGAAAATTTGGTTGCATCTCGGTAACAACCATCAACACGCTTTGCTTTTGATACCAAGCAGTAATAAATACCCCTTAGGCTTTCTGCATGTGAGGCACGCCACTTTGAATCAAAGTGCGTGTCAGTCCTTTGTAAAACCATGAAGGACATCTTCCACAACATGAAACAAGGAGGCGGAATGCGTTTCGGACGTACTTCCAAAGCCGTAGGTGTAGCTGCGATAGCTGCACTTGCACTGAGCGCCTGCGCCGAAAGCGGCGGCGGCGAAGATCCCGGCACAGGCGGCGAGGGCGAAGCATCAGGCGGCGCCGTAACCGTTGCCGAGGTCAACCCTTTCACTTCGTTCAACTCTGACAGCGCCACTGGCAACGTCGACATCAACGGCAAGGTCAGCTACCTGACGCATCAGGACTTCTACTACGTGAATGACGCGCTCGAGGTCATCCGCAACGAAGAATTCGGCACCTATGAGGTGACGTCTGAGGATCCGCTCACCGTTGAGTACACGATCAATGAAGGTGTTGCCTGGTCAGATGGCGAGCCCGTCGATGCCGGCGACCTTCTGCTGTCCTGGGCCGTACAGTCGGGTCATTTCGATGATGAAAACCCGGAAGCTGAAACCGGAACCACCTACTTCGCCTACGCCGGTGCCACCGACGGACTCGGACTGACTGGTCTTCCTGAAATCAGCGAAGACGGTCGAACCATGACGCTCGAATACACCGAGCCGTACGCTGATTACGAAATTGCGTTCGGCATCCTCGACACCCCGGCGCACGTTGTTGCCACCGGTGGCGGACTGGCTGATGAGGACGCCCTGGTCGAACTGATTCAGACCGCTCCCGCAGGAGATCCTGAGAGCCCCGAGGATCGTCCCGAGCTGCAGGCGGTAGCTGAGTACTGGAACACAGCATTCGACACCACCACGCTGCCGTCTGATCCGGCACTCTACCTGTCGAACGGTCCATACATCGTTCAGGACATGACTCCTGACCAGTCCATGACGCTGGTCCGCAACGAGGACTACGCCTGGGGCCCCGAGCCCGCACTGGATGAAATCACCATCCGCTACATCGGTGATGCCAACGCCCAGGTCCAGGCTCTTCAGAACGGCGAGGTTGACATTGTTCAGCCGCAGGCCTCCGCTGACACCCTTGCCTCCCTCGAGGCAATCGACGGAATCCAGATCCTTGAGGGCGAAGAGCTTTCCTTCGACCACATCGACCTGAACTACTCCGGCGTGTTCGAGGATGAGAATGTTCGCCGTGCGTTCATGTACACCATCCCTCGTGATTCCATCGTCGAGTCGGTCATCGGCCCGCTGGATCCCGAAGCTGAGCCCCGCAACTCCCAGATCTTCGACATCGGAACGGAAGGCTACGACGCCGCTGTACCGGTCAACGGATCGCAGGAGTTCGCTGAGCCCAACATCGACATGGCCAAGGAACTGCTGGCAGGTGCAACCCCTGAGGTTCGCATCATGTACAACGCTGACAACCCGAACCGTGTTGACGCCTACACACTGATCGCGGAGAGCGCCGAGCAGGCTGGCTTCACCGTGGTTGACGGCGGGCTTCCCGGCAACGAATGGGGATCAGCCCTCGGCGGCGGAACCTATGACGCAACCATCTTCGGCTGGGTCAGCCCTGGCGTTGGAGTGAACGGTGTGCCCCAGCTGTACGGCTGTGACTCCGCCTCGAACTTCAACGGCTTCTGCGATGAAGAAGCACAGGCCGCCATGGATGAGCTGATTGTCACCATCGATCCGGCAGAGCAGCAGGAACTCCAGATCGTCGTTGATACCCGTCTCTTCGAGACCGGCTATGGTCTGCCCCTGTTCCAGTCCATCGGCATCAACGCCGCGGATGAGGCCGTACAGGGTCTGACCTTCAACCCGGGTCTGGTTGGAGTTTGGTGGAACTTCTGGGAGTGGTCGGTAGCCTAAACAGCTCCGCACCGCCCACGTTCACTAGCTAATCGAAAGCGCTGGGGTCGCACTACTGGCCCCAGCGCTTTCGGGTGCTCAGGCACTTCTGCAGTGATTGGCAAGTGCCAAATTTCGACTAAACGTAACGTGGATTACACTCAGTCCGACATGTCGGGCACAACCCGCTTCCTAAACCCCTGAGGCCAAAAAAGACTATGTTGACGTACATTGTCAGGCGGCTGATCGCCGCCGTACTCATTCTTTTTGGCGCTTCGTTCCTCGTGTACATCCTGACTGCATATTCAGGAGATCCACTCGCGGATCTGCGCCAAAGCAACGCCCCCAATCGTGAGCAGCTCATCCAGCAGCGAATCGATCTACTGGATCTCGATGTGCCGCCCATCCTGCGGTATTTCTCCTGGGTATCCGGCGCAGTTCGCTGCGTCGTCCCGTTCGCACTCACCTGCGATCTCGGCAACAGTGTGACCGGTATTGAGGTGACACAGCTCCTCGGTCGTGCAATGGGGCAGACCATCATGCTCGTCACTGCCGCCACCATCCTTGCCATTGTCATTGGCATCACGCTGGGCATCGTGACCGCGCTCCGGCAGTACAGCGGACTCGATTACGGTGTCACGTTCATGGCGTTCCTCTTCTTCTCGCTGCCGGTGTTCTGGGTTGCTGTTCTCCTGAAGGAGTTCGGGGCAATCGGATTCAACAACTTCCTGAGTGAACCGGACATCAGCTTCTTTGCCACAATGGTGTGCGGGCTGGTTGGCGCATTCCTCTTTTACCTGAGTACGTCAGGATCCCTGAAGCGCCGCCTTCTGTGGGCAGCGATCGGATTTGTCTTCGCCTTCGGCATTATCTGGTTCCTCGACCTCACCGGTTGGTTCCTCACGCCCGGCTTTGGACCGATTGTCGTGGCTCTCCTCTCGGTCGGCATCGCCTACGGCGTGACCCTGCTGACTGCCGGCCTGAAGAATCGCAAGGCCCTCTACAGCTCTCTGATCGTCGTCGCGATCGGAATTGTCGCGTACTTCGCGGTGCAGCCCCTGTTGGACCGTGCAACGCTCCTGATGGTGGTTCTGCTCGGTGTTGCCACCGTCCTGGTCGGCCTCGTCGTCGGATACTTCATGGGCGGTTACGACAAGCGTCAGAACATGACAGCAGCGGGGCTCACCGCGTTCCTGATGGGGTTCCTGATCCTGCTGGACCGCTTCATGCAGGCGTGGCCCTCCTACTTCAACAACAACCGGGTCAACGGCCGTCCAATCGCGACAATCGGTGCCTCCACCCCCAACCTCGAAGGAGACTTCTGGGTGCGGGGACTGGACACGTATACGCACCTGCTGCTTCCCACGATTGCCCTGATGTTGATCTCCCTTGCGGGTTACAGCCGCTATTCACGGGCGTCGATGCTGGAAATCATGAATCAGGACTACATTCGTACCGCAAGGGCGAAGGGCCTGGGGGAACGCACGGTCGTGATGCGTCACGCATTCCGCAATGCGCTCATTCCGCTGGCCACGCTCGTTGCCTTCGACATTGGTGCGCTCATCGGCGGCGCCATCATCACCGAGCAGGTGTTCGCCTTCAGCGGCATGGGCCAACTGTTCGTTCAGGCACTAGGACGGCAGGACCTCAATCCGGTCATGGGAGTCTTCCTGATCACGGGCATTGTTGCCCTGGTCTTCAACCTGGTGGCCGACCTCGTCTACTCCGTTCTTGACCCGCGAGTGAGGGTGAAAGCATGAGCACTGCAGCACAAGAATCAAAGCGATCGAAGCAGCCTGAGGCGAGAGGCCTCAGTCAGGGCCAACTGGTCCGCAAGCGTTTCTTCGGCCACACTGCCGCTGTGGTCAGCATGGTCATTTTTGCGGGCGTCGTCATCATGGCGTTTACCTCAGTGGGCTATGCCGGAATTCCCGGCTGGTGGAAGTGGGACTACGTGGAAACACCGCCACTTGCCAATCCCACGGGTGCACCCACCTGGACACTGCCGTTCAATTTTGGTGACCATCCCTTTGGGCAGGACCGCGTGGGGCGCGATCTCTTCGCCATGACCATGCGCGGTGCGCAGCTGTCCCTGATTGTGATGTTCCTGATTGGACTCGTGGGCGGCATCATCGGCGTCGTTATTGGTGGTGTGTCCGGATACTTCCGCGGCTGGGTGGAAACGCTGCTGATGCGTCTCACTGACGTCATCATCATCATCCCGCTGGTGATCATCGCAGCGGTGCTGGGCACGTTCGGCAACTCCATTTCTGGGCCGGGCACCTTCTTCGGGGCGATCTTCGGCGGCAGCGCCGGCGTGATCCTACTGGGAGTCTTCGTCGGATTCATCATCTGGACCGGCCTCGCGCGTTTGGTCCGCGGTGAATTCCTCAGCCTTCGCGAACGGGAGTTCGTCGATGCAGCCCGCATCGCAGGCGCTTCCAACTCGCGGATCATCTTCAAGCACATCGTGCCGAATGCCGTGGGCGTGATCATCGTTAACACCACGCTGGTCATGGCGTCCGCGATCCTGCTGGAGACGGCGCTGTCCTTCCTCGGACTCGGCGTCCAGGCTCCTGATATCTCGTTGGGTAGCCTCATCAGTGCCAATCAGGCGGCGTTCAGCACCCGCCCGTGGCTCTTCTGGTGGCCGGGTCTGTTCATTGTGATCATCTGCCTGTCGATCAACTTCATCGGTGACGGGCTGCGAGATGCCTTCGACCCCCGGCAGAAGAAGTTCAACGCCAAGAAGGCTGCAGAACCTAAGAAGCCGGCCTGATGAACCGCATACTCTTTGGTGCCCGGCTCAGCGCCGGTCGCGCCGGTCTGCTGTCACTGCAGGGCGAAGGTAATGACGCTCAGCAGCAGCAGGCCGGCGATCACGCCAAGCGGTTGCCAGTTGATGCGGCGCTCCACCCGCGCTGCCTCGGTAGCGTCAACGTCGATCAGACCGCTGTCCACACGCCGTTCCCACTCGGATCGGACCAGCAGGGCAGCAAGGCCGGAATCGGTGTTGCTGAGGTCCCCGGGGCGAACGCTTCCACCCGCTCCGTAGCTGGTGCCCGGAAGGTTCTGCATGTGCTCCGGCTTGCCCGCGTGGGTTCCGCGAACTCCGGGAGCAGGCGCAGCCCAGGCGCTGTAGCTGCCGCTCGGCGTGACGAGCTTCAGTGCGTACTTGGTGTCGACGTGGATGAGGCCGGCCCACGGAACATCAACGGTCTGGACCGGGTTGCGCAGTTGAACGCCGGTAGGCCCGACAACCACCGCCGGAAACCAGAACAACCACCATGCCACGGCCGCTACCGCGAGCAGCGGCGCGGCAGTAGCGAGCGCCTGCAGTCCGGACGTCACAACGGAGGCGATCAGACCCATCGCGACGACGGCGCCCGCAATCGCGAGTATCCAGCGGCTGCTGCGGGGGCGGAAGACAGTGGTCTGGATCGGACCGGTAGGCGAGTTCATCCCCCCATATTTCCAACATTTAGTGTCAGCGCAGTAATCAGCGGGAAAACAGCCCGCCCAAAAGCGCCGTACGCACGGTCACACAGTGGAAGGACAGCACTATGACCCACGACATCATTGACGGCAACGGGAGCAATGATCCAACGGAATCCGCTCGCGGACCGGTGCTCGAAGTTCGAAACCTCAGCGTCGACTTCGGGGTGGAGAAGGAATGGGTCCCGGCGGCCATTGACCTGAGCTACTACGTGAACGCAGGTGAAGTGCTTGCGATCGTCGGGGAGTCCGGGTCAGGCAAAAGCGCAAGCTCGATGGCGCTTCTCGGGCTCCTGCCCAGCAACAGCCGTGTCACCGGAGAGGTGATACTGAACGGCAGGTCAATCCTCAATCTTTCCCCGGGGAAGATGAGGGAGGTGCGCGGCAATGACGTCGCGGTCATCTTCCAGGAGCCGATGACGGCGCTGAACCCCGTGTACACGGTCGGGTTCCAGATCGTCGAGACTCTGCGTCTGCACAACGCAATCTCGCCCGATGAGGCGAGGGAGCGCGCCCTCAAACTGCTGGACATGGTGGAGCTTCCTGATCCCGAGAAAGCCTTCCGTTCCTACCCCCACCAGCTCTCCGGGGGACAGCGGCAGCGCGCCATGATCGCCCAGTCACTCTCGTGTGATCCCAAGCTCCTCATCGCAGATGAGCCCACCACCGCACTCGACGTGACAGTCCAGGCCGAAATCCTCGACCTGATGCGCAACCTGCGCAACAAGCTCGACAGCGCCATCGTGCTCATCACCCACGACATGGGAGTTGTCGCGGACCTCGCAGACCGCATCGCCGTCATGCGTCAGGGCGTCATTGTGGAATCAGGCACGGCAGAGAAGATTTTCAGCCGGCCCGAACATCCCTACACCCAGGATCTGCTCGCAGCTGTACCACACCTGGGCCAGGGAGCAGAGGGCGGCGGTGACGACGTCGACATCACCGCGGCCCTTGCAGCAGCAACCAAATCGGAGCTGGCCGGCGTAGACGCTGAAGAGCTTCAGCGCCGGGAGCGGGTTGTCCTCCAGGGTCTGGAGAAGGAAGTTCAGGCAGAGCGGGAGAGCAGGGGAGAAGCAGTACTCGACCTGGTGAATGTGGCCATCGAGTACCCCAAGCAGGGCCGGGTTCCGGCCTTCCGTGCGGTTGAGAACGCAACCTTGAGCATCCGTCCAGGCGAAGTCATGGGATTGGTGGGGGAGTCCGGATCGGGCAAGACCACCATCGGGCGCGCAGCGGTCGGGCTCCTTCCCGTTGCCGAAGGAGCGCTCAAGGTCGTGGGTACTGACATCTCCGGTCTCAAGCCCACCTCCCGGGAACTCGGCGCAGTTCGGCGCAGCGTCGGCATGGTGTTCCAGGATCCGTCCTCGTCACTGAACCCCCGGCTGCCCATCGGTGAAAGCATCGGCGAACCGATGTTCCTCGCCGGAGAAGCCAAGGGCTCCGCCTTGCAGAAGCGCATCGAGACACTGCTCGACCAGGTGGAGCTTCCGCGTGCCTACCGGAACCGCTACCCGCACGAGCTCTCAGGTGGGCAGAAGCAGCGCGTCGGCATCGCGCGCGCGCTGTCGCTGAAGCCCAAGCTCATGGTTGCTGACGAGCCCACGTCCGCGCTGGACGTGTCCGTCCAGGCCAAGGTGCTAGAGCTGTTCCAGAACCTTCAGAAGGAAATGGGTTTTGCCTGCCTGTTCGTCACCCATGACCTCGCGGTGGTGGACGTTCTTGCCGACCACATCTGCGTGATGCGGCGCGGCAGGATCGTCGAGCAGGGTACCCGCGACCAGATTCTGCGCAACCCCCAGGATCCCTACACGCAGCGGCTCCTTGCGGCTGTGCCGCTGCCGGATCCGGAGAAGCAGCGCGAGCGACGTGAGCTGCGCGCGCAGCTCCTGGCCGCAGCCGAGTAGCCAGCTTCCACGAACGACGACGGCGCCCGCTGCGGTGGGTGCCGTCGTCGTCGTTTAATGTGCCCGTTAGGCCATCTTTTGCCTAGCGCTTAGACTGGTAGTAGTGCGCGCTGTGCTGCCCGCTTCCATTTTCCCCCGGCACCTCCGCAATCCCGACGAAATCCCCGACGAAACGAGTCATTCCGCATGTCTGTATCCACGAGCAACACTGCAATCCGCAGTGACCTTCGCAACGTTGCCATCGTGGCGCACGTAGACCATGGCAAGACGACGCTCGTTGACGCGATGCTGAGGCAGACCAATTCCTTCGCCGCCCACAACCATCTTGAGGACCGGGTCATGGACTCGGGGGACTTGGAGCGCGAAAAGGGCATCACCATCCTCGCCAAGAACACCACCGTGTTCTACGACGGCCCATCGGCTGAGGGCGAAACAATCACCATCAACGTCATTGATACGCCCGGCCACGCTGACTTCGGCGGCGAGGTTGAGCGCGGACTGTCAATGGTAGACGGCGTGGTCCTGCTTGTTGATGCCTCCGAGGGCCCGCTGCCGCAGACCCGCTTTGTGCTGCGCAAGGCGCTGGCCGCGAAGCTGCCGGTTGTCCTGCTGGTCAACAAGACCGACCGTCCGGACTCCCGCATCGACGAGGTAGTCAGCGAGTCCATGGATTTGCTGCTCGGTCTTGCTTCGGACCTGGCCGATGAGGTTCCGGATCTCGACCTTGACCTCGTGCTCAATGTTCCTGTGGTCTACGCCGCAGCGCGAGCTGGAGCGGCGTCTCTGGAACAGCCGGCAGACGGCACCGTCCCGGAGAATGACAATCTTGAGCCGCTCTTCAAGACCATCATCGATCACATCCCCGCGCCGCGGTACAACCCGGAGGGCGTCCTGCAGGCTCACGTCACCAACCTGGATGCCTCGCCGTTCCTTGGCCGCCTCGCTCTGCTCCGTATCTTCAACGGGACGCTCCGCAAGGGCCAGCAGGTAGCCTGGGCCCGCCAGAACGGTGAACTGAAGACCGTCAAGATCACCGAACTGCTCGCCACCAAGGCCCTGGACCGCGTCCCCACCGAATCCGCTGGACCGGGAGAGATTGTTGCTGTAGCCGGTATCGAGGACATCACCATCGGTGAAACCCTGACCGACGTCAACAACCCGCAGCCCCTTCCATTGATCACCGTGGATGATCCGGCTATCTCCGTCACCATCGGTATCAACACCTCGCCGCTGGCCGGGAAGGTCAAGGGCGCGAAGGTTACTGCGCGACAGGTGAAGGACAGGCTTGATAAGGAGCTGATCGGCAACGTATCGCTGAACGTTCTACCCACCGCCCGCCCGGACGCCTGGGAGGTCCAGGGACGTGGAGAGCTGGCGCTGGCCATTCTTGTGGAGCAGATGCGCCGCGAGGGTTTTGAGCTGACCGTCGGCAAGCCGCAGGTTGTTACCCGGACTGTTGACGGGAAAATCCATGAGCCCATGGAGCACATGACCATCGACGTTCCCGAAGAGTACCTTGGCGGTGTTACCCAGCTGATGGCGGCACGCAAGGGCCGCATGACCAACATGTCCAACCACGGCACCGGTTGGGTTCGGATGGAATTCATCGTTCCGGCTCGGGGGCTCATCGGTTTCCGTACCAAGTTCCTGACGGACACCCGCGGCGCTGGAATCGCGTCCTCCTACTCCGAGGGCTACGAGCCGTGGGCAGGGGACATCGAGTACCGCACCAACGGATCGATGATCGCGGACCGCGCCGGGGTGGTCACCCCGTTCGCCATGATCAACCTGCAGGAACGCGGTTCCTTCTTTGTGCAGCCGACCTCCGAGGTGTACCAGGGCATGATCGTCGGCGAGAACTCCCGCGCCGATGACATGGAAGTGAACATCACCAAGGAAAAGAAGCTCACCAACATGCGTGCCGCTTCCTCCGACACCTTCGAGAACCTGACGCCTCCCCGCAATCTCACGCTCGAGGAATCACTCGAATTCGCGCGGGAAGACGAGTGCGTCGAGGTGACTCCGGAGTCCATCCGCATCCGCAAGGTGGTCCTCGATCCCAACGAGCGCATGCGCGCTGCCCGTTCACGCGCCCGCGCCTAGCAGGCGTAGGCAGTTGCCGGCTCCCGGCATGCAGGTGAACAAACAGAAGGACGACGACGGCGCCAATCCGGCCGCCGTCGTCGCTCCTTCTGCCCGTAGCGGCGACCGCCCGCGCGGAGTCCTCGCCTCCGTCCTCGGCGGCTCACTTGCGGCTGTGCTTGGCACCGCGCTTCATGCCCATATCTGGTACGTGAACGGTGTCGGGATTCCGGCCGGTGCGCTTGTCTCTGTAGTGCTTGCGACCAGTATTGCCGTGTTCGTTGCCGTGGCTGCCCGCAGCATCTTTTTCGCAGCCCTGACCGGAGTAGTCGCGTACATCCTGGTGGGGCTCGCGGCTTCTTTGTCCGCCGGTGCCCTTATCGCTGCCGGCGTTGAGGTGGAGGGCGCGCTTCCGCCTGTGGCCATTGCCGGCTATGTCTGGGTGGTGGGACTGGCCGTCGGAACGGTTGCAGCCGTTGCCCTGTCCTGGTGGGCGTTGCGGCCGTCAGCCCGTCCTGAAGCCGAAGCTCTGTAACGAAGCTCTGTAGTACTGTCTCAGTCCGCGGTGCGGTCTATGTGGTGGGCCAGCATGATGGAGGTCGCGGTGCCGTCCTCGTCCGATTCCCGCCGGGCGTATTCCTCGAACACGTGGCGGATCTTCTCCATCATCTCGGCGCGGTTGGCGTCATTGAGCCGCACTCCAAGACGCCACACGTCGATCTCCGAGGGGTTCAGCCCGTCTATTTCCTGAAGGAACGTTTCGACGAGTACAGGGGCCGCGTTGGGCATGCGGCTTCCCCACGACAATCCGGTGGCGCGATAGGGGATTTCCTTCGCGCCGCGATTGCCCGTCCGCGGCTCCTCGGCCTTCAAAAACTCGGTGGCGAGCAGAGTCCGCACATGGTGCAGCGCCGTGGCGGGGTTGAGATCCAACACCTCGGCGATTTCCTTATTGGTGCGTGCCTTATGCAGGCAAAGCCGGAGGATCCTGAGCCGGACGGGGGAGCTCAGCGCCCTGCCTCGTGCCTGGACGTCCTCATCTGTTTCCATGATTTCCAGCATACGTCAGCAGGCGCTTACTGATTGAATTTAGTCAATCGCGAGGTTGGCCCTACTGCGGGAGTTCTCGGACCGCGCCGCGGAGGTGGGGGAGGCACCGGTTTGGCGGCCGTCACGGCAACCAGCGGAACGACGACGTCCCCGCGCCTTCCTGAAATGGTGCAGGACAGATCGTCCCGTGCAGCCAGGTTGCCGAGTGCATCGGTGAGGCCGCCTTCGATCCGATACCGGACAACAACGCGGGTTCCCAACGGCAGGGAAGTCAGCAGGTGTGCGGCGGAGCTGGACATGGGCATAGCCTGTCATATTACGGTGGGCGCCGGTGGATGCCGGTCCCAACTCCTGTTGCGTTAAGCTGGAAGAGCGACGAAGAGCCGTTAGCGGCACCAGAATCCTAGGGAAGGCGTGGGAAGTGACCTACGTAATCGCACAGCCGTGCGTGGATGTGAAAGACAAGGCCTGCATTGAGGAATGCCCGGTTGATTGCATCTATGAAGGTGAACGCTCGCTGTACATCCACCCGGATGAGTGCGTGGACTGTGGGGCGTGCGAGCCGGTGTGCCCGGTCGAGGCGATCTACTACGAAGACGACACCCCCGATGAGTGGGCCGAGTACTACAAGGCCAACGTCGAGTTCTTTGATGATCTCGGGTCGCCGGGCGGCGCCGCCAAGCTTGGCAACACCGGGAAGGATCACCCGATCATTGCGGCCCTGCCGCCGCAGAACCAGGAAGCGTGACGTTAGCGTGACACCCAACCGGGCCTTCGGGCTCGACCTTCCGGACTACCCCTGGGATGCCATGGCACCCTACATCGAGGAAGCCCGGAAGCATCCGGACGGCGGGGTCAACCTCTCAATCGGAACTCCCGTGGATCCCACGCCGGAGGTTGTCCAGCGTGCGCTCCGCGACGCATCGAATGCGCCCGGTTACCCCACCACTCACGGCACGATCGAGCTGAGGGAATCAATCAGCGAGTGGTACCGCCGTCGTCGTTCTGTTCTTGGTCTTGACCCGGCAGATATTCTGCCAACGGTTGGTTCCAAGGAGCTTGTTGCGTGGCTGCCCACGTTGCTGGGGCTGGGAGCGGGCGATGTCGTTGTGCGTCCCACGGTTGCCTATCCCACCTATGACATGGGAGCCCATTTCGCCGGTGCAACACCGGTGGCCGCGGACTCGCTGGCTGAACTGGATCCGGGCACGCGGGCGCGGGTGCGGCTGGTCTGGCTCAATTCTCCATCGAATCCCACCGGCGCGGTCCAGGACGTTGAAGCCCTGCGTGCCATGGTCGACGCCGCCCGTGGACTAGGCGCGATGGTTGCCTCCGATGAGTGTTACGCCGAACTGGGCTGGGGCGCCTGGGATCCTGCCCAGGGTGGGAACCCGGTGCCCAGCATCCTCGATGCACGGGTCAGCGGAGGGTCCACCGAACAACTGCTGTCCGTCTACTCGCTGAGCAAGCAGTCGAACCTCGCCGGTTACCGGGCCGCGTTCGTGGCCGGTGACAGCGCGGTGCTGGCTAACCTCATCAACTCGCGAAAGCATGCCGGAATGATCGTGCCGTATCCGGTGCAGGAAGCCATGCGCGCAGCGCTTTCGGATGACGCTCATGTCGCCGCGCAGAAAGACCTGTACCGGGCTCGGCGGGAGCAACTCATACCGGCTCTCGAGGCCTTCGGGCTGACCATCTCCGCATCCAACGCCGGCCTGTACCTCTGGGCGACGGCGGGGGAAGACACCTGGCTGACGGTGAGGAGATTCGCGGAGCTGGGCATCATCGTTGGTCCCGGCACGTTCTACGGTGACGCCGGGAACGGGTTCGTCCGGGTGGCGCTCACGGGTTCGGATGAGCGGGTCGCTGCCGCGGCTGCCCGGCTCACCGCGTGAGACCGTGTTGCTATTGCACAACAACGCCTCAACCGATTAGTGCTGAAGGCGTTTGTGCCGGTAGCGTTTTAGCTGACTGAGCTGATCCAGCAATTTCGCATGCTTTTCCATAAGCTCCACAAGGAGAGTCAATGACTGAGCACAACGGCGCCTCACTCCAGTATGACGGAGGAAGCCTGAGCCTCCCGCTGATCCAAGCGGCAGAGGGCAACCACGGGTACGATGTCTCGAAGCTGCTCAAGCAGACCGGTGCCGTTACCTTCGATCCCGGTTTCATGAACACCGCGGCCACCACCTCAGCAATCACGTACATCGACGGCGATCAGGGCATCCTGCGCTACCGCGGCTACCCCATCGACCAGCTCGCCCAGCATTCGAGTTTCCTTGAGGTTTCCTACCTGCTCATCTATGGGAACCTGCCAACACCGACTGAGCTCGCCGCCTTCGATAACCGCATCCGCAGGCACACGCTCCTCCACGAGGAGCTCAAGGGCTTCTTCGGCGGATTCCCACGGGACGCCCACCCCATGCCGGTGCTGTCCTCAGCTGTCTCGGCGCTGTCCACGTTCTACCAGGACTCCCTGGACCCGTTCGACGATGAGCAGGTGGAGCTGTCCACGTTCCGCCTGATGGCGAAGCTGCCGGTCATTGCCGCGTACGCGCACAAGAAGTCCATCGGCCAGCCGATGCTGTACCCGGACAACTCCATGAACCTAGTGGAGAACTTCATGCGTTTGTGCTTCGGCCTCCCTGCCGAGCCCTATGATCTCGATCCCACCATGGTTAAGGCGCTGGACCTCCTGCTGATCCTTCATGCGGACCACGAGCAAAACTGCTCCACCTCCACCGTCCGTCTGGTGGGAAGCTCGAACGCCAACATGTTCGCTTCCATTTCCGCCGGCATCAACGCGCTATTCGGCCCGCTGCATGGCGGCGCCAATGAAGCCGTCCTGAACATGCTCCGGGAGATCAAGGCCAAGGGCATGCAGCCCGAGGACTTCATGGAGAAGGTCAAGAACAAGGAAGACGGCGTGAAGCTCATGGGCTTCGGGCACCGCGTCTACAAGAACTATGATCCGCGGGCCAAAATCGTCAAGGCCACCGCCCACGACATCCTTTCAAAGCTCGGCGGCAACGACGAGCTTCTGGACATCGCAATGCGCCTCGAAGAGAAGGCCCTTGCTGATGACTACTTCATCGAACGCAAGCTCTACCCGAACGTGGACTTCTACACCGGCCTCATCTACAAGGCGATGGGCTTCCCGGAGAAAATGTTCACCGTCCTCTTCGCGATCGGACGCCTGCCGGGGTGGATCGCGCAGTGGCGCGAAATGATGCAGGATCCGCAGACCAAGATCGGCCGTCCGCGCCAGCTGTACACGGGCGCCGGGGAGCGGCACTACCCCGCACGCTAGAAGTTCCAAACGCAGTAACAGCACGACGACGGCCGGTTACCTCCGCAAGGAAGGTGACCGGCCGTCGTCGTACTTCACGTTGCCGTGGCCTTGGCTAGGAGGCGTATCCCTGCGGGTTGTTCTTCTGCCAGCGCCAGTGGTCCTCGCACATCTGGTCCAGTGACTTATGCGCGGACCACCCAAGGTCTGCCAATGCTGACGAAGGGTCCGCATAGCTGACGGCTGCGTCTCCCGGCCGCCGGGGAGCGAATTCGTAGGGGATCTCGTGGCCGGCCGCCCTGGAGAAGGCTGCGAGCACCTCAAGCACCGATGAGCCGTTACCTGTCCCCAGGTTCCAGCGGTGCACCCCGGAGTGGGAGGTGAGAAAGTTCAGGGCAGCTACGTGGCCGTCCGCGAGATCCACCACGTGGATGTAGTCGCGGACGCCCGTGCCGTCCGGGGTCGGGTAGTCATTGCCGAAGACCAACACCTTCTCCCGTCTGCCGACCGCCACCTGTGCCACGAAGGGCAGCAGGTTGTTCGGGATACCCGTTGGATCTTCGCCGATCCGCCCTGACTCATGCGCACCCACCGGATTGAAGTAACGCAGCAGCGCGATGTTCCAGCGGGCGTCGGAGGCACCGACGTCGCTCAGGATGTCCTCGATCTGCTCCTTGGTGCGCCCGTAGGGGTTGGTTGCGTCCAGCGGCATTTTCTCGATGAGGGGTACCTCTTCGGAAGCGCCATAGACGGTGGCTGAGGAGCTGAAGACCAGGGTGCGCACGTTGTGGCGGTCCATGGTGCGCAGCAGGTTCAGGGTTCCACCCACGTTGTTGTGGTAGTAGAACAGCGGCTTCTCCACTGATTCACCGACGGCCTTCAGCCCGGCGAAATGGATTACGGCCTCGACGGCCTCGGCTTCGAACACGGCGTCGAGCGCGTGCTCGTCGAGCAGATCCACCTTGCGGAAAGCCACCTCGCGGCCGGCCAGCTCCTCCACCCGCCTCAGGGCGGTTTCGCTTGAGTTGTAGAGGTTGTCCACTACGACGACGTCGTGGCCCGCCTCCAGGAGTGCAAGTGTGGTGTGCGAGCCAATGTAACCGCTTCCGCCGGTGACGAGTATCTTCATGGGTTCAAGCCTACCGACCAGCGGTATTTCGGACCCAAGTGAGTCACCAGGCTCTTGCTCTGGAGACGTCGGGGCTATCGGTCTACCCTTGGAGGATCACGCGCGAGCCGGTTCGGGTTATGCCGGCGGAGAGGCGGGGACACCGCATGCACGTCAATGGAGCGCCCTCCTGGAAAGTGGGAGCCGGTACGTCTCTGGCCATGTGCTTCGCGCTGTATCTGCGGGACTGCGCCGGCCTCGGTGTGATCGGCAAGCCTGCAGTATCGCCGGTGAAGCCGCCTGTCCGCTGCCTGAATCCGCGCCAGGTGGTCCACGCCGCCGGCGGCGTTCCTGCGCTGCGGGTGGAGTGGGAGGCCTGGTGGTACCAACTGGTTGCCGGATACGGAAACGGTACGGTACTTCCTACGCCGCCGGACTTCCCGGAGCTTGACTCCATGCCCGCCCTTCAGCGCCTCACCCACGCTCACTATGGGACCGCATTGGAATGGACGCAGGAGCGTGACGCATCCTGGTGCGAGCGCGAACAACAGCGCATGCACGACGTAGGTCAGCGGCGGTTCGGTGATCTCGTCCGGGAACGCGAACTCGAACTTGGACGGCCCGCGAGGAACTTCTCGCTCTCCGTGGTGGAGCTGCCGCTGAGCGAAGACCGGGCCTGGTATGTCGAACCGGACATGCTCATTCTGAGCGAGGACCTCTACGACGACGAAGCGACCTTCCGGAGCTATGTCCAGCCGGTGGTGGAGATCATCGCGTAGCGCCTGCTAGGCGGCGACCTCGGCAAGGGTGATCAGCACCTGCCCGGTCTCAGTTTCTGCGGTGGTCCAGCCGCCGTCGGCCCGGTTCCACTGCAGTCCCGCATGGGAGACGGAGGTGATGCCCAGTTCCTTGGCATTGGCCACCGCAAACTGTGCCGCGGCCCACCCCTCTGATCCGGAGGCGCTGGTCACGAGACCCTTTTCGGTTGCAGCTGTGGGTAGGGCTGGAAAGACGGCTGCGAAGCGTTCGGTCACCGCTGCCGCGCTGCCTGATGCAACGGGCTTACGCAGTACGCAGTTCAGCGAGGCGGGGGATTGGCCCGTCAGCGCTGAGGCGAACGCGCGCGCCTCAGGCTCGTGATCGGCATAAGCGTCCGGGTAAGCGCTGCGCTGAACGAGCTGCGCGGCTTCCGTGATGGGCAGACTCTGATATCCCGGAACGGTGACCAGCTCATCGTAGAAGGCGCCGGCAGCGTAAATGGGATCCTGCACCTGCTCCTCGGTACCCCAGCCCTGGGACGGACGCTGCTGAAACAATCCCCGGGAGTCCGGCCCCGCCTGGTCACCGTAGTCCAGATTTCGCAGGCCCGATTCCTGGACGGCGGTGGCCAGCGCAATCGATACCGCGCGCGGCGGCAGGCCACGGTTCACGGCTACTCCCGCGATGGTGGATGCGTTTGCGGCCTGCTCCGGCGCCAGCTCATAGGTATCCGTACCGACGACGGCGCTGCACCGCTCACGGACCAGCACCTCAGAGGAGTTCAGTTGACTGACGGCCAGGTAGGCTCCACCGCCGACCACCGCCGTCAACAGCGTGAGGACACCGGCTGCGCGAAGGCGGCGCCGTCGTCGGGCCTGCTTCTTGGTCTGGAGCACTCAAATCCCTAGTTGGCGTGGAGCGCAGCGTTCAGTGCGATGCCCTGCCCCGAGCGCTGCCGGGCTTCGACGACGCCGGTGGTCGAGTTGCGGATGAAGAGCACTCCGGACTGCCCCGAGAGGTCGGCAGCCTTGGCGATCGAGCCATCCGGGAGGGTCACCTTGGTTCCTGCCGTGATGTAGAGGCCGGCCTCCACCACGCAGTCGTCACCGAGGGAGATACCGATGCCGGCCTGTGCGCTGAGGAGGCAGCGCTCGCCGATGCTGATGCGTTCCTTGCCGCCGCCTGAGAGGGTACCCATGATCGAGGACCCGCCGCCGATATCGGAGCCGTTGCCCACGACGACGCCGGCGGAAATGCGTCCCTCGACCATTGAGTGGCCCAGAGTTCCGGCATTGAAGTTGACGAAACCTTCGTGCATGACGGTGGTCCCCTCGGCGAGGTGTGCGCCCAGGCGAACCCGATCGGCGTCGGCGATCCGAACGCCCGAGGGCATCACGTAATCGACCATGCGTGGGAACTTGTCCACGCCGTACACCACCACCGTGCCGCGGGAACGCAGGCGCAGGCGGGTGGTTTCGAAGTTGTTGACGGCGCACGGGCCGAAGTTTGTCCACACGACGTTCGCGAGCAGTCCGAAGAGGCCGTCGAGGTTTATGCTGTTCGGCTGGACGAGCCGGTGCGAGAGCAGGTGGAGCCGGAGGTAGGCATCCGCTGCGTCGGCGGGCGCGTCGTCGAGCGAAGACACGGTGGTGACTACTTCCTGGGTCACTCCGCGCAGCGCGTCCGGCGCTGCAATAGCCGCTAGTTCGCTGCGCAGCGCATCGGCCTCGCCTGAAGCGTCGCCAAGAACCGGCTGCGGATACCAGACATCTAGTGTCGTTCCGTCTTCAGCCAGCGTGGCCAGGCCGACGCCGAAGGCGGTCCGCGTGGAGGTCTCGGAGGGGGTCAGGGAAGCAGAAGCCGTTTCAGTCATGGCTTCCATTCTACCGAGTAGCTGTTACCGGCTCCCGCCACATCGCCCAGTACGCACGCCCGGCTTCCCACCCCTCGCTTCGCTCGGCGCGGGGCGGGAGGCCAGTACGCTGGGGATCATGACAGCTTCCGACAGCGCGCGCCTTGATCCCTTCGCCGATGTGGCTCAGCTCACCGCGGACATCATCGACATCAACAGTGTCTCGGGTAACGAACGGGCATTGGCTGAAGAGGTGGAGGGGATCCTTCGCGCGTGTTCCCACCTGGAAGTGGTCCGGGACGGTGATTCGCTGATCGGCCGCACCAACCTCGGCCGTGCCGAACGGGTCATCCTGGCCGGTCATCTCGATACTGTGCCGCTGCCGCATGTGCCAGGCTCCCGCGGTACCGTCCCGAGCACCTGGGAGGGCGAGGTTCTCTATGGACGCGGTGCCACCGACATGAAGGGCGGAGTCGCCGTCCAGTTGGCGCTTGCTGCCGCGCTGACAGAGCCGTCCCGGGACATCACCTACGTCTTTTATGACCATGAGGAAGTCGAGGCATCCCTCAGTGGACTGGGCCGGTTGGCCGAAAGGTATCCGGACTGGCTCGAGGCGGATTTCGCGGTGCTGCTCGAACCCACCAACGGCACTGTCGAAGGCGGCTGCAATGGAACGGCCCGCTTCAATGTCACGACGACGGGGCGCGCCGCCCACTCTGCACGGGCCTGGATGGGGGAGAACGCCATTCACGCAATGGCGGAGGTGCTTGTTCGGCTTCGGGACCACGAGCCGGCCACGGTATCGGTGGACGGACTGGATTTCCGGGAGAGCCTCAATGCTGTCCTGATCAGCGGTGGCACCGCGGGGAATGTCATTCCCGATCGTGCCGTTGCCGAGGTGAATTACCGGTTTGCTCCGGATAAGACCCCCGAGGACGCCGAAAAGTATGTGCGTGACCTGCTTGCTGGTTTTGAGGTGGAGCGGACGGATGCGGCAGCCGGCGCGCGCCCCGGGCTGAACCATCCAGCTGCCGCTGCCTTCGTCGCTGCAGTCGGTGGGGAGCCGAAGCCGAAGTACGGCTGGACCGACGTGGCGCGTTTCAGCGCACTCGGCATACCCGCCGTGAACTTCGGTCCCGGCGACGCGCTCCTTGCACACTCGGACGACGAACACGTCCATGCAGATGCTGTCCGTACCTGCCTCAAGGCATTAAGCGACTGGCTCGCCTAGACCTGAGGTCGAGGCGAGCCAGTTGTTCGACGGAGGAATCTGCGTTTGGTCTAACCGGCGTTAGTCGGGTCGGTCAAAAGTACTTTCTCGTTCTTTTCCTTACGGGTCTTTCCGCCGGTCCTGAAGCTCAATCGGCCGGAGAGCTTGGTGGCGAAAGTGGTCAACATGAAGTTGATGATGATAAAGATCACCGCAGCGACGATGAGGGCCTGGAAGATGTTTCCCTCGCCCGATCCCAACCGACGGGAGTAGGCGAGTAGCTCGGAGTACGTGATAATGTACCCCAGCGCTGAGTCTTTGAGGATGACGACAAACTGGCTGACTAGTGCAGGCAGCATGGCGACCAGTGCCTGTGGAACCTCGATCGAGCGCAGCGACTGACTTCTCGTCATACCGATCGCCAATCCTGCCTCTCGCTGTCCTTTCGGGAGGTTGAACACGCCGGACCGCACGAGTTCAGCGATGACCGAACCGTTATACAGCGTGAGTCCGAGGACTACCGCAGCGAACGGCGAGTCCTGCGGACGGAGGAGGTCAAGGGTGCCGAGGAGCAACCAGAAGAAGATCATCATGAGGAGCACGGGTACTGCCCGGAAAAATTCGACGACGATTCCGCTGATCCACCGGATGACCGCAACATGGGAAAGTCGACCCAAACCGAAGATCAAACCGAAGACGATAGAGGTGACAACCGAGATAGCGGCCGCACGGAGGGTGTAGAGCAGCCCCTCGAGCAGGAAGAACCGCCAGGTGTCCCACTCCAGGAATGGAGTCCATTTTTCGGGCGCAAACTGCCCCTGAGCGGCCAGTGCCATGATCAGATAGCCGATGAGTCCGACAATCAGAACGGCACCGATGATGTTGCCGATCAGTATATTGCGACGGGACTTCGGGCCCGGCGCATCAAACAGAACCTGCTGTACGCTCATCGTGCCACCGCCAGTTTCTTCGAAGCCCAGGTTGTGAGCAGGCCGATTGGGATGACGAGAATGACGAATCCGAGCGCGAATGTGAAGAAAATTGGATAAATAACGTCGGAGCGGAACTCGATCATCTCCTTCATCACCGTTGAGGTCTCGATGGCAACTGATCCCGCTGCCGCGACCGTCGAATTCTTGATGAGCGCAATCAGTACGTTACCGAGCGGCGCAATCGCCCCTCGGAACGCCTGCGGGAGAATGATCAGGCGGGCAGCCGGCATGAAACTGAGACCTATTGCACGGGCCGCTTCAGCCTGGCCGAGGGGGACCGTGTTCACTCCGCTGCGAATAGCTTCACAAACGAAGGCTGCGTGGTAAATGGCAAGCCCGAGGATAGCGATCCGGAAGAGGCTGACATTGAGGTCTTCAGCAAGCGTGAAGCCGAGTTGGCCGAACAGGCCGAGGAACCCGAAGGCGAGGATGATCGTCAGGGGCGTGTTCCTGAAGATGTTGACGTACGCCGCGCCGAGCCATTGCAGGCTCGCGATGGGTGAGATTCGCATGAGCGCGAGAAGCGTGCCCAGCAACAGCGCCCAAACCCCAGCCCACAGGGTCAGCTGAATATTGACCCAGAATGCCCCGAGGACATCGTATTCGACCAGGAGGGACAGATAGTCCTCCATTTATTCGGCCTCCCATACATAGATGAGCGGTGGGACAGCCGGAGCCGCCCCACCGCGATGAGTGTCAATCAGACGCAGTCATCGGGCGTCGGCGGGTTCAGTTCCGAGTTCGGCTCGTAGTCAACGCCTTCAAGGTTGTTCGCCAGTGCTTCTTCCCAGGCGCCTTCTTCGATCATCTTCTCGATCGCCGCGTTGATGTCCGAGCAGAGCTCGCTCCCCTTGGTGAGGCCGACTCCGTAGCGCTCCTCCGAGAAGGTGTTGCCGACAACCTTGAAGTCGCCGCTTTCCGCATTGGCAGCGAGACCGGCAAGGATGATGTCATCGGTGGTGACGGCGTCAATAGCACCGCTCGCCATGACGGAAACGCACTCGGCGTAGCCTGGCTGCTCGACAAGGTTGACGCCGGGGTACTCTTCCTTGATCTTGGTCGCCGACGTTGATCCGGTGACTGAGCAGAGGTTCTTGCCCTCAAGATCTTCAGGACCGGAGATGTCGCTGTCCGCAGGAACCAGCAGGTCCTGACCGGCAATGAAGTATGGACCGGCGAAGTCGACGGTTTCCTTGCGGGTGTCCGTAATCGAGTACGTTGCGAAAATCATGTCAACCTGCTCGTTGGCCAGCATGTTCTCGCGGTTGGCCGAAGGGGCTTCCACCCATTCAATCTGGTCTTCGCTGTAGCCGAGCTCGCCTGCTACGTACTTGGCCACATCGACGTCGAAGCCGGTGTACTCGCCGCCCTCGTCGAAGCCGAGGCCGGGCTGATCGAACTTGATGCCAATGCGTACGGAATCAGCAGCTGCTTCGCCGGTGCCTTCTCCGCCGCCTTCAGGCTCGCCTCCGCCGCCGCAGGCGGACAGGGTGAGTGCGGCAGCCGCGGCCATCGCCAATGCGCCGTATCGTGTTTTTCGCATGATTTCTCCTCGCGTTATTTCCTGATGGGAATTCGTAGGTGGTCAGTGGGCAAGGATTTTGCCGAGGAAGTCCTTGGCGCGATCACTTTGCGGATTGGTGAAGAACTCTTCCGGGGTGGCCTGTTCAACGATCTGGCCGTCAGCCATGAAGATCACGCGGTCGGCAGCTTTGCGGGCAAAGCCCATCTCGTGGGTGACCACAATCATGGTCATCCCTTCCTTGGCCAGTGCAACCATGGCATCCAGGACCTCATTGATCATCTCCGGGTCCAGCGCGGACGTCGGTTCATCAAACAGCATCACCTTTGGCTGCATGGCGAGGGCCCGTGCAATGGCGACGCGCTGCTGCTGGCCCCCGGATAGCTGCGCGGGGAGCTTCTGTGCCTGGTTGTCCACGCCAACGCGCTTCAGCAGCGACATCGAAAGCTCTTTCGCTGCGGCGGCCTTCATCCCCTTGACCTTCACAGGGCCGAGAGAGACGTTCTCGAGGATGGACTTGTGCGCGAACAGGTTGAAGGATTGGAAGACCATGCCGACATCAGCACGGAGCTTAGCCAGGGCCTTGCCTTCTGCCGGCATTTCCTTCCCGTCGATCCGGATCTCGCCGTTGTCGATGGTTTCCAGACGGTTGATGGCGCGGCAGAGCGTGGACTTGCCTGATCCGGAGGGGCCGATCACCACCACCACCTCGCCGCGGGCAACTTCGAGGTTGATGTCCTTGAGTACATGCAGCTCACCGAAGTGCTTGTTGACGTTCTTCAAAGAGACGAGAGGCTGTGCTGACGAGTTGGACGCGGACGTTGGCGTGCTCGACTGTGTGTCACGAGTCATAGAAAGAAATGTAGCGAAGAATTCCCGACCGGCGATACAGCGGCTGGCCGAAAGTGGAAATCGTGATTCAAGAGCAACCAACGCGGAAGGGTCCCTGCGGCGGTTAGCCTTGGGTATATGAGTCCCCACAGCGGCACAAACGATCAGCACACCGGCCCTCCCGCGGCACCGGCGCGGCGTCGCGGACAGGTAGAACTCCGTCGGGACCAGGCGAGCACGGCGCAGTCCGATCAGTACCTGTTGGACTCCGATGAGGAAACCCCCTTCACCAAGACTGATCCCTGGCGGGTCCTGCGGATCCAAAGCGAATTCGTGGAAGGTTTTGGAACCCTGTCCGAATTGGGTCGGGCGATCAGCGTTTTTGGCTCCGCGCGGACTCCGAGGGATTCCCCGTACTACGCAATGGGTGAAGAAGTGGGACGGCTCCTGGTGGAAGCCGGGTACGCCGTCATCACCGGCGGCGGCCCGGGTGCAATGGAGGCTGCGAACAAGGGTGCCTGCGAGGCCGGCGGTGTTTCCGTGGGGCTCGGCATCGAACTGCCCTTCGAACAGGGCATGAACGAGTGGGTGGATCTCGGCATCAACTTCCGCTATTTTTTCGCCCGCAAGACAATGTTCGTCAAGTACGCACAGGGCTTCATTGTGTTGCCCGGAGGCTTCGGAACCCTGGATGAGCTCTTTGAAGCGATGACGCTGGTCCAGACGCAGAAGGTCACGTCCTTCCCGATCGTACTGATCGGTTCCGAGTTCTGGGGTCCGCTGTGGAACTGGGTGCGGAACACGCTGCTCGCCAACGGAATGATTTCGGAGAAGGACCTGTCACTGGTTCACCTGGTCGATGACCCGGCCGACGCCGTACGTGCCGTACTCGCTGATACAGCACGGCACACCGGGCCCTAAGCCATGACGGTTTTCCTCGTTGTGGTTGCGGTTGCGGCAGTGGGCGCCACTGCGTTCTTCGCCGTCGGGCGTGGGTGGCCCCGCGGGAGCGGGTCTTCAGGAGGAGAGCCCGGAGCCCTTCCCGGCCTGGTTGAACCGACGCCTTCCCTGCCGCCGGTCCTGCTCCCGGAACACCCGAGCGCTACGGACATCGGCAGTGTCCGCTTTTCGCTTGGGCTGCGTGGGTATCGCATGGATCAGGTGGACGAGGTCCTGGACAGTCTGGCAGCCGCCCTCGCCGAACGCGATGCTCTCATTGAAGCACTACAGGAGCAGAACCGGGAGCGCCGGTGAGCGCGGTCAGCGGCAGCGATGGCCGCCTGCGGTGCGGTTGGGCAGTGTCGAGCGCGGACTACGAGGCCTACCATGACAACGAATGGGGACGCCCGGTCACGGGCGAGGCTGCGCTCTTCGAAAGGATCAGTCTCGAAGCGTTCCAGTCCGGGCTGAGCTGGATCACTATCCTCCGCAAGCGGGAGAATTTTCGTGTGGCTTTCGCCGGATTCGAACCGCGGAGAGTTGCCGCTTTCGATGACGACGACGTCACACGCCTCCTCGGCGATGCAGGCATTGTGCGCAACCGGGCCAAAATCCTCGCAACCATTGCGAACGCCCACGCGCTCCTCGCGTTGCCCGCGGGCACAACGCTTGGAGGAATCCTGGACGCGCACCGGCCGGCGCCGAAACCAGCGCCGCAAGCACTCACCGATGTTCCCGCCGTAGTGCCGGAGTCTGTCGCGCTTGCGAAAGAACTCCGATCCCGCGGGTTCCGCTTCGTCGGTCCCACCACCGCCTATGCCATGCAGCAGGCAACCGGATACGTCAACGATCACCTTGCGTCCTGCTGGGTGAGGAACAATTCAGCGTAGCGGTGTGATGGGCGCCGCACCTGCGATTAGCTCGGCACGCACTTCTGCGGGATAATAGGGAAAGGACGAGCGTACGGGGGAGTCTCCGCCGTGCAATGTTGACCGCGGCCTTCGTCCGGTCGCGCACCGTGGAAGGAAACTACTTAGATGGCTGCGATGAAACCCCGTACCGGTGATGGACCCATGGAGGTCACCAAAGAGGGACGCAGCCTCATCATGCGGGTTCCGATCGACGGCGGTGGACGCCTCGTCGTCGAGCTCAACGCTGAAGAAGCAGGCAAGCTCAAGGATTGCCTGCTCACGGTAACGGGTTAGAGAACCAGGGTTTTCAGGCGGAAGTTCAGGCCGGCATCTTGACGGCCATCAGGAGACCATTCCCGGCCGGCACCAGCGTGCTGACCAACTGATCGTTAGTGCGCAGCGTCTTGCCTACCTGCCGCAAGGTGTTCGTGGAGGCGTCCCGTACCGCGGGGTCGGCAACCTTGCCACCGTCAAGGGCGTCGTTGATCAGAATCAGTCCTCCGCGCTTCAACAGACGGACTGCCTGGTCAGCGTAGAGCGGAAGGTTGGCCTTGTCCGCATCGATGAAAACAAGGTCGTAGGCAGCATCGGTCAAGCGGGGAAGTACGTCGGCTGCCCGCCCGGAAATAGTCCGGGTGCGGTTCGCCGGAATTCCTGCCTCGGCATAGGCCTCGCGTGCAGCCCGAAGATGGTCTACATCCGAATCGATAGTTGTCAGCACTGAGTTCTGGCCCATGCCGCGCAGCAGGCATACGCCGGAAACACCCGCCCCGGCGCCGACTTCCACCACGGTCATCGCTTTTGACGCAGCAGCGAGTACCGTCAGAGCCGCCGCAATTCCCGTACTGACGGGGGAAACTCCGAGCTCGTGGGATCGGTCCCTCGCCCGGAGCAAAACATCATCTTCAACGGGCAGGCCTTCCGTGTAGGACCAATTCGCCTGCTTCTGCGCGCTCATGATGTTCCGTTCTGTCCAGGAGCCAAAGGGTGATCGTAGCCGTCCGGGCTACCGGACGCCGCCGCTTCCAGCCTACTGCCGATCCGGCATGGGCACCGGTAACGCCGTTTCCGGACAGCCCCGCGCCCCGGAGACTCGCGCCATTTATTCAGCGGGCTCTCAGCTACATCCGGCACCATGAATATGCAAGAGATGCGATCCGAGGCATCCAAAAGAGGCAAAGCCCCGAATACCATATGCACGCGGTTCCGGCTCTATAGGCGGGCATCGCGCACATTCAATCGAGGGCGAGAGGAGAAGGTCGATGTCTACTTCGCGCATAGTGGCACCAGCAGGGAACGCCACCACCGGAGAGCACGATCAGGAGGTATCCGACTGGGTCCCTCCAACATGGGAGGAAGTGGTCAGGGACCACTCACCAAAGGTCTACAGGCTTGCATACCGGCTGACTGGCAACAAGTATGATGCCGAGGACCTCACGCAGGAGGTTTTCGTGCGTGTCTTCCGTTCGCTTGCTAACTTCAAGCCCGGAACGCTGGACGGCTGGCTTCACCGCATCACCACCAACCTCTTCCTGGATCAGGCACGGCGCAAGAATCGCATCCGCTTCGATGGGCTTGCCGATGATGCCGAGAATCGCCTGCCCAGCACCCACCCCAGCCCGGAACGCAGCTTCGAATTCAACAACCTCGACCTCGACGTACAGGCGGCCCTTGAGGAGCTGCCGCCGGACTTCCGTGCTGCTGTTGTCCTGTGTGACCTGGAGGGACTTCCGTATGACGAAGTTGCGCGCGCGCTCGGCGTCAAGCTCGGTACTGTGCGCTCTCGGATCCACCGTGGCCGCACCATCCTTCGGGAGAAACTTGCCCACCGGGATCCCCGGCAGTCCGAATCCGCCCCACCCCGCCTCAGCCTGCCGCGCATAGCAGGTGCCCGCTAGATCCATGCGCCACCCAACCCGTTTCCTGATCGACTATGTGGCGGGCGAGCTCAGTCTGGCTCGTCAGTGCGCCGTCGAGAAGCACCTGCTTCGCTGCAACCAGTGCCACGAAGTCGTGGAGCAGGAACAGGCTATCCGCCGGCGGCTGAGGAGCACATCCACCCCGGGACCGTCCGAGGAGCTGTTCGAGCGTATTCTGCGCAGATCCACGGAGCAATCGGGTGATGTGTCTCAGCCTCGAGCTGCTGGAATTTCGGCGACTCACCTCACTCTCGATGAGAGCGTCCCCGTCGACGAGCCGTTCATGCACCGCAACCGTGCCGTCATCGCCGTGGGCAGCGCACTCGCCGTCGCCGCAGTAGCAACGCTCACGGCCGCGTACGCGCTTGGATCGGAGGTGAACGCCGGTGACCTGACGGCTGCAGGCGGTTCAGCGTCGGTGACGGAAAGCTTCCAGACCGTGGCAACAGCCGCGCCGGCCACTTTGACCTCCACGCAGATTGACCAGCTGCGTGACGACGGCTGGTTCTGTCCCGAGTTGCAGACGCTCGGTTTCGATCTCGTCCGCGCTGAAGCGCTTGAGATCGAAGGCAGGCCCACCCTGCAGTTGGAACTCTCCGACGGAAGCCATTCCCTGACCATTTACGAACAGCGCGGCGGGACCGAGGGCATGGAGGCCGCTCCGGTCAATGCGGCAACCGGCAACACCGTCGAAGAGGATGGATTCGAGGAGATCGGCGGGGCAGAACAGACGGTTTGGCTGCATCCGGGTCGCGCGTGGCAGCTTGTGATCGATTCCGGTTCCGCCACGTACACAGTGGTCTCCACCCTGCCCGTCGCCGACATGCCGCGTGCGGTCAGCCAGTTGATGTTCAATGAACACTCCCAGCTGGCCTATTCACGCCCGGATGCACCGAGCGACCCCCTGAGCCGCATCCTCCGCGGGCTTGGGAAGCTGGCGCAGCCGGCGCCGTGACGTAAATAGATTCAGGGTTGTCCTGCAGGTAGGCTTCGAAGGTGTTTGGAATCAACGGATACGAGTTCCTTCTTTTGGCGCTCATCGCTGTCATCGTCCTTGGTCCCGAACGGCTGCCCGAATACGCTTCCCAACTTGCGCAATTGGTCAAGGGGCTGCGCCGGATGGCCACCGGAGCCCGCGAACAACTTCGTGAAGAAGTAGGCACCGAATTCGACGACGTCGACTGGCGCAAGCTCGACCCACGCCAGTATGATCCGCGGCGCATCATCAAGGAGGCCCTTCTTGATGACATCGAAGACGCCATCAAACCCGTCAGTGAAAACGGCTCGAAACCCCAGTCCCGCTCAATCGCAGCTTCATCCGGAGCAACGGCGAACGGTGCAGCTTCAGTCAACTCGCCGGAGGGCACCGCACCGGCGCAGACTCCGGTCAGCTCCCCACGCCTGAGCGCCGGTCAGGCCGCCCCTTATGATCACGAGGCCACTTGAAGCGCTCCCCAGGGAATTTTTGCGTCGTCGAACGGCTCAGGTTCCCTTAGGAGTAACCTTCAGCAGTTTCTCGCTCAACCCGCGGGGCCGCACGGCCAGGGCAGAAGCAATCCGGTTCAACTCCTCTGACGCTCCGGTACCCCGTGCCAGAACCACGGGCTGCCCCTTGTCCCCGCCCTCCCTCAACGCAGGTTCAAGCGGGATACTGCCGAGAAGAGCGACGTCATACCCGACCGTCGTGGTGAGTCGGCGCGCAAGCTCGGCGCCGCCGCCGCTGCCGAACACCTCCATACGCTCACCGGAGGGAAGCTCGAGCCATGACATGTTCTCGACGACCCCCGCAACCTTCTGCCCAGTCTGCACGGCCATGGAGCCCGCCCGTTCTGCGACGTCCGCAGCCGCGGACTGGGGAGTCGTGACGATCAGAAGTTCGGCGTCAGGAAGTAGTTGCGCCACGGAGATAGCGATGTCGCCTGTCCCGGGCGGCAGGTCCAGGAACAGAACATCAAGATCACCGAAATACACATCCTGCAGGAACTGCTCCAGAGCACGGTGCAGCATGGGTCCACGCCATGCAACAGCCTGGTTTCCGGCGACGAACATGCCGATCGAGATTGCCTTGACCCCATACGCCACCGGAGGCAGGATCATCTCGTCCACCCTCGTGGGAGACTGGCTGATCCCCATCAGTCCCGGTACCGAGAATCCGTAGACGTCCGCATCCACGATTCCGACCCGAAGGCCCCGCGCAGCCATCGCCGTCGCAAGGTTCACCGTAACGCTCGACTTGCCAACTCCGCCCTTGCCGCTTGCAACGGCAAGAACCCGCGTGAGCGAGCCCGGCTCATTGAAAGGGATCCCACGTTTCGCTCCGGGGCCGCGCAGCCGCTCTTTCAGCGCGTCGCGCTGGTCCTGGGTCATCACGGCCAACTCCACCGATACTCCGGTGACGCCGGGCAGTCCACCAACCGCGGCTTCGACATCCCGGGTAATTGTGTCGCGAAGCGGACATCCCGCGATGGTGAGCAGGACGCGTATGGTGATGGCGCCGTCGTCGTGCGTTGTAATGCCCTCCACCATGCCCAGCTCGGTGATAGGACGCCGAAGCTCCGGATCAAGAACCTTCCCCAGCGCAGCGAGGACCGCAGATTCCTGCGTCACTGCCGGTCCTTGCGCACCGGCGGCACCTGAGGGAGGGAAACGGTGGCGTCGGAGACCCTGCGTTTGGACCTGCGCTGGGGCGGTGCATCCTGCCCGTCTGCTGACTCGAGCAGTTCTTCCATGACCGAGCGCAGCTCGGATCTGACGAAGTCCCGTGTGGCTACCTCGCGCAGGGCGATGCGCAGTTCCGCAATTTCCCGCGTGAGATATTCAGTGTCCGAGAGGTTGCGCTCCGCGCGCTGCCGGTCCTGCTGCAGCGAGACGCGGTCGCGGTCATCCTGGCGGTTCTGGGCCAGCAACAGGAGCGGAGCGGCGTAGGAGGCCTGGAGGGACAACATCAGCGTGAGCAGCGTGAAGCCGATCGCTGCGCTGTCGAATCTCCAGTCCTCGGGAGCCCAGCTGTTCCAGGCCAGCCACACGGCGACGAACACCGTCATGTAAAAGAGGAACTGCGGCGTGCCCATGAATCGCGCGAAGTTCTCGGTTGCACTTCCGAATGCGTCAGGGTTGGGGCGCAGCCTGGGCAGCAACCGGGCGCGGCTTTCGCGCGGTGTGTCCAGGCCGCTCGTGGTCGCAGTTCTGGTTCTCTCAGCCATTTGTGCCTCCCCGCGTCAGGTCAGGCGTGACATCCTGGGCACGCCAGTCTTCGGGGAGCAGGTGATCCAGAACGTCGTCAACGGTCACCGCCCCCACCAATCGGCCATCGCCGTTGACAATCGGCAATGAGTTCAGGTTATAGGTTGCGAGAATCCGGGAAACCTCGCTGATATTCGCCTGGTCGCTGACGGGCTCCAGATCGGTATCGACGATATTGCCCAGGGGCTCCGGCGGCGGATAACGCAACAGCTGCTGGATGTGAACCACGCCGAGGTAACGGCCGGTCGGAGTTTCCAGCGGCGGGCGGCAGACGAAGATGGAGGACGCCAGCGCCGGTGTCAGCTCCTCCCGGCGCACGTGCGCCAGAGCCTCGGCAACGGTGGCTTCCGGAGGCAGGATGACCGGGACGGGCGTCATGAGGGATCCCGCAGTGTCCTCTTCGTACTGCAGGAGGCGGCGGACGTCCTTCGCGTCATCCGGCTCCATAAGCTGAAGCAGCTCCTCTTTCTGATCCTCCGGCAGTTCATTCAGGAGGTCGGCGGCGTCGTCAGGATCCATTTCTCCCAGTACGTCGGCCGCCCGTTCCCGGTCGAGCGACGACAGAATCTGTACCTGGTCGTCGTCGGGCAGTTCCTGGAGAATGTCAGCGAGGCGCTGGTCCTGGAGCTCGCCCGCCACTTCAATGCGGCGCTTGTCGCTCATTTCATGGAGCGCGTCAGCGAAGTCTGCGGCCTTCAGGTCATCATGCTGGGCCAGGAATGTTGTTGCGGCCTGCGGCTCATCTGCAGCGCCATGGTAGGCGTCGAGCCAGTCGATGATGAGCCGCTCACCGCGGCGCAGGCCCCGAAGCCGTGACTGCGGGCCGCCGCGGCGAACGAAAATCTGGGACACGTGCCAGTCGCCGGAGCGGTCCTTCTCCATGGCGACGTCTTCAATTGTGGCTTCACCGCTGCCGTCGCGGAGTGTGATCCTGCGGTCGAACACCTCGGCGACCACGAGCCGCTCCGCGCCGCGCTGGTCAAAGCGGCGGAGATTGACCAGTCCGGTGCAGATGATCTGCCCTGCGTCGATGGACGTGACGCGTGTCATTGGCACGAAGACGCGCTTTTTCCCGGGAACCTCGACCACCAGGCCCACCACCTGCGGCACAACCGCTGGTCCGCGGTCCAGCACGACGGCGTCACGAAGGCGCCCGAGACGGTCTCCGAGCGGGTCGAAAACGTCCAGGCCCAGTAGGCGTGCCACGAATACGCGCGTTGGGTTGCTGCTCACATCCTCAAGGCTACTGCCGTTGCGGCACCAGAGCCGTATCGCGTGACAGCCCGCACAGCGCAGCGCCGGGAGAAGTTCACCGCGAGCGATACGGCGACACGGTGGGAGGTATCTAGGCAACAATGAAAGTATGTCAAACGTTTTTGGACGAACTGCCTCACGCGATGAGGGCCGTACGCTGCCGAAGGGCGAGACCATTGGCCGGTACGACTCCTATCTGGATGCGCAGAAGGCGGTGGACTACCTCGCAGACAGCAAGTTCCCGGTGCAGCAGGTTTCGATCATCGGCAATGACCTCAAGACCGTGGAACGCGTGACCGGACGGCTCAGCTACCCGCGGGTTGCACTCGCCAGCGCAGCGACCGGCGCGTGGTTTGGCCTGTTCGTCGGTTTTATCCTGACGCTTTTCGGCGGGGACTCGACGTACCTGCCGATCCTGTCCTCCATGGCGCTCGGCGCCGTTTTCTGGGTGCTGTTCGGCGTGATCGCCTATGCGTTCCAGCGGGGTAAGCGTGACTTCACCTCCACCAGCCAGGTTGTGGCCACCAGCTACGACGTTCTCGTCGATCCCGCCGTTGCAGGCGAAGCGCGGCGGATGCTCCAGCAGCTTCCCATGAACTCGCGTCCACAGGGAGGTGCGGGCGTGTCCTCACAGCCGTGGGGAACGCCGCCTCAACACAACCAGCACCCGCAGCAGGGCCAGCCGCCGGTCCAGCCTCCGCAGCGTCCGGAAGGCTGGAGCCAGCCGCCGGCCCAGCCGCCGCATGTGCAGGCACCGGAGTCCGCGAACGGCGCCACGTCCGCTGAAACGTCCGAATCCGCCGAAGGTGGCGAGGAACAGCAGGCCGCCAACAAACGCTCCACCCGCGGCCAGTTCCCCGATCTGCCGGACGGCAGGCCGCAGTACGGAGTGCGCGTAGAGGCCCAGCCCGTCAAGGAGCAGCCTGAGCAGGCCGAACCGGCAGGTCAGGACGCGCAGGATGGGCAGGACACGCAGCCACAGGAATCCCGCAAGGAATAGCTGGAATGCGTCGCGTGAAAACCCGGCGCTTACGAACAAGGAAGGCGGACAGCTACGGCTGTCCGCCTTCTTCTTTTCGTGCGTTCTTCGTTTTACGCCATGTTCGTTGAATCCGCATTCATCGAGTGGGTGCGGATCCAACCACTACTCGCCGGTCGGGCTGTAGATGCCTTCCATCCAGGCTTCGACATCGTCGGGCTCACGGGGGAGCGCCGAGCTGAGGTTGACCGGACCGTCCGCCGTCATCAGGATGTCGTCCTCGATCCGGACGCCGATGCCTCGGTACTCCTCGGGAACTGCAAGGTCCTCGTCCTTGAAGTACAAGCCGGGTTCGATGGTGAAGACCATCCCCTCCGTCAGGGTCCCGTCCAGGTAAAGCTCACGTTTGGCCTGGGCGCAGTCGTGCACGTCCATACCGAGGTGGTGGCTGGTGCCGTGCGGCATCCAGCGGCGGTGATGCTGGCCTTCTGGCGAGAGCGCCTCCTCCAGCGGAACCGGAAGGAAACCCCACTCATCCAGCCGTTCAGCCAGGACGGCCACAGCGGCGGCATGCACTTCCCGGAACTTCACGCCAACCTTTGCGGCGGCGAAACCGGCGTCCGCGGCGTCCAGTACGGCCTGGTAGACCCTGCGCTGAATCTCCGAGTATTTCCCATTGACCGGCAGTGTCCGGGTTATGTCCGCGGTATACAGGCTGTCTGCTTCGACGCCGGCGTCCAGGAGCAGCAGGTCCTCAGCGCCCACCTGCCCGTTATTGCGGATCCAGTGGAGGATCGTGGCATTGTTTCCCGAGGCTGCGATGGTGTCGTAACCGAGGTCATTGCCTTCCTCCCGGGCGCGCGCGAAGAAGGCTCCTTCGACAACGCGCTCGCCGCGGGGATGCGTGATGGCGCGCGGCAGTTCCTTGACCACCTCGTGGAAGCCGTTCACCGTTGCCTCCACAGCCTTGCGCATCTGCGCGATCTCCCAATCGTCCTTGATCAGGCGGAGCTCGGACAGGGCCTCCGCGAGCTTTGCGTCGAGCTCGTCGGAGGCCTCCAGGTCCACGGAGGTGTTGATTCGGGAGGTGTCCACCAGGGCGTCCGCGTTCAGGTCTACTTCACGCAGCAACCGGATCCGGATGCCACCGATTTCGACAGCACCCGCGTCCTTCGTGATTGCCGCTTCAAGATCGGCAAGGTCGGCTGTTTCCAGGACCAGCAGCGCGCGCACTTCCGCGCGGGAGAGCCGGGAACCGATCCAGAATTCGCCGTAGCGTGCGTTTGCATAAAATTCCGCGCTGTCCCGGCCGGCCAGTTCACGGAAGTAAAGCGTGGCATGGTGATTGCCGCCGTCGTCGCCCTTGCCCTCTTCGGCAGGTTCCATCACCAGCACTGCGTCCGGCTCGTGATCCAGGCCGAGCCCGGTCAGGTGGGCAAATCCGGAGTGCGGCCGGAAGCGGTAATCGGTGTCGTTGGAACGGACCTTCAACGGCCCGGCGGGAATGACAAGGCGCTCACCCGGGAACTGGCGGGAGATTTTCAGGCGACGCTGGGCGGCGTACCGCGCAACCTCAGCCTCCGCGGGGAGATCAGTACCTTTTGCGGCCCAACTGGAGCTCATGAAGGCCTTGAAAGCATCAGAATCCGGGCGTTGGGACCGGTTCTCGTTGCGACTGGACAGCGGCTGTTCCTCCGGTGTGACAGGTGTGGCGTCACTGCCGGTGCCGGTCGGGGTCATGGTTACTGCCGATGGGGTGTTCTCTGCTGTACTCACCACACCATGGTCCCACCGGCGGAGAAATGAGCCAAACATCCGGCACCGCCGACACGAGCGGAGCGGGCGTACAGTTGTTTGGTGAGAATTGACCTGCACGCCCATTCCAACGTCTCAGACGGCACTGAAAGTCCTGCGGACCTCATGCGCGCTGCCGCGGCTGCCGGTCTGGATGTCATCGCGCTGACCGATCATGATGCGACCGCCGGATGGGCAGCGGCCACGCAGGAGGCACGGAATCTGTCGCTGGTACTGGTGCCCGGGATGGAGGTGTCCTGCCGCACCGATACGGGTATCAGCGTGCACGTGCTGTCCTACCTGCATGACCCGGAGCACCCGGGCCTGCTCGCTGAGATCGGACGCTCCCGGGACGCTCGGCTTACCCGGGCCGAGCGCATGGTCGAGAAACTCGCCGCCGACTATCCCATTTCCTGGGCGCACGTGCTTGAACATGTTGCTGACGGCGCGACTATCGGGCGGCCACACATTGCGGACACTCTGGTGACGCTGAACGTTGTCGGCACGCGGAGCGAAGCATTCGCGAACATGCTCAGTGCACGCTCGCCCTACTGGGTGAGCCACTATGCACCCCACCCGGCAGACGCCGTCGCACTGGTCCGCGAAGCCGGCGGGGTTCCGGTGTTCGCCCACCCCGTGGCGTCCGCACGTGGGCGGATTGTGGATAGTGCAACCACCGGCGAGATGATCGATGCTGGTCTGCTCGGCCTGGAAATTCATCACAGGGACAATCCTCCGGAGGGGCGGGAGGAGCTTCAACGCATCGCTGCCCGGCACAATCTGCTGGTGACGGGATCCAGTGACTACCACGGAACGGGCAAGCCGAACCGGCTGGGGGAGAACGTTACGAGTCCGGAGATGTTCGCACGCCTGGAGGAGATGGCGACCGGAAGCAGCGTCATCCGGTAGGGGGTGCCAACCATGGGCCGAGGCGCCGGGTCATCACGTCGATTGCCTGTTCATTGCTGTCCACGCAGACGAAGCGCCGCTCAAGTTTGCCTGCGACTGCGCCAAGCGTTCCGGAGCCCGCGAAGAAGTCCAGGACCCAGTCTCCCGGCCGGCTGCTGGCAGCCACCGCACGGCGAACCAGGCCCTCAGGCTTCTGGGTGGGATAGCCGGTCTTTTCCTTGCCCGTCGGGGAAACGATGGTGTGCCACCAGACGTCAGTGGGCAGCTTGCCGAGGGCGACCTTCTCCGGTGTGACGAGACCCGGCGCCATGTACGGCTCACGATCCACCTCGGCACTGTTGAAGTAGTACCCGGACGAGTCCTTCACGTACACCAGGATGTTGTCGTGTTTGGCGGGCCAGCGGCTCTTCGCGCGGGCACCGTAGTCGTAGGCCCAGATGATCTCGTTGAGGAAGCATTCGCGACCGAACAGGGCGTCCAGCATCACCTTGGCATAGTGCACTTCGCGGTAGTCCAGATGCACGTAGAGTGTTCCGTCCGTTGCCAGCAGCCGCCACGCCTCCGCCAGGCGGGGCGCAAGGAACTCCCAGTAGTCCTCGAACGCATCGTCGTAGCTCGCGAGCATGCCCTTGACGGTGGAGTAGCTGTGCCCCTTGAATCCGACGCGGTCCCCGGCTCCGGGCGCGCTGCGGACCATCGAGGTCTGCTGCCGGCGCTGAGCGCGGCCGGTATTGAACGGCGGATCCACGTAGATCATGGCGAAGGAGTTGTCCGGCAGCCGGGAAAGGTATTCCAGGTTGTCTGCCTGCACCACAAGGTTGGGTCCATCCGGCCGCCAGGCCGGATGGACCGGTGTTGCTTCCACGCTATTGATCAGCTGTCTGCAGCGGGCTTGGGGATCACTTCGCCGTTGCGCCGACGCGTACGGGACCGGTTGCGTTTGGGCCGCTCGGACCCTTCGGTCCGGTCCGCTTGCCTTGGACCGCTGTCCGCAGAGCGGTCCTCACCGGCTGAGCCGGATCCACCGGTACGACGACGACCGCCTGCCTTTTCATCGGAACCCCGCCGCCCGCTGTTGCCGCCGGAGCGCGCGCGGTCGTTTGTGCGGTTCTTTTTGCCGGTCTCGCCGAGATCCTCGAGCTTCTCGGCGTTGATGCCGGCCAGCTTCCGCTGCGCGCGGGGCAGCCGGCCCTTGGTGCCCTCGGGGATGTCAAGGTCCGTGTACAGGTGCGGTGATGAGGAGTAGGTTTCAACCGGTTCCGCCTGGTCGAGGCCGAGGGCCTTGTTGATCAGGCCCCAGCGCGGAACATCATCCCAGTCCACGAAGGTGACGGCGGTGCCCTTCTTGCCGGCTCGCCCCGTACGTCCCACGCGGTGCAGGTAGGCCTTCTCATCCTCCGGGCACTGGAAGTTGATGACGTGGGTGATGTCCTCTACGTCGATACCGCGGGCCGCAACCTCGGTGGCCACCAGGACATCGATTTTGTCACCGCGGAAGGCCCGCAAGGCCTGCTCGCGCGCTCCCTGGCCGAGGTCGCCGTGGATGGCGCCGGCCGCGAAGCCGCGGTCGATCAACTCCTCCGAAAGCTTGGCGGCCGTGCGCTTGGTCTTGGTGAAGATGATGGTGCGTCCGCGTCCGCGGGCCTGGAGGATGCGGGCGACCACCTCGTCCTTGTCCAGGTTGTGCGCACGGTAGATAACCTGGCGGATGTCCTTCTTGGTGGCGCCGTCGTCCTCGGGGTCAGCGGCGCGGATGTGCGTCGGGTGGGACATGTAGCGGCGCGCCATGGCAACGACCGGGCCGGGCATAGTGGCCGAGAACAGGAGCGTCTGGCGCACCGAGGGCGTTGCTGACATCAGGGTCTCGACGTCCGGGAGGAACCCAAGGTCCAGCATTTCGTCGGCTTCATCCAGCACCACGATGCGGACGTTCTTGAGCGACAGGATCTTCTGGCGGTACAGGTCGATCAGGCGTCCCGGTGTGCCCACCACAACTTCGGTTCCGCGCTTGAGGGCCTCGATCTGGGGCTCATACGCTCGGCCACCGTAAATGGTGACGATGCGGGCATTGCGCTTTGCCGCAGCCTTCGTCAGGTCAGCGGCAACCTGGACGGCAAGCTCACGCGTGGGTACGACGACAAGCGCCTGCGGAGCACCTGGCGCCGGAAGTTTGTCATAGCCGTCATCCGACGGGCCCACCACGCGCTGCAGCGCGGGCACGCCGAAACCGAGTGTCTTGCCTGTTCCAGTCTTGGCCTGGCCGATGATGTCGTGGCCGCCGAGGGCAATGGAGAGCGTCATGGCCTGAATGGGGAAGGGATGCACGATCCCCGCGTCCGCAAGGGCTTCGACGATATCGGGGCGGACATTGAAGTCAGCGAAGGTCTCAGGAGTTTCCTGATGCGGCTCTTCAGTGGTGACGAGGGTTTCTTCTACGAAGATTTCGTCGTCGCTGTTGTCTGCATGGAGGTGGTGGTTGTCTGTGGTCACTCTTACTACCGTTTCGATTAGGCACTGCCGCCGCGCAGGCTCAACGCCGGGCCCGAAAACAGGGGCCCGCTCGGAGCAGGACGAGGCAGGGCGTCCAGTGGAAGCCGATCGCGGGCTAACAACTGCGTCTCGGAAGCGGAACGTTCCGCTTCCGAGCTGGGAAGACTAAGATCGCGTAGGTATTGCGGGTCGATTGCAGGGAGGCCGCCTGTTCGTTGAACTGCGGCCCACCGCGTTCGGAAACTGAAACTAAGTTCTTAAGAACGACCGGGCATCCATTACTACGCGTTCAAGTCTACCCTGCCACACTTTCACTTTCCGACGGCGACTCCTCCTGCCGAACGCTCCGCACCAGTTCAAAGCGCAGTTCCCGCCGGGCGATATCAGCGGTGACCAACCTGACACGCACCTCATCGCCGGCCGTCATGACGCCGTCGCACCGTGCCTCGACCGCAGGGTCAGCGACCTGAATGACTCCGTGCGGCGCGCCGTTACCGTTGGCGGTGACCGACGCGTCCGGTAACGGCTTCGAGCCCGTGATGACGACGGCGTCGAACTCCTCGCCCACGCGGTTGCTCAGCAATGCTGCCTCCACGGCAGCGATCGCGCCGCTCTCCAGTCGTGAAGCCAGCTGATTCGAGGACGACATCAGAGCATTCAGTTCCGGAAGGGCATTCCGAACCCAGTCGGGAACATCCCTGCCGGCACACAGCGCTTCGCAGGTCACCAGGACAAATCTGTCCACCAGGCGCCTGAGAGGTGCGGTGGTGTGGGCATAGGGTGCGGCGATCGCCGCCTGCTCAACTGACTCGGGAATAGCGCCGTCGAACGATGTATAGCCGGCGCCGCGAAACAGTGACGCAGCAGCATGCATGAGTGAAAGCTGGCGCGGATCTGAGGTGTCGAGGCTGCGCAGGAATTCGCCGTAGGGGACGTTCGCGGGCCAGGAGCGCCCGAGCGCGCGGGCCTGGTGCCGGAACCGGGCAAGGGACGTCTCGTCAGGGGCCGGCATGGTGCGGAGTATCCCCACGCCTCCCTCGAGCATGATTTCGGCGGCCGCCATGCCCGTCATCAGCGAAAGCTGTGCGTTCCAGTCTTCAGACGCAAGGGGCGGGCGCGTGACGATGAAGTAGCGTTCGCCGTCGTGCGCGATTTCCTGCTCCGGAAGGTTCAGGCTTGCGCCGCCGCGCTCCTTCTCGAGTGCGATGCGCTTGGTTCCAATCTCCTTCAGGAGGGTCAGGTTCTCCGCGGCGCCGCCTGAGTCGAGGTCTTCCTGCACCTGGTCGTAGGTGAGTTGCGCACGGCTCCTGACCACAGCACGCCCGACGACGACGGACTCCACCTGTGCGGCCTCGTCCAGTTCGAACTCCCAGACGAAGGCGGACCGGTTCCTGCCCGGCAACAGGCTGGCTGCGTCCTCAGCGATTTTCTCCGGGTGGAGGGAGATGCGGCCGTCCGGTGCGTACATGGTCTGGCCGCGAAGGCGGGCTTCCGTGTCTATCGCACCGCCCGGTGCCACGAGGGCGGGAACATCCGCAATGGCGTACCAGACGCGGTAGCCGGATCCGGCGCGCTCCAGGTGAAAGGCTTGATCCAGATCGGTTGATCCGGGAGGGTCGACTGTGATGAAGCCGAGACCGGTGAGGTCACGTTCCGGCGGTACGAATGAGTCCACAGCAGCCTTCGCCTCCGCCAACACCTCAGGCGGGAAGTCGGCGCGCAGTTCCAGTTCCTGCCGGAGGCTTTCCAGCGCTGCGGTGAGCTGTACCTGGGAGTCCCGGTTGCTCAGATCCAGATGAGAATACGGCACAGTGCCCACCGTAGTACACAGTCAGCTGGAGCAGCGGAAGGAATCGGCGCGCGGGTACCCTTGTTCCCATGACTGCCTTGCATCCGCCTTCCCCGTCGAGCCCTTCGCCAGCATCCCCGGCGGAGAGGGCCGGCACCGGGTTGGGGCCGCTCAATCAGTTTGTTGTCGACCTGTTCGGCGTCATGGCTTATGGCGAGCTTTCGGCGTTTGAGCGCTTGTCCTCGGATGCTCGTTTCTCCCCGACCCTGCGGGACCGGGCTGCGCTGGGACGGCTTGCCGTGACGGAATTCGAGCACTTCGAGATGGTCAGCGCGCACCTTGCGGGCCTCGGTGTTGACGTTGAAGAGGCAATGCGGCCCTTTCAGGCATCGATCGACTCCTTCCACGAGCGGACCCGCCCGGCTGACTGGTACGAGTCGCTGATGAAGGCCTACGTCATTGACGCAATCTCCGGTGACTTCTACAGCGCGCTCGCTGAACACCTCGACGACGACACGCGGGAGATTATTGCCCGTATCCAGTCAACCGCCGAGCAGGGAGGTCTGCTGCAGCCACGGTTGAAATCAGCTCTTTCCGACGATCCCCGGCTCGCTTCGCGGCTTGCGCTGTGGGGACGCCGCCTGGTGGGGGAGGCGCTGACCCAGGCACAACGCGTGGGCATCGAACGCCAGTTCCTGGGCGGGCTCCTGTTCAAGGGCTCTTCTGCGGATCATGAACGGCAGACTGCCCAACTCTTTGCGCAACTCACCCGTAATCATTCGCGCCGTATGAGTTCGTTGGGGCTAACGGCCTGAGTGGAGCTACCCGCGACGTGGGGGTGTTCAGCGGTTGGCGATTCCTTCACTGGCATGTGGATAAGTTTGTTCCACTAGTCCTGCACATTGGTGGTTTTCGGTCGCGGTTAGTACACGTGTTCGATAAAATTTTGGTATGGCCGTCGCACTGCTCGAACCTCGCCCGGAGGATGCTTCCGTCCTGGGTGGAATGCGTTCGGACCTACAGGTCTTTGCGCAGCAGCTGGAATCGACATACCTGACGCTTAGCCCGCAGGAGGCCGCGGTGACCCTGGTGGAGGTCGAGCAGCTCTCCAACCTGGTCGATCACTTGCAGACTGTGGTTGCCCGTGCCGCTGAGGACCACCAACTCGCTACCGTTGACGCCCTAGATCCGTACAAGAACACTGCGGACTATTTGCGGGCGAAAATCGGTATCAGCCGCTCCGAAGCGAACCGCCGGTTACGGCTGGGTCACGACGTCCTGCCCGAGGTTCCCGGGCCGGGAGCCGCGCTCGTACCGGCCCTGGGTGTGCTGGCTGAAGCGACCAAGGTCGGTGCGCTCAGCAGCCGTGCTGCGACCATCATCCGCAACTCCGTACACCGGGTGTCCACTGTCGCGACCGGCCGTGAGCTGGATGCCATGGAAGAGCACCTGGTCCGCCAGGCCGTCGAGTCCGACGAAGACGTCCTACGGGCCCTCGCCCAACGCTGGGAAGACATCATCGACCAGGACGGCCAAGAGCCCACCGAAAAAACCCTCCGCGCACGCCAGGGTGTGTTCCTGCGCGGCAGACGCCACGGCCTGCACTTCATGGAAATCGGCGCCACCGACGAACAATACGAACACCTCATCACCGTCATGAACACCGCCACCAACCCCAGAACCCACAGCACCACTGGCAACGGAGACCGCACGACCGACGGAGACGGCACGACGGACCGCGGCAAAGAAGCTCTAACCAGTCCGGGCCAACCGACCCGTGAACAGAACCTGCTCGACGGACTCGTCTCAGCATGCCGGATCGCGCTAACAGGTGATGGTCTTCCAGCGACCGGAGGACACCGACCCCAGGTAATGGTCACCATCAACTACCGCGACCTCCTCAAAGACCTGACAAGCAGCGGACACGACGGGCACGGTGGACACGACGGGCATTCGGTCTTCGCCCAACAGATAAGCGCCCGCAGCATCCGCAAACTCGCCTGCGACGCCGACATCCTCCCGCTCGTCCTCGGCGGGAAGGGGCAGGTCTTGGACATTAGCCGTGCCCAACGTCTCTTCCCACCGCATCTGCGACGGGCGCTCGTGGCCAGGGACAAGGGGTGCGCGTTCCCCGACTGCACCACGCCCGCAACCTGGTGCGAAGCCCACCACATCATTCCCTGGGCTGCAGGCGGGACCACCAACATCAGCGACGGCGTGCTGCTCTGCACCCGACACCACCACCAGATCCATGAGGGAAATTGGACAGTCGAATCAGTCCACGGAATCCCCTGGTTCACACCACCCAAATACCTCGACCCGCAACGAACACCCAGACGCAACCGCTACTGGCAAGTAGAACAAGCCATCCACAACCACCTCGCGCGCTCTGACACCGGCACGAGCTCCAACGCAGAGCCACCCTGACCAACGGCACCGCCCCGGCGCCGGCGGTGCGGGCTGGCGCGGGCGCTGGTTGTGGGGGACACACCGGTTGCGGAGACTACAGCTAGGCGGGAAGTTGTGCCCGGAGCTTCGCCGCCGCTTCCTGCGGATCATCCGCCTCGGTAATGGCCCGGACCACGACCACTCGCGCCGCGCCAGCCGCCACCACCTCTTCTACGTTCAGCAGATCGATTCCGCCAATGGCAAACCAGGGCTTCAACGCCAAACCCTCACGGGCCCGGTCCGCCTCCAGCCGCGCAGCTTCGCGCACCAGTTCGAGGCCCACGGCGGTCCGCCCGGGCTTGGTCGGCGTGGCCCAGACCGGGCCAGTACAGAAGTATCCGACGTCGTCGTTCGCTGCAGCACCGGCCACCTCCGCAGGTGAGTGCGTCGAGAGCCCTATGGTGCCGCCGTCGTGCAGGAATTGTTGCGCGAGCGCAGGAGGAAGGTCCCGCTGCCCAACATGCAGTACCGGGGCGCCGCTGACCGCGGCGATGTCTGCGCGGTCATTGACGGACCAAAGCTTCCCGTGTGCAACGGCGGATGCACGCAGCACCGAAAGCAGCTCGAGCTCCTGTGCGGCTTCCAGGGACTTGTCCCTTAATTGGATGATGTCTACGCCGCCCTCGAAGGCAGCGTCAACGAAAGCGTCGAAGTCTTTTTGCTGTGGTCTCGAATCCGTGCACAGGTAAAGGTGGGCAGCGCTCAGTTTCATACCCCTACAATAAGGGGGTACTGCGGGAGCCGTGCCGCGTCCGGGAATCACCGGTCTGCCACACGGCTGAGAGGGCGTCCGACGCCGACCGCGTTGTGAGAACAACGAACCTGATCCGGATCATGCCGGCGTAGGGAAGGACTCCTGGTGGAGAAACACGTGGACGTCGCTGTGATCGGCGGGGGCATCATTGGGCTTGGGATCGCCTGGGAAGCGATCCGCAGGGGGCATTCGGTCGCACTGGTGGACCCGGATCCCGCAACCGGCGCCACTCAGGCCGCGGCAGGCATGATCGCCCCGGCCAGCGAACTGCATTACCGCGAAGAGCACCTTCTCGAGCTCACGGTGGACTCCGCATGTCGCTACCCGGACTTCCTTTCCTCCCTCGCCTGGACGGGAATTGATCCCGGCTACCGCAAAACCGGCACCCTGGTCCTGGCGATCGACGGCGCCGACCGCACCGCACTCGCTGACCTCCGAGACGTACAGACCCACCATTCCCTGTCCGTTGAACAGGTGTCCCTCCGCGAGGCACGCCGGTCGGAGCCAATGATCGGACCAGCTGCCACCGCGGCGTTCTCCGCGCCGGACGACCACCAGGTCGATCCGCGGAAGCTGGCCGCAGCGCTGCTGGCTGCCCTCGGCGAACGCGGACGCCTGGTCCAGGCACGAGCCTCCGGCCTTGATTATGACGGCCGTCGTGTGACAGGCGCGATCCTTGAAGACGGCAGCGTCCTTCCGGCCCGCCACACTGTCGTTGCGAACGGTCTTGCGGCCGCACAACTTGCAGGGCTGCCGTGCCGGCTTCCGCTGCGGCCAATCTACGGTGACATCCTCCGCCTACGGGTACCCGCTGCACTGCAGCCGCTGCTCAGCCACACCGTTCGCGGTCTGGTGCGTGGTACGGCCGTCTATCTGGTTCCCCGCGCGGATGGAACCGTTGTACTCGGCGCAACAATGCGCGAGGACGGCAACAGCGGCGTGTCAGCAGGGGGCGTCTATCAACTGCTGCGCGACGCCCGCCAGCTCGTTCCGGCCGTTGCTGAGCTTGAACTAGAGGAAGCGCTGTGCCGCGCACGTCCCGGTACGCCGGGCAACGCGCCGCTGCTCGGTATTGTCCCCGGAGCTGACGGACTGATCATTGCAACCGGCTTCTTCCGCCACGGAGTACTGCTGACGCCGGTGGCGGCCGCGCTATGCGTGGACCTGCTGGAGGGCAAACCGTGCCCGCCGGGCCTTGAGCGGTACAGGCCGGATCGTTTTGAGGAAGGACAAGCATGAACGCATTGGCCAAAACCGTCACCGTGAACGGGGTGCAATCAGCTACCCTCGCCCTGGACCTGTTGCATCTCGTGGCCGAGCTCACCAGCAGAAATCTGACACCTACCGGGCAACCGGCTGACGGGTCACGCCTTGGTGTGGCCGTGGCGGTCAACTCGGCGGTCATTCCGCGTAGCGAGTGGTCCGGCTGGGAACTGACTGAGGGCGACGACATCGAACTCGTTACTGCCGTACAGGGAGGATGACATGGACCCGAGCACAACGCTGAGCGCCGACACCCTCGTAATCGACGGAATCCCGTTGAACTCCCGGCTGATCATGGGAACCGGGGGAGCGCCCAGCATGGAGGGACTCGGTGAGGCGCTCGCTGCATCAGGGACGGAACTGACCACCGTCGCAATGCGCCGCTACACACCGGAAACAGGAGCATCGCTGTTCCAGCTCCTGCACTCGCAAGGGATGCGTATCCTGCCGAACACCGCCGGATGCTTCACTGCGCGTGAAGCCGTTCTGACTGCTGAGCTTGGCCGGGAGGCACTGGAAACCAACTGGGTCAAGCTCGAAGTCATCGCCGACGAGCACACCCTGCTGCCGGACGCCCTGGAATTGGTGGAAGCAGCCGAAACGCTGGTGTCCCGCGGGTTCACCGTCTTTGCCTACACGAACGACGATCCCGTCCTCGCCCTGCGACTTGAGCAGCTGGGTGCAGCCGTGGTCATGCCGCTGGGTGCACCGATCGGCACAGGACTGGGCATCCTGAATCCGCACAACATTGAGCTCATCGTGTCCCGCGCAGGAGTCCCCATTGTGCTCGACGCCGGAATCGGCACGGCGTCGGATGCGGCCTTCGCGATGGAGCTGGGCTGTGACGCGGTTCTCCTGGCCACAGCGGTAACCCGCGCCCAGGACCCCGTGGCAATGGCGGCCGCGTTTCGGCACGCTGTTCTGGCTGGTCGTCTGGCGTCACGGGCAGGAAGGATACCCAAACGTGAGCATGCGCTCGCTTCGTCACCACACGATGGCCGCGCTGATCTCTAGCTGCACCGATTAGCTGTGCCTCTTGGCTGAATCGCCTAGCGGAAGTCAGCTGATCAGCGCCGCTTGAGAATTGCAGTCATGGCCTCTGCGTCTGCCTGCTCGCGGTGACGGCCGAACCGCCAGGCGGCACACGCGGTCACGATGGTTGCTGCAACCAGCGGTAGGAGCCAGACCATCCAGAACAGATCAGGATGGTATCCCAACCCCGCGAACTGCAGAATGATCCACAGGATCAGCGCCGAGCTGAGGGAGATCCCGGGAAGCAGCAGCATTCCATATCGATGATGTCGCCGGTCAGCAAACCAGGCGAAGAAACCGATGGAGATGGCGACGCCGGTGACCACAATCACCGAAACCATGGAGGATCACTCCGGCTAGAGAGCGCCGAACCCGATGCGGCGCGACTCGCTCTCGCCAATCTCGACGTAGCCAAGAACACCGGCGGGAACGATGACCTGGCGCCCCTTGGAATCGGTCAGGCGAAGTTCTGCGCCACCGTTCATTGCTTTGCTGACCACATCGGCAACTTCGTCTGCCGTCTGGTTCGAATCGAGCACAATCTCGCGGTTGACGTTCTGAACGCCGATCTTGATCTCCACAGCTAAAGCCTTTCGTTGACGAGCAAATGACTCTCGGAGGTGCACACCCGGCGCCTCTGAACTAAGGGAAATGTAACTTACATTTCTTTGGGGAACCGACTAATTCCGCGCCAAGCTAAACGGTAGACGAGCTCACTGGCTGCATCGATGTCGAGGCTACCGTCCGTCTCCAGCCAGTATCGGGCGCTGACCTGCGCCATGCCGGCCATAGCCCGCCCAAGCAGGGTTGCCTCCAGATGGGAAAGCCTCGTGTCTCCTGAGATGACGCCGGCGATCTCGTCAGCGAAGCGTGCATTGAATGCTTCAAGGCGGCGGCTGACATCAGGGTCGTTATTGAGGTCCGATTCGAAGACGATCCGGTGGGCCTGGCTGTCCTGCGCGATGAACTGGAAGTATGCGCGCATAGTGGCGTGCACGCGCATCTTGTTGTCCGTGGTGGACCGCAACGCCTCGACCAGCAGTTCGGTCAGCGATGCTAGATGGCTTTCCAGCAGTGCAAGGTACAAGTCCCTTTTCCCGGGAAAGTGTTGGTACAGCACCGGTTTGCTGACATGCGCAACTTCGGCGATCTCATCCATTGCCGCGCCGTGGTATCCATTCGCGACGAACACCTCATGGGCGGCGCTCAGCAATTGCCGCCGCCGCTCGTCCCGCGGCAGCCGGGTGGCTTTTCCGTTTGCCGGTGCCTCTGAACTCACGTGTCTGGGCTTTCGGTTGTGTGTCTCATACGGACTTGAATCCCCAGCCGTGCAGCGGGGTTCTCCAGTCTACTGCGCAACGGGCGGCAACGGGCCCTGACGGCATCCGAGTGGGTCGTGCAGTGGACGCCGCAACAGTGTTACGCAACAGGCAGCCCGTGGGCATACATTGAAGCATGCGTCCTTTGACTCTTTCCCCCGGCCCGTTGGTGGAACCCCTTGCCGAGCTCAGCAAGGAAGAGATAGAGCGGTATTCACGTCACCTCATCCTTCCGGAGTTCGGACTTGAAGCCCAAAAGCGCCTCAAGAACGCGCGGGTCCTGGTGATTGGTGCCGGCGGCCTGGGCTCACCTGCGATCCTCTATCTTGCCGCGGCCGGAGTCGGAACGCTCGGAATTGTGGATGACGACGTCGTCGACGTCTCCAACCTGCAGCGGCAGGTAATTCACGGGGTGGGCAATGTCGGCCAGACTAAAGCGAGCTCGGCCGAGCAAAGCATCGTGGACCTCAATCCGCACGTAGCGGTGATCCGGCACGAGGTACGTCTGGACAACAGCAACGTCCTCGAAATTTTTTCCGGGTATGACCTGATCCTTGACGGTACGGATAATTTCGCTACCCGCTACCTCGTCAGCGACGCCGCAGAGATCCTCGGTAAACCTTATGTCTGGGGCTCCATCCTCCGTTTCGACGGTCAGGTGAGCGTCTTCTGGGCCGAGCCGTCGGTGGGAGGCCCCAGTTATCGTGATCTCTACCCGGAAGCGCCTCCGCCGGGTGCAGTTCCATCCTGCGCTGAAGGAGGCGTGCTCGGTGTGTTGTGCGCGCAAATCGGCTCAGTGATGGTCAACGAGGCGATCAAGCTGATCACCGGGATCGGTTCAACGCTTTTGGGACGGGTACTGATTTTCAATGCACTCGACATGACGTGGCGCGAACTGCGGGTACGCAGAGATCCTTCCGCTGCGCCGATCACTGAACTCTCGGACTATGAAGCGTTCTGCGGCCTTACGCTGAACACTGAGCAGGAACCGGAAGAATTGCCCTCGATTACCGCCGCACAACTGGAGGAACTGCTGAAGGAACGTGCTGCGGGTAGGCGTGACTTCGACCTGATAGACGTGCGCGAACCGGGCGAATATGACATTGTCCGCATCGAAGGAGCCACTCTAATGCCCCAGAACCGGATCCTTTCAGGCGAGACAGAACTCGACACTGCCCGGGAAATGTATGTCCACTGCAAAGCCGGCAGCCGTTCCGCCAATGTCGTCCGGCATCTTCGCGAACAGGGTGCGGGCAAAGTCTATAACGTGGAGGGCGGAATCCTGCAGTGGGTCCATGACGTCGAACCGGAGAAACCTGTGTACTGAGCAGTACACACCACTACTAAGCAGCGCTAAGCGCGTGCCGAGAGACGCCGACGGTATGGAGCAATACCGGGGTACTGCCGCCCGAAACTTCAGACAGTTCCGGTGCGGGCTTCCAACTCGTGAACAGGACAGCTCTGTTCCGGCGGCGGTGCAGCGGCGTCCTCAGGTTCGATCCCGTACAGGGCCTCCAGTGCAGAGGTGTAGTCTTCCTGCCGTCCCTCCGCGGCGAGCTGCCGCGCACGAACCGTGGGAACGTGAAGGAGTTGGCGGACCATCCGGCGCAACGCAAACTCCACCTCTTCTGCTGCAGCGGTGCATCCGTGCTGCGCACGGACACGGGCCATCTCGGCGTCGAGCACCTGTTGAGTGTGCTTGCGAAGGGCCACGATTGCAGCATCAACGGACCGCGAAGCGGCCTGTTCCTGGAAGGCCTCGGCCGCACCGGACACCAACTCACCGGCCTGGCGAAGTGATTCCGCCTGTTCTTCAGGTGCGGCCAGGCGCACCGACTCCAGGGTGATGAGTTCCACGTTCTGCACAGAAGCCACCTCGGGATCGAAGTCGTGGTTCAGTGCGAGGTCTACGATCACGAGGGTGCGGTCAACGCCTTCCCTCAGTTGCTGCATGTCGGCAGCGCTGACCCGGCGTTCACTGCCGCTGCAGCCTATGACGACATCCGCGCGAGTGAGCGCACCGGGCAGTGCTTCGTCTGAGAGGGCGGTTCCGCCGCGCGTGGCGACAAAACCCTCAGCCCGCCCCGAGGGGGAGTAGACGGAAACATCTGTGCAGCCGCGTTCGCGGAGGAGTGCCATGGTAGCTCCCGCGTAGGCGCCGGTACCAAAGACAACCACTGACTTCTCCGAGAGGTCGCGGGTACTTGAGAGGTCCGCAGCGAGGTCGAGGGCAACCGAGACAATGGAGCGTCCGCGCGCTCCGAGGGCGGTTTGCGCCCCGACATCACGGGCAGTACGGGAGGCTGCCTGGAAGAGCCGCACAAGACCGCCGCTGGCGGTTCCCGTGCTTTGGGACTCGACGAGCGCACGACGCACCTGGCCAGCTATTTCCCGTTCGCCGACGACGGCGGAATCCAGCCCTGCGCTCACGCTGAAGAGGTGGCGCGGTACATCCTGCCCGGTGAGGGTGGTGAATGATCCGGAGACCTTGCTCTTCGGCAACCCGGAGGTGTCACTGATTGCTGCAATAAGCGATGAGCGGGCTGCCTCGATATCCGCGTCAGAGGTGGCCTCGCCGTAGATTTCAAAGCGGTTACAGGTGGCAAGCGATACCGCGCCGGCAAGCGCCGGGCTGTCTTGAAGCGCGGATGAAGCAACCTGGGCGGCCCCGACGCTCAGCCGGGCGACCGTCTCCAGGTCGATATCCGAGTGGGTCGCGACCAAGGAAAAGTAATTCACAGCCATTCCAGCATAGCCAAGACGGGCATCGGGACCCTAATAGGGTTGCCTAACTCACCAAGGTCCTTACAGCGTCGGAATCCGCGCCCTTGAGCGGAAGTGAAGGCGGATGGCCGCTTCGGTTCGTCCCTGCAGGAAGGTGATTTCGACCACCAGCGAGGAACGCGGTTATCCAAGCGGGTCGAACTTCGGCAGAATCGACCCATGACCCTCAGCGCAACGCACCCCCTGACGGACGGAACGACGTCGGAGTCTCCGCTTATCCAGTCCTACCTCGGCCGGACACCGTCCCGCAGACCCGTCTGGTTCATGCGGCAGGCGGGACGCTCGTTGCCGGAGTACCGCGCGCTGCGGGAGGGCACAGCCATGCTTGACGCCTGCCTTGATCCCGCCATGGCCGCCGAGATCACCCTGCAGCCTGTGCGGCGCCATGACGTCGACGCCGCCATCTTCTTCTCCGACATCGTGATCCCGCTCAAGCTCGCGGGCGTGGACGTGGACATTGTGCCCGGTGTTGGCCCCGTTCTGGGAAGCCCCATCCGCAACGCGGCGGACATCGCAGCGTTACCTGAACTGACGGACCGGGCACTGAATCCGATCCGGGAGGCGGTGGCCCGTACCGTCGCTGAACTGGGAAGCACGCCGCTGATCGGCTTTGCAGGCGCTCCATTCACGCTCGCTGCCTATATGGTCGAGGGCAGGCCGTCCCGCGATCACCTGGGTCCCCGCACCATGATGCACGCGGATCCCGATGCCTGGCGGGCACTCACCGAGTGGGCGGCAGACGCCTCCGGCCTGTTCCTGCGGGCGCAGCTGGAAGCCGGCGCCAGTGCCGGTCAGCTGTTCGATTCGTGGGCCGGATCGCTGGGGCTAGACGACTACGTAGAGCACGTTGCGCCGGCGTCATCCCGTGCGCTCGATCATATCCGTGACCTCGGAGCACCGCTCGTGCATTTCGGAACGGGCACCTCGGAGCTCCTGGTGGCCATGCGGGATGTCGGCGTCGATGTGGTGGGAGTGGACTACCGCCTTCCGCTCGACGAAGCCAACAGGAGACTCGGCGGAACGGTCGCGCTGCAGGGCAACATCGATCCAGCTCTCCTCTCGGCACCGTGGGAGGTACTCGAAGCGCACGTACGGGCAGTGCTGGAAGCGGGATCGTCTGCTCCCGGTCACGTGGTCAACCTCGGGCACGGCGTTCCGCCCGATGCTGACCCCGAGGTGTTGACCAGGGTAGTTTCACTCATTCATTCGGTGCCGCCGAGCCGATGAGCCGAGGGAAGCAGGTCGAGGCTGGCCCCGCTGTCGTCATCATCGGAGGCGGGATCGCCGGATTGTGCGCTGCGCGGGAACTGGTGGTGGCGGGTCTGCACGTGACCGTGCTTGAATCCTCTGCGGTGTTCGGAGGGTCCGTAGCCAGCCATGAACTGGCCGGACTAACGCTCGACGCCGGTGCGGAGTCGTTCTCGACCCGCTCCGACACTGTGCCGGCTCTGGCGCGTGAGCTCGGACTGGGCAACTTGATCCGCACCCCGAATGGGGCCGGTGCGTGGCTGTACCTGCGGTCAGCGGAGAGCGGGTCCACCGCGGTCCCGCTGCCACAATCCGGAATCCTTGGGATACCCGCGGATGTGCGCGATCCTGCGCTGCCCGGGCTGATCGGGCGTGCAGCGAGCCTCAGGGCGGGCCTGGACCGTGCGTTGCCCCTGGGCAACCTGCTGAACCAGGATCAGCTCAGCCTCGGTGCGGTGGTACGCGCCCGGATGGGGCCGGAGGTGCTGAAGCGGTTGGTGGCTCCCGTCGTCGGTGGTGTGCTCTCGGCTGATCCTGATGACCTCGATGTCGACGCGGCCGCCCCCGGATTACGGGCGATGATGCGTAAGCACGGATCGCTCGGCGCGGCAGTGGGCGCCATGCGGAAAGCTGCGCCGGCGGGCACCGCCGTCGCGGGTCTTGAGGGTGGGATGCACCAGTTGGCGTCTGCGCTGTCCCAGCGCCTGGAGCGTGACGGCGCAGTCCTTCGGGCATCGGAGCGCGTGCAGCGCGTGCAGCGCACTGCCAACGGTTGGACCGTGACCACCCGGACCGGCGCTATGCAGACCGATGCCGTGGTGGTTGCAACTGACGGTCCCACCGCCGTCGACCTGCTGACGCCGACGGTACCGGGACTGGCCGACGACCGTCCGGCTGTGGTACCGGCGGTGGCTCTGGTCAGCCTGGTGGTTGATGTGCCGGAGCTCGATGCGGCGCCGCGCGGGACGGGCGTGCTGGTAGCCAGGGATGCGCCCGGTATGCGGGCGAAGGCGTTGACTCACGCCACCGTCAAGTGGCTGTGGTTGGCCGAGCGGGCAGGCCCGGGAAGCCACGTGCTGCGCCTGTCCTTCGGTCGCGGCGCAGTTGACGACGAAGCGGCACAACAACCCGACGCTGACCTCTATCTGGCCGCCTTACAGGATGCATCGGCGCTTCTTGGGGTCGAGATCACGCAGGCGGACGTCGTCGACTGGGATGTGGTGCGTTGGACCAACGCACTGCCGCACGCCACGCTGGGGCACCGGGACCGGGTTGCCCGCATTCGCGCTGCGGCAGCCGCTGAGCCCGGGCTTGAACTCACCGGTGCATGGCTTGCGGGCACGGGGCTGGTAGCGGTGATCGACAATGCCCGTGACCGCGGGGCTGCACTGGCCAGGCGCCTGCTCGTGGATCGTTGACACCCGGCGTTGTGAGATTGGTAACCTTCTACTGACTGTAGAACTCTCTAATTTTTATTTGCCTGTTGACAGGAGCAGACTGGATCCATGAGCGAAAATGCGGGCTATAACCACGTGCAGAGTACCTCCGCCAGCCACACGTCGCAGAGCGGTGAGGACACTGGAACGGATCAGTTCTACACGCTCTGGACAGTCTTCAAACGGTCGGCCGGGGCTCCGGACAACGGCGCAGCGCTCGAAACTGCCACTTCCGAACTCGAGGCAGCAGGCGTCAGCGTCCGCGGCTTCTATGACGTCTCCGCCATGCGTGCAGACGCAGACATCATGATCTGGCTCCACGGTTCCCAGGCGGAGGATCTCCAGAGCGCCGTCCGTACCCTCCGTCGGACGGCAACCCTCGCCGGTGCAGACATCGCGTGGTCCGCCATGGGCGTACACCGTGATGCCGAGTTCTCCAAGAGCCATTCGCCCGCGTTTGCCCGCGGAGTGGCGCCGGCGGAATGGGTCTGTGTCTATCCCTTTGTGCGGTCCTATGACTGGTACATCCTTCCCAGCGAGGAACGCCGCGAAATGCTCTACGACCACGGCATGAAGGGGCGCAAGTTCCCCCAGGTGCTCTCTAACACGGTGTCCTCGTTTGCCCTTGGCGACTGGGAATGGATTCTGGCCCTGGAAGCTCCCGAGCTCGTGGATCTGGTGGATCTCATGCGCCACTTGCGGGAAACCGAAGCCCGGCGGCATGTCCGCGAAGAAGTTCCGTTCTACACGGGCCGGCGGATCAACGCCCGGGAAGTAGCAGAGGTACTCCGATGAGCACGTCCACGTTCAATCCACTTGACGGCGTCGATGAAAACGGACGGATGGCACCGAAGAATTACGACGCGATCGTGCTTGCGTCCTTTGGCGGCCCCGAAGGCCAGGATGATGTCATTCCCTTCCTCCGCAACGTCACCCGCGGCCGCGGCATCCCCGACGAGCGTCTGGAAGAGGTCTCGCACCACTACCGGGCCAACGGCGGCATTAGTCCGATCAACCAGCAGAACCGCGAACTGAAGGCCGCGATGGAGGCAGAGCTTGCCCGCCGCGGCATTGACCTGCCGGTGCTGTGGGGCAACCGGAACTGGGCCCCCTTCATTGCGGACACCCTGAAGGAAGCGTACGACGCCGGTCACCGCCGCATCCTGGCCGTCACCACCAGTGCATACTCCTGCTACTCCAGCTGCCGGCAGTACCGGGAGGACCTCGGTATGGCGCTGGTTCAAACTGGGCTGGCCGGCCGGCTTGAAGTGGACAAGGTCCGCCAGTACTTCGATCACCCCGGGTTTGTGGAGCCGTTCGTCGAGGGAGTCACCCGCGGGTTGAAGTCCGTTCAGGAACGCCTCGCCGCAGACGGCGAGTCCGGGGCTCCGGTGCATATCATGTTCGCCACCCACTCCATTCCCACCGCTGACGCCGAAGCCGCCGGCCCCCGGAACGAAGCCGGCGGGCCGGTCCTCGATGAGGGCGCCTACGTTGCCCAGCACCTTGCCACTGCGCAGGCTGTACTAGACCGCGTGCCGGCGGCGGCAGATTCCGAATGGTCGCTCGTGTACCAGTCGCGATCGGGGGCACCGCACGTGCCATGGCTGGAGCCGGACATCAACGACGCCCTGGGTGACCTCGCGGCCACCGGTGTCAAGGGTGTTGTCATCGTGCCGCTGGGATTCGTGAGTGACCACATGGAGGTTGTCTGGGACCTTGATACCGAGGCGATGGAAACCTGCGCGGAACTGGGTTTGGTAGCCGAGCGCGTTCCGACGCCCGGCACGCATGCGAAATTCGTCAGCGGCCTCATTGACCTGGTCAGCGAGCGCACCGCGGACAACACCATCATCGAGCGGCCCTCCACCACGGACCTTGGTCCCTGGTATGACGTCTGCAGGCCCAACTGCTGCGCAAACCGCAGGGGAGAGAAGCCCACTGTAGCCGGTGCCGATTCCACCGTCGGGCTCCCGGGAGCAGAACAGGCATGACCCCGGCCGTGCGGGTAGGAACCCGTGCCAGTGCGCTCGCGCTGACGCAGACCACGACGGTGGCGGAATCGCTCGCAGCTCTGGGCGAATTCGGCTACGAGCTCGTGCGCGTGAGCACCACCGGCGACGTCAACCGTGCGTCACTGTCCCAGATCGGCGGCACCGGTGTCTTTGTGGCAGCCCTTCGCGAGGCACTGCTGGATGACAACTGCGACGTCGCGGTCCATTCCCTCAAGGATCTACCGACAGGGGAAGCCGAAGGCCTTACCGTTGCGGCTGTCCCCGAACGCGCCGATATCCGGGATGCACTGTGCGCCCGCGACGGACTGACACTGGCCGGGCTGCCCGAAGGCTCCAGTGTAGGGACCGGTTCTCCGCGACGCGCTGCACAGCTCAGGGCTGCCCGTCCTGACCTTTCCATCATCGATATCCGCGGCAATGTGGATACCCGCCTGGCCCGGGTCGCCGGCCTGGTGGATGGCGGACCGGGGGACCTCGACGCCGTGGTGCTGGCCGCTGCGGGCCTGACGCGCCTCGGCCGCCAGGGGCTCATCACGGAGTATCTGGCGACCGAATTGATGCTGCCCGCGCCGGGGCAGGGCGCACTGGCTGTCGAATGCCGCTCCGACGACGCCGGTGCCTCCGTTTTCGCCCAGGCTCTCCGACAGTATGATCACTTACCCACCCGACTCGCCGTTACGGCTGAACGGGCGGTTCTGCGCAGGCTCGAAGCCGGATGCACGGCTCCTATCGGCGCCCATGCCACAGTGACTGACGACGTGCTGACCCTGGAAGCTGTGGTGTGCAGCGCAGACGGCGGCCGCTTGCTGCGCCGCACAGAAATCACCGCGGACCTTTCAGTGGGTGGAGCAACCAGCGCCGGCGTCGTGCTGGCCGAAGAACTGCTCGCGAACGGTGCGGCGGAAATTGCCGGGCTCAGCGCGGATCTATGACCGTCGGTCGCACTAACGGTGATCTGTCAGGACTGACCGTCGCGCTGCTCCGGAGTGCGGATCGGGGTGCCGCAATGGCAGCGGAACTGACCCGGCGTGGCGCAAAGACGCTGTTGGTTCCGCTGATCGACTGGGAACTTCCCGCAGATACCGCTGAGTTGGACCGGTTCCTGGATGCTGCAGATTCCTACGATTGGCTGGTGCTCACGAGCGTTACAACCGTGCGCGTTCTAGCGCAGCGGGCACGCGTTCGGCGGGTTTCCCTGTCATCGCTCATCGGTTCCGTAAAGGTAGCCGCCGTTGGAGCCGCTACCGGTGCTGCGCTCGCGGAACTCGGAGTGAACGTTCAGCTGACCCCAGAGCAGGACCAATCTGCTGAAGGGCTTCTGGCAGAACTGCCTGCGCAGCCGGCTCGTGCCCTGCTGCCCCAATCGGATCTTGCCGCCGACACGCTGCGGGCAGGCCTGGCCGGCCGCGGCTGGATGATCGACGCGGTCACCGCCTACGTCACTGTCGGTTATCCCGCTGCTGCCGAACGGCGGGTCAGTGCCGTCAACGACGGTGCTGACACCGGCGACTCGGTCGACGGCGATACCGTCAACGCCAACCCCGGCGAGCCGGCAGGAACTGTCACGCAAAAGGAATTGTTGGGCGACCTTCGGCAGGGAAGAATCGACGTCGTCGTTCTCACGTCACCCAGCATCGCGGCCCGGCTGCATGCCATGATGGAATCGCTGCCCTGCACCGTGGCAACGGTCGCCATCGGGCGCCGCACGGAGCGGGACGCGTCAGCGCTGGGAATGCGGATCGACGCAACAGCATCCGCCCCCAGCCCGGCAGGAATTGCAGATGCGGTGAGCACCGCCGTCGTCAATCATCGGAAGAGGAACTAACGCATGAGCTTCCCTCAACACCGGCCCCGCCGGCTGCGCTCCACCCCGGCAATCCGCCGGCTGACGGCGGAGAACCGGCTCAGTCCGGCAGAGCTGGTTCTGCCGGCATTCATCCGTGAAGGACTGACCGAGCCCGTCCCTATCAGTTCGATGCCGGGAGTGGTTCAACACAGCTCGGCCACCCTGAAGCGTGCTGCAGCGGAAGCCGCCGGGCTTGGCATCGGAGGCATCATGCTCTTCGGCATTCCTGCGCACCGTGACGCGACAGGGAGCGCGGGAATCGATCCCGACGGCGTCCTCAACCGCGCCATCGCTGATGTCCGCTCTGAAGTGGGGGATGCCCTCGTCATCATGAGCGATGTGTGCCTGGATGAGTTCACCGACCACGGCCACTGCGGTGTGCTGGCGGACGACGGTGCCGTGGACAATGACGCAACGCTGGAACTCTATGCGCAGATGGCGGTTGCCCAGGCCAACGCGGGCGCGCACGTGCTCGGCCCGTCCGGGATGATGGACGGCCAGGTGGGTGTCATCCGCCGCGCCCTTGATGATGCCGGTCATCCGGAGATCTCCGTGCTGGCTTATGCGGCCAAGTACGCTTCCGCGTTCTACGGTCCTTTCCGGGAGGCTGTGGACTCGCAGCTGACCGGTGACCGCCGGACGTACCAGATGGATGCGGCCAACCGCCGGGAAGCGCTTCACGAGGTGCAACTGGATCTCGAGGAAGGCGCTGACATGGTGATGGTCAAGCCGGCAATGAGCTACCTCGATATCGTCGCGGACGTGGCTGCTATGTCGCCGGTTCCGGTTGCCGCTTACCAGATCTCGGGCGAATACGCCATGATCGAGGCTGCTGCCGCGAACGGCTGGATTGACCGTCGTCGTTCCATTGAGGAGTCAGTGCTCGGTATCAAGCGTGCGGGAGCGCAGATCATCCTCACGTACTGGGCCACCGAGCTCGCCACCTGGCTGAAGGAGAGCAAGTAAATGACACACTCCGAGGATCTCTTCGCGCGGGCACAGACGCTCATGCCCGGCGGGGTGAATTCGCCGGTGCGGGCCTTCGGCTCCGTGGGCGGCACTCCCCGCTTCCTCGTGTCGGCACAGGGTCCATACGTGACTGACGCCGACGACCGCCGGTACGTTGACCTGGTGTGCTCCTGGGGGCCGGCGCTGCTCGGGCATGCCCATGCCGCGGTGTTGGACGCAGTCCATCAGGCGGCTGATCGCGGGCTGTCCTTCGGCGCGTCCACGCCGGCTGAAGCCGAATTGGCGCAGCTGGTGCGGGACCGGGTGTCCGCCGTCGAACGCATCCGTATGGTTTCCACCGGCACTGAAGCGACCATGACCGCGGTCCGCCTGGCGCGCGGGTTCACGGGCCGCAACCTCATTGTGAAGTTTGCCGGCTGTTATCACGGTCACCTGGACGGGCTGCTCGCGGCCGCCGGGTCGGGGGTTGCGACACTGGCACTCCCGGGATCCGCCGGCGTGACGGACGCGACTGCAGCCGAGACGCTTGTGCTGCCGTACAACGATGTTGAGGCGGTGGAAGCCGCTTTTGCCGAGCACGGAGCTTCCATCGCGGCGGTCATCACCGAAGCTGCCCCGGCCAACATGGGCGTAGTCGAACCCGCCCCCGGCTTCAATGCGGCGCTGTCCAGGATCACCGCAGAGTACGGTGCGCTCTTCATCATGGACGAGGTCCTCACGGGCTTCCGAGTGGGTCCAGGCGGCTACTGGGGCCTTGTCGGCGAGGGCGAGGGGTGGTCCCCGGACCTGCTGACATTCGGCAAGGTGATCGGTGGCGGGCTTCCTGCCGCTGCGCTCGGTGGCCGAGCGGACGTCCTGGAATACCTGGCGCCGCTGGGACCGGTCTATCAGGCGGGCACACTCTCCGGGAACCCGCTGGCCATGGCGGCAGGAGTTGCCCAGTTGACCCACGCAACCGACGAGGTCTACCGGCACATCGACGCCCGCTCCCTGGAGCTCTCCGCCGCGGTATCGGAGGAACTGTCCCGGGCCGGCGTCGACCATTCAGTCCAGCGTGCCGGGAACCTGTTCAGCATCGCCTTTGGGACGTCCGAGCGCGGCGTGGTGAACTACGCCGACGCCCAGGCGCAGGAAACGTTCCGGTATGCGCCGTTCTTCCACTCCATGCTTGAATCCGGCGTCTACCTCCCGCCGTCGGTGTTCGAAGCGTGGTTCCTTTCCTCGGCCCACGACGACGCCGCGATGGAACTCATTGTGTCGGCGCTGCCGGCCGCCGCGCGCGCCGCAGCTGCCGCAGGAGCGACGCCCCCGGGCGTCTAGCTTTCACGCGGTCTTCATCCAGGGCGCAGGAATGGCCGGTCGCCCCCAGTGGGGCGCCGGCCATTCCTGTTCTGTATCTGTGGAAGCGGGGGAAGTCCTAGAAGGCGGGAGCTACGTCACCGCTCGGCCAGGTTTCTTCGATGTACTGCTTGACCTCGGGGGAGTGCAGCAGCTCCTCGAGCTTGGCGATGCGTGCATCACCCTCGGAGGAGGTGTTCCAGGCGAGGAAGTTCGCATACGGGTTGCTTTCGACGGACTCCACAATGAGGGCGTTCTCCGTGCTGAGACCGGCGTCCAGAATGTAGTTTCCGTTGATGATGGCAAGATCTACGGTCGGATCCTGCAGATCATTGAGCAGCAACTCCGGCTGATTCTCGATGAACTCGAGACCCTTGGGATTCTGCTCCTCGGTCAGCGACAGGACGGAGGCCTCTGCTTCGATGTTCTCCAGCAGGCCGGCTTCCTGCAGGAGCGTGAGGGCGCGCGCCTGGTTGGAGGGGTCATTGGTGATGGCTACGCGACCCCCGTCGGGGATAGCCGAGACGTCGTTGTGCTTTTCGGAGAAGGCAGCGTAGGGCTCGATGTGCACGCCCTCACCATGGGCGAACTCATAGCCCTGGCTCTCGACCTGGCTCTCGAAGTAGGGCAGGTGCTGGAAGTAGTTGGCATCCAGGTCGCCTTCGCTCAGCGCGATGTTGGGAGTGGTGTAGTCGTCGAACTCCTGGATCTCGAGCTCAATGCCGCTGCCTTCGGCCAGGTTGTCACGTACGAACTCCAGAATCTGGGCGTGGGGTACCGGGCTCGCGCCTACGGTAACCGTAGCCGGGCTGGCGGGATCGAGGGTTTCGACGGCGGCGGCCGGAGCGCTGTCGCCCGCTCCGCACGCTGAGAGGGCAAGAAGAGCGGCCAGTCCGGCGGCTGCCAGCGAAAACTGCTTACGCATGTTCAGTGCGTTCCTTTCGTAGTACCGGCGGCCGGGGTTATCCGGGCGCCGGGTTCAAGACGGCTGGCGGCTACCGGCCGTCGTCGGCCGCGCCTGAAAAGCGCGGCAAGTTGTGGGTCAGTGTCAGACTCCGACGACGTTTGCGGCTTCTGCGCGACGGGCCTGTCTGCTGCGGCGGGCACCGGCCGTGGCCGCTGTTCGGTGGTCCGCCCGCTGGGCAAGCCGGTCCCCGATGAACTGAATGATCTGCACAATCGCGACAATGATCACGATAATGACCACCATCACTGTGGTGTCGAACCGTTGCAGGCCATAGTTGTAGGCCAGTCTGCCCAGGCCTCCGCCACCGATGATTCCTGCCATGGCCGAGTACCCCACGAGAGTGACGAGGGTTGTCGTGAATGCAGCAATCAAGGACGGAAGGGCCTCGGCGATCATGACCTTGGTGATCACCTGGAGACGGGTGGAACCCATGACAAGGGCGGCGTCAATCTTGCCTGGCGTGACGTCACGCAGGCTCGTCTCCACAAGACGGGCAAAGAACGGGATGGCTCCGATACTCAGCGATACTGACGCAGCAACGGGACCGATCGAGGATCCGGTCAGGAACCGGGCCAGCGGAATCAGGGACACCATGAGGATCGCGAAGGGAATTGACCGCGTGATGTTCACAACCACATCGCTCACAACGCGGTTTGTCACCGGCATGGGACGCAGGCCTCCCGGGCTGCTGGTATGCAGAAAAACACCGAGCGGAAGTCCGATCAGCAGCGTGAAAAATCCCGAGATACCGATCATTTGGAGAGTCGCGAGGAACTCCTCCGGCAGCGCTTCTGTAATTCCAGGGTTCTCGAAAAGATTGTCGAGGAAATTCATGCCGCAACCTCCACGTGCACGCCGGCGTCTTCGAGATAGGCGGTGATTTCGCTGATAGGCCTCGGGGAATCAACTTCAACGCGTAGCCTGCCGAAACGGGAGCCTGCGAGTGTCTCCACCGTTCCTGCGATGACGTTCACACTGGCATCAAAGCGCCGGGTCAGTTCGGAGAGGACCGGCGCTGAAGCGCTCCTTCCGACCAGCAACAGGTCCAGCTCGGGTAGAGACTGATTCACGGCGGTGGAGGGCAGCGGCATCAGGGATTTGCCCAGGGAACCGGTGCGGTTACCGACAACGTCCTGAAGGGGACCGTGCTCGATGATGCGGCCGCGCTCAAGCAGGGACACCGAATCGCAGATCCGCTTCACCACGTGCATCTCATGCGTGATGACCAGGACCGTCAGGTTCAGCGTGTGGGTGAGGTTGCGAATGAGCGTGAGGATGTCCTCAGTGGTGGCGGGGTCGAGCGCCGAGGTGGGCTCGTCGCACAGCAGCACGTCCGGATCCGAAGCCAGCGCCCGGGCGATTCCTACGCGCTGCTTTTGGCCGCCGGAGAGCTGGGAGGGGTAGGCGTCTGCGAATTCTGCGAGGCCGACCAGGGAGAGCAATTCGCCGACCTTCCGGGCGATCTCCCCCTTTGGGGTCTTCACCAGCTCCAGGGGATGTGCAACATTCTGGGAGGCCGTCCTCGAGTCCATGAGGTTGGCATGCTGGAAGACCATGCCGATACGACGCCTGGCTGTCCGGACTTCGGAATCCTTGACGCGCGTAAGGTCCCGGCCGTCAATGACGACTGAGCCGGACGAAGGGCGGTCAAGAAGGGTCAGGCACCGGACGAGAGTTGATTTGCCTGCGCCCGAGTGTCCCACAATGCCGTGGATTGAACCTTTGGGCACTGAAAGGGTGACATCGTCCAGAGCCGTGATGGTTCGCTCGCCCTGGCGGTAGGTTTTGCGCAGGTTGGTGACTGTAATCATTGGTCCTCATGCTGTGTGGGGCTCCGCAGGATCGGCTGCGGATCCCCTGCTCCGGCGAGCAGGGAAGAAGTATTGTCAGCGCGCCGTTCGGGAGGAAGCGGCAGCCGGGGCCGCCGGGGAACCGGCCGTGGCAGGCGCGCATCGATGCTCTGCAATTCTGGCACGTGTGAAAGATCCGGCTGAAATTTAGTGCTGAGGATCACTGATAAGGCATTGTTGTCGTAATTTATGCCCGTTTCGTCGAAGATTGTGCGGCTTCTAGGTGGTGGCTGAGTCAGCCTGGGCGCCGGTATTCCGTTTGCACTCACGAGGCGATCGCCGGCCACTGGCCCTCCACCACTGCATCCGGATTGCTGCGGCGGAGGTATTCCTGGAAACTTTCGGCCTGCCGGAGCGCCCAGGTCATCTGGAACTCATGCAGCTCCGAGGCAGGTTTGCGCAGGTGCGGGAACCGCTCCGCCAGGACCGCGGCCACGCCGAGAGTCGCCAGGACATCGGCGGATGAAGTATGCGCGTTCTCCAACGGGACGCCGTAATGCGCGCACATGGCGGTGAGAGTTCTTTTTCCCGGCCGGAAGCGGTCTGCGTGCTTGTCCATCACGTACGGGTCCAGCACCGGAAACGGGTTGGGTGTTCCAACACCATGGCGCACACCCTCACGTGCGAGGACCGTGAAGTCATAGCGCGCGTTGAAAGCAAGCACCGGAATTCGGTCCCGGAAGAACCCGAGGAGGACGGCTGCAATCTGGCTCACTACGCGGGAGGCAGGGGACCCGTACGCTTGCGCCGTCTGGTTGGCAATGCCATGGACGGCAGTGGCCTCGGGTGGAATGTCCACCCCGGGATCGGCCAGCCACTCATGATGCTCCTGAACCTCGCCGCGGCCATCGACGAGGATGATCGAGGCCGTCACGATACGTGCGGTGAGGGGATCGCGGCCGGTTGTTTCAAGATCGAAGGCCGCCCGGGGACACATGTGCCAGCTGTTCATGGCTCCGACGCTATCCGGGGGCTCTGACATTTCCGTTTCTGCTGTTCGTCGGCACCCGGGAGCCGTCCAGGCTGCTGTTCGCTTGTCGATAGTCTGGGTTGGTGCACGAGAAAGGTCTGGACTATGACGAGGCGGTCCTCGACGTCGTCAGCCTGATTCCCTCAGGGAAGGTGCTGACGTATGGCGATATCGCCGTGATCCTTGAAAAGGGCGGCCCGCGTCAGGTTGGAGCGGTCATGTCGCGCGGAGGCGCCGATGTTCCGTGGTGGCGCGTTCTCCGCGCTGACGGTAAGCCGCCGCTGGGGTTGGAAGCTACCGCTGTCGGCCACTATCTGGACGAATCAACGGCGTTGCGGCCCGTGGCCGAACGGAGTCGGGAGGCGGGCGGTTCCGCCGGGTGCCGGGTCGATGTGCAGAAGTCCCGCTGGAATCCCGGGCCGGCAGAGCAGGCCGCGCTTCAGCGCATCCGTGCCGACTTTCACGCTGCGGTTCCAACCTGGGACGAGGGTCCACCCGAATTGTCGGAGCCGGATGATGGGCTGTAAGCATGAGTAGCTCTCCGCGCGTCGACGCAGTTCGCCTACCCGCCGCTGGCCTGCGGTTGCCGGCCAATGCCGGGCAGGCACTGCCCACCCCGGTCCTCAGCGCCGAACAACAGGAGGTGCTGGCCCTGGGCCCGGGAGAGGGCCCGGTGCTTGTCCTTGGCGGTCCGGGAACCGGCAAGACGCAGCTGTTGGTGGAGACCGCGGTCAGCCGGGTTCTGGACTCAAAGGTGGAACCTCACCGGATCCTCATCATGGCGCCCACCAGGATGGCCGCAGCACGCCTTCGGGATGAGGTCACTTCCCGTCTGGACCGCAGCGTAAGCGCGCCGCCGGCACGTACCTGGTCGTCCTACGCCTTCGACCTCATCCGTCGAGCCCGCGTGGCAGGGCTGCTGCCCGAGCTGACCCGTTCTCCCCGGCTGCTTTCCGGCGCTGAACAGGACCTGATCATCAAGGAACTCCTGGAGGGCCATCGCCTATCGGGTCAGCTGGAGGCGCGATGGCCTCCGGGATTACGGCTCGCTCTTGGAACAAGAGGTTTCAGGCAGGAGATTAGGGAGCTCTTTGACCGTGTGAGCGAGTACAGTGTGCATGCTGAAGAGCTTGCTGACTTCGGGCGCAGGTTTGATCGACCCGAATGGGTCGCCGCAGCAGCCCTCTACAGTGAGTACCGGGACATTCTGGACCTCCGGATGCCGGAGGCTTTTGATCCCGCCGGAATCCTGACCGCCGCGCGGGGCATCCTTGAAACCAATCCCGGATTCTGCGTTGAGGAACGCAGTAAATATTCCCTGATCCTGATCGATGATTATCAGGAGTCCAACACGGCCATGCACGCGCTGTGCGGCGTTCTTGCCGAGGGAAAAGATGCTTTGATTACCTCCTGCCCCGACACCGCAGTACAGGGCTTCCGTGGTGCCCGTCCAGAGCTTGCCGCGCGGTTGCACGAGGTGCTTGGTGGGGTCCGCACCGTGCAGCTGACCACCTCCCACCGCCTGTCCGGGATGCTTGCATCGGGCTGGGCATCGATTGCGGCGAGGACGCCTGTGAGCGGAACGCCTGTGGGCTACCGAAGGCTGACAGAGCCAGGTGAAGCCGCTGCAGTCAAGGCACAGGCCGATGCTGACACTCCAACAGCCGGAACTCTCTCCGTTCACGTGGTTGACTCTGGTTTCCATGAGCAGCGCTACGTTGCGCAACGGATTCTGGAGGCACATGTTGATGACGGGCGGAGCTTTGACCAGATCGCCGTTATCACCAGGACGGGCACGCAGGTTACTGAGCTTCAGCGGTACCTCGCGGGCCAGGACATCCCCGTCAGCGTCCCGCCGGCCGAGCGTGCTATCCGCGATGAACCGGCAGTCCGGCCATTGCTTGACATCCTCGCCGCCGTGACGGGAGTGAGAGAGCTTGATGCGGAATTGGCCGTTTCACTCATGACATCCCGGATCGGCGGGGCCGGGCCGCTTGAGATTCGCCGCCTGCGTCAACTGCTGAGGCAGGAGGAACGGCTGGAAGGGGGAGCAAGGAACTCTGACCAGCTGATTGTCGATCTTCTGGCTGAGGCTTCGTTTGATGACCCCAGGGCGCAACTCCGCCCGGTCCGGCGGCTGCATGGGATGCTGAGCGCTGGTCGTGACGCGTTGCAGGATGAGGCGAGTACGCCTGAAACAGTGCTGTGGGCGGTGTGGTCCGCATCCAGGCTCTCCTCCCGATGGGAAGAGGCTGCAGTCCAACAGGGAGCGTCAGCGGCACGCGCGGACCGGGATCTCGATGCCGTTGTTGCACTGTTTCAGACGGCCGAGCGTTACGTGGACCAGATGCCGGGGGCACCCACAACCGGTTTCCTGGAGTACCTGCTGAGCCAGGAGCTTCCAATGGACACGCTCGCAGCACGCGCCCAGAAAGGAGCCGCCGTCGCGGTCATGACACCGGCCGCTGCGGCCGGCCGCCAATGGCCGGTAGTGATCGTGGCTGGCGTACAGGAGGGGGTATGGCCCAATCTCAGGGTCAGGGGAGAGCTGCTGGGCTCAGGTGATTTGGTTGCGCTTCTGGAGCATGGCCGGGACTTCCGGTATCACCGTGATCCGCTTTCCCTGATGCAGTTGACTCGGGCCGACGAACTGCGAAGTTTTTCGACCGCGATCAGCCGTGCGTCCGAAGAGTTGGTCTGCGTGGCGGTTTCGTCGGAAGATCAGCAGCCTTCTTCCTTCCTGGAAATCCTCGACCCGCTTCCGCCCGGTACTTACGAGCGCCCCCGAACGGAGGTGAAGCGTCCGCTGACCCTGCGTGCGCTCGTTGCAGAGCTGCGGAAGTACGCCCAGCAACCTGAACGAAATGCCGACACCGCTGCCGAAGCCGTCCGGCACCTCGGAAGGATGATGCTCCACGAGCCGCGGGTTCCGGGTGCAGATCCCGCACAGTGGTGGGGCCTGTCGGCGCTCTCTACGTTGGATCCGGTCATTCCCCCTGATGCCGTCATACCGGTCTCACCCTCGAAGGTGGAGGCGGTACTGGCCTCACCTCTGAACTGGTTTGTCTCGGCGGCTGGAGGAGAACGGCCCACTGACTTCGCCAGGTCACTGGGGACGCTCGTCCACTCCATCGCACAGGACATGCCGGACGCCACGGGAAACCAATACGTCGCGGAACTGGCCCGCCGCTGGCCCGCCCTCGGTATGAAGGACACCTGGGAAACCAAGGCGGACCTCCGGCGTGCCGAGGAAATGGTGAGGAAGCTCGGCGCTTACCTCGTGGAGATGAGAAAGTCCGGCCGCACATTGGCCGGCACTGAGGTGAGCTTCAGCGTTGACCTGCCGGTGATTGTTGAAGGCGGAGAGCGGCAGGCGCGCCTCCGCGGGCAGATCGACCGCCTCGAAACTACCCATGATGGCGGACTATTCATTGTGGATCTCAAGACCGGGAGGAAAGCCCCAAAGGATTCCGATATGCCGGCCCACCCGCAGCTTGCCGCGTATCAGGTCGCTGCCAGTGCGGGCGGGCTCGCCGACAATCCCGGAATGGTTGCAGAACCCGCGGAAATACAGACGCTAGGGGGAGCCGCGCTCGTGCACCTTGGCACAAGTGCCAAGTCCCCCAAGGTTCAGGATCAGCCCGCCCTCGGGCCAGAGGACTCCTGGCCGCAGGAGATGATTCAGCAGGCTGCTGGACTGATGTCTGCGGCTGAATTTGAAACCGTCCACGACCCCAGCCGGTCAGCGTACGGCGGCGCCGGGTGCCGGCTGCCGGAGATTTGCCCGCTGTGCGTTGAGGGAAGGCAGGTAACCGAATGAGCCTGGAAGCGGCACACCTCCGGGCGACTGATACTGCGTCGGCGGATACTGCGTCAATGTACTCCGCGGAAGCATTGGCTCAGCTCCTTGCCGGCGGGACCAGCGCGGACATCCTGTACCCGACCGGAGAGCAGACCCGCATCATCGAAGCTCCGCTTCAGCCTCTGCTGGTGATCGCCGGGGCAGGGTCCGGAAAGACCAAAACCATGGCCGACCGCGTGGTGTGGCTCGTTGCAAACGGTCTGGTTCGGCCTGATCAAATCCTGGGCGTCACCTTCACCCGTAAGGCGGCCGGTGAGCTCGCTGCCCGCATCCGGCAACAACTTCAGGCGTTGTACCGTGCCCAGGGAGAGAGCACTCTTGAGTCAGGGGAGGACCGCCTGGAACCCACCATCTCCACCTATCACTCCTACGCCAATGGAATCGTGCAGGACTACGGTCTACGCCTCGGCGTGGAGCGCGATGCCGTCATGCTTGGCACGGCGCAGTCCTGGCAGCTGGCAGGCAGAATCGTTGAATCCTACCGGGGCCCATGGGAACACCTGTCGGCGGCGAGGACAACGCTGACCGGAGCTGTTCTCACCATGGCTTCGGAATGTGCCGAGCACCTTGTAGACCCTGCGGCAGTGAGGGTTTCACTGCTCGAGCAGATCGACTCAGTAGCGGCCCGCCCCTACCTGCTCGGAAAGCCGAAACCGTCCACGCAGGGCGCACGCGATCTGCTGAATAAACTGCGGACCCGTGTCACTGTCACTGAGCTGGTGGAACAGTACGCAGCAGCGAAAAGTCAGGGCGGGCAGCTTGATTACGGTGACCTTGTGTCGCTGGCCGCACGTATCGTCAGCGAAGTGCCGCAGGCGGTCGATGCTGAGCGGCAGAAATACGCAGTTATCCTACTCGACGAGTTTCAGGACACCTCGCATGCACAGATGGTCCTCTTCGCCAGGCTGTTCGGTGACGGCCGGTCGGTGACGGCGGTGGGAGATCCGCACCAGTCCATCTACGGGTTCCGTGGGGCATCAGCCGGTCAGCTGGGGACATTCAGGTCACGATTCCCGGTGCACACCGGTGCCCGGCTGGAGCCAGCACCCATGGTTAATCTTTCTGTGGCGTGGCGGAACTCCACGAGCATCCTTGCGGCGGCCAATGCAGTGGCTGAACCGCTCAACGTACCGCCTCCATGGCTCGGCCCGCAGCACCAGCTGATGGTTCCCGCTCTGTTAGCGAGGCCAAAGGCACCGCTGGGAGAGGTGTATCTTGCGCGCTACCGCAGCGAAAGCGCCGCTGCGCCGCAGGACCCATCCGCACCGGACAATCCGCAGACCAATGAGGCGGCTGCGATGAGCCGCATCATTCAGGAGCAGCGGCGTCGGTACTTCGATCTGGACGACGACGGTCGGCCGCTGCGCCCGACCATCGCCGTTCTTTGCCGCGGGCGCCGGCAGTTCGAGCCGTTACGGCAGGAACTGCAGTCGCTGGGGATACCGGTCCAGGTCATTGGATTGGGAGGACTCCTTCGCACGGCGGAGATCATCGAGATCCTCTCAGTGCTTCGGGTCCTCGGGGATCCGGAACGGTCAGATGCGATGCTGCGGCTCCTCGCCGGAGCACGCTGGCGCCTCGGCAGCGCAGACCTGATGGCGCTCGGTGATTGGGCACGGCAACTGGCCTACGATCGGGAGCTCCGGATAAGTCAGCTCCGGGTGGGCACCGGAAAGCCTGATGCGCAGGAAGGCGCTGCCCACCAGGGCAATACCCGGGATTCAGCCGTGTCTGAGCCTGAGCAGCTGCCAACGCCAACGGAAGACGCAGAGCCGGCCAGCCTTGTTGACGCCGTTGATCACCTTCCACCAGTGGGCTGGGTATCAGGCAGCGGGCGCACTCTTTCTGAAACAGGAAGGGAGCGCCTCGTACGTCTGCGGGACGAACTGCGCGGGCTGCGCCAGTCAGTGGGAGATGACCTGCATAGCCTCATCGGTGAAATCGAGCAGACACTCCTGCTGGATATTGAGCTTGCTGCCAAGCCTGGAGTGAGCGTGCACGAGGCCAGGCGCAATCTCGACGCGTTCGCAGACGCCGTCAGCGGGTTCGTCTCGACGTCGGACCGCATTGACGTTCAAGCCTTCCTTGCCTGGCTGGAGGCCGCTGACTCTGAGGAGGATGGATTACCTGTCACAGCGCTGGAGACAAGCAGGGAAGCCGTTCAACTACTGACAGTGCACGCTGCCAAAGGTCTCGAGTGGGACGTGGTGTTGGTGCCGGGGATGAATGAGGGTTCTTTTCCGAGCGGAACCGGATCGCGCTGGAGCTCGGGAGATGCTTCGGTACCGTGGCCGCTTCGCGGCGATGCCGCAGAGCTGCCGCAGTGGGATTGGGACCAACCTGACCAGAAGTCCTGGCTTGACAGCGAAAAACTGTTCGCTGAGGACGCCCTGACCCATACTGAACGTGAGGAACGGCGGCTCGCCTACGTGGCACTTACACGGGCACGCCATGTCCTCGTCTGTTCGTCGTCGGCATGGGGAGGAGGGCGCTCCAAACCGACGGCGCCGTCCCGCTATCTGGAACGGCTGCGGGAACTCGCGGCGGCCGGTGAACCGGGATACCGGGAACTGGCCTGGATCGAAGACGTCGCTGTGGGCGCTGACAATCCCGCTCGTGCACACAGCGACAGGGCGATCTGGCCAATCGATCCCCTACGCCGGCGCCGCGGCGGAATGGAGCTGGCTGCGGCGGCTGTTCGGGCAGCGGCGGATGACCTGCGCCATGGTTCTGGCCCTGAACCGGGCACCGAAGATATTGACTTACCGGGACGCTGGAGTGATGAGGTCCGGAAGTCGCTGGCGCGGCAGCAGGGCAGACTTGCCTCCGTACCGGTTGAACTTCCCACCCATATCTCCGCCTCCCTGATGGTCGAGCTCACAGAGGATAGCGACGGCGTTGCACGGCGGTTGCGACGGCCTGTGCCACGGCGTCCGGGAACCGCCGCCCGGCGCGGAACGGCATTCCACGCGTGGATCGAAGAATTTTACGGAACAACAGGGATGCTCGATCTAGGCGAGTTTCCAGGCGCGGCCGACTCCTTCGTGGACGACGGCCTGCAGCTTGAGCAGCTTGCCGAAACGTTCCGGCAGTCGATGTGGGCGCAGCGGGTGCCGTACGGCATTGAAGTGCCCGTGGAAACACGCGTTGGGTCCGTTGTTGTCCGCGGCCGGATTGATGCGGTCTTTCAGGACGACGACGGCACCTGGGACCTCCTCGACTGGAAGACCGGGCGGCCTCCGGCGCCGGCGGACCGTGAAGCGAAAGCAATCCAGCTGGCGATCTACCGGCTGGCATGGTCTCGTCTGAAAAACGTGCCGCTCGCTGGTGTTCGGGCAGCGTTTTACTACGCAGCGGAAGATCAGCTGGTTCGGCCACACGATCTCGCGAGCAGTGAAACATTGGAAGCAATTGTGCGGAAGGCGACGAGCGCCGGGTCCGGCGGTTAGGGGCGCGGAATTATGGGGAGAGCGGAAGTTTCGAGATTTTCCGGGTCCTGTGGAGCCGCTGCGACCTCAGCGTCGTCATCCCTGCTCACGAAGTCTTCATCCCCAGCGTTGGCGGCCAGTGCGGCTTCCTCGGCGGCGAGATCGGCGGAGAGTGAGCGCATCATCTCTTCGGCTTCGCTGACCATGCCGTCGTCGCCGAGGGCCAGGCCGCGAACCATCCACTGTGCCAGCGCAAACTCCGCTGCCAGCGCGGCGCGCCGCAAGAGATGCTCGTCCGCGGCATCGGGGCGGGCGCTGACATAGGCCTCGTGCACCTCGTCGGCGAACTCGGTGTCCTGCGTTGCGGCGAGCCAGGCGAAATCATCCGCGGGGTCGCCGATGGAAAGGTCCGTCCATCCTGCCACCGCACAGACGCGGCCCGCCGCAAGGAGCAGGTTGTCTTCGTGGATGTCGCCATGGACCACGGTGGGATTGAATCGCCAGAGTGAGACATCCTCCAGCGCGTGCTCCCAGCGACGCAGCAGATCCGAGGGGATTCTGCCGGTGGTAGCGGCCTGATCCAGCTCGTTGAGCCGGCGCTGCCGTACTTCGTTCGCTTCATACGCAGGCAGGTCGGCTTCGTTGACGAGGGTCCTGGGCAGTTCGTGGATCGCAGCGATTGCGCGGCCGATTTCCCTGGCCAGTTCACGACCGCCCTTTGCGAGCTCATCGAGAGACCGCGGTGATCCTTCAATGTGGGAGTACACGAAGGTGCGAAGGTCACCGAGCCTCACGGTGCCTGCAACGTGAGGAATGAGGAACGGGAGCTCAGCACGAACAGCGGGAGTGAACGCACGCAGTACCTGCAGTTCCGTCTCCAGGCGCATGCTGGCCTCGGCGTGCCGTGGTGCGCGAACGCGCCACTGCTTGCCGGAGTCATCGATCAGTAGGGCTGACTCGAAGTCGGCGGGATCATCGGGGGCGCTGGAGACGCCGGTCGGGGCAAGGCCCGGCACGGCCGCGCTGGCAAGGGCCGCAAGTTCCATCGGTGAGCGTTTCACATCATCCACCGTAAGCGCGCGAGGTCACCGGCTCGAATGTCCAGCAACGGCGAGTCGCCGCTCACCCCCACTATTCCTCCAGAAAAGCCCTTTCGAATGTCTTTTTGTGGGCGCGGGACCGTACCGTAGAAATATGACCCAAGCCGTCGGCATGCAGGCAGCCGCAATCGCAAGCCTCCCACCACTCGGATCTCTGCCCCTGGCACGCGGCACGGCAGACCGCGGCTCAACCTTCCGCATCACCCCTGACCTCTTCGATCAATTGTGGGACCAACCGGAAACCCGCATCCTGCATCTTGCCCGCAGGCGTTCTCCCTTTCGCAACGGCAGGCTCGTGCTGAGCCCTGTTGCGGAAGTGGAGCGTCCGAAGAACCCTGTTTATCTGGGAAGTACGGTGGAAACAACGGCGGACATGCCGGCAGGAACACACATCGTGCTGGTGGAGCATGAAGACGTTCAACCCGCGCTCGCGGCTGACGAGGACTGGATCGGATTGCGTGACGCCGCATCGGATTTGCCGGCACAGGAATCCGGGTTGTTCGTGGAGGCGGTGGCCATCTCCAACTGGCACGCCACCCATACTCACTGCCCCCGCTGCGGACAGCCCACCGAACCGATCGACGGAGGTTGGGTGAGGCGTTGCCCTGCCGATGAAAGCCTGCACTATCCCCGAACTGATCCGGCCATCATCGTCACCGTGACGGACGAGGAAGACCGCCTGCTGCTGGGCTCCTCCGCTGCGTGGCCCCAGAACCGGTTCTCTACGCTCGCAGGTTTCGTCGAGCCAGGGGAATCGCTGGAGGCAGCCGTCGTGCGGGAGGTCGAGGAAGAATCAGGAATAGTTGTTCACTCGCCCACGTACCTCGGCTCCCAGCCCTGGCCGTTCCCTGCGTCCTTGATGCTCGGATTCACGGCGAAGGCAGCACATGCACGTCCGGTGCCTGACGGCGTCGAAATCAGGGACGTGCGCTGGTTCAGCAGGGAAGAACTGTTCGCCGGTCTGAAGGAGGAGCGGTTGTCCGTTGCATCCGGTGCCTCCATTGCACGAGCATTGATTGAACACTGGTACGGCGGTCCTTTGGAGGAAGAGCCATCCGCCGGGAGACCATAGTGGACGGCTCGGTCGAAGAGAAGATCCTCGCCGGTCTGGACAATGAACAGCGGGCGGTGGCCTCCCAACTGAGTGGCCCGCTCTGTGTTCTCGCAGGAGCCGGAACAGGCAAAACACGCGCAATCACGCACCGCATCGCCTACGGCGTACACACAGGCGTGTACAAGCCTCAACAGGTCCTTGCGGTGACTTTCACTGCGAGGGCTGCCGCCGAGATGCGCACCCGGCTCCGCGACCTCGGAGCACAGGGAGTTCAGGCACGCACTTTTCACGCGGCAGCACTCAGGCAGCTGCAATACTTCTGGCCCCAGGCGGTCGGTGGAACCCTGCCCGCCCTTGTCGACCACAAGGCCCAGCTCATCGCCGAAGCCTCGCGGCGGCTGAGGCTCAGCACCGACCGCGCCACAATCCGCGACCTTGCTGCTGAAATTGAGTGGGCCAAGGTATCCATGCTGACACCGGATACCTATGTCGAGTCCGCGAACGGCCGGGCGGAACCGGCAGGCATGGATGCCACAACTGTGGCCCGGCTGTTCAGTGCCTATGAAGACCTCAAAGTGGACCGCAACGTCATCGATTTCGAGGACGTGCTGCTCATCACCGTCGGCATCCTGCAGGAAGACCCGAAAGTGGCAGCAACAGTGCGCGGGCAGTACCGGCACTTTGTGGTGGACGAATACCAGGACGTTTCGCCGCTTCAGCAGCGGCTCCTGGATCTGTGGCTGGGCGAACGGGAAGAGCTTTGCGTAGTGGGTGACGCCAGCCAGACCATCTACTCGTTTACTGGTGCCACCAGCTCGCACCTCCTGAATTTCACCGGCAGGTACCGGCAGGCAGAAGTCATCAAGCTCGTCCGGGACTACCGATCGACACCACAGGTCGTCAATCTCGCCAACGCACTGCTCGCGGCGCGCACTGCGGAAGCCGGGCGCCGCGGCGGGACGGGCACGTGGGCCACGCCACTTCAACTCATTGCACAGCGCCCGCCCGGCCCGGCTCCTACCTTCACGGAGTGCAGCGATGACGAGGCTGAGGCAGCGGAGGTCGCCCGCCGGATTTCCCGCCTGCTCAGTGACGGCGTGCCCGCGAGCGAAATCGCGATCCTCTACCGGACCAATGGCCAGTCCAGCGTCTATGAGCAGGCGCTCGCCGCCGCGGGAATCGGCTACCAGTTGCGGGGTGCCGAGCGGTTCTTCGCCCGACGTGAAGTGCGCGACAGCCTGCTGCAGCTGCGTGCTGCAGCACGGGTGGCAACAGATGACGACGTCCCTCAGCTGGTCCGCGATGTCCTCGCGTCCCTGGGTTACACCCAAGTTGCACCGCAGAGCTCCGGCGCTGTGCGGGAGAAGTGGGAATCGCTCGCTGCGCTAGTATCGCTTGCCGACGAGCTTCACCAGGCCCGCGCAGCGCAGGGTTTCACGCTGCAGGATTTCGTCGCCGAGCTTGAAGAACGGGCAGCAGCACAACACGCCCCCACGGTTCAGGGCGTAACGCTTGCATCGCTTCACTCGGCGAAAGGCCTTGAGTGGGACGCGGTGTTTCTGGTGGGATTGAGCGAGGGATTGATGCCGATTTCCTTCGCCGACACTCCTGACGCAGTCGACGAGGAACGTCGCCTCCTCTATGTCGGCATCACTCGTGCACGCAAGCACCTTGGCCTGTCCTGGTCCACATCCCGCACCCCGGGCGGCCGCGCGTCACGCAAACCATCCAGGTTCCTGGATGGTCTTCGCCCGGATTCCGGAGGCACGCGTCCATTCCGGCAGCCCATACCCCGCCGGGAGCGGAAGGTATCGGCGCCAGCGCACTGCCGCACGTGCGGGAAGGTGCTGGGTTCTGGGGCAGAACGAAAGATCGGGCGCTGCAGCGACTGCCCGGCGAACTACAGCGAGGAGACGTTTGAAGCACTGCGCCAGTGGCGTCTGAACGCCGCGCGTGAAACTGACGTCCCCGCATTCGTTGTCTTCACGGACGCCACGCTGGTAGCCATTGCAGAAGCCCGCCCTGATTCACTGGAGAAGCTTGCGCAACTCGCGGGGGTGGGGCCGGCCAAATTGGACCGCTACGGAGAGTCGGTGCTGAGTGTCCTCGCGGAAAGAGCCTAGCGGCCCTCAGGATCGATGGGCAGCCGAGGAGGAGAAGCTCCCCATCAGCTCGGATACTGCACCCTATCCGGTGGAAGTGCGCCGCTCGGCCCGTCGCCGCAGAACCGTCAGTGTGGATCTGCGGGACGGAGTTGCGGTCGTTTCGATTCCAGCTACTTTCACCGCCGGACAGGAAAAGCAGTGGGTCGAACGAATGGTTGCCAAACTTCACGCAAAGTCCGTCCAGCCCACGCACTCGGATACCGGGCTGGTCGAGCGCGCTGCAGAATTGTCGGCTCGGTTCCTGGGAGGACGCGCGAGGCCCAACAGCATCCGGTGGGTTACCAACCAGAATTCGCGCTGGGGATCTGCCACTCCGGCTGCCCGGGCCATCAGGCTGTCGCACAAGCTTCAGGGAATGCCGGATTGGGTCATCGACTATGTGATCCTGCATGAGATGGCGCACCTGATCGAGCCTTCACACAACGGGACCTTCTGGGCGCTCCTGGACAATTACCCTCACACTGAAACAGCCAAGGCGTTCCTGCTTGGCGCGGCTTACGCGGCGGACCACGGACTCAGCGGACGCTAGCTCCCACTACCTAGTACCGACAGGACCGCTTGAGGGGCTGACCGGCAAAACCTACCCACTCAACGCGGGTCGTCGTCCTTGTTTGTTGGACCGCCGTCGCCCTCTTCCGAGTCAGTTTCGTCTGTCGTCGCCGGATCCTCGTCAGCAGGGGGCTCGAACCCGCCCGCCAGCAGCTTCTCCAGCGCTGCATCCACGTCGGCGTCGGCGGATTCGGCCAGTTGGCGCCGCTTGCTGAAGCCCGCCGGATCATCGAGATCCTCCGGCGTAGGCAGGAGATCAGGGTGCTGCCAAATTGCATCCCGCCCGTCAATCCCGCGCTCCTGACGCAATTGGTTCCAGAGGGCTGCCGCATCGCGGAGACGTCGGGGACGCAACTCGAGGCCGACAAGTGACGCAAAGGCGTTTTCTGCCGGTCCTCCCGTTGCCCGGCGGCGCCGAACCACTTCGCGCAACGCGACCGATGAGTCGAGATTGGCGGTAGCGGCCGCGGTGAGCTCATCCACCCAGCCTTCAACAAGCGCGAGCGTGGTTTCCAGCCGGGCGAGTGCGGCGTCCTGCGAGGGTGTGCGCTCGGGCATGAAAACACCCTCGGAAAGGGCGCTCTGCAGTGACTCCGGATTCGACGGGTCTATGTCGCGGGCAACTTCCTCGATCTTCGACATGTCGATATGGATTCCGCGCGCGTAGCTCTCGATTGCGCCGAGCAGGTGTCCGGTCAGCCAGGGCACCTGCGTGAAGAGCCGCACATGGGCAGCTTCCCGGACGGCAAGAAACAGTCGAACATCATATTCGGAGATGTCCAGGCCCTGCCCGAATGCGGCGACGTTGGCAGGCAGGAGCGCCATGCTGTTCTCCGCCAAAGGTATGCCGATGTCCGTGGAACTCACCACGTCGCGGGACAGTGCGCCGACAGCCTGGCCCAACTGCATTCCGAACATCGCGCCACCCATGTTCTGCAGCATGGACGCGGCTCCGCCCATCATGGTCTTCATCTCTTCCGGCATCTGCTCGGTGATCGCGTTGGAAAGGGCGAGGGCGATGCTGGTCGCCACCGGTTCAGTCAGCCGCTTCCAGGTCTCCATTGTTGCCTCGACCCATTCCGCGCGGGACCACGCTTTCCCAAGGAGAGCGGTGGACGGGAAGTCGGTGACTGGATCCAGCCACATTTCTGCCAGCCGCAGTACCTCGTCAACTTCACGCTGGTCCTTGCTGCCCACCGACGGGTCGCCGCCCGTCGCAGCTGCACGGCGCGCCTGATCCCTGGCCATCGTCCAATTCACTGGGCCTTCAGACTGTGCGGAAAACATGGCCTGGACCTGCTGCATCATCATCGCCATGGCCTGCGGATCATTGGGAAGACCGGCCGCCTTCGCGATCTCCTGGGGGTTCATGCCCTGCATGTTGCCGCCCATCAAGCGTTCGAGCATCTCGGAAAGCGGATCCTTGGGAGTGTCGTCGTCGTTGTTCGACGGATTGGAGCTCATCGATACCACCGGTCCTTGATCGAAACTTGGTCGGATTGTGCTCGTATGGTGCTGAATGGGAGCAAACCCCGGCACTTACAGTTGCCGTAGCGAGCTGCAGCACTGGTCAGTCAGGATCTCAAACGTTACCGGCACGTCCCAGACTTGTCCCGCACGTCCTGCGCGAGTTCGCTCTAGGCAAAGCAACGTTTGTTCCGATGCAAAGCGCGCAGAGCGGGCTTGTAGGCTTGGCATGTGAAGCCCTGACATCCCGTCCGCCGGGGTGACCTGCGGCGCCCCCAATCCAAAGGTGACATCCGTTGACCCAGCCGCTTTCCCAGGACACCAACAGGCCAAAGCATGATGCCGTGAAAAGGGATCCCCGCTTCACCGTCATGGCGGTATCGGGGCTGCTCGCGCTGGGCCTCGGGGCAACGGCTGTTCTGTTGCCGTCTCCCTACGTGGTCGAGTCACCCGGTCCCACTTTCAACACCATCGGGGAGGTTAACGGTGAACCGTTGATCACCGTCGAAGGCAGGGAAACCTTCCCGACGGACGGTGCGCTGGATTTGACCACCGTCTTCGTCGCCGGAGGACCGGGGCAGACAATCAGCGTTTTCGATGCTTTCCGTGCCTGGGCGGATCCCGCACAGGCAGTCACACCGCGCGAACTGGTCTACCCGCCGGATGTCTCGGAATCGGACATTGAGGAGCAGAACGCGGAGGCTATGACATCCTCGCAGGAATCCGCAGTGGCCGCTGCGCTCGCTCACCTGGAAATTCCGTACGGGGAGACGCTCTCAGTCGTAGGCTTCGCCCCGGACTCGGCCGCTGAAGGCATTCTTCAGGAAGGCGACCAGCTCACCCTCATCGACGGCGAGCCTATCGAGTCGCTGGAGCCGTTGAAGGAAGCCTTGAATGCAGCGGGTGGAAAAAGCGTTGACATCACTGTGGCCCGAAACGGTGAAACGGTGGTGGAGTCCGTGAAGCCGCTGCTGGGGGAGTCCGGCGACTATCAGCTCGGCGTCTTTCTGATGTCCGAGTTCGAGTTCCCCTTCGAGGTGGACATTGCCCTGAACAATGTCGGCGGCCCGTCTGCCGGCATGATGTTCGCCCTCGGGATCGTCGACACCCTGACCGAGGGGCAGCTCACGGGCGGGAGGCACTTCGCCGGAACCGGAACGATCGACTCATCCGGTGCCGTCGGGCCCATTGGAGGCATCCGCCAAAAGCTAGTTGGTGCCAGTGAGTCGGGTGCCGAGGTATTTCTTGCGCCCGCCGCAAACTGCACTGAAGTTGTTGGCCATATTCCCGACGGTCTTCGCGTCATCCGCGTGGAAACCCTGGACGACGCCGTCACCGCCGTCCGGACGCTGGGAGAAGATAACGACGACGGCGCGCAGCTCCCCTCATGTGAGGATCCCGCCTGACAGGCATAGCCGGGTTGGACACGATTGAGAAACGATTCCGGGGCGCCGCGGTTCAGGCGGAACTGAATTGTGTGGGCCAGACGTGCACAGGGCAGAATGAACAACAGTGGACCGTGCGCCGCTGCGCATCCAGCACTCCCGTACCCCCAAGGATGAGGTAATAGTGACATCCGGACCTGACCGCCCGTTCGGCAGCAGACCAAGCCAACCATATTCCTCCCCACCCCGGCGGCGTGGGCCGCTGGTACCGACCCTGATCGTTCTCGGTCTGCTCGTCGTCGGCTTCGTGTATTTCTCACAGGTTTATGCCGATGTCCTCTGGTACAACCAGCTGGGCTTCCTCGAAGTATTTGTCACCGAGAACCTCTCGCGGATCGGCCTGTTCGTGGCGGCCTTCCTCATCATGGGCGCAAGCGTTTACTTCAGCTTGCGTATCGCCTACCGTTCACGGCCCATTTACGCTCCCGACAGCAGCGTCCAGGACAACCTGAACCGCTACCAGGCCCAGCTCGAACCGATCCGCAGACTGCTCATGATCGGCATTCCCGTTGTGCTCGGCGCGTTTGCGGGAACCGCAGCGTCTTCACAGTGGGAACGGATGCTCCTGTTCTTCAATTCGGAGCCCTTCGGAGAGACGGACCCGGAATTCGGGCTGGACATCGGGTTCTACGTCTTCACTTTGCCGTTCCTGAGCTTCCTGCTCGGGTTCCTGGTGAGCGTCATCGTCATCAGCGGGATCGCCGGAGTACTGACGCATTACCTGTACGGTGGCATCCGCCTTGAGGAGAAAGGTCTCTTCACGAGCAAGGCAGCCCGGACGCACATCGCGGTACTGGCTGCACTCTTCCTGATCCTGCAGGGCGTCAACTACTGGCTTGACCGCTACTCCACCGTCATCAGCAGCGACGGTAAATGGGCTGGCGCTCTCTACACCGACGTGAACGCAGTCATCCCAACCAAGGCGATTCTTGCCGCCGCCGCCATCATTGTTGCGGTCCTGTTTATCATTTCCGCAGTGATTGGCCGGTGGCGCCTGCCCGTGATCGGTACGGCCATGCTGGTCATCACTGCTATCCTCGCCGGCGGCGTATACCCGTGGGTCATCCAGCGGTTCCAGGTTGTTCCGTCGGAGTTCAGCCGGGAAGAGCCGTTCATTGAGCGCAACATCGAGATGACTCGAGCTGCCTACGGCCTGGACCAGGTGCAGGTCAATGACTATGGGGTTGAGGAAGTTCCCCAGGAGGGAGCGTTGAACGAGGACGGCGAGACAACAGCCAACATCCGCCTTTTGGACCCCAACCTTGTGAGCGACGCTTTCAGCCAGCTCCAGCAGTTCCGCCAGTACTACCAGTTCCCGGAGATCCTGAACGTCGACCGCTACGAGATCGACGGCGAGATCGAGGACACCGTTATTGCAGTCCGCGAACTGAACACCGCGGGTGTTCCGGATGGCTGGATCAACGAGCACGTCTACTACACGCACGGCTACGGCGTGGTTGCAGCAGCCGGTTCAACCGTGGAACCGGACGGGCGCCCCGAGTTCATTCAGTCAGGTATCCCGACCACGGGCCTGCTGGGGGATGAGAGCACGTTTGAGCCGCGCATCTACTTCGGTGAGGAATCACCGGAGTATTCGATCGTCGGTGCTCCAGAGGGAGCCACGCCACTTGAGATCGACCGGCCCCAGACGGAGGAATCCGACCAGGAGGCCCGCAGCACGTTCCTGGGCGACGGCGGCCCGCAGGTGGGAAACTTCTTCAACCGGCTGGTGTATGCACTCAAGTTCCAGTCCACGGATCTACTCCTGTCGGACCAGGTAACGAGCGAATCCCAGATCCTGTATGACCGTGATCCCGTTGAGCGCGTGGAGAAGGTTGCCCCTTACCTCACGCTGGATAGCAACACCTACCCGGCCATCGTTGATGGGCGCGTCAAATGGATCATCGAGGGTTACACCACAACGTCCGACTACCCGTACTCCACTCAGCAGGAACTTCAGTCCGCCACAGTGGATTCCCTGACCGCCGAAGGTGTCGCCACCGCCTTGCCTGCTGAGCAGGTGAACTACATCCGTAACGCGGTGAAAGCCACGGTTGACGCCTACGATGGCTCGGTTGATCTTTACGCCTGGGATGATCAGGACCCCATTCTGAAGGCCTGGCAGAAGGTGTACCCGACGTCGCTGCAACCGTACAGCGAGATGTCGGCTGACCTGATGGCGCACGTACGGTACCCGGAGGACCTCTTCAAGGTCCAACGGGAGCTGCTCGCGCGCTACCACGTGACAGAGACCCAGCCTTTCTACAGCAACAACCAGGCGTGGGCTGTACCGGTTGATCCGACGCTGGAAGAAGGCGAGCAGGACGTCAAGCAGCCTCCGTTCTACCTCTCGCTCCAGATGCCCGATCAGGAGTCGGCCAGCTTCTCACTGACCACTCCGTTCATTCCATTTGTTCCGGAGGGCCAGGAACCGCGCAACATCCTTTACGGCTTCCTTGCAGCGGACGGTGACGCCGGTACCGGTGAACCCGGTGTCAAGGCAGAAACCTATGGAACCCTGCGATTGCTCGATTCGTCCGGTCAGGACTCCGCCGTCGGGCCGGGCCAGGCGGCAAACCTCTTCAACTCGGACACTGAGGTCTCGCAGGAGCTGAACCTGCTGCGCCAGGGCGCCTCCGAAGTGATCAGCGGTAATCTCCTGACGCTGCCCATCGGTGGCGGAATCGCCTACGTGCAGCCGGTGTACGTCCAGTCCTCGGGGGACTCGTCCTTCCCCGTCCTGCGGCGTGTGCTGGTGAGCTTCGGTGATCAGGTCGGCTTTGCGCCCACCCTGGATGAAGCACTGGACCAGGTGTTCCAGGGAGACTCCGGCGCTGTGACCGGAGACAGCGAGAATGTGGGGGAGACCCCTGATCTGCCTGCGCCGCTGGTTGGCTCAGATTCCGGGAACGAATCCCCGGAGGAGCCGACGGAGGAGCCCACCACACCCGCAGAGCCGGGCACGGGTGATCCGGCAGCCGATCTCCGGGCGGCGCTGGAGGAAGCGAACGCGGCAATCCAGGAGGGCCAGACCGCGCTCGCCGAGGGCGACTTCGCCGCCTACGGTGAGGCACAAGAGCGGCTCGACCAGGCACTGCAGCGGGCACTGGATGCCGAAACGCGTTTGTCTGAAGCGTCCGGAGGAGCCACCGAATAATGCATCTGGATCCCGATTTGGGATCCGCCCCCGCGGCGGGTAGAGTAGTAATCACGCCGCGGGGTGGAGCAGTTCGGTAGCTCGCTGGGCTCATAACCCAGAGGTCGCAAGTTCAAATCTTGCCCCCGCAACTAGAAAACGAAGGTCCCGGAAGCTTGGCTTCCGGGACCTTCGTCATTCCCGCATCATTTCGCCCTTTTGCGTGCCCGGCTCACCTACACTATGTCCATGATCGAGCAGGGCGCTGTGGGTGAGGACAAGGAACGCGGGGAGACGGCGCTCCAGCGTGTTGACCGGAACTGGCTTGAGATACTCCAGGAACTTCGTGTACTCCAGACCGGTATCCAGATTCTCACCGGCTTCCTGCTCACACTGCCGTTTCAGTCGCGTTTCACGGAGCTGGACTCATTTCAGATCGCGGTCTATCTCGTGCTCGTCGTGTTGTCCGCCCTGATCACGGCCCTGCTGCTCGGTACTGTGATCCTGCACCGGACCTTCTTCCGGCTGCGCATCAAGGAGGCTTTGGTACGCCATGCCCATCGCATCCTGAGGACCACAATGGTCCTCGTGGCCCTCGTCCTCGTTGGAACAACCGGTCTGGTCTTCGACATCGTGTTGAGCCGGACGGCGGGAACGGTGAGCGCCATCGGTCTGTCCATGACGATTCTGGCGCTGTGGGTGGCCGTACCGCAGGTGCTCAAACGTCGGTCGATGAAGGAAGTCAGTCCTGGCGAAGGTCCTGATACGCATTGAGCGCCCGTTCGCGCGAGACTTTCAGGTCCAGCAGCGGCGGAGGGTAGCCGGCCGGTAGATCCGTCCAGGGTTCATGAACTTTATGCGCGGAGCGCAGCTCCGGAATCCATCGACGAAGGTAACGGCCGTCCGGGTCAAACTTCTTGCTCTGCGTGACGGGGTTGAAAATCCGGAAGTAGGGTGCGGCGTCTGCGCCGGAGCCTGCCACCCATTGCCAGTTCGCCGCGTTGTTGGCTGGATCCGCATCCACCAGGGTGTCCCAGAACCACTGTTCGCCCACACGCCAGTCCACCATCATGTTCTTCACAAGGAACGAACCGACCGCCATACGAACCCGATTATGCATCCATCCGGTATGCCAAAGCTGACGCATGCCTGCATCGATTAAAGGGAAACCGGTTCGCCCATACTGCCAGGCATCAAGTTCGTCGGAGTCCGGTTGCTGCCACGGGAAGGCGTCGAATTGCCGTCGGTAGTTCTCTGTCGCCAGACGTGGCTGGTGGTAGAGCAACTGCCAGCAGAACTCACGCCAGCCGAGTTCCTGGGTGAAGATCGCGAGGTCACTGGCGGTCGCGGAGGTGGATGCGGCCCGGGCAGAGTGCCAGACCTGGAATGGGCTGATCTCGCCGAACCTCAGGTGCGGGGAGAGGCGGCTGGTTCCCTCAACGTCAGGCAGCTGGCGGGCATCGGCGTATCCGTCAACTGTGCCGGTCACGAAGCGATCGAGGAGCGCTTGCGCTGTCAGCTCTCCGGGCGTCCACGTCTGTCTGAGGCCACCTGCCCAGTCGAACGTGTCGGGGAGGAGGCGCCACTCGTCGAGGTCCTCCGAGTCGACGTTCGGACCGCGCAGCACTGTCGGTCCATCAAGGGGTTCCCGTGGCGCGGGACGGTTACGGCACGCCCGCCAGAAGGGGGTGAAGACCTTGTACGGGGAGCCGCTGCCCGTCGTGACTTCCCAGGGTTCAAACAACAGGTTCGCCTGAAAGCTGTGCACCTGGTACCCCTCGTCGCTGAGGAAACCCTTGAGTGCAGCGTCAACGTTTCTCTCAGCGAGCACATACCGGCGGTTCCAGAAGACAGCATCCGCCCCGGACTCTTCGATCAGGCGGGGGATCACGTCCGCTGCGGGACCTGATCGGAGCACCAGTGGAATCCCCTGATCCTCGAATGCACTGCGGAGCGAGGACAGCGAGTTGTGGAGCCACCAGCGGCTGGCGCCGCCCAGGGGCCGAATTCCCTCACTCACTTCATCGAGCACATAACAGACGACGACGTCGCCACGCCCTGCAGCAGCGTGCAGGGCAGGATTGTCGGCGATGCGCAGGTCGTCGCGGAGCCACACCAGTGTCAGAGCCATAAAGCCAATCTACCGGCGGCTTGGCGAACCTTTAACGGGAGCAGCGGCGGTTCGAGGCTCGAACCGCCGCCGTATGCCGAGTGGTGAATCAGTATTTCGCGCTGTCCGCACCCTGCTCGATGGCAGAGGGCGTCTCAGCACCGGAACCGCCTGATTTCAGGGCGGCGAGGCGTGCTTCGATCTCACTTTGCTCGCCGAGGTCCTCAAGGCTCTCGAACTGGGCGTCAAGGCTCGAATTAGCAAGTTCTGCCTGACCGAGAACGCGAGCCTCTTCACGACGGATCTTCTCCTCGAAACGCCCTACCTCGCTGGTCGGGTCCATGAAGTCGATGCTCTTCATGGCATCATGGACCTGCGCCTGTGCTGCGGCCGTGCGTGAACGCGCAATGAGCTCATCGCGTTTGCTGGTCAGTTCGTTGAGCTTGCCCTTCATCTGGTTCAGCCCGGTCTTGAGCTTTTCCACAATTTCCGTCTGAGACGCGATCGTGGGCTCTGCGCCCTTGGCCTCATTTTCAGCGGTGATCTGACGCTGAATAGCAACCTTGGCCAAATTGTCGAACTTCTCCGCGTCAGGCACATCGCCGGACGAACGGTACTCGTCGGCCTTCTTGGAGGCCGCGAGCGCCTTGTTGCCCCAGTTGCGGGCGTTCTCTCGGTCCTCGTTGTAGTCCTCCTGGAGCATGCGCAGATTACCGATGGTCTGGGCCACCGCGCTTTCGGCTTCGGCGATGCTGTTCGAGTAGTCGCGGACCATCTGGTCCAGCATCTTCTGCGGGTCTTCAGCCTGATCCAGCATTGCGTTGATGTTGGCCTTCGCCAGTGTTGCGATACGTCCGAAAATTGATTGCTTTACCATGGGTTACCTTTCGATCTTCCTGAGTAGTTCACTGCCTGTTGAGGTCGCTCACCTAAAAATCTCCGAAGCCGCCCCCGAAGTCACCGAATCCGCCGCCACCCGCATCGAAACCACCGAATCCGCCGCCGCCGAACATGCCGGCGTCACCGCCTCCGCCGAACATGCCGGCGTCACCGCCTCCGCTGAACCCGCCGCCGCCGCCGCCGCCGAAGAATCCTCCGCCGTGCCCGCCTCCGTTGAGGATGGAACCAATGAGGATGCCGCCGAGGAGTGCGCCGCCCATGCCGTCCCCGCGGCCGCCGAACATACCGCCGCCTCCAAAGCCGCCCATACGTCCACCGAAGCCGTCCACATCGCTCTGCGCGATCTGACCGGCCTGTTCGGCCAAAGCGACAGCCTGCTGGGCATGGGAGAGCGCCGTCACCGGGTCATCCGACTGGATGCGCATCGCATAGTCAAGGTTGCGCTCCGCCTCCGCCAACCTAGTCCGGGCTTCACTGCCCACGCCGCCGCGCCGGGCACGAATGTAGTCCGCCGTACCTGAGATCCGTGATTGGGCGGCCATGATGGTGTGCTGCAGGCTTTCGCGTGCCCTGCGGGTCTGTTCTGCCTGATCACGGACTCCGCCGATGGCGGCGTCGAGCTGCGTATGCGCAGTCTCGACTCGCTGGAGGAGCGCCACGGGGTCTATCTTGCCCGACGCGATCTCCCGCTTCACCGATTCCAACGCTGCCGTTGTGCCCGCTACCGGACCGGCGAGTTCAGGGTTGGAGCCGGCAGCAACCATGGCCTGCGCCTGCGCAACGTCCTGGGCCGCATCCGAGACGGCCCTTTCCATTTCGCGTTCGGCAGTGCCCAGTTCCGTGGCACGGCGATCGATGGCTTCCAGCAGGACCTTGGTCTGGTGGACACCTTCTTCGGCGGCTCGGACGGCGACGACGGCGGCACCGGTGTTGCCCTCGGACAGATGCCTTTGTGCTGTGGAAGCGGCATTGTCAACGAACTGCAGCCTTTCGCGCGCCTGGACCACGTTGTCCTCGATTTGCGCGGTCGCCGAGATAGCGTACCGTCCCTGGAGCTCTCGCAACGTACGTTCAGCCGCGTTCAGCCGCGTTCCGACATCGTTCGCGGAAGCCTGTGCATCCGACAGGGCCTGCGGAGCATTGCGTTCCAACTTCCGCAGGGCGTCGAAATCTGCCTTGTGCTCCTGCAGGCTGGCATTAACCGACTCACACCGGCGGATGATGTCACCAAGCCACTTCCGCTGGTCTTCCTCTGTGTCCGGAATGTGGTCATCAAGCTGCTGCTGAAGCTTGAATGACTCGCTCATATGGGCCTTCGCTGCGGTGATATCCGCCGCGAACGGCTTGACTGCTTCATCGCCGTACTGGGCCTGCGCGAACCCGACTTCCTGCTCGCTTGATTTGATGGCGTCGTCCGCTGCTATCAGCAGGCTTCCCGCGCGAAGCCGCAGGTCCTCCACGCTCAGTGAAGCCAACGGATCCAGAACCTGACCGTCGGCCCCGCGGCCGGGTCCGAACTCGATTTCTGAAGGGTGCCGGTTCTGCTCCTGTGCGTCCGGCTTACGGCGCTTTGACCGGAGATAGAAGTATCCACCCACACCAGCCAGGACGAGCAGGCCTCCGATGAAGAGGAACGAACCTCCTCCTCCGTCACTGGACGTTCCGGCAGGGCTGACGGTGCCGCCGTCGAGAACCTGGTCAACCCCGGTGACTGCAGCGACAGCAGCGCCCGTCCAGTCGTCGTTCTCCAATTCCGGTACGGCGAAACTCTGGTAGATCCCGTTCGACTGGTCATCCACAACGCTCGAACTGTCCGCAAGGAGGCCGCCTGTCCGATCGTCGACGCCGATCACAAAGATTGCATCGTCAGCCTGCAAGCTACTGGTCTCGGCAGTGGCTATCGCCCATTGTTTGGCGTCCGACGGGTTGGTGAAGGAGTCAACGTAGGCGACATGCAGGGTGTAGCCGTGCTCAGCCTGCAGCTGTTCGATCGACTGTTCAACCTCTTGCTGTTCGGAATCAGAGAGGACGTCCGCTTGGTCAACCACCGTTTGGGAATTGAAATCAACAGGATCTACGGCATAGGCGGGAGCGGCAACCAAAGGGCTCAGCAGGGCGGCTGTTCCTACACCCGCGGCGGAGCAGATGCGTGCAATGCTCGACTTCATTCACAACCCTTCAGCAGTGTCCGCCGGGCGCTCCGGGAACTGGCGAACAGCCGTTGGCAAGGCACAGATCCCCCGGGTTCGCCTGACTGCGATTCTATGGTGCGCTCTGGGGGCAGTCCACCGGGTGGGCTATGCCGCGAGCGAAACCGCTCCAGGACCTGCACCGTAACCGGCTTTTTCCCATCTGCGGGAGAATGAAGAACGAGGTCGTCCGGTGGGCTCACAGCCGCCGTACAGGCAACGTCAGTCGCGGGTACAGATTGCTTTGCCATAGTTCTAGAAGCATCAGTGAAAGGACAACCGATGACCGAGAACACAACCGGTTCCTACAACGGACCGCTTCCTCCACGGCCAACTAATCCGCCCAGCCACAACCCCAACCTCCCCGCGGCGCAACAGAAGCACCAGCCGATCACCGCACCGACGGCGGACCCATATCATTCGGTCGGGAACGGGCCCGAAACTCACGCAGCCGGCGGGCACCAGCAGGGTGCTTCCTTCGGGTATGGTTCGTATGCGCGGCCAGCGGGCCAAGGGAAGAAGCAGCGTGGGCCCGTGAAGCGCGTTGGATCCGGTACGTTCCTGACCGGGATGCTCGTGGCCGGTCTTCTCGGCGGAGGAGTGGCCGTCGGAGCAGACGCCCTGCTGGAGACGGGCAACCAGGGACCCAACAACGGCACGTCCCAGGCCCAGTCTGTTGTGGTTAATGACACCGAAAGCGTCAACGAGATTACCGGCGCCGCAGCCAAAGCTTCACCGAGCGTCGTCACCATCTCCGTGAACGGCGGCGGGTCAGGCGGGTCAGGTTCAGGGATCATTCTTGACGCTGAGGGCCACATCCTCACCAACACGCACGTCGTCACCCTGGGGGGCCAGGTTGCGGACCCTGCCGTTGAAGTTCGCACGAACGACGGACGGGTATTCCAGGCTCAGATAGTGGGCACTGACCCGCTCTCGGACCTGGCTGTCATCAAGATCGATGCGCCGGACCTTCAGCCGGCCACCCTCGCTGATTCGTCGGAACTGAACGTCGGTGATGTTGCAATAGCAATCGGCGCTCCGCTCGGGCTGAGCGGCACCGTCACGGACGGCATCGTCTCGACGCTCAATCGCACAATCAGCGTGCAGTCGTCGGCCGTTCCTGAAGAACAGTCGGATGCTCCGGAACAGGCTCCGGGAGACGGATTCAACTTCCTCCCGCCTGATGGTTCCCAGGCGCCGCAGCAGGGATCCCAGGGCTCCATCTATCTGAACGTGATCCAGACAGACGCCGCGATCAACCAGGGTAATTCGGGGGGTGCGCTGGTGGATTCGCAGGGTCGGATCATCGGCGTCAATGTCGCGATCGCGTCGGCAGGTTCGGGGGAGAGCGCCGGCAATATCGGCGTCGGTTTCTCCATCCCGATCAACTACGCCCAGCGAGTAGCGGAAGAAATTATCGCCAACGGTGCAGCAACGCACGGCTTCCTCGGCGTGAGCGTCGGTGCAGCGGCATCCGACAGCGCGGCGGGCGCCAGCTCCTTCTCGGTTGGTGCGCAGGTGCAGTCGGTCGAGCCCGGCAGCCCAGCCGAGACCGCAGGCTTCCAGGAAGGGGACGTCATTACCCGGGTGGGTGAATTGCCGATCGAGGACCCGCAGGCCCTGACCGCAGCCGTCCGGATGCTCGCTGAAGGGCAGTCCACGCAGATCGAACTCGTCCGTGGCGAAGAGACCCTGACGCTCGATGTAACGGTTGGTCAGTCGCCGGCCTGACCCGGTGGATTCACGCAGCGGCAGCTCCCTCTCGAGGGGACTGCCGCTGCGTCATATTCCTGCTGTGATCAGGACACCTTTGTGGTTAGCTTGTCTGCGGGCAGCAATGGGCCGAAGGAAAGGCAGCAATGGACGAGGCAATTCCCGCGCTGAATATCGCGGTGTTGGTCAAGCACGTACCGGACACCCAGTTCGACCGTCATCTCGACGGCGAGCACCGCACCACCGATCGCTCCGAGAGTATTCTGTCTGAACTCGACGAGTACGCCCTCGAAGCGGCACTGCAGCTTGTTGAAGCACAGGGCGGAAACGGTCACCGCGTCACGGCGGTCACCATGGGCCCCCCAGCCGCCGTGAACGCCGTGAAAAAGGCACTGCAAATCGGCGCAGACGAGGGCATCCACCTGTGTGATGATGCCCTCGCCGGCTCGGATGCTTCCGGCACCTCACGCGCGCTCGCCGCCGTCGTACGCCATCTGGGCACTGCGGATCTGGTACTGACGGGCATGGCCTCCACGGACGGTGAGACCTCCCTGGTTCCAGCGCAGCTCGCAGAGCTGCTGCAGTTGCCCCAGGTCACCTTCGCGTCCAGCCTTGAGCTCACGCACGACGACGGCGGCCGCCAATTGATCGCCCGCCGGGAAAGCGACAATGTGGCTGAGACGGTCAGGAGTACGCTGCCCGCCGTGGTGTCGGTGACGGACCAGATCAATGAGCCGCGGTACCCGAACTTCAAGGGCATCATGGCAGCCAAGAAAAAACCGATCACCACCCTCACCCTTGCTGACATCGGACTCGATGCTTCCGAGGTTGGATTCAGCGGAGCGTGGACGCGGGTCGAGCAGGCGCAGCAGCGTCCTCCACGCTCGCAGGGCGTCATCATCACCGACGAGGGCGATGCCGGTCGGCGACTGGTTGATTTCCTCGCTGAGCAAAAGCTGCTCTGAGCGCAGCGATCCCAGCCAACCACTTCTCAAGGAGCCTTTGGAATGGCAAATGTCCTCGTTTACATTGACACGCCCGGTGAGCACCTGCACAAGACCGATCGTGAGCTGTTGACCCTTGCTGGAATGCTGGGCGAGCCGGTGGTTGCACTCTGTGGAGTGCTGACGGACGGTGTTTCGGCAGAACTCGGCGCTCACGGAGCCGGCGTGCTGTATCAGCCTGCAGAGGACGGGCTCGGTGACGTGCTCGTGGCGGGCAAGGCGGCTTTTCTGGCAGCCGCAGCGGTGGAGGCGAAAGCTGATGCAGTGCTCCTTGGCAACACGTTCGAAGCCAAGGAGATCGCTGCGCGGGTCGGAATCCGCTTGTCTTCAGGTGTCATCACGGATGCCATCGCAGTGGGCGAGGACTTCAGTGTCACGAAGTCGGTGTTCGCAGGCTCCTACACGGTGAACGCTTCCGTCACCACCGGGTGCCCGATCATCACGGTCAAGGCCAACAGCGTGGAGATCGCAACAGTGCAGGGCGGTTCCAGCCCCGAGGTTCGCCGGGTGCACGTCGCAGTGCCCAGCCACGCAGCACGGATTACGGAACGTTCCGAACGGGCCGTGAGTGGCCGACCGTCGCTGGACGAAGCACGCATCGTGGTGGCAGGGGGCAGGGGAGTGGACGGTAACTTTGGACCGGTCGAGGAACTTGCCGACGCGCTCGGCGGTGCTGTGGGTGCGTCGAGGGCCGCTACGGATGCCGGCTGGATTGATCATTCAGCCCAGATCGGCCAGACGGGCAAGACGGTCTCCCCGCAGCTTTACATCTCCGCGGGCATCTCCGGCGCCATCCAGCAGAAGGCCGGCATGCAGACGGCGAAGGTCATCGTGGCAGTGAACAAGGACCCGGACGCCCCGGTTTTCGACATCGCGGATTTCGGCATCGTGGGTGACCTGTCAACTGTCTTGCCGCAGGCGACGGCAGAGATCAACAACCGCAGGAGCTGAACATGCCAGACGTTCCTGAACGGCCGGAAGACGGGGTAAGCCGGGTTCTCTGTTTCGTAGCGCATCCCGATGACATTGATTTTGGCGCAGCGGGCACCGTGGCTCAGTGGACCGCGGCCGGCGTCGTCGTTGAATACTGCATCATGACCGATGGCGACGCAGGCGGCTTCTCCGATGAGCATCGTCCGGACATAGTTGACCGGCGGCGACAGGAGCAGCGAGCAGCCGCCCGGCTGGTCGGCGTCGAAACGGTGCATTTCCTCGGGTACCGGGACGGCTACCTGGAACCGAGCCTGGAACTGGTGGCCGGCGTCGTGGAGCTCATCCGGAGTGTCAGGCCGCACATCGTGCTGTCCATGCACCCTGAGCGGAACTGGGAGCGCATCCAGAAGAGCCACCCGGACCACCTGGCATGCGGCGAGGCCGTCACCCGCGCGATTTATCCCGCTGTGGAGAATCCCTATGCTTTCCCCGATCTCGCTGCGCGCGGACTGGACGCGTATCGCGTGCCCTGGCTCTGGTTCTTCGGTGGTCCCACGCAGCTCGAAAACCACTTCGTCGATGTGACTGACCATGTGGAAGACAAGATGCGGGCGTTACGTTTCCACGCCAGCCAGCACCCCGACCTTGAGCGGATGGACAACACTGTTCGCGCGTTCCTGACCGCTAATGCACAGCGCGGCGGTCTTGCCGCGGACCGAAGCGCCGAGGTCTTTCAGGTGGTTCCGGTCAACACCGAAGCTACGATCGCCGGGTTCTGACAGGCGCGGGATGGGCAGTCCGGCTGAAGCTCGGAGCCCATCCCAGCGTTCCCTCTCAGGCGTCGAAGGGGATCTGCGCGACGATCGGGAGGGTAGGCGTTTCAGAGCCGCCCTCCGGTTCGACGGTGATTGCGAGGCCGCTGTACGTTCGGATGCCTTCAATTTCGAGCTCGGTGTGCGCAACGTCCTCGCCGGTCATGGTTCCCAGCGATTCCGGCGATGCGCCGTCGGCAGGAAGACGCCACATCTGGTACACCTTGCCCTCCGGTGGGGCCGGTACATCATCGAGGGTCACGACGGCGGCATCCCTCGACTCCGAGAACGCAAGTTCAGCAGTGCCTGTGTCACCGATCGCGATCTGTTCACGTTGGACATCCCCGGCCTGCAGGACCTGCTCCTGGATAGAGGAAGGCTGCAAATTCTGCGCCACGGTCACACCGCCCACCGCCACGACAACCGCAGCCGCTGCTGCAAGCAACCAGCGACCAGCAGGAGACTGGGTTCGGCGGGCGCTACGGCGTGCTGCCAGCTCATCCCCAGCGCCGGTCACGGGGGAAGCCGGTGAAGACACTTCCTCGGCCGGCAAATTCGCGACGATGCGCGCAAAAAGGTCAGCGGGCGGTTCGTCCTCCTGCGTTGCATAAGCCTGCGCCAATGTCTCGCGTGTGGAGCGAACCCGCGCATTGAACGCCTCACGGGTTTCAGGAGAGGCAGCTGAGATGTAGTCCTCGAGTGTGGCGCGCTCCTCTTCGCTCACAGCATCCAGGGCATACATCTCAGCCCACTCGGCGGCCAGGCCGCCGGCCAGGTCCTGCCGAAGATCATCTGCAAACTGCTTGTTCATATCCTTGTCCTGCATCTCAGTTCACCCCCAAACATGTTTTCAACCGGATTAATCCGTCTCTGATTCTCGACTTGATGGTGGGTACCGCCACGCCAAGCTTTTCTGCCACTTCCCGATACGTCAGCCCGCCGTAATAGGCGAGGCGCACCGACTCCTGCTGCGTGCCGGTCAAGGTCTCCAGGCACCGGACCACGGCTTCCGCTTCCAGCCGCTGCGTGACGGTGTCAACGACGTCGTCATGGTCCTTGACCTGCATGGCTGCGCCGTACCGGGCTTCACGGTCAGTGGAACTCTGCTCGGACCGCACCCTGTCCACCGCGCGGCGATGGGCCAGGGTCATAAGCCATGCCATGGGGCTGCCCGCCTCCGCGTTGAACCGGTCCGCCATGTTCCACACCTGCAGGTAGACCTCCTGCGTTGTGTCTTCGCTCAGCTCCGGGTCAATCAGAACGCGCCGGGCCAGTCCATACACCCGACGGGACGTCTGGGCGTAGAACTCCGCGAAGGCGCTCTGGTCCTGCTGGGCGATCCGAGCCAGCAGACCAGCCAGGTCAGGCGCGGCGCCAGAGGACGCGTCGGCCTGATCAGGGTCTGATCGAGCTGGGTTAATCCGGCTCACACGTGGCGTATCCATAGGTTTCAAGCATAAAGCGCCGGAATGGCTATCCCGAACATGATGACCCCGTGCGCGGGTCAGGACATTTCGCCCAACTGTTCCTCCGCCCATGCCCGACCGCCGTTTCTGCAGGTTTCCGTGCCCGATCCGCTACAACTGGTAACACCTCTAGTTCGAAGCGGCTGACGCGGTGGATGGGTCCGGCGGATCAGGCGTTATTCACGGATTGCCACCGCGATCAGGGAGTCGGCATTGAGGGTCGGCTCGTCGCCCAGTTTTTCCATGAAGCGGCTGCGCACTCGCTCCCTGCCCGCTGTATCAGGAGGCAGCAGGAACCGGTAGCCCGTCCCCAGCACCAGGGTCCAGGCAAGGTCAGCGTCCAGGGGGATCTGCAGAGGAGCAGTGTGCACTTCGATTGACCCGAAGCCGACTGTCTCCAGGAAAGAGTACAGCTTCTCGACTGAGGATATTTCGGCCATTTGCCGAAGTGGTGGAGGAACCGGGGCATCGCGCAGGTCAGGCTGTTCTTCGAAGCAGGCCTCCCGCAGCAATGACACAAACGGTTCGTGGGCGCCGTCCTGCCAGGTGCTGATGGCAAGCTTGCCGCCACTGCGCAGTTGGGACGCAAGATGCCGGGCGCCGGCGGCCATGTCCGGGAGGAAGAAGAGCCCGTAGCAGCAGAGCACTGCATCATAGGTCTGTTCAGCGGCCCACACGGAGACATCAGCCTTCGTGAAGTTGACGGAGTCCAGCCCTAAAGCAGAAGCCTTCGCGGCCGCCAGCGCCAGAAGCCCTGAGGACAGATCCACCGCGTCAACTCGCGCGTCAGGGCCCACAACCTGGGCCGCGGGGATGGTGCTCGCTCCGCTTCCGCAGCAGGCATCCAACACGCTCTGGCCGATGTGCAGATCTGCGGCGGCAACCACTGCGTTGCCCATGGTGTTCCAAAGGGCCGGAGCGAAGCGCTCGAAGTGCTCGGCGCCGTCGTCGAACAGGTTAGCTACCGTGGTCACGAACGGCCCTCCATCATGGGTTGTGAAAGTTGGGCGCCCTTGAAGTCCTGCTGGCGCCAGGCCTCGTACACCACGATGGATGCCGAGCTGGCCAGATTGAGCGAACGTCGGGAGGGAAGCATGGGGAGCCGTACCCTCGCGGTGACCGCTTCATGGTTCTTCACTTCGGGAGGCAGGCCCACGGACTCCGGACCGAACAGGAGTACGTCGCCTGGACGGTACTGGATGTCCGAGTACGTGATGGTGCCCTCGGAGGTGTAGGCAAACAGCCGATCAGGCTCCAGAGCAGAGAGCGCGGCGTCCAGGTCAGGGTGCACGGTCAAAACGGCGAGGTCGTGGTAGTCCAGACCCGCCCGCCGCAACTTGGCGTCTTCCAAGTCGAAGCCCAGGGGTTCGATGAGGTGAAGTTCAGCGCCGGTGACCGCGGCCAGACGAATGGCATTCCCGGTATTGCCGGGGATTTCTGGAGTGTGGAAGAGGATGCGGAACACTGTGCAATCCTAGCGCCCGGCAGCGGCGAGCAAGCGTGCGAGCACCGGCACCTGGACTGTATTGGGTTGAGGGCCCTCGGACAGGAAGCGCCGAACCTCCCGAAGCAGTGTTCCGGCGTTGGCAACGTGGACGGAGACGAGAGCCGAACGATCCAGCGAGGGCGGATAGTCCACAATCGGTTCGAACGGGTTGTCCTGCTTGCCGTGCAGAGCCAGCCATCCCCGGACATTGCACTCCGGGAACAGATCCTGAACCTTGCGCACCGTGTCGGTGAGCCGCACATCACCGGCATGGCGGCCGCGATGCCGCAGGCGGTGTCCGTCCCACGAGTAATTCCCCGGCGGCGCCAACAGGGAATCAACGACGGCGATGCGGTAGCCCGCCAGCAGCGCATGGCCGACGTCGGCACCCCCTCCGAACGAAAGCCCGTTGACAAGCCGGACGCCGGGAAAACCGGGAAGGAGGCCGGCCTCCAGGAGGCGGGCCGTCGCCCGCTCACCGTCATAGCGGGCGGTGGTGCCCGGCCGAAGCCTGCCAAGGGCACCGGGCTGGCGGGCCGTACCGTGAACCTGTTGTTGCGCCAAGGCGAGCGGTAACGGGGGACGGTGCGTTCCGGCGTCGTAAGCGGGCTCGTAGCGCGCGGCTTGTGCATGTGCTTCGGAGGGTGCCTGTGCGGGCTGCCGCTTCGGCCTGGCCGCCGGCCGCGCTCCGGGCAACGGATCCTCGACGCCGAGGGTGCGGTCGTAGCGGCGGCGTCGCTCCGGATCGGAAAGCAGCTCGTAGGCCACGGCCACTTCGTGGAACAGCTCAGCGTTTCCCCCCTGGTCAGGATGAGCCGTCCGGGCCGCTTTGCGGTAGCCGTCCTTGATCTGTTTCGCAGTGGCACTTCTGCTCACCCCGAGCACGGCGTAGTACGTGCGGTCGGGGGCTGCCATAGTGGCCTTTCGTGGCGAAGAAGGATCAGGAACGGTGTTCGCAGGTTCCGCGCTTGACTGTAAACGGTGTCGTTCCCTCCGGCAAATGGCCGGATAGCATCAGGTGCATGGCGGGCAATAACGAGGTACACAGCGGGTTGGACTGGTACGCAACCGGAAGCGAGCGCGAAGATCACCGCGGTCAGCGCTTTACGGACTGCGATTTCACCGAAATGCGCAGCGAGGGCTCCGTCTTCAGCGGTTGCGTTTTCCGCAATGTGAGGTTCAACGTGTCGACCCATGTCAACAGCGCATTCGACAATTGCCGGTTCGAACACTGCAACTTTTTCGATGCCACCTTCGAAAGCTGCAAGTTCACGGGCAGCGTCTTCACTGGGTCTTCCCTCAAGCCGATTCGGGTGGTTGGAGGCAACTGGTCGTTCGTCTCGTTAGCGGGGGCCGACCTGCAGCGCAGCGTCTTCTCGGACGTGAACTTCACGGAGGCCGACTTCACCCGAACGGACCTCCGGGACGCTGAGTTCCGAGATTGCCGCCTCACCAGCATCTCCTGGGGCGGCGCCCGTCTGAAAGGCACTGACCTCCGCGGGAGCACCCTCGAGGGGATCGATGCGGAGAACTTCAATGTCCGCGGCGCCGTCGTCGACGTCTCCCAGGCGCTCGCCGTTGCAGAGGCACACGGCGCAGTCATCCGTTGAAGCTTGTTGTTGCGCTCAGTCCATTGGCCTTCCGGGAGCCGGCGTGAGATGTGCTCGCTAAAGTAGGTGCCGGTGTTGTCAAGGGTTTTCTGAAATCCAGGAGGATCGCGGTCGTGCGGGAAGGGGGAGCTTCGATGGCATGGAGGGATCGGCCGCTACTGAGGTATGCCGTTCTGTTCTTCCTTGCGCCGCTGCTCGCCGGATGCCGGATCGAGGTGCCCGTCAGGCCGGCCGAAAGCGCGTCGACCAGCCCGACGACGACGGCGCCTGCGCCCTCGGACGCCGTCTCCGGGAGTTCCTCGGAGTTGCCTCCGCTGCCGCGCGCCGACATCGTCGGTAACGACATGACGTTTGACCGTGGCGGCTACATTGAAGATGCTGACACGGTCGCCTTCTCGGACGGGTTGTCGAGAGTTCCGGGGTGGGTGCAGGAGAAATCATTGGTCAACGGCGAGTCTGTGTACATCAGCGACGCGGGGTGCACCGCGTCATTGCGATCCACACCGCCACAGGGCCCTCTGGTGGTCGCTGGTGATGACCAAGCCTCCACCGAAGCGCTGTTTCGGTTCCTGGACCCGAGCATCCTGCCGGAGTACCTCGTGACCACGAACTGGATATGGGGAGCGTCGCCCGCGGAATCGACGGCATCGATCGAGTTCCTGACCTATGAGCAGGGCGCAGCCGGCGACGATCCCGCGAGTATCGTATCGCTGCGCCTCTTCGGGGCAACGGGGACTGGGTTGGCCTTTACCGTTTCCTGTCCGTCCGACAAGCAACTGGCTGCAGCCGTCGAAGAAGTGCGCAGCGGCATCTCGGTGATTCCACCGCGTTAGCGATTGTCGGCGCGCATCCAGCGCCCGTACAGGGCAGAGTCGGACTCCAGCAATGACGCCAATGCCAACTGACGGAGCTCGGGGCTGCCAACGCCGGCGGCGATATGCGTCCCCTGGCCACCGGTCAGCAGCGGGCTGAGTGAGAGGCACAGTTCGTCAACCGCATCCTCAGCAAGGAAACCGCCGAAGATACTGGGCCCGCCTTCGCAGAGAATGCGGCCCAACCCTCGGTCGTTCAGCAGTGAAACGCACGTGCGCGCACTAACGCTCTCAGCACCCGCACTTACGACGTCGGCAACCTCCGACAGGGAACGCACGCGCTCCTTCTCCGCGGCCGCGGTCGTGACCAGGACGGGGCGGACCGGAGAGAGCCTGAACAGATCGCTGTCCGGCTCGATCCCCAGCGTTCCTGAAATGATCGCCAGAGCAGGATGGGCAGGCAGTCCCTGCTCAGTACGCCACCGGCTGTCCTCCTCGCTGACCAAAGGCCCTGCGTAACCCTCGGCGCGCACGGTCCCCGCCCCCACCAGGATCACATCGCTGACCCGCCGGAGGAGACCGAACAGGCGTCGGTCGCCGTCATTGCCCAGGGGTGCGGAAACGCCCTGATGCGTCGCTGAACCGTCGAGGCTGGTGATGAAGTTGAACCGCACCCAGGGGCGCTCAGCAGGGTAACCGTACAGCTTGAGCAGGTCGTCGTCGGATCGGTCGGCTGCGCTGTGCGGCAGAAGTTGATTGATCAAGGCTGGTTGACATCTCCCATGTTGTGCCGGAGATAGGCCGGCTGGCGCCAGCCCATCGCTGCTTCCACCACATTGATGGCGGAACGGGCCGCAGCTACGTTGTGCATCCTAAGGATTCGGGCTCCGCCAAGGGCGCACATGACGGCGGCGGCAATGGATCCTTCGACCCGTTCCGGCTTGGGCAGGTTCAGCGTCTCCCCGATGAAATCCTTGTTCGACACTGCAGCGAGGGTGGGGTATCCGAGCCCAGCGATTTCGGCGAACCGGCGCGTGATATCGAGTGAATGCAGCGTGTTCTTGTTCAGGTCGTGGCCGGGGTCCACCAGAATGCGGTCTTCGCTGATGCCAAGCATGACAGCGAGCTCTACCTGCCGAACCAGGAAATCCGCCACCTCCGTCACCACATCCGTGTAGGCAGGCCGCCCAAGTACGGTGCGCGGCTCGGCGAGGCTGTGGGTGATGATCACGTGCGCGCCAGTCTCGGCAACCACCGCGGCGAGGTCCCGGTTACGAAGGCCGGTGGTGTCGTTGACGACGTTCGCCCCCGCCTTGATGGCCTGCTCCGCCACTTCCGGGAGGAAGGTATCGGCAGAGATGACGACGTCGGACGCGTCTCGAACTGCCCGGATCACCGGAACAATCCTGTCGGCTTCCTCAGCAGCCGGGATAGCCGGACCGGGGGCAAAGGGTGCGCCGCCGATATCCACCCAGTCGGCGCCGTCGGACACTGCCTGCAGGGAAGCATCGACTGCCGCCTGGAGCGCGAAGGTGCGTCCGCCGTCGTAAAAGGAATCAGGAGTGCGGTTGATGATCGCCATGAGCGCGATCTGGCGGTCGAAGTCCAGGACGCGCTGCCCGAACGTGTGCCTGGCATGCAGCAGGTGGGGAACGAACTGCGGTGAGCCGGGATGTACGGGGGTCTGTTCCACAGCTCATTTCTATCAGTCGTTCCTGACAGTCCAGTGCCTAGCCGTTGTTTCGGCAGGACAAACCCTCTATGCGCGGTTATTCGGGGCGTGTCCTGCCAACTCAACGGCGCCCGTTCGGCTTTGATGGCGCCCGACGGTAGAATTGACGGGTGCCCGTGTACCTCGATCACGCGGCGACCACGCCCCTCTCGGCGCCCGCGCTCGCCGCACTCACTACCGAACTCAGCCGTAGCGGCAACCCTTCATCGCTGCACGGCTCCGGTCGGCGTGCCCGCAGGGTTGTCGAGGATGCCCGCGAGACGCTGGCCCGGGCAGCCGGAGCGCACCCGTCCGAGGTCATTTTCACTTCCGGCGGTACAGAGGCCGACAACCTTGCTGTCAAGGGACTTTTCTGGGCCCGTCGTGACGCAGAACCGCAGCGGACCCGGATCCTTTGCAGCGCCGTCGAGCACCCTGCTGTCCAGGACACCGTCGAATGGCTCGAACGGCACGAGGGCGCCCGGGTCACCTGGCTTCCGGTGACAGCGGAAGGAATCGTCCGGTTGGACGCGCTCCAGCAGGAGCTCGACGGCGGCGCGGAGGACATTGCGCTGGTCACTGTCATGTGGGCGAACAACGAGGTGGGTGCGCTGCAGCCAATCGCCAAAATTACAGCAGCCGCGGCAGCTCACGGCATTCCGGTCCACTCGGACGCGGTTCAGGCGTTCGGCTCGGTGCCGGTTTCCTTCGCCGAATCTGGGCTGGCCACCATGGCCGTCAGCGGGCACAAAATCGGCGGTCCGGTAGGTGTGGGAGCGTTGTTCGTCGGCCGGTCGGTGAAGCTCACTCCCGTCCAGCACGGCGGCGGACAGGAGCGGGACATCCGCTCCGGCACCCTGGATACCGCCGGGATCGCGGCGTTCGCAGCAGCAGCCGACGACGCCGTCACGCACCTTCCCGGGGAATCCGTACGGCTGGCGGAACTGCGTGACCGGCTGATTGCCGGCGTCGAACGGGTTGTGCCTGAGGCCATCCTCCGGGGGCCGGCACGTGAACGGTTGCCGGGCAACGCCCATTTCACCTTTCCAGGGTGCGAGGGTGACTCGCTGCTCTTCCTGCTGGACGTGGCCGGAGTGGAATCCTCCACCGGATCGGCGTGCACCGCCGGAGTCCCGCGGCCCTCACACGTGCTGCTGGCCATGGGATTGAGCGAAACCGAGGCCCGCGGTGCACAGCGTTTCAGCCTCGGGCATACATCAACGCCGGAAGACGTTGACGCCTTGGTGGCCGCGCTGCCGGAAGCGTACCAACGCGCACGCAAGGCAGGCATGTCAGGGCACGCATCATCAATTCAGACCGCAGGAACAGGCTTCAGTTAGGGAGAGCGCACAACAATGAAGGTACTCGCAGCGATGAGCGGCGGCGTCGATTCGGCCGTTGCGGCCGCCCGCGCGGTGGAGGCGGGACACGATGTGGTGGGCGTCCACCTTGCTCTCTCACGCATGCCCGGGACCCTGCGCACCGGCAGCCGCGGATGCTGCACCATCGAGGACAGCCGCGATGCCTGGCGTGCCTGCGACATCCTGGGCATCCCGTACTACGTGTGGGACTTTTCCGAGCGGTTCAAGGAAGACGTCGTGGACGACTTCATCGCCGAGTACGCCGCCGGGCGTACACCGAATCCCTGCATGCGGTGCAACGAGCGGATCAAGTTCGCGGCTCTGCTTGAGAAGGCGCTGGCCCTCGGCTTCGATGCGGTGTGCACCGGCCACTACGCGAAGGTCACCGAGAACGCCGACGGCAGCCGCGAACTGCACCGGGCCGCCGACTGGGCCAAGGACCAGTCGTATGTGCTGGGCGTGCTCACGCACGAACAGCTGAAGCATTCCATGTTCCCGCTCGCTGAAACGCCGTCAAAGGCTGAAGTCCGGGCAGAGGCTGAGCGTCGCGGTCTGTCCGTCGCCAACAAGCCGGACAGTCACGACATCTGCTTCATTCCCGACGGCGACACCCGCGGCTGGCTGGAGGAGCGGATTGAGCTCAGCGAAGGCAACATCGTGGACGTGGAGGGCGAAACCATCGGAACCCACCCCGGCGCCAACGCATTTACTGTCGGCCAGCGGAAGGGTCTCAAGCTCGGACGGCCGGCTCCCGATGGCAAGCCCCGGTTTGTTTTGGAGATCCGTCCGAAGGAAAACACAGTGGTGGTCGGGCCCGAGCGCATGCTCGCCGTCGACCAGCTGCGCGGTATCAAGGTGTCGTGGGCAGGGCTGCCGATCCCCGCCGTCGAAAGCGGTGAGGAATTCGACTGCATGGCCCAGGTACGTGCACACGGTGATCCCGTCGACGCGCGTGCGCAGGTGGAGTACGACGACGACGGCCGCCAGAGTCTCGTGGTTCGGCTCACTGAACCGATGCGCGGTGTCGCGCCCGGGCAGACGGTCGTCATCTATCAGGGAACCCGCGTGTTGGGGCAGGCGACGCTGGATTCGGCCCGTTCGCTCGAGCGCCCTGATCTTGCTGCGGCGCGCTGAGAACGGGCACTGCGCAGACATAATGCGCTGTGCGTCTGCGCGGTCTGCTTAACTGGAACCATGACTGAGAAGACCCGGCGCTTCGACCCTTCCGCGAGCTCACTCGCCGGCGAGGTGAATCCCGCCGTTATGGAGGAACTGCTCTCAGTTCGGGGCAGCATCGACAACATCGACGCCACACTTGTGTATTTGCTGGCTGAACGGTTCAAGGCAACGCAGCGTGTGGGTCACCTGAAGGCCGAGCACAAGCTCCCGCCGGCGGATCCGGCTCGCGAGGCAGCCCAGATCTCCCGGCTGCGCGCACTGGCGGAGGAAGCCCATCTCGATCCGGCGTTTGCGGAGAAGTTCCTGAACTTCATCATCTCCGAGGTTATCCGCCACCACCAGGATATTTCCCAGAACCACTCGCTCCGCGATGAATAATCCCGCAGGGGCGCCTGAAGCAGGGGCACGTGAAGCAGCGGCGCCTGAAACCAGCGCCGTGACATTCACGGCGCTCGGATCCTGGCCCGGCCAGGACCCGGTCGAAGCACAACGGATAATCCGGGGCGAGCTCGGCAGCCCCAATCTGCCGTTCCTTCCCTCCCTACCGGACCGCGGGGTCGGTAGTGACGAGATCGGCCGGACCGCAGCGCTGCTCGCCGACCTCCCCGTGGACCTCCAGCCGCATGGCTGGAGGCTGGTCGACCGCCCGGGAAAGGACCTGCGGCGGGCGGTATCCGCGCTGTCCACGGATCTTGACGTTCTTGCCGATCTGGTGGGGGCTGAGGAGCGTCCCGCGAGCTCGCTCAAAGTTCACTGTCACGGGCCTTTGTCACTTGCTGCAAACCTTCACCTCCATCATGGCGAACGTGCCCTGCTCGACCACGGAGCCCGGCGCGACATCCGGGATGCGCTCATTGACGGAGTCGCATCGCTTCTGCGGCGCGCTGCCATTGCGAGCCCGGGCGCCCAGCTCACACTGCAACTGGATGAACCGCAGATCGACGGAGTCCTCGTCGGCACCATACCGACCGCCAGCGGCTACCGTACGCTGCGCGCCGTTCCGGAGCACGAAGCAGTCGAAGCCTGGAACCTCCTGGCGGAAGGAGCACGCAAAGCCGGTGCTGCCGCCGTCGTGCTCTCCTTCAGGACGGGAGGGCAGGTTTCACTGCTTGAGCGCGTGCCCGGTGTAGGTATCGCCGTTCCCCTCGACGGACTGTCACACAGCGAATGGGAGGCGCTGGCGGAACTGATCGAAGCCGGCCGAACGCTGTGGGCGGGAGTCCGGGTTCCCCGCGGCAAACCTGCGCGGGTGCAGGACACTGCAGATGCCCTTCTGCGTCCCTGGCGCGGACTCGGGCTGGCCCTGGGATCACTGGCCTCGACCCGCCTGACGCCCGCGGGTGCATTGGCAGAAGAGGGACCGGCTCATGCCCGCAAGGTACTGGCGCACCTGAATCAGAGTGCTGACGCGCTGAACCAGGCGATCGCCGACGCCTGAGACGCTTTTTTCGCTGTGCTTCCGCCGTGCGCAGCGCGTTTACGTCCGCCGTTCCCAGCGAGCCGGCGCCACGTCAGGCGGCAGGCCGCCGTCGTATTCGGTGAGCTCATAGGTGAACCATCCCGCGTACACGAGAACCGGCCCTAGTTGCCGGTGCAGCACGTTGGTCTTGATGCGGAACCGGTGCTCGTCGTTATCCCACCACTGCTCCATGTACGCCTGGGCGCCGACGGCGTCGGGCAGCGGAAGCCTGAGCCCGGCGAACAGGCGGGTGGCTGAGGAAACCATCCGCATGCGGCCGCTGCCCGTGACCTCGCAGGTGAGGGCGGTGGCCATACGCCGATGGGCTCCGAGGTAATCGACCAGCCGGCCATCGGCCCACGAGGTGGTGTCCTCGAATACCCGAGACACCTTACTGAAGGAAAGATCTCGGCGGGCGGTCAGTGAAGGCCTACCGAACGGATCCCGGTGGGCCCAGTTCCGCACAGTGAAGTCCACGTTGTTCTCGTACTCCGGGAAGAACGAGTTCTCTTTTGCTGCCAGTGCGAAAAACGGTCGGACGAGTGGGGCAGGGCTTCCTGCCACGTCGAACGTACCGTGTCCGGTTCCGTACACTCTCGAGTCTTCATGGAGGCTGAAGTACTCCTGAAGCTCGGGTTGCAGTCGGCTGAACCCGGCGCCGAGGGCTTGCTGATAGATCGAGGACGTCATAGTCATCTCCTTTGTATGGGCCAGTCCGGCGTGATACTGGCCGTGGATCGAGCACGTGCGGGCAGGCCGGCGCGGGCGTTCCTTACCTGGCGGCGAGCGGCGTCGGAGCAGTCGAAGACTCCTCCCGCCGGATCGATGGTCACAGGCGTCCGGCCGCCTTCAGCCGGATATAGAGGTCCGCGAGTTTTGACGGGAGTTCGTGCGGGGATTCGTCCACAACTTCCGCCCCGAGCTGGCGGAGCCGTTCCTTGATGGCAGCGCGGTCCAGCAGCGCGCGTTCAGCGGCTGCGGCGCGGTATGTTTCCGCTGCAGTGCCGCGCTGGGAACGCAACTCGTCGAGATGCGGGTCCCGGACTGAGGCAATCACCACCACATGCTGGGAGGTCAGTGCGGGCAACATAGGAAGGAGGCCTTCCTCGACGGCGCCGGAATCGAGCGCTGTGAGGAGCACCACCAGGCTGCGGTGCGCCGAAATCGAACGAACCTGCGCAGGAATCTGCGAAAAATCGGCTTCGATCAGCTCAGACTCGAGCGGAGCCATCGCCGTGACCAGGGACTCGAGCAGATTCCCTTTCGCTCCGGACTGCACGCGGGCACGCGGGCGCCGGTCAAAGGCGATGAAATCGACGCGGTCGCCGCCGCGCTGTGCCAGCACTGCGAGGAGGAGGGATGCCTCGATCCCGGTGTCCAGGCGGGGCTCATCCTCGATCCGGGCCGCTGAGGTGCGTGAAGTGTCCAGCACAAGAACTACTCTTCGGTCCCGTTCCGGTCTCCAGGTCCGCACTACGGTGTCGCGCCGTCGTGCGGACGCTCGCCAATCGATTGATCGGACGTCATCTCCGCGGACGTAGTCCCGGAGAGAATCGAACTCGGTCCCTGCCCCACGTATTTGAACTGCGGCGCGGCCATCAAGTTCACGCAGGCGCCTCAGCTTCGACGGCAGGAGGCGCTTGGAATGGAAGGGCGGCAGCACCCGCAGGGTGCCCGGCGCCTGGATGGTGACCTGCCGGGCGGCGAGTCCAAGCGGACCTGCACTGCGAATGGTCACGTGGTGTACCGACAGGTCACCCCGGCGACGCGGAGCCAGCTGGACGGAAAGATTGCGACCTTCGCCCGCAGGAACACTCAGACGGTGGACCGGATTCCGGGCTCCAGCGGACGGTTGCCAGCCCTCCCGTATCCATCCCCGGAAAGTCCGCGTGGCATGGTTACGCACAGTGAGGGTACTGACTGTCTCCTCGCTCAGGCGGACGGTGCCCGGCAGCTTTCGCTGAACGCCGATAGCCCGCGGGGAAGCAGCGAAAGCGAGGTCCACAGCGCAGCCGAGGACTAGGAGCGCAACCCACAGCGCGATCGATACGGCGCCTGGATAGAGAAGCACGGGGATAACTCCGAGAAGCGCCAGGACAACGAGGCGAGCAGTGACGCTCATGCTGACCCCACATCTACCTCGGCACGGGCACGGTGCTGAGGATATTGGCCAGAACGCTGTCCACGCTGACCCCGTCCATCTGCGCTTCGGGGCGCAGCGCGACCCTGTGCCGCAGGGCGGGGAGCGCCAGCGCCTTGACGTCATCCGGTGTGACGAAGTCGCGGCCGGAAAGCCAGGCCCAGGCACGGGAAGTGTTCAACAGCGCAGTGGCGCCGCGTGGAGAGACACCGAGCTGGAACGACGGCGCGGAGCGCGTTGCGCGCACCACGTCGACGATGTAGCTCAGCACCTCAGGAGCAACACCAACCCGCTGTACAGCGTGCCTGGCGGCGGCGAGGTCCGCTTCTCCTGCAACTGCCCTCACGCCGGCGGCTGCCAGATCCCGTGGGTCAAACCCTGCACTGTGCCGCCGGATCACCTCAATTTCATCGTCCCGCTCGGGCAGTGGGAGGGTCAGCTTGAGAAGAAAGCGATCGAGCTGCGCTTCGGGCAGCGGATAGGTTCCCTCATACTCAACAGGGTTCTGCGTGGCGGCGACGATGAACGGTTCCGGCAGGGGGCGGGTTACGCCATCCACAGACACCTGCCGCTCCTCCATGGCCTCCAGCAGGGAAGCCTGTGTTTTGGGTGGCGTGCGGTTGATTTCATCGGCAAGGAGGATGTTGGTGAAGACAGGACCCTCGCGAAAAGTGAACTCGGCCGTTCTGGATTCGAAGATGAGCGAGCCCGTCACGTCGCCGGGCATGAGGTCGGGCGTGAACTGGACCCTCTTCGTGTCAAGGCTGAGCGCGGCTGAGACGCTGCGTACCAACAGCGTCTTGGCGACTCCGGGCACCCCTTCAAGGAGGACATGCCCCTTCGCGAGCAGTGCGATCAGCATCCCGGTTACCGCAGCATCCTGACCGACCACCGCCTTCGCAACCTCCTCACGCACAGCGACAAGCGCGTGGCGCGAAGGATCCGCCGTGGCCGTACCCTGCCCGCCAGTGGCAGTGCGGCGGGACGCTGAATCCTGCTCCTGGTGATCGACGGGCAGTGCCGGTTGGTGCGGGTATTGCTGATTCATGAACGACGAATCTCCTGTTCGAGTTTGTCCAGTTCCTGGCTCCACTGCACCAGTTGTGCATCGGAGTGCGGCAGCTGAGAGTTAAGCAGGGAGTCAAGTTCCGCGGGATCCCTGCCAGTTTTAGAGGCGGCGGCCGCCACAACGGTTGTCCGCGGGTAAGCGGGCGGTATGCGCAGTGCCGCCGCGAGTCGTGCCAACGTCGCGGCGCGCAACGTTTCGGCGGCGTGTTGCACCGCTCCTGCATCCTGATAGAGGCGTGCCCTGCCTGCGGCGGTTTCAGCCGACCGGACGACGACGGGAAGCGGCTCGGTGACGAGGGGGCCCAGACGGCGCCCCCTCCAGAAAATAGCGAGCAGGGCGGTGATCAGCAGCCAGAGCATCAGCGGGTTGACGAAGTCGGGCAGCAGGGCCAGCGGATCAGCCGGTCCGGCGGTGACCGCCAGGTCATCCTGCGTGGGTTGGTACCAGACGAGCGTCTTCGTGCTGCCGAGTACCCTCAGCGTGAGTGCGGCGTTGCCGTGTTCGTCAATGCGGCCGTTGCTGATGATCCCGCCGTTACCCAGGACGCCGATTTCTCCGTCGGCAGTGGTCACAAAAGTTCCGGCGGTGTTGCCGCCTCCTTCTCCGGGAAGCGGGAAACAGGTGACCGCGCCGCGGTAGGAAAAGCCTCCGGGGCTCACTGAGCCGGCTGCCGTCGCAGCCGCGTTGGAGCAGTTCGCCGGCAGCGGGTCTGTGATGTCAGCCGGAATAACTCCAGCGGACCGTACGCCGTCGGCCAGCTCGGTCAGAATGGTGAGGCCTGGCTCGATCAGCACGGTCCGGTCAGCGAGAGTGTCGCCGAGTGACTCCAATTGCTCCGAGGTGAGCCAGGATTGGGGATCGTGTAACAGCAGAGTGTCATCGGATCCCCGCAGTGCGTCAATGGCGTCTTCAAGCGACTCCGCACGGATGACCTCGACGCCGCCGCGCTCCAGTACTTCCGCGGCGGCCCGGGCCCCACCCGGTGCGGCGTTTTCGGGAGACAGCGGATTCTGCTCCCCGGACCCGGCAGCGATGGCTCCAATGACAACAGTGACCAGGAGGAGGGCGCCCAGGATCAACCAACCGCGAGCCTGTTTGAGCGTTCCGAAGAAGGTTGAACCCACGCTCTGCCCGTCGCCCACTATTTCGGCGCTGGTTCTCTCTTTGTTGGCCCCGCCCGGTGGATGTCTCGTCTCCGTTGTGGCGCTCATACCGGTGCCGTCCACTGCTTGGCGTTGGCCTCGCGGCGGGGCTGGGTCCGCTGCAGTTCCTGATCGAGGTCCACTGCCCTCTCGTAGTCCGTCCGGTCTGCGGGCCGGGCACCGTAGTGAACTTCGTTGAAGCGCAGAGCGAGCCAATCGAGCTCCTCTGCCTGCGTGGCGAAAAGGTCCTGCAGCAGTCGGGCAACCTCAACGGCCGTGCGCCCTGCCTGCTCATCGAGGATCACGCGTTCCTCCGCGGCCCGGGTGATGGCCCGGAAACGCTCAGTGAGAGCCTCATCCCAGTTCCCTGCCCGGGCGGCAGAATCTGCATAGTCCCGATGCGCCTGGGCAGCAAGCCGGGATTGTTCCTGGAAGACTGTTGCGTCAACGCGCTTCCGTGCGTTGAGGCGCGGTTTCACCAGCAGTACGGCCGCGATGATGACGACGACGGCGCCCACTGCCAGCAGGATGGTCCCCAGTCCGGCATCGACGCTCCTGATCTGGCTCAGGACTTCGCCGAGCCAGGTGAGGAAAGCCGTCCAGGCGCGTTCGAGGATCGATGGCTCGGCCTCCTGGTAGATGCCCTTCGCCAGTTCCTCCCGCAGCAGTTGTCGGGCCTCTTCGGCGTCCAGCTGTTCGGGCACGACGAAAGGGATCAGCGCTCCCGCTTGTTCGGCCGGCATGCAGCCTAGACCTCTGGCCGGTCGTGCGGGCTCTGCGACCCGGGGTGTCCGAACCCTTCCCGGGGTGACTGACCGGGAATGGGGGAGTACGTACCCTGCGCGCGCGCCTCATTCTCCCGCAGGAGGACGATATCGAATCCCTCGCGCCGGATTCGAAGGTCGACATAGAGCAGAGCGGTGACGCCGGCCTGGAATGCGAAGCCAATGGCCGTGAAAACCGCTGTCACGGCCTGAACGATCAGGAGCACGGGCAGTGATTCGAGCAACGCTGCTTCGGTTGAGGCGGGCGCCGACGTGAATGATCCAAAGCCGAAAGCCAGGAATGAGACGGGCGCCGCAACGACCTGCGTGATGATCGAGACGATGATCGATGTCAGTACCAGGATGCCGAAGGTCCGCCACCAGTTCCCGGTGGTGAGGGTCCATGACCGGCGAAGCGCCGCGATGGGCCCGACGCCCTCGAGCATAAGCGCCGCGGGGGCCATGATCCACTTGATATTGAGCCAGACGGCAACGGCAACGGCGGCCAGTACACCGACCACGACAATTGCTATTGCCGCGTCCTCAAGGGCCAGTGACAGGCCGACAAGAATCACCACGAGTACGCCAACGGAGACGGTCCAGAGAAGGAAGAGCATTGCCCCGAGCCCTATGAGCGGGAGGATTCTGCGCCCGGCGAGCTTCCACAGCTCGGCGAATCCAGTGCGCTCATCGAGGACGGCGCGGGCGATCGGAATGATCAGCACGCCCTGGAGAATGAGAACGCCCACCGAAGTCAGCAGAATGAGGACGGAACCGACGGAGAGAGCTGACGCTACAAGCCCGGTGACCTCCGCCGACGAGGCGGAGATGGGGTCGAAGGTAGCGAGGGACCCGGTGAGTCCGATCGTGAGCAGAACAGTAAGGACAGCGACGATTACCTGAAACAGGATGGCCGTTCCGAAGGTGGAGAGCGGGTTGCGGCGGCAAGCCTGGAAGGCGCCGTCCAGGATCTCGCCCAAACCGAGCGGACGAAGCGGAATGATTCCGGGTTTCGGCGGAACCTGATACCCATGGAACTGGCCGGGCGGGGGAACGGGCCATCCGGGGTTCCCGTGTGGCGCTGCCTGCTCCGAGGGCCAAGCCTGGTTCTGCCCCCACGTCGGTTGCTGGTTCTGACCCCACGGTGCTGGTCCGGAAGGGGACTGCCATGGGCGGTCCTCAGGTTGGTCTTCCGGAACGTTTCCGCTCATCCCTATCCCCTTACACCGGTCTGTTGGTCACTGCGCCCGTACAGGAGCCGTTTACACGCGACCTCTTATGCGCAGCCTCTGATTGCCCCTACACCGAGAACTATAGTTACCGGAACTGACGTTTCCGGCGTCGAACCGATGCGGTGCAGGCGGCCGGGTTCCATTGTTCTGCATCGGACCGGCTTTCCCTCGTACTTTTCGCGAATTTGCCCGCAAATCGTCCTCTAGGATGACAAAGGCGGGCAAGCCGCGGGTGCGGGATGCGCGCCAATGCGACATTGGTGGGGGCAATGGGACAATATGGGATTATGAAGGCACGCATTTTGGTCATAGACGACGACGAAGCACTGGCTGAGATGATCGGCATTGTTCTGCGGAACGATGGCTTCGATCCGGTGTTTTGCGCCGATGGTGCGCAGGCGGTTGATGTCTTCAGGAGTACCAAACCTGATCTCGTCCTTCTGGACCTCATGCTTCCGGGGATCGACGGGATCGAAGTTTGTAGGCAGATCCGCAACGAATCAGACCTTCCCATTGTCATGCTCACCGCCAAATCGGACACGTCCGACGTCGTTCGCGGACTGGAGTCCGGCGCGGACGATTACGTACCGAAGCCCTTCAAACCGGCCGAGCTGGTTGCACGGGTCCGCGCCCGCCTGCGGCCCGGAGATCAGAAAGCACCCGAAACACTGCGCATCGGCGAGGTCAGTATCGATGTCGCGGGACACTCGGTCACCAGGGCGGGGGAGCCGATCTCCCTGACGCCGCTTGAATTCGATCTACTCGTTGCACTGGCGCGCAAACCCTGGCAGGTCTTCACGCGGGAGCTCCTGCTGGAGCAAGTGTGGGGATACCGGCACGCAGCGGACACCCGGCTCGTTAATGTCCATGTACAGCGGCTTCGATCCAAGATCGAAAGGGATCCTGAGGCCCCGGAAATCGTACTGACCGTTCGCGGCGTCGGATATAAGGCGGGACAAGCGTAATTTGGAATGGCGTGTAGCCCAATCCCTCAGCTCGGCGTCAAGTGGTGCCGCGCGGGGATGGGGATGGATTCAGTCCATCATGGCGCAAACCGCAAGGCGCTGGCGGCAGTCACTGCTGTTCAGGACCGTGACCTCCACCCTGGTGCTCACCGCCGTCGCGCTGGTGGCCGTTGGAGCGTTCCTCTCCAGCCAGATTGCGAACGGCCTCTACCAGGAGAGGTTGGAGCAGTTCAAGGCTGAGGCAAGCGCCGGCCTGAGCGAGGTCAAGCAGATTTTCGCACAGACCTCGGTCACTGATCGTGAGTCGACCGCGCAGCTCGTCCGCGACACGCTCCCCAGTCTGGAGGGCGGTGGCGCTGACGCTCCCCGGCAGTATTCGCTCAAGAGCGTTCCCGACCAGGAAGGCCCTATCTTCGTTTCGCCGTTTGCAAGTTCAAACCTGGTGGAGTCCTCCGCTATCCCTGAAGAGCTCGCGGAAGCCGTCCAGAACGGGGATGCCCAGTACTGGTCGCCGATCACCCTTGCGACGTCCGCCTCGGGCGCCGAGTTCGACGTGCCGGGTATCGCTTTCGGAACCAAAGTCACTCTTCCTCCGGATCAGACAGAATATTCGCTGTATCTGATTTACGACCTCTCATCCATGCAGGCCACCCTTGATTACATCCACGGGGTCACGTGGATCGGCGGAACCCTCTTGCTGGTAACCATCGGCGCAATCGTCTGGCTCGTCACGAGAAGCGTGGTCGGGCCGGTCAGCCACGCTGCGCTGGTATCCGAGAAGCTGGCAGCGGGTCAGCTGCAGGAACGCATGGAGACCCAGGGTGAGGATGAGGTAGCCCGGCTTGGTGCCTCCTTCAATCACATGGCAGCCAGCCTGCAGGACCAGATCACCCAGCTGGCTCAGCTCTCCCAGATGCAGCAGCGGTTCGTGTCAGATGTATCGCATGAGCTACGGACTCCTCTGACCACGGTTCGCATGGCCGCCGAGGTCCTCCACGAGGCGCGGGAGGACTTCGATCCGGTCAACCGGCGCTCGGCCGAGATTCTGTACAACCAGGTGGAGCGGTTCCAGTCGCTGCTCGCCGATCTCCTGGAAGTTTCACGCTTCGATGCGGGGGTGGCTGTGCTGGACGCTGAGGCCACTGATATCTTCCAGCTCGTCCACCACGTCATTGACGGAGCACGCCCGCTCGCCGAGAGCCATAAGTCCGAGATCACTGTGATCTCGAACGAGACAAAGTGCGTCGTAGACGCTGACCCTCGACGCATCGACCGCATCTTGCGCAACCTCGTTGTCAACGCCCTCGAGCATGGCGAAGGGAAGCCCATCAATATCTACATAGCATCGAACCCGGATGCCGTGGCAGTGGCAGTAAGGGACCACGGAATCGGCATGACTCCGCTCGACGCTGCGCGGGTGTTCGACCGCTTCTGGCGTGCGGACCCCGCACGGGCCCGCACTACGGGCGGAAGCGGTCTGGGGCTTTCGATTGCAACCGAGGATGCGCGGTTGCACGGCGCCTGGCTTCAGGCCTGGGGATCTCCGGGGGAGGGCTCCTGCTTCCGTCTTACCCTGCCCAAGCGGCGGGACTCCGTGCTCAAGGTTTCACCATTGCCCTTACCCCCGCGGCAGGCTGCGCTCCCACCAGGTCCGGCGGTATCTCCCACGACACCGGACGCCGTTCCTACCCTTCATGGTGCGGACGGCGAGCGATGAACGCGTGGCCCCGCTTGCAGCGGGTCAGCATACTGATCCTGCTCATCGCGCTGCTGAGTGCGTGTTCGTCCATCCCCAAAGCAGGACCGGTTGGCACAATCGAGGCCACGGCCGAGACTGAGTTGGATTCCCGATTCGTTAACGATCCGCCGCCGCCCAGAGAGGGTGCAAGCGCGGCTCAGATCCTCGACGGTTTTCTTTTTGCCGGAATCGGCGTCTCCGACAACTACAGTGTGGCGCGGTCCTTTCTCACTCCGGCCCTGGCAGAGACATGGGAGCCCGAAGAGGAAATCACCATCTACCGCTCGGACTTCAAGATCAGTTCGACGCCGACCGAAGGTGAGCTGCAGCTTCAGCTCGAGGTAGCGGCCTATATCGACGCATCGGGTATTCGTCGCAATGTGGCAGCGGGCACCACGGAATCGATCACTGTCCGGTTGGAACAGGTTCAGGGTCAGTGGCGCGTCGCGGAGATACCGAGCGGGATCATGATTTCCGCCACGGACGCCGAGGGCTTCCTGCAACCGCATGAGCTGTACTTCTACAGCAGTAGTTACCAGTACTGGGTTCCCGATGTCCGGTGGTTCGTGAACCGCCAGGGTATTGCCACCAATATCGTGCAGTCGCTCATCGACGGACCAGCGCCGTATCTGCAGGGCGCAGTGACCAGCGCATTCCCCGAAAACGCAGCACTGGCCGTGGAATCGGTGCCGATTGAATCCGGCACCGCGACCATCGATTTCACCCAGGACATCCTGACGGCTGCCGACAATTTGCGGCGTCAACAGATGGAACAGCAGTTGAGGGTCACCCTTACCGGCCTTAATACAGTCAATTCGGTGGAACTGAGGGCAGGGCAACCCATTGACATCGATATTGATCCGGACCTGGTTCTTCCCAAGCAGGACCCGGCTGTGCCGAGCCAACAGGTAGTGATCAGCGACAACGAGCTTGCCTTCTTCCAGGGCGGTCAGCTCACGACGGAGGACGGCGTCCCCTCCGTCTCGGAGTTCGACCCGGTCGACCCCGCCATGTCCTATGACACGAGGAATTTCGCCTTCCTCAACGGTGACCGGACGGAACTCATGGCGACCGGTCTTCGACAGAATGTCCGGACGGTCGTTACCGGGTCAAATCTCACCCACCCCAGTTATGATCCTGCCAACTGGATCTGGACGGCAGGCACCGCGGGAGGGCGGTCCTATGTCCGTGCTGTTCCGCCGGGCGGAAGCGCCGGCAACGCCATCGAGGTTCTCACCGCTTGGCTGGGTAACCGCACGATCAGCGAGATCCGTATCTCGCGCGACGGCGCGAGGGCGCTCATTGTGGCGCAGCAATCGGGTAAGAGTCAATTGCTGCTGTCCGGTGTGAGCAGGAGCGAGGACGGAGTGCCCCAGGCGTTGAGCGATCCCATCTCGCTGAACCCCACCGGAGCCATAGACACAGCGAAATGGGTAACGGAAACATCCGTCGTCGTCGCTGATACCGCCAGCGAGGGGGCGGTTACCGCCACATTGATTCCTTTTGCAGCCAACATCGATGAATACTCTCCGCTCGAAGGGCTCGAACACCTGAGCGCTGGCACAGGAAGCACCAATGTGTTCGCTCAAAGCGGCACCAGTATCTTCGGCGTCGTCGGTAATGCCTGGACAGACCAGGGTGTCGTAGCCCGGGACCCGTCGTTCGCAGGCTGATCGCCCTGTTTAACCGCGTTATCCACAGTGCCGTCCAGAAGCGTAGCCTGGTTGCTTGGTCCATGGCACGGTGTAGCAATGTGGCAAGAAGATATTGCGCGCAGCCTTGACCGGGTAAGGCTGCATCCCGGTTGGAACAGAGCTGTGGGTGCGTTGCGGGAGTTCTGGTCCCTGATCTTTCCGACGGAGTGCGTGGTCTGCGAGCGCCCTGACAGCTCCCTCTGTCCCGATTGCGCGGCAGTTCTAAGATGCGCAACCGTGCGGCCTTTTCGGGCTGACCAGGGCGCGGAGGGCCTGCCCGAATCCGAAGGCGCGCAGACGGCGGTTGCGGCGGGCGGAGCTGACGGGTTCTCACCGCTTCCGGTCATTGCGGCCGGGCAGTACGCGAAGGCGGTGTCCGCAGCCCTGCTCGCTTTCAAGAATCACGGTCACACGGACATTGCCCGGTGGTTGCAGGCCGCCCTCGCCGGAGCGCTGCATGACGCCAGATGGACGCTTTGCCCTGATTCGCCGGAGGTGCTGCTGGTCCCGGTTCCTGCCCGCGCAGCGTCGATCCGGCGTCGCGGTTACGATCCGCTGACCCTGCTGCTTGGTGGACTCTCCAGGCGCCGCGAGTTGCCGGCAGGAACCACCATCGCTCCCGCGGTACGCATCAGTATTCGACCGGCACTACTGTGGACGCGGATCTCAGGCGGCCTGTCACAGAAGGCCCTCGGCAAACGGGGCCGGCGACAAAACCTCCTCGGCAGTATGGAAGCTGCGCCCGCAACGCGGAACGTCGGAATCGCCCGGCCCTGCATCGTTGTGGACGATGTTCTGACAACAGGAGCCACCATCGCCGAAACCGTGCGCGTGCTGCGCGCCTCCGGCGCGGTGGTGGCAGGCGCCGTCGTTATCGCGGCCACGCCGGCCCCGAGCGGGAAGGATGCAACGACGACGGCGGTCCTCCCAGCGGTCTCGAAGGTACCTCCCAGCGAACCCGCCGAAAAAAACCGGTGGGTAGGGGTGAATTCAAACAACGGGTGAACTACCGTGAAGTATGGGTATCACAACGAAGACAGTTACCCATCGACAGCGGCTGGAAGGAGCGGATCCTCGGCCGCTGTTGTGTCACCTGAGCGATTTTGGAGGGCACTATGGAATTCATGATCAACGGACGAAACCTCGCTGTTTCTGACCGGTTCCGGGAATATGCGGAAGAGAAGATCGACAAAATCGAACAACTGGGGGACAAGGTCCAGAGGCTGGACGCGAAGGTAACGAAGGAGCCGAACGCGCGCCAGGCAGACAGCGCACTCACCGTGGAGCTCACCGTGATGCAAAAGGGTCCTGTGATCAGGGCCGAGGCGTCGGCTGCGGACAAGTTCGCAGCCTTCGATCTGGCGTACAGCAAGCTGCTGGAGAGACTGCGCAGGGCCAGGGACCGGCGCAAGGTGCACCATGGAAGGCACACACCCGTCGCAGTCCGGGAAGCGACTGCCACCCTTGAACCCGCCAGCACGGAACAACCGATCTACGCGGCTTCTTCCAACCACACGGGCAGCGATCCAGCTCAAGCAGCTGATCAGACCGGGTACGAGGTTGAAAGCGACATCCCCGCTGGCGATTCGCCGGTACTGATTCGCCGCAAGGTCTTCTCGGGAGTTCCGATGAGCCTTGATGATGCCGTCGACAATATGGAACTTGTCGGGCACGCTTTCTATCTTTTCGTTGACTCACAGACAGGGGCGCCTTCGGTCGTCTATCGTCGTCAGGGGTGGACCTACGGAGTGATCACTCTCGATTCGAAATGCGCGGACGGGCCGGAAGACCCGCATGAGGAACTTGTCGCTTACCGTTCACGTGAGTCGGCAACCGCTTAGCGTCTGAGCGGGAATCTATGATCGAACAATGACCTCCTCCCTGACTCTCCTCCAGGCACGTCGGATCGCACTGGAGGCGCAGGGACTGGCACGGGAACGGCCCACCAATACCCCGGGAACGCGGGAGGTGGGCCGTATCCTTGCCCAGCTGCAACTTCTGCAGATCGACTCCGTGAACGTGCTCTCCCGCAGCCACTACCTGCCGCTGTTCGCACGGCTCGGACCCTACGACCGCACGCTGCTGGATCGGCTTTCGTCCCGTGCGCCCCGGCGTCTGGTGGAGTACTGGGCCCACGAGGCGAGCCTCGTCCTCCCTGAACTCTTTCCCTACCTCGTCAGCACCCAGAGCCGAAAATGGGCGAGTGCATCCTCGCTGCCCACTGAAGTGCGGCAGGTCCTCAGTAACCGCATCCTCGAGCTGCTAAGCGCAAGCCGCCCACTCACCGCGGCCGAGGTACAGGACCGCATCGGCCATTCCGAGCAGAAGAGAACGGGCCAGTGGGGCTGGAACTGGAGCTCCGCAAAAAGGGTGCTTGAGGACCTCTTTCAGCAGGGGCTCATCTCGTCCGCAGGACGGACTGCGCAGTTCGAGCGGCGCTACGCACTGACAGAAAAGGTGATGCCTGATCCGGCTCTTGCCAACCTCGACATACCCCCAGCAGATGCCTACCTTCACCTGACGGAGCGCGCAGCCCGGGCACTGGGAATCGGTACCACCCGATGTCTGGCAGATTATTTTCGTATTCCCGTGAAAGCCGCGACAACCGCCGTCCATGTGCTGGTGCAGCGCGGAACACTGATTCCTGTATCGGTTGCGACGTGGAAGCAGCCCGCCTACCGCTATGCCGGATCTGTTCTTCCACGGGCTGCCACCGGAAGGGCATTGCTGAGTCCTTTCGACTCATTGGTCTTTGAACGGCGGAGGCTTGAATCGCTGTTCGGCTTCCACTACCGCATCGAGATCTACACGCCGGCTGAGAAGCGGACGTATGGCTACTACGTGTTGCCGTTCCTTCTTCGTGATTGCATGGCTGCTCGGGTGGACCTCAAGGCGGACCGGGCGCAGGGGCAGCTGCTGGTGAGAGCGGCGCATGGTGAGCCGTCGATGCCCGCGGACACCGCCGTCGAACTGGCGGCGGAACTCGTTCTCATGGCCGGATGGCTGGGACTGGACGAGCTGATCGTGGAACCGCGAGGAAACCTGTCGGCCCAGCTGGCTGCGCAGATGGCCGAGGAATACGCGGGGAACTAAATCGAGGGACGGTACGTCTCTCACGTAGACTGAATTCGCCAGGAAACGGCGTACCTAGATTGGGAGCAAAAACCAGTGCCATCACTTCTTGAACGAGTCCTTCGTACCGGCGATAAGAAGACACTGAAGCAACTCCGCAACTACGCCGACGCGATCAACGTCCTCGAAGATGAGTTCCGCGCCCTCAGCGACGAGGAATTGCGCGGGGAGACCGATAAGCTGAAGAAGCGCTACGAGGACGGGGAAACCCTGGAGGCGCTCCTGCCCGAGGCATTCGCTGCCGTGCGGGAAGCGGCCGGGCGCACACTGGGGCTTCGTCATTTCGACGTTCAGCTGATGGGAGGCGCTGCGCTCCATCTGGGCAACATCGCCGAAATGAAGACCGGTGAAGGGAAGACCCTCGTCGCCACCGCGCCGGCTTACCTGAACGCTCTCACCGGCAAGGGCGTCCACATCGTCACCACAAACGACTACCTGGCCGAGTACCAGTCCGACCTGATGGGCCGGGTTTTCCGTTTCCTTGGATTGAGCTGCGGCTGCATCCTGTCCAAGCAGGATCCTGCCACCCGGCGCGCACAGTACGCATCGGACATCACCTATGGCACAAACAATGAGTTCGGATTCGACTACCTCCGCGACAACATGGCCTGGAGCGCCGGCGAACTGGTCCAGCGTGGACACAACTTCGCGATCGTCGATGAGGTTGACTCGATCCTGATCGATGAGGCGCGGACGCCGCTGATTATTTCCGGGCAGGCCTCGGGTGATGTGAACCGGTGGTATACCGAGTTCTCCAAGGTGGTTACCCGCCTCACTCGGGATACGGATTATGAAGTTGACGAGAAGAAGCGCACCGTCGGTGTTCTTGAGAGCGGCATTGAGAAGGTTGAGGACTACCTCGGCATTCACAACCTCTACGAATCAGCCAATACGCCGCTGATCGGCTTCCTGAACAATGCGATCAAGGCGAAGGAACTTTTCAAGCGGGACAAGGACTACGTCGTTTTGAACGGCGAGGTCATGATTGTCGATGAACATACGGGTCGAATGCTTGCCGGTCGGCGCTACAACGAGGGAATGCACCAGGCGATCGAGGCCAAAGAAGGCGTTGAGATCAAGGCGGAGAACCAGACCCTCGCGACGGTCACACTGCAGAACTACTTCCGCCTGTACAACAAGCTGTCGGGCATGACCGGCACTGCGGAGACGGAAGCCGCTGAGTTCATGGGAACTTACAAGCTGGGCGTTGTGCCCATTCCCACCAACCGGTCCATGATTCGCGAGGACCGCTCGGACCTGATTTACAAGAATGAGATTGCGAAGTTTGATGCCGTCGTCAAGGACATCGTGGAGCGGCACGAAAAGGGACAGCCGGTGTTGGTGGGTACAACGTCGGTTGAGAAGAGCGAGTACCTCTCCAAGCAACTCGCCAAGGCGGGCATCCGGCACGAGGTACTGAACGCGAAGAACCATGCCCGTGAGGCCTCGATCGTCGCGCAGGCGGGCCGCAAGGCTGCGGTGACGGTGGCAACCAATATGGCCGGTCGCGGTACGGACATCATGCTCGGTGGTAATGCCGAGTTCAACGCGGTGGCCGCTCTCGAGAAAAAGGGCCTGCATCCGGCGGAGAACCCAGAGGAATACGAGGCTGAATGGCCTAACGCTCTCGCCGCGGCAAAAGACGCGGTGGAGGCAGAGCAGGAGGAAGTCCGGGATCTCGGGGGGCTCTATGTGCTCGGAACGGAACGGCACGAATCCCGGCGTATCGACAACCAGCTGAGGGGCCGCTCCGGTCGTCAGGGCGATCCCGGAGCGTCTCGTTTCTATCTCTCCCTCACCGATGATCTGATGCGCTTGTTCAACTCCGGCGCTGCGGAGCGGATCATGAACAGTTCATCGATGCCTGATGACGTTGCGCTGGAATCGAAGTTGGTCTCCAAGGCGATTGAGAACGCCCAGGGCCAGGTGGAGGGACGCAACGCGGAGCAGCGAAAGAACGTCCTGAAATACGACGACGTCCTGAACCGGCAGCGTGAGGCAATCTACAGCGACCGCCGGCGCATCCTGGAGGGCGATGACCTGCACGAGAAGGTGGAGCACTTCCTCGAAGACGTAGTCACGGCGATGGTGGATGAGGCGACCGCACAGGGCCACGGCGACGACTGGGACTACGAGCTCCTCTGGACCAACCTCAAAACGCTCTATCCGATCAGTCTCACTATCGACGAGGTAGTTGAGGAAGCCGGCAGTAAGTCGAAAATCACCCGCGATTTCCTGCACGCCGAGATTCTCTCCGATGCGAAGGTCGCCTACAAGCAGCGTGAAGAGTCGCTCGGCGAGAAGTCCATGCGGGAGTTGGAGCGCCGCGTTGTCCTGTCTGTCATTGGCAGGAAGTGGCAGGAGCATCTCTACGAGATGGATTATCTGAAGGAAGGCATCGGTCTGCGTGCCATGGCACAGCGCGATCCGCTCGTGGAGTACCAACGTGAGGGATTCGTACTGTTCCAGGCGATGATGGAAGCCATTCGCGAGGAGAGCATCGGCTACATCTTCAACCTTGAGGTTGAAGTAGCGCCGGCACAGCGGTCGGGACTGCCTGGCGTGGCAGATGGCCGCGGGCTGGTGGACACCCCGACAATCAAGGCTGCAGGTCTTGAGGAACCTGAGCGCCCTGCCAGCCTGGCGTTCACATCACCCAACGCTCAGGGTGGCGTGGAGACCCGGGTCGAAAGACGGCGCAGCGAGGCTGATGATGACTCCGCTAAGGGCGGTCGGGCGGAACAGCGCGCTGCTGCCAAGCGCCGCCGCAAGTAGCCGTTTGGCGGTGGTGCCAAATCGGAGGACGTCATCCGATTTGAAGTTCGGTGACGCGCCACTGGCCACGCCAGCGCTCGATCCGCAGGGCGATTGCCCTGGCGCGTTGTTGCTCTGCTGCGACAACTGAAACTTCGAAAATTGAGGCAGTGATCGGGCAAATGCGCACGCTTCGAATGAGGACGTTGCGATGAAGGCGTGAGGCGCTGCTACCGGTTCTTCCGCCAGATGCGGATCCTCGCGTTTGTTCGATGCTGCGAACCAGATTGGAACGCAGCTGAAGACGCTCATAGCTGCGCGCGTCGAGCATCCTTGCCATCTGCTGCAGCGGTCTCGTTCCGCCGAGAACCTCGAGGGCACCCCGGGCGACCTTCCTGGCCAGGGTCTCGAGCTCGTCCGGGATCACCGGTTCCGGGCTCGGCATCGGGGCAGGCGGCCGCGGAAGCGAAAGTACCGTTGCTTCATCTGTCCGGCCAAGGGCCGTTGGGTCATGGAGCAGGAGAGGGCGCGGCGCGCCGCTTACCTTCGCAAGGGGCGCAACGTCGGCGGTGGTGGGCAGATGGGAGATGGCGCTCACGTGGTTTCCTCGTTTCATTTCGATGCCGGTGAAGCACCCATTGGCGGATGGAGTATCTGTCCGGGCAGAAGCAGCTCCGGGTTGTCTCCGATAACGTCCCTGTTCGCCGCATACCAATGCGGCCAGATCTCGGCTACTTTCGCGTCCGAGGCTGCCGGACCCAGATGCCGGGCAGTCAGGCTCCACAGCGAGTCGCCTGGCTGCACCACCATTTCTTCCGGTCCCGCACCTGGGGCAGACCCACTGTCGCGCGGGTCTTTGACCAGCAGGCCTCCAGCGGTGGGTTGCGCGCTTGGTTGCCAGGAAGGTTTGAGTACTTGTGGTGCTTCAACCGGTACCCATTGAGGGTTCAGGTTGGAGATCTCCTCCCCACCGTTAACCTGCCCAGCGGAAGCCTGCACAGCGGCGGATGACAATGGAGCTACGGCAGTTCCAGCATGTGCGCACGGGACCGTGATCAGATTGACACCCAGAGCCAGGCAAGCCGCCCGCCGCATGAAGATCGGAGCAAGAGATCCGATCCGCTGCGCGGCTTGTGGACGGCCCTGCCGGCGAAGCAACTCCGCCAGAATGGCGAAGCAGAAGCTGAGACTCCACCATGCCAGGACCAATGCGCCAAGGATGGCGACTCCCGCGCCCACCACTGTCGACAAACCGCTCCCGGTAGTGGAGAGCGCCTGAGCCTCCGCCAGCGTCTTCCCACCGAAAGCCAAAGCGCTGCCGAGCAACAGAATGGCAAGGACTGATCCTGTTTCCATCCACGTCGATTTCATTCCAACTCCGTTTGGTGCAGTTTGATGCAGTTTGATGTGTTCGATAGGACTTGTCTATCGTGGATCGTGTTGAATGTCTACTGGTTGACCCGATGATTTCATCGACCGTAGGCTGGTCCGATGCGCTGGACAGCACTTTTTGACGACATTGAGGCGCAGCTGGAAGCTGCGGAGCGGATCGCCGGCGATGCTGAAGTCGCGGACCGTGTTCGTCGTGAACAGGGTGGAGTGACCATCGCTGACCGCGTCCGCGGTCAGCTTGGTTTCGTTCTCACGGTGGAAACGTCAGGCGGGGGGAAATTTGACGGTGAGTTGACCCACGTCGGCTCGGAGTGGCTCGTCCTGAGCAAAGCCCCAGCGGAAGTGATAGTTCCCCTCACCGCCATCAGTCTTATCGGGGGCCTGGGTCGCAACGTTGCCGTTGGAACTTCGCGCGTAAGGGAAGGACTGGGGCTTGGATCCGCCCTACGAACTCTCGCCAGGGACCGTGCACGCGTCATCGTGCACCGGGTCGAGGGGAGCCCACGGATCGAAGGAATCATCGACCGGGTGGGTAAGGATTTTCTCGAGATTGCGGCGGTTTTGCCCGGTGAACTGCGGCGATCGGCGAGCGTTTCTGCCGTCTACGCTGTTCCCTTTGCGGGAATCGCTGCGGTCTCCTCGAGTTGACCGTTTGAGCGCGGTGCCCAGCAGGCACCGCGCTCAAACATCGGCGGAGCAGGTTCCCTAAAGTTCCTGCTCCACATGTATGCCGTCCTTCACGCTTGCTGCTGTTCTCTGGTAGGCGCGTGCGATGTAGTCCTCGAGTACCTGAGTCTCCACCCGCCATTGCCCACGGCCGCCAACCTGGATGGCTGGAAGCTCACCAGAGCGCACCAACGCGTAAGTCTGCGACGACGAGATATTGAGCACCTCGCCTACATCGGCCAGGGTCATGAACCGTTTCTGTGCCACGAAAGCCGCCTTCCCTTCGTTCCACGCAGGAAACCCTTCTGTCCCATCTTGCCACCCCTGAGCACTTCGGATCTCGATATCCACAGTTTGCTGCCAATTTGTCCTTTTGGTTTCCATTTGTTCGGACACTGCAACAGAATTACTTCGGGCGCGACTCCGTCGACGAGTTGCGTAGATGATTGTTAAGAGCGGGGAACAGGGGAACAACACGTGAGTCTCAAGATCGATAGTCCAGCGAGCACAGGAGCGCCGGTCCGTCTGCGGAAGCCGTCGTGGAAGGACCCTCGTCTTCTCGTCGGGATACTGCTCGTGTGTGTGTCAGTCGTTGGTGTGATCGCGCTCGTCGAAAGTGCAAACAAAACTGTCGCGATCTATGCCGCGCGAGGGGATTTGCCGGTTGGTTCGGAGCTCACTGAAGAGGATTTCCGCATCGTGCCGGTGCGGTTGGGGGAGGTCGAGGATTCGTACAGAATGGTCAGTGAAGGCCTTCCGGAGAACGCAGTTGCTTTGAGGCTTATCTCTGCGGGAGAACTGCTTCCTGCCTCCGGCCTAGGAGCGCCGGATGCCCTCGACCGTAAACCGGTAGGTTTGACCATCGAGGATCCGCTGCCCGCCGGAACCGCCACCGGTGACCGCGTCGACGTCTGGGTGTCACCACGCGGCGAGGGCAACGGTTTCGGCGCTCCGGAGCTGCTGCTTGAAGGTGCCGAGATCTATGACTACGCGGAGGAGGACTCCGCGCTGGGAGCCACCTCTTCTGCCCGCGTTTTCGTGCTGGTCGCTGATGAGACTCTTCCTGCGCTCCTTGATGCGCTGTCCAATGAGGCGAGGATCGCCGTCGTCGTTAATGCAGGTGCGCAGTGAGTATCCCAGTGGTAACGCTCGGAAGTTCCGCCAGCGACTGCGTGCCCGGTCTGGAACAGCTTCGCGGTCCAGTCACTGTGGTTCGGCGCTGCGCTGAATTCGCGGACATGATTGCGGCTTGCCAGACGGGGATCGCGCGGGCTGCAATCATCGCCTTCGATGCAGAAGAGCTCACGGCCTCGCTGGTGGAACGCCTGCGTACCGCTGATGTGGCCGTCGTTGCCTTGACCGACGACGACGACGCAAGGGAACGGCTGCGTGCGCTCGGGGTACGGCATCTTGCCTCCTCTGCGCCCTCCGTAGTCCTGGCAGATGAGGTTGCCGCCGCCGTTGCGGATCTCGAATCACAGCGCACGGGAAGCCTGATCGGTTCGTTCGCGGATACTTCACGTGCACTGGCGCCCCAAGCGCCGTCCCGGTCCGAAGAAGTCGAGCCAGATGGGAACGGCATCGTGTTCGCTGCGTGGGGCCCCACCGGTGCCCCGGGCCGCACCACGGTAGCGGTCAATGTTGCAGCCGAACTGGCTGCGACAGGATCCCGCGTCCTGCTCATCGACGCCGACACCTACGGCGCGAGCGTTGCCGCGTTCCTCGGACTGCTGGATGAGTCAGCGGGCATCGCCCAAGCCTGTCGCCTTGCAGATCAGGGCGTCCTCAACGCAGCGGCGCTGGAGCGAATCTGCACCAAAGTGGCACTCGACGGGCACGCACTCTTTGTCCTGACCGGCGTCACCCGCGCTGATAGGTGGGCGGAGGTGAGACCGTCCGCGCTTGGCCTTGTTCTGGCACTTGCGCGTTCGATGTTCAATTTCATAGTGATTGACTGTGCATTCGGTCTCGAAGCGGATGAAGAATTGAGCTTCGACACCCTAGCCCCGCGCCGGAACGGGGCGACGCTGCGGTGCCTTGAGCTGGCGGACGAGGTGTATGCAATCGGATCCGCTGATTCGGTTGGGGTTCCCCGCCTTGTGCGGGCGTTGACCGAGCTGGATGAAGTGGTGCCCACACTGACGCCACGGGTCGTGTTCAACAAAGTACGGGCAGCGTCGGTGGGCCGTTCGCCCGAGCGACAGCTTCGCGAGGCATGGGAACGCTTTGGTCCGTCCGTTCCTATTTCAACTTTCCTGCCCGCCGACTTCGAGGCTGCTGATGACGCCCTTCTCAAGGGTTCGACGCTGCGGGAAGCGGCTGCAGCCTCACCACTTCGCCAGGCGATCGCCTCACTGGTTGATGCACCGATTGAACAACGGCGGCGCGGCTCTACTAGGCCAACCTCCAACGAAATGAAGTTTTCCAGCAACGGCGTTAGGCTTCCACAGTAAGGGGGTCGCGAAGGGGCGGCCTTTCATTTCGTTACGGAGGCGGTTCATGTCGTCTGGATCCAGCACCACGGAACAGTCCAGCTCTGACACATCATTCACCGAGTTCATCCAGCACTATTACCAGCACCTCGCGGATGACGATGCCGGCACCTATTCGCCGGACGCGCTGACCAAACGGGCGCTTGAGCACCGCTCGGTGGCCGCAATCCGGTCCACGGGTGAGGCGCTTGTCGGGGTCTTTGACCAGGACGACGCGAGCATAGTCATGATCGTCACTGACGATATGCCTTTCCTCGTCGACTCCGTGACAGCGGAGCTGGTGCGCCAGCAAGCGGCCATCCGGCTGGTAGTGCACCCAACTTTCGTCACGGTGCGTCACCGGTCATCCCACGAGCTCATGCGGCTGCGACGGGTTCCGTCCTCAGCAGGTTCATCGAGTGGAGATACCGCGGCACTTCCAAACCTCGCCGATCTGGTGGCCGAGAGTGACGTCAGTGCGCACGTCGAATCCTGGATCGCGGTCGAGATCGGCCGAATCAGCGACGAGAAGCGGCGTGCAGAGATTATTGAAGGCCTGCAGCGCGTCCTCACGGACGTCCGCGCTGCAGTTGAGGACTGGGCGGCGATGCGCAGCAAGCTGCGCGAAGTGTCATCAACGCTGCAGCAGGTGCCGGCAGATGCCGGGATACCAGGTCTTGAGCAGGCGCAGGAGCTGTTGGCGTGGCTGGACGGGGGGAATTTCACGTTCCTCGGCTACAAGGAATACGACCTCGAGACAGAAAATGGTGAGGACGTTCTCCGCGTCCGTGAAGACAGCGGGCTGGGCCTGCTGCGTCACCCGATCGATGGCCGGCCCGTCCAGCATCTGACGCAGGCTGGCCGCGCCAAAGCCCGTGAGAAGCAGCCGCTCGTCATTACCAAGGCCAATTCACGCTCGACGGTACACCGCGCGGCTTACCTCGACTACATCGGCATCAAGCGGTTCGACAGCCAGGGCAACGTATCCGGTGAGCGGCGGTTTATCGGATTGTTCGCCACGAGCGCCTACACCGGATCCGTTCGCAGCGTTCCTATCGTCCGGGACAAAGTGAATGAAGTGTTACACCGTTGCGGGTTCCCTTCGGACTCGCATTCCGGTAAGGACCTGCTGTCCATTCTCGAGACGTACCCGCGGGATGAGCTGTTCCAGGTTGATGTCGATGACCTCGTCACGACGGCCATGGGCATCCTGAGGCTGCAGGAGAGGCGCCGTACAAGGCTGTTCCTCCGCCCGGATACCTATGGACGGTTCATGTCCGCACTGGTATACCTCCCTCGGGATCGCTACACAACCAGCGTTCGGCTGCGCATCGAGGATGAGCTGCGGCGTACATTCAAGGCCGAGTCCATCGATTACGAGGCGCGGATGAGTGAATCCGCCCTCGCGCGTCTGTTCTTCCGCATCCGGCTTCCCAAGGGTGCCGAAGTAGCCCACGTTGAGGTTGCCGAGCTTGAGCAGCGCCTCGTGATGGCTGCCCGTTCCTGGTCCGAGGGCATCGATGAAGTGGCACGGACCCGGTTCAACCGCCGGGATGCAGATCGATTCTCACGCCTGTGGGCTGAGGCGTTCCCGGCTGCTTATCGTGTTGATTACGAAGTGGAGGACGCGCTCGAGGACATCGAACGGTTCGCCGCCTATGACCGGATGGATACAGCCGGTCCGATCATGCATGTCTACGTTCCATCAGGTGCAGGCGAGCATCTGGAAGAGGACGCGCGGCTCAAGTTATATCTCACCGAGCCGAAAAGCCTCAGTCAGATCTTGCCGTTCCTGCACAATCTCGGTCTGGAGGTGCTCGACGAGCGTCCCTTCGAGATTGAACGTTCCGACGGCCGGGACTTCTTCCTCTACGACCTCGGCTTGCGTTACCCGCAGGGAATTGATCCAACAGGTACGGGTGAACTGTTGGAGGAGGCATTCGCCGCCGCCATGGCTAATGCCAGTGAATCCGATTCATTCGATCGACTCGTCCTGAAGGAAAACCTACGCTGGCGGCAGGTAGCCATTCTTCGCAGTTATGCGAAGTACATGCGGCAAATGGGCAACATGAACTCATACGGGTTCATCAGCGACACTCTGCTGGCCAACCCCGGGGTAACGCGCAAGCTGATTGCGCTCTTCGAGGGACGCTTCGATCCCGACCTCAGTTCCGGACAGCGCGAAGAAACGACGGCTCGCGTGCGTCGCGAGTTGGACTCTGACCTGGAGCAGGTTCCCACTCTTGACGCTGACCGGGTGCTTCGCACCTTCGCCAACGTCATCGAAGCGACACTGCGCACAAACTACTTCCAGGACCAGCACCACATCAGCTACAAGCTGAACACTGCTGCCATCGAGGGAGCTCCGCATCCGCGCCCGAAGTTTGAAATCTGGGTGTACTCACCTCAGGTCGAAGGCGTTCACCTACGTTTCGGGGACATTGCGCGGGGTGGACTGCGTTGGTCCGATAGGCGCGAAGACTTCCGCACAGAGATTCTCGGCCTTGTAAAGGCCCAAACGGTGAAGAATGCTGTGATCGTTCCGACTGGTGCGAAGGGTGGTTTCTACGCCAAGCAGTTGCCTGATCCCGCACAGGATCGCGCAGCGTGGATGGCAGAGGGCCAGGCAAGCTACCGCACGTTCATCCGCGCCCTCCTCGACATCACAGATAACCTCGTGACTACAGAGGACGGCGAGCAGGTTGTTCCACCCGAAAGGGTGGTCCGGCATGATGGCGACGACAGCTATCTTGTGGTGGCCGCGGATAAGGGGACAGCTTCCTTCTCAGACATCGCCAACGAGCTTTCCGCTGAATACGGCTTCTGGCTGGGCGATGCCTTCGCATCGGGTGGTTCCGTTGGGTATGACCACAAGGCAATGGGCATAACAGCCCGCGGGGCGTGGGAATCGGTAAAGCGACACTTCAGCGAGTTCGGGGTGGACACACAATCCGAAGAGTTCACAGTGGCCGGTGTCGGTGACATGAGCGGAGACGTCTTCGGTAACGGAATGTTGCTCTCGACGCACATCCGCCTCGTAGCGGCTTTCGATCATCGCCATATTTTTCTGGACCCCAACCCCGACGCATCGAGATCGTTCGACGAGCGCAAGCGGCTCTTTGAACTTCCGCGGTCCAGTTGGGCCGATTACAACCCGGAGCTGATCAGTGAGGGCGGCGGTGTATACGCGCGTCACGTGAAATCCATACCGGTTTCGGCGCAGGTCCGCGAGGCACTCGGTCTTGATCCCTCGGTGACGAGCATGAGTCCGCCGGAACTTCTCCGTGCCATCCTCAGCGCTCCGGTTGACCTTCTGTACAACGGCGGTATCGGCACCTACGTAAAAGCCTCCACCGAGTCACACGCAGATGTAGGCGACAAGGCAAATGATGCCATCAGGGTCGACGGGAACCAGCTGCGTGCACGCGTGGTCGGCGAGGGCGGAAACCTCGGAATGACCCAGCGCGGACGCATCGAGGCGGCGCTGAAGGGAGTAATCCTGAATACCGACGCAATCGACAACTCAGCAGGCGTGGATTGTTCTGACCACGAGGTCAACATCAAGATATTCGTTGACCGGATGGTACGCATGGGTCGCCTCGGCGAGGAGGAGCGCACAGAATTCCTGCACTCGATGACTGAGGAAGTGGCCGAACTCGTTCTTCAGGACAACATCGACCAGAACGTGCTGCTTCTCAACGACCGCCAGCGGGTACTGGAATGGAGCCCGAGCTTCGAGCGCTTGATGGACTGGCTGGAGTCCCATGCAGATCTCAACCGGGAACTGGAAGCTCTTCCCACCACGGTCGAGCTCAGTTCACGGGTAGAAAGCGGACAAGGCCTTACCGCGCCGGAGTTGTCGGTCCTCGCCGCCTACGCCAAGATTGAGCTGACCAAGGCGCTGACCCGGAGCGATCTCGCTGATGATCCCTGGTTCAAGGGAACTTTGCGGCGTTATTTCCCCAGGCAGGTGGTCGAACGGTTCGACGAGGAGCTGGACACCCATCCGCTGCGCCGCGAGATCATTTCGACCGTCATCGCGAACGACATGGTCAATATGGGCGGAATCACCTTTGTTTTCCGCGTGATGGAAGAAACATCGGTGAACGAGTCCGTCGTCGCACGTGCCTTCGTTGCACTGCGGGAGATCTACGAACTGGACCACATCGTCGAAGCTCTTTCGGAGCTTCCTCCAAGCTTTCCGACTGAGCACTGGACCACGGTCCACCTCGATGTGCGCAGGTTGCTTGACCGGGCTGTGCGGTGGTTCGTCAACCACGTTGGCCGTGGCACAACAGTGGAAGAAGATATCACTGCCTTCAAGCCGCTGCTCGATCCGCTGCGCACCAAGCTCGTCAACTACGTGCGTGGCGGGGACCTGGAACGGGTGCGCAGCTGGTTCCAGCGCGCTGAGGAGTGGGGACTGCCCGATTCGATTGCGCAGCACTGGGCGGAGCAATTCGAGTCATTCGGCCTGCTGGACGTTGCGCTCATCTCGCGTCGCGTCGATGAGCCGGTCGAGCGCATCGCCGAGGTCTACTACGCCATTTACGACCGCTTCAATGTGGATAACCTGCTTGAGCGCATCACTTCATTGCCCAGGGAGGACCGCTGGCAGGCGCTCGCTCGCGCTGCGCTCCGCGATGATCTCTACTCGACTGTCTCTGAGATGACCGTGTCAGTCATGAACAGCTCATCGCATCTCGGATCGTCAGACGCGTCCAGCAGGCTCCAGGAGTGGGAGAACCTCAATGCTGAGCACCTCGACCGGGCAAAGAAGATGTTCGCCGAGGTGAATCAGCTTGAACGCGATGACATGGCATCCCTCTCAGTTGCACTACGCTTGCTGCGTTCAATAGTGCGGCAGTAAGGGAGACATAGGTGGCAATCTTCACCGACCCGATCCGGGAACACTCGGGTTTCGCGCCGGGTGATGCTGAGTGGCTGCACCTGTTGGTGGGGGACTGGCAGATGGTTGCCGACCTCGCGTTCGCTGACCTTGCACTGTGGTTTCCCCTGCACGACGGCGGCTACGTTGCCTTGGCGCATGTGCGTCCGTCAACGTCGCACACAGTGTTCCATAGCGACTTCGTCGGTGAACAAATTCGTGCTGATCTGAAGCCATTGGTTGACAAAGCCTGGGAGAGCCAGCAGATCGAGCGTTCCGGGGAAACGAACTGGACCACGGAAATGGCGATGCGTGTCGAAGCAGTTCCGATGGTGCGCAACGGGAGAACACTCGCCGTCGTAACCTCCCACATGGACCTGTCGAGTTCACGCATGCCATCCCGATTGGAGCTGACCTACCGCCAGTGCGCGTATGATCTGCTGCACATGGCAACCCTTGGCCTATGGCCCGATTTTGCTACGCCCACGGGGTCGAGGCGTGGTGCTCCACGTGTGGGCGATGGACTGATCCGGCTCGATGTCGACGGCGTGGTGCAGTACGCCAGCCCGAACGGTGTCTCGGCATTCCGCCGGCTGGGTGACGTTGAAACACTCGAAGGCCGCCCGCTTGCCGAAATTGTCACATCCCTGTTGACGGACCGGCGGGTGGTCGACGAGACGCTTCCCCTGGTGCTGACTGGAAAGATGCCCTGGCGGACTGAAATCGAATCAAAGGGCGTAAGCCTGTCCCTGCGTGCAATTCCGCTGCGTGACGAAAAGGAGCGTTTCGGCGCCCTTGTGCTCTGCCGCGATGTGTCAGAACTCAGACGCCGCGAAATGGAGCTGGTGTCGAAGGACGCCACCATCCGAGAGATTCACCATCGAGTGAAGAATAATCTGCAAACGGTAGCGGCGCTCCTGAGAATGCAGTCGCGTCGGATGGTGAGCGATGAGGCAAAGCAGGGCCTCGAACAGGCGATGCGCCGAGTCGCCACCATTGCGCTGGTGCACGAGACGCTATCGCAGGGTCTCTCCCAGAGCGTGGACTTTGACGAACTCATCGCGCGCCAGTTCCGTCTGTCCGCTGAAGTAGCGTCGCCCAACCAGGCGGTGCGTACTGAGCGGGAAGGCAAGTTCGGCGAGCTACCCAGCGACTTCGCTACCCCGCTCGCGCTGGTCATCAACGAGCTGGTGACGAACGCCGTCGAACATGGGCTGGCGGACCAACCGGGTACGGTGTGGCTGAAAGCCAACCGAAGCGTGGGCGACGACGGCGAGATGCTCACTGTGTCGATTATGGACGACGGCGCCGGGCTGCCCTCCGAAGGGTACAGCGAGGGGCTGGGGCTGCAGATCGTTCGGACGCTGGTGATGAGCGAACTCGACGGAACGATTGAATGGACCTCCCGTGAGGGAGGAGGCACGGTCGTGACCATTGAAATGGGCGTCCCGGGAGCGCGTCGGAAAACGGGAGCTTCCGCGCCCACTCCGCAGAGGAACTGACGGTCGGCTCACGAACAGAGGCACCGCAGACTGAAGGAAAGGGAGGGCATCCGCCGGATGCCCTCCCTTTCCTTCGTCTGTTGAGCGCGAAATTATCAGCGCCGGTTTCTCAGGAGGCGCGACGTGCGCGGGCAGCCCGGCGTTTGAGCGCGCGGCGCTCATCTTCGCTCAGACCGCCCCATACTCCGGCGTCCTGACCGGATTCTATTGCCCATTGGAGACAGGTATCGATGACCTGGCAACGGCGGCAAACGCTCTTCGCTTCTTCGATCTGAAGCAGGGCGGGCCCTGTGTTGCCGACCGGGAAGAACAGTTCCGGGTCTTTGTCTAGGCAGGCAGCGCGGCTACGCCAGTCCATGCTGATCACTTTCTCCTTACGACTCGCTAGGTTTGTGAAAACATTCACGAGGGGTGTCATAGTAAAGGGGGCCACTACGGCCCCCGCATTTTCCTTCATTAAGGCTGTCACGTTACGAAGACGCAAACAAGGGGTAGCCAGAAGGTAATTGCCTCAAACCATGAGGGATGCGTCACACAGTTGACATCAGGCAAAGCAGTCGTAGCTGTGATCGACTATGTCCGGTAGGGTGCGACTGTGTCAAGACCCGTACCTCTGCCTCAGCACGATGGAATAGCCCGGCCGGTGGGCGTGACTATCATCGCGGCAATCCTGCTCTGCGAAGCGGCCGCTCTTCTCGCCGTCGCCGGGTGGTTCGCTTTCGGCCTTATGACCAGTACGCCCACCTCGCTGGGCGGTGCAATATTCATGCTGGTGCTGTTGCTTCTCTTTGCAGGGTGGCTCCTCACCGTGGCCCATTTCCTCTTCCGCGGTTACCGGTGGACACGATCAGCGGCCCTCGTGTTTCAGTTCTTCGTGATCGTTGTGGCAGTACCCACGCTGACCGGTGGAATTCTTTGGGTAGGTCTTTTGCTTCTGGTTCCCGCGGTGGTAGTCGTGCATCAGCTCTTCACCCGCTCGGTGGTGGCCTTCACCACCGCTACCAGTGATGGCACACCGACGTTGTGACGGGCGCTGTCAGGCAGGTCCCTGTGGCTTCCTGCCCGTAACGCATTTCGCGATCTGGAGCTCCATCAACCCGTTCGAATTCACCAGAATCCCCCGTCCAGCCGGCGCCATGCCGTCAACGTCCACGCGCAGTCCGAAGGCATCACCGTCACTGGGGGACCGGGGGCCGAGAACAATTCCCAGCGGATTGCTCCGAAGGCCAGCCAGAGCGGGGCTGGTCGAAACAGTGGGCGAGGGCGAGGAAGCAAAAACCGCCCGCGCTCCGCTCAGCAGGAGCCCGGCCAGTTGTTGATGGACATCGCGCGGCAGCAGGTCGGCGTCGTCGACGAGTAAGAGATTGTCCTCGCCGGCCCCGGTGATGGTGACCCGCTTCCAGAAGGTCGCGCCGTCTTCCTTCGTGCCGGGCCGCAGGCAGTTGATTGACGGAGGGGCCAGATGCTCGATGACGTCCAGCGTTTGCGATTTACCCGTTCCGCTGGACCCCACGACGAGCGCGGCGGTCCGTGGTGGAATTTCCAGCTGTACAGTAGCCAGGTTGTCGCCGCCTTTACCTACCGGCAGCCGGATGGACCGCGGGCCTCTCGACCCTGGTTCAAGTTCAGCACTGGTCACGGTGCGCGGAAGCGCCGCAACCGGGAAGGGTTGCTGTGCGGGTTGCACGTCACATACGGGTCCGGAATCCATGAGAAGCTGCGCCACGGCGTCAGCCTCGGCACTGATACGGCCCTGGACGAACGCGCGGCCCGGGATCGGATCAAGGGCAGGAAGCTTCGGCCAACTCAGTAGCGTCTCGGAACTGGCGCCGAGCGGAAGGTAGAGGCGGTTGGTCAGCATGGAGAAGAACCGGCTGGCAATGAGTTCCCGCTCTCCCGAAATGACGAGTGTGATTCCAGCGGCCTCGCCATCCCGCACGATGTCCTGCAGTGCATCTTCGGCCTTAGCAAACCGGCTGGATCGAAAAGCGGTGGCCCATCGGCCCCAGCCCGTAATGAAGACGGTGATGTGCGGAGCGGTCTCAGCAAGTCCTGGAGCCCCGTTGAGACGGTCGGCGAGGAGTTCGGCGATCCGCTCCAGAACGCGCGTGGCCCGTTTGACTTCAGTGGACGTTACCCAAGCACCGATCTGTGGAGCGTCGCTGACCACGCGCAGGCTTGAGTCGCCGTCGAGCAGGTACAGGTGCCCGTCTGGCTGTGTGCGGAGGTGCTCGGCCGACACATGTGAAAGGACTCTGGCCAGCCCGCTGCCGGACGAACCCACAAGTGCAAGATGCGAGTGGTGTGCGGGATGCCACACGAGCGGACGTTGTTCCTGCTTCTCCGGAATGTCCAGCAGACCGAGTTGGAGCATGTCGGGCGGGACCGCAATGGAATGCGTGATCGTAGCGGGGAGCGGTGCACGCACGGGTGCACGCAGCGGCGGTAGCGGTAGGTTCCGCGCTGCGTTGATAGCGGAGGCGACCAGAGCCGGAAGGCTATCCGCCGTGCCGTGCAGTCTTTCGTTTGCCTGGTTTCTCTCCCTATTGAAGGAATTGTCTGCGTCGGAACTACTGGCCAGGAAAGAAGCCAAGGTCATGATGCACGGTGCCAGGGCGTCAGTGCCGGGCGTCGTCGTCGTCGCAGTCTGAAATTCGATGGGCTGCCCGGAGGCGACGCGCAGGAATCCACGTCCGGGCAGGTTTACCGGTAGGGCGGACGCGACAGCTGACTCAAGCACGTCCTGGGACTCCATCGCTGATTGAACTCGTAGGGCAACGCTTGCAGTGATATTCGCGCGGATGTCGGACGTGATCGCGCCCTGTGGACGCTGAGTTGCAAGGACGAGATGCATTCCCAGCGATCGTCCAAGGGTTGCAATCCGCATCAGTTCATGGACGGAACCGGGAACTTCGTCACTAAGCATCCGGAATTCGTCGATCACGATGATCAGGCGGGGAAGCGGCGTAGGGGTGCGATCGCGGTATTCAACGTAATCGGCGGCGCCGGCGTCTGCGAAGAGCGCCTCCCGCCGTTTGACCTCGGCTTTGAGTGAGACGAGCGCGCGCGAGACGGCCGCCGCAGACAGGTCGGTGAGCATGCCGGTGACGTGCGGCAGGGCTGCAAGCGCGCCGAGACCGGAGCCTCCCTTGAAGTCGATGAAAAGAAAGTTCAGGTCTGCGGGGGAGTGGTTCAGCGCGAGGCCGAGGATCAGTGTTCGCAGAAACTGTGATTTGCCGGAACCTGTCGTGCCCGCGATGAGCATGTGCGGACCCTCGGTCACCAGATCGAAGGTCAGAGGCCCCGCCGCCGATGATCCGATAGCCGTGGTCAGATGACCGTAGTCCGCGGGAACACGCCACCGTTCTGCAATGGTCTCGCTGCCGCACGGGATCAGATCCGGGAGTGCGACGGCCTCCGGGACTGGTGCCTCGGTACTTCCCGCCACTTGTGGGGAGGCGCGAGTTCCGATTGCCCGGGCCAGCACCTCGAACGTATCCGATCGCACGAAGTCGGGTTGGAAACGGACAGTGCCGTCGGGGGTTGTGAGCAGAGGGTTGGGAGGGAAGTAGTCGATAGCCCAGGGACCCATCTCCTCGCAGTTGGAGGTGGAGAAACGGTAAACGCGAACACCTTTCATCTCTGTAACCGGACCGGTGCCGAAGAGCAGGACGGTGGGGTGCCTGCCGGAAGCAGCGAGATGTGCGAACCGTGTGCGATCTGCGACGAGGGTGACCCGTGGCAGAAACCGGGCTGCAGACGGAAGATCCGCGGCTGCACCGAAACAGAGGATTTCTCCGGCTTCGGAAAGGGCGGAGAGCTGCAGGATGAGGAGGCGGGCGACGTTGGGAAGGATGTGCTGCGGACCACGGATGTCCAGATTGAGGGGTTCCTCGCCGCCCGGTTCAACGAATGGGACCAACACCGGTGCGTCGGGAATCACGGGCGGATGCCAATCCGCCGGCTCGGGTTTGGGTTGAACATTGGCAGGCTGCTCGGCCATGCCCAGTCTCAGATAGCGTCGGCCGGTGCTCAACGTTGATGGAGCGCCGGAAGGGGTCGTTTGCGGACGGAGGGCGGCGAGGGTGAGGGCGCCCGCGTCCAGTGCTGCGCGTCGTCGTCGTGCACTGTCTTTGGACACTGCGGCGGTGACTGCATTGGCGAACGCGCGGCGTTTCTTTCGTCCGGTGATGAGCGGAACCATTCCGGTGGCGGCGGAGAGCGCGCTGAACGCCAGGAAGAACCACATACCGGTGGTTACGGCGAGCACGATCCCGAGCACGAGGGGTAGGAAGGCAGTGATGATCAGGAGCCGGCTGCTCTCCGGCGGCGGGGGAGCGCTGACTCCGCAGGGCTCGGTGAGGTCCTCGGCAAGTAGCGGGGCATCCGCGGTATGTGCGAGCACGACGGCGCAGCGACTGGCTCCGAGGCGGATGTCGGAGTCAGTGGTGATCGGGATTCGTTCGGCTCTGGTGCCGTCTACCCAGACGCCGTTCGACGACTGGCGGTCTCGGAGGGTCAGGGCGTCATTGGTGACCGTGAGCACTGCGTGGAGGCGGGAGAGGCCGGGGTCGTGGATGGTGATGTCTGCAGCGCTTCGACCGATCGTGTAGACGCCGCGCGAGAGCGGTATGGCCTTGCCGGCGTCGGGCCCGGACCGCACCAGAAAGAGCAGACTTCCGGGAGAGGACGGCGGCATGCTCGGGTGAGCGCCCGTAGCAGCGACGATCACCGCTCCGGAGGTGAAGGGTGGTACGCCCGGCTGCAGCTCGGCGAGTGGCCTCCCTTCGATGAGGAGGTTTTTGGCACCGGTCCGTTCGGAGAGCTGTTCGTGGAGCTGGCTGCCGCTCGCGAGGTGTGCCTTCGTGATGACCAATTCTTCTGTGGGTTCGCCTCCTGGCAGCTGCACGCCGGGACCTGCGGCGAGCGTGACGTGCAGATCCATAATGTGAGCCTAGGGGCTCCAATAGCCTTGTTTGGTGGGTCAATTCAGATCTGTGGATAAGGTTCTCGGTGCACCAGCGCCCGTGTGCCGGCGAGATGGACGAGACGAAGTAAAGTATTTCGTCGGGCCTTCTGCGAGAGAGGCGAACGGCGAGCGATAACTGGAGAAACTTTGGTGACAAGTGTGGCGGTAGCCGGTATGAGCTCTACCGCACCCGTCAGTCCTGCGAAGTCGTCCTACAGACCTGAAATTCAAGGGTTGCGCGCGCTCGCCGTTCTCATGGTCGTCGTTTACCACATCTGGTTCGATCGGGTGTCCGGCGGTGTGGACGTCTTCCTGCTGATTTCGTCGTTCCTGCTTACTCTGACTTTCATTCGCAAGGCCGAGCAGGGTAGCGCATTTGGTTTGGCTCAATACTGGTTGCAGCTCTTCAAGCGGCTGCTGCCAGCCGTTGTATTTGTGCTCCTCGCAACTCTGGCGGCTACGTATCTCTTCGTTCCCGAGTCCCGATGGCAGGAAATCTTTGATCAGACCTGGGCATCGCTTTTCTATGTGCAGAACTGGCTGCTAGCCGAGAGGTCCGTAGATTATTACGCGGCCGATGAGGGCCTGGCCAGCCCGCTGCAACATTTCTGGTCCCTGTCTGTCCAGGGACAGGTGTTTCTCCTTTGGCCGTTGCTCTTTGCGGTGAGTGCCGTGTTGGCGAGAGTGGCGCACCTGCGTTTCCGGCCCGTTGCGGGCATCATCTTCGGGGCGATTTTTTGTGCGTCACTGGCCTATTCGGTGGCCCAGACCTACACGAACCAGTCGTATGCGTATTTCGACACTCGAGCGAGGCTCTGGGAGTTCGCTCTGGGGACACTGCTTGCGCTGATTCTGCCGTATGTTTCCATTCCCCGTGTGGCGCGGATAATCGCCGGTTGGGTCGCTCTGGCAGCAGTATTGAGCGGCGGTTTCCTTCTTGATGTCGAAAGGGAATTTCCGGGGTTCGTAGCCCTATGGCCGCTCCTCGCCGCCGGCACGATCATGGTCGCCGGAAACTCAGGTAGTCGCTTTGGTGTTGACGCCATGCTGAGCTGGAAACCGCTCGTTCGACTTGGAGATATCTCCTATGCGCTCTACCTGTGGCACTGGCCCATCCTGGTCATCTATCTAACCTTCCGGGATCGATCAGAGGCAGGTCCGCTGTCGGGAGCGGCAATCATCGCCCTGTCACTCGTGCTCGCATATCTGACGACTCGCTTCATTGAGAACCCCGTACGGCACCGGCTGCCCGTGACCCGTCGAGTCGCGGCGATCGCCGTCACAGTCTGCTGTCTGACTGTTGCTGTCCCTCTTTCAGGCTGGCAGTTCGGGCTGAAGGTTCAAACCGACCGCGCGAATGCTCAGACGGTCTCGGACAACCCGGGTGCCAGGGTGCTGGCAGGAATAGTTGAATCCCGCTCCAGCTATGAAGCGCCGATTGTCCCCTCAGCCGCCACTATCAATGGCGAATGGGCCTCGCTGGCGGCTCGATGCAGCGACGCGGCACTTGCGCCGGCTGAGGAGGTGCTGAACGGGCACTGCAGCGACAACGGGATCGATCCATCTGTCAGTGATCGAACTGTGGTGGTGGTCGGTGATTCACATGCTGAACAGTGGCTCGGTGTGATGCGCCCGCTCGCGGCTGAGAACAACTGGACGCTCGTTGCACTGCTGTACGGCGGATGCGACTTCGGTGTCCCACTTCCATCACAGGAAGCTGGATGCCAGGACTTCAACCGGGCCGCGCTCAGCTACATTGAGAATCTGGCGCCGGACGCAATTTTCACCGTTGTCACGGATGCTCACCCCGATACGGCAGAGGACACCGTAGTCCCGGGGTTTCCTGCTGCGTCACGTCAGTTACAGGGACAGGGCATTGAGGTGATCGGCATCCGCGATAACCCTCGATACTCCTTCAATATGATGTCGTGTCTGGAGGAGAGCGGGGGCATCGCTGAATGCGGCCAAGCCCGAAGCGAGACGTTGACCACTCGGGCGCCGTTCGACGCGATACTGAACATAGCGCCTGAAACCGTCCTGCTCGATGCCACGGACCTGATTTGTTCGGAGTTCTCGTGTGATCCGATTGTTGGCAACATGCACGTTTATATCGACGACAACCATCTCACCGAGACTTACGTGGAATCCATGTATCCCGTGTTCAGTGACATGTTCCGCCAGGCGACCGGCTGGGAAGATATCCGCGACTGATCCGATAGTCTTGGTTCCTGAATCGCTGGGTCGCGCACAAGCTATACAGAAAAGGTCTACTTCGCCGTGAAAATTGCTGTCATTGCCCTTGGGAAGATCGGTCTGCCGCTGGCAGTCCAGTTCGCGTCGAAGGGCCACGAGGTCGTGGGCGTGGACGTCAATGCGCAGGTTGTAGAGTCGATCAATAACGCGGTTGAGCCGTTCCCGGGTGAAGCGCACCTGCAGGAGAAGCTGTCCGAGCTGGTGCCAGCGGGCAAGCTCAGGGCCACAACGGACTACGGGCATGCCGTTCCTGGCGCTGATGCCGTCGTTCTGGTGGTGCCCTTGTTTGTTGATGCCGATGCCAACCCTGACTTCGGCTGGATGGATGGGGCCACGGCCGAGCTGGCCAAGCACCTCACACCGGGCACACTCGTCTCCTATGAGACAACCCTCCCGGTGGGCACCACCCGCACCCGATGGAAGCCGATGCTGGAGGAGGGCTCCGGTCTTGTCGAAGGCAAGGACTTCCATCTGGTGTTCTCACCGGAGCGTGTACTGACCGGACGTGTCTTCGAAGATCTCCGCAAATATCCCAAGCTGGTCGGTGGGCTCTCCGACGACGGCGCCAAAAAAGCCGTTGAGTTCTACGAGGCAGTCCTCGATTTCGATGACCGTCCCGACCTTGTTCGCGGCAACGGCGTCTGGGACCTCGGATCAGCCGAAGCGTCTGAGCTGGCCAAACTCGCTGAAACGACTTATCGCGACGTGAATATCGGCCTGGCGAATCAGTTCGCCCGCTTCGCCGCGACCGCCGGAATAGACATCTATCAGGTCATCGAGGCATCCAACTCACAGCCCTACAGCCACATCCATCAGCCGGGCATCGCTGTCGGTGGCCACTGCATTCCTGTCTATCCGCGTCTGTATCTGTGGAATGATCCGTCGGCGACGGTTGTACGGGCCGCCCGCGAAGCCAATGCAGGCATGCCGGAGTACACCGTCGGGCTGCTGGAAGGCGCCCATGGGGATCTGGGCGGTGCGACCGTCGTCGTGCTGGGCGCTGCCTACCGCGGTGAAGTGAAGGAGACCGCCTTCTCAGGCGTTTTCGCGACGGTGGAGGCGCTGAAGGAGCGCGGCGCGAAGGTGCTGGTTCACGATCCGATGTATACCGATGAGGAGCTCTCCTCCCTTGGGTTTGATGCGTACCATGTCGGCGAGCCGGTGGACGCCGCGGTCGTGCAGGCGAACCACGCGGAGTACGCGAACCTGACGCCGTCGGATCTGCCCGGTGTAAAGACCTTCATCGACGGCCGCCGCGTGAGCAGCGCGGATAAGTG